>CAVWFZ010000009.1:0-509478 GCA_963754345.1 Thermoanaerobaculaceae bacterium | reverse complement strand
GGAGCTCTGGCGGGTGCAGCAGGAGCACGAGGGCTTCCTGGCGCTCTCCGGTGTGGACCTCGACGTGGCCAAGGGCGAGACGGTTGCGGTGATCGGCCCGAACGGGTCAGGAAAGTCGACCCTGCTCAAGCTCGTAGCCGGAATCCTGCGACCCAGCCAGGGGAGCATCGAGGTGAACGGCCGTGTGACCGCGCTCATCGAGCTGGGGGCGGGTTTCCACCCGGAAATCTCCGGCCGCGACAACGCCATCGTAAACGGGATGATGCTCGGGCTCTCCCGCGCCGAGGTCCTGCGGCGCTTGCCGGACATCGTCGAGTTCTCCGGTATCGGTGACTTCATCGACGAGCCGGTCAAGACCTACTCCTCGGGAATGTACGTCAGGCTCGGGTTCTCGGTGGCCGTGGTTGTGGAGCCCGACGTACTGGTGGTGGACGAGATCTTGGCGGTGGGGGACGAGGCGTTCGCCCACCGCTGCCTGGACCGCATTGCGACGCTGCAGCGGCAGGGAACGGCCATCCTCCTGGTGAGCCACGACCTGGGCCTGGTCCAGCACGTCGCCCAGCGCGCCCTGTATCTGCGCCAGGGTTCGCCGGTGATGACGGGGGCGGCGGGCGCGGTCGTGGCGCGCTACCGCTCCGATGTCGCGAGTGAGGAGGCGGGCGAGGAGACGCAGCCGGGCCAGGGCCGGCGGTGGGGAAACGGCGCGGTGAACCTGGACGGAGTCGATCTTGTGGACGCCGCGGGCCGGCCGCTGCGGATGGTCTCGAACGGCGAGTCGGCCTCGATCCGGATCACGTACACCGTGCGCGTGCCTCAGGAGGACTTCGTGTTCGGGGTGGCGATCAACCGCGAGGACGGCTCGCACGTCTTCGGGACCAACACCGACCTGGACGGGTGGCGGCCCGAGCAACTCGCCGGGACCGGCGAGATCGATCTTGAATTCCCGCGCCTGGAGCTTGCACCCGGTCGCTACCTCGTTGACGTCGCGGTGCACGGCAAGGCCGGCCTCGCCTATGACTACGCCTGCGAGGTGCTGGCGTTCACGGTCACGGCCCCGGTGGGTTGGCCGGGCTGCTACGCGCCACGCCACCACTGGGCTCCACGTGGCCCGGTGATGTCCCCGCCCGCCGGCTGAGGATCGTCACCAGGAGGAGAAGGAGCGGCCCGAGGAGGCCAAGCCGGTAGGGGGTGGCGTCGAGGAACAGCCGCACTCGGTGACGCCCAGCCGGCACGGGGACACCAGTGCAGGCGCCGTTGGCGAGCACGATGGCAGTCGGTGTTCCGTCCACGGTGGCCCGCCAGCATCGCATGTAGCTCTGCTGCACGACCAGGAGGCCGGCGGCGTTTGCTGCGATGTCGAAGCGGCGGTCGTGCGGCTGGCCGGAGAGCTCGACAACGGTGCCTCCACCCGCCTCGCGCGCGCCGCCGGGGCGCACGACGACCGCGTCCTCGCCTGCGCGGAAGCTCGCAGCCGCCAGGATCGTCGCGGCGTTCAGCATGTCCTGGGCCGGGAGCAAGCGCCGGGCCAGGTAGGCTCGCGGGCCGGCTTCGGCCACGCCTAGCCAGAGGGTGCCGACGGTTCCTCCGGTCCACCCCTGCACCGGTGCCGTGCAGATCACGGCGTCGGCACCCAGCGAGCGCGCCAGGCGGGCGCGCTCCTGCGCCGACATGTGGCCGGAGGCGGCCGCCAGCAGCTCCTGGTGCACGGGTTCTAGGCCGTCGGGACCGCGGGTGAGGACGTACGAGACGCCCCAGCGCGTACCGTACTCGGGGAAGAGGCCCTCGTGCATCCACCAGAACCGCTCGAGCGGTGGCAGGGCGCCGCCTCTCTGCTGCTTCTCCGGGAGCTCCAGCACCGCGACCGTGGGAGCCTCCCGGAGCTTTGCGCGTGCCGCGGGCGGCTGGGCCCACGTGGCGGCGTCGGCGAACAGCAGCGTGCCCGAGCCCCCAAGCGCGTTGGCGACAAGCACGGCGGCCGTCGCAGCGACGGGGGCCGGACCCGCGAGCGCCACGGTCACGATGGGCAGGACGAGCGCCACCCAGTCCAACAGCGCCGCGCGCCGCAACTGCGCACCCTGGACCTCCGCAAGGCTCGCCCTGGAGGCGGGGTAAAGCTCCGCCAGGAGCGGTCGCATCAGCCGGTCCGGGCCGATGGCGAGCGGGGCGAGGCACATCCCAGTGAGCAGGAGCACCCGCGACCATCGGCGCCCTGCCTCGACCCACCGGGCGGCGAGCCCTTCCCACCCAGCGGCCACCAGAGGGGGCAGGGCAAGCGTGGTGAGCACGAGAAACTTAATCGCGAAACGCACGGACCCGAGGAAGGGCACCTGCTGGGCCGGATTGGCGATGGCCGGGACGGAGAGCACCGTGGCGCCCAGCGCTCCGGCAGCGGCAATCACCCACCACGGGGTGAGGGTGCGTCCCGCGCGCCTGGCAAACGGAAGGCAGAGGAGCGGTCCCGCTCCCAGGAAGATCAAGGGGTAGTACCGCTGCCAGGGAAACGAGGGCGCCGCCCAGAAGCCGGCGTGGAGATCGGCCAGGGGCGGCCCGAGCAGATTGGGGAAGAGGAGCTCCAGGAAGCGACGGGGTGCGAGAGCGTCGGCGCAGAGGGCTCCCTCCGCCGGGCTCAGGGCGCCCCGCACCGTCTCTGGGTAGATTGCGAGAAGGGGAACGAGCACCGGGGCCGCGACGGCAAAGGCGCCCCCACCCATGGCGAGGAGAGCCTTCCACGGCACCGGCCGCCATGTCGTGACCACCACGGCCGCCCAGGCGATGCCTGCAAACCCCGCGGTAATCGGCTCCCCAGCGAGGAAGGAAAGCCCGATCAGAGCACCTCCCGCCAGGCCGCGGCGCACCGCAGCCACTCCCGACGTAGGTGGTGGGAGCGCGGTTGCGAGCGCCCAGAACGCCCAGGTGAGGGAGGCCTGGAAGTTGAGGAACGTGACGCCGGACCAGGCGACGCCGCAGCTCCCGGCGACCGCCGCAGCGACCGCCGCCGAGGCGGGTGCGGCCCCGCTTCGGCGCGCCAGCCGGTAGCAGCCGAGGAGCAGCAGGAGGTGATGGAGCGCGATGTGCCAGGCGGAACCGACCTCTGGTGCCATGAGCAGGAAGAGCAACGTTCCCGGGTAGGCTGCCATGGTGTTGGGGTTGGCCAGCAGCGGACGCCCGCCGTTGGAGAAGGGGTCCCAGAGCGGCGGAGTCCCGCTGAGCACCTGCTGGCGCCAGACTGTGCGCCACGGGATCTGGGTGGCGGCAACATCGCGCGCCGGAAGAACCTCGCCGATGAGCAGGTGGGGGAGGTAGACGACGCCGCAGAACAACGCCAGGAGAGCCAGGGGCAACCTGTCACGGAGCGCCACGGCAGAAGTCTACCCGGTCGGGAGGCGCCCGCGGGTGGCACGCGCCTGCTCCCTGCGCGCGAGTGTTAGAATGCGCCCAGTCATCAGTGCGCCGTTGGAGTCATTTCACGCGGGGGGCGTGATGCGGCGGGCAAGCCGGGGCTTCACCCTGGCCGAGGTGCTGGTCGTGGTGGCGATCATCGGCATCCTGGCCGCCATCGCCATTCCCGGCATCCGTTCGGCCATCGAGCGCGGTCGCCAGAGGCGGACGATGGCGGACATGCGCACCGTGGCCACCGCCGTCTCCAGCTACGCCACGGACTTCGTTTCCTTCCCCAACGTACCGGACGGTACCGTGGGGGACCTCGTCCCGTTCCTTACCCCGACGTACGTCAAGCTCCTCCCGGGTCTGGACGGATGGCGCCGGATGATGCTCTATCAGTCCGATGGGCGCAGCTACACGGTGCGAAGCCTGGGCGCCGACGGCCTGCTGCAAGAGGCCCTTCCGGTCGGTCCCACCCGAGACTTCAGCGACGACATCGTGCTCGTGACCGGTGCCTTCGTACTGTGGCCGGAGGGGACGCGGGCCAACTGATGTGCCGCAGATTGGCACCGGGGAACCCCCTTAGTGACGCCAGACGTCACCAAGAACCGCCTGTGGAAGCCTCAAGCGTGGCACAGGCCTTGCGTAAAGCCTACCCCGAGAGGAGGGTCTCATGAGAAGGCAAAAGGGTTTCACGCTGATCGAGCTGCTCATCGTCGTGGCGATCATCGGCATCATCGCGGCCATCGCCATTCCGAACCTTCTGAACGCCATCAACCGTGGGCGGCAGAAGAGGACGATGGCGGACATCCGCAGCATCGGCACCGCCCTCGAGGCGTACTCGGTGGACTTCAACTACTACCCGAAGGTGGACGCCGCCACCGTGACGGACCTGGCCCCGTACCTGCAGCCGACCTTCATCAAGGTGCTGCCGCAGAACGACGGCTGGAACCAGTCGCTGGTGGCGATGCTGACCACGGCCGGGACCAGCTACACGATCTACTCGAAGGCGAAGGGCAATGCGGGCGCGATCGCGGCCCAGGGCCCGAAGACCGACTTCGGGGACGCGATCGTGTTCTCGAACGGTCAGTTCTATGCCTGGCCGGAAGGCATGCAGACGAACTGAGCAGGCACGAGCTGCTGCACGCACGGGGGGACGAGAGTCCCCCCTTTTCTTTTCTCCTCCTGCGGCCCATGGATGAATCGGGCTAGACTTCTATCATGACATCGCACCGGTTGCCGTTGGTTGTTGCGGCTGCCGCGGTGGCGTCCGGCTGGTGTGCGGCGCGCTACGCCGCCTTTTCGCCCCTCCTCTGGCTCGTGATCCTGGTGGTGGTTCTCGCCCTCGCCCCTGGCGAGCGCCGCCTCCTGGATGAACGCTGGCTCGTCGCCGGCCTGCTGCTGATCGCCCTGTCGTGGCTGGTCGCGACGGACCACGAGAGCGCCCTGCGTCACTCGCTGCTCTTCGTGGCCGCGGCATTGCTGTTCGGTCTCGCGCGCCGCACCGTTTCGGACGACCGCGTGCTGGGGTTGCTTGCGCTCGGCCTCGCACTCACCGCGGTGGTGGCTTTCGGCCAGGCTCTGGGTGGGCTCGAGCGGGCGCGTGGTTTCGTGGACACCCTGCCAGTGCAGTGGCGGGAGGCGGCGTTGATACGGCTAGGCCGCGGGAGGGTCTTCGGCACCTCGACGCTGCCCGGACATTACGCCGCGCTCCTCCTGCTTGCGGCGCCGCTGGTGGCCGAACGGGGGTGGCGCTCGTCAGGATGGCGGCGGGCCGGCTGGGGCACGGTGCTCGTCGCGGTTGCCGCCGCAGTCGCGCTTACTCGCTCTCTGGCCGCCCTAGCGGTCGCGGGGGTCCTCCTGATCCCTCTCGTGCTGCGCAACCTGCGCAGCACGGGTGTCCGAGTCGCGCTCCTTCTCCTGGTTGCGGTGACTGCGTTCACGCTGGTCACGCGGCCGGACCTCGTGCGCCTGGAGCCGATTGCCCTGCGCTGGGTGAACTGGCGTACGGCTGCGTGGGTCTTTACCCACCACCCCTGGCTCGGGGTCGGCCTGGGAGGCGTTGGGCAGGCGGGGCTGCTCGCCCCCACGGCGGCGAGCAACATCACGCCGTTCGCGCACAACACCTACCTGCAGCTCCTCGCCGAGCTCGGCCTCGCGGGTGTGGGCCTCCTGGCGGTCGGGGTGTACGGGCTCGTGCGGCTGCTGCGCGAAAGCGGGGCCGCGCACCCGGGCCTCGTCCTCTCGGTTGCGGTGCTCCCACTTCACAACCTGGTTGACTTCTCGGCGTACGCGCCCGAGGTGCTGCTCCCCTGGGCGGTGCTCGCAGGAACACTGGCCGGACGAGTGCTCCCGGCGCCGAAGCGAGCGCTGCGCACCTGGCTGCTGCTGCCGCTGTTGGGCGGCGGTACGCTGCTCGCCGTCCTGGCGTGGCGAAGCGAGGTGGAGCTGGCGCCGGCGTTCTCCTCGCCACCCGGACGGGGAGTTGAGTCCGCCCTGGCGGCGTCGCGGTGGGCCCCCTGGACCGTGACGCCCCTCGAGCTGGCCACCGGTCTCGCCCTCCAGTCCGGAGCCGCGGCGCCCGTGCTGTCGGCTCTGGACGAGAAGCTCGCGTCGCGGGCCTGGGTACGGCCGCTGTCGGCGAGCTGGGCGGAGGCCCGCTGCCGGCTCCTGCTTAGGCAGGGGCGGCCCGGCGAGGCGCTCGTGTGGGCGCGCGAGGCGCGGCTGCGCGCTCCGTGGCGGCAGGGCGGTGCGGAACTGGAGGCCGCGTGCTCGCTGGCCCGCTGAGGTACCTGCCCGCCCTGCTCGTACCTCTGGCGGCGGCCTGGGTGCTGACACCGCAGGGGATGGCACCCGCGCCGGTAGTGGCGGTGCTCACGGTCGCCCTGGTCTCCACGCTTTGCATCGCCGCGGGAGGTCGGCTCGCCGTCTGGGCCGGTCCGTGGGCGTGGCTTGCAGCGCTCATTGCATGGGCTGCGCTGGACGGTGTTCTGCGCCCGGTCGCCGTGAGCGACGCCGGCGCCTGCGTTGCGACCGGGGCCGCGGCCCTCGGGCTCGCGTTCGCGTGCGGGATGCCACGAGTGGCGGCCTGGGGACGGGTCGCGGTGACCGCGGCAGGGGTGGGCGCGGCGGGCTGGCTGATCGTCGAGCGCCTGCTCTTCGTCGGGCGGCCCGCGGGCCCGTTCGGCAACCCGAACCTCGCCGCCACGGTGGCGCTCTTGGCGCTGGCCCTGGTCCCTCTCCTACGCGTCCCTCCGGCGCTGCGCGCGGCGCTCCTGTCCGTAGCCGCCGGCGGCGTGGTCGCCTCCGGATCGCGGGCCGCGCTGCTCGGGTTGGTGGCGGTGGCCTTCGTCTGGGTCCTCGCGGCCGGTAGCGGGGCGCGGGTCCGGCTGGCCGCCGGGGTGCTCGTGGTCGTGGCCGGCCTCGGGCTGGCTGCGCGCGTGCTCGCGGACCGCGACCCCCTCCGTTACGAGCGTGTGCGGATCTGGGCGGTTGCGCTGCGCGTCGCCCGGGCGGGGTTCCCCCTCGGGTGCGGGCCTGGGGGGTACGCGGACGCCGCGCTGGCGCACAACTTCCCCCGCGACGGCGAGTACGCCCGCTTTGCCCGCGTTCCGGACCTGGCCGAAAGCGACATCCTGCAGGTCGCGGCGACGCTCGGGCTCCCCGGAGCCCTGCTGCTGCTCGGGCTGTCCGTCAGCGTGGTTCGTCGGGTCTCCCCGGCGTACCCGTTGGCCTGGGGCGTGATCGCAGCCGTTCTCGTCACTTCGGCGCTCAACTCGCAGCTGATGGTGCCGGCGGTGGCGTGGACTTCGGCGCTGGCGGTCGGCAGCGTGCTCCCGAGGGTGCATGGGCGGCAGTGTGGGCCAGCCTTTGCCCGGGTGGTCATCGTGGCGGCTCTCGCAGTTGTGGCCGGGTCCGTCCTTGCCCTGCCAAACTGGGGTGCCGGTGAGGCGCCGGAGGTTCTGATCGATCGGGCGAACACGATCCTGTATGGCCGTCCACGGAACGACAACGCGCTCGCGGACGCCGAAGGGATCGCCTGGTGGGGGTGCTCGGCGAGGCCGCTCTTCGGCCGCGGGTGGCGCGTGCTCGGCAGCGTGCGGCTGGCCCGCGCGAAGGTGCGTGGCGAGGCGGATCTCGCGCGGGCCGCGGCGGAGGCTTTTGCGAAGGCGCGTCGCGTCAACCCGCAGGATGCCCTTGCGGCGCTCGGCGAGGGGCAAGCGCTCCGTCTCGTCAATGACAGTGCCGGGGCCTGGAAGGCCCTCAGGGCGGCGGTGGCGCTGGAGCCCAACTGCGTCGCGGCCTGGCTCGAGCAGTCGGTTCTCTACCTCGCCGGCGGGCAGATCGTCCCCGCGCGCGACGCGTTGCGGCACGCGGAGGCGGCGGCGGGGCGTGCACGCGGGGTTGCGTTCGTGAGCGCCTACGAGAGCGCGCTGGCCTGGGCCGACCCCGTGATGCTTGAGCGTCTCAGGACGGCCACCGGGGGCACGCCGTGAAACCGGCGTGGCGGCTCGCACTTGCCGCCCTGCCGGGCGTGGTGGTGGCACTCGCCGCGTTCCTCGGGCGGCCGGTATCCGGGCGCGATATTCCCGCCTATTTCGTACCGCTGCGGGAAGGGACCGCCGCGGTACTGTCGGGTTCGCGCGGTCCTTTCTGGAACCCGAACGTGGGGTGCGGCGAGCCCTATTTCGCCAACCCCCAGAGTGGCCTGCTCTACCCGCCGGCGTGGCTGGCGAGCGTGCTGCCGCCGACGATCGCGGTCGGTGTCGAAGCCGGCCTGCACCTTGCATTCCTGGGGTTGGGCTGCGCCCTGCTCGCGCGCCGGCTGGGCGCCGGTGCCTGGCTCGACGTCGCCGCGGGGTGGGGGGTCGTGGCGGCAGGGCCGGTGCTGGGCGCCATGGGGGTGCTCAACAACCTGGACTCGCTGGCGTGGATGCCCTGGCTGTGCTGGGCGGCCCTGGAGGAGCGGGCAGTCCTGGTCACGGTGTTCGCGGCGGCCTCGTACCTTGCGGCGGAACCCCAGCTAACCCTCACCTCCGGCCTCGTCGCGCTCTCGCTTGCGCCGCGCCGGCGCGTGCTTGGGGCGCTCGTCCTGGCGGTGGGTCTCGTGGCGGTGCAGGCCGTGCCGTTTGCGTCCTGGGTGCGGGGGGGCAACCGCGGGCCGGGGGGGGATCCGTTGGGAGGAATGGCGGGCGTGGTGGTTCCTGGAGAGTTAGTGGCGGCCGCAGTGCCGGGGGGAAGGACGCCGGAGCGCATCGGGGCTCGTTTCGTTCCCGACCTGACGTTGCCACTCTGGGCTCTCCTGCTCGGCGGAATCGCGGCTTTTGACCGCCGCCCCCAGGTACGCCGCTTGGCCTGGTGGGGGTGGGGTCTGGTGGCGGCCAGTGTCCTGCCCTGGTACCCGTGGGGGTTGAAAGCCTGGAACCTGTTGACGGCCGGTCTGGTCCGCTACTCCGGCCGCCTGCTCTTCCCCGCCACCGTCACGCTGGTCGTGGCGGCAGCGGCTGCGGCCGGGACGCGGCGTCCACGGCCCTGGGTCGGCGCCGCGGTCGCGGTGGCCGCCGCGCTCGACGGGTTGTTGCTGGGCGGCTCCGCACTGCCGACGGTGCTGGGTGCCATCTGCGCCGGCGCCGCGCTGGTGCCCCCCCTGGCCGCCCCGGCCGCGTTGCTCGGGACCGTGGCCGTGGCCGTGCACGGCGCCCCAGCGCTCCACATGGAGCTGGTCCGGGAAGCGACCCCGATGTGCCTGGATGCCCAACGTGGCGCGGGCCGGGTCTACGTCGTCCCGCCATCGTGGCAGCAGCTGAAGTGGATCGGGGTCGAGCGCGATCGGAGGTTCCGATCCCTGGGCTGGGGGTACGTGGCGATGCGGGACGGCAGGCGTATGGTGCGGACGTTCGGGCCTCTCCAGTCCGCCCAGCTCGCCCAGCAACTGGAACAGGCCGACCCCGGCCCGGCGGGACGCTGGTGGGTCGACGCCACGGGGGCGCGCAGGGTGGTCTCGCAGTACCCGATGTCCGGCTTCCCCGAGATCTGCCGCGTCGGGGAGTTCCACGTGTACGACAACCCCCAGGCGTTCCCTGAGGCAGCCGTGGTGCGCGCCCTGCCGCCGCCCGGGCAGCCGCTCGTCCACTGCGGGGAGGTGCTCGCCTCGGAGGGCCGGGACGATGCGCGACGCTGGCGTCTGCGCGTCGCCCAGGGCGGCGGGGTTTTCCTGTGGATCGAGACGCCAGACCCGGGGTGGCGCCTGCTGGTGGACGGGCGGGCCGCCGCGCCCGTGAGCGGCGTGGGGATCCTGCATGGGGTTACGGTGAGCGCGGGGGAGCACGTGGTGACGGCGCGCTACCGTCCCCCCGGGCTGCTGGCCGGCGCGCTGATCTCCCTGGTGAGCTTATGTGCCCTGGCGGGGGTGGCATGGCGGCGCTGGTGACGTTGCTCACTTCGTCTCCGGCATGGTGGCCCTCGCCTACGAGGTCGTGTGGGTGCGTGCCCTTGACCTGGTTGTCGGTAACTCGCTGTGGACCGCCATGGCCGTGGTGGCCGCGTACATGGGCGGGACGGCGGCCGGTGCCGCGCTCGCCGCGCTGGCGACCGGCCCTGCGCTGGGGATGCTGCAGCGGGTGGCTGCCCGCTTCGGGCCCGAGCCGCTCACCGGCTGGGGGCTCCCGCTACTGGCGAGGTTCGTGCTCACCTGGGCCTTCCTGGCCCTGCCCACCGTCGCGATGGGCGCCACGCTCCCGCTGTTGGTGGCCCGCATTGGCCTTGGCACGGCGCTCGCCTGGCGAGTGGGGCGCCTGTACGCGGCCAACACCTTCGGGGCGGTGGCCGGGGTGGTGCTGGCGGGTTTCGTCACGCTTCCCGAGGTGGGCGAGCGCGGAACCCTCGCGTCGTTCACGAGCCTCGGCCTGCTGGTGGCCCTGCTGGTATGGTTCGCCGAGGGCCGTGTTCCGGCGGCCACGATGTTCGCCGCAACGGAAGCGCCAACGCGACGGCACGCATGGCTGCTCTTCCCGGCGTTCTTCGGTTTCGTTGCGCTCGCCTGCGAGCTGGTGTGGACCCGTGTGCTCCTCCTCCACCTCGGCTCGCGGGTCTACGCCTTTGCCCTCATCCTGGTGGTCTACCTCGCCGGTGTCGCAGGTGGATCGGCACTGACGCGCTGGCTGACAGCAAGACCCAGGCGGGCCCTGGCCGTCTGCCAGATCGTCCTAAGCGTATTTCTGGGGCTCCAGATCCTGCTTGTCGCCAACTTCAGCGACGTCCTGGGCTGGATCGCTGTGCATGCCCACCTCGGGGGTTTTGGAGGGCTGCAGATCAGGCTCGCGCTCGCGGTCGGTGTGCTCCTCCTCCCGCCCACCCTGGCGTTCGGGGCGAGTTCCCCCCTCTCGGTGGCTGCGGCCAACACGGCCGGGGCGATTGCGGGGACGGTGCTGGGACCGCTGGTCCTGGTCCCTCTCGTCGGGAGCCGGGGCCTGATCCTTGCCCTCGGGGCGGTGAGTGTGCTGGCCGGTGTGGCGTTGGGGAGCTCCAGGTTCGTGCGCGCTTTCTGGGAGGTCTTCCCATCGACCTGCATCTGGTACGACCCGGTGGTGCTCAACGAGCTCACCGTGGTGGCCGGCTCGCTCCAACCCGGGCCGGTGGGCTTGCGCTGGCAGGCGCTCGGCGACCCGGCGCTGGCGGCAACGCTCTCGGAGGCCGGTGTGCGCGGCGTGGGGAGTTTGGGCCCCATGCTTTTGCTCGGGCCCCAGGAAGTGGCGTCGCTGGTCAGCGACGTGCCGTCGCATGTGGACAACCTCCCGGAGGTTGAGTAGCGCTCCGGCCGTGTGCTGGACCGCAATGGCTCGTGGCTCGAGAACTTCCGCCTGCTGTGGGCGGCACGCGCGAGAAGCGATCCCTTTGCCGCCTCCCCCGGGGACTACCGGGCGGTGGCCGCGGTCGCGACGAGACGCTGAAGGTTCAGC
Source organism: Thermoanaerobaculaceae bacterium (assembly GCA_963754345.1). Taxonomy (GTDB): domain Bacteria; phylum Acidobacteriota; class Thermoanaerobaculia; order Thermoanaerobaculales; family Thermoanaerobaculaceae; genus RBG-13-68-16. The sequence goes on along the minus strand of CAVWFZ010000009.1, from coordinate 498,139 downwards.
TGCGCGAGCTTTCCGCCAGGGTCGCTGCCCGGTAGACGGCAAGGAGCTCCCGCGCCGACCGCTCCCAGGTGAAGGTGCGGGCGCGTGCCACCCCGGCCTGTACGAGGGCCTCGCGCCGTAGCGGCTCGGCCTGCAGGGTGAGGAGTGCGTCGAGCCAGGCTCGCGGCTGCTCAGGGTCCAGGAGGAGCGCGGCCTCCCCGCACACCTCGGGCAGCGCCCCCGCGCGCGCGGCCACCACCGGGCAACCGCACGCCATCGCCTCCAGCGCCGGCAGGCCGAACCCCTCGTTGCGCGAAGGTATCAGCAACGCGAGGGCACGGCGGTAGAGGGCGACCAGCTCGGCGTCGCTCGGGCCTGGCAACGGCCGTACGCGCCCCTGGATGACGGCATCGGCAAGACGCGTGTCGTTCGCCGCGGGTCCCGCCACCGCCAGCGGAGGCAGCCCCTGCGCCTCCGGCATCGCCAGCATCGTGAGAAGCAGTTCGAGGTTCTTGTGAGGGTCGCCGCCACCCACGAACAGCAGGTGGCGGGGCGGCTCAGCCTGGGGAGCGGGGGCGAACGAGGGCTCGACCCCGAGGGGCACGGCGACCACCTTCTCCTCGGGGAACGCGAAATTCTCCAGGAACTCGCGCCTGGCATAGTCGGAGATCGCGTGCACGGCCGTGGCTCGAGTGAGGGAGCGAATGGCCATACGGGCGCGCGCTCGCCGCCAAGGCTCCGGCGGCGAGGCGAAGCGGAGCGGCGTGGCGTCGTAGAACGTCGCGACCACTGGCAACGGCAGACCGTGCGGCACCCCCCACGCCGGCAGGTGCAGCACGTCAACGGGGTGGCGGCGCAGCGTGACGGCCCAGGCGGGCGCATCGAAGAGGAACGCGCCGCGGCGTGGCCGCGTGAGGGAAACGATGCGGGCGGCGTGTTTGTGCCACGCGTCGGGTACCGCCGATCCCGCGGGCGCGAAGACGACGACGTCGCCGGGCAGGAGCTGGAGCAGCGCCTCGGCCAGCGAGCGGGTCACGCGTCCGAACCCGCGAAGGGGGTCGAGAAATGCCGCACGGGCGTCGAAGCCAATCTGCATTCTCAGGAGCTCCGCACGGCCGCGCTTTCAAGGTCCGAAGCCGCGGCCTGGCGCGCGCAAGCTTAGAATAGTATGAGTGAGAGTCAGCATCCCGGACGTGAGCGGTGCACCCCCGGCCCGACCGTTGCCGACTACGGCGAGGCCCGCGGCAGGGCGGTGAGCGTGGCGCGCCCGTCGGGACAGGTTGCCATGCCGGACCTCCTGCCCTCCTTCTCGATCGTGACGCCGTCGCTCGATCAGTTCGAGTTCCTGCGCGTGTGCGTGGCGAGCGTGGAGGCGCAGGGCTACCCGAAGGTGGAGCAGATCGTCATCGACGGCGGCTCCACCGACGGAACGCGAGAGTTTCTCGCCCGCGACCCTTGGCCGGTGTCGTACTGGCAGAGCGAGCCCGACCGCGGTCAGAGCCACGCGCTCAACATCGCCCTTTCTCACGCCGTCGGTGAATGGATCGGTTGGCAGAATGCCGACGACCTCTACCTTCCCGGGGCGCTCTGGCGGGTCGCCCGGACGATTGCCGGGCATCCCGGGACCGACGTGGTCGTGGGCGACACGCTTCTCGTGGATGAACGCGGTCTCCCGCTGGGAACGATCGGGGTGTGTCCCGTGCCCGCGCGGCGCTGGCTCGAGGGTTTCTGGCCGTACAACCAGTCGGTCTTCTTCCGGCGCTTGCTGCTGGAGCGGGTCGGCCTGGCGGACGAGTCGCTGCGCCTGCACATGGACACAGATCTGCTGGCCCGCGTGGCGCAGATGGCCCCGCCGGTGGCCTACATCCAGGCTGCCCTGGGTGCGTACCGCAAGCACAGCGGGGCCAAGACCATCGCTGGAGCGCTCGACCCGGCCAGCCTGAGCGAACGGGAAATCCTGGAGCGGCGCTACGGGCGAAAGCTGTGGCCGGACGGGGCTGCCGCCCGGCTGCTGCATCGCCTGCGCTTGCATCTCATCCGCGTTCGGGCCTTTGGGCCGGGCAGCCTCGTCGAGAGATTTGCCCAGCGAGCTGCGCGCTCGCCGCGGGCGGTTGTTGTGGCGCCGTAGCATGTCGGGGCCTGTGGTCCCGGAAGAAATGCCCCGCGCAGGGTGCAGGTCGGCGGGGTGCAGGGAGATGGGCGTGAGCGGTTCGCTGCGCGTCGGAGTGGATGGCAAGAGCCTGCTGCCCCCGCGGGCGGGCGTGGCCCGCTATCTGGAGGGTCTGCTTGCCGGCTGCGGGGCGGTACAGCACCCTGATGTGGAGGTGACGGTCCTCAAGCCGGATGCACCCCGGCGCACGCTGCCCTGGGTGCTGTGGAACCTCCAGCGCGCCACTGCCGGGGGCTTCGGTGTCTTCCACTTCCCCTTCTACTACCCGCCGCTCGCCCCGCGCTGCCCTGTCACGGTCGCGATCCACGATGTGCTGGTGCTAGAGCACCCTGAATGGTTCCCGGGGGCACTTGTCAACCCATTGCGCTACCTGATTCCGCGCGGGGCACGACTGGCGGCTGCGGTCGTCACATTTTCGCGCGCGGTGGCCGAGAAGCTGCCGGTACTGTGCGGCGTCGACCCAGCCCGGGTGCACGTGATCCCTCACGGTGTGGACCGCGTGCGCTTCGCGCCGCCGGAACCGTCCCGGGTCGAGGAGGTCCGGGGGCGCCTCGGTCTCGCGCGGCCGTACCTGCTACAGCTGGGCTCTCTGGAGCCTCGCCGCGGCGTGGATCTTGCCGTCGCCGCCGTGGGGGCGCTGCGCCAGAGCCACCCTCATCTGGAACTCGTGCTCGTGGGCGAGGCGCGGACGCCGGTGTCGGCGCTCGCACAGCCGCCGCCGTGGTTGCGGCGTCTGGGGTGGGTAGATGATACGGACCTCCCCGCCCTCTACGCGGGCGCGGCGGCCGTGCTGGCACCCTCCCGTGGCGAGGGCTTCGACCTCCCGCTGGCGGAGGCACTGGCCTGCGGCGCCGCCGCCGTGGCCTCCGACATCCCGGTTCACCGCGAGCACTTCGCGCCGGCGGTGCGGTTCTTCGTGAGCGGCGACGCGGAGGCGCTCACGGAGGCGCTCCGCGCCGTGCTGGAGGACTCCGCGGAGGCGGCCGTTCTGCGCGCCGCGGGTCCGGCGCACGCGGTGAGGTTCGACTGGAATGAGGTCGCGCGGCGCCACCTCGCACTGTGGCGTGCACTGGGGCGGGGATGAGAGCGGCCGCCGTCGTGGTCAACTTCAACGGGGGCGAGGACCTCCCCGCCTGCATCTCGGCGCTGCGCGCCCAGACGCTCCCGGTCGAAGTCGTGCTGGCGGACTGCGCGTCCTCGGACGGCTCGCGCCGCCTGGCCGAGCGGCCGCCGCAGGGCGTGCGCGGTCTGCCCCTCGAGGAAAACGCCGGCTACGCGGGGGGGTGCGCTGCAGGCCTCGCGGCGCTCGACCCGGGCGTAGAGGTGGTGGGGTTCTTCAACCCGGATTGCTTCCCGGCTTCCGACTTTTTCGCCGTGTGCTGCGAGCTGCTGTCGCGGGAACCGGGGGTCGGCGGGGTCGCCGGACGTCTGGTACGCCCCGATGGTGTGACGCTCGACTCCTGCGGTCAGGTGCTCACGCGCTGGCTGCTCATGGTGAAGGACCGCGGCTACGACACGCCGGCCGCCGGCGCGTTCGAGAGCCCAGCCCGGGTGCTCGCCGCCTGCGGCGCGGCGATGGTCTACCGGCGGTCGGCGTTGGCCGCCGCCGCGGTGCAGGGCGAGGTCTTCCCGCGCGACTACTTCGCCTTCTGGGAGGACCTCGACCTCGGCTGGCGGGTGGGCAACGCGGGGTGGCAGGTAGCATACGAACCGCGCGCGCGAGCCACGCACCGCCGCGGAGGCACCGCCGCGCCCGGTCGGGGACGGCTGATCTTCCGCCGCCCGCCGGCACTTGCTGCGACTATTCTGGCCAACCGTTGGGCGACGCTGATTCGCAACCTGCACACGGTTGATTTCCTGCAGCGCCTGCCCGTACTTTTGACGGGGGAGATCGCCATGGTGACTGTCCTCCTGCTCCGCCGACCGGGGGTCGTGCCCGCCCTGCGGGCGGTGCTGCCGCGCGTGCGCCATGCGGCACGGCAGCGGCGCCTGCTCCCGCGGCGCCGCCTGGCGGAGTTGCTGTGAGCGTGCCGCTCATCCCCCTTGCGTTCGTGCTGGCGTTCCTGCTCGGGCTCTACTTCACCCCGCTGGCACGCCAGGCGGCGCTGCGCTTCGGGATCGTGGACCGGCCGGACGGCGCGCTCAAGCAGCAGGCGACGCCCGTTCCGTACCTGGGCGGCCTCGCGGTCTTCCTGGCCTACCTGGTGGCGCTCGGGATGGTCTTCGCCTTTGACACTCTCCTGCTGGGCCTGTTGCTGGCAGGGACGCTCACGCTTCTTGTCGGCTTGGTGGACGATTTCGGGGTGCTGACACCGGCGGCCAAGCTGGCGGGGCAGGCGGTGGCGGTGTTTGTGCTGCTGCGCAGCGGCGCGGTCGTCGAGCTCGTAGATGTGCCGCAAGGATTGCGCTGGCCGCTTGCCGCACTCTGGTTGTTCGCTGTTTGCAACGCGTTCAACCTCCTGGACATTATGGACGGGCTGGCTGCCGGTGTCGGCGCCATTGCGGCGATGGCCATGGGCGTCGTGGCGCTGGCCACCGGGGAGTTCCCCGAGGCTGCGGCGTGCTTTGCGTTGGCGGGCGCGCTCTGTGGCTTTCTCGTCTTCAACATCCACCCTGCCCGCATCTACCTCGGTGACGCCGGTTCGCTTGCGCTTGGCGTCACCCTCGGGGCACTCGGTCTTGCGATCCGCTGGAGCGACAGGAGCCCGGCGGGCTTCCTCGCACCCCTCGCCATCCTCGCCGTCCCTCTGGCGGACACCGCGTACGTGAGCGTGTTGCGCGCGCGCGCGGGCAGGCCGTTCTGGCACGGCAGTCCGGATCATTTCGCCTTGCGCCTGCGCCGCCGGCTGGGGGGAGATGTCCGCAAGACCGTCGCCGTTGTTCTTGCTCTTTCCCTTCTGGGTGCGCTGGTGGGCGTGGGTACCGCGACGCTCTGGCCATGGCAGGTAGGGGTGTGGGCGCTCGGGCTCTACATGCTCCTGGTGCTGGCCCTGCTCATCGTCCTGGCCCGGGTGCGAATGGAGGTGCCGCGGTGAGGCGCGTCGTGGTCCTGGGCGCCGGCCTGACCGGTCTTGCGGCTGCCTATCACCTCTCGCGTGAAGGCGTGGCCACAACCGTGCTGGAGAAGGGTACGCGAGCGGGGGGTGCATGCAGGACCATCGAGAGGGACGGGTTTTGTTTCGACCTCACCGGCCACCTCCTCCACCTGGCCCGGCCGGAGAGCACCGAACTCCTGAAGGCTCTCGGGATCCGCAGCGCGCTGCGGTCGCACCGGAGGCGGGCAGGCGTCGCGCTGGCCGGGACCGTGACGCCATATCCCATTCAGATCAACACCTACCGCCTTCCGCGCGAGATACGCAGGGATTGTCTGCTGGGCTTCGTCGAGGCTCACCTACGCGGCCACGAAAGGGGTGAGGATCGCAAGAGTTTCGCGGACTGGGTGCTGGCACGCTTCGGCGAGGGTTTCGCGAGGCACTTCTTTTTCCCCTACAACCGCAAGCTCTACTGCACCGACCCGGCGGAACTGACCACCGAGTGGGTGGGGCGCTACGTGCCGCGCTCCGATCTTGCCGATGTCATCGATGGGGCGCTGGGTCTGTACCGCACGTCGGTGGGCTACAACGCGACGTTCCTGTACCCGCGGCATGGCGGGATCCAGCTTCTCCCCGACGCATTCGCGGCAACCGTGCCGGTGCGCCTAACCACGCCGGTGCGCTCCCTGCACCTCGGTGCTCGGGAACTGGTGCTGGAGTCGGGGGAGACCGTCGGGTGGGACACCCTGGTCGCCACCGCACCCCTCTCGCACCTGGCGGCAATGACCGGCGACCTGGCCGGCGCGATGAGGGAAGCTGCTTCGCTGTTGCGGGCAGTGGCAGTGGTCAATCTGAACCTCGGCGTGCGCGGACCCGCACCGCGACGGGAGCACTGGCTCTACATCCCGGAGGAGAGGTTCCCCTTCTATCGGGTCGGCATCCCCTCCAACCACGGGGACGTTGCCCCTCGTGGTTGCCATACGCTCTCGATGGAGGTCAGCGTACCGGCGGGAGCGGATGCGCCCGCTGACCTCCTGCGGCGGTGCCTGACCGGCCTCGAGGAGCTGGGCCTCCTGCGTCGGCGTTCGGACATACTGGTGACGGAGCAGGTGCGGCTCGACCCCGCCTACGTCGTCTTCAACAAGGCGCGCCCGGCGGCGGTGGCCGCCCTGCGCGGCAGTTTTCGCGCAGCCGGTGTCGTGCTTGCGGGTCGCTGGGCGGAGTGGAAGTACTCCACCATGGAAGACGCCCTGTGGGACGGTGCGACGGTCGCCCGGCGGGTGATAGCGTGACACCGCTGCGGGTCCTGCACGCCATCACGATGCTCGAGCTGGGCGGGGCGCAGCGCAACACGCTCGATACCGTGGCTGCGCTGGACCGACGCGAGTTCGCGGTCGGCTTGGCGTGCGCCGATGAGGGCGAGCTGCTCCACGAGGCGCGCGCCCTTCCCGACGTGGGGCTGTTCGAGCTTCGCCACCTGCGGCGCGAGGTGCGCCCGTGGTCGGATGTGCGGGCGCTGTCCGAGCTGCGGCGGGCGATCCGGGTCTTCCGCCCGCAGGTCGTGCACACCCATTCCTCCAAGGCCGGAATCCTCGGACGTCTGGCGGCCCGGCGCGAGGGCGTGCCGCTGGTCGTTCATTCGATCCACGGCTTCGGTTTCGGTCCGCACCAGCCGGGGCCGGTGCGTCTGGTGTTCCTCGCGGCCGAGCGTCTGGCGGCGCCGTGGACCACGGCGTTCATCGCGGTATCGAAGCGCAACCTCGAGGAGGGCATACGGCTGGGGCTCTTTCCCGCGGAAAAGGCGCGTGTGATCCGTTCGGGGATCGATCTCAAGCCGTTCGTCGAGCACCGCGGCGGCGATGTCGTCCGCCGCGAACTCGGCATTCCTCCCACGGCGCCGTTGGTCGCCCAGATCGCGTGTTTCAAGCCGCAGAAGGCCCCCGAGCGCTTCGTGGAGGTGGCGGCCCGCCTTGCCCCCCGTTTCCCGGAGGCCCACTTCCTGCTGGTGGGGGACGGCGTCCTGCGGGGGCGGCTCGAGCGGCTCAGGCGCGAGGCCGGTCTGGATAGCCGCCTCCACCTGCCGGGGTGGCGGCGCGACGTGCCTGGGGTGCTCGACGCCGCGACCGTGGTGACGCTCACATCGCGGTTCGAGGGGCTGCCGCGGGTGCTGGTGGAGGCGCTGGCGGCCGGCGTGCCGGTCGTCGCGATGTCGGTTGACGGCGTGCCAGAGGTGGTACGGGACGGGGAGAACGGGTTCCTACTGCCGGAAGGAGACGTGGCTGGGGTGGCGGAGCGCACCGGGCGGATCCTGGCCGATGGGGCGCTGCGGGCGCGCCTGGTTGCGCGAGCGAATGAGGGTGTCGGTGAGTTCGACCGGGAGATCATGATCCGGCAGCAGGAGGCGCTGTACCGGGAGCTGGCGGAAAAGGCCGGGATCCGGGCACCGGGTCCAGGGCACCGGAACGACAGAGGCGCCGCCGGTCTTCCGGAGCCCGAAGCCCGGCACCCGGAGCCCGGATCGGGTGGGGGAAGGCGTGGCTGATCCCATGATGCCGGGCTGGTTTGTGCTGGCGGTGGCGGGCGCATACGGGCTGGTGTTCGGGAGCTTCCTGAATGTCGTGGTCCACCGCCTGCCGCGCGGGATGTCGCTGGCCAAGCCCGGCTCGCACTGCCCCGCGTGCGGGGCGCCGGTGCGCTGGTTCGACAACGTGCCCGTCCTCTCCTACCTGCTCTTGGGAGGCCGGTGCCGCGCCTGCAAGGTCCGCATCTCGCCGCGCTACCCGCTGGTGGAGCTGGCCTGCGGCACGCTTGCCGCCGCCGTGGTCGTCCGCTTCGGCTTGACGCTGGCCGGGGGCGAGGCAATGCTGCTGGTGATGCTGCTGCTGCCCCTGGCGTTCATCGACCTCGAGCACCACCTCCTGCCCGACGCGCTGACCTTGCCCGGGATCGTCCTCGGTCTAGCGGGCTCGCTGGCGGGCGGGCTCGTCTCCATCACGGACGCAGCGATCGGCGCCACGCTCGGTGCGGCGCTGCCCTACGCGGTGATCGTCGTCTACCGCTGGGTGCGGGGCGTGGAGGGGATGGGGCTCGGTGACGTCAAGCTGCTCGCCATGGTGGGAGCATTCCTGGGGTGGCGCGGAGTGCTGCTCACCCTCGGCCTCGGCGCCACCGTCGGGGCCGTGGTAGGCATCGGCCTGATCGCGATGGGCAGGGGCCGCCGGGACACGGAGCTCCCGTTCGGGACGTTCCTGGCCGGCGCCACGGTTGTCGTGCTGTTCGTCGGTAGCCCGCTCGCCATCCTGCTGGGTTGGGTGCGACCGTGAACAGCCGGCTCCCCTCCCGGCGCTTCCGCGAGGCCCGGCTCCTCATCGGGGCCGCCCTCCTAATGCTGGTGGGGATGGTGCTCGTGGAGATGCTAGGGATGCTGGCGGTTGCTCGTCTCGTCGAGGAGGAGACTCGCCGCGCCTCCTTGGCCGCCGCACAGCTGCTGGCCTCGCGGATCGCCGGCGGCGAGTCCACCCGGTTTGCCGCGGGCCTCCGCGAGGAGGGCTGGGGGCTGGCGGTGATGTCCGAGGTCGGCATGGTCGAGCACATCGGTGACGCAGGGCCGCCGGAGCCGCCGTGGTGGCCGTGGGCGTCGCGTTCGGAGTGGGAGCGCAAGGGCCAGACGGTGGCGGGTCCCCTGCCGCTCGCCGGCCGCCAGGTGCTGGTGGCCTATCAGCCGCTCGCGGACGGTCGCCTAGTTCGGGCGGTGGTTCCGGTCTCGCGCGTCGTCGGGTGGTTGCGCGGCGTGGGTGCCGCGCTCGCGGTGGCGGTGGCGGTGGGCGGCGGCCTGCTCGTGTGGGCCTTGATCACCCGGGTGCTGGCGCCGTACCGGGAGCTGCTTGCGGAGGCCGTGCGGGTGACGCGCGGGCCCGGCGAGGAGGCCGAGGACCGCTTCCTGGTGGAGACGTTCCGCGACACCGTGCGCCGCCTCGAGCTCTCGGAGGCGGCGCTGCGGAGGCGGGCAGACGACCTCGAGGTGCTCGCGGAGGTGCTCACCCGCGGGTCCGCTGCGGGGGTCGTGATCACCGACCCCGCGGGCACCGTCCGGGCGGCCAACGCCGCGGTCGTCGAGCTGGTACCGTCCCTCGCGGTGGGAGGCACGCTGCCCGGTGTGCTCTCGGAGGGGGAAAAGGGCCGGCGGCTGGGCGAGCGGGTGGTCGAGGTGCGGCGTCTGCCGCTGCTGGCGGCCGATGGCTCCGCCCAGGGAGAGGTCATCTTCGTCAGCGACCGCACCGCGGTGGAGGCGCTCGAGCGGGCACTCGCCGAGCGGGAGCAGATGGCGGCTCTGGGCGAGCTGGCGGCCGGCATGACTCATGAGCTGCGCAACGCCCTCGCCACGATGCGCGGCTACCTGCGCCTGCTGCCGGAGGCGACGCGTGAGGATCGCGACCGCTTCGCGGCCGCCATCAACGACGAGGCGGAGGGGCTGGCAGCATTGCTGGACCGCTTCCTGCGCTTCGCCCAGCCAAGGGACCTGCGGCGCGCTCCGGTGGAGCTCAGGGAACTCGTCGAGGAGACGGCACGCAAGGTGCGCACGGCGTTTCCCGCCGTCACCCTCACGGTGGATGGCCAGCCCGCGACCGCGGTGGGTGACGCGCTCGCCCTGGGCGTGGTGGTGGAGAACCTCCTGCGCAACGCGGCCGAGGCGGTCACCGCAAAGGGCGGTCGGGTGGCAGCCAGGGTGGAGACTTCTCCCGGCCTCGTGCGCGTGGTCGTCGAGGACGACGGACCCGGCGTGAGCGTCGAGCTGAGAGATCGGCTTTTCCTGCCCTTTGTCTCCAGCAAGCCGTCGGGTGGCCTGGGCCTCGCCCTGGCGCGCCGATTTGCCCGCCTGCATGGCGGCGACGTGGAGCACGAGCCGCGCCGGGGCGGCGGCTCGCGCTTCCTCCTCTGGCTGCCGCGCCAGGGAGTGGCATGAACGCCCCTCTGCTGATCGTGGAGGACCGCCGCAGCCTGGGCGAGATGCTGGCGGAGACCCTGCGTCATGAGGGGTACGAGATCGAGCTCGAGCTGCGCGGCGACACCGCCATCGAGCGCCTGCAAGGGGCTGGGCCGTACCTCGCGGTGCTCACCGACCTCAAGCTCCCAGGCGCCGACGGTCTTGCCGTGCTGCGCGCAGCGCGCACGGTGGACCCGCTGTTGCCGGTTTTCCTGATCACCGGCTTTGCTACGGTGGAGACTGCGGTGGAGGCGCTCAAGCAGGGGGCACGGGACTACTTTCCCAAACCGCTGGACATGGAGCGGGTGCTGGAGGCGCTGCGTGCCGCCTGCGAGCCGAGGCGCGCGCTCCTCGAAAACCCGCCCACGGGCGAGGGGCTCCCGGAGCTGGTGGGCGCGGCGCCGGCGTTTACGGGCGCGGTAACCGCGCTGCGGCGGGTGGCCCCGACCGACGCCGCGGTGCTCCTCCTCGGCCCGTCGGGCTCCGGCAAGGAGCTCTTCGCGTGCGCCCTCCACCAGCTCTCGCGGCGGGGAGGCGGCCCGTTCGTCGCCTTCAACTGCGCGGCCGTCCCCGAGAGCCTGGTGGAGTCCGAGCTCTTCGGCCACGAGCGCGGCGCGTTCACCGGGGCGAGCGCCCGCCACGTCGGGCGCTTCGAGCAGGCTCACCGCGGCACGCTGTTCTTGGACGAGATCGGAGAGGTCCCGCTCGCCACGCAGGCCAAGCTGCTGCGCGCCCTCGAGGAGCACCGGGTCACCCGTCTGGGTGGCGAGGGCGAGGTCACGGTCGATGTGCGCGTGGTCGCCGCCTCCAACCGCGACCTGGAAGAGGCGGTCCACGGTGGCTCGTTCCGCCGCGACCTCTTCCACCGGCTCTCGGTGTTCCCGATCCGACTGCCCGCGCTCGTCGAGCGGAGGGAGGACATCCCCCCGCTCGCGCTGCACTTGCTCGCGCGCGCCTCCGTCCGCCACGGGGTTGCAGTGCCCACCTTGCGCCCTGCGGCGATGGCGGCCCTCGTGCTGGCGCCCTGGCCTGGTAACGTGCGCGAGCTCGCCAACCTGCTGGAACGGGTGGTGATCCTGGCGGAGGGCCGCACGGTGGGCGTGGCCGAGTTGGGGCTCGACCCCTCCGCGTGCCGCGAAGGGATCGGCGAGGCCGAGGCGCGCCGCCTGGCGCTCCGTCTCGCCGCCGACGACGGCGAGGTGCTGGCCCGCTTCCTGGGTCTCTCCGCCAGCGAGATTTAGTCGCTAGGGGCCTGTCCCTAGTAAACGACGAAAGCGAGAATTCCGAGGGCGCCGGATGGCAAGGAAGCCGAGCGACAAGCCCGGAGGCGTAGCCAGAGCTACGTCGAGGACTTTTCGCGACGGCTGACACAGCCAGCCGGATGCCATCGGGATTGGCAGCCGGAGTATTACTCGGACAGGCTCCTAGCGCACTAGGGCCGCGAGCACGGCGGTCGCGAGGGCGCGGTCCTCCTCCGGAAAGACCGCGCGCAGGTCGAGCGCCACATTCCCCTCCTCGACCCGCCCGACGACCGCCGGCGTTGCCTTCCGCAACCTGGCCGCGGTCGCGTCTCCCCCGGACAGCGTCACGGCCCAGGAGGGGAGCGTCTGATCGGGGGTCGTGCCGCCCCCCAGGACTGCGCGGCTGGGAACCGCCCCGGCCTGCAGGCCCGCCTCGCCGAGGCGGCGGGCGAGCCGACGGGCACGTCGCCGCAGCGCGGCTTCCGGCGCCGCCAGCAGCCTGTAGAGGGGGACGTCCTCGGGGCGTTCGGCGAGGTAGGCGTCGAGGGTGGCGGCGAGGGTGACCAGGGTGCTCTTGTCCGGGCGCAGCGCACGGCGCAGCGGGTGCCTTCGCAGCGGGGCGATGGCCGCCTGCCGGCCCACCAGCACGCCCGCCTGCGGGCCGCCCAGCAGCTTGTCGCCCGAGAACAGCACGACATCGGCGCCCGCGGCCAGGATCTCGTGTACGGTGACCTCGTGGCGGAGACCGTAGCGGGCGAGGTCGGTGTGACACCCGGAGCCCTGGTCGACCCACACCGGGATACCACGTGCCCGGCCGACCTCGACCAGCTCCCGCAGGTCGGGTGTGGCCACGAAACCGCCCATGTGAAAGTTTGAGCGATGGACCGCGAGGATAGCGGCCGTGTTCTCGCCGATGGCACGGGTGTAGTCCCCCGGGTGCGTGCGGTTGGTGCAGCCAACCTCCACCAGGCGTGCACCCCCCGTGGCCATGATCTCGGGGAGCCGGAACGAGCCGCCGATCTCGATCAGCTCACCCCGCGACACGATCACCTCGCGGCCAGCGGCGCTGGCCGCGAGTAGGAGCACCAGTGCCGCCGCGTTGTTGGTAACCACGGTGGCGGCGTCTGCGCCGAAGTAGCGCGCCAGACGCGCAGTCACGGGGTCGAGCCGCTCGCCGCGACCGCCGGCCTCGAGATCGATCTCGAGGGCCAGGTAACCGGTCGGCGCGTCGTCGAGGCGTGGGGCGCGCCCGAGGTTGGTGTGAATGAGCACACCGGTGGCGTTGATCACCCCCGGGTAGGCCACGGCGGCCCGCCGGGCCACCACCGTCTGCGCCTCGGCCACCAGCACCGCAAACGGGGGTGGTGCCTCGCCGTGGGCGACCCGCTGTCGGGCCGCCGCCAGGGCCTCGCGGACTGCCGACCGTACGGCAGCCGGCCCGTGCCGCTCACGCTCCCGCCGCATCCGCTCGTCGGCAAGCAACCGATGGACGGCGGGGAGCTGGCTCAGCGGGTTGGTCATGGACGGATTCTACCTTTTTGTGCGGCCTGCCTGAGCATCTTGTGTATCCTTGGAGCTGTGAGCAACGGAAACGTCGTCGGCCAGTTGGAGCGCTCGCTCGAGGAGCTGGCACGGAAGTGGGAGCGCTTCTTTGCCCACGACCGGAACGTGCCGACACCCCCGGAGCGGGAGCGCGAGACGCTTGAGCGTCGCCTGCGGGAGGTGTCGCGCGAGGAGTTGCACACGGCGGCCGAGCAGTTTCGCATGGAGCAAATGCTTCACCGCTTCACCACCTACAATCAGCTCTGGCAGCGTCTGCTTCGGGAGCGCGAGGAGGCGCGGAAGGCGGCTGGTGCCGCAGCGCGGGCGGCAAACGAAACCGCGCCGGCGTCCGTACCCGAGAAGGGCGACGAGTACCACAAGGTCTTTTCGCGGTACGCCGCCGCCCTGACCAAGGCGGGAAAGAAGGTCCCGGTCGACTATGCCCGTTTCCGGGAGACGTTGGAGCAGCAGCGGCGCCAGTTGGAGGGCAGGGGATCGGTTGTGGAGGGTTTCGAGGTGGTCGAGGAAGGCACCCAAGTGCGGGTGCGGGCGCGGGTGCGCCGTGGGGGGCGGGAATGAAGCGGTTGACGTTGGCTATGCTCGTACTGATGTGGGCGGCGACCTCCTCGGGGGCCCAGTTCCAGCGCTTCCTCTCTCCCGACCGGCCGGCCGACCGGGCGATCCTGAACTACATGGCCCTGGAGCAGGCCGGCAAGGCCACGTCCATGGACCTGACCAACATGGCCGTGCTCATCCTCGACAAGGGCTTCCCCAGCGACGCCGAGACGTACCTGAAGGCCGCGCTCAAGCTCGACAAGCGCAACTACGAGGCGGCGTATAGGCTGGGCCTGGTGTTGCAGCGCATGGGGCGTGACGGGGAGGCGGTTCGCTACTACAAGCGCTGCCTGAAGCAACGTCCGGGGTACGCCCAGGCGCGCTTCATGCTGGCGTTGGCGGAGGAGCGCTGCGGCCGGCGCGACGCCGCGATCCGCAACTACGCCAAGGCCTTCCGGCATGCGCCGGAGCTGGCGAACCCTGCCAAGAACCCGCTGGTCTACGACTCGGACCTGCAGCTCGCGGCCATCTTGAGGTACTACCAGGAGCAGGTCGACAGCATGACCCTCAAGGTCACCGTGCCCGATCCCGGCGCGGTGCGTCGCATGGCCGAGGCTCCCCTGCCGGCGCCGAAGCCTCAACCGGTACCCACGCCGCGCCCGCCGGCGCAAAAAGCCGTCCCGGCACCCGCCGGCCCAGGAAACAACCCGACTGCCGTCCCGACCCCCAAACCCTGACTGCCCCAGCCCGGATTATTCATGATGGGTCGTAGCGAGAGCGCGGAGGCGGCTGTCATGGTGGGCGAGCTTCCGTTGCGGGGGGCTCGGCGTCGCTCCACCCACCGCCGGCGCCTCGGCCCCCCGGTCCCCCACGCTCGCGCGGCGGAGCCCCGCTCGCTCCGGGGCGAGGAGGGAAGCCGACCTCGTGCAGTACGGCGGCACCCTCCGAGCGCCGAGTACGCCCGCCAGGGCGGCCAGGTCCGCACTCGCAGTAGACACCTTCGTGAATAGTCCGGGCTAGACGTTGAACCTGAAGGTGATGACGTCGCCGTCCTTGACGGGGTAGTCCTTCCCTTCAAGGCGCAGCGTGCCGCGGGCGCGGCAGGCGGGGAGCGAACCAGCTTCGAGCAGCCCATCCCACGGCACCACCTCGGCCCGGATGAAGCCGCGCTCGAAGTCCGAGTGAATGGCCCCCGCGGCCTTGAGGGCCGGCGTCCCCGCCGGTACCGACCAGGCCCGGCACTCGTCCTCCCCGACGGTGAAGAAGGAGATCAGCCCAAGAAGCGCGTAGGCGGCGCGCAGCAGGCGGTCGAGCGCGCGGTCCGGCAGCCCGAGGTCGGCGAGGAACGTCGCCTGGTCGCCGGGCGCGAGGAGCGAGATCTCCTGCTCGAGGGTCGCGCACACCGCGGTGATCGCGACCTTCGGCTGGCCGTGCCATGCGCCAAGACCTGCCCGTCCCACGGCACCCGTGAGGTCGGCGGCGTCCCCCTCGCCCACGTTGAGGATCACCAGCATCGGCTTGAGCGAGAGGAAGGTGAACCCCTTCAGGAGGCGGAGCTCTTCCGCGCTCAGTTCCACGCGGCGCAGTGGTGTCCCGGCCTCGAGGGCGAGGCGGCAGCGCTCCACGGCCGCGCGTTCGGCCTCCAGCTCCGGCGTCTTGCGCTTGGCGAGGTCACGGGCGAGGCGTTCGAGCCGGTTGGTTGCGACCGCCAGGTCGCCGAGAAGGAGCTCGGTCTCCACCAGCTCGAGATCGCGCGCGGGCCCGAGCCTTCCCTCGGGGTGGGGTACCGCCTCGGAAGGAAAGTCCCGTATCACCACCGCCAGGGCGTCCATGGTGCGCAGCTCCGGGATGTTGAGCCCCTGACTGCCCCCCTTGACGATGCCCGGCACGTCCACGAAGCGCACCGTCGCCGGCGTGTGCTTGCGGGGCTTGAACAGCTCCGAAAGGCGGTCGAGACGCGGGTCGGGCACCTGGGCGATCCCGACGTGGGCACCGGGCTTGTGATGGTCGGGGGCCGCCTCGTGACCGGTCAGGAGCGAGAACAGAGTGGTCTTCCCCGACAGCTCCAGCCCCAGGATTCCGAACTCCATTGCCGCCTCCGCACGGATTCTACCGGAGCCGCGGGCATGCCCTGGTAGACTTGCGCCCGGGAGCCCAAGCATGAGGAAGACTCGTTGGATCGCTGCCGCAGCAATGTGTGTTCTCTCGACCATACGGTTGCACGCGCAGGCGCCCGCCGAGGGAACGCTTGCCACCGCGCGCGCGGCCTACGAGGCGCGCGGCGAGCCCGCGAAGGCCAAGGAGGCACTGGAGCTCTTCAAGAAGGCGGCGGCGGAAGACCCGGCCTCTGACGACGCGCGCTGGGAGGGTGCCCGCGCGGCCTACTTCTACGGCGCCTACACCCGAAGCGATGCGCCGGACAGCGAGAAGATGGCCATCTTCGACGGCGGCATCACGTTGGCCAAGCAGGCGGTTGCGCTCTCGGCCAAGGGGGTCGAGGGCCACTTCTGGCTGGGCGTGCTGTACGGCGTCTATGGGGAGGCCAAGGGGATCTTCAAGTCGCTGAGCATGGTGCCGCTGATCAAGCAGGAGATGCAGAGCTGCCTCGACCAGGATCCCGCGGTGGAGGGTTGGGGGCCGGACCGGGTGCTCGGGCGGATGTATTTCAAGCTTCCGTTCTTCAAGGGGGGCGACAACAAGAAATCCATCGCATACCTGGAGAAGTCCCTCGCGGGTGCCCGGACCAACGCGCTCACGCGCCTCTACCTGGCGGAGACCTACAAATCTGAGGGGATGAAGCCGCTCGCCATCCAGCAGCTCAGGGAGATCGTCTCGATGACCCCGGACCCGCGCTGGGCGCCCGAGCACCCCTGGATCAAGGCACAGGCCGAGAAGCTGCTCAGGAAGCTGCAGTAGCCTCAGCCACGCCTCGGCGCGGGGGTTCGCCCGGCTGCACCGCGACTTCTATCGGCTGACCGTCGCGGACGGCCTTCAGGCTGAATCTCCCCGAAGGGTGCTCGTCCAAGAAGCGGTGGAGGTCGTCCACGCTGGCGACGGCTTGGTCGCCGATGCTCAGGATCACGTCCTGAGGCTTCAGGCCGGCCTGGGCGGCGGGACCGTCGGGGACCACCTCTGCGACCAGGACGACCGTCCGGCGATCGTCGCCCGCGTGGCGCCCCAAGGCGGGCGGCAGCCTCCAGGTGTGGCCGGCGATACCGAGCCAGCCGCGCACCACGCGTCCCCTGCTGATGAGCTGACCTGCGATGCGCATGGCGGTGGTGGAAGGGATCGCGAAGCACAACCCTTGCGCGTACGAGATCACCGCGGTGTTGATGCCAATGACGCAGCATGCGGCGTCGCACAGCGGTCCACCGGAGTTCAGCGCGGCGTTGGTCTGGATCACGTTCTCGATCAAGCGTCCGGTGCGTGTTCGGAAGGTGCGGCCGAGGGCGCTGATCACCCCGGCGGTCACCGTGCACTGGAACCCGAGTGGGTTGCCGATGGCGACAACGAGCTGCCCCACCCGGAGCGTATCCGAGTCCCCCAGGGGAACGGCCACGAGGCCGTCCTGTGCAACCCGGATGACCGCGAGGTCGGTGTGCGGGTCCTGACCCACCAGTTCTGCCGCGAGCTCATGCCCGTCGTTCGTGGAGGCCCCGAGACGGCGCGCGCCGGAAACCACGTGGCTGTTCGTGAGGATGTAGCCGTCGGGGGTGATGACCACCCCCGAGCCCGCCCCTGCCCTCTCCTGTGGGTGCGACTCGCCGGAGCGCGTGCGGACTCTAACCCGGTGTTGGCGCTCACGTTGACCACCGCGGGGCTGACCCGTTTCGCCACCGAGGTGACGACGCGCGAGTACGCATTCAGTGCTTCGAGCTCCGAGACCATCTGCCTCCCGTGAGGTGGTGCACCCGCCAAGGGCCGCTCGGTCCCCCGTGCGGGTAGCCCCGTCAACCGGCCAACCGTGACCAGACGCTTTTCATTCCCCCGAGTGTGGCAGCTCCCACCGTGCTTGTCTCAGGACGGTGGGTCTCGGCATGGCCCCGGGTGCCTACGATTTGGTCCACAGCCTGGACTGGGTCTGCCCGTGGGTCTTCGCGGCCTGGCGTCATGGCCAGTTTCCTCGCAACAGCCAGGGGTAGAAGAGCTGGGCTGTGGGGCGGATTCCCGGCCGTGGCCTTGCCGCTGCGCGGTACCTGGGTGAGACTGGGGGTGCCGCCGGGTGCGGGGGGGGTGCGTATGCGAGTGCGGGCCATGCTCGGCCTGGTGTTCGTCGGCGTAGCGGCCGGTGCAGCGGCCGGGGAGCTGGTGCTGCCGGTCTTCGCCCTGCGCTGGCCGGGAAAGGACGGCAACCGGTGGTCCTCCGAGGTGTACGTCGCCAACCCGGGACCGAAGGTGGTGCGGGTGGGGGCGGGGCGTTTCCTGCGCGGCGTCATGCAGGTCGTGCACGCCTGCCTCCCGCCGGTCCCGGCCTGGCGCGAGGTCCCGCCGTTCACGACCGTGGTGTGGCCGCCGGTGCAGTTCAGCCTCGATCTGGGCTGCCCGGAGTTCGCGCTCGGAGGGCTCGCGTTCGAGACGGACGGGGAGGTCCGCATCACCGGCCGCGTGGTGAACGAGCGCGGGGTGGAGGCAGGGGGCTCGATCCTTGCGGGGTTCGGCCAGGAGGTCCCGGCCGAAGGGGACGCGGGCCGCCAATGCCCGGGCGCCGTCTGGCAGCTGCCCGGCCTGGTCTGGCACCCCAACGCCTGCGGTCCGCCCCGCTTCGAGAGCTACCTCTACCTCGCCAACCCCGGCGAGGTTCCCGCGGAGGTGACCCTGATGCAGTCCCCCGACGGCCGTGAGGGGACCCTGGTGGTGAGCGGCCAGCCCGTCCGGACACCGTTCACCTTCACCGTCCCGGCGCAGGGGTGGCGGCAGCTCAGGGTGGAACTGGGCGGGATCCTGCCCGCGGTGTGCATGCAGCCGCAGGTGGCCGACCTCTTCTTCACAACCTCGGCGGGTGTAGCCGCCTGCGCGGCGGTGGTGGACCGGTCCTCCCAGGACCCGTGGACTGTGTTGCCGGTCCGCACCGCAAACTGACCCCGGGTTCGCGGGCCCGGATGGAGGTCCGTGAGGCACCATGGCACGGTGGCGGCTCCCGAATCGCTTCCAAGCCCTCTCGCTCTCCGAGGCGCGGGCGCTGCAGTCAAGGCTGGCTGTACGGGTCCGCGAAGAGGCCGTTCCCACCCCCGTGTCGCTGATCGCCGGGGCGGACGTGGCCTACGGTGTCTCAGACGCGCACACGCATGCCGCCGTCGCGCTCTGGGATGTCGCACGCGGCGAGGTTGTCGAGACTGCCACGGCCTCGGTCGAGACCCGCGTCCCCTACCGTCCCGGGTTTCTCGCCTGGCGGGAACTGCCCGCGGTGCTGGCGGCGTTCGAGAAACTCGTACGGGCGCCCCAGCTCGTGCTGGTGGACGGTCACGGACGCGCCCATCCCCGGCGCTGCGGCCTCGCGTGCTTGCTGGGGCTGGCCCTCGACCTGCCCGCCGTGGGTTGCGCCAAGAGCGTGCTCGTGGGCACGTTTGGGGAGCTGCGCACCGCACGCGGAGCGCGGGCAACGCTCCGGCAGGGCGGTGAGGTGATCGGCATCGCGCTGCGCACGCGCGAACGGGTGCGGCCGGTCTACGTGTCAGTCGGTCACCGGGTCACTCTGGAGGACGCCTGTACATGGGTGTTGCGTGCAAGCCGGTTCCGAATCCCGGAGCCTCTACGCGCTGCACACACCGCGGTGACCGGACTGCGCACGGCGCGACTTTCGGGTGGATGAAGAAGGGTCGGGCCTCGACCTGGCGTCGCCGGCGCGACAGCGAAACCAGGCGCCCTACGCTACGGCGCTCGCTTTTTGCCTGCGGCCGCCCAGGAACCACAGCCACGCACCAAGCTTTTCCTGGAGCACCTCGAAATAGGTGAAGACCACGGGCGTCACGAAGAGCGTCAGCAGCTGGGAGAACAGCAGGCCGCCCACGACTGCCAGCCCCAGCGGCCGGCGCGCCTCGGCGCCGGCGCCGAAGCCGAGGGCGATGGGCAGGGTCCCGAAGAGCGCCGCCATCGTGGTCATCATGATCGGGCGGAAGCGCACGACGCACGCCTCGTAAATGGCGTCGGCTGGGTTCTTTCCCTCGTTGCGCATCGCCTCGAGCGCGAAGTCGATCATGATGATGCCGTTCTTCTTCACGAGGCCGACCAGCATGATGATGCCCACGAACGCGTAGATGTTCAGCTCGGTCTTGAACAGCATGAGCGTGGCGATCGCGCCCGCCCCCGCAAACGGCAGTGCGGAGAGGATCGTTAGGGGGTGGATGAAGCTCTCGTACAGCACCCCCAGCACCATGTAGATCACGAGGATCGTGATCAGCAGCAGCAGCCCCAGCCCCTTCATCGAGGACTCGAAGGCCTGGGCCGTACCCTGCAGGCTCGTGGAGATCGTGGCGGGCAGTGTCGTCTTCGCCGCCCTGTCGACGTCGGCCAGCGCTTGGCCGAGTGCCACACCCGGGCGGAGGTTGAACGAAAGCGTGACCGCGGGGAGCTGGCCGAAGTGGTTCACGGAAAGCGGCCCAAGGCCGGGCACGACGCGGGCCAGCGCCTGGATGGGCACGAGCTCGCCCTGCTTGTTGCGCACGTACAGGAGCGGAAGGTCCCCGGGCCCGGACTGGAACTCCGGCAGCAGCTCCATGATGACCTGGTACTCGTTCTGCGGTGCGAAGATCGTGGAGATCTGGCGGGAGCCATACGCCGAGTACAGGGAGTCTTCGATGGCGCCCGCGCTCACTCCGAGGGTCGAGGCCTTGTCGCGGTTGATCTCGATGTTGAGCTCGGGGTTCTTGATCAGCAGGTCGGTGTTGACGTCAACGAGTGCAGGAAGCGTGCGCAGCCTGGCCTCGAGCAGCGGCGCGGCGCGGTAGAGCTCGTCGGTGTCCGGACCCTGCAGGGTGAGCTGGTACTGCGCCTTGGTGAGCTGGCCGCCAATCCGGATCGGGGGCGGGTTCTGCAGGTACACGCGGATGCCCGGGATCTGGGCGAGCTTGGGCCGCAGCTCGTTGACTACCTCGTCGGCAGAGAGGCGGCGCTGATTTCGGGGCTTGAGGCGGACGAAGATGACGCCGGAGTTCGTGCCGCCGATCCCGCCCCGCCCGCCCGCCGAGGACATGAACGCCTCGATGTTGGGGTCGGCCTTGACCACGGCGGCGACGGCTTTCTGGTGCTGGACCATTGCGTCGAAAGAAATGCCCTCGGCCGCCTCCGTGAATCCGAAGATCTGGCTGGTGTCCTGGTTGGGGATGAACCCCTTGGGGATCGCGATGAAGAGAACCACCGTCAGGATCGAGATGATGAAGGTCACAACCATGGTGGCCGGTCGGTGGTGGAGCACGAACCTGAGGCCCCCCGCGTACCCCTTGAGCATGCCAGCGAAGAGACGCTCGAAGAAGTTGTAAAAGGCGTGATGCTCGACCTCGCGCGGCGGCCGCAGGAAGCGGCTCGCCAGCATCGGGGTGAGCGTCAGCGAGATGAAGCCGGAGATCAGCACAGCCACGCCGATGGTCACCGCGAACTCGCGGAACAGGCGTCCGATGATGCCGCCCATGAAGAGGACGGGGATAAAGACGGCCGCGAGCGAGAGCGTCATCGAGATGATCGTGAAGCCAATCTCGCGCGAGCCGATCAGGGCGGCGTCCAAGGGCTTCTTCCCCATCTCCATGTGACGCACGATGTTTTCCAGCATCACGATGGCGTCATCCACCACGAAGCCCACCGAGAGCGTGAGCGCCATCAGAGAGAGGTTGTCGAGGCTGTACCCCAGCAGGTACATGACCGTGAAGGTGCCGACGATGGACATCGGCATGGCGAGGGAGGGGATGGCGGTTGCCGAGAGGTTGCGCAGGAACAGGAAGATGACGAGCACGACGAGGATCAGCGTGATGAGGAGGGTGGTCTTGACGTCGTTGACCGAGTCGTGGATGGACTCCGAGCGGTCGAATAGCACCTCCATACTCACCGATGCCGGGAGCTGGGCGCGAAAAGTGGGAAGAAGGTCCCGCACTGCCTGCGCCACCGCAACGGTGTTGGTGCCGGGCTGGCGCTGGATCGCAAGGACGACCGCGCGCTCGTCGATGAACCAGGCCGCAGTCTTGTTGTTCTCGACGTCGTCGATGACCCTGCCGAGCTCCTGGAGACGCACGGGGTTGCCGTTCCTGTACACCACGATGATCGGTCGGTACGCCGCAGCCGTCGTGAGCTGGCCGGTGGCCTGGACGGTGTATGACTCGGTCGGCCCCCAGAGGGTGCCGGTGGGCAGCTCGACGTTGGCGTTCGCGACGGCTTGCTGCACCTCGTCGATGCCGATGCCGCGGGTGGCGAGCTGGCTCGGGTCGAGCTGGATGCGGACGGCGTACTTCTGCGCCCCGAACACCTGCACCTGAGCGACGCCGGCGACCATCGAGATGCGCTGCGAGAGCAAGGTCTCGCCGTACTCGTCGAGTGTGTAGAGCGGTAGTGTGGGCGAGGTGAGGGCGAGGTAGAGGATGGGCTGGTCCGCCGGGTTCACCTTCTGGTAGGTGGGCGGGCTCGGCATGTTGGGGGGCAGCTGGCGGGCGGCGCGGGCGATGGCGGCCTGGACGTCCTGGGCGGCGGCGTCGAGGTCGCGGCTCAGGTTGAACTGCAGCGTGATCTGGGTGTTGCCGAGCGAGTTCTGAGAGTTCATCGAGTCGACGCCCGCAATTGTGGAGAACTGCTTCTCGAGCGGGGTGGCGACCGATGAGGCCATGGTCTCGGGGCTCGCACCCGGCAGCACCGCGGAGACCTGGATGGTCGGGAAGTCCACGTTGGGGAGGTCAGAGACCGGCAACAGGCGGTACGCCATGATGCCGAAGATGAGGATCCCGACCATGACCAGCGTGGTCATGACGGGCCGGCGGATGAAGAGCTCAGAAACGCTCATCGGTGTGCTCCTTGACTGCCGACTCGAGGGTCCGAGCACGCAGTTGCGGGCCGTCCTCTGACCTTGATTCCAAGCGCTGCGGCCGGCCTCCCATTCCCAATTCCCGCGCGCGAGGGGCGTGACGCGCGGGCCACCTACCCGGCCTCGGTCGCCTGTTTTTGACGGCCGCCGAGGAACCATAGCCATGCGCCGAGCTTGCTCTGCAGGCTGTCCATGTAGGTGTAGAACACCGGCGTGACAAACAGCGTCAGCGACTGGGAAACCACCAGACCCCCGACGACCGCCAGACCAAGCGGCCGTCTCGCCTCGGCACCGGCGCCCCAGCCCAGAGCGATGGGCAGGGTGCCGAAGAGCGCCGCCATCGTCGTCATCATGATCGGGCGGAAGCGCACCACGCAGGCCTCGAAGATGGCGTCCATCGGCGACTTGCCGCCTTTCTGCGCCTCGATGGCGAAGTCGATCATGATGATCCCGTTCTTCTTGACGAGGCCAACCAGCATGATGATGCCGACGAAGGCGTAGATGTTCAGGTCCGTCCTGAACAGCGCGAGCGTCGCCAGGGCGCCGGCGCCGGCCAGCGGCAGCGCGGAGAGGATCGTGAACGGGTGGATGAAGCTCTCGTACAGAATGGCGAGCACCATGTAGATCACGAGGACGGCAAGGATGAGCAGCAAACCGAGCCCCTTCATCGAGGACTGGAACGCCTGTGCGGTTCCTTGGAAGACCGACGAGATGGTGGAGGGGAGTGTCGCCCGGGCGAGCTTCTCCACTTCGGCGGTGGCCTGGCCGAGCGCCACGCCGGGTCTCAGGTTGAAGGAGAGCGTGACCGAGGGGAGCTGGCCGGAGTGGTTGACGGTGAGGGGGCCAACCGCGGGCCTGAGCTTGACGAGCGAGTCGAGCGGCACGAGCTGGCCGCTCGCGGAGCGGACGTAGAGGAGCGAGAGGTCCATTATGTCCGTCTGAAACTCCGGCTTGGTCTCCATGATCACCTGGTACTCGTTTTGCGGCGCGAAGATCGTGGAGATCTGCCGGGTGCCGTAGGCGGTGTAGAGCGTGTCTTCGATCTGCTGGGGTGTGACGCCCATGGCAGCCGCCTTGTCGCGCTGGATCTCCACGTTGATCTGCGGGTTCTTGAGCAGCAGGTCGGTGTTGACGTCCACGAGCATGGGATGGGCACGCATCTTTGCCTCGAGCTGAGGCACATAGCGGTACAGCTCCGTCGTGTCCGGCCCGAAGAGCGTGACCTGGTAGAGGGCCCGGGTCTGGCGGCCACCTACCTGGATGGCGGGGGGGCTCAAGATGTAGGAGCGCACGCCCGGCACGACCGCAAGCTTGGAGCGCAGCTCCTCAACGATCTGGTCGGCGGTAAGCTTGCGCTCGTTACGGGGCTTGAGGCGGATGAAAAGGGAACCGGAGTTGGAAGCGCCACCCCCGCGCCCTCCCGCCGAGGACCCGAACACCTCGATGTTGGGATCCTCCTTTATGATCTTGGCGATCTCCTGCTGGTGGCGCGCCATCGCGTCGAACGAGATGCCCTCGATGGCCTCGGTTTGGCCGGACAGCATCCCGATGTCCTGCGACGGTATGAACCCCTTCGGAACCACGCCGAAGAGCACGACCATCACGATCGTCACCGCGAGGGTAACGACCATCATCGTGCGCCGGTGCCCCAACGACCAGGAGAGCCCAACCTTGTAGCCTTTCAGCAAGGCGTTGAAGCCACGCTCGAACGCGTTGTACAGCTTGTGGTGCTCGACCTCGCGGGGCGGACGCAGGAAGCGGCTCGAGAGCATCGGGGTTAGGGTCAGCGAGATGACGCCGGAGATCAGCACGGCCACGCCGATGGTGACCGCGAACTCGCGGAACAGGCGGCCCACGATGCCGCCCATGAAGAGGACGGGGATGAAGACGGCGGCCAGCGAGAGCGTCATCGTCACGATCGTGAAGCCAATCTCGCGTGAGCCGTCGAGTGCGGCCTGGAATCCCTTCTTCCCCATCTCCATGTGACGGAAGATGTTCTCCAGCATGACGATGGCGTCGTCCACGACGAACCCCACCGAGAGCGTGAGCGCCATCAGCGAGAGGTTATCCACGCTGTAATTGAACACGTACATGATCGCAAAGGTGCCGACGATCGACATCGGCATTGCCAGCGAGGGGATCGCTGTCGCGGACAGGTTGCGCAGGAACACGAAGATCACCAGCACGACGAGGGTCAGCGTGATGAGCAGGGTGACCTTGACGTCGTTCACGGAGTCACGGATCGACTCGGAGCGGTCGAACACGATATGCATGGAAACGCTGGCGGGGAGCTGCTTCTCGAAGGTAGGCAGCAGCTCGCGCACCGCAGTTGCGACCTCGACTGTGTTGGTTCCGGGCTGCTTCTGGATCGCCAGCATGATCGAGCGCTGGTCCATGAACCATGCCGCGGTCTTGTTGTTCTCGACGCTGTTCACAACGTTGCCGAGCTCCTCCAGGCGCACCGGCTTGCCGTCGCGGTAGGCGACCACGATGGGCCGATAGGCCTCGGCATTGGTGAGCTGCCCGGCGGTCATGATCGTGTACGACCTGTCGGGTCCCCAGAGGATGCCGGTGGGAAGGTTGACGTTGTTGGCCTGGACCGCCTGGGACGCCTCACCGATGCTGATGTTGCGGCTAGCCAGCTCACGGGGGTCGAGCTGGATCCTCACCGCGTACTTCTGCCCGCCGTAGACCCCCACCTGAGCCACGCCGGAAACCATCGAGATGCGCTGCGCGATGATCGTCTCGCCGTACTCGTCGAGGTCGTACAGGGGCAGGCTCGGGGAGGTCAGGGCGATGAACAGGACCGGCTGGTCGGCCGGGTTCACCTTCCGGTATGTGGGTGGGTATGGCATGTCGGGCGGTAGCTGGCGGGCCGTGCGGGCGATGGCGGCCTGCACGTCCTGCGCCGCGGCATCGATGTCGCGATCGAGGGTGAACTGCAGGGTGACGTTCGTGCTGCCGAGGCCGCTCGAGGACGTCATCGAGTCCACGCCGGCGATGGTCGAGAACTCCTTCTCGAGCGGGGTCGCGACCGAAGCGGCCATCGTGTCGGGGTTGGCTCCGGGCAGCGAGGCGGAAACGGAGATCGTCGGAAAGTCGACGTTGGGCAGGTCGGAGACCGGCAGAAGCCGGTAGGCCATCGCCCCGAAGATCAGGACGGCCCCCATCACGATGGTGGTCATGACAGGGCGGCGGATGAAGAGCTCGGAGAAGTTCATGTCCCCTTCTCCACCCCGCCGAGGCCGCTCTTGATCTCCACCTTCGCCCCCGGCACCAGCCGGAGCTGCCCGTCGGTGACGACGGTTTCGCCCGCGGTCAGTCCCGTGTCGATCACGGCTTCCGCCTCGTCGATACGTGCGACCTTCACGAGACGCAGCTCGACGGTCTGGTCGTCCTTCACCACGAACACGTACTGGCCCTGCTGGCCGGTCTGCACGGCCGGGGCGGGGGCGACGATGCGATTGGCCTCCTCGCCCAGCGTCACGACGATGTCGACGAACTGCCCGGGCCACAGGCGCTCGTCCTTGTTGGCGAAGGTCGCCTTGAGGAGGATCGTGCCCGTGGCGGTGTCCACCGCGTTGTCCACGAAGGTCAGCGTGCCCTCCTCGGGTGGGCCGACGTTCTGGGGCAGGCTCGCGGTTACACCGACCCGACTCCCTTCGTTCCTGGTGAGATCCGGCAGGAGCTGGCCCGGAACCGAAAAGGTGGCGTAGATCGGCCGGGTCTGGTTTATCGTCACGAGCGCCATGGAGTCGTTCGCCGTGACGAGGTTGCCCGGCTTGATCATGAGGTTCCCGGTCCGGCCTTCAACCGGCGACGTGATCGTGCAGTACGCGAGCTGGAGCTTGGCGTTGTCGACGTTGGCCTGGTCGGCTGCCACGCCGGCGCGCAGCGCGGCGGCGGTGGCGATGATCTGATCGTACTGCTCCTTGGTCACAAAATCCTGCTTGACGAGGCCCTCGTACCGCTTGATGTCGGCCTCCGCCTTTTCGAGCAGTGCCCTGTCCTTGGCGAGCTGTGCCTGGGCCAGGCGAAGTGCTGCCTCGTACTGGCGGGGGTCGATGGTGAACAGCGTGACCCCCTGTGCCACGCTCTGCCCCTCGGCGAACCAGACCTTTTGCAGCTCTCCTCCGATGCGGGCCCTGATCGCGACCGTTGCGATGGCCTCGACATGGCCAATGGCCCGGAAGGTTACCGGCATGGTCTTCTGCACGACCTTGCCCACGGTCACCGGCACCGATGGGCGCACGGGCGCCTGCCTGCCGCCGCCCCCGCACGCGCCGAGCAGGGCGGTTGCGGCGAGGGCCGGGAGAACGGCGAGCCGCAGGAGGTGCGGTTTTGTGGAGTTCGTCACGGGCATGGTCTTCATCGGGGCTTCTCTCCTCGGCGACGTGGATGGGTTCATGGCGTGCTGCCTTCCTTGACGACTGCGATGGACTGGTCGAGGGGCGCGGCGGTGCCCGTGTCGTGGGCGAGCTGTGCGAGGGCGACGAACCAGCCGGAGCGGGCCAAAATCTCCTGCGACCGGGCGTTGGCGAGCGCTGCCTGGGCGGTGAGCAGATCGATGATCGTGCCAACCCCCTCCTTGTAGCGTCCGAGCGCCACGCGCTCCGACTGCTCGGCGCTGGCGAGGAGGTCGCGGCTGGTCTTGACGAGCTGCGTCGCGGTCTGGAAGTAGTAGTAGCTCGTCCATACCTGCAGGATCACCTGCTGCTCGAGGGTGTCGGCCTGGGCCTGCGCGACCCCGGCGTCCTCCTTGGCCTTCTGGATGTTGTAGCTGTTGGCGAAGCCGGTGAAGAGCGGGAACGCCACGAGGAGGCTCGCCGACCAGTAGTCCTGGTGGTCGACGACCGGGGCGGGGCGGTAGTAGGTCCGGTTGGCGCCGGCCGACAGCAAGACCGACGGCAGCCCGTCCGAGCGCACTGCGCGGACGTGGGCGTCCGCCTTTTCCACCAGGGCCCGGGCGGCCGCAAGGTCGGGCCGGCGCGCCCGCGCGGTGGCGATCAGCTGCTCGACCGCGTCGGTGCCGCGATCGAGGGGCACCTCTTCGGCGAGGACTCCGACATCGTAGGGGGTGTTTGCCGGGAGGCCCATGGCCGTGGCCAGAGCGCCACGCAACGCGAGCACCTGTCCCTCGAAGGTCTGGAACGAGAGCTGCGCCTGCGAGAGCGCCGTCCTTGCCTGCAGCACGTCGGCGATGGTGCCCACGCCGGCGTCGTGCCGCCCGGTCGCGGCGTTGAGGGCCGCCTCAGCGCTCCGGACGGTGGCCCGTGCCGCCTCCAGTTGGGCCTTGGCGTTGATGTACTGCACGTACGTCGTCTCCACGGCGAGGACGACGTTCTGGATCGCCGCGTTGTGGCTCCAGTCGGCGGCGATGAGCCCGTAGCGGGCATCGTCGGCGTTGGCGGACCTCCCGCCCATGTCGAGGAGCAGGTAGGTGACCGCCACCGAGGGCCCGTAGACGTCCCCCGTCGCAGTCGCGTTGGGATCCTGTGAGAGCTGGTTGGAGCGGGTTGCGCCGACCCCGACGTCCACGCTCGGGTAGTACGGCGCGCGCTTGCTGCCGAGCTGGGCCGCCGCGGAGCGCGCCAGCAGGTACGAGCTGCGTGTCAGCGGGTTGTTCTGCAACGCAATGTCCACCACCTGGGCCAACGTGACGGTCGCGCCCGGCTTCAGCAGGTCCGCGGGGATCGCGAACGCGGTTGGCGCCGCGGACGGTGGCGGAGCGGGCAGCGCGACCGGGAGATTCGGGCGCTCGGGGATCGGCGGCGTGTCCCAGCCGGCCCAGGCGACTCCGGCGGCGGCGAGGGCCACGGCGCACGTGGCGCCGAGCACCGTCAGGCACCTGCAGGGAAGGGCAATGTCGGGTTCAGGCATGGGCTGTTCTCCACGTCGGCGCGGGCCGGTCATCTGCCCGGTGCTGGACTCTACGAAACAGGTGCGGAACGGGTTTCTCACTCGGACGCCTCCGCGCACGCGCGCACCCCCGCCGCGGAGAAGCGTGCGATCTGCTCCACGATCGCCGGGATGGGCGGCAACTCCGCTTCCCAGCCGGCCGCCAGCTCGGCACGCCGCAGGCGCTGCGCAACCTGGAGGAGCTGGCCGACGATCGAGATGACGCACAGGCGTGCCGGACCGTGGCGCAGCCCCGGCGCGGCGGCTATCATCGCACGTGCGAGCTCGCCGTGCACCGGCTCCACGACCTCGGAGAGGAACAGCTCGCGCGGCAGCTGTGGGTCGAGCATCTCCCGGGAGATCAGCTCGACGAGGTGGTGTCCCCGGCCCCGATCCATGAGGGACGCCAGAAACGCGTCGGCGAACGCCTCGATGAGCTGCTCGAGCGTGGCCGGGTTCCCCGTCCGCGCCATGGTGTCGCGGATGCTGGCCACGCGCTGCTGCCGAATCGCCGCCAGGCGGCGGCGGAAGACCTCCTGGTACAGGTTGAGCTTGCTTCCGAAGTGGTAGTTGACGGCCGCCACGTTACAGCCCGCGGCTGCGGTGATGTCGCGCACCGAGGTCATCGCGAAGCCCCGCTGCGCGAACAGTCTCTCGGCGGCCTCCACGAGGCGCTCGCGGGTCTGGGCGCCGAGTTCGGACTGTGAGATGTGGTGTTGCGCGACGGCAGTCATCGAGTATCCAACATACGCTCCAAACGACCATATCAAACGAGCGTATGAGACGTCAATCGCCCTGTGGAAAAAGATGCGGGGTCGCCGGCGGCCGTGGATAACCCGAGGTGTCAGGATGACGCCGTTGAGGTTGGCCGCCGGGGGAACGCCCGAGCTCAGAATCAGAACTTTTCGAGGCGGATGCCGAACTCTTTCAGCACGTTACCGTGAACGGTCAGCGGCAGGGTGTAGAGCCCGTCGCGGGTGAGGAACGGGGTGCCCTCGTAGTACTCGTCGGTGTAGATGATGGTCATGGCCCGGAGCGGGTTCTCCTCGGGGGCGGCCTGCTGCCGGACCGTCGCCCGGAGGCCCATGCGCAGCATGGCCTCCCAGTCCTGGAGGTCCACGGCCCTCGCCGACTTGTCGCTCCTGGTCTCGAAGTTGGGCATGACCCCCGGCCAGAGCTGCAGCCCGGGACTGAGCACGCCCCACCTGGCGAGGGCGGCCATCTCCCTGGCGGCCTGCGCGTAGAGCCCTTCGAAGAGCGGCACCCAGTCGCCCAGCCGATGCACGTCCTCGCGCGGGTACACGGGGCAGAAGGAGGTGAGGGCCACGGCGTTCTCCCCGAAAGCCGACACCAGATCGGAGTCGAAGGCGGTGCCGCCCCAGAACACGACGTCCAGAACGAGCGCCGGCCGGCCCAGCCCCTTGCGGTGGAACAGCCCCGCCAGCTCGTCGTCGAGGACTCGCTTGACGGCCGCGAAGCCGGGCGCATCGCGGAGGGCGCGGACGAGGTAGATCGCAATGACGGGACGAGGCGCGCCGGTGTCGTCGACCACCTGCCGCCCATCCTGGGTCTGCAGGAACAGGTAGTCGTCCTGATGTTTCTTGATCACTTCGTCGGCGATCCATGCGAAGTCGTCCAGAAACTGGCGGCGCAGCCGCGGATCGCGCATGTCCAGATCGTCCGTGCTCAGGCGGTTCTTCCAGTAGGAGCGGATGGCGGTGTCGTAGTAGATGAAGAACTTCATCCCCGCGCTGCCCACCAGGGGGAGCACCTTCATGAGGTTCTCCGCCTGGTACGCGGTCGGGAGCGGCGAGCCGTCGGGCCGCCGCTCGCCGGGGAGACCGGTGAGCACCCCGGCGATGACGTCCACCCCGTTGGGGCGCAGCTTGGAGAAGTAGGCGCGGTAATACTCGGCGTCGTCCGAGCTGAACGGCTCGAGCGGCTGCACCGAGGCGTCCTTGAAGCTGTCGTGGGTGTACCAGGTGTAGAGCGTGTGCACGATAAGGGGATCCTCGGCCGTGATGGGGGCCAGCTTGCGGAGTGGCTTCCGCGCCGCCTCCGCATCCGGCCCGGCCGCGGAGGCGAGCGACAGGAAGGCACCGCAGAGGAGTACGACGAGCACGCCAGCTCGGAGTGAAGGCCTCTCCGCCTGCCCGGTCGGGCCGGAGCCGGTCCCATCGTGCGAGTCCCTCATGGCTTGCCGGGCTGCAATGGCGATGCCACGCCAGAGACCGCCGAGACGGTGGGTACGGTGCCACCCCGAGGCGGTGCCCGATGTCCAGCGCCACAAGCGTCCTCTCCAGAGGACGATTCTCCAACGCTCACGCAACTTCAAGCCTCCGGAAAAGCAGCGAGGGGGTGGTGACGGCGCTGGCGAGGGAAAAGCTCTCGGAATCGCCCCCAGTGGCGGCAAGGCCCCGCAGGAGACGGCCGAACGATCCGCGCAGGTCCACGAGCGGGTGGGTGGAGGTAGGTCTCCCGTGCCGGACCCCCACGGCCGCGGCGCGGAGTGCGAAGCGGCCGCTGGCCGGGTCCACCCGCACCACTCCGGCTGGGATGGCGAGGTAGAAACCGGTGTCGAGGAGGCGCAGCAGGTCCGGCTGGCCGATCGCCGCGTCGGGAAGCACCACGAGGTTGGCGGCGCCCGCCACCGGCGGGTGGCGGTAGGACGGACGCACCGCGCCCCCCGGTTGCCGGCCGGTGCGCTGCGCCACCTCCCAGGTGGCGAAGCGCTCGCGCAGGTGCCCGCCGGCCGCCAGCACCAGGCGCCGTGACGGTAGCCCCTCGCCGTCCCAGGG
The DNA here is from genome assembly GCA_963754345.1 of Thermoanaerobaculaceae bacterium. Lineage (GTDB taxonomy): Bacteria > Acidobacteriota > Thermoanaerobaculia > Thermoanaerobaculales > Thermoanaerobaculaceae > RBG-13-68-16. Next base: position 466,942 of record CAVWFZ010000009.1, on the reverse strand, counting down.
GAGGGGGAGCAGGCCGGTGGGGCCGGGGCGCTCGTCCACCAGGTGCCAGGTGGGAGCAACCCGGATTCGGCGCCACGAGTCGTCGTCGGTCTCGCGGGCCAGGTGGTGGGCCAGCGCCACCACCAGCGGTGCGGCCACCGCAGGGGCAAGCAGGACATCCGCGAGCTGCCGGGGCGCCGCACGACCGGTGGTGGCGAGGAGCGAGGCTTCGACGGCACGCCGCGTCAGCTCGTCAGGCTGAAGATCGACGAGGGCGGGTGCGGCGAAGTGGAAGTGCCGCCAGGGCCCTTCGGAGGGCGCCACCAGCAGCTCCACCACGGAGCCCCCGGCATGGGCGCGGGCCAGATGGCCCTCGCCGGTTGCAAGTACGGCGGTCGAGGTTCCCACCAGCAGCCGCACCTGGACGAGCTCCGCCTGCCGGGTGGCGGCGGCAAACCCAGCCGCCAGCTCCTCCGCAAACGCCTCCTGAGCGGCGGGGTCGGCAGCAGGGTGCTCGAGCGCGCTCCCGGAGCTGCCGAGGGCCGCGCGCGGGGGCAGCGGGTCGGTTGCGGGCAGGAGGGCATCCATCGCCGCCAGGGCGGCCTGCCGGCCCGCCCGTGTCGCCGCGCCCGCCGCGGCGGCGAAGCCGGCCCGGCCGCCGCCGCTGACCCGGCAGGCCACACCGAGCTCACGCGTGGCGCGCCGCTCGAACGCGCCGTCCTGGTCCCGCACGAGGTGGGCGCTCTCCCCCAGGCGGGCGAAGACCTCGAAGCGGACGTCGTGGCGGGCGAACTCCTCGGAGGCGCTGTGCAGGGCCGGCAGCAGAGGGTCCACGGTACGAGTCACCGCACCTCCAGGCTGGAGAGGAGCAACCAGGGCGCCACGGCGCCGGTGGGGACGACCTCCCCTTCCTTCGCACACCACCCGGGCTCTGCCACGGGAAGGGTCGGCTGGGCGGCGGCGAGCATGCCGCTCCGCAGCGCCGGGAGGCTCCCGACCAGCGTGAAGGGTGAAAGGGGTCGCAGCCGCTCCCCGCGGCGCAGCGCAAAGGCGGTTCGCACCTGCAACAGGATCGCTCCCGAGGCAGGCTCGAGCGTGCCGGAGGAGAGCGTCACGACCTCGATGCTTGCCTCGTTTCGCGGCGGGTGGGGCAGGGGGTCGGCGACGGTGGCCACCAGGTTCGAGACGCGGGGGCGGGGGCGGGTGTGGACGCCGGCGCGGCGGGCGTTGCCGGGCTCCACCCCGAGCGCGGCGGCGCACTCGGTGTCGGCGAGCGCGCCCACCAGGGTTCCTTCGGCCAGCAACTGGCGCGGCTTTCCGGCCCAGCCCTCGTCGTCGGCGGAGAAGCCGCCCGGCAGGTCGGTGCGAGTGGGGTCGTCGCTGACGGAGAGTTGCAGGCCGACGATCCGCTCGCCCTGCCTCCCGCGCCAGGGGGAGGCGCCGCGCAGCAAAAGGTCGCCCTCGAGGGGGTGCCCGACCAGCTCGTGCATCAGCACGGCCGTGGCAGCGGGGGCGAGGAGCACACGGGCGTTGCCCGGGCGCGCCTGGGTGGGGGGGTGCTCGACGGGTGGCTCCTCCCGGAGCGCCGGCGGCGGCCAGACGGTGAGGGCGCGGTGGCCGTCGGCGAACGTGATCTCGGCCACCTCGGGGCGGTGCAGCGCCACCGCGTTGCCCTCGGCAAGCACGGCAGCCCAACTCCAGCGCCAGCGCACGCTGCTCCACCCCGCAGGGAGCTCGGGCAGCGCGTCCTGCAGGCGTGGCGGCTCGGGGAACGCCGGCGCCGAGAAGGCGGGCAGCTCCCGCGTCGTGACGCCGAGCAGTTGGGCGAGGACCGGCCGGTCCAGGCCGTCGCCCGAGACAAGCCGGTGGTTGCGGCGCACCGCCGTGCCCTCGCGCAACAGCGCCTCGCGGGCAAGGACGTGGCCCCCCGCAAGCCTCCAGAACACCTCGGCGCGGCGCTCCAGGAACACGTCCACGAGCCCCGCGATGCGGGTGCGTGCGACCGCGGTCGCGAGCTCGGGGAGGCCAGGGGTGGCGTCCTTCACCATAGGCCGTCGTGATAGCATAATTCGCTTTCCGGCGCGGCCGGGCACTGCGGGGGAGTCACGGTGGGCGAGGACGTTCGCAAGCGTCTGCAGGAGTTGGAGTCGGCCAGCCTCGAAGGCGGGGGCAGGACACGGATCGCAAAGCAGCACGAAACGGGCAAGCTCACGGCCCGCGAGCGCCTCGATCTCCTGCTGGATCCAGGCTCGTTCGAAGAGGTGGACCGTCTGGTGATGCACCGGAGCCACGACTTCGGGATGGAGAAGCAGCGCATCCCGGGGGACGGCGTCCTCACCGGGTTCGGCCGCATCGAGGGGCGGTCGGTGGCCGTCTTCGCGCAGGACTTCACGGTGTTCGGGGGCTCGCTCTCCGAGGCGCACGCCGAGAAGGTCTGCAAGATCATGGACCTCGCGCTCAAGTTCGGGATCCCGATCATCGGGCTCAACGACTCGGGCGGGGCGCGCATCCAGGAGGGGGTCGTTTCGCTCGCCGGCTACGCGGACATCTTCTTGCGCAACACGATCGCCTCGGGGGTGGTGCCGCAGATCTCGGCGATCCTGGGGCCGTGCGCGGGCGGCGCCGTGTACTCCCCCGCCATCACCGACTTCGTGTTCATGACCAAGAACACCAGCTACATGTTCGTCACCGGGCCCGAGGTCATCCGCACGGTCACCCACGAGGACGTGACCATGGAGAGGCTGGGGGGCGCGGGCACCCACAACCAGCTCTCCGGGGTGGCGCACTTCGCCTGCGAGGACGACATGGACACGCTGGGGGGCATCCGGCGCCTGCTGGGCTTCCTCCCATTGAACAACGCGGCCGACCCGCCGGTGCGTGCCACCTCCGACCCGCCCGACCGCGAGGACGAGGCGCTCGATCACCTGATTCCCGAGGACCCCAACAAGCCGTACGACATCAAGGAGCTCGTCCGCACCTTGGCGGACGAGGGGGAGTTCCTGGAGGTCCACGCGCACTTCGCGCGCAATATCGTGGTCGGTTTCGTGCGCCTGGCGGGGCGGCCGGTGGGGGTCGTCGCGAGCCAGCCGGCGCACCTCGCGGGGGTGCTGGACATCAACGCCTCCGTGAAGGGGGCGCGTTTCGTGCGTTTCTGCGACGCCTTCAACGTGCCGCTCCTGATCCTCGAGGATGTGCCGGGGTTCCTACCCGGGGTGGAGCAGGAGCACGGCGGGATCATCCGGCACGGCGCCAAGCTGCTCTTTTCCCTCGCCGAGGCGACGGTGCCCAAGGTCACGGTGATCACCCGCAAGGCCTACGGCGGGGCGTACTGCGTCATGGGCTCCAAGCACATCCGGACCGACTTCAACTTCGCGTTCCCGACCGCCGAGATCGCGGTGATGGGCCCACAGGGGGCGGTCAACATCCTCTACAAGCGGGAGATCGAGAAGGCCGCCGACCCCGAGGCGCGGCGCGCCGAGCTCGTCCGCGACTACGTGGCCAAGTTCGCGAACCCCCTGGTGGCAGCGGAGCGGGGTTTCGTGGATGCGGTGATCCAGCCCAGGACCACCCGCCGCCGCGTGATCGCCGCGCTGCAGCTCGCCGTCAACAAGCGCGACTGGATGCCGGCCAAGAAGCACGGCAACATCCCGCTATGAGACAGGGCACAGGGTACAGGGCGCAGGGCGCAGCGTTCCTGGTGTCGTGGGTCACCGCGGCCTTCAAGCGCTTGAAGGAAGGTACCGATAGGCCGCGCTGTGGTCTCGCCCTTCTCTTCCTGTGCCCTGACCCCTGTGCCCTGAGCCCTGGGCGGGTGGGGGCATGAGGATTCTCATCGCCAATCGTGGGGAGATCGCGGTGCGCCTGATTCGGGCCTGCCGCGAGCTCGGGCACGAGAGCGTCGCGGTGTACTCCGACGTGGACCGCACGCAGCCCCACGTGCTGGCGGCCGACCTCGCGGTGCGCATCGGCCCTCCGCCGGCGCGCGAGTCGTACCTGAACCAGGACGCCCTCATCGCGGCCGCGCGCTCCACGGGTGCGGGCGCGGTGCACCCCGGCTACGGCTTCCTCGCCGAGAACCCCGGGTTCGCGAAGCTGGTCGAGGCCTCCGGCCTGATCTGGATCGGCCCGCCCCCCGACGTGATCGAGCTGCTGGGCTCCAAGACCGCCGCCCGCGAGGTGGCGCGCAGGGTCGGCGTGCCGGTGGTGCCGGGCAGCGACCCCCTGGCCGACGCGGCGGCCGCGCGTGCGTTCGCGGCCGAGGTCGGCTACCCGGTCCTGCTCAAGGCGGTGGGTGGCGGCGGCGGCAAGGGGATGCGCATCGTGCGCTTGGACGCCGAGGTGGATGAGGCGTTCGCCCGCGCCGCCTCCGAGGGGAAGGCGTTCTTCGCCGACGCCCGCGTCTACGCCGAGAGGCTGATCGAGCGCCCGCGCCACATCGAGGTGCAGATCCTCGGGGACCGCCACGGCAACCTAGTGCACGTGGGCGAGCGCGAGTGCTCGCTCCAGCGCCGCCACCAGAAGGTGTTCGAGGAGTGCCCCTCGGTGGCGGTGGACGGCGCGCTGCGCGCGCGCCTGGGTGAGGCCGCGCTGGCGGTGGCCGGCGCCGTGGGATACCGCTCCGCCGGCACGGTGGAGTTCCTGCTCGCCCCCTCGGGGGAGTTCTTCTTCCTCGAGGTGAACACCCGGCTGCAGGTCGAGCACCCGGTCACCGAGGCGGTGTACGGCGTGGACCTCGCGCAGCTCATGATCCGCGAGGCGCTCGGGGAGGCACTCCCCGTGCGCCAGGGCGACCTGGCCCCGCGCGGGCATGCGCTGGAGTGCCGGGTTTACGCGGAGGACCCGCTGCGCGGGTTTGCGCCGTCGCCGGGGACCATCTACCACCTGGAGCGGCCCGACGGGCCCGGCGTGCGGGTGGAGAGCGGCGTGCGCGAGGGGTCGCTGGTGCCGCTCGACTACGACCCGATCCTCGCCAAGCTAGTGGTGTGGGCGGAGGACAGGCCCGCCGCCCTGCGCCGGCTGCGGCGCGCGCTTACCGAGTACCGGATCGCGGGCATCGCCACCACGCTGCCTCTCTTCCGCCTGCTCCTGGACGTGCCGGAGTTCACCGCCGGCGCGCTCCACACCGGGTTGCTGGACGAGCTGCTCTCCCGGGGCCCCGTGCAGAGCCTGGAGGCGGCGGTGGACCCCGCGCTCGAGGAGGCCGCCATCGTGGCGGCCGCGTGCCTGGCCGCGGAGGAGGCGGAGCATCTTCCCCACGACGGTTTCGAGAGGGCCGAGCGCGAAGGGCGCGAGTGGCGCCTCGTCGGGCGCTCGCAGCTCCAGGGAAAGGGCCCGCGATGACCGGGTTCCGCCTTTCCTGTGCCCTGCCTGGGGGGCGGCCATGAGGTGGTGGGTGATGCGGGACGGTCGCCAGGCGGAGGTGAGCGTCCGGCGCCTCGGGAGCGCCTGGGAGGTCACCGTCGAGGGCAACGTCCACCGCGTCGAGATGCTGCCGATCCACACGGGGATGTCGGCACTGTTCCGCCCCGACGGACGTAACTTCGCGGTGGCGAGCCAGCGCTTGGCGCGCAACCACTGGCGGGTTTCGCTGGCCCAGCGCCACTTCGAGGTGCGGCTGCACGATCCTCTGGAACGGGCTGTGGCGGCAGGCGGCACCTCGCACGCCGGTCCGCATGAGGTGCGGGCCCCGATCCCCGGGCGGGTGGTGAGTGTGGCCGTGGCCGAGGGGGACGAGGTCCGTGCGGGGCAGCCGCTGCTCGTGCTCGAGGCCATGAAGATGGAGAACCAGATCTGCGCCGAGGGTCCGGGAACGGTGGAACGGGTGCTGGTCGCGCCGGGGGGAACCGTGGAGGGTGGCCAGGTTCTGGTGGTCGTGCAGTAGCGTTCTAATTGAGACGTTGTTTCAGAATCGTCCGGCCAACGAGGCTACATACCCGGTCGACTCGGCGTACCCCTGGCCTGCCACGGTTCCCGTGACCGCCACCGGTCCCTCCCAGTAAACCGTCCCGGTGGACGCGTGCGCGTCCAGCTCCGCGTCGGCGATCGCCGGATGAATCTCCAGGTCGAGTCCAGCGAGCGGCACGCAGACGCGCAGGTTTGCGGGGTAGCGCGCGCCGGTCCGGGGGCTCGACCACCAGCTCTCCGGCTCGAGCGTGAAATCGGCCGCCGTCAGGTGGCGGGTGCGGCCATCGCGGTCGACCAGAGTGCCGGTCGACTCCGTCGCCGGGCGACCGTCGGCACGGCGCAGGCGGTAGAGCATGAGCTCGCGCCCGTCGGCGAGACGAAGGCCCAGCCAGTCCCATCCGACCACCCCGGGGCCAAGCTGGCTGCTGCCCCACTCGTGGTCGAACCACGCCTCTCCGTGCACCGCGAACCACCGGCCGCCGAGGGCAAGCGTCCCGCGAACGGCGAGGCGCGTGAAGCTCACGTAGGCCGAGGCGTTGCCCGGCTCCGCGCCTTTGACGGAGACGCCGCCCTCGCCATGGAGCACCAACGGTTTGGTGGGCTGCAGCTCCAGCTTCACCGCCATGCCCGCGTCGCGGTCCTCGGCGGAAAGGGTCATGGCGCCGCTCGCGAAGCGCTGCATCTCCCAGTCGTCGAGGACGATCTGGAGATCGTCGTTCGAGGCCCAGGCGAGGCCGGCCGCGATGCGCCGCACCCGCTCGGCGAAACGTACCTTTCCGGCGGCGAAGTCGGCGATGGCGAGGTGGCCGGCCAGCACCTGGCGGGCGCGCAGAGCCGAGGTGCCGGGCGCCGGTGGCGAGGGGTCGAGCCCCCGGCGGAAGAACGTGAGCTGGAAGGAAAACCGGTGGCCGGCATCGTCGGTGAGCTGGCCGGTGACGTACCACCACTCGGTCCGGAACTCGGGGTGGGAGCCGTGGTCACGGGGGAAGCTCAGGGTCAGGGGTGCCCCAACCGTGGCCCACTGGGAGCCGGCCGCCGCCGAGGCGGCGAGCATCAGGGCCGACGCGAGCAGAGGCCTACCCCTCCTCACGCAGCGCCTCGCTCGGGTGCATGCGGGCGGCGGCCAGCGCGGGCGCGAGCCCCGCGAGCAGGCACGCCAGGGTGACGAGGAGCCCGGTGGCGGCAAGGGCGGGCCAGGGCGGGAGGAAGCGCAGCGTCCAGCCGAACGACTGGAGGTTCACCACCTTGACCAACACCAGGCCGATGGCGAGCCCGGTGACGAGACCGCCCGCCGCCCCGGCGAGGCCGAGGAGCGCCGCCTGCACGGCCACCACCACGGCGACCTGGGCGCGCGAGCCGCCCAGCGCGCGCAGCAGCGCGAGGTCCCGCCGGCGCTCGCCGAGCAGGGCGAACAGCACGGTGAGCACGGCCAGCACCGCCACCGCCGCCGCCACCACCTGGAGCGCGCGCGTGATCGCGAAGGTCCTGTCGAAGATCGCCACCACCTCGGCGCGCAGCTCGCGGTTGAGCAGGGCGTCCACCAGGAAGCGGCCACCCAGGGCGGCGAGCAGCTTCTCGCGTGCGGCGGCGGAGTCGGCGCCGGGCGGCAGGAAGAGCGCCAGCTCCTGCGGGCCGTCGTCGGGGTAGATGCGCAGGAAATCGGCGCGGTCGATCACCACCATCCCCTGCTGGTGGGAGTAGTCGTGGAAGACCGCCTCCACCTTCTTCACCAGCTCCCCCCCGGCACCCGCAGGCGGATCGTGTCCCCCTCCTTCACGCCGAACCGGTTCGCGAGAGGCTCGTTGACCACCGCGGCGTGGCGTTCCAGTGCCGTGGCGAACACGGCGCGGGAGTCGCGCCCGTCGCGGAACGTCACCGCGCCGCGCCTCGCCACGATCGGGAAGACACCGGCGCCAAGCGTCACCGGCTGCCCCTCGAGAAACGCCTGCGCGGTGTGGAAGGGGTCCACCACCTGCGCGCCGAAGAGGCGCAGCGCGATGCGCACCACCTCGGGGTCCAGCCGCCCCACCTGCACGCCGGTGGTGGCGGTGAGGGGACGGACCCAGACGTCGGCTTGCATCCCCTGGTTGGCCCACTCCACGACCGTGGCGCGGAAGGAATGAACCATCGTGCCGATGGCGACGGCGAGCGCGACCGCCACGCCGACCGCCCCCGCCGCCCAGCTCGCGCGCCGGCGCCCCGCGGTCAGCGCCGCGACCGCCAGGCGCACCGGCGTGCCCGCCGCCGTGCGCAGCAGCGGCCCGGAGCCATGCCGGGCGAGGGCGTCCAGCATCGGGGAGGCGGCCACCAGGAGCGCACCCAGGATCGCCAGGCTTCCAAGCAGCGCGGCGACCGGAAGGTCGTTCCAGGCGGGGGCGCGCACGAGGGCGGCAGCCAGGGTCAGCAAGGCAAGCACGAGCAGCGCCGCGCGCCTGCGCGACGGGCGACGCAGGAACGCCGGCCGCTCGCTCACCAGCCCCTGCACCGGCGGCGTCTCGACGGCCTCGACCAGGGGGAGGGCGGCGGCGACGAGAGAGGCCGCCACGCCCACGAGCAGCCCGAGCGCCGCCAGCCAGAGGGGGAGCTCGATCGCCGTAGCCGGGACGCCGCGCACGACCGCGGCCACGGTCGAGCGCACGCTGCCAAGGGCGGCTCGGGCACCGAGCACGCCGCCCGCGACGCCGAGGGCGCCTCCCAACGTCCCGATCGCCGCTGCCTCGACGAGCACGGCCAGTGCCAGCTGGGCGCGCGACGCGCCGAGCGAGCGGGCGATCGCCAGCACGGTGCGCCGTTGCACGACGGAGGTGGCGAGCGTGGTGGCGACCAGCACCGCGCCCACGAACAGCGAGACGCCCGAGAGCGCCGCCAGGTTGAACTCGAGCGCCCGCACCATGCGCGAGGTTTCCTCCCCGCGGCGGGCCGGCGCCTCAACCCTGACGGTGTCCGGCAGCAGGCGGCGGGCTTCCCCCGTGAGCTGCTCCTCGGAGACGCCGCGGCGCGGGACCAGCTCGATGCGGTCCAGCCGCCCCGCTCGGCCGAACAGCTCCTGGGCGAGCGCCACGTCCACGATGAGCACGCGATCCCAGGCGGAGGCGAAACGGGGGGGCGTGAAGAGCGCCGCGATCGTGAGGGTCTCGCGCCGCGCCCGCACGGAGATGACCAGCGGGTCCCCGACGCGCAACTTGAGGCGCGCGGCGAGGCTCGCGGGCACGACCACGCCCCGTCCGGTCAGCACCTGGGTGATCGCCTCGGCGGCCGGCGCGCCTGCGGTCGAGAGCTGAAGGCTCCGTACCTGGGCATCCACCAGCAGGTCCACGCCCAGGACGCGCACCGCGTCGCCGAGGGCGGGCACGAGCGCGATCTCCTCGATCACCGGCACGACCGCGGCCTCGGCGATAAGGGGGCGCAGCCGCCCCAGCAGCTCCTCGGGGACGCCCGCGGGCGCCGTGACCTCGGCCCGGGCGCGCCCAGCCACCTCCGCCACCCCTTCCCGCAGCGACGCCACCGCGGCCTGGCTCGCGGAGATGGTTGCGACCACGGCCGCGATCCCGGCCGCCACGCCGACAACGGTGGTGACGAAACGCAGGGGACGCCGCCGCACCGGGCGCAAGACGAGGGTGCGCAGCAGCATATCTACAGCACCGCCTCGATCCCGCCGTCGCGCAGGCGGATCACGCGGTCGGCCACCGTCGCGATGCTCTCGTCGTGAGTGGCGAGCAGCAGCGCGCTGCCCTCCTCGCGCCGCAGCTCGTCCATGAGCCGCAGCACCGCCGCCCCGGAGGCCGAGTCGAGGCTGCCGGTGGGCTCGTCGGCGAGCACCACGGCGGGGCGGTGCATCAGCGCGCGCGCCACCGCGGTGCGCTGCTGCTCCCCGCCGGAGAGCTCGGCCGGGAAGTGGGTGCGGCGGGGCGCGAGACCGACGCGCCGGATCAGCTCGGCGACGCGTGCCGCGTCACGGTGGCCGTCGAGCGCCAGCGGCAGGGCGACGTTCTCCTCCACAGTGAGGTGCGGCATGAGGTGGAACGCCTGGAAGACGATGCCGATGTGGTGCCGCCGCGCCGAGACGAGCGCAGCCTCGCCTGCGGTCGCGAGGTCGGTGCCGCACACGATCACCTCGCCCTCGTCCGGGCGGTCCACCCCGGCCACCAGGTTGAGCGTCGTAGACTTGCCGCACCCCGACGGGCCGACCAGCGCGACCATCTCGCCGGAGGACAGCGTGAAGGAGACGTCGCGCAGGGCGTGGACGACTTCGTCGCCGCGCCGGTAGCGTTTACTCACCGCGCGCAGCTCGGTGACGATGCTCATGGTGAGAGTGTATGGCCAACCGCGGCGTACGTCGCGCCCCGCGCGCCAGCCGGTGCGCTAGCATCGCCTCGAGGACGAGAAGCGATGATCCCAATCACGCTGGTGCTGGTTGCGTGGCTGCTGATGGCCGCGGTCATGGCCGTGCTCTGGCTGGTGCAGCGCGCGACCCGCGACGCCGGCGTCGTGGACGTGGGATGGGCCGGCGGCCTGGGCGCGCTGGCGGTCCTCTACGCGTTCTTCGCGCCGGGTGACCCGGGGCGCCGGCTCCTCGTGGGGGTGCTGGCGGGGGTCTGGTCGCTGCGGCTGGCCACGTACATCCTCACGAACCGGGTGCTTGGCAGGAGCGAGGACGGCCGCTACCGGACGCTGCGGGCTCGCTGGGGCGGGAGGGCGCAGCCGTACTTCTTCGTGTTCTTCCAGACGCAGGCCGTGCTCGACGTGCTGTTCTCCCTTCCGTTCCTGGTGGCGATGACGAACCCCCGCCAGGGTATCGGGGCCTGGGGCGTCGCGGGCGTGCTCGTCTGGCTGGCGGCGGTGGTGGGGGAGGCGTTGGCGGACCGCCAGCTCGCGCCGTTCCGCGCGGAACCCGCCAACCGAGGCAGGACCTGCCGAACCGGGCTGTGGCGCACCTCCCGCCACCCCAATTACTTCTTCGAGTGGGTGCACTGGTGGTCATACGTGCTGCTCGCGGTCGGCTCGCCGTGGTGGGCGCTCACGCTCGTCGGCCCGGCGCTGATGGCGTTCTTCCTCTTCAAGGTGACCGGCATCCCGGCCACCGAGGCGCAGGCGATCGCCTCCCGGGGTGAGGACTACCGCGACTACCAGCGCACGACGAGCGCGTTCATCCCGTGGTTCCCGAAGAGGCAGGGCTCAGGGCACAGGGCTCAGGGCACAGGGGAAGACACGGCCCTTTGAAGCGGCGCGCGCGACTGCAGGTTCACCAGGAGCTGGCAAGCGGGCCGATCGCGCTCTCGACGGCGGTGAGGACGTCGCAGCGCTCCACCGCGGCGGCCATGGCGTTGTGGTCGGGGAATAGCGGGCGGTCCTCCTCGAGGTGCTCGACGACCTTGCGCACCGCGGCCTTGGCGGCGAGCGTCCCCTTGCCGGGCGTGAACTCGCGGAAGTCGAGCGCCTGCGCGGCGGCGATCAGCTCGATCGCCAGCACGCCGTGGGCGTTCTTCAGGATCTGCTTGGTCTTGAGGGCGGCGTTCATGCCCATCGACACGAAGTCCTCCTGGTCCGCCGCCGCCGGGATCGACTGGATGCACGACGGGGTGGAGAGGATGCGCTGCTCGACGATCAGCGTGTCGGCGGTGTACTGCGAGAGCATGAGCCCGGAGAACATCCCGGCGCCCTTGGTGAGGAACGCGGGCAGCCCCACCGAGAGCGCGGGGTTGAGGAGGCGGTTGAGGCGGCGCTCCGACAGCACGCTGACCGTGGTCAGGCCGGCGCCCACCATGTCGAGCGGCAGGGAGACCGGCGTGCCCTGGAAGTTGGCCCCGGTGAGCACGCGGTTCTCGTCGCACAGGAAGATCGGGTTGTCGGCCACGCCGTTGAGCTCGATCTCGAACTGCTTCCTCGCGTACGCCATCACGTCGCGCACCGCGCCGACGACCTGGGGCGTCGAGCGCATGGAGTAGGCGTCCTGCACTTTGACCTTGAGCTTCCCGGTGACCAGGTCGGAGCCCTCCATGACCTTGCGAAGGTTGGCCGCGCAGGTAACGGCGCCCGGGAAGCCGCGCAGCTCGTGGAGCTTCCCCTGGTACGGCTTCATGTTCGCAAGCAGTGCCTCGAGCGTCATGGCGGCGGCGATCTCGGCCTGCGCGATCCAGCGCTCGGCGTCGTGCAGGATCAGGCAGCCGATCCCGGTGATCAGGTTCGACCCGTTGATGGCGGCGAGGCCGTCGCGCGCGCGCAGCCCCGGGACCGGGATGCCGGCCTTCTCCATCGCGTTCGCTGTCGGCATGCGCTCGCCGCGGTAGAAGCTCTCCCCCTCGCCCATGAGGGCAAGAGCGATCTGACTCATGGGCGCGAGGTCGCCGCACGCGCCCACGCTGCCCTTCTCGCACACCACCGGGGTCACGCTCGCGTTGAGCATGGCCACATAGGTGAGAGGAATCTCGGGGCGGCACCCGGAGAACCCACGCGCGTGGACGTTAATGCGGGAGACCATGGCCGCGCGCACGTGCTCGACCGGCGCCGGTTCGCCGATGCCGGCGGCGTGGTTGTAGATGAGGTAGCGCTGGAACTGTTTCACCTGCTCGTCGGTGAGCACCACCTCGGAGAACTCGCCGATCCCGGTGTTGACGCCGTACATGATCTCGTGGGCAACGATCTTCTTCTCGAGCATCCCACGACAGCTCCTGATTCGCTCGAGCGCATCCGCGGCGAGATCCACCTTCTCACTGTGGCGCGCCACGTTCACGACGTCCTCGATCGTCAGGTGTTGTCCGTCCAGGATCACAGCCATGGGGTCGTCCTTCCCGACGGGCCCGCACGGGGCCGTCCGTTGGCGCCACGAGATCATACCGGCTTTTCACAAGCGCGTCTCGCAAGACTGCGTCCAGGGCTCCGGACCGGCGGTGGGGAATGGGCGTGCGTGCGGCGACAGTTGGCAGGAGCCGGGAGAAGCCATGTCGAATCCCGTCCTGTACGTGCCCATCATCACCACGGTCTTCTCGCTCGTCTTCTCGGTCGTGCTCCTGCGGCGCTACCGGGAGAAGGGCAGGGGCCCCCACCTGCTGTGGTGGGCGTTCGGGGTGTTCATCTACGCCGTCGGCACGTTTACCGAGAGCTCCACGAGCCTGTTCGGGTGGCGCGAGGGGATCTTCCGCGCCTGGTACATCTCCGGGGCGCTGCTGGGCGGGGCGCCGCTGGCCCAGGGGACCGTTTACCTGCTCCTGCGGCGGAAGACCGCCAACTGGCTGACCGCGGCACTCGTGAGCTTCTTCCTCGTGGCGGCTGGCTTCGTGCTGGCCTCGCCGCTCAACCTCGCGCTCGTCGAGTCCCACCGGCTCTCGGGCAAGGTGCTGGCGTGGCCGTGGGTGCGCCTCTTCTCCCCGTTCATCAACACCTACGCGCTGATCTTCCTGGTGGGCGGGGCGGCGCTCTCGGCCTGGCGCTACAGCAGGCGCAGCGACACCTACCACCGCTTCGTAGGCAATGTGCTGATCGCGGTGGGGGCGCTGCTGCCGGGGATCGGCGGGACCTTCACGCGCTTCGGCTACACCGAGGTGCTCTACGTCACCGAGCTCCTCGGCCTGACCCTCGTGTACATCGGCTACCGTTTCAACGTGGGCGGGCCGCTCGCGGCCCCGGAGCACGCCCAGGCACGGCCCGCGTCGTAGCGGGCGGACCGGGCGACGGCGGCGTAAAATCGGGACGTGGCACGAGGGATCCGTTCCGCGTTGTTCGCCCGTGCGGCCGAGAGAGCAGCCACGCTGGTCGCGAGCACGCCACGCCTGAGCCGGGTGCTGGCGGCCGCGGCCGCGGCGCTGCAGACCCGCGGGAGGTCGTTGGGCGGCGTGCGGCGGGACGCGCAGGCGCTTGCGCGCATGGCGCGCGCGGTGGTCGCAGGGCGCTACCGCACGCTCCCGAAGGGCTCGCTGATCGCCATCGTGGCGGCGATGATCTACTTCCTGGACCCGCTGGACGCCATTCCGGATTTCATCCCGGTCATCGGATTCCTGGATGACGCGGCGGTGCTGCTGTGGGTGGCGAACCGCGTGCGGCGCGAACTCGATGCGTTCCTGGCGTGGGAGGCGGGCCAGGGCGCCGTCATCGACGTTTTTCCAGAAGCCTCACCAGTGAGTCGAGACGGCCCCGCGGCAGACGGTCTGTCCACCACCACGGTGTAGCGGCCGGCCGTTGTCCGCCGTGAACGGCTCACCCCTTGACCGTGAACCCCCACCGAAAGCAGGGGGCGCAGCGCGTCGCGCCGGTCCCCCTGGAGCTCGAGGGCACCCTCGCGGACGGTGCCATCGGTGCCGAGCGACCTCTTCAAGGGTCTCTAGGCGGCCGGCTGCGAAAGCGGCGCCGGCATGCCGAAGAGTGCCCTCACGCTCGAGCGCGACAGCACGATGATGGTGAACACTCCGAGCACCGTTCCGAACGGCATGAAGATGCAGGCGACGCCGGCCATGACCAGGCAGAACGTGTGGTGGCGACGGGCCGACAGGCACCGACCAGCTGCGATCAGGGCGCCCGCGAAGCCCCACCGGGTGAACAACAGCATCCCCCCAAACGCGACCATGAACCAGCTGGTGACAGCGGTTCGAGCATCGTTTGCGTGGCCCAGGGTTGGACCGGCAATGAAGATGGCCCCCATCACCACGTAGAAGAGGAAGAAGCAGGCAAAAAGGGCGGCCAACGCTCCCACAACGTAGTCGAAGACAGCGAGGATCTTGAGATGTTCTTCGTCTTGGTTCATGGGTTCTCCCTGGAGAAAGTGTAATCGCGTGTGGTCGCCCGGAATGGCGGCAGGAAAAAGGGGCGGGCGCTGCAGCGCCCGCCCGTTGTCTTCCCTAGGTGGGTGGGGGATCGGACCGCGGTACCCGGTCCCCGGACCCCTGTCCTCTACTACCTGACCTCGACGTTGGCGCCCTCGACCGCCTTCCACGCCTCGAAGCGGCCGTTCAGGTACTTCGCCATGAACTCCTCGGCGCGGCCGTAGAAGTCGAGGCGGTTGTTGGGGCGGGCAAAGCCGTGGCCCTCGTCGGTGTAGACGATGTAGGTGACCGGCAGCTTCTTGGCGCGCATCGCCTCCACGATTTGGGTGGACTCCTTGATGTTCACGCGCGGGTCGTTGGCACCCTGCCCGATGAGGAGGGGCGCGCGGATGGCGTCGACGTGGAAGAGGGGGGAGATCTTCTTGTTGAGCAGCTCGTCCTGCTCCACGTCGCCCACGCGCAGCAGGAACTCCTTCTTGATCGGCGCCCAGTAGGGCGGGATGGAGGCAAACAGGGTCTTGATGTTGGACGGGCCCACGATGTCCACGCCACAGGTGTACAGATCCGGTGTGAAGACGAGGCCGGCGAGGGTGGCATAGCCGCCGTAGGAGCCGCCGTAGATGCACACCCTCTTGGGATCGGCGATGCCCTTGCCGACCGCCCACTTCACCGCGTCCGTGAGGTCGTCCTGCATCTTGGCGCCCCACTCGAGGTTGCCGGCGTTGAGGAACTTCTTGCCCAAGCCGGCGGAGGCCCGGAAGTTGACCTGCAGGCACGCGTAGCCGCGGTTGGCCAGCCACTGGATCTCTGGGCGGTACCCCCAGCTGTCACGACCCCACGGGCCGCCGTGCACGTTGAGCACCAACGGGAGATTCTTCCCCTCCACGCCTACGGGTAGTGTCAGGTAGCTGACCAGCTCGAGGCCGTCGCGTGCCTTGATGACGACAGGCTCCATGGCGGCGAGCTTGTACTTCTCCAGGTCCGGCTGGTTGTTGAACAGGAAGTCGGCCTTCCTGCCGTCGCGGTGGTAGGCGTACCAGGCCACCGGGCCGTTGTCCACCTGGTAGACCACGATCCAGTTCCTGTCGGCGCGGTCGCGGCTGACGACGTTGAGGATGCCGCGTTGGACCTCGGAGATCGTCTTGAAGTCGTCCATGATGCTCGGGTCGAGGACCGTCCACTCGGGCTTGAGGTAGTTGAAGGAAACCGCCTGAACCACGTAGGTGTCGGGCTGAACCATCACGTTGCCGACGTCCGACTTCGGGTTGGAGGCCAGCACCGCGAGCTCCTTCCCGTTGGCCACGTCCACCTTGACCAGGCGTGTCGTGTCGCTCCCCAGGGAGCTCTCGACGAACATCCCCTTGCCGTCGGCGGTGAACTCCACCGCGCCGCCGTTCTCGCCGAACGGCCAGACGATCAGCTCGCGCCAAGCGGCGTCCTTGGTGTCGCGAACCCGGAGGATGTTGCTGCCGTCCTTGAGGTTGGTCGCCATCGCGGCGCGGATCTGGAAGCCGGGGTCGGTCTGCCAGCTCACGATGTCGCCAGGGTTGGTGGTGTCGAGGACCAGCGCGCCGGTCGTGAGGTCCACGCGGTACATGTCGAACACCCGGCGATCGCGCAGGTTGAGGCCCACCAGCATCTCGTTGGGGTGCTTCTTGTCGGTCATGAGGTTCTGCGCGCGGATCCCCTGGAACGGCGTGAGGTCGCGGACGATCTTGGTGTCGAGGTCCACCGAGTAGACGTGCCAGTTCTCGTCCCCCCCGATGTCCTGCAGGTACATCAGGTGCTTTCCGTCCTCCGCCCAGAAGTAGATGCGGATGCCGCGGTGGGTGTCGTTGGTGACCTGAGCGTTGTCCTGTGTGCCGATCGTGCGCACCCACACGTTGAGAACGCCCTTGTCCGACGGCGCCAGGTACGAGAGACGCGTGCCGTCCGGCGAGATCTGGGGGCCGGCCTTCACCGGGTTGCCCAGCAGCACCTCGCGCGGGATCAGCGGCGGCAGCTCGGCAAAGGCAGCCGCCCCGAGGCACAGGGCCAGCGCAAGCACGACCAGCAGTTTCGTCTGACTTCTCTTCATCGTTGCCTCCTTTGTCCGAGGTTCACAGAAAGGTCACACGTCACGCCCGCGGGAGGCACCCAACGTGAGACGGGCCACGTGCGTCATGGGTTCCATCTACTCGTACCGTAGCGCGTCGATCGGATCCAACCGGGCGGCCTTGTACGCCGGGTACGTGCCGAAGAAGAAACCAACCAGGCCCGAGACCGTCAGGCCGGCGACGATCGCCGCGACCGAAATGCTCGTCGGGAACGAACTCACCGCGCCCACCACCCTGGAGATCCCGAGGCCCACGAGCACACCGGTGGCGCCGCCGACGAGGGAGAGCGTGATCGCCTCGGTGACGAACTGCTGCCGGATGTCGGCCTGGCGGGCCCCGAGCGCGCGCCGGACGCCGATCTCGCGCGTGCGCTGGGTGACGTTCATCAGCATGATGTTCATCACGCCCACGCCGCCGATGATCAGCGAGATCCCGGCGATCACCAGCATCGCCGCGCTCACCCCGCCGGTGATCTGCTGGAAGGTGCGGATCGTCCGCTCCGGCGTCCTGACGGCGAAGTTGTTGGGCTGGGAGAAGCGCAAGCCGCGTCGGTCGCGCAGGATCTGGGTGCCCTGCTCGATGACCAGGTTGACCCACTCCGGCTTCTTGGGGATGGTCGCGATGACACACCCGTAGGTTCGTCTGCAGGTCGGGCCAGATGCGGTCGAAGACCCCGACCGGTATCATCATCTGCTGGTCGGCGCCCTGATCCAGGAAGCCGCCCTTCTTCTCGAACACACCGATCACCCGGAACGGCCGCCCGTTGATGGATATCTCGCGGCCGAGGGGATCGATGTGGGGGAAGAGCGCCTCCACGATCCCGATGCCGATGACCGCGACCTGGGCCGAGTGGAGATCCTCGCCGGCGGTGAAGAAGCGCCCGCGCTGGACGAAGTGATGGTTGGCGTCGGGGTAGTAGTGGGAGACGCCGCCCACCGTGGCGTTGTTGGTGCGGCTCGCGCGGTACCGAACCTCCACGTTCTGGTACTGCCAGCGCTCCGGGGAGACGAAGGCGATGGCAGGCGCGTATCGGCGGATCGCCTCCGCGTCGTCCAGGGTGAGCACCGGCCGCAGGCGCTCCTCCTCCGGCGGCGGGCCGCCGCCGCCGAAACGATCCTCCATCTTCTGGAACTGCACCAGCGTCGCGCCGAAGCTCTGGAACTGGGCGATGAAGGAGGCGTTGAAGCCCTGGATCAGCGACACCATCACGATCACGGTGGCGACGCCGATGATGATCCCGAGGCAGGTAAGGAAGGAGCGCAGCTTTTGCTCGCGGATGGCACGGAACGCCGCAAGGATGTTCTCACGGCGCGCGGCGAGCAGACGGTCCCAGCGACCCATCTCTACTCCTCCCTCAGCGCCACGACCGGATCCAGGCGCGCCGCACGAACCGCCGGCAACCACCCCGCTAGCAGCCCTGAGATCGTCGCGACGGCGAGGCCGGCGGTCACCAGGAACGGCGTTACGCGGGCGGGGAACGGGCTCCACGCCCCCACCGCGAGCGAAACCAGCCAGCCAAGCAGGATACCCACCACACCGCCCACGAAGCTCAACGTGACGGCCTCGAAGAGGAACTGCCAGTGCAGGTCGCGGCGCCGTGCGCCCAGTGCCTTGCGCACCCCGATCTCGTGGGTGCGCTCGACCACCGAGGCGAACATCGTGTTAGCGATGGCCACGCCACCCACCACCAGCGAGATCGAGGAGATCCAGATCACCAGGGCGAAGGCGGAGAAGGTGATGGTCTTCCAGAGGATGCCCAGGGCATCGGCGTCGATCACGCCGAACGGGTCTGGCGCCCCGAACGCCGTGCCCCGGCGCGCGCGCAGGACGACACGGACGGCGTCCTCGACGTCCTTACTGGAGGCCGCATCGGGCGCTTCCACGAAGATGTCCAGGGTGCGGCTTTTTCCGAACGACCTCTGAAACGAGGTGAGCGGGACCAGCACGAACCTGTCCTGGCTCTGACCGAAGGAACTCCCTTGCCGCGCCATCGTCCCCACCACCCGGAACGCCTTGCCCTCGACCTTGATCATGCGGCCGACCGGGTCCACCTTGGGGAACAGCTCGTCCTTGATGTCCCAGCCGATCACCGCCACCGGGCGCGCGGCGTCGGATTCGCCCTGGGTGTAGTAACGGCCGTCCTCGAGCTCGAGGCCGATCATCCAGGGCAGCTCGGGGCCGGCCCCCAGAACGAAGATGTCCGGGAGCCGATGCCCCTCGGAGTAGACCGAGTGGGTCGAGTAGACGCGGCCTGTCACTCGCAGCGCCTGGGGAACCAGTCGCTTCACCGCCTCCACGTCGTCCTCGGTGATGTCTTTCCGTTTGAGCGCTTCGAAGAACTCCGCCCGGCTGCGCAGGATCCCGAACTTGGTGAAGATCATCGTGTTGGGCCCGAGCCCGCTGATCACGTCGGCGGCGTACTTGTTGAGGCCCGAGACCACCGAGATTACGGCTATGATCGTGGTCACCGCGATGATGATGCCGAGCAGGTTCAGGAACGAGCGCATCTTGTGCGCCGTGATGGACCTCACGGCGATGCGGACGAGATCGCTGAGAATCATGCCCCCGACCATTCGCCCAGCCGACGGCTCACAGCCGACGGCCGACAGTCCCTCCCCGCCGCCAGCCGATGTGCGGCGTGGGATCCCTCGTCCCGCCTGCGGCGGTTCTCGGGATGACGATGACTCGCGCACGCGCTCGTCATCGTCACTTCTCCAACCCGGCCCTCTCGGTGTTGTCCACCGTGACCTGGGCGCCCGGCGTCAGGTCGCGGAGCGCCTTGAACGGTCCGACGACGACCTCATCACCCTCCTTGAGGCCGCTCACCACCTCCACGTCCATCTCTCCCTTGACCCCGGTGGTGACCGGACGGAACTCCGCCTTCTTCCCGACCACCACGTACACACCTTCGATGTCCCTCGGTTTGGATGAGCCCGGCTCCGCCTTGGCGGGGGCCGTGGTGGGCGTTGCGGTGGGCTTTGTCGGCTCCTTGGTGGCCTTTGCCGGCCCTCGTGTGGGTTTTGCCTCGGGCTGGCGGATCACCAGCGCCCCGACCGGCACCGTGAGCGCCTTGTCCCGCGTCGCCGTGGTGATGTCCGCGGTAACGGTGAGGCCGGGACGTATGCGCTCGGGGTGCTTGAGGAGAGTGACCTTCACCTCGTAGTCGGTGCCGGTGGCGGCTCCGCCCAGCGCCGAAGTGCCCCGGATTGGGCTGGAGCCGATCTCGGAGACCTCGCCGGGGAAGCTCTGATCGGGGAAGGCGTCGATGCGGACGGAGGCCTTCTGGGCGATGCGGAGCTGCGGCACATCGGTCTGGTCTACCTCCAGCACCGCGTCGACGGTGGACATGTCGGAGATCGTCATGAGCACGGTCCCGGGGTTGTTCATGGTGCCGGTTACCACGACCTCGCCCTGCTCGATGTTTCGTGCCGTTACGATCCCGTCCATCGGGGCGCGGATCTCGGTCTTGTCGAGGGCGTCCTGCGATGAGGCGACGTCGGCACGTGCCTGCTCCACCTGGCGCTCCGCCCGCTGCACCGCCGCCATGGCCTGGTCGAACTGGCTCTTCGCCCGTTCGAGGTCTGCCGACGCGATGATCCCGTCCCGGTACTGCGCCTGCGTGTTGTTGAAATCGCGCTTGGCCTGAGCGGCCGCCTCGCGCACGCGCACCAGCTCGGCCTCGAGCGCCTGCCGGTTGGACCTGGACCCGTTCACCGCGGCGGAGTAGCGCGCCTGGTCGATGACCAGCAGCAGATCGCCTTTCTTGACCGCGTCGCCCTCCTGCACGTTGAGCCTGGTGATCTGGCCCATGATGTTCGCGGAGAGCTCCACCTTGGTTTTGGCCTTGATGGTGCCGTTGGCGGTCACCAGCTGGACCAGGTCCTTGCGCTCGACCTTGCCGGTGCGCACCCGGATGCCCTTGGGCTTGCTGCTCTGAACCACGCCCACGACCGCGACCACGATGGCGAGCACCGCCGCCACGCCGATGATGATCTTCGTGCGCCGTTTCATTTGTGCTCCTCCGTCCAAAGCCTCATGAGGCCCTCGTAGCGGACCGGCTTTCCGTATCCCCCGATTGTACGCACCCGCCGCCGTTGGGTTGCTAGACTTGGTTTTCGGGTCACATGCCCCCTCGGGGGAAGCTCAGTCGCAGGACCGGCAGGCGGCCAGGTTCTCGAGGCAGCGGGTCACCAGGGCGGTCCACCCGGTCTGGTGGGATGCCCCGCACCCCCGCCCCGTCTCGCCGTGGAAGTACTCGTGGAAGAGGACGAGGTCCCGAAAGTGTGGGTCCTCGGTAAAGCGCGGGTCGTCCCCGTGGCAGGGGCGCCGCCCGGCGGGATCGGGGAGGAAGAGGCTCACGAGGCGCCGCGCAATCTCCTCGGCGACCTGCTTGAGGTTCATCATCGTCCCCGACCCGGTGGGGCACTCGACCTGGAGGGTGTCACCGTAGAAGTGGTGGTAGCGCTCCAGCGCCTCGATCAGCAGGTAGTTGACAGGAAACCACACCGGGCCCCGCCAGTTCGAGTTCCCGCCGAACAAACGTGTGGTGGACTCCCCGGGTACGTACGCCACGGTCGTGCTCGTTCCGGCGAGCGAGAACGAGAACGGGCGGTCGCGGTATACCTTCGACAACGAGCGGATCCCGTACACGGAAAGAAACTCGTTCTCGTCGAGCAGGTAGCGCAGCACCCGCAACAGCCTGTCGTGGGACGGGATGGCGAGGAGCCGGCGGGGGTGGCCGCCACGACTCGTCTCCATGCAGGCGATGTGGCGCGCCAGGTCCGTGCGGTGTTCGAGGAACCATCTCATTCGCTTGGAGAAGCCCGGCAGGTGGTCGATGACCTCCTGCTCCAGCACCTCACAGGTGAACAGCGGGACAAGGCCCACCATCGAACGTAGCCGGATCGGGACGTGGTGGCTGTCCGTGTGGACCTGGTCGTAGTAGAAGCCGTCCGCCTCGTCCCACAGGCCTGTGCCGCCGAGGTCGTTCATGGCGTCCACGATCGCCACGAAGTGTTCGAAGAACTTGGAAGCCACGTCCTCGTAGGCCGGGTCCTCACGCGCCAGCTCAAGGGCGATGGACAGCATGGTCCCGCAGTAGAACGCCATCCACGAGGTGCCGTCGGCCTGCTCGAGCACGCCTCCGCCCGGCAGCGGCCGGGAACGGTCGAACACGCCGATGTTGTCGAGGCCGAGGAAGCCGCCCCCGAAGAGGTTCTTGCCCTCCACGTCCTTGCGGTTCACCCACCAGGTGAAGTTGAGGAGCAGCTTCTGGAAGACGCGTTTGAGGAAGAGACTGTCGCGCTGGCCGCGTGGACCGGTCATCTTGTAGACGCGCCAGGCCGCCCAGGCGTGCACCGGTGGGTTCACGTCGTCGAACGACCACTCGTAGGCCGGAATCGCCCCGGAAGGGTGCATGTACCACTCGCGCAGCAGCAGCACGAGCTGGGCCTTCGCGAACTCCGGGTCCAGTCTGGCGAAGGGCAGCATGTGGAACGCCATGTCCCAAGCCGCGAACCACGGGTACTCCCAGGTGTCGGGCACGGAAAGGACATCGCGGCTGTGCAGGTAGGGCCAGTCGCCGTTACGCACCTTCCGGTGTCCGTCGGGCGGTGCGGGCTGTGAGGGATCGCCGTTGAGCCATTCCTGCACAACGAAGTTGTAGAACTGCTTGGACCATAGCAGCCCGGCGTAGGCCTGGCGGGCGACGCGGCGCTCCTCCTTGCCGAGCGCGGCGGGGACAGTTGATGCGAAAAACTGGTCGGCCTCGCGGATGCGGGCCTCGAAGGTGGCGGTGAAGTCGCCACCGAATGGATCCGCCTGCGTCGCCTGCTCGGGTGCCAGCCGGAGGCAGACCACCATCTCCCCGCGGGCCGGTACAACAAGCCGGTAGTGGGCAGCAGCCTTGGTCCCGGTCCTGTCCGGGTTGACCGCCGTGCGGCACCCACCAACGACGACCTCGTGGAAGGCGTCCTTGACGTACGGGCTCGCGTTGGCGGTACCGAAGAGCCGCGCCGTGTTGGTTTCGTTGTCGGTGAAGAGCAGCTCGGGCGGCTGGCCTGCGGGGTCCCGCCCGACGGCGAGCCGGAAGCGCCCGAGGGTGCTGTGGTCGGCGAGGAGGCTCTGCTCACCGCTCGCCGTGATGACGGGCCTGGGCGGGTACTCCTCGCCGCTGCGCCCCCAGCTCCACGTGTTGCGGAACCAGAGGGTTGGGAGCAGATGGAGCAGCGCCGCCTGCGGCGCGCGGTTCGTGACCGTTATGCGGATCAAGATATCGTCCGGTGAGGCCTTGGCGTACTCGGCCAGCACGTCGAAGTAGCGATCGCCTTCGAAGACCCCGGTGTCTGCAAGCTCGTACTCCGGATCGTCCAGTCCCCGACGCCCGGTCTCTTCCAGGAGCATTGCGTAGGGGTACGCCGCGTGCGGGTACTTGTACAGTGCCTTCAGGTAGGAGTGCGTGGGTGTGGAGTCGAGGAAGAAGTACGACTCCTTCACGTCCTCCCCGTGGTTGCCCTCGGGGCCGGTGAGGCCGAAGAGGCGTTCCTTGAGGATGGGGTCCCGCCCGTTCCAGAGCGCGAGGGCGAAGCACAGCCTCGCCTCGCGGTCGCAAATTCCGAGCAGACCGTCCTCCCCCCATCGGTAGGCGCGGCTGCGGGCGTGCTCGTGCGGCAGGTAGGACCAGCTGTCGCCGTCTGCCGAGTAGTCCTCCCGCACGGTTCCCCACTGCCGCTCCGCGAGGTACGGTCCCCAGCGCTTCCAGTTCTTCTGGCGCCGGGCGTCCTCGGCAAGGCGAGCCCTCTCTGGTTCAGGAGATGGTGATGACATTCTTGATCCCACCCGGCTCGCCGAGCAGAAGATCTCTGGCGTTCTCGATCGGGACGCGCGCTGTGATCAGGCCGCGCACCGCGCCGGGCCAGCGCGCCATGAAGGTGCCGAGGTCGCGGATCGCGGCGCCAAAGGCGTCGCGGTCGGCGTTCACCGTCCCGAACACCACCTGGTTCTTGAGCACCAAATTGCGCATGATGAGGTCGGAATCCAGCTCGATCGGGGCCCTGCGACCTGGAACCCCGGTGAAGATGAACACCCCGTTGGTGCCGAGGTACTCCATGAGCTCGAACGAGACCCTCGAAGCGCCGGTGGCCTCGAAGACGAGGTCGATGTTGCCGACCTGCTCGGCGAGCCGGTGGAGGGTGGTGGTCTCGGCGGCCACAAAGGTGGCACCGAACGCCTTCACGAGCCTTGCCTTGTCGTGGGGACCGGAGGCGCGCGAGTAGACGGTGGTCTCGAAGCCCGTGTTTGCGAGCACCAAAGCGCCCAGGAGGCCTACGGGGCCGGTGCCCAGCACCACCGCTCGATGACAGCTGCCCGGCTCCCCGTGAGGCCCGCTCGGGCGTGCCCAAGGCAGGCGCTGCTGAAGCTGCCAGGCCTGGGTGATCGCCTTCTCGGCAATGGTGAGTGGCTCTGTCAACACCGCTACCTCGCGCAGTTCACGCGGCACGACGCTCATGGTCGCCTCGTCGTCCACCACGAGCTCGGTCGCAAAGCCGTGCGCTCCCTTGATCCCGCGCTCTGTGAAGTCTCCCGTGTAGCAGAAGTCCTGCCTCCCGACCGAACAGGCGAGACACCCGGGGTGTGGGCACGGCCGCCGCACCATCGTGACCACGAGGTCGCCTGGCTTGACCCGGGTGACAGCCGCCCCCACCTCGATGACCTCGCCGAGGGACTCGTGACCCAGCACCAGGTACTCCGAGCCCGGTGGCGGCATGCCGTACTGGAAAGCGACGATCTCGCGGTCCGTGCCGCAAACCCCGATCTCCAGCATGCGGAGCTTGACCTCGGTGGGTGAGGCAATCCGCGGCTC
This sequence comes from Thermoanaerobaculaceae bacterium, assembly GCA_963754345.1. Classification (GTDB taxonomy): domain Bacteria; phylum Acidobacteriota; class Thermoanaerobaculia; order Thermoanaerobaculales; family Thermoanaerobaculaceae; genus RBG-13-68-16. The sequence goes on along the minus strand of CAVWFZ010000009.1, from coordinate 442,349 downwards.
CGGGTGGTCGATGAGCTTGACCTCGCGCCGGGCGGGGAACACGGCAATGGCTCTCATGGTTTCCTCATTCCGTCCGCTCCGTATCGCGCTGTCACTCTCCGCTGGTGGCGCTCCCGCGTCAACCCGAACTCGGCAGCGCGCTCGGACGCCGCCTGAACTGAAGCGGCGTGGCAGACCGACTTGGTAGTGACAACGGCTCCGGTGGGCTGTTGTTTCCCCGGCGCTGGCGCGACCGGGGTCTTCGGGGCCGACCCTTCGGGCGGCTGGCACACGCATCCGAGGTAGCGCCCGTTGCCGGCCATGCCGCACAGCTGCAGTGGTCCGACCGTCGCAGCGCGCAGAGGCCTCCCGCGTCGGGTACGCTAACCACCGTTCTTGCAACAGTTGCGACTTGCGCTGACGGTAGTGTCTGCGCCGGTCAATCCGCCCTCAGCGTGTAGGCGCTGTCCTACACGCCCGCGACCTCGCGTCCGACGCCGCTGCGGGCGGACGCCTGCACGAACCGTGGCGCCTGTCCCGCAGGCGGTGCGCCTCCAGGCTGATTCCCGTGTCCTCTGTCCGGGCCGGATATTGGGCTCAGGGCTGGAGAAGAGCGCAATGAAAAGGAACACGATCGGATCAGGGGCGGTGACGCAACCGAGGACACCCTCGTCCGGCACTCCGAGCTTCGGATGGCTTGGAGAAGAGCTGAGGTACACCATGAGAACGACACTGGCAATCGGATCGATCATCGTGATGGTGGCGGGTTGTGTGCTGCTGGCTGTTCCGTGCCGTGCCGTCGACCAGAACCAAGCTACGAACGTCATCGTTCAGGGCCGAGACATGGCGCTGGCGGCCAAGGCGGTCCGGAGCGTGGGTGGCAGGGTGACGCACGAGCTGGGGATCATCCGTGCGGTCGGGGCGGAGCTGACACCGGCCCAGCTCGAGCGGCTCAAGCGCCTCAATCCCGAGCTCCGTGTCTACGCCAACGGGCAGGCAAGGACGTCATGCGAGGCAAGCCCCCCGGAAGATTCCTACTACCCGCAGATCGTCCACGCACGCGACCTCAACCGTTCCGGGATCTATGGCCAGGGCGTAACGATCGCCGTGCTTGACACCGGCTGGTGGTCCCACAACGACGGGATCAGCGAGGACCTCAGGGGACGCGACAGGATCCTCGCGGAGTATGACGCCGTCGCAGGACAAGATGACGCGGATTCCAGATGGGAATGGTCACGGCACCCACGTCACCAGCGTCATGGCGTGCTCGCAGCGCACCGAAGACGGCCAGCCCATCGGCATCGCCCCCATGGTCAGCCTGGTCGGGATCAAGGCATTCGACACGGAGGGCAAAGGGGCGTACGCGGACGTGATTCGCGGCATCAACTGGGTCCTGGACAACAAGGGGCGCTACGGCATCCGGATCCTGAACCTCTCGTTCAGCGCCCCACCCAAGTCGCACTATTGGGACGACCCCCTGAACCAGGCCGTCATGGTGGTCTGGCAGGCCGGGATCGTGGTCGTCGTCTCGGCGGGAAACAACGGCCCGAACCCGATGACGATGGGTGTGCCCGGCAACGTCCCGTACGTCATCACGGTCGGGGCGATGTCGGACAACAACACACCGGACAACCCCAAGGACGACTTCCTGACGTCGTTCTCCGCGACGGGCCCCACCTACGAGGGGTTCGTCAAGCCGGACCTCGTTGCGCCGGGCGGCCACATGCTTGGAATCATGAGCGACTCGAGCCTGATCGCGAAGCAGCATCCCGATTTCGCGTTGAAGCATGACGATCTCTACATCATGTCCGGTACCTCGCAGGCTGCGGCCGTGGTGAGCGGGGTGGTGGCGCTGATGCTGAACGTGCAGCCGTGGCTGACACCGGACGATGTGAAGTGCCATCTATTGAGCACGGCGAATCCTGCCGTGAAACCGGACGGCAGCGTGGCCTACACGGTCTTCCAGCAGGGGGCCGGATTGGTCGATGCACGCGATGCCGCCTTCAGCTGGAAGAGCGGGTGTGCCAACCAGGGTCTGGACGTGGCGGCGGACGTCGCCGGCACGAAGCACTTCGGGGGCTACGCGAACGGGAACACCAGCGGTGGCTACTACCTTACCAACCTCACGGGCGACGGGTATCTCTGGAGCGGCGGATATCTGTGGAGCGGCGGGTACCTGTGGAGCGGCGCCTACCTGTGGAGCGGCGGATATCTGTGGAGCGGCGGGTACCTGTGGAGCGGTGCTTACCTGTGGAGCGGGAGCTACCCGTGGAGTGATACCTATGCGTGGAGTGCCGGCCTCGTAGAGCCAGTCTCCATCAACATCTGGGTCCCCCACGAGTGACGGTGGGTGGGGCGAGGGAGCGCAGGGGGGACGCGGATGAACGCAATCCCGGAGACCGTCGCCAGCGCGGGAGAAACCCAGGCCGCTCCGCACGGGGAAGCCGCAGCGTCCGCTGCGTCGCACGTGGCCGAACGGCAACTCATGCTCCTTGCGGTCGGGCCCGAGTGCGTCCGGGAACTGAAAGAGGGGCCTCTGGAAACCGAAGGCTTCCAGGTGACCGTCGCCTCGTCCGCGCAGGATGCCCTCGCCCTGGCCGAGACCGCTCTCCCCTCGGTGATCCTCGTCGGCGGCACGCCGGGGGATCATGACTCCACCGAGCTGCTCTGCACGGTCCGAAGGCTGAGGGCGGCCGTGCGCCGGATTCCCCTCCTTGCCCTTTGCCACAGGCCCGCAGAGGCGCAGGCTGCCCTCGAGGCCGGTGCGACCGACGCGATATGCTGGCCCGTCGAGTGGGCGGTCGTGGCGCGACGTGTGGCTCTGCTGGGGAAGGTCTTCACGCTGCAGTCCGAGCTCCGCGACGCGGAGTTCAGGCTGGCCAAGGTCGAAACCCTCGCCCACGAGGTCTGCCGTCAGATGCACTGCCAGGCCATGACCGACGGGCTGACCGAGTTGCCGAACCGCGCGATGTTCAGCCAGCTGCTGGCCTCGGCTCTCGCGGCGGCCCGCCAGCGCGGCTCACAGGTCGCAGTGCTGTTCCTCGACATGGACCGCTTCAAAGGGATCAACGCGGCGTTGGGGCGGCGAGACGGTAACGAGGTCCTGAAGGAAGTCGGCGCGCGGCTCGCCGCGTGCATGCGGGACAACGGCGCCATCCTCCGCGGCGACGGCGGTCTTATGACCACCACCGTTGCGAGGCTGAGCGGGGACGAGTTCACTCTTACCCTCTCGAATATCCGCGGTGCGGAGGCCGTGGCCGGGGTCGCAGAGAGCGCGCTCGCGGCGCTCTCGAATGCCTTCATCGTTGGCGGCGAGGAGGTCTTCCTGTCGGCGAGTATCGGGATCGCACTGGCCCCGGGCGACGGCGAGGACGAGGAGACCTTGCTGCAGCACGCGGAAGAGGCGATGTACGAGGTCAAGCGCCATGGCGGTGCTGCCTTCCGCTTCTTCAACCAGGCCCACGCCGGCCATACGACCGACTCGAAGATCCAGCTCGACCGGATGCTCCGACGCGCGTTCAGGCAGCACGAGCTGGAGATCCATTACCAGCCGGTGGTGGAGACCGCAACGGGGAAGGTGAAGGGCGCCGAGGCCCTGCTGCGGTGGAACAGCCCGGAGCTGGGCTGGGTGTCGCCCTCGGAGTTCATCCCAATCGCGGAGGAGAACGGCCTGATCGTGGCAATCGGCGAGTGGGTGCTGCGCGAGGCGTGCGGTCAGCTGCGCGCGTGGCTCGACCAGGGCCTTCCCACGATGCGCATGTGCGTGAACCTGTCGAGGTGTCAGCTGCAGCGCGAGGACTTTCCGGCCGTGGTGGGCCGGGTGATCGAGGAGATGCGCCTGGCACCCGAGCTCGTTGAACTCGAGCTCTCCGAACGTGGCGCTCTCATCGGCGAGCCCGAGGTGCTGGAGCGGCTGAAGGAGCTGGATGCGTTGGGCGTGCGGCTCGCGATCGACGATTTCGGCACCGGGCATGCGGCGATCGCGTGCCTGAAGCGCCTGCCGCTCGACGTCTTGAAGATCGACCGGTCCTACGTGGCGAGCATCACCACCGGCAACGAGGATGCGGTCATCACGGCGGCCACCATCGCGATGGCGCACCACCTGCAACTCGAGGTCGTCGCCGAAGGTGTCGAGTCGGATGAGCAAAAGGGATACCTCCTGAAGCTGGGCTGTGACGGGTTTCAGGGTTTTGTGTTCTCTCGCGCCCTGCCACCGGAGGACTTTCGCCGCCTCGTGGCGGGAGGCTCCCCGCTATAATGCAAAGGAAGTTCTCGGTGTACCGTGGTTTATTCTGGGCGGGCGCGACGAGGAGGCTGAGAAGACGGGTCGGCTGAAAGCTCCGCTCGCGGTGCTGGGCCTGGCGACCCTGGCCGCCCTGTGCCAGGTGTGCCCTGCGTCGGCGAGCGGCCGGCCCATCCGTTTCGACCGCATCACACCTGACCAGGGGCTTTCGCAGAACACCGTGATGTGCATCTTCCAGGACAGCCGAGGCTTCATGTGGTTCGGCACCGAGGACGGGCTGAACAGGTACGACGGTGCCGCCTTCACCGTCTACCGGAACGATCCGTCCGACCCGACGAGCCTCCCCGCCGACTTCGTCTGGGATATCGCGGAGGACGCCTCCGGCGACCTGTGGATCGGCACGCAGGGCGGCGGCCTGGCTCGGTGGGAGCGCCGGACGGACCGTTTTCACGCCTTTCGTCACAACCGCGATGATCGCGGCATCTCGAGCGACAATGTCCAGGCCGTTTTCGTTGATTCCGGGGGTGCGATCTGGATAGGGACCAGGGACAGGGGCCTCGACCGGTTCGAACCCGCTACCGGGTCCTTTCAGCACTACCGCCACGTTCCCAACGATCCCACGACGGTCACGACCGGAGCCGTCCATGCGATCTACAAGGACCATTCCGGTGCACTGTGGGTTGGCACCGAAGGCGGGCTCAACCGGCTCGATATCAAACGCGGCGTTTTCACGCGCCTCGTCCACGACGCGGCCGACCGGAACAGCCTGAGCGACAACCGGGTGCGCACGATTGCCGAGGACCACGGGGGGTTGATCTGGGTCGCGACCTTCGGCGGCGGGCTCAACTGCCTCGACCCCGGGAGCATGACGTTCGTCCGCTACGCCAACAACCCGAGCGACCCGGCGAGCCTGAGCCACGACCGGGTTCGGGCCGTCCTGGAGGACAACCGGGGCAGGCTCTGGGTTGGCACGAGCAGGGGGCTCAACCTCCTCGACCGGCAGCGCGGAGCCTTCTCCAGGTATACGCACGATTCATCGAACGTCACCAGCCTCGGTGATGACGACGTCATGTCGCTTTTCCAGGACCGTGGGGGTGTGCTGTGGGTCGGGACGCGGTCGGGAGGCCTGTCCAAGTGGAACCCGGTCACCTGGTCGTTCGGCCACTACACCCGCGAGCAGAACGACCCGGGCGGGTTGAGCAGCAACAGGGTGTCGGCCTTCAGCGAGGACGCGATGGGGAGGCTCTGGGTCGGCACCTTCGGCGGCGGGCTGAACATCCTCGACCGCAGTCGTGGGACCGTCACCCACTTCGTGCACGATCCGGCACGACCCGACAGTCTCAGCGACGACCGCGTGATGGCGCTGCTGCGGGACGTCCGCGGCGAGATCTGGATCGGCACCCTTGATGGCGGCCTGAACCGCCTCGACCCGGTTACCGGTCGGGTCAAGGTCTACCGGCACGACCCGGCAAGGTCCCGGAGCATTGGGGCGAACGGGATCATGTCGCTCTTCCAGGACAGCGAGGGCACCCTTTGGGTGGGGACCTTCGGCGGGGGGCTCAACCGGTACGTGCCGGGCGCGGATTCGTTCGTGACCTTCCAGCACGACCCCGCGAACCCCAACAGCATCGGCAGCAACAGGGTCACCTGCATGGTCGAGGACCAGGCGGGGATGATGTGGGTCGGGACCGATGGAGGGGGCCTCAACCTCTTCGACCGCCGGACCGGGACCTTCCTCCGGCTCACCCACGTCCCCGAGCAGCCCACCAGCCTCTCCAGCGACGCCGTGATCTCGCTCCACCTCGAGCCCTCCGGCCGGTTGTGGGTGGGGACGATGGGCAGCGGGCTCGACACCCTCGAGGAGTGGGACAGGGACGGCGGGAAGCCGAGGTTTGCGCACTTCACGAAGCGCGACGGCCTCCCGAACGACTGGATCTACGCGATCCTGCCCGACGACAGCGGGCACCTCTGGCTTTCCACCAACAACGGCCTGTCGCGCTTCGATCCCAGGAACCGGCGGTTCAAGAACTACACCGCCAGCCATGGCCTGCAGGCAAACGAGTTCAACTTCGGGGCCGCCTACCGCAGCCAGCGGGGGGAGCTCTTCTTCGGCGGGGTCAATGGCTTCAACGCCTTCTTCGCTGAGCGCCTGGAGAGCAACGCCCACATGCCGCCGGTGGTGCTCACATCGTTCCTCAAGCTCAACAAGCCGGTGCGCTCGGATGTGGCGGTGCCCGAGCTCAGGGACATCGAGCTGTCCTACCGCGACTACGTCGTCACGTTCGAGTTTGCGGCCCTGGACTATGCCGCTCCCGAGAGCAACCAGTACGCCTACAAGCTCGAGGGCCTCGCCCCCGACTGGATCGACCTTGGCAGCGTCCACCGCGTGACCTACACGAACCTCGCTCCCGGCGCGTACGTCCTGCGGGTCAAGGCGGCAAACAACGACGCTGTGTGGAACAACGAGGGTCTTTCCATCGCGATGCAAGTCGTGCCCCCTCCCTGGAAGACGTGGTGGGCGTACACCCTGTACGTTCTCACGCTGGGCGGCCTCGCCTTTGCCGTCATCAGGGCCGAACGCACCAAGCTAAGGCGGAAGGCCCAGTACGCAGAGATGCTGGAGGAAGAGGTCAAGGCACGAACCCGGGAGATCGCGGAACGCAACGTTCAGCTCGAGGACCTGAACCGGAAGCTCACGGAGGCCAGCGTGACGGACTCGCTGACCGGCCTGCGGAACCGGCGCTTCCTCTTCGAGCATGTCGGCAAGGACATTGCCCTGGTCCGGCGCATGCGCGAGGCCTTCGCGCGCGACGTCCAGCCGTCCGAGCCGGTCTTTTCCTTCCTCATGGTGGACCTCGACGAGTTCAAGCCGGTCAACGACAGGTTCGGGCACGACGCCGGCGACAAGGTCCTGGTCGAGGTCACGCACCTGCTCCAGGAGACGTGCCGCGAATCGGACGAGATCATCCGCTGGGGCGGCGACGAGTTCCTCGTCGTGGCGCGGGAGAGCGAGCGTGAGGGCGCGTCGCGGCTGGCCGAGCGGATATGCAGCATCGTGGCGGCGCACTCCTTCGACCTTGCCAGCGGCCAGGTCGTGCGGACGACCTGCACCATCGGGTTCGCTCACTACCCATTCGTCAGGCGGCAACCCCACCTGTTTTCCTGGGAGCAGGTCTTGCTCGTCGCCGACCGTGCCCTGCGCGTGGCGAAGAAGAGCTCACGCAACGCGTGGCTGGGCTTTCTCTCCACGGACGAGAGCTCGTCCGCGCCGCTCCTCTTCAGCCTGATCCAGGAGTGCCCTGACCAGCTGGTGGAGGAGGGAAAGCTGGGCGTCGTGACCTCGGTCCCGCCGGACCGTCCCCTGACCTGGCGCTGAGAAGCGCGGGAAAGGTTGGGTAGGAGCGCATGAGAAACGCCCGACCGTTGCGGGTGGGATGGCTCGCCATCGCGGCCGGCCTTGCTGTCGGCGTTCTCGTCTTGCTCCTGCTCTTTCGTGAGGAGATCCGGCGGAGCGGCGGTTCGGCGGCCGCGGTCGCGGTCTCGGGTCTGGCCGTCGTGGCGCTGGTCTGGGGCCTCCGGGACGGCCGCCTCCGGAGGGAGCTCGCCCGCACGCTGGCCGCGCTCGAAAGGATTGAAACCGAGCTGGCCGCGAGCGAGCAGCGGTACCACGCACTGGTGGAGAACCTGCAGGACGTCGTCTGCGAGGTCGATCCCGTCGGCACGTTCCTCTACCTGAGCCCTAACTTCCGAGAGGTCGTGGGCGCTGACGCCGGCGCATGGGTGGGCAGGAACCTCGCGGAGATCATCCACCCCAACGATCTCGAGAGGGCAATGACGGCCCTCCGCAACGGCACCCCGGTGATCGGCGGGCGGGTCGCGCTCCGCTTCCGGCACGCGAACGGCCATTGGGGCTGGCTTGAGGCCTATGCGGGGCAGTGCCGCACCATGGGCCCGAAGGCCCGGACGGTGGTCATATGCCGCGACGTCACCGAGCTCAGACGGGCGCACGAGGAGCTACGTCGGTCGGAGCACAACTACCGGGGTCTCTTCGAGCACGCCCTCGACCCGATCATCGTGTTCCGGCCGGAGGACCAGGTGGTGCTGGATGTAAACCAACGGGCGTGTGAGGTGTACGGTTTTGACGAGGAGGAGTTTGTCGGGATGTCCCTCGAGTCCATCTCGACCGACATCCCGCGTGCCAAGGAGCACATCAACCTGACGCTCGCGAAGGGTGAAGACTACTTTTTCGAAACTATGCAGCGGCGGCGCGACGGAACCGAGATCGTGGTCGAGACGAGCGCCTCCGTGGTGGACTACAACGGCGAGCTGGCGATCCTCAGCATCATCAGGGACGTCACCGAGCGCCGGCGCGCGGAGGAAGCGACGCGCCTCCTGCAGCAGGCCGTGGAGCTGGCACCGATCGGGGTGACGCTGTCCGACTCCGCCGGGCGGATCATGTACGTCAACCCGGCGCAGGCGAGGATGTACGGTCGCCCCACCGAAGACCTGCGCGGGAAGGTGGTCTCGGAGCTGGCCCCGCCGCAGCTGCGGGGGGAGGAGGGTCCCCGAAACCTCAGTTCGTGGAACGGGAGGACCAAGGAAAGCCTCAACGTCCGGGCCGACGGCACGGTCTTCCCGGTCTCCCTGACATCCATCGTGGTGCGGGGCGACTCCGGTGAGCCGGTCGGCGTGGTGGCCATGGCGGAGGACATCACGGAACGCCGCGCGGCGGAGGAGGCGATTCGCAAGTCGCGCGAGGAGCTGCGCGCGCTGGCGCGCCACCTGCAGCAGGTGCGCGAGGAGGAGCGCGCGCGCATCGCCCGCGACATCCACGACGAGCTGGGACAGGGGCTCACCTGCCTGCGCATGGACCTGGCGTGGCTGCGCGGGCACCTGCCCCGCAAGGCGGCCGCCGACCTGCTCGGGAAGATCAAGTCGATGACGGCGGTGCTGGACGACAACGTCGCGGTGCTGCAGCGGCTCATCAAGGAGCTGAGGCCGCCCCTGCTCGACGACCTCGGGCTCGGACCGGCGATCGAGTGGCTGACCAAGGACTTCGAGGCCAGGACCGGCATCAAGTTCAAGCTCGACATCAGGGATGGCGACGTGCAGGTCGGACACGAGGTCGCGACCTCGGTCTTCAGGATCGTCCAGGAGAGCCTCACGAACATAGCGAAGCACTCGGGTGCCTCTGCGGGGCGGGTGAGCCTGAAGATCTCCAGCGGCTCGCTGATCCTCGAGGTGAGCGACAATGGCAAGGGGATCGGCGAGATGGAGGCCGGCGGGCAGGTCTCGTTCGGCCTTGTCGGCATTCGTGAGCGGGTTGCCGCGCTCGGCGGCAATGTCATGATCAAGGGACGGCGCGGGAGCGGGACGGTCGTCGGCGTCGAGATTCCCGTGGCGCGCGAAGGGTTGGGCGATGATCAGGGCTCTTCTAGCTGATGACCATCGACTCGTGAGGGAGGGGCTGAAGCAGCTCCTGAGCGAGGCCCCGGGCATCGTCGTTGCGGCCGAGGCCTCCAACAGCCACGAGGTGATGGAAAAGGTCAGGACCGAGGAGATCGACGTGGTCCTCCTCGACATCTCCATGCCCGGACGCAGCGGGCTCGAAGTGCTCAAGGAACTGAAGCAGATCAGGCCGAACCTGCCGGTGTTGATGGTCACCATGTACCCAGAGAAGGAGTACGCGGTGCGCGCGCTCAAGACGGGCGCCGCGGGTTACCTCACGAAGTCGTGCGCGCCCGATGAGCTGATCACCGCGGTCCGGAGGGTCACCTCGGGCGGCCGCTACGTCAGCCCCTCGGTTGCCGAGGTCCTCGCGGTGGAGCTCCAGGAGGGGGTCGAGAAGCCACGGCACGATCTCCTGTCCAACCGCGAGCTGCAGGTCATGCTGATGATCGCGAGGGGCAAGACGGTCGGGGAGATCGCGGTGGACATATGCCTGTCCGCGAAGACCGTGAGCACCTACCGGGCGAGGATCCTGGAGAAGCTCCGGCTGTCCAACAACGCCGAGATCACCCGCTACGCGATGAAGGAGGGGCTGGTCGAATAGACTGCCCCTCGCCAGCCGGCACGAGGGGACCGCCGAATCAAGACGTTCGGCGTGGGTGTGCGAGCGAGTGCGCTGGGACGCCGGGAACGCGGGAAGCCGTCCCTCGCGCGCCGGGTTCCACGTCCCGTGGGGTTCGAGTGAGCGTACCTGGGCTGAGGGTCCGCGCCTGCAATCGGAGGGCTGTGAGGGAGGGCGGTTCGTACGTCCTCTACTGGATGGTCGCCTACCGCCGCCCGGGCTGGAACTTCGCCCTCCAGAGGGCGGTCGAGCACGCCCGGGCGCTCGGCAGGCCCCTCGTCGTCCTGGAGGCTCTGCGCGCAGGCTACACCTGGGCCTCGGAGCGTCTGCACGCTGTCGTGCTCCAGGGGATGGCCGACAACGCCCGCGCCTTCGAGGGAAGCCCCGTCACCTTCCTGCCATACGTGGAGCCCGCGCCCGGCGCGGGCAAGGGGCTCCTCGGGACGCTCGCTGCACGAGCCTGCGTGGTGGTCACCGACGACTTCCCAGGCTTCTTCATCCCGCGCATGCTCGCCGCGGCCGCGGCGCGTCTGGCGGTATTACTCGAGGCGGTGGACTCTAACAGGCTCCTGCCGCTCGCCGCCACGGACAGGGTGTTTCCGACCGCGTTCGCCTTCCGGCGCTTCCTCCAGTCCGTCCTGCCCGCGCACCTTGAGGGACTTCCGGCCGCCGACCCGCTGGCCGGGGTTGCGCTTCCGCGCCTACCCGCGCTCCCCGGCGAGGTGCTGCGACGCTGGCCCCCGCCTCGCCTGAGCTGCTCGCCTGCGAGCCGGCCGCCCTCGCTGCGCTCGCGGTGGATCACCGCGTGGAGCCGGTTCGCGACGTGCGAGGGGGCGGCACCGCGGCCCGCACGTTGTTGAGACGAGTTCTCACGTACCGCCTGGCGCTTCCCGGAGGACCGCAACCGACCCGAGGCGGAGGGCACGAGCGGGTTCTCACCCCACCTCCACTTCGGACACGTGTCGGTCCACGAGATCTTCGCGGCGATCGCCGGCCACGAGGGGTGGACGGCCGACCGGCTCGCCCCGAAGGCGAGCGGGAAGCGGGCGGGGTGGTGGGGGATGAGCCCGGAGGCGGAGGCGTTCCTGGACCAGCTCGTCACCTGGCGCGAGCTGGGCTTCAACTTCGCCTTTGCTCGTGAGGACGCCGAGCGGTACACCTCGCTGCCGCCCTGGGGGCTGGCCACGCTCGCGAAGCACGCCGGCGATCCCCGACCGCACCTGTACACTCCCGAACGGCTCGATCACGCGCAGACACACGACCCGCTCTGGAACGCGGCCCAGGTGCAGCTCCTGCGCGAGGGCCGGATCCACGGCTACCTTCGCGTGCTGTGGGGGAAGAAGATCCTGGAGTGGTCGCCATCGCCGCAGCAGGCCCTCACGGTCATGCTGGAGCTCAACAACCGCTACGCGCTCGACGGCCGTGACCCCAACTCCACCTCGGGGATCCTCTAGTGCCTGGGCCGCTGCGACCGGCCGTGGGGCCCTGAGCGGCCGATCTTCGGCACCGTGCGATTCATGTCCTCGGGGAACACCGCCCGCAAGGTGCGCGTCGAGGGCTACATGGCGAAGTACGCGCCGTAGAGGGGCGCGTGCGTGCGCACGAGGGTGAACCACGGGCGTGAATGTATGCTGGTCGCGGGGCCGTGGACGGGGGGACGATGAGCTCCGATCGCTTGCGGCGGCAGATCCGCTTCATCCTGGAGATCGACGCGCTCAAGAGCGTGCTGCGCCAGTCATACCTGCTGAGGGCGGACCGACGGGAGAACGCCGCCGAGCACAGCTGGCACGTCGCGGTGATGGCGGTGCTGCTGGCTGAGCACGCCGATGAGCCGGTGGACCCCTCACGCGTGGCGAGAATGATGCTCATCCACGACATCGTGGAAGTGGACGCGGGCGACACGTACGTCTACGACGAGTCCGCGGCGGTCGCGAGAGAGGAGAAGGAACGCAGGGCGGCGGATCGCCTTTTCAGCATGCTGCCAGCGGACCAGGCCGGTGAGCTGCGCGCGCTCTGGGAGGAGTTCGAGTCGGGCCGCACGGCCGACGCGCGCTTCGCCGCAGCCCTGGACCGCCTGATGCCGGTGCTGCACAACGTTCACACTGCGGGCAGGTCCTGGCGTGAGCATGGCATCACCGCTGACCGGGTGATCGCCCGTAACAGCCGCATGCGTGAGGGCTCCGAGGCGCTCTGGGCGTACGCACGGTCCCTCATCGAGGACGCGGTCGCCGAGGGGCATCTGGCGCCACCCCCGGATCCGCAGCGCCGCGCCTGAGCCCCGGAAACCCTGCGCAAGCGCCATTGACAGGCGGCCGGAGGGCGTGCTCGCATGCGGCAGGGAGAGACCGGTGAGCACTGGCCGGGGGCCCGGTCACGGCGGGCCGCGCATCGTTCTTGCCCGCGGGGCGCGGGCCACCGAAGAGCTGCTGCTCGCCGATCTCCAGGCGCTCCTGCCGACCTTCGCCGGCGATGACGGGTTGCTTGCGCTCCCGGTGGTCGTGGTGGTCCCGTCCCGCAGCCTTCGCCTGCACCTGGCCTCGCGTCTCCTGGCGGCCGTGGGACGGGCGGTCGCGGGCGTCGAGATCGTGACGCTGCACGGCCTGGCATCCGGGGTCGTGACCCGGTGCGAGGGGTTGCGCAGGTCCGGCACGCGCCTGCTCCCCGTGCTCGTGAGCCGGTTCGCCAGGCGCGAGCCGGTGCTGCGGGACCTCGCCGCGTCGCTGGAGGACGGCGAGCTTCCGGTCATCGCGACGGTTCGCGATCTCCTTGACGCCGGCTTTGCTCCCGCGAGCGCGGAGGCGCTCGGCGAGCTGCTGGAAGGCCATCGGGACGTGGCGGAACGGGAGCGCGCCGCGGCCCTGGTAAGGATCGCGTCCGCGGTCGCCCTGGTGCTGGAGGCGGGAGAGCTGGACCTCGCCTCCGATCTGCTCCGGCGCGCCAGCGAACTGCTCAGGGCAGACCCCAACCGCGCCCTGCCCGCCCGCGCCGTCCTCATCCACGGTTTCGCCGACGCCACCGGCCTGGGGACGGACCTGATCGAGGCGCTGCTTCGCGAGCGCGCAGCCTGGCTTTACCTCGACCAGCCGCCTGACCCGGTCGATGCCTCAAAGGCCGATCTCGGCATTGCGTTCAGCGAGCGGTTCCTCAATCGCCTCAAGGGCGTAGCGACCCCGGAGCCGGCCGGCGCGCGGCCACCGGGGCACGGCAAACCGGAGATATTCCGGGCGCAGGGCGCGCACGCCGAGGTGCGGGAGGTCGCGCGGCGCGTCCGCAGGCTGCTCGACGGCGGCACGGCTCCCGAGCAGATCGGCGTGGTGGCGCGCGACCTCGCACCCTACACCCTTCCGATCCGGTCGCACTTTACGCGCCTTGGGGTCCCCTTCTCCGCTCTCGGCACGGCCGGCTCACTCGGCGCCGCCGCACGCCGCGTACGGGCGCTCACCGAGGTGCTGCGGCGCGGAGGTCAGGCGTCGGCCGACAGCTGGCTCTCCGCGGCCGGTGGCTTGGAGGGGTTCGAGTTGCGCCTCGCCCTGCACGCCTGCGGGGCGGCCCGCGTGCGCGACGTGGCCGGGCTCGAGCCTGATGCGGTCTTGGACGGGAACGGAGAGTTCGTCCTTCCGGTGCGCCGCGGGCTCAGCGAGCTGCCAGGCGAGGGCGACGGGGAGGACGACGGCGGCCGACGGGTGGCGCCGCACAGGCGGCTCGCGGGCGCCCGTTTGCGCCATACCAGCTCGCTCGCGTCCGCCTTCGTGGCGCTCCTCGAGGCGTGGCCGGCGGAAGCACGCCCGGCGGAGCACCTGCGCCGTCTTCGGCGGCTCCTCGACGAGGGGCTGGGGTGGCACGTCGAGCGCCCCGGAACCAACGAGGTTTTCAAGGTGCTCTCGACCCTCGCGGCCGAGCTTCCCGGTGGGCTGGCACTGACTCGCGAGGAGTTCTTCATGCTGGTGGGTCGGGAAATCGAAGGAGCCGGTACGCCTCCGCTCGGCGGTGCGGGGGGAGGCGTGCAGGTGCTCTCGGTGATCGAGGCGCGGGCCCGGACGTTCGGGCACCTCTTCCTCCTCGGCCTGAACCGCGATTCGTTCCCGCGCCAGGTGCGGGAGGACCCGCTCCTCCCCGACCGGCTGCGCCAGGCGATCGAGAGGGACGTGCTCCCGCAGATCCCCGTCAAGCGCACCGGCTTCGACGAGGAGCGCTACCTGTTCGCCCAGCTCCTCTCGTCGTCCGCCAGCGTGACGGTCTCCTGGCAGGCGTGCGACGACGACGGCAAGGCCCGCCCGCCCTCGCCCCTGGTGGAGCGGCTGCGGCTGGCGGGCGGGACGGAAGAGTCCCCTCTGGTGGGCCCGATGCTCGCTTCGGCTCCGGGCGAGCTGAGGACCCCGGACGAACACGCGATGCTCGCTGGGCTGCACGGAACCCGCGACGAGTTCGGACGTGTCCTCGAGGTTGCGTGCGTGGAGGCCGTCGGGGAGGACGGCCCTGCGCTGGCGGCGGCTCGGCTCGCGGTGCTCGAGGAGCTCGACCCCGACCGCCGCACGGCCGACGGCCGGCGGCGTGCGGCGACGGTGGGGCCGTACTTCGGGTTCGTAGGCGCGCCGCGGGAGCGCGCCGACCCGAGGCACGGGGTGCCGGCTGTCACCACAGTGGAGAACCTGGCCGCCTGTCCGTGGCAGGCGTTCCTCCGGCGCATCCTGCGCCTGGAGCCGTCCCGCGATGCGCTGGCCGCGGCCCCGGGGGTGGACGCGCTGCTGCTCGGGCAGGGGGTTCACCGTGCGCTCGAAGCGATCGTCGCTGCGGCCGGGCGCGAGGTGCCGCACAGCGTCTCCGAGGGGTTGCAGGCGCAGGCGGTCGCAGTGCCCTGGCCCGCTCCTGCCGATCTCGACCGCGTGCTGCGGGAGGTCTGCACGCAGCTGGCGCGCGAGGCGGGCCTCACGCTGCCCGGGTTCGATCGGTTGCTTCAGGAGCGGGTGCGACCCTTTCTCGAGGTGGCGGGGCGGCTCGGCTGGGCGGGGGAAGGTGCCCGCGTCGCGGTCCTGGGAGTCGAGGTGGAAGGAACGGTGGTGGTCGAGGATTGGGCCGGGACGGCGCGGACGCTGGAGTTTCGCGCGGATCTCCTGGAGGATGCGGGCGGGCGGGTCGTGTTCACCGACTTCAAGACCGGCGCCCCGCTCTCCAAGGCGAAGAGGGAAGACACGCGGCGGGGCCACCTCCTCGACGCGATCGTGAAGGGGCAGGCGCTGCAAGCGGCGGCGTACGCGCTCGGGGCGGGCGGACGCCCCGCCGAGGGACGCTACGTGTTCCTGCGGCCCGACCTCGAGGACGATGTCCGGGAGCTCAAGGTCACGAGCGAGGAACCCGCGCTGCCGGCGGCCTTTCAGGGTGCGGTGCGGGCGGTCCTGGGTGCGTGGCAGTCCGGCAGTCTCTTCCCCCGCCTCGAGGAGCCCGGAAAGCCCGATGAGCCTCGCCGTTGCTCCAGTTGCGAGGTGCGGGACGCCTGCGTGCGCGGCGACAGCGGCGCTCGCCGGCGCCTGGCACGCTGGGCCGTGGCCCCCCAGGAGCGGCCGGGCGAGAGTTCCGGCGCCGAGGCCGCACTGCGCGGGTTGTGGAACCTCGGCGCCCGGAGCGCCTCCAACCGCGAGGAGGACCTGGGGTGAACGGCGGTCGCGCGCCCGCCGCGCCGAGGAGCGCAGATCGCGAGGCGCGCCTGGTCTCACAGACCGTCTTCGACCGGCCGCTGGTGCTGGAGGCCGGCGCCGGGACCGGCAAGACCGCGACGCTGGTGGCTCGCATCCTCGCATGGTGCCTCGGCCCGGGATGGCGGCGGGCCGCGCAGGAGTTGCGCGCGCACCACCAGCAGCTCGGGCGGCAGGAGCCTTTGGCCGCGGACCGGATCGCCGCGCGGGTCCTCGACGGGGTGGTTGCGATCACCTTCACGGAGGCGGCCGCGGCCGAGATGGCGACCCGCGTCGGCCAGGCCCTTGCCGAGGTCCAGAATGGACGGCTGCCCAAGGGGCTCCTGCCGGAGACGCTCGCCGGGGCGGTAGGCGAAGAGCAACCGCGGGCCGCCGCGCTGCTCGTCGCGCTCGACCATCTCCTGGTGGCGACGATCCACGCGTTCTGCCGCCGCCTGCTCGCCGGTGTGCCGCTCGAGGCCGGGCTGCACCCGAGCTTCGCGGTGGACGCGGAAGGGTTCGTGCTCGCGGAGGTCGTGCAGGAGGTCGTGGAGTCCGCGTTTCGCCAGGCACTCGCGGCGCCGGAAAGGAGTGCTCTCTTCGCCCTCGTCGCGAGGGGCGTCGACCCTCCGCGGGTGGCCGAGGCGCTCGTGGACCTGACCGGGAAGGGCGTGCCGGCGGAGGCACTGGCGGCGGACCCGCTCGGCCGCGACGTCGCTGCCGAGCTGGCCGCTCGCGTTCGCCTGCGTGCCGAGGCAGTGCAGGTGCTGGTGGGATCGCGCCTCGCCGGCTCGCGCAGGACGAAAAACGCGTCGGACATCGCGAACGGCACCGGCGCGCTCACCGGCAGCCCTCACCCCGACACGCTGGCCGAGCTGGTCGGCGCAGTGGAGGCTGCGCTGCCCGAAAACCTCGTCAGACACCTCGAGAAGTGGGGCAGGAGCGATTTCACACCCAGCGAAGCCGAGATGCTGGGCGAGGCGGCGCCGGCACTCGCCGAGCCGGCGCGCGAGCTCGCCGGGCTGGTGCGACACCTCCGGAGGCTCGACCCCGAGCTGCTCGACCTGGCACGGCGTGCTCTCGCGCCGCTGCTCGGCGAGGTCCACCGGACGATGCGGGCGCGCGGGGCCGAGACGTTCGCCGCCCTCTTGCGGGACGCGCGCGACACGCTCGCACGCCACCCTGCGGTGCGGTCGCGTGTCCGCGGCGAGATCACGCAGCTGATGGTAGACGAGTTCCAGGACACCGACCGGCGCCAGTGCGAGATCCTGCGCCTGCTCGCGCTCGACGGCCCCCCGGAGGCGCGCCCGGGGCTCTTCCTGATCGGCGACCCCAAGCAATCCATCTACGGCTGGCGCGACGCGGACCTCGCTGCCTACGACGACTTCCTTGACCTCGTGCGGGAGGCCGGCGGCAAGGTGATGAGCCTCGCGGTGAACTTCCGCTCCTTCCCCGCGATCCTCGAGGAGGTCGAGCGCGTGGTGCGCCCCGGGATGCGGCACGAGCCCGGGATGCAGCCGGCCTTCCAGACGCTGCTGCCGTGCGAGGAGCGCTCGGCCGAGCGGGATCCGCTTTTGGGCCGGCGGGCACCCGTGGAGTACTGGGTCTCGTGGGTACCGACGGATGATGACCCGGGCGGCCTCGAGGAGGCCTCGACCCGGGAGGGCGCGGAGCTGGAGGCTGGGGCGCTCGCTGTGGACATCCGGGAGCTGCACGCGGGCGGGGTTCCCTGGCGGGAGTTCGGCGTTCTGCTGCGGTCCACCGGGGACATCGACGTCTACCTCCAGGCGTTCCGCGATGCCGGCGTGCCATACCTGGTGGAGCGCGACCGCTCGTACTACCGCCGCCGCGAGGTCATCGAGGCGGCGGCGCTGGTGCGCGCGGTTCTCGACCCAGGCGATCACCTCGCGCTGGTGACGGTCATGCGCTCGAGCGTCGTGGGGGCACCGGATGCGGCGTTCATCCCGCTCTGGACGCGCTCCTTCCCTGACCGCGTGAGCGAGCTGGGCGGGCATGGCGGCGACGGGCTCGCCGCATTGCAGAGGCTCGTGCTCGAGGTCGCGGCCGCGCTGCCGGAGGACGTCCCTGGGAGCGAGCGCATCCGGGGGTGGGAGCGCAACCTCGTGGCCTTCCTCGGGCACCTCACCCGGCTGCGCGCCTTGTTCGAGAGCGAGCCCGCGGCGGTGTTCGTGGAGAGGCTGCGCACCCTCACGCTTTTCGAGGCGAGCGAGGCCGCGCGCACCCTTGGCAGGTACCGCGTCGCCAACCTCGACCGGTTCTTCCGCACGCTGTTGGAGGCGATGGAGACCGACGGCGATCCCCACGCCGTGCTGCGTGCTCTCCGCACCGCGGTCAGCGAGGTCCGCGAGGCTGAGGAGGGGCGCCCGCTCGACGCGGCGGAGGACGCGGTGCGGGTGATGACCATCCACAAAGCCAAGGGCCTGGACTTCACCCACGTCTACCTCATGCAGGCCCAGAAGAGGTCGCGGGCGGACGCACGGCCCCGGGTCGATGCTCAGGAGAGCGGTGGCCGCTTCGAGTATGTGCTCTTCGACGCCGCCACGCCGGGGTGGTTCGCCGTCGAGGAGCGCCGGAGCCGGGTGGCCCGGGCCGAGATCGTCCGCACGCTGTACGTGGCCATGACGCGGGCCAAGGACCGCTTGGTCGTGGCCGGGACCTTTCCCTCCGAGCCTTTAAATCCGCGCGCTGCGGTGCACTCGCACATGGATCTTCTCTCGGCCCGCCAGGCGCCGACGGGGGGCCTCGCTGCGGCTGCGGCCCGGATGCGCGCCACGGGCGGCTCCCACGAGGACGGCGAAGGCGCCCGCTGGGTGTTCCCGGCCTTGAGACGGGCCCAGGCGGAACCTGTCTTGCCTGATGGGGCGCGCACGCTCCCCGCTCCGGCCGAGGTGGCGCGCCAGGCCGCGCGGCTCGCCGAGCTGAAACGCATGGCGGCAGCGCGGATGGCGCGGGCGTTCTCCGCACCTGCTTCGGAGGAGGCGCACCGGCTTCTCCAGGAGCTCCTCGCGCAGCAGGCGCACGGCGAGGGTGGCACAGCGGGCCGGCAAGACCGCATCGGGGGGGGGCAGGCGAGCGCCGCGGCGGTCGGCGTCGCGGTCCACGGTGCCCTGGAGACGCTCGACCTGGCAGGCGATCTTGCAGGATGGCTCGTGGCTGCCTCGGCCTTCCTCCGCGCGGCACTCGAGGGTCTCGTCGAGACGCGCGCGCTCGACGACGCCGTGCGTCGTGCTGAGTCGGTCCTCGGGAGGCTGGCCGGCGGCCCGCTCCTGGCCCGGTTGAAGGAGATCACGCCCCACATCCTGGCCCGGGAACTCCCAGTCCTGCTGCCTCCCGCCCCGCACGACGGCCCGGTGGGGTTCGTCTCGGGCGCACTCGACCTCGTCTACCGCGACCCGGCAAGCGGTGCCCTGGTGATCGCCGACTACAAGACCGACGAGGTGGAGACCGAGGAGGGGATTGCGGAGCGGGTCGCCGCCTATGCCTTGCAGGGCGCCGTCTACCGGCGCGCGCTCCAGGAGGCCCTCGGCCTCTCCGAAACGCCCCGGTTCGAGCTGTGGTTCCTGCACGCCGGCCGCATCGAGAGGGTCTGAGCTCCCCGGTGCGGCTGGCCGCCGCGCACCGCGCGTGGTCAGCGTGCCGGTGGCACCCTCGATCCGTACTTGTGGCAAGATGCGCGGTACGGGGGGCGGGACATGGTACGCGGGGTGAGCACGATCGAGATCCGTGCGGCCGATGACGATGAGTCGGTGAGCCAGGTGCGCCTGCTGTTCAAGGAGTACGCCTCTCTGCTGGGCGTGGATCTCTCCTTCCAGGATTTCGCCCGCGAGCTTGCGGAGCTGCCGGGCGCCTATGTGCCGCCCGGCGGTGCGCTGCTGCTCGCGTCCCGTGACCGTCGGCTCGCGGGGTGCGTCGCGATGCGGCCCTTCGGCGAGGGTACCTGCGAGATGAAGCGGCTGTACGTCCGCCACCCCTTCCGCGGCAAGGGGGTGGGCAGGCGGCTCGCGGCGGCGGTGATCGAGAAGGCGCACGAGGCCGGCTACCGAAGGATGCAGCTCGACACCCTTCCTTGGATGCACGAGGCGGTCGCGCTCTACCGCGCCCTGGGCTTCCGGGAGATCGAGCCGTACCGTCCCAATCCGATCGAGGGCACGGTGTTCATGGAGCTCGACCTGTCCTGAGCGATCCGCGGTCGGCGCTGCCGCAGGGCCTGACGCTCTCGGTATTCGATCGTTCCCGGGCTCAGGCCGCGGCGTTTCAACGCGCGGACCCGCTGCCCTTGGCGGGCTGCCGGTCGAAACGCACGGTCTTGATCCAGGTCTGACGTTCGCGCTTGACGACGTCGAGCCAGATGGCGTGCGCCACGACCACGATCCAGAGCTGGCAGTAGGTGAAGTAGGCCAGCACGATCAGGCCGATCTTGGCGAGCGAGTCCTCGCGGTCGTAGGAGAGTGCGAGCAGGATCTCCATGATGAAGAGCAGGAACGCGAGCACCCACACGGCGGTGTAGGGGCCGGGGAGGGGGATCGCGATCACCCTGAACACGCTCGCGAGGAACAGCAGGTCCGAGGCCACGATCGCCACGAAGAAGACGTAGTAGAGCGAGAGCAGGTAAAGGACCTCGACCGCGAGCACCTTGCGCTTGAAGCGCGGGATCTGGCGCACGAACTTGCTGGCCACGTAGTTGTTGCCGCGCACCCAACGGGTGCGCTGCCGGAACCAGACCTTCCACGTCTCCGGCTCCTGCTCGTGGGTGACCGCGTAGGGGATCACCTTGATCCGGTACCCCTCCATGTAGACACGGATGGAAAGCTCCGAGTCCTCGGTGATGGCAGACTCGTCCCACCGTCCGACCGCGTCGAGGAGGTGCCGCCGGATGACGAAGTTGGTCCCCGGCAGCGTGCTCACGCGGAACAGCTTCCAGCGCCCCGCCTGCACGATGGATTGGAACGAGAGCGTCTCCACGTTGATGAAACGCGTCAGGAGGTTGCGGTCGCGGTTGTCGGTGCGGAACTTGCCCAGCACCGCCCCGAGGTCGGGGTGGAGGAGGAGCTGGGCCATCAGGTAGCGCAGCGCCGCCGGCTCCGGGGTGTTGTCCGCGTCGTAGACCGCCACGAAAGGTGCCTCGGTCTGCGAGAGGCCGAGGTTGAGCGCGCGGGACTTGCCCTTGCCACCTTCGCCCTGCGGGACGTCGATGAGGCGGACGCGCCGGTCGCGCTGGGCGAACGACTGCACGATCGCGCCGGTGTCGTCGGTGGACCCATCGTTGATGACGATCACCTCGTAGCGGTCGGCTGGGTAGTCGAAGGCCAGCATGGCCTCCAGCGTGCGGGTGATGACCTTGCCCTCGTTGTGGGCAGGGACGAGCACGGCCACGCGGGGGAGGTCGAGCTGGATTCCGTCCACCTCGCGCTTCTCCCTCGCAGACCGCAGCACGTGGAAGAACCCGGCCACGGTGAGGACGAGCTGGTAGGCGATCATGAACCAGATGAGGATCACCGCCAGCACGAACACGATGCTGAGGTCGAGCTGGAGGGCGGTCTCGGTCATGCCGCGCGTTCCCGGGCCGTCGGGCGCAGCCGCACAATCAGGTACAGGCATGCCAGCAACCCCACCGAAACCGCGCCGAAGATCGCGATCACGTAGGATGACCAGAAGCTCGTGATGTCCACGCCGTACGAGACCGTGCTCTGGGTGACGATCAGGGCGGCGTGTTCGCCCGGTGGCAGGATCAAAGCCTCGCGGCCGTTGCCCTTGAGGGCTTCGAAGGATGCCTCGTGGCCGTCGATGAAAAGGGCGTAGGGCTCGCGCGCCATGGTAACGATGCACCGGCTGGCCGAGCGGTAGCGGAAGTCGACGCTTCGCTGGGAGCTCTTCTGGAAGAGCAGATCGCCGGTGATCGAAAGGAGGTGGGACTCGGGCACCGACGGCTGGATCCCGGCGAGCGTCGGCTGCACCCCCGACACGGTGTAGCTGCCCACCGGCAGGAGAAACCTTCCCCCGCCGACCGTGTGCACGCGCTGGCCGTCGCCCAGGACCTCCTGAACGTCGCTCGCCAGCTGCAGCACGATCGGCGTGGGCGTGTTGATCGCCCACCCTTCATCAACCCTGTTGATGCGCGTGCGCGCCGCGTAGGCCGAGGGCAGCAACGTCAGGTCCTGCTGGTTGATGCTCGATTCCGAGTAGATCGTTACCCGTCCAGCCCCGAGGGCCGCGGAGTGGACGAGCCACGAGCTCTCGGTGCCGGTCTGGATACGGGTGGGGAACGGGGTGATGTCCTTGGGCTCGCGGAAGGAGAGGATGTTCAGGTCGAGCGCCAGGTCCTTGGCGTCCACGAGGCCCGCGTAGCGCGCGGCGATCGCCTCGTAACGCCGAGGATCCTGCGACCACATGGTCGCGGGGTCCTCGATCTGAAGGACGAAATCATGCTTGGCACGCAGCGCCGCGATCTGCTTTGCGTCCACGCCCAGCCAATTGCGGAGGTCGGGAACCGTGAGGCTGTCGTAGACGGTGGCCACGACCTGGAAGCCGGGCCTGGCGGCGCGAACCGCGTCGACCAGCGAGAGCATGACGTCGTGGAGCTGCACCACCTTGGCGACGCGGTACCTCGAGAAGGCCGCGGAGGCGGCGGCGTCGCGGCGCCAGTAGTGCACGGAGAGCGAATCCAGCAGCTCGACCGGGTCGAACCCGGCCTGGGCCCGGAACTCGGCACGCGCGGAGGGGTGCATCGGCGTGTAGAGCAGCGGATCCCTCGTGCCCCGCCCGGACTCGAAGCACAGCTCACCGATGTTCACGCCGTCCCAGTCGAAGTCGGTCAGGAGCTTGCGATAGAACGCAGTGGCCGCCGTAAGGCAGGCCTTGTCGGAAAGGGAGACTGGGTAGCGCCACGAGGGGCGCACGTCCTGGCCCTTGTAGTTCTTCTCCCGCCACTCGGGGTGGTCCTGCCAGAACTTCTGGCTCACCTGCGGGGGCTCCAGCCACGCGTAGACCAGGATGCCGTTCGCGTGGGCCAGGCGGATCAGGTGCGCGTAGTCGTAGGTGTACTTGGGGTACTCGTGCCAACCGCCGACGTGGATGATGCGGATGCCTGACGCCGCCCAACGCGAGACAAGCAGCTCCTCGCTCACCATGTGGCGGTAGCCCGGGTCGAAGTACATCTCGAGCTGCTCACGGCGGACGAGGGGCGTGAGGCCAAAGAAAGACTCGACGTAGTGGGCCATGTAGGGGAAGCGGGAGAAGCCGCCGGTGCTTGCAGGGTCGAAACGGGTCCCGAAGAAGATAAACGCGCCATGGCCGTAGCGCCTGCCGATCACGACGGGCATCTCGGTGGCGTCGTCCACGGCCAGCACCTCGTCGCTATCGGCGACGTCGAACCTGTTCATCACCTCGCCCGACCTCCAGTGCAGCGGCTCGTCGGGGAAGAGGCGGTCGCGCACGCGGTCGACCGCCAGCCTCGTTCGGAGGAAGCGCACCCCGAGGGCGGTCGCGAGGTCATTGCGGAAGTCGGTGATGAGGTTGCCACCGTCGGCGACAAACGACTTGAGCGCCTCCACCTGGGCCTGCGTGAGCGCCTCGGTGATCGTGTAGGGGACGATCACGAGGTTGTGGCCGGCGGTGTCGATCGCCAGGCTGGGTGTCAGGGGCACCTGTTGCACGGGGACATTGAGGGCAAGGAAGGGCGCGACGAGGCTGGCCTGGTCGTTGGAGGCGCCTCCGGTGGCCTGCGCGTCGTACAGGAAGAGCACATCGGCGGGCTGGTGGGGCACCTCCCCCTTGACGAGCCTCCCCAGGACCTCACCGGCCTTCTGCTTGGTCTTCTCCCAGAACGAGAGCGGGCGCTCGCGACTCTCCCGGGGCTCCGCGATGTAGATCCATCGGACCGGGAGCTTGACCTCGCGCTGGACGGTCCCGCGCAGCCGCTCGGGAGACACCTCCCGCCGGACCACCTGACCGGCGGCGTCCACGTACGTCTCGCGCAGGTACTGGTCGGCGAGCGTGAGCTTCACGGTGGCTGATCCGCTCACGATCGCACGGTCGTCGAGCGTCACGGTGTTCGACGCCTCGCGCAGGTCGAGGAAGGAGTAGCCCTGACCCTGAATACCGTCCACGAGTTGCGTGAGGTAGTCGAGCGGGACGAACGGGTGGAAGAACGCCGACACGATGCCGTCGCGCACCGCAAGGTAGACCTTGGCGAAGGCGAGCAGCTGGTCCACCGCCGCCTGCTCCTTCGCGGGATCCGGATCGACGGGGATGTAGCCGAGGTTTTCCGGGTAGATGCGCTGCCCGTACATGTCCTTGTCGATGAGGTACGGGAAGAACTGGCTGTAATCGAGGTTGTCCAGCACCAGGCGCTGCTCCATGGCGGTGGAGAAGTGCTCCGCGATCACCGTGTAGTCGAGCGTCGAGGCGCTGTAGTGCGGGGTCTCCCACAGCAGCGGGTAGACGCCGTTCTTGATGCACTCGACGATCGCGTCACGGAGCTTGCGCGTCACGTACTCGCGCGAGTCCATGGGGATCACCCGGCCGCGACTCTCGTCCCAGAACTCGTAGTCGGTTGAGGTCTCACCCTTGTACTGGTGTGTGGCGCCGTGCAGGACCACGGTGCCGCCGTGCTCCATCATGTAGCGAATGGCGTCGACGTAGTCGGGTTTCTCGGACATCGCGACACGGATACCGGTGGCCGGGTTCACGTAGAAGGGGATCACGCCCACCAGGAAGGGTACCTTCCGCTCGGCGAGCAGGTCCGCGATCTTGCGCAGGCTCACCGGGTCGGAGAAGGGGTTGGTGTCCTCGATACGGATCAGTGCGGAGCGCGAGCGGGGGTGATCCTCGCCGAGGATGTCGTGCAGGAGGTCGGCGAAGTAGAGGTAGCGGTCGCCCTCGCTGGCGTAGGAGAACGGCGAGTCGACGAAGCACCAGAAGTTGCCGCTGCGCACCGCGTAAGGGACGGTGAGGTTCTTCTTGCTGGAGGTCGTGGTGGCCAGCACGATGCAGCGAGCGGGGTCCACGACCCTGAGAACGTTGGCGTTTGGCTCCGTCTTCGTGAAGCGGAAGGCTCCTGCCTGCACGACGTCGAAGGCGGAGACGGTGTCGAAACCGGTCGCGACGAAGCCGTAGCGCGCACCCAGGTCGTGGGTACGGCCGAACTCGACGAGACCGGTGTTGAGCCAGACAAACGTCCGTCCGTCGTCGAACGCGTCGTTGAGGAAAACCTGTGGCGGCTGGTACGCCTTGCTGTAACCGACGAAGAACGTCGCGTCGAACGGCCTCATCTGGCCGACCTTGTACGTATCCACGGGCTGCAGGGTGACGTCGGTGCGGAAGTGCCCGAGGAGCTGACGCAGCTGACGCGCGTCACCGAGGCCGCTAGCCACCTGCGTGGGCCCCGGCTCGTACAGGACGAGAACCTTCTGCGTGGCGTGCGTCTGGCCGGGCAGCACCCGCGCCACCGCCAGGACGGCAAGCAGGGAAAGCACGCACCGGGTGGAGGTGCCGGCGCCTCTTCGGGTCCCCTCGGCGTGGCTCGCTTTCATCCTGCCCTGTCCAGCTCCGTCGCGCCGCTCGCGGGAGCCGGCGAGGCGAGATGGTAGCACGCCGGAATGCCGTAAGCCCTTGTGCTACCGTCGCTCCGTGCACAAGAGGCGTGGGCTCTTCGCCGCTGGGTGCTGCCTCGCGGCGGCATGCGCCGGAGAGACTGGCGCCGTGCCGCCGGACGCCGGCCCGGCGCCGGTGCGGCCTCTCACCGGTTTTACCTTGCATTGGGACTTCTTCGCGTCGGCTCGGGAGGCCGAGCGTCTGCTCGCCTTTGCGCTCGACAGCGGCGCCGAGGTCGTCAACGTGGTGCCCCCCCCGCACATCTGGCAGGACCCGGCAAGCCTCGCGATCCTCCGGCGCATCTTTGCCGTGACCGCCGCGCGCGGCGTCGGCGTGGTGCTCTCGCGCATCGACGGCAGCTCGCTCCCGGACGGCGGCGGAGGGCGCGCCGACTGGCTGTACACCAACGTGCTCACCGAACGGGGACGGCTGCCATCAGGGCGGCCGACGCCACCGTTCTTCTTGGCCACGGTGGGAAAGCCGGACTACGAGCGCTGGCTGCGTGACGAGACCGCGTACTACGCGGACAACTTCTCCAAAGAGCCCAACCTGCTGGCCTTCGGAGTGGGTCTCTTCAACGAGCCGTTCGTGTCGCAGCGCGGGAGCCTGCTGTGCTACGACGCGACGACCGAATCGTACGAGATCGCCCAGTACACGCCCCACGCGGAGGCGCTGTGGCGGCGCGAGCTCCGGAAGAGGTTTGCCGGCGACGTCGGCCTGATGAACCGCCGCTACCGGACGGCGTTCGTCTCCTTCGATGAGGTTCCGATGCCGAAGAACGAGCACGACCCCTCGTTCGGCGACGCGGGCTCCGCCTACCTCGACTTCGTCGCGACGATCAACGCCTGGGTGGTTACTCAGCTGGAGGAGTGCCGTTCCCTCTGGCACGCGCGCGCACGGCGCCCGGTCCCCTTCGTGCTGCAGCTCTCCGGCTACGTCCCCGAGAAGCTGGAGAACGGGCGGCTCGCCTTTGCAGCGCTCGACATCTTCGACTGGATGCGCCGCGCCGACGCGCTGGGCCTCTCCGTCTACACCACCTGTGGCTATCCGGATCGCGGTCGAGCCTCGGTCGTGGCGATGGTCAACTTCATGCGCCTGGGGGTGCTCGAGCGCAAGCCCCTGTTCGTGCTGGAGGGCGGCAACGAGTGTGACGGGGCGATCCTCGACAGGGGCGAGCTGCACTTCTTCGCCACCGCGGCCCGCGCCCTCTCGCCGGAAACGGTCATCTACGAGTTCCTCAAGACGGGCTACGCGGACCAGTTCGCCACCTCGACCGGGAAGCTCCTGGGTCCCGGTTTCCGGCCGCGGCCGGCCGCGGTGGCCGCGGTCAAAGCGGCGCTCCGGGAGGCCAAGGAGGCCGGCGCGGTAGGGGAGACCGTCTTCGTGCTCGATGAGCCGCCGGGCGCTGCGTACGATGCAGAGGCGCTCGCCGTGCGGAAGCAGCTCATGGACGCCGCCATGCGGCGGGCTATCACCTTCGTGCCCGAGGCCGACTTGGCGAGGCTGCCGGCCGGGAGCACCTTCGTGGTACCGTCGGCGCCGCGACGCGCCGCCCTGCAGCAGCTGCTCGTGCCGCGCGGGATCGCCGTGCAGGGCGCCGACGCGTTGCTGGAGGGGTCGGAAAAAGAGTAGAGTTTGAGTCGCTATATACTAAACGGGGAGAGCGACGATGAGCCAGAGAACTCCGCGGGTCTTCCGGGCCGTGCCGGTCACGAAAGCCGCCCGGGTATGGTTCGTCCTGCTTGTCGCGGTCCTGGGGCTGCCTCTCCTGTGGCTGCTGTTCACGCTGCTGCAGGCGCCAGAGATCCGCTATCGGATCGACAGCAAGGTCCTCACGATCTCGAGCACGCTGGGTTCCTCGCACCCGGAAAAGTCGATCTCCCTGGCGCGCATCCAGGATGCGCACCCGGAATGGCTGCGTGGCGGCGCCCTCAGGTTCGGCACCCAGAAGCCGGGTTACTGCGTGGGCTTTTTCGCCTACCCCAGGGTGGGCGAGGTGTGGGAGGTCTCCGACTGCTCCGAGCTTGCCGTGGTGATCCTCGCGAGTGGTGAGACGAGTCCGGTGGCCATCACACCCGCCGACCGCGACGCCTTCCTGGCTGCGCTGCGGGGCCAGAACCCCGGGACCTTTGCGCCGGCCGGCAAGCGCGGCCAGACGTGGTGGTTCACCCTCATCTCGGTCCTGCTGGTCCTGGCTCTGGTGGTACTGGCACTGGTGACCGTGTTCTTCGTGGCTCCGGCTCGGCTGCGGTATTCGATCGGGGACGACGTCCTCGAGGTGAGCACGCTGGCGTCGCGCCGGCGATTCCCCCTCACCGGGGCGCGGGTACGCAAGCACCGGCCACTCCAGGGGGCCAGGCTGTCGGGGGTTCCGTTGCCCGGGTACCAGGTGGGGTCGTGGCTGTTCGACAGCATGGCCACCACCGTCCTCGCCTCGGTGCGCGAGGAGGGGGTGCTGGTGGAGGGCGAGGGCAGGGTGTTCGTGAGCCCGCAGGACGCGGATGCCTTCATCACGGCCGCGGTGGAGCGCGGGGCGACCGTGGTCGAGGCGGAGCTGCAGCGGCGCCGCTGACTCATTTGTGTCGGTCCCGCGGGTGGCCAGCCTCTTCTTTTTTGCCACTCCGTGGCTTCGTTTTGTGGCGCGCGGGCTTGGAGCCTCGTTTCTTGCTACGCGGGTGCGCGGCCTACTCCTTTCTTCCACTGCGTGGAGGCTTTGAATTGCCGGTCCCGCGGGTGGCTGGGTGCGGCCTTGGCCGCCCCCGCGCCCTCCGGCCGCACACTCCTCGCCCGCGACCACACCTGGCGGGCCCGGCGCAAGGCTCCTCGGTGTTCGCTCGTCGCCAGGAGGCATGGCTCCTCTCGCCACCGATACCTCACCCCGGATCCCGCCGCGTGGTACCCGCGGGCTCCGGAGAGATTGGCCACCCGCGGCACCGGCGGATGGAAAGCCCCCCTCCCGTAACGCGGTGGCTGTGCCAATGGGGCGAGAGTCCTGGCAAGAGCATCAGGTGCGTGCAGGTGCACAGGGAACCGGGGGGGTGGAGGTGAAATCCGCCCCGCGGGCGATAGGAGCCATTCCGGCGGAGCGTGCGGGCACCGAGCGGCCAGACCGGCGGGTGGAAACGCTGGCCGAACACGAGCGCGCAGCGCGAGGGCGAGGAACAGCGAGGGTCCGCACGCCGGTCTGTGCCAGCTCGGTCGCACGCGAAGGCGGGTCGGAGGGCTGCGCTCGATGCGCAGCCCGAGCGACTGCTCCCAGCCCGCGGGGCAATAAAAGCCGTCACGCAGTGGCAGGAAGACGAGCGGCGCCCTCGGGGCCGGATTTCCCGATCCTCGGCGGCTCTTGGCCTGCGGCCCTAGGACCTTCTGTCGTGAACCTATTTCTTGGGGCGGCGCTCGCCGGGGTGTCTCGCCACCTCCTGTGACTCTCGCAGCTTGACGACCCCGCGCTGCAGGAGGTTGTGGATGATCAGCTCGTTGTACAGCTTGGCGCCGGGGAGCTGCGCGAGGATCTGCGCGACGGTGTAAATGCCGTTGATGCGCGAGAGCACGAACCCCTCTTCCGGGGCGCACTTCAGCTGGACGATGTTCTTGGGAGCCATGGCAAGCTCGAGGACGGTCGCGGGGGGTATCTCCATCTCCGCGAGCTCCTGGGCGATGCGCTTCTCGACCGCGTTGGCCGCTGTGTTGGCGGCACGGACGGTCGGGTACCTGTCCCGCACCTCGACGATCTTCCGGTAGGCCTCCAGGGTGTCCCCCAGGGCCAGGCTGTTCTCCGCTTGGAGGATGCGGTCGCGCCAGGTGGAGCGGGAGAAGCCCGGTATCCGGCGCAGGGGCAGGGCCGCCGGCAGGAGCTCGAAGACGCCGTTCTGCATCCCCTGGAAGATGAAGGCGAGCACCGGGAACTCGGGCACGCGGCATTCGAGTGCGATCTCCTCGATGCTCTTCTGCCCGTCCACCTGCCGGAGAACTGCGAGGCCGGTAGGCGTGAGCTGGCTCTCGTCGAGGGGATGCACGATCCTCGGGATGTGGTCGCTGTCCGGAATGAGCTTTGCGATCCTCCGGCGCTCGTCGGATTGGCGCGCGCCCTCGAGGATGAAATGGTCCACCGGGACGCGGAGCTCCTTGAAGTCCCTGCGGGGCTGGGCGTCGTCGAGGAAGAAGAACTCCCCCTCCTGCCAGAGCATGAGGTCGTAGATGGTCTCCTCGGTCTTGACGTGCACCATGTGGTCGACCTCTTCGCGGGTCAACCTGCCCGTCTGAACGAGCAATTCGCCGAGCATCACGTTGAGCTCGGTCTGCTGATCCAGGAGCTTCTCCAGCTCCTCCTCCGAGAGGATCTCCCAGCCCACTAGGTAGTACCCCAGGTGTTCGCGGGGGTTGTTAGAGGTGACCGCCGAGACCATCCCACCCTTGAAAACGATCTTCTTGGTGAAGCGCTGCCCCTTGATGACCAGGGTGCCGGTCTTCCGGCTCACGGAGATCCACTGCATGAGATCCGGGAACGGCATCGTGCGGAGGTTGCCGCTGATCGCCATCGCCTTACCCGGCGCCCGGCCAATGGACCCCACTAACGGTCGTGTCCATCATCCACCATCTCAACACGTTCAACGATACCCCACTCTTCCCGCCCGAACCGCCGGGCTGCATCTCCCGCCTACTGCGAGCGGTAATTACCGAACGTGAGTTCGATGCCGAAGTCCCGCGCCTTCAGGGCGGCTATGACCGCCTGCAGCTCGTCGCGCGAGGGTGAAGCGATGCGCACCTGGTCGCCCTGGATCGCGACTTGGACCCTCTTGAGCCGCTTCTCCTTGACGAACTTCACGATGGCCCGCGCGGCCTCGTCTGGAATGCCCTGCTGGAGCGTGACCTCCAGGCGGACAGTGCCCCCCGCGGCGGGCTGCACGTTGCCGGCCTTGAGGTTCTTCACCGGGACGCCACGACGGGTCATGCGGCCCAGCAGCACCTCCCACATCGCCTTCAGCTTGAACTCGTCGGGGGCCGCAAGGACCACGAGGTTCTCCTGGCGGCGGAGCTCGACGGTGATCTTGAGGCCCTTGAAGTCGAAACGCTGGCCGAGCTCCTTGAGCGTCTGATTGACGGCGTTGTCGACCTCCTGCAGGTCGCAGCCACAGGTGATGTCGAAAGACTGGTTGAGTGCCATGGCCTGACTCCCTCTCAGCGGTGGGCCTCGGGGCGCGCGGCAGCCCTTCAGAAAAGCGTAACACCCCCGGGCGGACCCCTACGGGACCACGCGGTTGCGCCCGCCGCGCTTGGCGCGGTAGAGAGCCTCATCGGCGGCCTTGACCACGTCCTCGGGCGCGTCGAGCAGGCCGCCGGGCTCCGCCACCCCGATGCTCACCGTGACCGGAACCCGAATGGGCTCCCGGTGGCGCGGCTCGACCCGCTTCGGCCTCTTGCGGGGACGGTCCTCGCCGCGCAGGGTGAAGCCCGCCTCCGCGGTGGCCTTGCGCAGCTCCTCCAGCGGGGGGCGAGCCTCGCTGCGCGGCTTGCCCGGGAAGACGAGCGCAAACTCCTCGCCACCGACGCGGAACGCACACGCGCCGGCAACCGCGGCGAGCCTGGACGCCACCATGCGCAGCACCTGATCTCCCACGTCGTGGCCGTGCGTGTCGTTGATGGCCTTGAAGTGGTCGATATCGAGCATAGCGATGGCGTAGCGGCCGGCGAGCTTGGTCAGGGCCTCGTCGAACGCGCGCCGGCTCGGAAGCCCTGTCAGGCCGTCCCGGTAGGCCATGGCGAAGGTGGCCTCGACCACGGAGACGACCAGAATGAGCCCGCCGGTGGCCAGGTACGTGGTGGCGCCCTGGCCACCCGCCGTCAGCGCGAGCAAAGACGCGAGCAACGCCCAGAAGAAGCCGCTTTCGAGGGTCGTCTGGCGGCGCAGCCACGTCACCCCGACCGCGATGAACGCAGCGGCGAAGGCGAGCACGGCCGGGTCGGCCACGCTCGTCGCGGGCGTCAGCGCTCGCGGCAGGAATGACCGCTCGAGCAGTTTTACCAGCCCCGGCTGATAGGAAAGCCAGGCGAAAGCGGCAAGTGCCGGCTGAGCCGCGATCGCGCACAGCCTCAGGAAACCGTGCGAAGTGAGCGTGCCGCGCTCGCGGGCGATCGCGAGCCAGGCGAGGTCGAGCGGCAGCGCCAATGCGGTCGCGTTGAAGCCGAAGCGGGCGGCCTCCCCGTCAGTGCCGGGCGGGAGGCGCAGCAGGACACGGTCCGCGATCGCCAGGGTGAGCAGCGCCAGCACCACCCGGCCGCGCCGGAAGCGCATTGAAAGCAGGACCCCGACCACGAGCACCACCCAGGGGTAGACGCGCAGGAACGACGCCAGCTGTTCCGACTGCGGAGCCGGGAAGTTGAGCACCAGTGCGGCCAGCCCAAGCAGCCCGGCCGGGAGCAGCAGCGATGAGACCGTCTTCATGCGGCGGGGCCCATCCCAATCATTCTTCTGAGGATAGCTGACCGCCGTGTTGCTGGACCCATGTGGGAGTCAACCAGCGACCTTGACTTAGTCGCATTTTCGACTGTATGCTGCAGAGAGAACAACGATTGAGGCTCGCGCGGTGGAAAACGCATCGGAATCGGGCGCGCGCACGACGCGCGTACGAAAAGGAGGATGGGATATGTCGAAGGTAGCGTCGAATCCAGTTGAAATGCAGCGACCTGGAAGCTTGCTTTTGGGGCTGGCCGTGATCCTCGCTGGTTGCATCTGGAGTGCGCCGGCGCACTCGCAGTCCTATGACCCCTGCGCCGCACTCAAGGTTGCCGCGGCGAATGCTAACGCGCAGGCCGCTGTAGCGTGCCAGATTGCCGCTCTCGCTGGAGGCCTCGGCGCCGACGAGTGCGTCAAGGCACTGGCCGACGCGGCGGCTGCGGCGGATGAGCTGGCCATCTGTCAGGAGGAGAACCCAGTGGAGACCCCGGTCGTCACGTCGGGTCCGATCTTCGTCTGGGGGGGCAGCGGGAGCACCGGCCCGGGCAGCGGCGGCGCCGAGTGGGTGGGCATTGACTGCGGCGACGGGGAGGTCATCTGGGCCTACGTCTCGTCGATGGGCGACGTGTTCGCCGCGGCCATGGGGTGCGCCTGCTATACGCAGTAGCCGCTCTCCACTGCGACAGATGGATCCGGGGGAAGAGCGGCCCGTTCGTTGATCAGGAACCACGGGCGTCCAGCCGCTGGCTCGCCCGCGACGCCATCGACGTCCAGGGAGGGCGCGATCCCTGCCGGCCTGCTAGAGTACCCGGGTCTTGCGGAGGCGACCTCATGGCACGGAAGCTCGGGTTGGTTGCCGTTCTCGTGATCGTGGCGGTGGGTGCGGCACCAGCGGGTGCGTTCGACCTCAAGCTGCCGCCGGACGCGCAGGACGCTGCAAGGGTCATCGACCGGGGAACCCTGGAGGGCACTGTCCGCTTCCTCGCGGACGACCTGTTGGAGGGGCGTGCGCCTACGCACCGCGGCGACGTGCTGGCCCGGCTATACGTCGCGAGCGTGATGGAGCTGATCGGCCTGAAACCCGCGGCGCCCGGCGGGAGCTGGGAGCAGCGCTTCGAGATCGTCGGCATCACCACGGCGCCCCCCGACA
The DNA here is from genome assembly GCA_963754345.1 of Thermoanaerobaculaceae bacterium. Taxonomy (GTDB): domain Bacteria; phylum Acidobacteriota; class Thermoanaerobaculia; order Thermoanaerobaculales; family Thermoanaerobaculaceae; genus RBG-13-68-16. The sequence continues at coordinate 409,172 of CAVWFZ010000009.1, read as the reverse complement.
CCTGGGCGTTCCGCGCCGGCGCCACGGAGCTTTCCCTGCGTTTCTGGAACGATTTCATTGCGGCGACCGGGGTGCAGGCCCCCGAGGTGGCGATCTCGGACGCGGAACTGGTGTTCGTGGGCTACGGCATCCAGGCCCCCGAGTACAACTGGGACGACTTCAAAGGCGCCGACCTCAGGGGCAAGGTCCTCTTGGTGATGAACAACGACCCCGACTGGGACCCCAACCTGTTCGCGGGCAAGCGGCGCCTGTACTACGGGCGCTGGAGCTACAAGTACGAGAGCGCGGCGCGGGCGGGCGCCGTGGGCGCCATCATCATCCACACCACTCCGTCGGCGGGGTACGGCTGGAAGGTCGTGCAGAACTCGTGGACCGGCGAGCAGTTCGAGCTGCCCGATGCCGGTGAGCAGCGCGTCAAGGTGCGGGCGTGGACGACGGAGGAGGCGACCAAGCGTCTGGTGGCGTTCGCCGGCTTCGACCTCGATTCCCTCGTCGCCCAGGCGCACAGCCGCGACTTCAAGCCGGTGCCGCTCGGCATCCGCACCTCCCTGAAGCTCGCCAACAGGCTCGTACGCGGCGAGACCGGCAACGTGCTCGGCGAAATCCCGGGCAGCGACCCCGCGCTCAAGGACCAGGTCGTGGTCTTCAGCGCCCATCACGATCACCTCGGCATCGGAAAGCCCGACGCCAAGGGCGACACGATCTACAACGGCGCGGTGGACAACGCCACCGGTGTCGCCCAGGTGCTCGCCATCGCCAAGGCGTTTGTGGCGCTGCCACAGCGCCCACGCCGCACGATCCTGTTCGCGATTGTGAGCTGCGAGGAGTCTGGGTTGCTGGGCTCGGCGTACTTTGCCGCGCATCCCACGGTGCCGGTCGAGAGAATTGCCGCCGACGTCAACTTCGACGCCGGCAACATCTTCGGGAAGACCCGCGATGTCGCCCTCGTGGGCAAGGGCAAATCCACCCTCGACCAGGTGGCCGAGGCGGTGGCGGCGGCGCAGGGGCGGGTGGTCACCGACGAGCCGTTCCCCGACCGCGGCGCCTACTACCGGTCGGACCAGTTCAGCTTTGCCAAGGTCGGCGTGCCGGGCCTCTACTTCAAGGGCGGGCTGGATTTCGTCGGGCGGGAGCCGGGGTGGGGCAAGAAGGTCACCGAGGAGTGGGGCAACGCCCACTACCACCAGCCGAGCGACGAGTACAGCCCGAGCTGGAACTTCGACGGCATGATCGAGGACGCGCAGCTCGGCTTTCTGGCCGGCCTCGCGGTGGCCCAGGCCGACGCGATGCCGACCTGGCTGCCCGGCGACGAGTTCGCCAAGGTGCGGACGGTAGTGCCCACGACACAGCCCAGGTAGGTACGTCGCCTCGCGGCAGCCGCTGGGACGTTCCGGCGTCGGCTCCGGGCACTGTGCCTCGGTGGCTCGAAAGAATGAGGGGGAGGGAAACCCCTCCCCCCGATCTGCTCAGGTTGTCTCGTCTACTAGGTGACCCTGACGCCCACCTGCGCCTGCCGTGGGATGGCCTCGCCGCGGCTGCAGGAGGTGCGAGCGGCGATGGAGCGACTGTTCCGCACGGTGGGGGGGTGCCGGAGGCGATCCGCACGGACAACGGTGAGCCGTTCGCCTCGCGGGGGCTGCGGGGGCTCACCCGGCTGAACGTGTTGTGGATGCGCCTCGGGGTTCGTCACGAGCGCATCGAAAGGGGTCGCCCGGAGCAAAACGGCGCTCACGAGCGAATGCACCGGGAGTTGAAGGCCGAGACGACACGACCCCCAAGCCCTAGCCTTGCTTGCCAGCACCGCCGTTTCGAGCGCTTCCGCGCGAGCTACAACCGCGAGCGTTCTCACGACGGCCTCGGCCAGCGGTTGCCGGCGTCGCTCTGGGCCCCGGCACCCCGCGCCTGCCCCCCGACCCCGACTATCCCGGCCATGTCGAGGTCCGCCGCGAGCGCACCAGCGGCGAGATCAAGTCTCAGGGGCGCTTGCTCTTCCTGAGCGAACCCCTTGCCGGTGAACTCGTTGGCATCGAGCCGATCGATCACGGGATCTGGTCAATCGTTTTTACCACCACGCTGCTGACTCGCTTCGATGAGCGCACACGGCTGATCGTCGGATGACCCCGAGACCCGACCTTCGTCTCTGGACACTGCCGAAAGCTGGCTCCCCCCAGCCACCCCACCTGCCCGAAGCGCCCACAGATCCCACGACGACCCGAAACGTGTGGCGATTGTGCTGTACTTGACATTTAGCCGTCCAGGGCTTATATTGTTCTCATGATGACCCTCACCGAACTCATGGAACGGTTCCCCACCGAGGACAGTTGCCGCGAGTATCTCGTCGAGCAGCGCTGGCCAAAGGGCGTCCGCTGCCCGCGTTGCGGCAACGCGAAGGTCTACCACGTGTCGCGGCCGTGGAATTGGCAATGTTCCGACTGCGCTCCCACGGGCTACCGATTCTCTCCACTGGTGGGAACGATCTTCGAGAACACCAATGTCGCCCTCCGCACGTGGTTCCAGGTGATTTATCTCATGTGCGAGAGCAAGAAGGGCATCAGCGCCCTCCAGATTCAGCGCATGATCGGCGCCGGCTCCTACCGCACTGCCTGGTACATGTGCCACCGCATCCGGGCCGCCATGCAGAGCCCCGAGTTCAAGAAGCTGGCTGGGTTCGTCGAGGTTGACGAGACGTACATCGGCGGCAAGGCGAAGAACCGGCACGGAGGGGGGATCGGCGGCCGGAAGCGCAAGCACGAGGGTGGGCGCGGAACAGCCGGCAAGGTCGTTGTGATCGGGGCTATTGCCCGTAAGGGCAACGTCGTCGCTCAGATGATCCAGGACACCAGTGAAGATACACTCAGAGGCTTCGTCCGTTCGGCCGTCTCCGAAAAGGTCAAGCTGGTCGCCACCGACGAACACGCCGGCTATAAGCGGCTCGGACTGCCGCACGACTCCGTCAATCACAGCCACAAGGAGTACGTCCGTGGGAATGTCCACACCGCGAACATTGATAGCTTCTGGTCGCTGCTCAAGCGTGGCATCATGGGGACGTTCCACAAAGTCTCGAAGGACTACTTGCCTCTGTACCTCAACGAGTTCTCGTTCCGGTACAACAACAGGAAGGAAGGCAATATGTTCGCTCTCGTCGTGGCGGGGTCGTGATGGGCACCGGTGCGAAGTCCAAGAAACCTCGCCCGCGTGCCCCACAGAAGAAACGAGAACGCCTTCGGCCAATGAGCCTGCATCCGCTGGACTTTGACACGGCGATAAGGGGTTTGCTCGCTGCCACCACTCCACCAGAGCCCCACAAGAAGGAAGAGGGGTAGACTCCAGACAGCGATCAGTAGAAACCTGCTCGGTCGGAGGTGGCCCCCATGCTCCATGTGGTCCTGCTGGTGCTCTCCGTCGCGGTGTCAACCCCATCATCACAGTCCCAGCCAGGTAACGCATACAGCAACCACCAAAACGGTCATCATGAGGAGAAAACCAGTCCACGTCACGAACCAACCAATGACTATTCGCAAGCGCTTGCCACTAGTAACCCATCCAGCACCACATACAATCAGGCCATAAGCGCCGGCGATGCTAACGAAAAGACCTATCAGGAAGCGCTCACTCGGTATACTCTTTGGCTGACTGTCTTTACGTGTGCGATGGCGCTGGCAAGTGGGCTTCTCGTTTGGATCGGATATCGCCAGCACAGATTTCAAAAGAGATTGGAGAGACCGTGGATTGTGATCCGCCCACGCAACCTTCAGGGCCTTGACCAGTGGTCTAGCCGAGGACCATTCGATGTTGTGCTTCTCTTCATGGTCCATAACGTCGGTAAGACTCCGGGTTGGCTTCTCCGGCAGCACCTTGAATTGAAAGCCATGGAACCGGACGAACTTCTCAATGACCCGGAGTATGATCGAACGGTTAGCGCCGGAGATAGCCAAACACCCATTGGTCCAGGAGCAAAACTTGTCGGTGGGGTCGTGCGCCTGTCCATCGAGAATGAGGAGCGGAGGGTCACGATATTTACCGGGAAGGAGAATCTCTACTGCTTCGGGTTTGTCGAATATACCGACGCTTTGGCGGCGAAGCATGCGACGAGGTTCTGTTACAGAATGGACGTACAATACACATTGCGAATGCTCCAAGGAAAAAAGACGGCGTGGATCGCTGACGGTGGCAAGCGCTGGAATACTTATACCTAGAAGCAGTACCTTAGTCACGGCCAATGTCAAGTAAAGCATAATCGCCAAACGTGTTACCCATGTCCCCGGTCAAGACTGTCACCTATGTCCCCGGCCGTTCGGGGAGCGCCTCGAAGCGTATTCCCTGCCGTGGACCCCAGGACTTGCGACAACGATTCTGCTAGGCTCTATAGACGGCAGCCAACTGACGCGGACTTTGTACCAATGGAGGAGGGGACCGTCATGGGAAACGCATCGGCGTGGCGGATCTTTAGCATCGTCGTGCTCGCAGTTCTTGGGGCGGCCATCGGGGCACCGTGCTTCGCCCAGGAGGCCGGGCAGACGGGAAAGGAGGCGGTGAAGGAGGAGCAACAAGCTCCGCAGAAGCAAGAGCAGGTCCAACCGAAGAAGGGAGAGCCGGTCCAACCGAAGAAGGAACAACCGGCCGGGCAGTACGTCGAGGAAATCACCGTCACGGCGCAGAAGCGCCCTGAGGACATCCAGAAGATCCCGGTCGCGGTCTCGACGCTGTCCGGCTCGGATCTCGGCATCATCCTCACGGCCGGTCCGGACATCCGCGCCATCTCGGGCCGGGTGCCGAGCCTGACCCTCGAGTCGTCGTTCGGCCGTGCCTTTCCGCGCTTCTACATGCGCGGCCTGGGCAACACCGACTTCGACCTGAACGCCTCGCAGCCGGTCTCGATGGTGGTCGACGAGGTGGTCATGGAGAACCCGATCGTCAAGGGCATGCCGCTGTTCGATCTCGACCGCATCGAGGTGCTGCGCGGCCCGCAGGGGACCCTGTTCGGGCGCAACTCGCCCGCCGGTGTGATCAAGTTCGATACCAAGCGACCGACCAAGGACTTCGACGCAAACTTCCGGGTCTCCTACGGGACATTCAACAACGTCGACGTCGACGGCGGGGTCGGCGGCGCCCTGAGCGACACGTTGTCTGCGCGCCTCTCGCTGCTGTACCAGGGGGAGAGTGACTGGGTGGACAACAAGCACACGGGCGAGGACAACGCCCTCGGGGGCTACAACACGGCCGCCTACCGCGGGCAACTCCTCTGGCAGCCCAGCGACAAGTTCAGCGCCCTGCTCAACGTGCACGGTTGGCACGTCGACGGCACCGCGCGGATCTTCCGTGCCAACATCATCAAGAAGGGGACCAACGATCTCGTCGACGGCTTCAAGCAGGACGTCGTCTATCAGGACGGCTTGAACGCGCAGTTGATCAGCTCCCTGGGCGACCTGCTCCGGCTGGAATACAACTTCGGCTCCGCTACCCTGACCTCAATCACGGGCTACGAGAGAATCAACAACATGTACAGCCGCGGCGACATCGACGGCGGCTTCGGGGCCGCGTCCCTGGGCCCGGGCAACTACGGGCCGGGGTTCATCCCGTTCTCGTCGGAGAGCGCCGACGGAATCCCATCGCTCGGACAGACCACCGAGGAGCTGCGGATGGCCAGTAACGGCAAGGGGCCCTTCAACTGGCTGGTCGGCGCGTACTACTTCAACGAGAAAGTCGACATCGACTCGTTCAGCTACGACAGCCTGTCGCCGGGCAACCCCCAGAACGGGTACGCGACCCAGCATCAGACCACAGACAGCTATGCCCTCTTCGGATCGGTCGACTACAAGATCGCGGAGGACTGGAGCATCAAGGCGGGCTTGAGGTACACGAACGACAAGAAGGACTTCGAGGCCGACCGGCCGCAACCGCTCTTCCAGCCGCCGCTGACGGCGCCGATTAAGAGACACACCTCGGACAACAACATCAGCTGGGACCTGAGCGCGACCTACAGGGCCAACCCCAACCTCAACCTCTACGGAAAGCTCGCCACGGGCTACCGTGGGCCCAGCATCCAGGGCCGCATCATGTTTGCGCCCGACTTCGAGAACGGCCAGAACCCGGCCACCAACGGCGTCTCGGTGGCCGATGCGGAAACCATCAAATCGGCCGAGATCGGGTTCAAGTCGATCCTGGCCGATCAGCGGCTGCGCCTGAACCTCGCCGCCTACATCTTCCAGATGGACGGCCAGCAGCTCACCGCGGTCGGCGGCAAGTACAACATCGCCACCCTGCTCAACGCCAAGCACACCAACGGCCACGGCTTCGAGGCCGACGTCGAGTACATCCCCTCGCCCTACGTCTTCATGACCTTCGGCCTCAGCTACAACCCGACCAAGATCGACGACCCCAATCTCACGGTCGCGCAGTGCGGCGGCGGGTGCACGATCACCAATCCGATCAACTCCTCGGGTCTGGTGCTTATCAACGGCAACAGCCTGCCCTATGCGCCGGACTGGATCTTCTCGGGCGTCCTCAACTTCCAGTCCGACCCGTTCAACAGGGGGTTCTTCGGCAGCCTCGACTGGGCCTACTCCAGCGACAAGCACTTCCCCCTCTATGAGTCGAAGGAGTTCCACTCCGACAGCCTGGAGTTCGGACTGCGCCTGGGCTACGGCTGGAACGGCGGCAAGTACGAGGTTGCCCTGTTCGGGCGGAACATCCTGGATGCGAAGATCCTCCAGGGCGGAATCGACTTCGACAACCTGACCGGCATGACCAACGAGCCGAGGATAGTCGGCGTCGAGTTCAACGCGAAGTTCTGAAGCTCCAGGCTGTATGAACGCTCGGTGGGCGGGGAGCGATCCCCGCCCACTGGCTTCTTGCCCAGGCATCATGGTAGGTAGAATGGGTCGCGCGATTGACCGCCAAGGAGGTGGCAATGTCACACCGTTCCGTCCTGCTGGCTGTTTTGGCATGTGGCATGGTGGCCTGGGCCCTCGCACCGCCGGCTACAGCGGAGGACGTGTGGCTGGTGGATGGGGGTCTGGTCCTGGTGATGGACAAGGCGGGGACGGTCATCCCCAGCGGGGCTGTCGCCGTCCGGGGCAACCGGATCGAGGCGGTGGGTCCGGCATCGGAGCTCGCGAGCCGTTTCCCCGGGGCGCGGCGTCTCGACGCCTCCGGCCGGATCATCATGCCCGGCCTGATCAACGCCCACACGCATGTGCCGATGACGCTGTTTCGCGGGCTGGCCGACGACCTGGACCTCACGGGCTTCCTGTACGGCCGTATCTTCCCGGCCGAGGCGCGGTTCGTCGACGAGGAGTTCGTGCGCTGGGGGACGCGCCTGGCCTGCCTCGAGCTGCTGCGGGGCGGGGTCACGACCTTCGTCGACATGTACTACTTCGAAGACGCCATCGCCGAGGAGGCGGCCCGCTGCGGGATGCGGGCGGTGGTCGGGGAGTCGCTGGTCGATTTCCCCGCCCCCGACAACAAGACCTGGGCGGATGCGCTGGCGTACACCGAACGGTTCCTGGTGCGGTGGCACGGCCATCCGCTGATCACGCCGGCTGTGGCGCCGCACGCCACGTACACCGTGTCGTCCGACCACCTGCGGGAAGCGCACGCCTTGGCCGCGAAGCACGACGTGCCGATGCTCATGCACTTGGCCGAGGCTCGCTACGAGGTGGATCTGATCCGGGAGAAGTACGGCAAGGGGCCGGTGGAGTACGTGGCATCGCTCGGCATCCTCGACGATCGGGTCGTGGCGGCCCACATGATCTTCCCGAGCCCTGCGGAGATCGCGCTGCTGGCCGAGCATAAGGTCGGGGTGGCGCACTGCCCCCAGTCCAACATGAAGGGCGCGTCGGGAGTGGCCCCCGTGCCTGCGCTGCTGGCGGCGGGGGTCGCGGTCGGCCTCGGCACCGACGGAGCGGCCTCCAACAACGACCTGTCGCTGTGGGAGGAGATGGACACCGCGGCCAAGCTTCACAAGGTCACGAGCGGCGACCCGAAGGTGCTGAACGCCCGGACGGCCGTGGCCATGGCGACCCGGCTGGGCGCCGAAGCCATCGGCCTGCAGCGGGTGATCGGGTCGCTGGAGGTAGGCAAGCGTGCCGACCTGATCCTGGTGCGTACCGACAGCCTCCACCAGATCCCTCACTACGACCCGTACTCGCTGCTGGTCTATTCGACGAAGGCTTGCGATGTGGACACGGTCATCATCGACGGCCAGGTGGTGATGGCGGCGGGTCGCGTCCTCACGGTGAGCGAGGCGGCGGTGCGGGAACGGGTGGCGGCGTACCAGGAGAGCATCACGGCCGCGAACCGCGAGCCCCGGAAGTAGAGCCGACCGACGACCGCAATCCAACCAGCACGCCATGTCCTATATTTGGCAGGGATTCCGGCTGTGGTCTCGAGGTCCTTGTCGGGAAGGGAAGTTGGCCGGGCCGGGGAGGGGCGAGAGCGACCATGGCGACAACGAGGGTGAAGATCTGCTGCATAGCGAGCGTCGAGGAGGCCTGGGTCGCCATTGGTCGGGGCGCCTCGGCGGTCGGCCTTGTGTCGGAGATGCCGAGCGGGCCGGGGGTGATCCCCGAGCCGCTGATCGCCGAGATCGCCGCGGCGGTTCCCCCGGGCATCGCGTCGTTCCTGCTCACGAGCCGGCAGGACGCTGGTGCGATCGCCGCCCAGCAGAGGAGGTGCCGGGTCAACACCGTGCAGATCTGTGATCACCTGCGCATCGGCACGTACCAGGATCTCCGCGAAGGCATGCCTGGGGTTTCCATCGTTCAAGTGATCCATGTGCGCGACGAAGGGGCTCTCGACGAGGCCGTGCAGGTGGCCCAACACGTGAACGGGATCCTGCTCGACTCCGGCGATGCGGCCTCGCCCACCAAGCGGCTCGGAGGCACGGGCCGGACCCACGACTGGGCAATCAGCCGGCGAATCCGCGACCGGGTCGGTGTGCCGGTCTTCCTCGCTGGCGGGCTAACCCCGGAAAACGTGGCCGAGGCCATTCGCCAGGTGACGCCGTTTGCCGTTGACGTGTGCACGGGCGTGCGTACCGGAGGGAGGCTCGATCTCGGCAAGCTGCAGGCGTTCGTGGATGCGGTGCGTGGGACAGGTCCTTGAGGGGCCGGAACGCCGAGCGTGGCGTGCTCCCCTCATGTGCGAGGGTGCGCCAATGGCCCGGAAACCCGCCGACGCCGGAGGCCCATGAGTCGGGCCACAGGGTGTTCGAGGTGGCTCGGTACGACCCGGGCCCGTCGGGCCCCCGGCGGAACGCCTCACCGTAAACCGAGGTCGGTGGCCCGGTATGCGTGCAGGACCGCCGGCGAAGCGTTCTCGATCACTCACACGATGCCGTTGCCGGAGCCGCTGGCGGAAACGCTCGGGTTGACGCCGGGGAATGCAAAGGTGGCGCTCGCTTGAGAGATCGGGTGCTCGGTGAGCAGTTCACTCGAGAGCTTGAGGGCGACCAGGCTGCCGCTCGTGTAGTCGCTGCCGCCGAAGAACACCGTGTCGCCGAGCATGGCCGGGGTGGAGAAGCAACCGTTGAGGACGCCGTGCAGCGCCTGCAGCACCGCATCGCCGGCGGGGCTGAAGCGCCCCAGGCTGTCGCGGTTCAGCAGGAAGATCGTCCCATCCTTGCCGGCGCCGACCGCGAGATGCACGGGGCTGCCGGACGTGTCCGGAAGCAGCATCACCCCGCCCGAACCGAGATCCAGATCCTGGCTGGAGAGCGCTTCCTGGTTGGATGGCGTGAAGTAGTCCATGAGGACGAGGCCCGAGGGCCCGGTCGCCACCTTGAGGAAGGTGCTGGCGCAATCCCTTTCCCCGCTCGTCAGGTCGAAGGCGCCGTTGCCGGTGATCGCGTAGATGGCGCCCGTGGCGTCGGCGGCCGGTCCCCCCCCCCGACATCCAGATGCTCCCGAGGCCGCCGTCCGGGGTGGTGTTGAAGGAGGCCATCTGCCGGAGGGTGGCGGCGTCGTAGCTGAGGATCCAGCCGTGGCTCGGGAGGGCGTCGCCGTGCGAGCCGAAGGCGATGTACACAACACCTTGGGAGAGCAGAAGCGCCGGGCGGTTGAACTCCCAGAGCGGGTCGAACCCGACGTGTCCATCGGAATCCGCGCCGACGCCGCTCGCCAGTGCCGTGATCACCACTGGCCCGCCGAGCTTCTCGGCGCCGGTGGCGACGTCGAGGGCGTGGAGCCGGTGCACGTAGCTCGTCCCGTCGGCCGAGACCTCTTTGGTCAGGGCCTCGACGTAGAGCGTGCCGGTTGCGGGGTCGATCACCGGCGTCGAGGTGATCCCGATCTCGGGCGCGAGGTCGTCCGTGCCCACATCGCTGGACGGGACGGTTGTCACGACGACCCCGGAGGGCGCGTTGGCGAGAAAGCTGACCTGCCAGAGCGGATCGGCATTGGCACCCGTGGCGTCGTCCGCGTCGAAGGCGTACACGCTGTCGTGCTCGGTGGCGACGAACACCACCTTGCGGGTGCCCTCCCCCGGGATGCTCACCCCTGACATGACGAGCGGCTGGGCGTACAGGGCCCCGTCCACCGGGTGCCGGAAGAGCTTTCCGAAATCCGCAACGTTCACGTCGTTGGGGCCAAGGGTGGTCTCGTCGAGCTGTTGCCCGGTGCGGGCGTTGTCGTTCTTGTAGGTGAGCACGTCGGCGGCGATGGCCGTCTGCGCCGCGAGCACCACCGCAAGGAGCATCAAACCGGCCGCGCCACCGCGCCCTCGCCACACGTCTGATCTCTCTGCCCCGGCGTCCGGGAGCGGGTCCGGATGTCGTGCCGCGAAAACAACGTCTCGCCTGCCCATGTGTCCTCCCGACCGCCCGCGCGAACGTGAAACCTATATCGCGACTGCGTCTCTGCCTCTAGACGATCGGGACGCCGTCGGGTTGACGCAACCGCGTGCCTGCCGGCCGCATCGCCTTCGTGAGGCGGGAAGGCTAGACTCGAAAGTCGGACATCGGGGGAGGCGGGTCATGAACCACGCGATGACGACCACGGCGTTCGAGCTGCCAGGCTGCCGTATCACCAGGAACCTGGGGGTGGTGCGGGGAATCACGGTCCGGTCGCGCTCGATCTTCGGCACCATCGGCGGGGCGCTGCAGACGCTCGCCGGGGGCAACATCACGCTCTTCACCGAGCTGTGCGAGAAGACCCGTGCCGAGGCGTTCGACATGATGGTGGCGCACGCCGACCTGTTGGGTGCCACCGCGGTGGTGGGCGTGCGCTACGACGCCACCGAGCTGATGCAGGGCGTGACCGAGATGGTCTGTTACGGGACCGCCGTGGTCGTGCAGCCGGCCTGACCGGCGGTCCTCGGGGAGGGATTTGTGGGCGCTTCTTTTCGGCGAATCGCACCGGCCGCCCTCTCGTGCCTCGCGGCCCCCGCGCTGTGGCTTGCGATGGTCCCACCGGCCACGGGCGCCCCCCCCGACGCTCGGTCGGGCGACACGGCCGCCGTCCAAAATGTGCTCGGCGGCTTCATCGAGGCTCTCAACACCGCCGATGTCAAGGCCCTGGCGGGTTTCTTCGCACCCGACGCAACCGTGTTCTTCCCGCTCGCAAGCCTGCCCCTTCGACCGGAGGACAGGGGGCAGATCACCGCCGCCTTCGGCGTTTTCTTCGAGGCGATGCGCGCGCGGGAGCCCGGGCCGAGGTACATGAACCTCGCTCCCGAGGACACGAGGGTGCAGTTCGTGGACGACGTCGCGGTGGTGACCTTCCACCTGAAGGGCGAGCAGATGATCTCCCGCCGCACGCTGGTGCTGCGCAAGCTCTCGGGCACATGGGTGATCGTCCATCTGCACGCCTCGAACCTGTCGACCCAGAAGTGACGGCCCGCACCCGCCGACTCGTGATGCGTAGTTCGGGCGAGGTCCGAGGTCACCCGTGCCTGAGATCGGTCGCGGCTCGCCGCAACGCCGTCGCGTGGGGCGCGTATAATCCAGGGCGGCCGTCGGCGCTGTTTGTGGGTCGGCGGCCGAACGGAGCGCTGTGACCTCTCTTCGCGACCTGTTCCCCGCGGCCCTGGCCGCGGTCATGCTGGCAACTGTTTCGGTATCGCCAGATGCCCAGCAGAGACCCGCCCCGCCGATCGTGATCGAGTCCGTGCAGGTCAACGTCGTCAACGTCGAGGTTTTCGTGACCGGCCGCGACGGACGCCCGATAACAGGGTTGAGCATCAGCGACTTCGAGGTCCTCGAGGACGGCAAGCCGGTTGGAATCACCAACTTCTTCGCGGCAGTAGGAGGACACCCGACGGTGGTGCCGGCCGCACCGGCCGGCCCTGCAACGGGGACCGAGGAGCAGGCCCCGCAGCTGCCCGAGGAGCAGGTGCTGGAACTCGTGTTCTACATAGACAACGGAAACCTCACGATCGCGCGCCGAAACGCGATCTTCGAGCAGATCCGCTCGCTGCTCAAGCAAGGCCTGAAGACAGGGCGGACGCAGGTGCTGCTGGCCACCTCCGGGGGGGCGGTGCGGGTCCGCCAGCCCTTCACGTCCGACGAGCAGGTGCTGCTGGCGGCGGTGGGCCGCCTGGAGCACGAGGTCGGGCAGGCCAGCGGCGGCACGGAACGTAACTCGCTCCTCACGCGAATGATGGGGAGCGCATCTTTCCCCAGCGCTGTGGCCGGAGGTTCGGGCCGAGGCCAGAGTCAGGACTTCGAGAAGGAAAACGCGCTTTCGGTGCAGGAGAGTGCCCGCGCTGCAGCTGAGCAGGCGTACCAGGAGGCCCGCGTCTCGCTCAAGGCGCTCACCCAGTTCGTGGACTCGCTGGCCGGACTGCCTGGCCGCAAGGCGCTCGTCTACGTTGGCCAGGGTGTCTCGATGCGTCCAGGGGAGGTCATGCTCAAGGAGTGGGAAGCGGCGTACCGCCAGTACGACCCGTTGTTCAACGCGACGACCGAAGCGAACAAGTACACGGTGAACCGCGAATTCAACGACCTCCTCAGGCGTGCCAACGCGGGCCGCATCACCTTCTACTGCATCGACGGCTCCCCCTCCGTGGGCGGCCTCACAATCTCTTCCGAGCAGGCTGCTCCGACGGCAGATCCAACCGTCGCCGTCATGAACGCCCAGGCCCTGCGCGAGTCGCTGGAGAGCATGTCCGGCGCCACCGGCGGACGCACGCTCGCTGCAGGCCCCAACCTGGCCGACACGCTCACGCGCACGGTCGAGGACCTGCAAACCTTCTACTCCGTCGGCTACGCGGCACCCCACGACGCCGACGGTAAGTACCACTCCATCGACGTGCGCGTGAAACGGGAAGGCGCGCGCGTCCGTCACCGCGAGGGTTACCTCGACAAGAGCACCGACGAGCGCAGCGTCGAGCGCAACCTCTCGGCCCTCCTCCACGAGTCGGCGTCCAACCCCCTGGGACTGGCGGTTGCGGTCACACCGGAGGAGAAGCAGAAAGGTGACACCTTCGCGGTCAAGGTCCTGATCACGGTTCCCCTGGGTAACCTCGTCTTCCTGCCGAGGCAGGCAACCCACGAGGGCTCGGTCTCCCTGTGGCTGGCGACCAGGGATGCCGAGGACCGGTTGAGCACGCCGGCCAAGCAGACCTTCCCGGTGCACATCCCCAACGAGGAGCTGCAGACCGCCCTCGGCCAGACCGGGAGCTTCAGCTTCAGGATGATCGTGCGCAAGGGACCCCAGCGGATCGCCGTGACGTTGCGCGACGAGCTCGGCCAGATCGACTCGACCGCCGTCACGACGTTCACCGCAGGTGAAACCGCATCCGGCGCCACCGGGCCCACATGAGGGACGCGCGGTGAGCACCTCGTGCCGGCCCCTGGCCGTCCGGGTGCTGGCCTGCGCCGGTCTGTGCCTGCTCGTCTGGGTCCGGGCAGGACGCGCGCAGGAGCCGCCGAAGGAGCAGCCGAGCGCCGTGTCGGCCGTGACGCCTCCGGCCCCCGGGCCCTCACTTGTCGCCGAGAGTGGGCCGCCCGTGGCCATCCACACCAAGCGCCGCCCCGGAGTGTCGGCGCGCGCGGCCGCGCTCCTGCTGAGCGGGCAGCAGGGCGGAGGAATCGGTGTCTCGGCGCTGGCGGTGCCGGTGGCCCTCGCCGCATCGGGCGTACGCCTGTTCTTCGTCGTGGACGTGGATGGCTCTTCGCTGCTTGCCGGGGTCGAGGGGCCGGCGCTCCCGGTCGAGATTGCCGTTTACGCCGTCAACCCGCAGGGCGGTGTCGGGGGCTCGGCGATGGAGTCGTTCAGCCTCGACGTGGAGCGGGCGGCCGAGTACCTGGTGGGCGGGGGCATCAAGTTCCTCGGCAGCCTCGACCTTTCCCCGGCGCGCTACACGTTGCGGGTGCTCGTGCGCAACGTGAGGGCAGGGACCTTCGGCGTCATCGAGGTCCCGCGGGCGCTGAGCGCGGGTGACGAGCCCTTCGCGTTCCTGAGCCCGCCTCTGGTTGGCGAACCCGCCAACGCCTGGCTCCTCGCCTGCGAGGCCGGCCAGGAGGCCACGCTGCACCCGTTCCCTTTCCTTGGAGAGGCGACGGTCCCTTCGACCGCTCCGGTGCTGCCTGGTGGCACGGTGACGCGTTTCTGGGTCATTGGGCGCGGGCTCGCAGCGGGGACCACAAGCCTTGCGGTGCGTGTGCTGGACGTTGGCGGGCACGAGGTCGCCAAGGTCCCCGCGGCGGTCGTGGCGAGGCGGGACGCGACGGTGGCGGACGCCACCGCGCTGCAAATCGAGCTCACCCTCCCCGTGCTCGCCCCCGGCCAGTACACCCTGGAGGTCTCCGCGCCCAGCATGAACCCCGACATTCTGCTCTGGGCCTCGACGCGGTTTCTCATGGCGGAGAAGGCGGCTGCCGGCAGCAGCCAGGTCTGGGTGCGCTTCGCGCTGCCCGCGGCGCCCGGGCAGGGTGCGCGGCCGGCGGTGGCATTCGTCGGGAAGAGCGGCCGGGTCAAGGCCTCGCCCACGATCAAGGCGGCGTACCGGTCGGCGTTGCGTACGCTTCCGGCGGACCCCGCGTCGGCGCTGAACGCGGTCGCCGAGCTGGAGGCGGCCTCGCTGCCCACCGGGAAGGCGGCCGAGTGGGAGACGCTGGTGCTCTCCGAGACGGAGGTCGCGCACGAGATCGGCGGCGTGCGGCCCGACGGGGTGCTGGCGCTCGTCCTGCTGCACTCCGACCTTCGGAACAGCTACGCGCTGAGGAAGTCCTACCTTCTGGAGACCCACGCGCGGCGGATGGTCGAGGAGCTCGCCGTGCTCTACGCCGAGCAGGACAAGAGCCCCGAGGCCAAGGCCACGGCGGCCAACGCCCTGGCGAACCTGGGGGGAAGCCTGCAACAGCCGGGGACCATGGTGACGTCCGAGCGCATCTTCCGCCGGGCGCTGGAGCTCGACCCCACCAACACCGCCGCTCTCATGGCGGTGGCCGCCACCATGGAACGGATCGGCCAGTACCAGCGCGCCCTGCAGCAACTCGAGGGGTTGGTGAAGTCCCAGCCCGACAACGCTGAGGCTCGCCTCAGGCTCGCCATCAACGTCGGGCGGGTCACCTCGGACCGGAGGGCCCATGAGCTGCTGCAGTCCTGCGTGAGTCCGCCGAGCCCCGACTGGATCCGTGCGGTCGCGTCCCAGGAGCTGGCGAGGAGCCTCATCCAGGCCGAGCGCTTCGAACAGGCCGAGCGCCTGCTCAAGCGGGCCCTCACCGTGCTTCCCGGTGAGGAGGGTTTGACGATGCAGCTTGCCTATGTCCTCGACCGCGAGCGCCTTCCCCTGGATGCGCAGGCTCTCGCCAGGGACATCGGGGCTGCGGGGAAGGGCGTGGATGTCTCGCCCCGCTTCCGCTACAGCGACTGGCCGGCCGAGGATCTCGAGCGCGCCCGCCAAGCTCTGAGGGCCAAGACCACGGCCGCAAACCAGGCACTCTCCGCAGCCCTCGGTACGGCGGGCAAGGGCACGGCGGGAGGCCCGTCGTGATACGAGCGCTCGCAGCGACGCTGCTCTCGCTGCCGCTCCTGAGCGCGAGCGCGCCCCAGGTGACCGTGACCATCACCAGCCCGCCGGCTGGCTATGCCGCCTTCGGGCAGGTGAGCGTGGCCGCAGAGGTGAAGAGCGCGGGCCCGGTTCGTCGGGTCGTCTTTTTCGTGGATGACCGCCAGGTCGGGGCCGTGGCGGCGCCTCCCTACAGGGTCGTTGCCGATCTCGGCGATGAGAACGTGGAGCACCGCTTCCGTGTCGTGGCTCATCTGGCTTCCGGCGCGACCGGCGAGGCGACCCTGGTCACTCCCAAGATCGCGGTGGACCAGGAGGTGAGGTTCGACCTGCAGCAGCTCTACGTCTCGGCGCGGAGCCAAGGCCGGCGGGTCACCGACCTCAAGCGCGAGGACTTCAAGGTCATCGACGGCGGCGAGGACCAGGAGATCACAGCCTTCGCGCGCGGGGACATTCCCTTCGCGGCGGTCGTGCTGGTGGACTCCAGCACCTCCATGCAAGGCGAACGGCTGGCGGCGGCGATTGCGGGAGCAAAGGCGTTCCTGGCCGGCATGCGCCCGCTCGACGAGGTGAAGGTGATCGTCTACTGCGACCACACCATCACGGCAACGCCGTTCACGAGCGTGCCCGAGGTGCTGGAGGCGAGCCTTGGCAGCGTCACGGCCCACGGCGGCACGGCCCTCGCGGACCACCTCTACCTCGCCCTCAAGCTTCTCGAGCAGCGGCAAGGTCGCCGCGTCATCGTCCTGCTCTCGGACGGCGTGGACTCTCACAGCGCGCTCTCGATGCCGGAGGTTCTCTTCAAGGCGCGGCAGAGCCAGGCGTTGATCTACTGGATTCGCGTGGAGGACGAGCAGCCGGCGCCGCAGGTGGAAGAGGAGCTGCCACCCCTGTTCTCGGCGTGGCACGACAAGGTCTGGTACCGCGAGAACGTGCGCATGCTTCGGGGCGCGGTCGAGGAGAGCGGCGGCACCATCACGACGGTGCGCACCCCTGGCGAAATTGGCCCGGCCTTCCACGGCATTCTCGAGGAGCTTCGCGAGCAGTACGTCCTGGGCTACTACCCCAAGGACCTTCACCATGACGGCAGTTGGCGCAAGGTCAAGGTGAAGGTTGAGCGTTCGGGTGTCAGGGTCCTGACGCGCGAGGGCTACCTGGACTTCTGATCAAGGTGTTTGCAGCAGGCGCTCGACCGCGTCGAGGTCGGGCGGCACGGCCTCGGGAATGCGGGCGCGTCGCAAGGCGGCGGGTACGTCCTTCAGGCCGGTGCCCGTGACGAGCAGGACGGCGCGCTCGTCCCGTGCGATCAAGCCTTGCTCCAGGGCCGCCAGCAGCCCGGCCAGGGCGGCAGCCGCCGCAGGCTCGGCAAACACGCCGGTGGAGCGGGCAAGCCGGCCCTGGGCGTCGAGGATTCCGTCGTCGCTCACGACCACGCCCGCACCGCCGGAGGCGCGCACCTCCCTGAGGGCGAGGATTGCGTTGCGGGGCGCGTTCACCACCAGGCTGTCGGCGACACTTTCCGCCCTCGTCAGGGGCGTGATGGCCGGTGCGTCCTCGCGCAGCGCCCGCGCGATCGCCGCCGAGCCCTCCGGCTGCACCGCGATCAGGCGCGGGGCCCTTTGGAGCAGGCCGCCCCGCACGAGGTCGGCGAAGCCCTTCGCAATCCCGGCAATCAGGACACCGTCGCCTGTCGGCACGAAGATCACGTCCGACTGCTCGGGCTTGAGGTTGGTGGCGATCTCGAGCGCAGCGGTCTTCTTCCCTTCGATGGTGAAGGGGTTGTATGCGGTATTGCGGTTGTACCACCCGAAGCGCTCGCAGGCGGTGAGGGAGAGCTCGAAGGCGTCGTCGTAGGACCCGGCCACCGGCACTACGCGTGCGCCACACGTAGCCATGTGCACCAGCTTGGCCTGGGGCGCCGAGGCCGGGACGAACACCACCGCCTTTACACCGGCGGCTGCGGCCACCGCGGCGAGCGCGCTGGCGGCGTTGCCCGTCGAGGCGGCAGCCACCGTATCGTGGCCGTACTCGAGCGCCTTGGCAACGACGAGCAGCGAGGCGCGGTCTTTGGTGGAGCCGGAGAGGTTGCGGGTCTCGTCCTTGAGCCAGAGATGGGGCATGGCGAGCTCGCGGCGCAGCACAGGGACGGGCAGCATCGGGGTGTCGCCCACCCGGCACGTGGGCAACGAGACAGGTGAGGCGATCGGCAGGAAGACCGCCAGGCAGCCGGGGTCGTGGATGCGCGCCGCCGGCCAGCGGTGTGGAACCTCGTCCAGCTCCACGCGTAGGACGCCACGGGTCACGCCGCCGCGCTCCTGCTGCCCGGCGCAGCCGGGGCACAGGTAGCGCACCTCGGCCTCGGCGTACCTCCTGCCGCACTCGATGCAGACGAAGGTGAACGAAGCCATACGCTGTGTTTCGTGGTCAGTGGCTCGTGGGTTGTCGGTCCCGGGAGACGTGGAACGAGTCTTGCGACCAACGGCCCACGAATCACGAACCACGGTCTCTAGATGGTCCGGCCCGTCATCATCTTCTGCGTCTGCCTCCGTTTCTGCACGTCAGTCACGGGTGATTCGTGTCCCGGTCTTGCCCTGCAGCGCTTGCTCGATGTTCTCCGGGTTCGTGACCAGCGCCTCTCTCCCGCCACCCTCCAGATACCAGATGATGGCCTGGATCTTGGGCCCCATGCTGCCCTTGGCGAAGTGGCCCTCGGCCAGGTATCTGCGAGCCTCGTCCAGGGTCAGGTGATCCAGCCACTGCTGGGTGGGCTTGTTGTAGTTCAGGGCGACCTTCTCCACTGCCGTGGAGATGATGAGAAGGTCGGCCCCGATCGTGTTGGCGAGGAGCGCGGAGGCGTAGTCCTTGTCGATCACCGCCGCGGTTCCAACCAGCTCGTGGCGGTCGTTCTCGACCACCGGGATGCCACCGCCGCCTACGGCGATGACGGTGAAGCCCTGGTCGATGAGGGTTTTGATTGCGTCGCGTTCGATGATTTCCTTGGGCAGCGGCGAGGCCACCACCCGGCGCCAGCCGCGGCCGGCATCCTCGACCACGTCCCAGCCCTCGTTCTCGCGGCGGTCCCTGGCCGTGCTCTCGTCCATGAAGCTGCCGATGGGTTTGCTGGGCTTGCTGAAGGAAGGGTCGTTCCTGTCCACCAGCACCTGGGTGACCACCGTCACCGCCTGCTTGCCGATCCCGCGCAGCCGGAACTCGTTGTGGAGCGACTGCTGGAGGTCGTAGCCGATGGCCCCTTGGGTGTCGGCGCCGCAGGAATCGAGCGGAACGTCGTGCAGCTCGTGGCGCGACAGCTCGCTGCGCCGCAAGATGAAGCCGACCTGCGGGCCGTTGCCGTGGGTGACCACCACGTCCCAGCCCTTTTCGATCATGCCGGCGATATGAACGCAGGTCTTGCGCGCCGCCCGGATCTGATCCGGGACGCTCTGGTGCTTGGCATCGGTGATCAGGCTGTTGCCGCCTACGGCGACGACGGCAACCCGTCTCTTTGCCGTTTTCCGTTCCATGTTCATCCAGCCTCAGATCTTGCTCATGGTCAGCGCCATGACCGCCTTCTGCACGTGCAGGCGGTTCTCGGCGACGTCGTAGATTGCGGAGCGCGGACCGGAGGCAATCTCGTCGGAGACCTCCAGGCCGCGGTCCACCGGCATCGGGTGGGTGAATATCGCGTTGTCGGTGCGCGCCATGCGACGGGCGTCGGTTGTCCACCCGGTGTGGGACGCCGACTTTTTCTGCTCGGCCGCCTTCTTGAATTCACCGTCCTCGTAGGCCTGCGGGGTCACCCAGTTGCGGCTATAGACGACGTGCGCCCCTTCGTAGCCCTCGTCCGGATCCGAGATCGTCCGGAAGGTGGTGCCGTTGGCCTCGCAGTTGGCCTTGGTCCAGGTCACCACCTGCGGGTCGAGGTCGTACCCCTCAGGCCGGGCGACGGTGACGTTCATGCCGAAACGCGAGGCGATGATCATCGCCTCCTGCACCGAGCACCAGGAGCGCGCCAGCGCGCCCGAGGCCCAGGTGAGCAGGAAGTTCTTGTTGCGCAGGTTCCGGTAGTCGGGACGGCCCGGGCCCTCGCCGAACCACTCCGCCCATCCCATGATGTCCGCCATCCCCTGACAGGGGTGGAACTTGTCGTCGGCCATGTTGATGATCGGGACGGTGGCCCATCTGGCGTACTCGCGCAACAGCTCGTTCCCGGCGCCGTAGTACGGCACCTTGTCCTCGAGCACGCGGATGCCGATCCCGGCGGCGTAGCGCGACATCACCTTGGCGGCGTCCTCCACCGTCTCACCGGCGGTCGTGGCGGTCTTCAGGCGCATCCCCTCCGGCTGCAGGAACTGGGCATGGCCGCCCAGTTCGGTGGCGGCGCACTCGAAGCTCTGCCGGGTGCGAACCGAGGGGTTGTAGAAGAACATGAAAAACGTCCTGTTCTTCAGGATCTTCGCAAAGCGCGGGTGGAAGCGCTCACGCTTCATCGCGGCGGCCAGGTCCAGGGCGGCTTTGAGCTCGTCGAGAGCCCACTCCTGGGTGACGATGAAATCTCGGCCGAACAATGTCCATGGGGTTCCTCTTCCGTGCCCTTGAACGGTTAGCGCATCACCAGGCTCATGACCGCCTTCTGCACGTGCAGGCGGTTCTCGGCCTGATCGAACACCGCCGACTGCGGGCCGTCGATGACCTCGTTGCTGACCTCGTACCCGCGGTCGCACGGCAGACAGTGCAGGTACACGGCGTTCTTGTCGGCGAGCTTCATGTGCTTCTCGTCGCAGATCCAGCTCTTGTTGGCGTCGAAGATCGCCTGGGTCTTCTTCTCGTTGGCCTTGCCGATCGGCGGCTGGAAGAGCGGCGTTGCGCACCAGGCCTTGGGGTACACCACGTGCTGGCCCTTGAGCGCACCCTCAAAGTCGTTGGAGACCTTGAACGAGCCGCCGGCCCGCTTGGCGTACGTCTGGCACTGCTTCAGGATGTTGGGCGCCAGCTCCATCCCCTTCGGGTGCGCGAGCGTCACGTCCATGCCCATCATAGTGGCGTACAGGATGGCGCTCTGCGGCACCGCGCGCGGCTTTTCGATGCTGGGGCTGTACGCCCAGCTCATCAGGAACTTGACCCCCTTGAAGCCGGCGAACTTCTCCTTCACCGTGAAGATGTCGGCAAGCCCCTGGAACGGGTGGTAGATGTCGTCCTCCATGTTGAGCACCGGGATGTCGGCCCAGCGGGCGAACTCGCGCAGCATCCTGTGCGCGCCGCCGTACTCCCACTTCACCGGGTCGCCGTAGCAGCGGATGGCGATCGCGTCGCCCATGCGCGACAGCGTGCGTGCCACGTCGGACACCCGCTCGGTGGAGTAGGCCTTCTCCTGGCCCTCCATCGCCGGGGTGTAGATCTTGCTGGGGTCGAGGTAGTGGGCGTGGCCGCCGAGCTGCGTCATGCCGGCCTCGAAGCTGTTCCGCGTGCGCAGGCTCTGGTTGTAGAAGATCATGAACAGCGTCTTGCCCGGCAGGATCTCGTTGTGCGCCTGTCCGATCGCGCGCTTGGTCTTGAGCTCCTCGGCGACGTGGAGGATGGTCTCGATGTCCTCCCGGCTCCAGTCCGTCTCGGCGAGAAAGTCCCGGCCCTTGAAGGTTGTGGTTTTCATTGTTCCTTGCTCCTCTCCTGAGAATGGGTGTTTACTTTTTCACCGCAGCTGATCCTATCAGCAATCGGCGCACAGGCAAGGCCCGCTTGGTTCGCGTGCGGCGCGTTCTTGCAAAAGCGTCTCGCGCGCGAGGTGGTCGAGCCGGCGGCAGTCCTATCGCGACATCCTTCCGCTCGCTCAGACACTCCGGGATCAATGAGAACGCCGCCGTGGCCTTGACGAGATCCTCCACAGCCACCCACTCGCCGGTCGTGTGCGCGAGCTCCTCGCGCCCCGGCGCGAAGCCCACGGTGGGGATTCCCAGTCGGCCCATGGTCGCCACCCCGTTGGTGGAGAACGGCCACAGGGAGATTGCGGGCCGGCGGCCGAGCACCGCCTCGACGCCTGCCACGACGCCGTCCACCACCGGGTGCTCCTCGGGCAGCACCCAGGCGGGGAAGGCCTGCTCCTGGGAGACCGGCAGCCCGGTCCACGAACGGCCTTCCCACCGGAGCACCCGCACCTCGGCATCGCCGATGTGGGGCAGCGCGCGGATCTGGGCGAGGACATCCGCAGGGCTCTCGCCGGCAGTGAGCCGCCGATCAAGCACGATGCGCGCCTGATCGGGCACCGCGTTGTAGGAGGGGGACTCGCAGTCCACCCAGGAGACGGTCACGGTGCCGTGGCCCAGGAACGGATCGGTTGGCAGACGGTAGTTGAGCGCCTCGATGTCGGCGATGATGGGGGCGAGCTTGTAGACGGCGTTGATGCCGCGCTCGCAATACGCACCGTGGGCAGCCACACCCCTGGCGACGACCTCGATCCCCATCCTCCCGCGGTGCCCTCGGTACACGCCGAGGTTCGTGGGCTCCCCGAGCACGACGGTGTGCGGACGGATGCCCTCCTTCTCGATCAGGTGCATAAGCGCGCAGCCGTCGCAGTTTTCCTCCATCACCGAGGCCACGAGGACCAGCCGCACACCCTCTGGCAAGCCGCGCTCGGCGAGGATCCTGGCACCGTAGGCCATGCAGGCGATGGCCGGCAGCTCGTCCACCGCGCCGCGGCCGTAGACCCTTCCGTCCTCGAGCTTGCCCTGAAACGGGTCATAGGACCACGCGGACGGATCACCGACGCCGACACAGTCCGTGTGCCCGTCCATGAGGACCGTGAAGGGGCCGTCGCCGAGGTGCGCCACCACGCTGCCCAGGTCGTCGAAGCGGACGTCCTCGAAGCCGAGGACCTCGTACTCTCGCTTGATGCGCTCGCAGCGGTCCTTCTCGTGGCCGCTTTCGGCGGGGATCGCGATCAGCTCGCGGAGGAAGCGCACGACCTCGTCCTCGCGGCGCCGCGCGTGGGCGAGCGCGGCCTGGCCGTCCGGTGCCCTCATTGCGCTCGCCGCTTCTCAATCTGCGACAACACGCCGGTCTCCCGATTGAACGCTTCGATGGCCGCATCCCACCCGGGGAGCTGGGCCTGCAGGTCCCGCCAGAACCCCGGGCTCCAGAGCGCCTCGAGCTCCACAACCGTCTTGCCCTGCTGCTCCACCCAGGTGAAGTACTTGAGGTTGTGGATCGCCTTGCGATCGGGGTACGTGAGCTCCTTCACGTGGTCGGTCGTCGCCCCGAGGAGGAAGCGCTCGAGGTCGATCTCCGCCTGGCGTTCGTCGTAGGCGCCGCGCTCGCCGGTCAGCTCGGCGAGGCGCGTGCGGTACAGGTCGGAGGAGTCGGTGAAGCAGGTGAGCACCACGTCGGCCTCGTCCAGCTCGAAATGGTGCGCGGTCTTGATCGCCGACAACAGGTTGCAAATCGAGGAGATGCCGAGGAGCGGGAGCTGCGCGACGGTCGCCTCCGGCACGCCGCGCCGGGCGAGCACCGCACCTCCGGCGGGCTCGTTGAAAAGGCGCAGGAGTCGCATCGTCGCCTCGTCGTCGATGGCGGTGACGAGGTCGGTGGCGCGCACGTTGTGGATCCAGGGGACGTGCTTGTCCCCGATCCCCTCGATGCGGTGGTCCCCGAAGCCGGTCGCGAGCAGCGTGGGGCACTGCAGCGCCTCCGCCACGGTGATGGTGCATCCTGGGAAAGCGTCCTTGAGGTAGTCTCCGGCGGCGAGCGTCCCCGCCGAGCCGGTGGCGCCCACCCAGGCGGCCAGGCGCAGGCGGCCACCTGCCAGGGCGCGAAACGCGTCGGTCGCAGCGGGTCCGGTGACGGCATAGTGCCAGAGGTAGTTCCCGAACTCCTCGAACTGGTTGAAGATCACGGCGTTGGGGTCGTTCTTCCGGATCTCCCAGCAGGCGTCGAAGATCTCCTTGACGTTCGACTCGCACCCCGGTGTCGCGATGATCTCGGCCCCGATCGAGGCCAGCCAGTCGAAGCGCTCCCGGCTCATTCCCTCGGGAAGGATCGCAATCGCGCGGCATCCCAGCAGCGCCGAATCGAACGCCCCGCCGCGGCAGTAGTTGCCGGTGGAGGGCCAGACGGCCTTCTGGGTCGTGGGGTCGAACTCGCCGGACACCAGGCGCGGCACCAGGCACCCGAACGCCGCCCCGACCTTGTGGGCGCCGGTGGGAAAGTGCTTGCCCACCAGGCCCACGATCCGTGCCCGCACGCCCGAGAGGACGGACGGGACCTCGAGGGCGTTGACCGGACCGAAGCCACCGGTCGCCGGGTCGTTGTGCCAGGTGATGCGGAAGAGGTTGGCCGGGTCCACGGCCTGCATGTCCACCTCAGGCAGCGTTCTCCGGATCGCCGGGGCGATCCTTGCCGGCTCGCGCATCTCGGCGATGGTCGGGATCACGATGCCTCGCTCCCGGCAGCGCTGTACCGCGTGCTCCCGCGCTTCTTTCCTCGTCTCGTCGGTCACGTGGTCGCTCCCGCGTGCATTGTATCGATTCTGGCGCCGAGGTGCCTGTGGTCTCTCAAGAGCGGAACCCGAGTCGCACATTCACAACGAGGCCGATGCCCCTGTGCTAGTCTCGAATCGGGGGACCGATCATGGCGCGCAACCCCTTCTTGCTGACCGACGCACAGCTCGCGGCCGAGATCGAGAGGTGCGAGTACTGCGCCGAGAAGCCGTGCCGGGGGGCCTGCCCGGCCGACTGTTCGCCGGCCGATTTCATCATGGCCGCAAAGGTGGGGGGCAGGTCGGACTACGCCCGCGCCGCCGCGATGATCATGTCGGCCAACCCGCTGGGAGGCGTGTGTGGTGGCGTCTGCCCCGACACCCACTGCATGCGCGAGTGTGCCCGCGCCACCTTCGACGCCCCGGTGGAGATTCCCGCCGTCCAGGCCACCATCATCGCGAAGGCCCGTGAGCTGGGCGTGTTTCCTGATTTCGCCCAGGCCCAGCTCGGCGGGAGGCGCGTGGCGATCGTGGGGGGCGGCCCGGCCGGGCTCGGGGCCGCGGCGGTGCTCGCGCAGCACGGGACCCAGGTGGACATCTTCGAGCCGGGGCGGGCTGGTGGAATGGCGGCGCTGATCCCCGACTTCCGCCTCGATGCCGACGTCCTGGCCGGCGACCTCGCGTTCGTGACGTCGCTGGGCGCCGTCACCTTCAAGCACGAGCGCGTCCCCGACCCGGCCGCGCTGCTTGCGGCGGGCTATGGCGCGGTGATCGTGGCATCCGGCCTCGATCGCCCGGTGGAGTTGGGGATCCCCGGCGAGGAGCTGGCGTCGAAGTGCTTCGACTATCTGGCCGAGCCCGACCGGACCAACGTGGCCGGGAGGCACGTCGCGGTGATCGGCGGCGGCGCGGTGGCCGCCGACTGCGCCGAGACCGCGGCCGCGCGCGGCGCCGCCGGCGTCGAGATGCTCGCCCTGGAGAAGCTCCCCGAGATGCCGCTCACCGCGAAGGAGCTCGCCGGCCTGCTGAGCGCGGGGGTGGCCGTGAGCGGGCGCGTCCGCGTCACGGCCGTCCTGCACGAGGGCGGCCAGGTGCGGGGCCTCGAGACGGTCAAGGTGACGCTTCCCGCCGGGACGGCGTTCGACCCCGCCAGGGTGCGGGACGTGCCTGGCACGGACCAGAGGCGGCCTGACTTCGACCTCGTGATCGTGGCGATCGGCGCCCGCCCGGGCCCAATGCCAAAGAGCACGCCGGGGATCTTCATCGCCGGCGACGTGGAGCACGGGCCCACCACCGTGGTGGAAGCGGTGGCGGCGGGCAAGAACGCCGCAATGGAGGCGCTCGCCTGGCTGGCGAGCGCCTGGGGACCGGGCGCCGGGGACCGGGTACCGTCCCCCGCCCAGCCGGGGATCCACCCGGGGGCGGGTGTGCCGGACCCCGGACCCCGGACCCCGGAACCCGTGCCGGCTGCGGCAGCACGCCTCAAAGTCAAGAGCACCGTCGTCCTGCCCGGGTTCCGCCGGCTCCCGGTGCCGCTCGACGCGGAGTTCTTCGGCCG
The DNA here is from genome assembly GCA_963754345.1 of Thermoanaerobaculaceae bacterium. Taxonomy (GTDB): domain Bacteria; phylum Acidobacteriota; class Thermoanaerobaculia; order Thermoanaerobaculales; family Thermoanaerobaculaceae; genus RBG-13-68-16. The sequence goes on along the minus strand of CAVWFZ010000009.1, from coordinate 383,199 downwards.
GCCGATCCTCTCGCCGTTTCTGCTCTCGGCGGCCCCGCCCACCGACGGGTACGAACAGATGCGCAAGGCGTACGAGGCGGGGTGGGCGGGCGGCGTGATGAAGACCGCCTTCGACAAGGTGCCGATCCACATCCCCTCCCGGTACATGTTCGCCTTCGATCGGACGACCTTCGCCAATTGCGACAACGTCTCAGGACACGCGCTCGAGCGGGTCTGCCGGGAGGTGGAGAAGCTGCGGCGGGAGTTCCCCGACCGCCTCACCCTCGCCTCCACCGGCGGGCCGGTGAGCGGGCACGACAAGCTCGATCGGGATGGCTGGCAGTCCAACACGCGCAAGCTCGAGGAGGCGGGGGCGTGCGGGGTCGAGTACAGCCTCTCCTGCCCGCAGGGCGGCGACGGCACGAAGGGGGACATCGTTTCGCAGGACGCCGAGCTGACGGCGAAGATCATTGGCTGGGTGCTGGAGGTCGGCGACCCGGAGGTTCCGAAGCTCTTCAAGCTCACCGCAGCAGTCACCTCGATCGCGCCGATCATCACCGCCATCAAGGACGTCTTCGCCCGCCACCCGCACGCGAAGGCCGGCGTCACGCTCGCCAACACCTTCCCGACGCTGGCGTTCCGCCCGGGCTCCAAGGAGCGCTGGGAGGAGGGGATCGTGGTCGGGATGAGCGGGGCGGGGGTCACCCCGATCTCCAACCTCACCCTGGCCAACGTCTCGCGCCTCGGCGTGGTGGTCTCGGGCAACGGCGGCCCGATGGACTACCTCGCCGCCGCCAACTTTCTGGCGCTCGGCGCCCGCACGGTGCAGTTCTGCTCGATCGTGATGAAGTACGGCCTCGGCATCGTGGACGAGCTGCACTCCGGGTTCTCGTACCTGCTGGCGGAGCGCGGCCTCCGCTCGGTGGAGGAGCTACTCGGCCGTGCGCTGCCGCAACCGATCACCCCGTTCGGCGAGCTCCCGGCGGCCAAGATGATCTCCGCGGTGGACGCCGAACTGTGCGTGCACTGCGGCAACTGCACCCGTTGCCCGTACCTCGCGATCACTCTGAACGGCGAAAAGGTGCCCGAAACCGACGCGGCGCGCTGCGTCGGCTGCTCGTTCTGCACCCTGATGTGCTTCACGGGAGCGCTCGACATGCGCGAGCGCACGCCCGCGGAGGCCACCGCGCTCGTGGAGGCCTGAGGCGGGGGAGGTTGGCGTGGGCTCGCTGCTGATCGAGAACGGGACGGTGGTTACCCTTGGCGAGGTCAACCGCGTCCTGCACCGGCACGACGTGGTGTGCGAGGGCGGCCTCATTACGGTGAGCGCCCCCCACGGCACACTCGCGGGGCCACATGAGCGCGTGATCGACGCATCGGGCAGGCTCGTGATGCCGGGGTTCATCAACGGCCACATGCACTTCTACTCCACGCTCGTGCGCGGCCTCGGCAAGGCGAAGCCCTCGGCCGATTTCAGGCAGGTCCTGGAAAACCTCTGGTGGCGCCTGGACCGGAAGCTGGATCTCGACGACTGCTACTACTCGGCTCTGGTCGTGCTGATCGAGGCGGTCAGGCACGGCACCACCACGCTCTTCGACCACCACGCGAGCCCTTCCTCGGTGCGCGGCTCCCTGAATGCCCTCGCCCGCGCCGTGAGACAGGTCGGCGTGCGAGCCTCGCTGTGCTACGAGCTCTCCGACCGCGACGGGCCGGAGGTGGCGCGCGGCGGGATCGAGGAGAACGTCGCGTTCATCAAGCGCTGCCGCGCCGAGCACGACGGGAACCTAACGGCGATGTTCGGCCTGCACGCCGCCTTCACCCTCTCCGATGCCACCCTCGAGCGCGCCACCGAGGCCGGGCGCGAGCTGGGCGCGGGGTTCCACGTGCACGTGGCGGAGGCGGCCTCCGACCAGGAGCACAACCAGCGCGAGTTCGGCCTGCGCGTGGTCGAACGCCTCGAGAAGTTCGGCATCCTTGGCCCGCAGAGCATCGCCGCCCACTGCGTGCACGTGAGCAGTCGCGAGATGGAGGTGCTGGCCGAGACCGGCACGGCGGTCGCGCACAACCCGCAGTCCAACATGAACAACGCGGTCGGCGTGGCGGACGTGCCCGGGATGCTGCGCAAGGGCGTCGTGGTGGGTCTTGGCACCGACGCCATGACCGTCAACATGCTGGAGGAAGTACGGGCCGCGCTCTTCGTGCGCCACCTGGCCGAGAAGAACCCCTCGGCGGGCTTCGTCGAGACGCTCTCCACGCTCCTCGTCAACAACGCCCGGATCGCCAACCGGCACTTCCCGGTGCGCCTCGGCGAGCTGCGCGAGGGGTGCGCTGCCGACCTCATCCTGGTGGACTACCTCCCACCGACACCGCTCGACGAAGGCACCTTCCTCGGCCACCTGACATTCGGGATCTCGCAGGCGACCGTGGACACGACGATCGTCGGCGGCAAGGTGCTCATGGCGGGCAAGAGACTCGAGCTTGACCTCGACGAGAAGGAAGTCGCGGCCAAGGCCCGCGAACGCGCGAAGGCACTGTGGGAGAGGTTTTGAAAACCGGGGCTCGGGGCCCGGGGCTCGGGGTCCGGGGAAACCAAAGGCTTCTGATTGCCGGCGGAATGGTGTGGAGCGAGGACGGGCCGCGGCGGGCCGACGTGCGCGTCGTCGGTGAGCGGATCGAGGAGCTCGGGGCGCTCGCGCCTGAGCCGGGCGAGTCGGTCATCGAGGCCGCGGGGTTGCACGTGCTGCCCGGCATGATCGACATTCACGTGCACGTTGACGACCACATCGGGGCGTACGAGCTGGCCGACACCTGGCCGACCGCCTCCGAGATCGCGGTTCGTACCGGCGTCACCACGCTGGCGGGGTTCGTGACCCAGCAGCCAGGTGAGCCGCTCGTGCAGGCGGTCGAGCGTTGCCTGGCGAGGGCACGCAAGCGCAGCCACTGCGACTACACCTTTCACCTCACCTCCACTGCATGGCCCTGGGAGTGGCGCGAGGTCGAGGGCCTGATCGGGCGGGGCTTCTCCACCTTCAAGCTGTACATGACCTACCGCGAGGCGGGACTCTTCACGGACTACGTGCGGCTCACCGAGATCATGGAGCAACTCGCCGCTCTCGGCGCGCGGCTGCTCGTGCACTGCGAGGACGACGCGACGCTGGCCGCCGCTGATGGCTCGTGTCTGAATCCCACAGATGCGCGCGGGTACGCAGTCCTGCGCCCCGAAGCGGCAGAGGTGGTCGCGATCCGGAAGGTCGTCGAGCTGGCCGCACGCACCGGCTGCCCGACCCACGTGGTGCACGTCTCGACCGCGGAGGGCGCCGAGGTCATCGGACAGGCGCGGATTCGCGCCCGCGTCACCTGCGAGACGGCGCCCCACTACCTGCTGCTCACCGACGCCGCTCTGGCCGGCCCCCAGGGGCACCGGTGGCTGTGCACGCCGCCGCTGCGGGACGAGGCGAACCGTGCTCGCATGGAGCAGATGTCGGCTGACGGTGTTTTCGACCTGTTCGCCACCGATCACTGCGCGTTCGCTCGGGCCGACAAGGACGCGAAACGGGGCGACTTCCGCGAGGTACCAAAGGGGCTCGCCGGTCTGGGGGCGCTCGTCCCACTCATGCACGAGCTGCTGGTACGAAAGCACCGCCTGCCTCTGGCCGAGCTGGCGGCCCGCCTCTCGCGCGGCCCCGCGAAGCTTCTTGGGCTCTACCCGCGTAAGGGAACCGTGGCCGCGGGTTCCGACGCGGACCTGGTGATCCTGGACGTCGACGGTCCCGAGCATCCGGTCGTCTCGAGCCTCGCGGACACCCACGAAAGCTACCCCGGCCGCACGACCACGCTCGATGTGAAGCACGTCCTGGTGCGCGGCCGCCGGGTGGTCGAGAACAATGCGCTCGTCGCGCCCGGGAGGCCTGCCGGACGCCACCTGACCGCTGCGTGATCCGGGAGCCTCGATGACCATCACGGTTTCCCTGGCCGCCCTGATGACCGTGGCCGTCGCCGTGCTCGTGGCGGCCGAGCTTCGCGGCCGGCGGGTCCCCGTGCTCGTGGCCAAGCCGGTGGCGTCGTTCGCGTTCCTGCTCCTGGCCTGGCTCCGCTTCCAACCCGGACACCCCTACGACGCCTGGGTTCTGCTCGCCCTCCTGCTGTGCCTGTTCGGTGACGTCCTGCTGATGTTCCGCCTCGCCTTCGAGGCCGGCCTCGTGAGCTTCCTCTTCGGGCACGTCGCGTACATCCTGTCGTTCTCGGCACTGCTTCCGTTCCGCTCGTGGTCGCCCGGATGGGCGATGCCGGTGCTGCTGGCAAGCCTCGTGGTTGCGCGCTGGCTGTGGCCCTACCTCGGGCGCCTCCGGTATGCGGTGCTTGCCTACATCGCGGTCATCACCGTGATGGTGTGGGGCGCGGTGGCCGTCAGCGCAGCGGGGCGGGGTCCCTGGTTTCTTGCCGTGGGTGGGGTGCTCTTCTACCTCTCCGACTTGGCCGTCGCCCGCGACCGCTTCGTCGCCAGGAGGTTCGCCAGCCGCGCGTGGGGTCTCCCCGCCTACTACCTCGGCCAGCTCCTGCTGGCGCTCACCGTCGGCCGCTGACCCCCGCACGCCGACCTTCTTTGGCCGCCGCGTCAGTGGCTTTCTTGTGCCGAGGAACGCACGATGAGGCTGGTCGGCGGTACAATATTTGGACAACTCTGCATGTAATTTCGGGGCAAGGCTGGAGGGTGCGCCATGAAACAAGCGCGTCCGCGTGGTGGTGGCACGGTGTTGCTGATCGTCCTGCTGGATTTCTTGATTTTGGCAGCGAACGCGCGAGCCCAGAGCGCGGGCTCGAGTTGGAAAATCGTCGGCCAGGTAGGGGGGGCCACCTCGGGGGTGGCCGTGCGGGGGAGCTACGCCTACGTTGGGGTCGGCTTGCGGCTGGTGGTCCTGGACATCTCCAACCCGGCGGATCTCCGTGAAGTGGGCGTCAGCCAACCTTTTCCGCACTTCGTCGAAGACATCGCCATCAGCGGGACACTCGCCTACGTGGCCGCCGGCGGTGCGGGGCTGCGGGTGGTGGACATCTCGAACGCCGCATCGCCGACCGAAATCGGAGCATGGGACTCACGCGGCTACTCGGGAGGAGTGGCCGTCGCGGGCACCACGGTCTACCTGGCCGACGGACCGTACGGGCTGCGCGTGGTCGATGTCTCGAAACCCTCGCAGCCGGTTGAGGTAGGTTCGGCGTATTCGATGAACTACGCCTTCAAGGTGGCGGTGCAGGGGCATCACGCCTTTATCGCCGCCGCGGGGGCGGGCCTGCTGATCGCCGACGTGACCGATCCCAGGCATCCGGTCGAGGTTGGGTCGCTAGCCACGACGGGGTACGCCTACGGCGTGGCCGTGGCAGGCAACGTTGCGTACATGGCCGACGGGTGGGAGGGCGTGAAAACCGTGAACGTGGCCGACCCGGCGCATCCATTTCAGGTCGGTGCATTCAAGACGCCGGGATGGGCGTTCGGAGTGACGGTTTTGGGAACGACGGCGTACGTGGCGGACGCGTTCGGGGGACTGCGGGTGCTCGATGTGACGGATCCTGCACACCCGCTGGAGTCTGCGCGTGCCGCCATGCCGGCCGGCCATGCGCGGAGCGTGGCGTTGGCGGGGAACATCGCGTACGTGGCCGATCGGAACTGGGGCGTGCGCGCGGTGAGCCTGACGGGTGGCACCGACCTGCCCCAGGTGGGTTCCTACCACCCTCTGGGCTACGGCGACGGAGTGGCGGTGGTTGGCAGGTACGCCTACGTGGCTGCGGGTGACTCTGGCCTTCGGGTGGTGGACATCTCGGACCCGTCCCGGCCCAGGCAGGTCGGCGCCGTGGACCTCCCGGCCTATGCCAGGGACGTGGCTGTAAGCGGCACCTACGCCTGTTTGGCGACCGGGAGGCCTGTACCGGGGGCCCAGGTCAAGCGCGAGGGCACCCTGGAAGTGGTGGACATCTCCGATCCCGCGCACCCCATCAGCGTGGCGTTCTATGTGCCCTTCGCGAGCGGCTTCCTGGATCTCGTTGGGAGCATCGCCTACATCACCACGGAGACCGGCCTCGAACTGGTGAGCCTTGCCGATCCGCACCATCCCGTGCAGCTGGCGTTCCTCCAGTTGAACGAGCCAGAGCGAGGACCCAATCCAACCATGGGCGTGGCTGTGAGCGGGACGATGGCGTACGTGGCCTCGCAAACCGCCGGCGTGCGGATCGTGGATGTCTCCGATCCCCACAACCCGTTCAAGGTGGGAGCCTATGACATCGGGTCTCACTCGTCGCAGGATGTGGCAGTGGCCGGCACCAGGGCCTACGTGGCCGACGGGCCGTACGGCCTGCGGGTGGTGGATGTCTCGGACCCGGCCCACCCGATTGAAATGGGATCCCTTGGAATCGTCGGTGGGGCGTACGGGGTGGCCGTCGCTGGCAACCTGGCGTATGTGGCAAACGCTAACAAGGGACTGGTCGTCGCAGACGTCTCTGACCCGTACCGGCCGACCCTGGCTGGAGCCGTCCAGGTTCCGGGCTTCGCTCGTCAAGTGGCCGTAGCCGATGAGAAAGCGTACCTGGCTGACGGGACGAGCGGACTCGTGATCGTCGAGAAAACAGCCGGCGCTTACGCAGCGGGCGCAGCCGCTCGGTTGGACGCGGGTTGGGTGATGGACCGGCCGATCGCCCGGTCACGCCCGTCGCCATCCCCCGCGGGAGGCGGCCATGTGTGGCATGGGGAAGCTCGAACCGAGACCGCGCGGGCAAGCGGTGCGCCGCAGGCCGGGAGCACCTGCGTCGTCACGTCCGTGGCCGATAGCGGCGCCGGCACCCTCTGCTGGTGCCTCGAGAACGCCGCGAGCGGCACAATCATCACTTTCGACCTGGCCGTCTTCCCGCCATCCAATCCGGCGACCATTCGGCCTGCCAGCAAGCTGGGCGTGAATTCGGGGAATGTCACGATTGATGGCAGCGACGCCGGGGTCATCCTCGACGGCAGCGGACTCACGGAGCCGGCATGGGGGCTGTTCATTCCATCGGACGGCAACACAGTGATGGGAATGCAGATCTATCGGTTTCCGGGCGCTGGCATCAGCATCACCGGCAGCCATAACGTCATCGGTGGGGACAGGAGCCGGGGGCGGGGGCCGGTGGGCCAGGGGAACGTCATCAGCGGCAACGGCGGCGATGGAGTTGATATCAACGGCGGCTTCGGGACCGCATCGAGCAACATCGTCGTCGGCAACTTCATCGGGACCGACCTGAGCGGCACGAAGGCATTTGGAAACACCGGCAATGGCGTGTTCGTCCCGGGTGGCGCCTCCGGCAACCGGATCGGAGGGCTCGATCCCCGCGACAGGAACATCGTCAGCGCCAACGGCAACAATGGGATCACGGTGAACTCGGGAAGCGCAAACCTCATCCTTGGCAACTACGTCGGGACCGATGTCACCGGCACGATCGCCCTGGGGAACCACGGTCACGGTGTCTCTCTGGAGATTGGCGCGTTCAACAATGTGGTGCAGGGCAATCTGTCGAGCGGCAACGGAATGGAAGGCGTCTGCATCTCCGATCCGGGCAGCAGCTACAACGCGGTCGTCGGCAACCGACTCGGCACTGACACAACGGGCACGAAGGCCATCCCAAACGGCGGGTGCGGGGTGCTCGTGTACACCGCCGGGGGCACCTCGTTCAACCGGATCGGGGGGACGCGGCCCGACGAGCGAAATCTCATCAGCGGCAACAATGACGTCGGGCTCGGCCTTGATTCGGGCGATGTGGCGCGCGGCAATTTCATCGGTACGGACATCACCGGCCGGCGGGCCGTTCCCAACGCACATGGTGGTATCGGCCTGGGTGGCAGTCAGATCCATCTCGGCGGTGAAAGAGCCGACGAAGCGAACGTGATCAGCGGTAACAGCTGGAGCGGAATCGGGTCGGCGTCGGATTACAACTACATCGCGGGCAACTACATCGGCACGGACTCCACCGGCCAGATTGCGCTAGGCAACAATTTCGTTGGCGTCTTCCTCGCGGGCATGCACAACGTCCTGCAGAGCAACGTCGTGGCAAACAACCCGGGGGGAATCCTCTTTGACCCGCTCAGTTGCAACACCCTCCGGCGAAATTCGATCCACGGCAACGCCGGCAAAGGCATCGCGTATTCGAGTGGCGGCGCCGGCGAGCTGACGGCGCCGGTGATCACGATGGTCGGTGCCACAAGCATCGTAGGCACGGCCTGCTCAGGGTGCGAGGTGGAGATCTTCTCGGACTCCGAGGACGAGGGCGGGGTGTTCGAAGGCGGCACCGTCGCCGATGCTTCTGGCAAATTCACGTTCACCAAAGCGTCAGGCTACCTGACCGGCCCGAACGTGACCGCGACGGCGACCGACACCGCGGGCAACACCTCGGAGTTCGCCGAGCCCAAGCCCCTCCCAGGGTGGCCCGTGCGCCGTCACCTGCCGCGCCGTTGACCCTGAAGCGCGTCGCTACAAGCTGAGCCTGCGCAGACGGAGCGCGTTGGTGATCACGGAGACGGGAGAAAAGCTCATGGCTGCGGCGATCATCGGGGAGAGCAGCAGGCCGAAGAACGGGTAGAGCATGCCGACCGCGATCGGAACGCGCACCCGCCGGTGCGCTCTCTCGGCGGACCATGCCGTCGCCCGCCTCGGTTTCCTCCAGCAGCCACCTTCGCGGGTGGTAGCATCACGAAGGTGGAAGAGCAACCCACGATCCCGAAGGCTCGTGGCCTCCTTGGTGGGCTGGTCCTGCTCTACTTCGTGATTGCATTGGAAGTCCTGGTCATGATCAGCCCGTTCGCGGCGTTCTTCTACGCGGCGTTCAACCCCGTACTCCTCTTTCTCGCCCGCTGGTCGGAAACACGCTGGCTCGCCGCGTTTTTCCTGCCGCACATGGTCCTGCCGCCGGGGCTGTTCCTCCAGGCCGTCCGGGTCGCGGGCTCGGTGCTCTTCGTTGGCGGCACGGTCGTCTTCCTTGTCTGTGCCGGACAGGTGTACTCGCACAAGCTCCTCCGCCGCGGTCCGGCGCTCGGCGGACTCTACGCGTGGATCCGGCACCCGCAGTACCTGGCGCTCGGGCTGACCGGGCTCGGTCTGGCGATCCTCTGGCCGCGATTCCTCACCATCGTCCTCTGGGCGGTCATGGTCGGGATCTACTACCTCCTGGCGCGCGACGAGGAGCGGCGGATGGTGCGTCAGTTCGGCGACCAGTACCGCGCCTACATCGCACGAACAGGCATGTTTTTCCTGCGGCGGCTGGAGCTGGCTGTGCGCCGGCTGCCGTTCCCGAAGTCGCCAGGGCTTCGACCGCTGCTCGGCTTTGTGCTTCTCCTCTTCGCGGCGGTCGGGGGTGCCTTCGCCCTGCGCGGTTATACCGTCGCCCACCTGCCGCTGTGGTCCAACGGGCGGGTCTCTGCCGTAAGCATCCTTCCCGGTGACGCGGCCATGCTCGATCACCGGATGGGGAGCGTGCTGGAACTGCTGGACGTGAAGTCCCGCCTCGCGGACGCCCCGGGGGCCATCCTCGTCTACGTCGTCCCGACGCAGTACATCATGCAGGGGATGATCGCGGACACCGGGCCGCAGTGGAGACTGTACGAGCACCACCAGACTTTGGCGATGATCACGGACTGGATCTTCCACCCGTTCCGGCACCTCCAAGGTGGGCACGTGATGATGCACCACAACCTGGCAGAACCGGCGGCCGTGGGGGCGCCTCCCGGCGGCGCCGTTCGCCGGCTCATCTTCCTGCGCATCGACACACCGGCAACGGCTTCCGCGCGGGCGTCCCTGTTCGCGATCAATGCCGCGCGTACGCCGCTGTTCTTCGCCGATGTGGACATTCACAACCTCGCGCTGGTAGACCTCAAGGACCTCGGCAGCGGCACCGGTTGGGGCCGCGTCCCAACGCCGATGTTCTGATGGGAACGGTATCGGGTGACGCAAAGTTGACCACCGGCTGAAAAACGCACGCCGGCGCCAAGGCGTTGTGGGGTAGGCGGGAGATCCGCCCGCAGGGCGATCAGAGCTGGAGCTTGCGAAGGCGCAGAGCGTTGGTAATCACCGAAACAGAAGAAAAGCTCATGGCGGCGGCGGCGATCATCGGGGAGAGCAGCAGGCCGAAGAACGGGTAGAGCACGCCGGCGGCGATCGGAACGCCGATCGAGTTGTAACCGAACGCCCAGAGCAGGTTCTGCCTGATGTTGCGCATGGTGGCGCGGGAGAGCTTGCGCGCTCGGGCGAGCCCCATGAGGTCGCCCTTGACGAGCGTGATCCCCGCGGACTCCATCGCGACGTCGGTGCCGGTTCCCATGGCCACACCCACGTCGGCCTGAGCGAGGGCAGGGGCGTCGTTGATCCCGTCCCCGGCCATCGCGACCTTCCGCCCCTTGGCCTTCAGCCTCGACGCGCACGCTGAGGTCCCCGCGTTGCAAAGCGACAGAAGTCGCTCAACCGCGGACCTGCCTGTTGGAGCGACGCCCTCGCCTTCGGTGGCTCGGTCTTCCGGTTGTGGGTCACTTGGCGGCGCGTTCCGGCGGTTCGGGCGTCTCTAATCCGTTACGCTTGTTGAGCGCCGGAGTCGCGGCCGGCGGCTGGCAGAATCCGGGCTCCCACGGCAGTGGCCCCTGGTCCGAGGAGTAGGCGAACCGTGCGAAGGTGGCGTGACGCTGCTTGATCTGCCACGAGACGCCGTCGTCCTTGAAGTTGTAGACCACCGACTCAGCCTGCACGGCCGGCTCAACCGTCCACGGGATCGCCTTCATCGAGTACGGGAAGCGCTGCGGTTTTCCCGATGCGTCCTTGGTGGCCTTGAGGTCGACCGTGAGGACTCCGGGGATCTCGACCTTCACCCGCTCGGACCCCATCGTGGCCACGAGCTTCACCCTCTTCGTCGCATGCAGCTTGGCCGACGGCAGCTGGGTCGGGCTCAGACGCAGGAAGATCGTGTCAAGCGCGGCGGCCACCGCCGGCTACAGATCCTTGCTCATGTAGGTGTTGGCGATCGCGACGTCCTTGTCCTTGCGGCTCTGCGCCATGGTCTTGCCGCCCGCGGTCTTGAAGACCTGCACGACGTCCAACCCGTCGAGCTTCAGCTCGCCATAGTGACCCTTTTCGATATGGAAGTAGAACAGATCCCCGCAGTCGCCGGCGGTGGGGACTTCGCGCTTCCAACACGGGCATGGTGCCTGGCAGTTGCAGGCGTCGGCCCACTGCCCCTCGACGGACCAGGCCGGCTCGACGCTGGCCGCCGGAGCGCCTTGCGCCGCCGCAACGGTGGAGATGATCCCCAAGATGCAAGCAGTCCATGAGCGAAAGACGACCATGTGCATAGTGAAATCTCCTTTCTGAAAAGCTAGCACGGATGCGTCGTCGCCATTTGACCCTCTCGGGGTCCATGCGAGCGAGGAGCGTGTCGAGCCGAAGCTCTGCCTGTCTCGCTTTGAGATCGACCGTCGCCTTCACCTTGCGTGGCGGGGTCCGCAACTCGGAGTTGATCCGCGCGCCACCAATCACGGAGTCAGGGCGGATGCCCGTTACCTGCGCGGCGGCGGATCACGTTCACCGATTCGTCGAGCCGCTGCAGGAATGAGGAGCGGTCGCGCTTCTCGAACGGCGAAGGGCCCCCGGTCACTTCGCCCAGCTCGCGCAGTTCCGAGAGCAGGCCGCGCGTGGCGAGGGCGGCGCCGATGTTGTCGGCGGTGAATGCCTGGCCCCCGGAGCCCAGGACGGCCGCCCCCCGGGCGAGGCAGCGTGCGGCGAGAGGGATGTCCGCTGTGACCACGATGTCGCAGGCCTCGACGTGCTCGACGATCCAGTCGTCGGCGACGTCGATCCCTCCCCCGACGACCTTCAGCTCGATCCGCGGACTGTCGGGCGTCCGCATCCAAGACCCGGCCACGAGCGTGACGTTCAGGTCGTAGCGTGCGGCGACCCGATAGACCTCGTCCTTCACGGGGCAGGCGTCGGCGTCGATGAAGATGTGAAGCACGAGATCCCCCTCTCCGAACGATCATACTGCTGTGCCAAGCCTGCCCACGCTCTTGTGATGGGTGCAGGCTCAGCGAGCATGACGTTTCTGTCGGGTCGAGGTCGTAGGGGGTCGATATTCAATCCGCGCCCGAGGGGCGAGAAAGAAGGCCGCGTCGGCGAGGCGATCAGAGCTGGAGCTTGCGAAGGCGCAGAGCGTTGGTAATCACCGAAACAGAAGAAAAGCTCATGGCGGCGGCGGCGATCATCGGGGAGAGCAGCAGGCCGAAGAACGGGTAGAGCACGCCGGCGGCGATCGGAACGCCGATCGAGTTGTAACCGAACGCCCAGAGCAGGTTCTGCCTGATGTTGCGCATGGTGGCGCGGGAGAGCTTGCGCGCCCGCGCCAGGCCCATGAGATCGCCCTTGACCAGGGTCACCCCGGCCGACTCCATCGCGACGTCGGTGCCGGTGCCCATTGCGACCCCCACGTCGGCCTGCGCGAGCGCCGGAGCGTCGTTGATCCCGTCCCCGGCCATCGCCACCGTGCGCCCCTGCGCCTGCAGCCTCTTGACCACGGCCCCCTTCTGGCCGGGTGAGACCTCGGCCTCCACCTCGTCGATCCCGAGCTGCTTCGCGACCGCCTGGGCGGCGGTGCGGCTGTCGCCCGTGAGCATCACGATTCGGACGCCTTCCGCGTGCAGGGCGCGGATCGCGGCGGGTGTCGTTGCCTTGACCGTATCCGCGACCGCCAGCAAGCCCGCCACCCCGCCGGCCACGGCCACAAACACCACGGTCTGTCCCTCGGCGCGCAGGCCCTCGGCGCGGGCCGCTAGCGAGCCCACGGGGATGCGCAGCTCCGAGAGCAGAGCCTCGTTACCGAGCGCGGCGGTCTGGCCCGCGACCTTGCCGACGACGCCCTTGCCCGGAATCGAGCGGAACTCCGAGCTGGTCGCGAGCGTGACACCCCTGGCGGCGGCGCCCTCAACGATCGCGGACGCGAGCGGGTGCTCGCTGCCCTTCTCGAGCGAGGCGGCCAGACTCAGAAGCTCGTCCTCGGTGATGCCGCTGACCGGGGCGACGGCGGTGAGGCGCGGCCTTCCCTCGGTGAGGGTGCCGGTCTTGTCCACCACCACGGTATCCACCTTCTCGAACGCCTCGAGCGCCTCGGCGTCCCTGATTAGCACTCCTGAGGTGGCTCCCCGCCCGACGCCGACCATGATGGACATGGGGGTTGCCAGGCCGAGGGCGCACGGACAGGCGATGATCAGCACCGCCACCGCGTTGACCAGGGCGTGGGCCAGGCGCGGCGCGGGCCCGAGGAGCGCCCAGACGATGAACGTGACCGCCGCGATGCCCACGACGATGGGCACAAAGAATGCCGCGACCCTGTCCGCGAGGCGTTGGATCGGGGCGCGGCTGCGCTGCGCCTGCGAGACCATCCTGACGATCTGCGCGAGCATCGTGTCGGCGCCGACGCACTTGGCACGCATCACGAAGGCGCCGGTGGCGTTGACGGTGGCGCCGGTGACCTTGCTGCCCGAGGTCTTCTCGACCGGGATCGGCTCGCCGGTGAGCATGGATTCGTCCACCGAGCTCGAGCCCTCCTCGACGACGCCGTCCACCGGGACCTTCTCGCCCGGGCGCACCCGCAGGCGGTCGCCGGGCCTCACATGTTCGAGCGGCACGTCGTGTTCGGCGCCGCCGGGCAGGATGAGCCTCGCCGTCTTGGGTGCGAGTCCCAGCAGGGCGCGGATCGCGTTGCCGGTGCGTGCGCGGGCGGAAAGCTCCAGGACCTGGCCCAGCAACACCAGGGCGGTGATGACCGCGGCCGCCTCGAAGTAAATCGCGACTCTGCCCGCCATCCTGAACGACTCGGGGAAGACCCCGGGGGCGAGGGTGGCGGCGACACTGTAGAGGTAGGCGGTGCCGGTGCCGATCGCGATGAGGGTGAACATGTTGAGGGACCGGGTGACGATCGAGCGCCAGCCGCGCACGAAAAAGGGCCAGCCGCCCCACGCCACCACGGGTGTGGCGAGAGCGAGCTGTACCCAGGTGGCCCACCGGCCGGCCAGCGCGTGCCGGAGGGCGGGGATCATCTCCGCCATCGCGAGCGCGAGCAGCGGCACGGTCAGCGCGGTGCTCACCCAGAAACGCCTGGTCATGTCCACGAGCTCCGGGTTGGCGCCCTCCTCCGCCGTCGGTTCCATGGGCTCGAGCGCCATGCCGCAGATCGGGCAGGGCCCGGGGCCCTTCTGGCGCACCTGGGGGTCCATCGGGCAGGTGTACCAGACGTCCTTGGCTTGCGCTGCTGCGGCGGGTGCGGGCCGATGCATGGGCTCGCTGCCGGGCGCCTTGATGAATTTTTCGGGATCCGCCTCGAACTTCTCCGCGCAGGAGGGGTTGCAGAAATAGTAGGTGGTTCCCTTGTACTTCCTGTGGATCGCGTCAGGCTTCTCGAAGACCTTCATCCCGCACACCGGGTCGATGCCGAGGAGCCTTCCGGCCGGCACCGGGCGCTGCGTCACGGGCATCATCGGGGTCGTGGAGGGGCGGAGGTGAACCGCTCCGGGCCCGCATCGAACCTCGTCGCACAGGAAGGGTTGCAGAAGTAGTAGCTGGTCCCCCCGTGCTCGCGGGAGATCACACCGGGCTTCTCGAAGACCTTCATACCGCACACCGGGTCGATGCCGAGAACGCGGCGTTCCCCCGCCTGTCCATCAGCTTGCTGATCCATCCGATGCCGCTGTTTCATCCCAGACGCCTCCAGGCGGATATTACCGCATAACCAGGCCGGAATGAGAGGCCCGCGAGGCGGCGAACCGCGCCGGCGTGGTATCGTTCGCGGCCGATGGCCCTGCACGTCGTGGAGCACCCGCTGCTGGCCGAAACGATGGCTCGCCTGCGCGACCGCACCACACCGTGCGACGACTTCCGCATCCTGACGCACCGCGCGAGCTTGGTTCTCGTGGCCGAGGCGACCCGCGACCTCCCGACCGTGGAGGGGACCGTCGAGACCCCGCTCGAGGCCGCCTCCGCGCGCAGGCTCTTCGCACGTGTTGTGGCGGTGCCGGTGCTGCGGGCCGGCCTGGGGATGCTGGGCGCGTTCCTGGACCTGGTGCCTTCCGCCCAAGTGGGCTACTTCGGCCTGGAGCGCGAGGAGACCACCGCGGTGGCCCGGCGCTACTACGAGGAGGTTCCCGAGGATCTCTCGAACGCGTTCGTGTTCCTGCTCGACCCGATGCTCGCCACCGGCGGCTCGGCAGCGATGGCGGTCGAGGGGTTGCGCGACCGCGGTGCCCGCCGGGTGAGGTTTCTGTGCATCGTGGCCGCCCCCGAGGGAGTGGCGCGCCTGGCCGAGACCGCGCCCGACGCGGAGATCTACACTGCGGCTCTCGACCGCTGCCTGAACGACCGCAAGTACATCCTACCGGGCCTGGGCGACTTCGGCGACCGCCTGTACGGCACCTGACCCCGCTGCAGGCGAGGTCATCCTGAGCCGGAGCGCAGCGGAGGCGAAGGATCTCCCCGAGCCGTTGGCGCCCGGGGGCGTTTGTCCGGCCGGCCAGCGGCCAGCCGCTACATTTCATGTGGCGGTCGTTGGTCGCGGCTGCCCGTGCAGCATCGTTCGTCCAGTCTCAGGCGCGTGGGGACCCTTCGTCCCGCCTTTGGCGGAACTCAGGGTGACCGCGAATCGCCAGGGGGCGACTCGCGGTCAGTAATCGCTGGTCATGATGAAGAGCGGCTTGGTCTCGAAGCGCTCGTAGATCGGGCGCAGGCGTTCGGTGTTGTAGAACTTGCGCATGTCCACGACCTTCTTGCGGCTGCTCACCACCTCGATGGGCACGTTGTCGTAGCGGCCGTTGCGCACGTTGACGAGGCGGCCCGAGACCCCGTCGAGCACGAGGTCCATCGCCAGGTTGCCGAACGCCATCGGCACGATCGAGTCCACCGCGTCGGGGTCACCGCAGCGCACGAGGTAGCCGAGGCGCTGGTTGATGACGTTGATGCGCTGGCCGTTGTTGAACTTGGCGGACGTCTCCTTGAGCGCTTTGGAGACAATTTCGCCGATGCCGCCCAGCTTCTTGTGGCCGAAGGCGTCCGCCTCCTGGCCCTCGTAGACCATCTCGTTCATGCCCTTGAAGGTGGCGCCCTCGGAGACCAGCACGACGCTGTACTTGCTGGGGTTGGAGAAGCGGTCTGCGGTGAGCAGCTCGCACAGCTGTTCGACTTCGAAGACGTGCTCGGGGATGACGCAGCGGTTGGCCGCGCCGGCCATGGTGGGCAGCAGCGCGGTGAAGCCGGCGTAGCGGCCGAACACCTCGATGACGAGGAAACGCTCGTGGCTGCCCGCCGAGGTGCGCAGGGCGTGAGTCATCTCGATCGTGCGGGTGACGCAGGTGGAGAAGCCGATGCAGTAGTCGGTCCCCGGCACGTCGTTGTCCATCGTCTTGGGGATGGCGATGACCTTCACCCCCTCTTTGTGCAGCCGCACGCCGTAGGAGAGCGTGTCGTCCCCTCCGATCGGGATCAGCGTGTCGATGCCCAGCCACCCGATGTTGGCGAGGACCTCCGGGGTGAGGTCGTTGGTTTCGGCCGCGTACTTCTCGCGCAGGTGCAGCGGCACAACGCTCTTCGGCACGTGCGAAGGCCGCGTGCGCGAGGTGTGAAGGAACGTTCCGCCGGTGCGGCCGATCTTGTTGACGATCTCCTCGCTGAGCTCGATCACCTGCTCGCCCATCGGCTTGGCGTGGTCACGCTCGAGCTCGATGAGACCCGCCCAGCCACGCCGGATTCCCAGCACCTGGTAACCCTCGCGGAGGGCGCGAACGGTGAGGGCGCGGATCGCGGGGTTCAGCCCCGGGACGTCGCCACCACCGGTGAGGATTGCGATGGTGCCCTTCTTGACGTTCACGTTGCTCATGCGTCACTCCCGTCCAAAAAAGCAATTCTACCGCACGAGGGCACCCCCCGTCGCGACGGGGCACGGCGGCATCGGCGCCTCGAGCGACTCCGGGTTGGACCTTGACTCACCCGCCGCGACCTGCATACCCTCGGCGGTCGGAGGCGGGAATGGGCATCTCTGTCGTCATCCTGTCGCGCTTGCAGTTCGCCCTCACCATCATGTTTCACTACCTTTTCCCGCCGCTCACCATCGGGCTCGGTGTGTTGATGGTGTTCATGGAGGGGATGTACCTCAGGAGCCGCGACCCGCTCTACGAGGCGATGGCGCGTTTCTGGACGCGGATCTTCGCGGTCAACTTCGCGATGGGCGTCGCCACCGGGATCGTGATGGAGTTCGAGTTCGGCACCAACTGGGCGACCTACTCGCGCTTCGTGGGCGACGTGTTCGGTTCCGCCCTTGCGGCCGAGGGGATCTTCGCCTTCTTCCTCGAGTCCGGCTTCCTGGCGGTGCTCGTGTTCGGCTGGGACAAGGTGTCACCAGGGACGCACTTCCTCGCCACCGTCATGGTCTCCCTGGGGTCCATGTTCTCGGCGATCTGGATCGTGGTTGCCAACTCGTGGCAGCAGACCCCGGCCGGCTTCCACATCGTCGGCAAGGGGATGAACGTCCGCGCGGAGGTCACCGACTTCTGGGCCATGGTCTTCAACCCCTCGAGCGTGGAGAGGCTCGTTCACGTCCTCCTCGGCGCATTCATCCTGAGTGCGTTTTTCGTGATGAGCGTGTCGGCGTTCTACCTCCTCAAGAGGAGGCACATCGAGATCGCCCGGCGCAGCTTCACGATCGCCCTGCTTTTCGGAGCGGCGGTCTCGCTCGCCGAGATCGTCTCCGGAGACTCGCAGGCTCGCACGCTCGCCACGACGCAGCCGGCCAAACTCGCCGCCTTCGAAGGGCTGTACCGGACCGAGCCCGGCGGCACGCGCCTGAGCCTGGTTGGTTTTCCCGACAGCTCGCAGGAGCGTGTGAGAGGGGAAGTTGCCATCCCGCGGCTTCTCTCGCTCTTGGTGTACGGTGATCTCAACAAACCCGTCCGAGGCCTCGACCAGTTCCCGCGCCAGGACTGGCCACCGGTGGCGATCCCGTTCTACGCGTACCACGCCATGGTTGGGCTGGGCTTTGCCTTGGGCACGCTGGCGTTGGTCGCCCTCTGCCTGCGCTGGCGCGGCAGCCTCTTCGAAAAGCGCTGGCTGCTTTGGGTGTTCGTCTTCGCGGTGGCGGGGCCGGTCGCCGCCAACCAGCTCGGGTGGGTCGGGGCCGAGGTCGGGCGCCAACCGTGGGTGGTGTACGGCCTCTTGCGCACGACCGACGCGCTGTCCAAGGCGGTCAAGGCCGGCGCCGTGCTCGGCTCCATCGTCATGTTTGCCCTCATCTACGCGCTCCTGTTTGCGGTCTGGGTATACGTGCTGGACGACAAGATCAAGCACGGCCCGGATGAGGCGGCTGCGATCCCCGGCGCGACCACGGCCGAGGGGCTGGTCGAGGCGGCTGGTCGGCTGCAGGCCCACCGCGGGTTCTCGATGACCGGGGCAGATTCCTCCGAAGCCGACCGGAAGGAGGTGTAAGGCCGTGGACCTGCACGTGCTCTGGTTCGTGCTGCTCGGGGTGCTGCTCACCGGCTACGCGATCCTGGACGGCTTCGACCTCGGCGTGGGCATCCTGCACCTAGCCGTCAAACGGGACGAGGAGCGCCGCATCCTGCTCAACTCCATCGGCCCGCTGTGGGACGGCAACGAGGTGTGGCTCGTGACCTTCGGCGGCGCCCTCTTCGCGGCCTTCCCCCATGCTTATGCAACCGCGTTCTCCACCTTTTACGTTCCCTTCATGGTGCTTCTCTTCTGCCTCATCTTCCGCGCCGTCTCCATCGAGTTTCGGAGCAAGCAGGAACACCCGACTTGGCGGCAGTTCTGGGACGTTTCCTTCAGCGCCGCGAGCGCCCTCGCCACCTTCCTGTTCGGCGTCGCGGTCGGCAGCTCCATGCGCGGCGTTCCAATCGGACAGGACAAGGAGTTCGCCGGCACGTTCGCGAGCCTGATCGGCCCCTACCCGGCGTTGGTCGGTCTCCTTGCGGTCGCCTTGTTTGCCATGCACGGGTCGATCTACCTCTACCTCAAGAGCGAGGGAGAGCTGCAGCAGCGTGTGCGCGGCTGGATGTGGCGCACCTTCGGGCTCTTCCTGGTCATGTACATGCTCACGACGATCTATACCCTGGCGACCATGCCGCGTGCGGTCCAAAACTTCGAGGTGATGCCCTGGGCGTGGGTCGTGGTCGTGCTCAACGTGCTCGCGGTGGCCAACATCCCGCGCGCGATCTTCCAGCGCAGGCCGCTGTACGCGTTCGTCTCCTCGTCCTGCACCATTGCCGCGTTGATGTTCCTCTTCGGCGTGGCGCTGTTCCCCAACCTGATCGTCTCCACGCTCGACCCCGACTGGAGCCTGACGATCTACACCGCCGCCTCCTCGGAGAAGACGCTGCGCATCATGCGCAACATCGCGTTCCTCGGTATGCCGTTCGTGGCGGCCTACACGGCGGTGGTCTACTGGGTGTTCAGGGGCAAGGTGAAGCTCGGCAAGCTCAGCTACTGACTGTCCCGACGATGGCGAAGGCGACGCTCAGGTCGCGGGCGCAGCGACCACGAGCGCTCGCTCGCCGTCCCCCTCGCGGTAGGTGACCGTCAGGGTGCGCGCGACGCAGTGCGCGATCCGCGCGGCCGTGGCGAGCTCCAGCAGGTAGGCACCCAGCGCCCGCACGTGGTGGCTCTGCGCCCACAGGTTGACCATCAACGAAAAGGCCTTGTTAAAGGTGTCACCTTCCTGCTCGCCTGCGGAGAGCGCCTCGTGCAGGAGCGCGGCGCCGCTGCGGAAGTCCTTCCAGGCGGCGGCGGTGCCCTGGTTTGCGAGCTTGGCGAGCCCGACGAACGTGCACGTGGGCACGAGCTTTGAGTAGCTCTCCTCAAGGAAGCCGAGCTCCGGCTCGTGGCGGGAGCTGAGGTAGCGCCGGGCGTACTCCACCAGGGTGCGCGCCGGCACGTCCGGGTTGTCGAGGAAGTACCCCCAGAGCGCTCCGTACAGCTCGCGGCGGTGCTCGGGCTCGGCGCGCCCCGGGCTGCCCGCTCGCCACGGCATCGCCGCCCCGAGGGCCGCCGCGAAGTCGGCATCCCGGCCGGTCGCGGCCAGGGGCAGGATGGAGCGCAGGGACACGTCGTCCACCTGTAGCTGGACGGCCACTCCGGCGGGTCGCCCGACGGCGGGCTCGAGGCGCTGCCGGATCTCCGCCGCCTCCGCGGGTTCGAACACGCGCCACAGCGTGGCCGCGTCGAGGTAGGCGTCCAGCTCGTCGGCGGCGAGATTCGCTTCCTTCCAGTTCCACGTCAGGTGCAAGCCGAGCTTGAACTCGTTCACTAGCGGGGCGGGGCCGGCGGCGAAAGCCGGCATGGCGGCGTTGAAGTCCACGACCCACTCGGCCACGTCGCCGAGCCAGCGGCCCTCGTACGCGCCCAGCCCGAGGGTGCTCACCCTGGGCCGTCCGGCCAAGTCCTCCTGAACGACGCGCGAGAGGATGCGGCGCTGCTTGCCGCTTGCCATCCACGGGCCGATGGCGAGGGTGAAGCCCCAACTCTGCGTGCGCGCGAGCGACTCGCGGTGGAGGTAACGCTCGAGAACGAGGCCGGGACACCCGTTGCGGAGCGCGGCGATTACCGGCCCGAGCTCCCCGCCGCACAGGGTGCGGTGGTGGGCGGCCAGCGCCTCCGGCTCCAGCACCGCCTGCAGGAGGGTCGAGCCCTGCGCGATGCGGTCGTACTCGTACGCGAAACCGGCCGTGAGCTTCGCCGTGGCGAGTTCGGCCACCGCCTCGGCGAGCACACCCTCGAGCTGGAGCAGCTTTTCTCGTAAGATTGTGAATTCGTTCACAAGATCGCCGAGCCCCAGACGCCGCGCGAGCTCCTCGGCTGCGGCTCTCTCGCGATCGGTGAGGTCGGAGAGCGCGGCGGCGTCCACCACCCTCCTCACCGTCGCATACTCCTGGCCGAGAAGACCGGCTGTGGCGTCCTCGAGTGCCTGCTGGAGCTGCTGGGGGTCCGAGAGCTCCACCGTCATGGACACCCCGCCATCGCACGCCAGACGCCGTGAGACGGCCTTGGCGACCACAACCCTGGTGGTGCCTTCGTGGTCCCGCGCGAAGACGATCAAGAAGTCGTCCGCCACGGTGACGGCCGCCTCCACCGTGGCCGCGGCGCTGACCTCGACCGATAGCGGGCCGAGGGCGCCCACGATGCCAGCGAGGGCGCCCAGCCCGCTCGCCAACACGTCGGACCACCCCACCTCGACGGTCGTGCACAGCTTCCCCGAGGCCTGGAAGGAGAGCGCCTCGTTTGGACGCAGCGCGCGCACGTCGGCGAGGCGCTGCGCGAAGCGCGGGCGCTTCAGATCGGTGGCAACGGCGTGCACCACCGTCTCCGAGCGGTCGTGCCGGCGGTAGTCGTTGAAGATCAAGGGGGCCTCGGCCTCGAAGCGAAAGCCGAGACCCGCGAGCGTCGCGCCCCCGGTAGCCCGCACGGCCGCTTCGTGCCGCACCTTCAGCCAGCAATCCTCGGCGGTGCGCCGAAGCGGGCTCGCGGCCCCGGCCGGGAGGAGGACGAGGTCCGGGTCGCGGTCGGCAATGGTGTTGAAGACGAACACCGAGACCTCGCTGTCGGCCTCGATGGTGAAGAGCACGTCGGGGTGAGCCCCGCTCGGAAAGGAGAAGCGCGACTCGACGCGGCCGGTCAGGGGCTTGAGAGTCGCGGAAGCCGCGCCCACGGTCTCATCTGGCGGGAGACGCCTCAGCCCGTCGCCAATCCTGGCGGGCTTCGGCACGCCCGAGACAGAGCCCATCCCTCACCCCCCAAAAGCAGCTCTCGCGGCGCAGCCCCCTCAGCGAGGCGGCACGGCGACCCGGCAAGGATACTCCCGCGAGCGCGGCGCGGGATCACTGTCCGGATCGTGTCGGACGCGACGGAACGCCATCCGAGCGTGTGGGGCCGATTCGGGTGTGGCGCTCCCGGGATCACGGGATGCGATCGTTTACAGACGGACGACCAGGCTGCTACATTGGGTGGCAGGGCTTCGAGGCGAGTGAGCGCGTCGGGACATCCAGGGGCGCCTTGGCCCTGAGGTTGCCTGCGGACCCGAACCTCTACACCCCTGTTCCCGACGGCAGGCCGCCGACGAGGGTTGGAGGCATGGCAGTGGGAGCGACCGCGATGACAGCGCAGCACCAGACGCGGGAGGGGCGCCGCGGCGTCAGGTCCGGCGGTGGCTCCGGCGCCGTGGTGATCGTCATCGCCGTCGGCCTGCTTGTCGTGGGCCTCGCCTTCTTCGTGGTCTATGCACGCTCGGAGAAGGCGCAGACGCTCGAGACCTGGAATGCGCGCCTTTCCGCGATGGCCGACGACCGCAACGCGGCGATCGGCATGTGGGTCGCGGGCGGGACGGCCGATGCCTTCACGGTGGCGAGTTTCCCGACGGTCGTCACCGTGCTTTCGGAGGGGGCGAGCCGTCCCCAGTCCGCGCCGGGGGCCGCCGCCGTCCGTCACGTGCGGGAGGTGGTTGACGGCTTCAGGCGGGCACACGGCCATCGCGCCGCCTTCATCCTCGATGCGCAGGGTGCGCTGGTTGCCAGTAGCGGCAGCATCGCAGGCGGGGACGAGGTGTGCACCGCCCTGGCCGAGCGGCTCGCAGGCGCCGGTACACCGTTCGCCGAGTTCTGCGCCCGGGATGCCGGCACGCCGTCGGTGCTGTTCGGCGCGCCGGTCACGGGCAGCCAGTTCGGCGCGGGCGGGCGTCCGGCGAGGCTCGGCATGGCGGTGGTGGCCGGCGACCCCACCGCGTGGCTGTACCCCCTGCTGACGCGGGAGCCGACGCCCACGGCAAGCGGCGAGGTGCTCCTCGCCGAGCGGGAAGGCGACGAGGTCGTCTTTCTGAGCCCCCTCCGGCATGTGCGCGCCCGCCCCCTGGGCTTGCGAGTGCCCTTGGACGCTTCACCCCTGGCCGTCCGGGCGGCGCTCGAGGGCGTCGAAGGCTTCGGCGAGTACGTGGACTATCGGGGCGTTCCGATCTTCGCTGCAACCCACCGCATCGCCGGGACCTCGTGGGTCCTGGTCGCCAAGATCGATCAGAACGAGGCCCTGTCGGTCTACCGGAACAAGATCACGAGCGGCGCCCTCGCGCTGGGTGGTTTCCTCCTGGCTGTTGTAGGAACTGGCTTCGGGCTGTGGCGGGCGCGGCGGGCAAAATATGAAGCGGAGATCGCCCGCGGCCAGGCGCGACTGGCCCTCCTGCTCGACCAGGCCAACGACGCCATCCTCTTCATCGCGCCCGGCGGGCAGATCCTCGACGCCAACCGGAAGGCCGAAGCGCTTTACGGGTACGACCGCACGGAGCTTCTGTTGCGCAACGTTCGCGATCTGCGGGCGGAGGACACCCGCGGGAACGTCGTTGAGCAGATGGCCAGGGCCGCCGAGCCGGCCGGCTACATGTTCAGGACCGTACACCGGCGCAAGGACGGCGCCACCTTCCCGGTCGAGGTCAGCAGCCGCCTGGCCGAGTTCGACCGCGGCAAGGCGTTCCTCTCGATCGTGCGCGACCTCTCGGAGCGCGAGGCGGCCCGGAGGCGGATCGAAGCCCTCAACCGCCTCCTGCGGGCCATCACCGCGATCAACCAGTTGATAGTGCGCGAGAGGGACCAGGGACGGTTGCTCTCCCAGACGTGCCAGATCGCCGTCGAGCACGGGGAGTTCCGCATGGCCTGGGTCGGTCTGGCCGACTTCCAGACCGGTGAGGTGCGGCCGGCTGCGGTTGCGGGCTTCGACGACGGTTACCTCGACCAGGTCCAGATCCGTTGCGACGATTCCCCGATGGGACGGGGTCCCACCGGCACGGCCATCCGTGAGGGGCGCGTGGTGGTGGCCAACGACTGGGATGCGGACGCTACCCTCGCACCCTGGCGGGAGGCGGCCGGGCGGCGGGGCTACCGCTCGAGCGCAGCCTTCCCCATCACGGTGAATGGCCTGACGAAAGGCGCGCTTTCGGTCTACGCCGAGGCACCGGGCGTCTTCGTGCCGGAGATCGTGGACCTGCTGGAGGAGGTTTCCCAGGACCTCGGTTTCGCGCTGCAGGTCATGGAAGGCGAGCAGCGGCGCAGGCGCGCCGAGGAGGAGCTGGAGCGGGAGCGCAACCAGGCCCAGCGGTACCTGGACGTGGCGGGGGTCATGCTGGTTGTCCTGGACATCGAGGGCCGCATCGAGCTGATCAACGGGAAGGGGTGCGAGATCCTCGGGTACCGGGAGGACGAGCTCCTCCGTCGCAACTGGTTCGACCTGTGCCTGCCGGAGGGTATCCTGGAGGAAACCCGCGGCCTGTTCCGCAAGCTCATCGCCGGCGACGTCGCGCCGATCGAGTATCACGAGAACGCGGTGCTGACGGCACGCGCCGAGGAGCGCGTCCTCGCCTTCCACAACACGGTTCTCCGCGATGCCTCCGGCCGGATCACGGGGGTGCTCTTCTCGGGCGAGGACATCACGGAGCGCAAACGTGCGCAGGCCGCGATCCAGGTCTCGGAAACCCGCTACCGGCGACTGTTCGAGTCCGCCAAGGACGGGATCCTGATTCTCGACGCCGACTCCGGAAAGATCACGGCCGCCAACCCGTTCCTGACCGAGATACTGGGGTACTCGAAGGACGAGCTGCTCGGACACAAGCTCTGGGACATCGGGCCCTTCAAGGACATCACCGCGACCAAAGCGGGTTTCGCCGAGCTCCTCGAAAAGGGATACGTCCGCTACGAGAATCTGCCCCTGCAGGCGAGCAACGGTCGGATCATCGACGTGGAGTTCGTGAGCAATACCTACCTGGTAAATGGCAAGAAGGTCATCCAGTGCAACATCCGCGACATCTCGGACCGCACCCGGGTAGAAAAGGCGTTACGCGAAAGCGAGGAGCGCTACCGCCGGCTCGTCGACAGTATGCAGGACGTCGTCTTCACCGTCTCGACCACCGGCGAGCTCATGTCGCTCAACCCCGCGTTCGAGAGGATCACCGGCTGGGCGTGCGAGGAGTGGATCGGGAAACCTTTCAAGGGGCTCGTGCATCCGGACGATCTTCCCCTGGCGTTTGACCTCTTCGGGAAGTTCCTCCAGGGGCAGGCATCCGGGCTGTTCGAGGTCCGCATCAAGGCGCGCGACGGCTCATGGCTCGACGGCGAGTTCAGCGGCGTCCAGTTGGTCGAGAAGGGCCGGGTCACGGGGGTCCTCGGCACGGCCCGGGACGTGACCCAGCGCAAGCGCGAGAGCGAGGAACGCAGGCGGCTCGCCGCCGCCGTCCAGCAGTCCGCAGAGGCCATCGTCGTCACCGACCTCCAGGGAACGCTCGAGTACGTCAACCCCGCCTTCGAGAGGATCACCGGCTACACCGCGAGCGAGGTCATCGGGCAGAACCCCAGAATCTTGAAGAGTGGCCGGCACGACGCGGACTTCTACCGGGAGATGTGGGAGACGCTGAAGGGGGGTGAGGTGTGGTCCGGGCGCCTGGTCAACCGGCGCCGAGACGGCACGCTGTTCGAGGAGGACGCGACGATCTCGCCCGTGCGTGATCCCCTCGGGAGGATCGAGCACTTCGTCGCCGTGAAGCGGGACGTGACCCAGGAGGCCGCGATCGAGGAGCGGCTCCGTCAGGCGCAGCGGATCGAGGCGGTCGGCCGCCTGGCCGGGGGCGTCGCTCATGACTTCAACAACCTGCTCCAGGCGATGCTCACCCAGACCCAGCTCATCCGCGCCAGGTCCGGTGATCCCGAGCGCGTGAACGGCACCGTGGACGAGCTGGAGCAGCACATCCGGCGGGGCGCCGCGCTCTCACGGCAGCTCCTACTCTTCTCGCGGCGCGAGACGGCAAAGCCCGAGAGACTCGACCTCACGGAGGCCGTGGGCGGCGCGACGCAACTCCTCCGGCGGCTAGTCCGGGAGAACATCATCTTCACCGTCGAGCTCGCCGACGAGCCCCTGCCGGTGGTGGCGGACCGGGGGCAGCTGGACCAGGTCCTGATGAACCTCGTGGTCAACGCGGCAGACGCCATGTCGGAGGGTGGTCACATGGTGGTCCGCTGCGGGGCGAGTGAGGGCGACCGCGTGTGGGTGTCGGTGGAGGATACCGGCCACGGCATTCCGGCGGAGATCCGCGACAGGATCTTCGAACCCTTCTTCACCACCAAGGGCGAGGAGAAGGGATCGGGGCTCGGCCTTTCGGTAGTCCACGGGATCGTCACCCAACACTGCGGCACGATCGTGGTGGCGGACCGCGAGGGCGGGGGGAGCATCTTCCGGATCGAGCTGCCCAGGGACACATCAGGTGAGGTCGCTGCGTCGGTTCGCCCGCGAACGCGAGCGCAGGAGGTGCCCCGTGGAAAGGGCGAACACATCATCGTGGTTGAGGACGAGGAGGGGGCGCGCGAGGGCCTGTTCGACCTCCTCACGATGCTGGGCTACCAGGTCACGGCGGTGGGCAGCGCCAGGGAGGTGGAGGGCCTGCCGGCACGGCCTGCCTTCGACGTCCTGCTCTCCGACCTCCTGCTCCCGGACGTTTCGGGCGCGGATCTGGCGCGGCGCCTGCTCGATCGCTGGCCGCGGCTGAAGGTCATCCTGATGTCGGGGTACACGGAGGACGAGGCGGTGCGGCGCGGCGTGGGAGCCGGCACCGTCCGTTTTCTCCAGAAGCCCTTCGACATGAGGACGCTGGCCCGCGAGATCCGGACAGCCCTCGTTGAGGGGTGATGTCGTCCGACTGGGAGCGCGCGAGCTTCCTCCAAATCAATCGAGACTCATCTCAATGATTGACGCGTCGTTGCGGTCCCGCCTTTGGCGCTGTTAAACCTTCGTGTGAGGGTCAAGAGAGGAGCCGACCCTCGGCTCTGGGAAGCAACCGTTGGCGAGCGCCGTGTCCGGAGGAGGAGATCCCCCGCCGCGGCAGGTTGGTTCTCAATGCGGCCGGGGTGGAGGTCGTCCAGGTGGAGAGGCGATGAGCGGTGAGCGTTCCCCGATTCGGCGCATCCGTCGTGCGCCCGTCTCCCGAGCGGGGAAGCGAGTGCGCGCCGGAAAGGTGTCGGCCGCAGGCTCCGACCGGCTCGCGGTGCTCCTCGCCGAACGCAGGCGGGCGCTCGCACAGATCAAGCTGCTGGCGCAGGCCGTGAAGAGCGTCACCGAGTCTGTGTACGTCACCGACAGGGACGACAGGATCCTCTTCGTCAACCAGGCCTTCCTCGAAACGTACGGCTACCGGGAGAGCGATGTCGTGGGCAGGCCAGTGGACATGCTCGGCGCCGAGGGCGGCCCGGGGCCGTCGTTCGCAGAGATCCGGCCGGCGGCGCTGGCCGGCGGGTGGCGTGGAGAGGTTACGCACCGTCGCCGGGACGGAAGCGCGTTTCCGGTCTTCCTGTCGACGACCGTTGTGCACGACGACGACGGGCTTCCTCTCGGGCTCGTCGGGGTCACCGCCGACATCTCCGAGCGTAAGCGGGTGGCCGAGCAGGTCGCCCAGGTGCAGAAGATCGAGGCGGTGGGCCGGCTCGCCGGCGGCGTCGCCCACGACTTCAACAACCTGCTCCAGGCCATGCTGAGCCATGCGCAGCTCCTCGAGGCCCACTACGGCGACCACGGCCGCGTGGTCCAGACGATCGCGGAGCTTACCGAGCAGATCAGGCGCGGCACCTCGCTGACCCGGCAGCTGTTGCTGTTCTCGCGGCGCGAGACGGCCAGGACCGAGCCGCTGGATTTCAACGATGTGGTGCGCGGTGCGAGCGGGCTGCTGGAGCGGCTCGTGAGGGAGAACATCGCCCTCCGGCTCGAGCTCGCCCGCGGGCCACTGCCCGTGGAGGCCAACCGCGGGCAACTCGAGCAAGTCGTGATGAACCTGGTCGTCAACGCCTCGGATGCGATGCCGGATGGCGGCCGACTGATCACCCGGACCGGGCGGGAGGGGAAGAACTGGGTTTTCCTTGCGGTCGAGGACACCGGGCACGGCATTCCGAGGGCCGTCCGCCAACGCATGTTCGAGCCGTTCTTCACAACGAAGGGACCTTCCCAGGGCACCGGCCTGAGGCTCTCGGTCGTGCAGGGGATCGTGCAGGAGCACTTCGGCAGGATCGAGGTGAAGAGCCGCGTGGGAACGGGCAGCACCTTCCGCGTCAAGCTGCCGTCCGCGCCGGCCTGCACGCTCGTACCGGCCCCGCCGTCGGCCAGCGAACCGCAGGATTGGACGGAGGCCCAGGGGGAGCGCGTGCTGCTCGTCGAGGACGAGAAAGGCACGCGGGATGCGCTCGCCGAGATCCTCGATGTGCTCGGCTACCGGGTCGTGGCGGTTGGGAGCGCCGAGGAGGCCGGGGTGTTGCCCAGCCACCCCGCGTTCGACCTGCTGCTCTCCGACCTGGTGCTCCCCGGCGCCTCGGGGGCCGAGCTGGCACGCGGCCCGCTTGACCGGTGGCCGCACCTGGTCGTCGTCCTGATGTCCGGGTACACCGAGGACGAGGTGCAGCGCCTCGGCGTCGACACCCGCGAGGTGCGCTTCCTGCAGAAGCCTTTCGACATGATCTCGCTCGCCTGCGAGCTGCGCGCCGCCCTCGCCGACGCCGAACCCGCGCTTGTCTAGCCCGGACTATTCACGAAGGTATCTACTGCGAGCGCGGATCTGGCCGCCCTAACGGGCGTACTCGGGACTCGGAGGGTGCCGCCGTACTGCACGAGGTCGGCTCCCCTCCTCGCCCCGGAGCGAGCAGGGCTCCGCCGCGCGAGCGTGGGGGACCGGGGGGCCAAGGCGCCGGCGGTGGGTGAAGCGGCGACGCGCCCCCCGCGACGGAAGCTCGCCCACCATGACAGCCACCTGCGCGCTCTCGCTACGACCCATCATGAATAATCCGGGCTATTCCGCTGCGTCCCTCAGGACGGCCAGGAGGGCCTGGGCGTTCGCGCCGGCGTCCGACTCCGCCAGGGGCAGGCGCAGGACCTGCGCGGGGGTGAAGGCGGCACCCGGCGCGGCGAGCAGCGCCATCGCGGTGGGATGTGCCCCGGAGTGGTCCGGGTCGAAGGCAAGCTCGTACCCGGCGGCGGTCCGGCGCACGCGCGTCACGCCCGCCGTCTCGGCAAGGCGGCGAATCCGCTGGTGGAGCAGCAGGTGCTCGAGCTGCTCGGGGGTGGGACCGAAGCGGTCCACGAACTCCTGCCGCAGGGCGACAAACTCCTCCTCGACGCGGGCGGCGGCGATGCGGCGGTAGACGGCCAAGCGGAGCGTCTCCTCGCCGATGTAGCTCTCGGGGAGGCGCAGGTCGAGGCCGAGCCGCAGCTCCACCGTGGTTGGCGGCGGTGCCGCCGCCTCGCCGCGCAGCTCGCGAACCGCCTCCTCCAGGAGGTGACAGTAGGTCTCGTAGCCGACCGCACGCAGGTGGCCGTGCTGCTCGGCGCCCAGGAGGTTGCCGGCACCGCGGATCTCGAGGTCGCGGGCTGCGATCCGGAAGCCCGCGCCCAGGTCGGCGAACTCAAGGATGGCGGCCAGGCGGGCCCTCGCTTCCCGCGAGAGTGAGCGCTCGGGTGGCACCAGCAGGTACGCGAACGCCAGCCGGTCCGAGCGGCCGACCCTCCCGCGCAACTGGTAGAGCTGGGCCAGGCCGAAACGGTCGGCGCGGTTGACCACCAGGGTGTTGGCGTTGGGGATGTCGAGGCCGTTCTCGATGATCGCAGTGGCCACCAGGACGTCGGCCTTCCCCTCCAGGAACGTGTCCATCGCCCGTTCGAGCGCGCGCTCGTCCAACTGTCCGTGCGCCACCACGACACGGGCCTCCGGCACCATCTCGCGCACCAGGGCGGCCATGGCGGTGATCGAGGCCACGCGGTTGTGGACGAAGAACACCTGCCCGCCGCGGGAGAGCTCGGTGAGGATGGCCTCCCGCAGCACCTCCTTCCGGAAGGGCAGCACGTGTGTTTGCACCGCGAGGCGGTCGCGCGGCGGCGTCTCGATGATCGAGACGTCGCGCAGACCCAGCAGGCCCAGGTTGAGGGTGCGCGGGATCGGCGTGGCCGACATCGCGATCACGTCCACGCTGGTGCGCAACGCCTTCAGCCTCTCCTTCTGCGCCACGCCGAAGCGCTGTTCCTCGTCCACGACGAGCAGCCCCAGGTCGCGGAAGCCGACGTCCCTGGCGAGCAGGCGGTGCGTGCCGATGACAATATCCACGGTGCCCTGGGCAATGCCGGCCACGACCTTCTTCTGCTCGGCGGGCGGCACGAAACGCGAGAGCCAGCGGATCTCCACCGGGAAGCCCGCGAACCGTCGGGAGAAGGTCCTGAAGTGCTGCTCGGCCAGAATGGTGGTGGGCGCCAGCACCGCCACCTGCTTGCCGTCCATGACCGCCTTGAAGGCGGCGCGCATGGCGACCTCGGTCTTGCCGTAGCCCACGTCCCCAACGAGGAGGCGGTCCATCGGGCGCGGCGACTCCATGTCGCGCTTCGATTCGCCGATGGCCTGTGCCTGGTCGGGCGTCGGCTCGTACTCGAACGCGTCCTCGAACTCGCGCTGCCAGGGGGAGTCCTTGGAGAATGCAAAACCGGCGGCCAGCTCGCGCTCCGCCTGCAGCTTCAGGAGCTCCTCCGCCATGTCGCGGAGGGCACGCTTGACGCGGGCCTTGGTGCGGGACCAGGTGCTGCCGCCGAGGCGGTCGAGACGCGGGGGCGCACCCTCGGAGGAGGCGTACTTCTCCAGCACGTCGGCGCGCTCGAGGGGAACGAGCAGCTTGCCCCCGCCGGCGTACTCCAGCTCGACGCACTCGTGCTCCTCGCCGTCGAGGGCAAGCGTTCGGAAGCCGGCGAACCGGCCGATGCCGTGATCGGCGTGCACGACGAAGTCGCCCGCCGCAAGATCGCGCATCTCGGCGAGCACCCGGGCGAGCGAGCGGCGCTGGCGGGAGGGTGCGGGAAGGGTGGTCAGGTCGGCGCGGCCGAAGACCACCAGGTCGGCCTCGGGGAAGGCGAAACCGCGCTCCAGCCTCCCCATCACGACGCCCAGGATGCCCTCGAGCGGCCATCCCTGCCGTACTGGCAGCTTGGCCTCGGTGAGCAGATGAACGAGGCGCTGCGCCTCACCGCTCGAAGCCGCCACCAGAACCTGGGCCCGGCGCTCCGCTAGGCCGGCGCGCAGCTCCTCCACAAGCGCCTGGGGCCGCGTCGCCAGGTTGGGGGTCGGGTGGGTGGCGAGCCTCACCCACTCGGTGCCGTCCTCGACGGCCAGCTCCTCGATGCGCTCGGCGCTCACGAGGGCCTGCCGGCAAAGCTCCGGGTCGGCCAGCCAGGCCCCAGGCTCGGGCAGCGCGATCTGCTCCCTGGCGAGCGTCTCACGGGCCCGCCGGAGGGCCGCAAACACACGCTCGACCTCGGCGTGAACGGCCTCCCGCTCGCATACCACGATGTGCCGCGTGAGCTCCCAGGCGTGGAGGTGGCCCTGAGCGTGACCGAGAAAACCCTCCCAGAGCGCCGGGTCCGTTCCGGCGAGGGCGGCGGCTGCGGCGGCGCCGCACCCCTCGTGCCCGAGCCAGCCGGAGAGGGCTTGGCGCCCCTCCTCGTCGGTCGGGAACAGACGCAGCGGCGGCACCGGGGCCTCCGCGAGTGTCTCGCCGGAGCGCTGGCTGGCGGGGTCGAAGGTGTGCAGGGCCTCGACACGGTCCACGTCCAGCACGATGCGGATGAAGCGTTCGGGCGTCCCAAGGTCGAGGACCTGACCACGGACCGCGAAGTCCCCGGCCTCCTCCACGACCTCCACGCGCCGGTAGCCGGCGTCGGCAAGGGCGCCGGCGAAGCCGTGGGGGTCGAGGCGTTGCCCGGGCTTCAGGGTGGGGCAGCGGCGCGCCAGCGCCGCCGGCTCCGGCAGCGGGTATGGGAGCAACCGGGCCGGAACCACGAGGACGTGGACGGCGCCGGTCGCCAGGCCGAGGAGGGCGGTGGCCGCGGCAGCGGTGGCGCCCAGCGGCGGCGTGCGGCCGAGGTAGGCCTCCACGGCCTCGGCGGGCAGGGCGGCGGCGGCCACGCCGGGGGCGAGGAGCTCAAGGCCGGCGATCAGCTCCTCGGCGTCGCGCTCGGCTGGGACCACGGCAACGAGAGGTGTCGCACCGGCTGCGAGCGCCGCAAGAGGAAGGGCTCGAGCGGCCGGACATACCCCTCCCACCGCGTGCGGCGCTCGCCGGGGGGGAGCTTGCGGCGCACGCGCTCCAGGGCAGATGTGAAGACCTCCGGTCGGTCGGCCGAAACCACCTCCGGCGGCCCGCGACCGGGCCGAACCGGATTCTACTCCCGGGGCGCTCCTCCGCGCGCCTGCCGGCGCAGGCGGGTCACCTCGCGGACCACCGCGTCGGCGACGGTCTCGACCTCCTTCGATGTGGTACCCCGCCCGAGCGAGAACCGGATCGAAGCGTTGGCGAGCTCCTTGGAGCGGCCGAGGGCGAGCAGGACGTGCGAGGGCCGGGGGTCGGCCGAGGTGCAGGCGGAGCCCGATGCGACGGCGACCTCGTTGAGGCCAACCAGGAGCGCCGCGCCATCCACGCCCGCGAAGGAGAGGTTCGCCGTGTTGGGTAGGCGTTCACCCGGCTGCCCGTTGGCGGTGACCGAGGCAAGGCGCGAGGAGATCGCCTCCTGCAGCCGGTCGCGCAGGGCGGTCACGCGCGCGCCCTCCTGCGGCAGGTCGGCCAGGCACAGCTCGAGGGCGCGGGCGAACCCGACGACCCCCGGGACGTTGAGCGTGCCCGATCGGATGCCCTGCTCGTGCCCCCCGCCGTCGAGCAACGGGACGAGGCGCAGGGCGGGCTTGCGCCGCCGCACGTAGAGCGCGCCCACACCCTTGGGGCCGTAGAGCTTGTGGGCGGAGAAGGAGAGCAGGTCCACGCCGAGGGCGTTGACGTCTACGGGGATCTTGCCGACCGCCTGGGTGGCGTCGCAGTGCAGGAGCACGCCATGCTCGCGGCAGGCGGCCGCGATCTCTGCGATGGGTTGCAGTGTGCCGGTCTCGTTGTTGGCGAGCATGACGGAGACGAGCACGGTGCGCGGCGTGAGCGCCGCGGCCAACCGGGCCGGATCGAGCCGGCCGGAGGGTTCCACCCGCAGCACCGTGACGCTTGCCCCTCGGCGCGCCAGGGCCTGGCATGGGTCGAGCACCGCCTTGTGCTCGGTGGCGCAGGTGACGATGTGGTCGCCGCGTCCCTCCAGCGCCCAGGCGACGCCTTTGATGGCGATGTTGTTGGACTCGGTGGCCCCGGAGGTGAAGACGATCTCCTCCGGCTGGGCACCGATGCCGGTCGCGAGGCGCTCGCGGGCCTGCTCGGCCAGCTTCGCCGCCGCCCACCCGAAGGCGTGGGTGCGCGAGGCGGCGTTGCCGAAGTGCACCGTCATGCACGGCAGCATCGCCTCCACCACCCGCGGGTCCACCGGAGTGGTGGCGTTGTGGTCCATGTAGATCGGTCGGCTCACGGCTTCCTCGTCACGGGGGGTTGGGACCGGGCCTCAGGGTCCGCCAGCACTCGAGCTCGGGGGGCAGCCCGGCCGTCCCGGTCACAACCGTAGCAGAGGCGGCCACGGGGACCAACTCGCGGTTGTTGTCGTAGCGGGCCCACAGCAGAACGATCTCGACGCCCTCGTGCGGGCCGGTGGGCCAGCGAAAGGAGAAGCTTCCGAACCTATCCGCCGTGAACAGCACGAGACGTGCCTGTGCTCCGGGCTCGTTGGTGGGCTGGTTCGCGTTGAACATCGCCCGCCGCGGCGGGTAGCCGTACGAGCGGATGGCACGCGCCTCCCCGTCGGTGAGGGGATGCGGGAGCTCTTCCCAGAGCACCTCCAGCGCCGCGGGTCGCCAGGGCCTCGCCAGGCGGCCTTCCAGCGCCACCGCGGTACGCGGCATCGCGACGGCGGGCGGTCCCGACCACCCTTCCGTCACCTCAGTGGCCAGCTCGTGGGCCATGCGCACCTCGCCCCCCTGCGTCGCGAGCCCCACCCCGATGTGCGTCACCCAGGGGTCCAGGAGGGAGCGGCGGTGACCGTCCTGGGGTGGAACCTCGTCCAGCATCTCGCTCACGCTGCGGCGGAGGACCTTTCCGAGCTGGGTGCCGTCGACCGGCGCCGTGCTCGAGTAGCTGGCGATGTTCTCCCGGTGGAACCCCCGGCCCCCGGCCAGCAGGTAGCGCAGGTAGGGGGCCACCCCGCTGCGCGAAAAGTGCCCGTCGCCGCCCTCCTCGAGCAGGACCATGCAGTGGGCATCCCCAACCCGCTCGAGCGTCCTGTCGTAGGCGAGCGGGTCGAGGCCGAGCTCCGCCCGCGCGGCGTTGATCTGGGCCACCACCAGCGCGCGCTCCGCGGCCCACGGCTGGCCGGGGGTGGCGGAGGGGACCGTGCCCGGTGTCGTCGCGACCCTCACGGGTGCGCAACCCGCCAGCAGCACGACGCTCAGCGTGCCTGCGGCGAGCTGGCTGTGGTAGCCTCGCGGCGAGCGGCGATGATTCACTTCGGGACCTCCGGCTGGCGCGGCATCGTGGGCCAAGACGTCACCTTCCGCAACGTGCGGCTGGTCCTCGAGGCGACCCTGGAGGTGCTGCGGGAGCGGGGCGAAGTGAGCGAGATCATCGTCTCCTACGATACTCGTCTGCTGTCCGAGAAGTTCGCCCGTGAGGCGGTTGCGGTTTTCACGCACCATGGTGTGGTGACCGTCATGTCCGAGAGGGACCTGCCATCGCCGTGCCTGGCCTACGCGGTGCGCGAGCGCGGGGCCGCCCTCGGGGTGATGTTCACCGCCTCCCACAACCCGGCGGGGTACAACGGGGTCAAGCTGTTCACGACTCACGGAACCTACGCGCCCCGCGAGTTCACCAACGCCATCGAGGCGGCAGTCGCCGCCAAGGCGGACCGCTTCGACGATTTCTACGTGCCTCAGGCGCAACTGGCCAGGACCGCGCCGCTGGCCGAGGGTTACCTGGCGAGCCTGGAGCGCGACATCGACTGGGACGCGATCCGGCGCAGCGGGTTGGTGGTCGCGGTGGACCCCCTGTTCGGGACGGCCCGCGAGTTCCTCGACCGCGTCCTCCTCGCCCACGACATCCCGACCCACGTGGTGCACACCACCAAGGACCCCTACTTCGGCGGCTACGCCCCGGAGTGCACGCCGCAAAACCTCGCGGGGTTGCGCGAAAAGCTCCGTGCGAGCGGGGCCATGATCGGCCTGGCCACGGACGGCGACGCGGACCGGTTCGGCGTGGTGGACGGGGCGTGCCGCGTCATCTCCCCGAACCTCGTCATCGCCCTCCTGGTGGAGTACCTGGTGCGGCGCCGCCGCATGACCGGTGGGATCGGGCGCACCCTGGCGACCACGCGTCTTGTGGACCGGGTGGCCCGGGCCGCGGACCGCGAATTGGTGGAGACCCTGGTGGGCTTCCACCACTTCGGGCCGCTCTTCCTCTCCGGGCAGATCTCGATTGCGACCGAGGAATCGGCGGGGCTGGGCGTGGCCTCGCACCTGCCGGAGCGCGACGGCATCTACGCTGCCCTCCTCATGGCCGAGCTGGCGGCGGTGGAGGGGCAACCGCTAGACGAGCTGGTACGCGGGCTGTTTGCGCGTCACGGGACGCTGGTTTCACGACGGGTGCAGCTCCCGCTCAAGGAGCGCACCCGCGCCGCCCTCGAGAAGGTCGGCAAGCGTTCCTTCAAGGAGTTCGCGGGGCAAAAGGTGATGAGAGCCGACCGGCGGGACGGCGTTCTGCTCGAGCTGGCCGACGGGAGCTGGGTGCTGGCGCGGGCTGCGGGGACCGAGCCCAAGCTGCGGATCTACGCGGAGGCGACCTCCAGCAGCCAGCTGCGCACGCTGGTGCGTGAGATGCGGCAACTGGTGCGCGAGGCCGAGGAAGGAGTCACGCATGTTCGAGATTGAGGAGATCATCGGTCGTGAGGTGCTCGACTCGCGGGGCAACCCGACCGTGGAGGCCGAGGTGCTGCTGTCGGGCGGGGCCGTGGGCGTCGCCATCGTTCCATCCGGTGCCTCCACCGGGAGCCGCGAGGCCTTGGAGCTGCGCGACGGCGACAAGGTCCGGTTCAGGGGCAAGGGCGTGCTCAAGGCCGTCGGGCACGTCAACGACGAGATTGCCGAGGCGGTGGTCGGTCTCGACGCGCGCGACCAGTGCGGCGTCGACGAGACGCTGGTCGAGCTCGACGGCAGCGAGGACAAGAGCCGGCTGGGCGCCAACGCCCTGCTTGCAGTCTCCCTGGCCACCGCGAAGGCGGCGGCCGAACAGACCGGGCTCGCCCTTTACCGCTACCTCGGGGGAACCGCGGCCAACCTGCTGCCGGTCCCCTGCATGAACCTCATCAACGGCGGTGCCCATGCGGACAACTCCCTGGACATCCAGGAGTTCATGGCGGTGCCTCAGGGCTTCACCTCGTTCGCCGAAGCTTTGCGCGCCGGCGTCGAGGTCTTCCACGCGTTGCGCGAGCGGCTGAAGGCCGCCAAGCACGTCACCGCGGTCGGCGACGAGGGGGGCTTTGCGCCCAACCTCCCCAACAACCGCGCCGCCCTGGAGTTCCTGGTGGCGGCCATCAAGGATGCGGGTTACACCCCCGGCGCACAGGTTGCGATCGGCCTCGACGCGGCCGGCAGCGAGCTACGAACCGGCGAGGGGTACTTCCTCCCCGGCGAGGGCCGCCACGGCCTCTCGGCGGACGACCTCATCGCCCTGTACGAGGAGTGGATCAACGACTTCCCGATCGTGGCGATCGAGGACGGCCTCGCCGAGGACGACTGGGACGGCTGGAAGAAGCTTCGGGCACGCCTCGGGCAGCGGGTCCTGCTCGTCGGGGACGACATTTTCGTCACCAACCCCAAGATCATCGCGCGCGGCATCCGCGAAAACGTGGCCAACGCGGTTCTCATCAAGCTGAACCAGATCGGCACGCTGTCCGAGACGCAGAAGGCGCTACGCATGACGTTACACCACGGTTGGCGGGCGATGGTCTCCCACCGGTCAGGCGAAACCGAGGACACCACGATCGCGGACCTCGTGGTGGCGTGCGGCTGTGGCCTCATCAAGACCGGTTCCGCGTCGCGCGGGGAGCGGATCGCCAAGTACAACCGCCTCTTGCGGATCGAGGAAGAGCTCGGCGACGCCGCCCTGTTCGCCGGCTCCGACCCATTTGCGCGGTGAGACTTCCTGCGCGACGCTGGCTGTGGTTGCTGGTGCCTCTGCTGGTGGCGCTGGTCGGCTGGGGGTGGTGGGGCGCGGTGGTCGCGGAGAGGGAGACCCGGCGGGAGCTTGAGGAGCTGCGGGCGCGCCGCCAGTTCCTCGAGGAGACCAACCGCGCGCTCGAGCGCCAGGTCGCGGCGCTCAAGCAGGAGCGCGAGGCACGGGCCCGGGCCGCCCGCGAGATCCTGGACGTTGCGGCCCCCGGCGAGGTGCTGGTGATCGTTCCGCAGCCCACGCCAACGAAGCGATGAAGGCCGTTCATGGTCGCTCTCGCCGTTTGAGGTAATCTCGATGATGCGGGTTTGAGCGTGGATCTGACCAAACTCGGGCGCTACGAGGTCGAATCGGTCCTGGGCAAGGGGGCCATGGGCGTCGTGTACCTGGCCAGAGACCCCGTGATCGGGCGTCGGGTCGCCCTCAAGACCCTGAGCGTACCGTCCGACGCCGAGGAGACCGGGGAGTTCAGAGCGCGCTTCCTGCGCGAAGCCCAGGCGGCCGGCATCCTCAACCACCCGGGTATCGTCACGGTGTTCGACGCCGGCGTCGACGACGCCTCCGGGCTGTCGTTCATCGCGATGGAGTACATCGAGGGGCGCAGCCTGCGCGACCTGCTGCGCTCCGGCCACGGCTTCGCCTACAGCGAGGCGGCCCGCATCGGCGCGGCGCTCGCGGCGGCGCTCGACTACGCCCACAGCAAGGGGGTCGTGCACCGCGACATCAAGCCGGCCAACGTCCTCTTCACCCTGCAGGGGATGGTGAAGATCACGGACTTCGGGGTGGCGCGCCTTGAGTCGTCCAACCTCACGGCCGCAGGGCAGTTCATCGGCACGCCCAACTACATGTCGCCCGAGCAGGTGGAGGGGGGTGTCGTGGACGGGCGTAGCGACCTCTTTTCGCTGGGCGTCGTGCTGTTCGAGCTGCTCACGGGACAGCGCCCCTTTGCCGGCCAGTCGCTCACCGAGGTCGCCTACAAGATCGTCCACGAGCCTGCCCGCATCCCCTCCCAGGTGCGCCCCGGCGTCCCCTCTGCGTTCAACCCTGTCGTTCTCAAGCTGCTCGAGAAGGACCCCAACCGTCGCTACAGCCGCGGCGCCGACGTGGCTCGCGCCCTGGAGGCGCTGCGGCGGGTGCTCGCCGGTATGACCGGCGACGTGTCCCAGTTCACCCCGCCTCCGCCCAAGCAGGCAAGCGCCGAGCCCGCGGCGGTGGCGGCCACACCAACCGCCACGCGCGCCACCGAGATCGCGGCGGTTCTGCCCTCGGAGGCTGGACCGGAGCCACCGTCGGGACAGCCGGGCATCTGGCGCCTGCCCATCGAGATGCGCTGGGTCCTGATCCTGCTGGCGGGGGTGGTCGTCCCACCCGCTCTGGTAGTGGGCCTGCTGGCGTCCAAAGTGGACCGCGGCCCGTTCGGGGGCCCGGCTCCCGGCGAACCGCTGCGCCGGCACCGCGTCGCCGACGCCCAGAGGCGGGCGGCCGAGGCGATCGCGGGCGGCAACACGGCGGAGGCGCTGACCCTCCTAGCAACCGTGCTCGACCAGGCCCCGTACAGCTCGATCGCCCACACGTTGCGACAGAAGGCACTTGGCGAGCAGAGCGCACAGCGTGACGCCGCTGCACGCGAGCAGGAGGCCGCCACGCTGCGCGAGGAGGGCAAGACGCTCCTGCGCGAGCGACGCTGGCGGGAGGCACAGGCCCGCTTCCAGAGCGCTCTCGAGTTGGTGCCCGGCGACGACGTGAGCCAGGAGTACCTGGAGCTGGCCCGCGACCACCAGCTTGTCCCGCGACCCCAGCCGGGAAGGGTCCCGGTGGTCGAGGTGTCCGCGATGCTGGCGCCGGCGGCCCCGCTGGGCAACGCGCGCCTCGACTTCTACTTCAACTGTCCGATCAGTGTCGGTTCCTACCTGATCAAGCTGGACGACCAGCAGCTGGCCGACAAGACTTTCGATTTCCGTACGAAAGGGTTCCTCCGGATCAGGAAGGAGGGCTCGGGCGTGATCGAGGACCCCAATTTTATCGTGAAGGCCGGCGACCACAAGGTGTTCGTCCGCCTCACAGGGGCCGACGGCGCGCTCGTGGGTGAGCAGAACCTCCCGGTGAGCTTTGCCACCGACGGACGGTACGTTCTCAAGATCGAGATGGATGGCAAACAGGCGGTACCGCGGTTCACCCTCACCGCGGTCAAGGGCCGCTGAAAACCCAGTCGAAGGCAGTGGAAAGGAAGGCAACCATGACGAGGATCCTCCTGCTGTTCACGCTGGCCGCCGCGCTGGCGGCACCTGCCGGGGCGGCGGACCCCCGGGTGAAGCTCGAGACGACCAAGGGCACGATCGTGATCGAGCTGGACAAGGCCAAGGCCCCGATCACCGTGGGCAACTTCCTGGACTACGTGAAGAGCGGCTTCTACGACGGGACGGTTTTCCACCGCGTTATCCCGAACTTCATGATCCAGGGCGGCGGCTTTACCCCCAACATGGAGCAGAAGCCGACCCGCGAGGCGATCGTGAACGAGTCCGCCAACGGGCTCGTCAACAAGCGGGGGACAGTCGCGATGGCGCGCACCCCCGACCCGAACTCGGCCACCGCTCAGTTCTTCATCAACCTCAAGGACAACAGCTTTCTTGACAAGGCGAATGCGCAGGACGGGGTCGGCTACTGCGTGTTCGGCAAGGTCGTCGAGGGGATGAGCATCGTGGACGCGATCGCCGGGTTGCAGACGGGTAACGCCGGTTCCTTCCAGAACGT
Source organism: Thermoanaerobaculaceae bacterium (assembly GCA_963754345.1). Taxonomy (GTDB): domain Bacteria; phylum Acidobacteriota; class Thermoanaerobaculia; order Thermoanaerobaculales; family Thermoanaerobaculaceae; genus RBG-13-68-16. The sequence continues at coordinate 343,256 of CAVWFZ010000009.1, read as the reverse complement.
GCCGATGCAGCCCGTCGTCATCAAGAAGGCGAGCGTGGTGGGCGCTGCGCCTGCGGCCAAGCCGCCCGCAGCTCCAGCGTCCGGCCAGCAGCCGCCCAGGTAAGGCTGGGCGGCTTCGGCGGCGCGAGGTGCGCCAGCAGCGCAGGCAGGCAGCGCTGGAGTGCCCCCTCCATCGTCGTGCGCGCCTGGACGCTGCGGGCTCGCAGGCGCCACACGAGCGCCCAGCTGTCCGAGTTCGTCCTGTCGCGGATCAGGCGGAGGCGGTCCCCGTCCCAACCGGCCGCGACCGACGCCGCCCTGCCGGGGTCCATGCGGCGGCCGAGCAGGAACGCGAACCCCCACTCGCCCACGGTATCGGTCAGCACGTCCTCCCAGCCCGCGGGCGTGGGTGGCAACTCGCTCGCTGGTACCGCGCCCGGCGTGCCGGGGCGCTCGGGGTGAAGAAGCGCGGCAGTGCTGGAGGGGGGCCTGGTGAGCAGGCGGTCGACGGCGGGCCAGTCCCCGGTGCGGTAGGCGTGAAGCACGGCCGCGAACCCGCTGGTGTAGGGGAATACCAGGTCGGCGACGAAGAACGCGGGGACGCCGGCCGTGGATCCCACCCCCTCGGCCTGGTGCCGCACCGCCTGCTCCGCCTGCGCCAGGATCTCGGGATCGGCGCCCGGTGCGTTGAGGAGGAACATCACCAGCATGGCTTCGCCCTCGGCGATGGCCGAGGCGGCGCGCTGCTCGTCGCTGTCGCCGCGCATGGCCAGGAGGCGGCTGGGGAGGTGGAAGCGGTGCTCCTGAACCGCGTGCTCGAGCTCGTGCGACCAGACGAGGGCCCCTTCCAGCTGGGCCGCGGCAGGGGTGTCCACGACCACCATCTCGTCCGCTTGCGGCTCGTAAAAACCGAGCACCTGCCCGCTGTAGAAAGTGAGCAGTTTCTGATAGATAGGGGAGGGGTCGCCATCGATGAAGCCGCTGCGCACGAGCGCCGACACGAAAAGCTCGGGTGGGATCGGGAGGTCGCGGCGCAGCTTGCGATCCAGCTCGGCCCGCAGAGTTGCCGGCGTGATGAGCCGGCAGGGGGGGTTGAATGGCCCGGGGACCTCCCTGAGCTGCGCGACCTTCGCCGCCACCTCGGCAAGCGCAGGTGGGCAAGGGCCTGCCGCCGCTGTGCTCGTGAGAACGAGGCTCGCGAGCCAGATGCTATACTTCGGGCGCATGGCTCGAGAGGCCCGAATGCAGCTGCTCTCCGCGTATGAGAACATCGAACTGGCCGAGCGCATGCTGGTCGAGCTGTGCGGGTCGGCCAGCATCGACGAGGAGACCACCTACTGGGTGGGAATGGCCCTGCGAGAGGCGCTTTCCAATGCCATCAAACATGGCAACAAGCTTAACCCGGAAAAGCGCGTGCAGGTCCATATGCGGCTGCATCCCGAAGGCGAGCTTCAGATCGCGGTGGAGGACGAGGGCGAGGGTTTCGATCCCGCCGGCCTCGGCGATCCAACCTCACCGGACAACCTGCTCCGCTCGAACGGCCGGGGTATCTTCTACATGCGGCAGTTCATGGACGACGTGAGTTTCCTCGCAGGAGAACAGGGCGGGACACGAGTCGAGCTGGTCAAGAAATTGGGTGCAAGGAGGGAAGCATGAAGAGCAAGGTTCGCGACGTGGGTGATGTGAGGGTCCTGGATCTCGAAGGCAAGATCACCATCGGCGCTGGCGACATCGAGTTGCGCCAGAACATCGATGACTCGGTCGCCGCCGGGCGCAAGAACATCCTGCTCAACCTCAAGGGTGTTTCGCACATCGATTCTTCGGGAATCGGTGAGATGGTGGGATGCTTCACCACGGTGGCCCGCAAGGGCGGCAAGATGAAGCTGCTCAACCTCACGCAGAAGATCAACGACATCCTGCAAGTGACGCAGCTGATCACGGTTTTCGACGTCTATGACAACGAGACAGAGGCGCTCAAGAGTTTCAAATTGTAAGGAGCCGAGGTGCGGCCCGGTCATCCGTGGGCGTCGGGCCCCGCGGCTCGCGCAGGTTTGACTCGCGCTGGCACGCAGCCTGGGTGCGCCAGGAGGTCTTTCCGCCGGATCGGGAGCCGCTCGCTGGACGCGGCTTTGCTGGCCGCGGGGGTGTTACCATGTGTCCGGTAGTAGTGGAGGGGTACAAGTGGCTCTCCAGAAGGTTCTGATTGCGGACGACAGCCGTGTCTTCCGTGCCCTGGTCGTTGAGGTCCTGAAGGAACACGGGCTGGAGGTGCTGGAGGCGGCCAACGGCCGCGAGGCACTGGACTTGCTGCTCAACCAGCGCCCGCAGCTCGTGATCCTCGATGCCCTCATGCCGCTGTTGTCCGGCTTCGACGTGATCACGAAGCTGCGTGAGAAAGCCTCCGACTACCGTCCGGTGGTCTTCATGGTGACGGCCGTCTACAAGAGCCGCCGCTGGCACACGGAAGCGCGCCAGACCTACCAGGTGGAGGAGTACCTGGAGAAGCCGCTCGAGCCGGCCGACCTCCTCAAGGCGGTGGGGCGCCACTTCCCCGAGATCTGGGGTCTCGAAAGCGCGCCTGGGCCTTCCACGCCCCCGGATCTCGTCTAGGAGCCTGTCCGAGTAGAACTCCGGCTGCGAATCCCGATGGCATCCGGCTGGCTGTGTCAGCCGTCGCGGAAAGTCCTCGACGTAGCTCTGGCTACGCCTCCGGGCTTGTCGCTCGGCTTCCTTGCCATCCGGCGCCCTCGGAATTCTCGCTTTCGTCGTTTACTAGGGACAGGCTCCTAGCGCTCGTCCTCTTTCTGCATCTTCCTGAGAGCGGTGTCCATCCCGGCGAGCGCCTGCTCGATGTCCTTGTCGCCGTGGGCGTGAGAGAGGAAAGATGTGGCCGGCGAGCGTGCGGGCAGCAGGACGCCCGCCTCGCGGCAGGCGCGGGCGAAGCGACCCCAGGTCTCCTGGTCCACCCGCGCGAAGGAGTGGCCGTCCGTCACGCTCTGGCGGGAAAAGGCGCATGCGAAGACGCTGCCGACCCGGGCGCAGCGCAGCGGGCGCGAGAAACGCTCCGCAAGAGCTTCCAGCCCGGTCTGGAGCTGGGCGCCGCGTTCCTCCAGGCGCTGGTGCACGGTCTCGTTGCGCAGCACCGAGAGGGTGGCGCTCGCCGCCAGGATTGCGAGCGGCGAGGGGGGGCCCGGCAGCTCGTCGCCAGGGGTCGCGTTGGTCGCGCGCGCCCAGGCAACCGCCCCGATCCGCGATGCTCCGCCGCCCAGGGCACCGCCGAAGACCGCAAGGTCGGGTGCGATCCCGAAGGCCTCGATCGCCCCGCCGCGCGCCAGCCGGAACCCCGTCAACGTCTCGTCCAGCACGAGCCGCGCCCCGGCCGCGCGCGTGAGCTCGGCGACCGCCCGCAGGAAGTCGGGGGAGGGGCGAACCACACCGAACTGTGCGGCGATCGGGTCGAGCACCACCGCGGCGGTGTCCTTGCCGACCTTGGAAAGTACGTGTGCGAAGGCCTCGATGTCGCCCGACGGAACAACGCGGACCAGGCGCGCGAGCTCCGCAGGTATGCCGGCCACGAGGGGTTGGCTCACGCCCAGAGGGCCGACCGCCGCCACGTGGAACGCCTCCACAGCGCCCCTGCGGTTGCCGTCGAAGATCACGATTTTCCGGCGGCCGGTGTCGCGGCGGCACCACCGCAACGCCAGCTCCCAGCCCTCGCATTCGGTTGGCGTGACCGCCCACGGTGAGAGTGCCGGCAGCTGCTCCTCGAGAAGCTGCACGAGCTCGAGCTCGGCGGCCGCGTGAAAGCCGGCGGCGAGCCCCAGGATTGAGGAGCGCCGAATCGCGTCCATGAGGTACTGGTTGCTGTAGCCGAGGAGGTTGGTGCCGCTGCCACCCAGGAGGTCAATGTAGGCAACGTTGTCGGCATCGTAAACGCGGCACCCCTGCGCCTTGGCCAGGAGCAGGGAGTCCTCCCCCCGTCGTCCCGCCATCGGCGCCACCCTGCGCGCCTGCGACAACAGCTCGTCTACGCGTTGTCCCATCGCTCGCTTCAGCCTCCGGGAATGTGCAGTCTAACCGGAGCCTTGCACAGTCTCAAGTACGCTCGGGTTCTTCGTCTTCCTCACCCTCGGCGTGAAAGAAGAACATGGCGCAGCGGCTGGAGCAGAAGTACCTGCCGTATGCGAAGGTTGCACACTTCTGACAGGCGGTCTTGCCGCAGATGTGGCATTTCGTCACGGCCCAGGTGGGCTGCTCGTTGCCGCACGTGTCGCAGATCGCGACATTGCGTCCCGGCACCTTCCGAGTATCACCCGGCCCCGCCCCGGGTGCAAGGGCGGGAAAGCGAGGGCGTAATGCGCTTGTCCGGGCCGCGGCGTGGGGCTAGAATTCGCCGGCTGGACGTGCCGGCGTAGCTCAGAGGCAGAGCAGGGGTCTCATAAGCCCCGTGTCAGTGGTTCGAGTCCACTCGCCGGCACCACTGCGATGACCCTGGACGGCTTCACCGCCGCCTTCCGTCGGCATTTCCCCGAGCTCCTCGGCCACCCCGTTCTGGTGGCGCTCTCGGGCGGGGCCGATTCGGTTTCCCTGCTCTGCCTGCTTCGTGGCTGCCGCGACGAGCTCGGGTGCCGCGTCTCGGCCACCCATGTGCACCACCACCTGCGCGGCGTGCATGCGGACGGCGACGCTGCCTTTTGCGATGAGCTCTGCGTGCGGCTCGGGGTGCCGCTGGTGGTCGAGCACCTGGACCCCGCCCGACCGCGCGGCAGCTCGCCGGAGGCCTGGTGGCGCCGGGAGCGCTACCGCGTGCTGGAGGGCGTTCGCCGGAGAGAGGGGTGCAGGGCGCTGGCGACGGCGCACACCCGCGATGACCAGGCCGAGACCGTGCTGCTCAAGCTCCTGCGCGGGGCCGGTCCTCGCGGGGTGGCGGGGGTGCGGCGGCGCTGTGGCCCGGTCGTGCGGCCGTTGCTCGACTTCGGGCGCGAGGAGCTGCGGGGATGGCTCTCCGGCCAGGGTGTTCCCTGGCGGGAGGATGCGACCAACGCCGACCCGGCGCAGCCCCGTGCATGGATCCGGAGCAACCTCGTGCCGCTGCTGGCAGGCGCCTACCCGAACGGCGTGACGCACCTGGCCGAGTTCGCCGCCGTGCTGGCGGAGGACGACGCCTTCCTGGGCAGCCTGCTCCGGGAGCGCGGGGTGTGGCCGGAGGTGGGGGAGGCCCTCCCCCTGGAGCGGGTCGCGGCGCTGCCCCCGCCATTGCTACGGCGCTGGGTGCTCGAACTGGCCTCGCGCTTGCCGCTCGCCGAGCCGCCCTCCCGCAACCAGCTCGCCATGGTCGGACGCATGCTCGCCGGCGACCCACCCGCGGCGGTGGACCTGGGGCGCCGGTGGGTGCTACGGCGGCGGGGCGACTCGCTCGTCCTGTGCCCGCCCCCGGTCCGGCCGTATGCGGCGCACCCTGCCGCTGTGTCCTCCCGGGTGGAGCTGCCGGGTGGATTTGTCGCCACCCTCGGCAAAGCGGCGACATCGGAGGCGCACCACCGCGCCGTCCTCCATCCCCGCGTGACCGCGCTGCCGCTCGCCTGGCGCCCGGTCGCCCCCGGCGAGCGATTCGGCGGAGCTGGCACATCCGTCGCCCGGGCGCTGGCACGCGCCGGTATCCCGGCGGAGTGGCGCCGGGCGTGGCCAGCCCTCGAGGCCGGTGGTACGATGGTTTGGCTTCCCGCGGTCGGTGTCGCCCCGGGGTGGGCGGGGGACGACAGCGACGGGGTGGTGGCCGAGTTGGAGGAACCATGGGGACGCCACATGAGGTGATCTCGCCGAAGGTGATTGCGGAGCGTATCACCGCGGTGGGACGTCGCATTGGCGCCGACTACGCCAACCGTGAGGTGGTCCTCGTGGGCGTGCTCAAGGGGGCGACTGTATTACTCGCCGACCTGCTGCGGGTCCTCCCGGGCTCTGTCCGTTTCGAAATGGTCAACGTCACGCACCAGCTCGGTGCAAGAGGCGCCATCATCGAGCTGACGTACGCGACGCACGTGCACCTCGAGGGGGTGCACGCCCTCATCCTCAAGGACATCTGCCACTCCGGGGTGACGGAGAACTACCTGCTGACCCACCTCGCCCAGCAGGGGCCGGCAAGCCTGGAAGTCGCGGTACTCGTGGACAGGCCGCGTCTACGGTCCGTCGCCCTGGAGCCGAAGTACGTGGTCCTCGCCGACGTCCCGGACGGGCGTCTGGTGGGCTACGGCCTGGAGTACGAGGGCAGGTGGGGGAATCTTCCCGGGCTCAACGTCCTTGAGGGGGTGTAACGCGCGCCGCAGTATGGCGCCCATGCGCTCGGGGATCGCAGGCTCGTCGGCGGAAGGCGTGCAGAGGAGTTCGGAGAACTCGTGAACCAAAACGTCAAGAACGCGTTGCTGTTCTTCGTCATCATCGTGTCTGTGGTGGTGCTCTGGAACTACATCACCACCACCCGGGCGGGCACCAAGGAGATCGCCTTTTCCGATTTCCTGGACAAGGTCGAGAAGAACCAGGTCACCGAGGTCCTCATCCGCGGTGAAGAGGTCTACGGGCGTTCGGCGGAAGCCCCTGCAGGGCGGACGCTCAGTAACCGGCCCTTCGATTTCATCACCTACTCGCCGGGGTACGACAAGCTCGTCAGCGTGCTGCGCGAGCACAGCGTGAGGATCAAGGCGGAGCAGCCCTCCCAGGGCTCGATCTGGACCGCCCTGCTGTCGTGGCTGCCGTTCGTCCTGCTGATCGTCATGTGGTACTTCTTCTACCGCCAGATGCAGGTGGGCGGCAACAAGGCGATGGCCTTCGGCAAATCGCGGGCCCGCATGCTCAACCCCCAGAAGAAGGGCGTCACCTTCAAGGACGTGGCCGGGGTGGACGAGGCCAAGGAGGAGCTCCAGGAGATCATCGAGTTCCTGCGCGATCCCCAGAAGTTCCAGAAGCTGGGCGGCAAGATCCCCAGGGGTGTGCTCCTGATGGGCGCGCCGGGAACCGGCAAGACGCTGCTCGCGCGCGCCGTGGCCGGGGAGGCCGAGGTGCCGTTCTACTCGATCTCGGGTTCCGACTTCGTGGAGATGTTCGTGGGCGTGGGCGCCTCACGCGTGCGTGACCTCTTCGAGCAGGGCAAGAAGAGCGCCCCCTGCATCATCTTCATCGACGAGATCGACGCGGTGGGGCGCCACCGGGGCGCCGGCCTTGGCGGCGGCCACGACGAGCGCGAGCAGACCCTCAACGCGCTCCTCGTGGAGATGGACGGCTTCGAGTCCAACGAGGGCGTGATCCTGATCGCCGCCACCAACCGTCCGGATGTGCTCGACCCGGCGCTGCTGCGCCCCGGGCGCTTCGACCGTCGCATCGTGGTCAGCCGGCCCGACTTCAACGGGCGCACGGAGATCCTCAAGGTCCACACGACGAAGATCACGCTCGCGCCCGACGTGGACCTCTCGGTACTGGGCCGCGCCACGCCCGGGTTCTCGGGCGCCGACATCGCGAACTTCGTGAACGAGGCCGCGCTGCGCGCGGCGCGCTTCAACAAGACAGCCGTCGCGATGGTCGACTTCGAGTTCGCCAAGGACAAGGTCATGATGGGCGCGGAGCGCCGCTCCCTCGCGCTCTCCGAGGAGGAGAAGCGCGTCGTGGCGTACCACGAGGCCGGGCACGCGCTCGTCGCGGCGCTGCAGCCCAACGCCGACCCGCTGCACAAGGTGACCATCATCCCGCGCGGCCTCGCCCTCGGCCTGACCCAGCAGCTCCCCGAGGAGGACCGCTACCTGCACGCCAAGGCGTACCTGGCCGACGAGCTGGTGGTGCTGATGGGCGGGCGCCTCGCGGAGCAGATCGTCTTCGGCGACGACCACATCACCACGGGGGCCGGCAACGACCTCGAGCGCGCCACCGAACTGGCCCGCAAGATGGTCTGCGAGTGGGGGATGTCCTCGATGGGCCCGCTCACCTTCGGCAAGCGTGAGGAAGCGATCTTCCTGGGCAAGGAATTCGCCCGCCACCAGGACTACTCCGAGGCCACCGCGGTGGAGATCGACAGCGAGATCAAGCAGCTCGTGGAGCGGGCGTTCAGCCGCGCCAAGGAGACTCTGGTGAACAACCGCCCGGTGCTCGACAGGATTGCCGAAGCCCTGCTGGAGCGCGAGGTGCTCGAGGGCGAGGAGGTCTACCGGATGGTCTCGGAGTACACCAGCGTGCCGGTGGAGAAGCTCAAGGGGCCGGGTCGCCCGACCCCGTCCGCCGAGGCGATCTGACAGGTCTGGCAATCCTGGAAGCTGCTCGCTTGCGGTCGGGCACCACGCCTCCAGACCTAAGGTCGCACGACCGCCCATGAAAAGGTGGAATGTAGAATCTGGCCGTGATCCTCGTCCGGTTCGTGGCCACCCTCGTTTTTGTGGTGGTGGGATTCGTGAACACCGTCATCGCGGGCATCCTCATTACGGTTATCGGTTTCATCCCTCCCAGGGGCGACTGGGCTCTGCCGATCGCGCGCGTCTGGGCGCGCCTGGTTCTGGCGAGCGGCCTCGTGCGTTTGCGCCGGGAGGGCGCCGACCGGATACTGCGCGACCAGCCGGTGGTGTTCATGGCGAACCACGAGTCCTGGCTCGACATCCCGGCGCTGCTGGCAACCATCCCGGTACAGGTTCGGTTCCTGGCCAAGAGGTGGCTCTTCTCCGTTCCTTTCTTCGGGTGGGGGATGTCTTCGATGGGCTTCATCCCGGTGGACCGCCCGTACCGACGCACTGCGACCAGGTCATTCGAGGAGGCCGCGACCCGCATCCGTGCGGGCCGCTCACTTCTGATCCATCCGGAAGGAACGCGGACCACCACCGACAGTCTGTTGCGGTTCCAGCGCGGGGGCTTCCTGATCGCGCTCAAGTCCGGCGTGCCGATCGTGCCGGTGGGGATCGAGGGCGCGCGCGGTTGCCTTCCGCGGCACGGCTACCTGCTACGTCCTGGAACGATCACCATACGGTTCGGCGACCCGATCCCGACCGCTGGCCGCGGCGTAACGGCGAGGGGCGAGCTGATGAATTCGGTTCGGACCGCGATCGAACGGTTGCGAGGCAATCACGCCGCGGCTCGACGGGTCTCAGACCGAGCAGTGGCATGAGGCCGACTTCACCTCGGGGGGCGGTACAATCCGCCCGTGATCGTTCTCCACGGGCTGGCCACGATCGTCTTCCTCGTGTTGGGGGTCGTGAACACCATCATCGCGGGCGCCTACGGCACGATCGTGGGGTTCATACCACCAAGGGGCGACTGGACACTCCGCGGGGCGCGGGTGTGGGCACGCATCGTGCTCCTCGGCGGCTTCGTGCGGCTGCGCAGCGAGGGTGGCGAGCGGGTGCCGCGCGGCGAGCCGGTGGTGTTCATGTCCAACCACGAGTCGTGGCTCGACATCCCGGCGCTGCTGGCGACAATCCCGGTGCAAGTGCGGTTCCTGGCCAAGAAGTCGCTCTTCGCGTGGCCGTTCTTCGGCTGGGCCATCTCCTCAATGGGTTTCATCCCGGTGGACCGTGAGAACCGCCGCACCGCAATCAAGTCATTCGAGGAAGCCGCCTCGCGCATCCGGAGCGGGCGGTCGGTACTGATCTTCCCGGAGGAAACGCGCAGCACGACCGGCAACCTGCTGCCGTTCCAGCGCGGTGGCTTCCTGATCGCACTCAAGGCCGGGATCCCGATCGTGCCGGTGGGTCTCGAAGGCCCGCGCCGGTGCCTGCCGAAGCACAGCTACCTGGTGCGCCCCGGGACGATCGCCGTGCGGTTCGGCGACCCGATTCCCACCGAAGGCTACGGCGTCGGGGACAAGGGCGAGTTGATCGAGGCGGTGCGGACGGCAATCGAGCGGTTGCGGGGCAATACCACGGCGGCCATCGGGGTTTCTCACGGTGGGGGCGCGGAGACGGGGAGCGCGAGCCATGGTGAGTGAGGACAAGGTCTGGGACGCTCTCGCGACCGTGATGGATCCCGAGATACCTTTCTCGGTGGTGGATCTCGGGCTCGTCTATGCCGTGGAGGTGAGCCCTCGGGGCGGTGTGCGGGTACAGCTCACGCTCACCACGCGCGGGTGCCCGCTCGTGCGGCGCATTTCGGATGACGCCCGCGCGGCCATCCAGGGGCAGACCGGGGCGAGCGAGGTCGTCGTTGAGATCGTCTGGGACCCTCCCTGGAGCCCAATGATGGCTTCCGAGGAGGTCCGCTCCCACTTCGGCTGGTCGTGAGGAGGTGTGATGGCGCTGACGGAAGCTGACGTCCGGCAGGCACTCAAGAAGGTCAAGTTCCCGGGGCTCACCCGGGACATCGTTTCCTTCGGCTTCGTACGCCGCGTGGTGGTGATCGGCGGCACGGTCGAGGCGCAGATCGTGATGACCACCGCCAACCCTGCTGCAGGAGAGGCCGTCGAGCGCGACGCGCGGGCGGTGCTCTCGGCGCTGCCCGGTGTGCAGGAGGTCGTACTGGACTGCAAGGTGCAGGCGCCGCAGACGGCCGCGGCGCCCGCGCCGGCGCGTGAGGTGCTGGCGGGGGTGCGCGTCAAGATCGCGGTGGCCTCGGGCAAGGGCGGAGTCGGGAAGTCCACAGTGGCCGCCAACCTGGCCCTCGCGCTGCGGCAGATGGGTTTCGCGGTGGGCCTGCTGGACGCCGACATCTACGGACCCTCGCAACAGATGATGATGGGCTGCACGGACAAGCCCATGGTCAGCGAGGAGCAGAAGATCATTCCAGTGGACGGCCACGGGGTGAAGGTGATGTCGCTCGGGTTCCTGATGGACCCCGACACGCCGGTGATCTGGCGCGGGCCGATGGTGATGAAGGCGCTGCAGCAGTTCATCGAGGACGTGGACTGGGGGACGCTCGATTACCTCGTCGTGGACCTGCCCCCGGGAACCGGCGACGCCCAGCTCACGGTTACGCAGCAGGTGCCCCTGGACGGCGCGGTCATCGTGACCACCCCCCAGGACGTGGCGCTCATCGATGCCCGCAAGGGACTCGCCATGTTCCGAAAGGTGAACGTGCCGGTGCTCGGCATAATCGAGAACATGTCGGCGTTCATCTGCCCGCACTGCGGCGAGCGCAGCGAGATCTTCAAGCACGGCGGCGGCCGGCGCACGGCCGAGGAGCTCGGGGTGCCCTACCTGGGGGACATCCCGATCGATCCCGCGATCGTGGTGGGCGGGGATGCCGGGTTGCCCATCGTCGCCTCCGATCCGGATTCCCGGGCCGCACGGGCGTTCATGGAGGTGGCATCCGCGATCGTGCGCCGGCTCGACTCACCGTAGGGCGCCCGTCTCACGCGGGCGGGCCGGCGTCGAGGGAGCAGCGGCAGCGTGGCCAGCCCGGATTATTCATGAGGGGTCGTAACGAGAGCGTGGAGGTGGCTGTCATGGTGGGCGAGCTTCCGTTGCGGGGGGCTCGGCGCCGCTCCATCCACCGCCGGCGCCTCGGCCCCCCGGTCCTCCACGCTCGCGCGGCGGAGGCCCGCTCGCAGTAGATACCTTCGTGAATAGTCCGGACTAGTGCGAAGCGGGCGGCGACGCGGGTGGAGGGCTCGGGACCGGGGTCGGCGTGGCCGGCTTGACGACGATCTCGGCGGCGTTCTCCGGGATCCCCTTGGCGGCGATGATCGCCTGCAGGCGCTTGCCGAACCACTCCGGCTCGCCCCACGGCAACTGCTCCCCGTTGGCGTAGTAGGTGGGCGTGCCGAAGACGCCCAGGCGGTAGCCCAGCTCGATCTGCCGAAGCACGGTGTCGATGGCCGGGTCCTTCAGGAAGCACGCGTTGAACCTGGATTGGTCCAGGCCGTGCTGGGAGAGGAAGCCGCTGACGGCCGGATCGACGGCCTCGAGGGTCATCGAGTCCTGCAACCTGTAGAACTCCTCCTTGAGCGGCACGAGGCGGTCGGGCCAGATCGAACCCACGCACTCTCCCGCCACCGCCGCCCGGAAAGCCCACGGGTGGAGGTTGAAGAGCGGGAAGTTCACGAGCCCGTGGCGGAGGTTCTCGCCGGCCTCGGCGAGCGGCCCCTTGATGTTGCCCCATCCCCGCTTGCACGCGGGGCACTGGAAGTCGGAGAACTCAACCAGCTTGATGAGAGCCTTCTCGTGGCCCGGATCCCACTGGATGTCGGAGCTCTCCAGGATCTCGCGCCGTACCGCGCGCGGGTCCCTGTCGACCGGCCAGGTTCCGCCGAGCGCGAGGTACTTCCCGTCCGTGCTGATGGCGAGAGGCAGGCGGACCGGGCCGTAGCCGGTTTCGACCTTGGCCGTGAGGACGAGCACCCCGGAGGCCCGCATGGGGGTCATGGGCCAGGAGATCTTCACGCGGTTGCCGAGGAAGCTACCCAGTGCCTGCGGGAGAGTCTCCTGGACGAACGTCGGAAGCGTCGCCCCGGTGACGGGGGGCTCGGTGGGTGGCAGGGGGAAGAGGAGGCCTACGGCGGCCGTCCTCACCATGGGGTCTATCAGCATGCCGAGCTGGTCCTTGGCCTCGCCCATGGGGGTCGAACGATCGGCCCGTACGGTCTGGTAGGAACCGGCAGGCGCGGTGCGGACGACATTCTCCGTGAGCGTCACCACCTCGGCCGGCACGTAGCCCATGTAGGCCTTCGTGAAACGCTTGAGGTCCTGCTCCATGACCTGGGCACTGCACGTGGTCGCCACCAGCAGTGCCGCTGCTGCCACCCTGCCTCGCGGCATCATGGCCTCCCGTTCGACAACGGCGCAGCATAACAAAGTCAGGGAGGGGCTGTCCTTGCCCCGCCCGGTGAGCACCTGGCCGGCGCTTGGAAGCGCTACGCCGTCTCCTGTAGAGTTGTAGCGTGCTGGGGCAGCGCCTTTCCGGAGTGTGGGCACGAGGACGCCCCGGGGTGATGGGTATTCTCAACATCACCCCGGACTCCTTCTCGGACGGGGGGAGCTTCCTTGCCCGCGACGCGGCCGTCGTGCACGGCCTCGCGTTGCTGGCCGCCGGTGCGGACGTGGTCGACGTGGGCGGCGAGTCGACGCGGCCCGGCGCGGAGCCGGTGCCGGCCGAGGAGGAACTCGCGAGGGTCGTGCCGGTGGTCTCCGAGCTGGCACGCCTGCGGCCGGAGGCGCTGATCTCTGTGGACACCGTCAAGGCCGAGGTCGCGGCCGCTGCGCTTTTGGGCGGCGCACGGATCGTCAACGACGTGACGGCCGGGCGTGATCCCCGGATGTTCGAGGCGGTCCGCGAGCATGGGGCCGCGATCGTGCTGATGCACATGCGGGGGGAGCCCCGCACCATGCAGCGCGAAACCACCTACGATGACACGGTTGCCGAGGTGCACGAGTTCCTGGCGGCGCGAGCCGCCGCGGCCCTCGCCGCCGGCATCCCGCACGGGCGGATTCTCCTCGACCCGGGGATCGGCTTCGGCAAGGACGTCGGGGGAAACCTGCGCCTGCTCTCGGCGCTGCCGGATCTGGCGGCGCTCGGCCACGCCGTGGTGGTGGGCAGCTCGCGCAAGGCGTTCATCGGCACCCTTGCCGGGGCAGAGATGGGCGAGCGCCTCGCCGGCACGCTGGCCTCGCTCGTGGACACCGTCGGCCTGCCTCGGGTCCTCGTGCGCGTGCACGACGTGGCGCCGGCCGTGCAGTTCCTGACCGTGCTCTCGGCCCTGCGGGGGGCGGCATGAGCGCGCTGTTCGGCGCGCTGCGTGAGCTGACCCGGCTCGAGGTCGGTTTCCGCGACCTCGTAGACATCGCCCTGGTGGCGGTGGTCTTCTACCTGCTGCTCACGGCGATCAAGGGCACGCGGGCCGTGTCGATGCTCTGGGGGATCTTCATCCTCACCGGTACCTACCTGGCCGCTCAGGCCCTCGACCTGATCACCCTCGCGGCGGTGCTGCGCGAGATGCTCTTCTACCTTCCGTTCGTGATCATCGTGCTCTTCCAGCACGAGATCCGACGCATCCTGGCGGCTATCGGGCGCACCCCGCTGCTGCGCTGGACCTCGGCGCTGTCGCCGCACCAGGTCCTCATCAACGACATCGTGCTGGCCTGCGAGACGCTCGTCTCGCACCGCTACGGCGCCTTGATCGTGATCGAGCGGGACGAGGGCCTGCGCACCTTCGTGGAGACCGGAATCCCCATCGACGCCAGGCTCTCGTACGACCTCCTCGTCAACCTCTTCACCCCCGGGACGCCCCTGCACGACGGCGCAACGGTGGTGCAGGGCAACCGCATCGCGGCGGCCGGATGCTTCCTGCCACTTTCGGTGCGCCCCGACCTCTCCACGACCTATGGCTCCCGGCATCGGGCGGCTCTCGGCATCAGCGAGGAGACCGACGCGGTCGCGGTGGTGGTCTCGGAGGAACGCGGGGCGTTGACGGTCGCGGAGGGTGGGCGGCTCCACGCCGATCTCGACCGCCGGGAGCTGCGAGACCTGCTGCTCGACCTGCTCCTGCTCGGGCGCTCGGGGGGGACGCGGTGAGGCTCCTCCCGCGCAGGCCCATGACCGCGGTGCTGGCCGCGGTGCTGGCCTGCCTGCTCTGGTACGCCAACGCGCTCGACCGGCGGGAACGCATCTCGGAGCGGCAGTTGGACACCGCTGTCACGCTCGTCAACGTCCCGACGGACATGGTGATCACCTCGGAGGTTCCGCGCCTGCTGTCGTTGCGTGTCCGCGGACCGCTCTCGCGCCTGCGCACCCTGGACCCCGGTCAGACCGGTGTCGTCATCGACCTGCGGGGCGCAGGCGAGGGCCAGCGAGACTTCGCGGTGGAAACCCGCAACGTGGTGGTGCCTTCCGGCGTAGAGGTGCTTGCGATCTCGCCGTCGCAGGTGCCGCTCCGGCTCGAACGCAACGGGCGGCGGCTGGTTCCCATCAAGGCACGCGTGGTGGGTGAACCGGCGCCCGGTCTCGCCGTGCGGGGCGTCCTGGTGGACCCGGCCGGTGCGGTGCTCAGCGGGCCGCGCCTCCAGCTCGAGGCGTTGCAGAGCGTCACCACGGAACCGGTCAACGTGGACGGTGCGGACGGTCCGGTCGAGGCCCTCGCAGCGGTGCGTTCGCCAAACCCCCTGATGCGGATCGTCGAGCCTCTGACGGTTCGCGTCGTGATCCAGGTCGGGCCTGCACAGGCCGAGGCGCGCGGAGGCCGGCGTCGGTGAGCGGACGGCTGTTCGGCACCGACGGTATTCGCGGGGTGGCCTTCGAGCACCCGCTCGACAGGCCCACGCTCACCCGCTTGGGGTCGGCGCTGGCCGCACAGCTGCGCGAGGCAGGGCTCCCTCTGAAGGTGTTGATGGCCGGTGACACGCGCGCTTCCACTACGGCGCTCGCGCAGTGGATAGGGGGTGCGTTCTCCGCTGCGGGCGGCGAGCTGCACTGGGCCGCCGTGCTTCCCACGCCCGCCGTCTCGCACCTCTTGCGAGACCGCGGCGGGTATGGGGCCGGGGTCGTGGTATCCGCGTCCCACAACCCCGCGGCGGACAACGGCGTCAAGCTGGTGGGTCCGACGGGGAGCAAGTGGGCGGTCAATGCGGAGACGACGCTGGAGGCGAGGCTGGCGGGCACGGCCTCGGAACCTCCGATCCTTCCGCTGCCGCAGCCGGAGGGAAGGTGGCGGGAGCGCTACCTCGAGCTTTTGCTCGCGACCCTGCCCACAAACCCGCTTGCCGGGCTACGGGTGGTGGTGGATGCGGCCAACGGGGCGGCCGTGCCGGTGGCGCGGGATTTCTTCAGCGCCCTGGGCGCGGAGGTGGTGCTAATCCATGCCGAGCCGGACGGGACCAACATCAACGCCCGCTGCGGTGCGCTCTTCCCCGAGCTCCTGGCCCGCGAGGTGCGGCGCTTGCGCGCCGACGCCGGCGTCGCCCTCGACGGGGACGCCGACCGGGCCGTGCTGGTCACCGACACCGGCCGTGTGCTGGACGGCGACGACGCCATGCTGGTGTGGGCCAGGGCGCTGGCGGGGGCCGGACGGCTGCCAGGCCGCGTCATCGTGGCGACCGTGATGTCGAACCTGGCCCTGGAGGTCGCGCTCCGGCGCGAGGGCATCTCCTTGGTACGCTGCCCGGTCGGGGACCGCGAGGTATGGGAAACCATGCAGCGCGAGAGCGCCGCGCTTGGCGGTGAGCAGTCGGGGCACGTTATCTGCAGCCATCATGCGGTGACCGGGGACGGGCTCCTCACCGCCGCGCACCTCCTCACGATCGCACGAGGTTCCGGCACCTCTCTCGAGGAGTTGGCCGACCTCGTGCGGTTCCCACAGGTGTTGCTGAATGTGCGGGTCGCGAGGAAGCGGCCGGTGGACGAAGTGCCCGAGCTGGCGGTTGCCTTGAAGGCCGCCGAGGCGCAGCTCGCGGGGCAGGGCCGGATCTTCGTACGCTACTCGGGCACGGAGCCGCTCTTGAGGATCATGGTGGAGGCGCCCGGCGACGCGCTGGCCCGCGAGACCGCGGAGGGGCTGGCCGCGCTCGCGCGCGAGCACCTGGGCGTCGCCTGAGGTCGGCTGGCCGGCGGCCGGCCGAAACGGTTTGGGACGAATGGTTTCGACGGTGCGGGCGGCTTTTCGCCTTCGCGTTCGTCGGGTTCGTTGGTACCTGTCCGGATGCGACGGGATCCCTCGTCGGTTTGACCTTGAATGAGATCCTTCGGCCGTCCCGCCGAGGCGGTACGGCCTCAGGATGACCGGCATCCGCTGGAGAGCGAATACCGGTCACCCTCCAAACAGGCTCCACTTCTTGCGCTTGAGCTTCAGGGGCTCCTTGGGGCTACCGAGTTGCGCGGTGTGGTCCGAGTAGTCGGAGGCCACGACGTAGAACTCCACCGTCTTGTTCTGGTGGAAGTTCACCGAGATCTCGGCGACGTAGTCGGAGCCCGAGGCCCGGCGCAGGGGGAGCTCGGTGAACTGAATGCTCCCCTCCACCCGGGCAAACAGGCGCGCGCTCTTGACCGCGTGGTCATCCGTGACGCGCACGTTGATCGCGCCAGGCTCGCCCTTCTTGTACTCGAGCTTGACGCCCGGGGTGATCGCCACGGTGGGCGCCCCCGGGTCGAGCTGTTTGAGCTGTACCGTCAAACGCTCGCGCGCCTGCTGGAAGCGTGCCTCCCAGCGAGGGCTGAGGGTCGCGCCGGCCAGAAGCGCGAGCCCCTTCTCGGGGGCCTGCTCCTTCTCGGCCTGCTCGACGGCGGCCATGACCGCGGCCAGCTTCTGGTCGGCGGCCTGGTCCGCCCGGAGGCGCTCGAAACGTGCGCCGAGCCCCTGGCGGTTGGGCCAACTCCGCCGGAGGGTCTCGAGGCGGGCGAGCGCGAGCTCGTAGTTGCCCTTCGCCGCCAGGTCGTTGGCCTCGCGCTCGAGCACGCCCGCCGCCTTTTCGCGCAGCTCGCTGGCCGCGGCGTAGCGGGGGACGAGGGACGCCAGCACCGTGGACTGCTGCAGCACCTCGCCCCACTCCCCCTGTTTCTGAGCCTTGAGCGTGAGCGCCTGGATGTTGAGCGCCCGCCTGGCCTCCTCGAGGGCGGCGCTGATGTCGGCGTTGTGCGCGTACGCGGCCTCGTCCTCCCTGGAGATGCCCTTGACGGTTTCCGCGAGGGCCTTGAGGTTGCCGGTTGCGAGGTGGGTGGCCAGGTCCTTGGCAAGCGCGCGCTCCACCTGGGTGTTGTAGGTAGCGAGCAGGGTGTCGTACCGCTCCCTCTCCGCCACGGAAAGGGTGTCGAGCTCGGTCGGGGTGATCGACTTCAGGGCGTGCCCGGCGGCAACGAGGTCCCTCAGGGCGAGGGTGGCCTCGGCGGTCTGGAGGGCCGTAGCAGCCCTGGGCAGCGCCAATGGTTTCGGCGGCTGCGTGGGTTTCGCAAGCGCCGGCGTCGGCAACGCCGCTGCGCGCTCCGGCCGGTGGGTCGGGCGAAGGAACATGACCGCCACGACGGCGATTGTGATCAGCACCCCGGCCGTGAGCTCCAGCCAGAGCGGGAGGCGTGAGCTGGAGCGCCTCTTCGCGGCCGCGGTGTGCGGACGCGGAGCAGGGGCGGGCTCCGGGGTCGGCTCCGGGGTGGGCAGAGGCACGGCCACTGCGTCGGTTGCGGTCGGGGATGCCGTGGGCAATGCCGCCTCGGGCGCGAACGGCGGTGGCTCCGTGGGCGGCGGTGCGGTGGGCGGGGGCGACGGGATCTCGGGGAGGCGGTGGACTGGCACCGGTCCCGTCTGCACCCTCTCGCGCCGGGGTTCAGCAGGCGACGGGGGCGGCCCTGTGTGGGCGCTCGGTGCGAACGGCAGGGGTGCGGTGGGAGCGGGAGAGGGTGGCGGCGGCGGCCCCGGGGGCGGCGCCAGTTGGGTGCTCGGCGCGGACGGCGGGGGTGTGGCGGGAGCGGGAGGGGGTGGCGGCGGTGCCGGAAACGTCGGCATCGTCAGGGTGCCTTCCGCAACGGCCGGCGGCGCTGCAAGGACGGGGGGCGGAGGGAGGATCTGCGGCGGCGCCAGCACGCGGGGCGCCTCGGGGACGTGCGGTGGCGTGCCGCCGAACGGCTCGTCGAGGGCGGTTTCCTGGACCGGGGCCTTCGCGTGCGCCACCTCCTTATGCGTGCCGGAGACAGCGCCGACGAGAGCCTGGCAGAACTCCTCGAGGGAGGCCGGTCTCTCGGCCGCATCGCGGCGCACCGCCTTCTCGAGCGCGGAACGCAGCAGCGCCGGGTCTTTGATGAGATGGGTGACCTGGCTGGGGAGGAGCACGGACGGCGCCGGGGCATCGGCCGGGGCGGCCTCCGCGTGGAGCAGCGCGCACGCAGTGAGCGCGAGGGAGTACACGTCGGAGCGGGCATCGGGTTTCACCGAGGCGGTCAGGGGCTCGAGCCGCTCCGGTGCCGCGAACTGCGGCGGGCCCTCGAGCGTGAGGCCGGCCCCAGCGAGCGCGCCGATCTGGAAAGCCGCCGTGCCAAAGCCGAGGACCTTAATCTGCTCGTCTTCGCCATGGCAGGTGAGGAGCAGGTTCTCGGGCGCGAGGTTGCCGTGCGAGGTGCCCTTGCCCGCCAGCTCGCCGAGGCCGCGCGCCGCCGCCGCCAGCAGGCGGAGGACGCTCACCGGGGAGGCTCCCGTCAGGGTGTCGAGGCGTGTCCCCGCGACGAACTCCATCACCATGAAGGCGCTTGCGTCGGGGGTGAAGCCGTAGTCGAGGAGGCGCGGGAAGCACGCCGGGCACTGCGCCTGCAGCGCCTCCATTGCCGCCAGGAAGCGCGCCCGGCACTCGTTCGGGTCGGCCTTGGATCCCGGGGGTATCAGCTTGATGGCGACGGGGCTGCCGGTGGCAGGGTCGACCGCCTGAAACACGATCGCGGACCGGCTGGACTTGAGCACACGTTCCAGGCGGAAGCTCTCGGTGATCTCGCGTGGCTGGCTCATCGACTGACCCCGACCCCTCTCACGCCACCTGCTGGCTGCCGGCCGAGGTGACGCGGCCGGTTGCGGTGCCGGCGCGCACCTCGAGATTTCATGCGTATATTCTAGCAAACATGGAAGTAAGAAGCCATCATCCGAGATGTGATCCAGCGCACGTTTTGCCTTCCGTGCATATCGCGCGCTCTGACGTGTGGGGGGCCGATCCGTGCACCGGCGGCGGCGATCGGCCGCCGTGGGCGTCTGCTACCATCCGGCACCGTGCCCACACCGGAGTTGCTGGTCATGGCCGCAGGGCTGGGTTCCCGCTTTGGCGGCCTGAAGCAGCTCGAGCCCGTCGGCCCGTCAGGCGAGGTGCTGCTGGACTACGCGGTGTTCGACGCGCTACGGGCAGGGGTCGAGCGCCTGGTCTTTGTGGTCCGGCGCGAGCTGGAGAAGGAGTTTCACGAGACGCGGGGCCGCCGCTACGCCAAGCGCGCCGAGGTCGTTTACGCATTCCAGGAGCTCACGGACCTGCCCGACGGCTTCACCGTCCCACCCGGGCGCACGAAGCCCTGGGGCACCGCCCACGCCGTGCGTGCCGCGCGTTCGGCGATCAGCGCGCCGTTTGTGGCCATCAACGCCGACGACTTCTACGGGCCGCAGGCGTTCAGCCTCCTGTACGACTTCCTCACCTGGGATGCGAACGCTCCCACGGAGCGCTACGCCATGGCGGGCTACCGCCTGCGCAACACCCTCTCGGAGCACGGCAGCGTGGCCCGGGGTGTGTGCGAAACGGACGCCGGAGGCTTTCTCGTCGGCATCCGTGAGATCGAGCGCATCTCCAGAAGCGGGCAGGGCGAGCTGCACCACGGCAGTGACGGTCAGCGGCACGCGTTGACGGGAGACGAGCTCGTCTCGATGAACCTGTGGGGTTTCCTGCCCGGCCTGATGGCCCACCTCGAGGAGCGCTTCCGCGCTTTCCTGGCCGAGCGCGGCAGCGACCCCTCCGCGGAGTTCTACCTGCCCGTCGCGGTCAGTGGCATGATCACCGACGGTCTCGCCACCGTGCGGGTGTTCGAGACCGAATGGCCGTGGTTCGGCCTCACCCACCGCGAGGACGTGGCCGAGGCAAAGCGCCGTCTCTTCGCCCTGGTCGAACAGGGGGTCTACCCCGCACGGCTGTGGGACTGATCAGGTGGCGGGGCGTCGCGACTCGAGGGAGGAGCTTGCCGCACTCGGCCGGCGCTTCACCCTGGACGGCGAGCTTGTGAGCGCCCAGGCCTACGGCAGCGGTCACATCAACAGCACCTTCCTGGTCACCTACCGCAAAGGCGGGCGGCGGGTCCGCTACATCCAGCAAAGGCTGAACCGGGCCGTCTTCCCCGACCCCGAGGCGGTGATGCGCAACATCGCACGCGTCCTCGACCACCTGCGCCGCAAGCTCGCCGGTTTGGGAGCGGCCGAGCTCGTCCGCCGTGTCCTGACGCTGGTGCCGGCGCGCGACGGCCGCGCGTGGACGGTCGACGACGCAGGTGAGGTTTGGCGGACCTACCTCTTCATTGAGGGCGCACGCTGCCACGAGCGGGCGGAGGAGCCGCGCGAGGCCTTTGAGGTTGCCAGGGCGTTCGGGAGGTTCCAGCGCCTGCTGCTCGATCTCCCGGGGCCCCGGCTGCACGAGACGATCCGCGACTTCCACCACACGCCCAGGCGGTTGGCGGCATTCCGGAGGGCGCTCGACGCCGACCCGGCAAACCGCGCGGGCCGCGCGCGGGCGGAGATCGAGTTCGTCACCGCCCATGCGCACCTGGCGGACGGTTTGCTTCGCCTGCAGGAGAACGGTCTGCTTGCCGAACGCGTGATCCACAACGACACCAAGATCAACAACGTGATGCTGGATGAGCAGACAGGCGAGGGGTTGTGCGTCATTGACCTGGACACCGTCATGCCGGGCCTTGCCCTTTTCGACTTCGGGGACATGGTGCGGGGAGCGGCAGGCACGGCGCGCGAGGACGAGCCGGACGCCGGCGCCGTGGCGGTGCGCCCGGAGGTCTTCGTTGCGCTTGCCCAGGGGTTTCTTTCGGAGCTCGAAGGGGTCGTCACGCCGGCGGAGCGGGAGAGCCTCGTCCTGGCAACCCAGGTCATGACCTACGAGTGCGGGTTGCGCTTCCTCACCGACTTCCTCGAGGGCGACACTTATTTCAAGGTTCACCGGCCTGGTCACAACCTGGACCGCTGCCGCACCCAGCTCGGCCTGCTGCGCTCGCTGCTCGAGCGCGAGGAGGAGTTGCGCCGCCTCGTCGAGAGGATCGAGCCGTTCGAGGGCGGCGGTGCCTGCGCCTGACCCTGCGTCTTGCCTCAGTTGGGGACGGGAGCGCGGTGCTCGCACCACTCGTGACCGCAGGTCGCGAGGCTTCCGGGGGAGGGAAAGCCTCGGCGATGCCGAGACCTGGGAATCAAAATGGCGGGGTGGACGAGACTCGGCCGCGGGGGTGGGGTGGTGGTGGAGCGCGACGCGGGCTGTAGCGCTGGAGCCCGGAGCCGAGGGTGGGCGGTGGGTGTGCGCCCCGGCGGCCGGCGGGAGCGCGGCGCTCCCGCCACTCGCGACCTCCGGCGTGACAGGGTGAAAGAGGGCCTGGTGCGCCCCCGAAAGCCAGGAAGAGATGGCGGGAGACAGGTGGTGCCACGGCGGGACCAATACGTTTTTCCTGAAAGAAATAGCGTGAGAGATCCAGGGATTCCACGGGGCCCCCGAGGAGCCCGCGGCAGACCAATGGGTACGACGAATGTGGATGAAGATGCGGATGGGCAACGGAGACGCAGTCGCATCGTGAGAACCTATCAAGGCCACCCCGTTGCCTGAGCAGAACCTCTACCAGGCTGGTCGTCAAGGACATCCCCTGGGTGGCTACGCTGGAGCGCTAGCTGGAGCGCGACGGCGAGCCGGCACTCCTCAAGCTGGGTCGCCGTCCGGTGGGCGTCATCGTTTCGCTCGGCGAATTCGGCCCTCACTTCGCTCCGAAGGTCGCAGAGGACGAGCGCCGGCGGCTCGTCCAGGAGATCCTCGCCGACCGGGTACCGCGCGCCGTCGCCGGTGACCAGACCATCGCCGGGTTGCACTCGCGCCCAGGGGTAGGGCGGATCGAGGCAAATCACTCGTAGCGAAGCGCCTCGACCGGGTCGAGGCGCGAGGCCTTGACCGCCGGCCAGAGGCCGAAGAGGATTCCCACCCCCATCGACACCCCCAGCCCGACCAGCGGCGACCACAGAGGCACGTCGGTCGGCAGCGACGGCACCGTCGCCCGCACGGTGGCGGCGGTGGCGAGCCCGAGAGCGACGCCGATCACCCCGCCCATCGACGACAGCGTCACCGCTTCGGTCAGGAACTGGCCGACGATGTCGCGGCGCAACGCCCCCACCGCCCTCCTCACCCCGATCTCGCGGGTGCGCTCGGTGACCGAGGCGAGCATGATGTTCATCACCCCGACCCCGCCGATGACCAGCGAGATGACGGCGATGAACACCATCGCCCCGGTGACCCCGCCGGTGATCGCCTTGAACTGGGCGATGAGCTGGTCGGGGGTGTTGATGGCGAAGTCGTTGGGCTTGTTGAACGGCACCTTACGGCGGTGGCGGAGCACCTCGCTGGCCTGGTCGATCACGAGCTGCAGGTCCTCGGGCCGCCGCGGCAGGACGCCGATGATGATGCCGTTGTCGCGGACGAAGCTGGAGAACTGGCGCTCGAAGGTGCCGAAGGGCAGCAGCACCTTGTTGTCGGGCGAGTAGCCGAACTGCTCGCCCTTCTTGTAGAGGACGCCGACCACCCGGTAGCGGGCGCCGTTGACCGTGACGTCCTTGCCTATCGGATCCTCGTCGGGAAAGACGGCTTCTCTGACGTCGGCGCCGAGAACCACGACCGGGGCGCTGTGCTCGACCTCGGTGGCGGTGTAGAACCGGCCGCGCGCCACCGGGTACGCCATGGCCATCGGGTAGTTCTCGTCGGTCCCCATGACGTAGGGCAGGTTGGCCTCGAGGTTGAGGTGCTTGACGTGGACCACTCCGCCGTCGTAGCTGATCCGGATCGACACGGTCCTGGCCTCTGACACCAGCTGGCGAATCGCCTCGCCGTCGGCCACGGTCAGGTTGCGCCGGCGCTTCTCCTCGTCGAAGCCCGGCCCGCCCGGGCCGAACCGGTCCTCGTACTTCTGGAACTCGATGCGGCTGGCGCCGAAGGCCTGGAGGGTGCCGATGACGTTGTTGTTGAAGCCCGAGATGATGGCCACCATGGCGATGACCGTTGTCACCCCGACGACGATGCCCAGGACGGTGAGGGCGGCCCGGAGCTTGTGGTCGCGGATGGCGGCGAGGGCGAAGCGCGCGTTCTCGCCGAAGCCGCGGCGGAACATGGCGATCAACGGGTGCATGGTCTCACCTCACTCGTAGCTCAGCGCCTCGATCGGTTCCTTCTTCGCGGCCGCCGCCGCCGGCGCCAGGCCGGCGAGGACCCCGGTGACCGTGGCCACGACGAGCCCCAGGAGGATGAACTGGAGCTTGACCTCGGCCGGGAAGTAGACGTTGACCGCCATCGCCACCAGCGCTCCGGCCAGCACCCCGACCAGGCCGCCGACCCCGGCCAGCATCGCCGACTCGAGCACGAACTGGCGGCGGATGTCGCGCGAGCGGGCGCCGAGGGCCTTCCGCACGCCGATCTCCCGGGTGCGCTCGACCACCGACACGAACATGATGTTGGCGATGACGATGGCGCCGACCACCAGCGAGATGCCCGACACCAGGATCATGACGGCGAACGCCCCCTGACTGATCGAACCCCACAGGCTCTTGATCGCCTCGGAGCCGACGATGCCGAACGGGTCGGGGGCGTTGAATCCGGTCTTGCGCACTGCCCGCAGGATCGTCCGCACCTCGTCCTGGGTCGCGTCGACCGCGGTCATGCCGCCGGCGGGACGGACCATGATGGCAACGCCCTCATCGCTCGTGAGCACCTTCTGGAGGAGGGTGATGGGCACGAAGACGACGCTGTCACGCGGCTGGCCGAGGAACTGGCCGAGTCTTGTCTGCAGGCCGATGACCCGCAGCGGATAGCCGCGCACCAGGATGGTCCGGCCGACTGGGTCGAGCGTGGGGAAGAGCTGGTCCTTGACGTCGGCGCCGATCACTGCCACCGGCGCGGCGTGGAGCTCCTCGGTCGGATTGAAGAACCGCCCCTCGGCGATGTCCAGGTTGAGCATGGAGTCGACGTTGGCGGTGTAGCCGGTGACCTGGACGCCGGCCAGCTTGCGGTTGCCGGCGTGGACGGTTGCGACCTGTCCGGCCTGGGCCCCGACCGCGGCGCAGCTCCGGCACTCCTCGGCAACCAGATGGGTCTCACGCATGGTCAGGGCCTTGCGGCGGTTGGCCAGGACGAACTCGGCGCGGCTGCGGATGATGCCGTACTTGGTGAAGACCAGGACATCGGGGTTGAGGTTGGTCAGCTTGGTGGCGACGAAGGTGTTGAGGCCGGCGATGATCGAAACCACCGACACCACGGTCATCACGCCGATGATGACGCCGAGGAGCGTGAGGCCCGAGCGCAACTTGTTGCGCCCCAGGGCGACCAGCGCGATGCGGGCCAGCTCGCCAAGACTCATGGCTTACGACGAGGCCGCCGCCTCGCCCGTCTCCAGCGCCTTGCGCCGTTCCGCGCTCATCGGCTTGACGCGGTCGCCGTCCTTGATCGTCCTCAATGTCTTGAACGGGCCGGTCACCACCTCGGCCCCGGGCTTGAGGCCGTCGGTGACCTCGATCTGGAGCTCGCCGGAGAGGCCGGTCTTGACCGGGACGAAGCCCACCTTGCCGTCGACCACGGTGTAGACCCCCTGCTCCGTCTTGAGCCGGCCGGTGGCGTCCTTTCCACCCTTGGGCGAGTCGCGGATGACGACCGCCGCCAGGGGGATGGCCGGTACCTTCGACCGGGTCCCGGTGATGATGTCGGCGGTCACCGAGAAGCCCGGGCGGATGCTCGGCGGCGGGTCGAGGAGCTTGACCCGGACCTTGAAGTTGATCGCGTCGGAGGTCGTAGTCAGGCCGGCGAGCTCGACGTCGTCCTTGGCGATGGGCGAGCTGCCGACCTCGGTCACTACCCCGTCGAAAGGGCGGCCGGGGTAGGAGTCCAGGGTCAGAACGGCCTTCTGGCCGAGGGCGATGCTGGGGGTGTCCGTCTCGTCGACCATGAGCACCGCCTGCACCGTCGTCATGTCGGAGATGGTCATCAGCTGGGTGCCGGGGTTGTTCATCGTCCCGACCACGGTGACCTCGCCGGCCTTGATCCTGAGGGCGGTGATGATGCCGTCGATCGGCGAGCGGACGGTGGTCTTGGACAGGTCGTCGCGGGAGGCGTTGAGCAGGGCCCGGCTCTGCTCGATTTGGTGCCCGGCGGTCTGGTAGGCCGCCCGCGCCGTGTCGAGGGCGGCCTGGGCGTGCTGGAAGTCCGCCGCCGGGATGATGCCGGAGCGGTAGTTGTCGTCGGCCCGCTTGAAGTCGCCCTGGGCCTGCTCGAGGGCGGCCCGGGCCGAGTCCCGCTGGCTCTGGCTGGCGCTCAGCACCGCCGCCGAGCCGGCCTCCTCGGCCGTGGCGTGCGTCTTGTCGATCTGGAGGAGGAAGTCCCCGGTCTTGACCGGGTCGCCCTCGCGTACAGCCAGATTGACGACCTGGCCCATGACCAGGGCGGCGAGGTCGACCTTTTTCTCGGCCTGGATCTTGCCGTTGGCCGTGACCTTGGCTACGACGTCCTCGAGCGCGACCTTGGCCACCGACACCTCGGTGGGCGCGTGCTTCTTCTGGTACCAGTAGTAGTAGCCGCCCCCGCCAAAGGCCACGGTCAACCCGCCGAGAATCAGCCAGACTCGCCAGCGCCGCATGGTCACTTTCCTCTTCTCGCGGCTGCCGCCCGCCGCGCACTGCCCTTGATCCTCTGGACGCTGCCAGGGCCGCCGGAGGTTTCCCCCGGCGCCGCGCCACCCCGCGCGGACGCCAGCCACCCGGATACACGAACGCCTCTTCGCAAGAGAATACGTCGAAGCCGGCGATTTGTTCGCTGGCGGGCAGATGGGCACAACTCTTTGCGAGGCCGGCCCCGAGTGGCGCGCCCGGTGTGCCTGGTCGTGCTCTACATTCTTCAGCGCGTGGGCGGTGGAGCGGCAGCGGCAACGTCGAGCGGCGTCGCGCCACCCTTCCCTGCAGGATAGGTAGCTCAAGCGCGTTCGGAACGGTTCATTGGCGCGTGCCTGCTTGAAATCACGACGCCCGGCCGCAGCCATGCGTCGCTCGGGGAAGGGTTGGCGGGGTGGACGAGACTCGAACTCGCGACCTCCGGCGTGACAGGCCGGCGTTCTAACCAACTGAACTACCACCCCATTTGCGTCACTGTCAGGCTAGCCCGGCGGGTGGTGGGAGGTGTGGGATTTGAACCCGCGACCCCCTGCGTGTAAGGCAGGTGCTCTCCCGCTGAGCTAACCTCCCGCGGACGCTGTCCGCCCCGGGGATGGTCATGCTAGAGACCCGTAGCATTTGTGTCAAGCCACGGTCTCGCCTACATTGTCTGTAGAGACAGCCCACGCAGGAGGTGGGGCATGTTCCGCAAGGTCCTGGTTCCGGTCGACTTCACCGATGTGACGGCGCGCCCGCTCAAGTTCGGCCTCGAGCTCGCCCGGGCCGAAGGAGGCAAGGTTGTGCTGCTTGCGGTCGTGGACGACTCCTTTCCGAACCCGGACATCCTCTCCTTCCAGCTCCCCTGGGCCGACTACCACCGCCACCTCCGCGACGAGGCCCACCGGCGGATGGAGCAGCTCACCGGGGAGGTGGCCGGTGCCGGTGACGTGGAGATCTGCGTTGTGCGCGGCCACCCGGCACGCACCATCGTGCGTTTCGCGTTGGACGAGGGGTGTGACCTGATCGTGATGGGCACCCACGGCACGCGCGGGCTGCAGCACGCCCTGCTGGGCTCGGTGACCGACAAGGTCGTCCGGCAGGTGCACTGCCCGGTTCTGGTTGTGCGCCTCCACGACGTCGAGGCCGGGGACCTCCCTGCGGCGCACGGCTAGACCGGGGCTACAGAAACCCAGTCGCAGAATCATCAAGATTGTGCTACATTCGGCCCCATGGCAACGGGGGGGCTTGGCCCGTTCCTGGACAGGCGGTTGGGGGCCATCGAGGGGAAGGTCCTGGCGGGTGAACGCCTGTCGTTCGAGGACGGGATGCTGGTCGCCACGACCCCGGACCTCCTGGGCGCTGGTCGCCTCGCCAACCACGTGCGCGAGCGCCTGCACGGCGACGCCACCTTCTTCAACGTCAACCGCCACCTCAACCCCACCAACGTGTGCGTGGCCTCGTGCGCGCTGTGCGCCTTCGCGGAGAAGTACGGCGGGCAGCGCGGCTGGACCTACACCGTGGAGCAGGCGGTGGAGGTTGCCGCACGCGACGTCACCGAGGCGGTCACCGAGCTGCACATTGTCGGGGGCCTGCACCCCAAGCTCGGCATCGAGTACTACGAGCGCCTGTTCGCGGCCCTGAAGGCGCGCTTCCCATGGGTGCACCTCAAGGCGCTCACGATGGTGGAGCTGGATTTCCTCGCCCAGCGCTCCAAGTCTCCGGTGGGGAGGACGTCGTCCGGCGCCTGGTGGCTGCCGGACTCGACTCATGCCCCGGCGGCGGGGCCGAGATCTTCGCCCAACGCGTGCGGGCCGTGATCTGCGACCACAAGACCTCGGGGGAGCGCTGGCTAGAGATCGCCCGCACCGTCCACCGCCTCGGCCTCGTGTCCAACTGCACCATGCTTTACGGCCACATCGAGAGCCCCGGGGAACGCGTCGACCACCTCGTCCGCCTGCGCGAGCTGCAGGACGAGACCGGCGGGTTCCAGTGCTTCATCCCGCTGGCGTTCCACCCTGCCAATACCCGGCTCGACCACCTGGCGCCGACCAGCGGGCGACTGGACCTGCAGACGGTCGCCCTCGCCCGCCTGATACTCGACAACATCCCACACATCAAGGCCTACTGGATCATGCTGGGCGCGAAGACGGCCCAGGTGGCCCTGCACTTCGGGGCGGACGACCTGGACGGCACAGTGGTGGACGAGCGCATCACGTTGGCCGCCGGAGGGCAGGCGGGCGCCGGCATGGCCCGGCGGGACCTCGAGCACCTGATCCGGGAGGCGCAGCGGACTCCGGTCGAGCGCGACACGCTCTACAGGGCGCTGCCGACCGCTGCGTTCCCGGCCAGCACGGCTGCGGCCGGCTAGGAGCCTATCCGAGTACTACTCCGGCTGCGAATCCCGATGGCATCCGGCTGGCTGTGTCAGCCGTCGCGAAAGGCCTCGACGTAGCTCTGGCTACGCCTCCGGGCTTGTCGCTCGGCTTCCTTGCCATCCGGCGCCCTCGGAATTCTCGCTTTCGTCGTTTACTAGGGACAGACTCCTAGTCCTTCGCGAGCCAGTCCGGGAAGGCTTTCCTCTCCAGGAACTCCGCCACACCCCGCTGGCACTCGGGGTGCGCGCGCTGGCGGGCGTTGGCGTGCACCGCCTCGGCCAGCTGCTGGTCCAGGCTCGGCAGGGCCGAGGCGAGCAGCAGCCGCTTGCTCTCCGCCAAGGCGCTGGACGCCACCTTACGGCAGATCGCACGGGCGTGCCCCTCGGCTGCCGCGAGAGGTTCCGTTGCGATCTCGTCCACGAGCCCAACCGACATGGCTCTCTCGGCGTCGAGGCGCTCCGGATCGAAGTACAACTGGGCCAGGGTCGCCGGCAAGACGCGGCGGAGCAGGAAGGTGGTGATCAGGGCCGGCACGAACCCCAGCCGTAGCTCCGAGAACTGGAACGCAGCAGCGGGTCCGGCGATCACCAGGTCGCACGCGGCGGCCAACCCGGCGCCACCCCCGTAGGCCGCGCCCTGCACGGCCGCCACGGTCAGCAAGGGACAGCGCAGGAGCGCGGTGTAGAGGGCGGCGAGCCTGGCGGCGTCGGAGGCCTGCTGCTCGGCGGGTGCTGCGGCGCTGGCCGCCAGCTCCCGCAGGTCGACACCGGTGCAGAAGTGCTTGCCGCTGCCGGTGAGCACCAGCGCGCGCACGCCGCCCCCTTGGGCGGACGCGAGCGTGGAGCTGAGGTCGGCGACGAGCTCGACCGTCAACGCATTGCCGCTCTCCGGGCGTGCCAACTCCAGGACCGTGACGGCGCCTCGCAGGTGGACATTCACGAACGTCATGGCCGGTATGCTACCACTCGAGCAGGATGCGGCCTCCCTCGGGACGCAGGCACCAGCGCGCCATCCGCACCGCGGCGAGGACAGGCGCCGCTCGTGACAGCGCCTGGGCAAGCGCCGCGCCCCCGGGCACGCCGTCCGCCGCTTCTGCGAGCCTCGCGCAGAAGCGCGCGAGGTCGGGCCCGCGCACGAGCCCCGACTCCCCGGTGAGGCCGTTGCGCCGCAGCCGAGGCAGCAGCTCGGGGCGCGACGCGATCGCCACCCCAGGGCCGGGGAGCACCCAGAGATCGCCGAGGGGGCCGCGCCAGTGCCGTGCCCCCTCGGGCACCGGGGCGGGCGCATCCCCTCCCAGGTGCAGGAGGCGTTGCACCTCCCGTGGCAGGGTCGTATCCGGCAGCGCGAGCGCCCAGCCGCTGGCCTCGGCGACCACAACGGCCGGGGCATGGGGCAGCCATTCCGGAGGGTTTGCCGCGGCTGCCAGTGCCGCCAGGTCCGAGGTGGACACCGTGCCCGGATCGGCAGAACCGGGCAGCTCGGGCGGGGTGCCGGAGAGCAGGTCGAGCCGAGAACGGCCCGCACGGAGGAGCCACCATCGCCCTCCGCTGCGCGCCAGGGCGGACAGCTCTCCGCTCGCGAGGCGGGGGACCCGGGTGGTGGATGCCTGGTCCAGGAGCGACGGGTCGGAGGCAGCCGCAACGGTGCCGCCGTCGCGTGTGCGCAAGGGCAATCCCTCCATCGCGGCGAGCCTCCCCAGGGCCCTGGCTGAAACAACCCCGACCTCGCCCGCGGCCCCCATCTCGCGGCCGCGCCACCAGATGACGAGCGGTCCGGCTGCCTGCCCGGCGAGGGCGGCTATCCATCCCCGCATTCTCGGCAACGCGCTGCCCGCGTGCGGTGCGGCGACCGTCAGGAGGGCAAGCGCCTGGGGGTGCGTGCCGAGCCAGCGCGCGGCACGCACCGGCTGCGCAAGGACCAGCAGCCCGTCGGCGTCGGCCGGCACCGCAGCCGCCACGGCCGCGAGGCGGCCCGCCTCCTCGGCGGGGGGGGCCGTCCACCACAGCCAGCCGAGCACGGCCGCCACGGCGAGGGCCCCGAGGAGAGCGAGAAGGGTGGCAGCGTGCCGCATGACCCGATGGTGTAGTGTAACCTTTGCGGGCCATGGCTCGACGGCTCCGAATCACGGTCGTCTTCTTCCTGCACCTGCTGCGAGACCTGGCGGGGACTCTGGCCGCCCGCCTGCGCCGCAGCTACCGCCGCACGGTGCTGGGGGAGGAATCCCTGGCTGTCGGGGTGGACATCTTCCCCTTCTTCGAGCGCATGACCGGGGTTGGGTGGTACGAGTGGAACCTCCTGGCGTGCCTCCCCGAGGTGGACCCCGGCATCGAGATGCATCTGTACGCGCACACCTTCGCGGCCCCGGACGAGCCCCCGCCGCCCCAGCTCCCGACGCGCCTGCGGACGCGTTTCCGGTTTCATCACATCCCGTATGGTTTCCTGCTGCCGATCCGCCCGACGCTCGTCATGCTGCGCGCCGTGCTGGAGCCCCTGCTGCTCTTCCTGGACGGCAACGACGTCTTCTTCGCGCCCAACTTCGTGGTGCCGCGGCGGCACCTTGCCGCGGTGCGCTCGCTGGTCCCGACCGTGCACGACCTCGCGTTCCTGCGCCTCCCCGCCACCGTGCAGCGCGAGACCCTGGACAACCTGCGCAGCCGCCTGCCCGGCGTGCTCTTTGCGGCCGACGCACTGATCGCAGTTTCGGCGGCCACCGCTGGGGACCTGCAAGCGCTGGCCGGGGTCAGCCCACGTCGCGTGCACGTGATCCACGAGGGGGTGGACCTGACGCTGCTCTCAGGCGGCCGCGGGATGGCGAGCGGCCTGCCTCACAGGTACCTGCTCTTCGTATCCACCCTGGAGCCGCGCAAGAACGTGATCAACATCCTGGCGGGCTTCACACGAGCGGCCGCGGACGGCTACCCCGGGGAACTGGTGCTGGTGGGGCGCTGGGGGTGGCACACGGAGGCCGCCCAGAAGGCCCTCGAGCGCTCGCCGGTCCGCGCGCGCATCCGGCACCTCGATTACCTGGACCGCGAATCGCTCTTCGGCGTGATGCGGCGGGCGGAAGCGCTGGTGTTCCCATCCCTGCTGGAAGGCTTCGGCCTGCCGGTCGTGGAGGCGATGGCCTGTGGCGTGCCGGTGATCGTCTCGCGGACCTCCTCGCTGCCGGAGGTGGCCGGGGACGCAGGGGTCTACGTGGATCCCGAGGACCCCGCCGACATCGCTGCGGCGATCCTCCGGCTGGCGGGTGACCCGCTGTTGCGGGCCTCGCTTTCCGAGGCCGGGCGTGCCCGCGCCGCCCGCTTCCGCTGGGACGAGGCCGCGCGCGCCACCGCGGCCGTGCTGCGCCGTGCCGCGGGGCTGCCGGAGCGGTTCGACGATGCGTATCGCGTTTGACGCGCGCTCGCTGATCGGCCCGCGTACCGGTGTTGGCGTCTGGCTGGAGGGGCTGCTGCGCGGCCTCCTGACCAGCACGGACTGGCGGTTCCTCCTCTGCCTGCCCCGCCAGGTGGACTCGCTCGGGCTCGACGACCTCGGGGATCGCGTCGGGGTGCTGGCGCCTCGCGTCCCTCTGCCCGGCACCCTCTGGCTCCACACCCTCGCAGCACCGTTGCTCGCCGGCAGGGCCGACGCCTACGTGGCGACGCTGGGGGTGCTCCCCCGCCGGCTGACCACCCCCGACGTGCTGGTGGTGCACGACATGACGCCGCGCTCGCGCCCCGGCCAGCACACCCTCGCCAACCGCTTCTGCTTCAACGCCTACTTCGAGGAATCCCTGGCGAGGGCGGGGACGATCGTATGCGTCTCGGCCGCCACCAGGGAGGCCGTGGCGCGTATCCAGCCCCAGGCGGGTCAGCGGGCGGTGGTGATCGGCAACGGTGTGGATTCGTTCTTCTCTCCCGCCGGCGCCGCGGATGGCGGCGAGTCCGTGCGCCGCCGCTTTGCCGGCGGCAGGCCGTTTCTGGTGCAGCTCGGGACCCTGGAGCCGCGCAAGGGGGTCGCCACACTTTTGGCGGCCCATGCGACGCTGCTGCAACAGCGCCCCGACGCGCCCGATCTGGTGCTCGCCGGGGGGCGCGGCTGGGGAGGTATCTGGCTCGAGCGCGCACTCCTTCGCCACCCCGACCGGTCCCGGGTCCACCTCCCTGGCTATGTGGACCGGGCGGCGGCGCGCGACCTGTTGCGCCACGCCGAGCTCGTCGTCGTGGCCTCCGACGAGGAAGGCTTCGGGCTGCCGTTGGCCGAGGCGCTGGCGTGCGGGGCAGCCTGCGTCGCCTCCGATGCGCCCGCCCTGGTGGAGGTGGCCGGCGCCGCCGCCCACCACTTCCCGCGCGGCGATGCCGGGGCGCTAGCGGCGGCGCTCGGGCACGCCCTCGACCCCACGGTGAGGGGTGACCTGTGCCGCGCGGCGCTCGCGCGGGCGGAAGCGCTCGGGTGGGAGGGGCCGCTCTCCGCCTGGCGGGAGCTCCTGGCCGGGGTGGGCCGTGGGCATTCCGACCCCGGCGAGCTTAGAATGCCGGGCGATGGGCCGGCTCGGCATTGACGCCCGCAAGCTCGCGGACTACGGGATAGGCTCCTACCTCCAGGGGCTCCTGGGGGAACTCGCGCTGCTCGACCCGTCCGGGAGCATCGTGGTGCTGGTCTCGGAAGACGGACGCCACCTGCTCCCGGAGCCGCCGCCGAGCTGGCGTGTCGTCGAGGTGGACGCCCCCGGGTACTCGGTGCGGGAGCAGGTTGTCGTGCTCTTGGCCGCCGTGCGCTCCGGCGTGGACCTGCTGCACGTCCCGCACTACGTGCTCCCGTGGCTGTTCCCGCGCCCGATGGTCGTGACCATCCACGACATCATCCACGTGCTCTTCCCCGAGTTCCTCCCCACCTCGCTGGGGTTCGCCTATGCGCGCATGTCCATCCGCGCGGCCGTCAGGCGCGCCCGCCGGATCGTGACGCCCTCGCGCGCCACCGCCGACGACCTCAAGCGGCTCTTCGGGGCGACCGAGGACCGCCTCCAGGTGATCCCCAACGGCATGCACCCCGAGTTCATGGCCGACGGTGACCCCGATGCGGACGAGCAGCTGCGCGCTCGGCTCGGGGTCGAACGGCCCTACCTACTGCACGTGGGCAACCACAAACCCCACAAGAACGCCGAGGGGCTCCTCAAGGCGTATCAGCTTCTGGTCCATGACGGGCGGGGGCCGGTCCCGCCGCTTTTCATGGTGGGCGGCTTCTCGAAGGACGGAGAGCTGGCGCGTCGCGCCGCGGCGATGGGGCTCGGCGGGCAGGTCCGCTGCTTGGGCTACGTGGAGCGGTGCGAGCTGGCGGCGCTCTTCCGCGGCGCCACCGCGTTCATCTACCCGACGCTCTACGAGGGGTTCGGGCTCCCGGTCGTGGAAGCGATGGCGTGCGGCGTGCCGGTGGTGGCGGGGGACATCCCCGCGATCCGCGAGGTGGCGGGTGACGCGGTCCTCCGGGTCAACCCCCGCGAGGTGGTCGAGCTCGGGGCCGCGGTGCGGCGCCTCCTGGAGCAACCGGCTTTGCAGCAGCAGCTTCGCGAGCGCGGGCGGGCGCGGGCACGCGAGTTCGGGTGGCGGCGCGCCGCCCAGGCCACGCTCGACGTGTACCGGGCGGTGCGGGAGGCCGCGTGATGAGGGTCGCACTCGTGCACGACTGGCTCACCGGGATGCGGGGCGGCGAGGCGGTGCTCGCCGAGATCGCGACGTTCTTCCCGGGCGCGCCGGTCTACACGCTCTTCCACAGGAAGGGCGCCATCGAAGGCGAGATCCTCGCGCACCCGATCCACACCTCGGCGCTCCAGCGTGTCTCGTTCGGGGGAAGGTTCTACCGCCCCCTGCTGCCGCTCATGCCCCAGGCGGCCTCCTCCTTCAGGCTGAACGACTATGACCTCATCATCTCGTCGAGCCACTGCGTCGCCAAGGGTGTGATTCCCCAGCCCGGCGCGGTGCACGTCTGCTACTGCCACACGCCCATGCGCTACCTGTGGGACCAGCGCGACGACTACGTCAGGCACCTTCCCGCCTTCCTGCGCCCCCCGCTGCGGGTCCAGCTCGAGCGGCTGCGCACGTGGGACGTGGTGTCGGCGGCGCGTGTGGACCACTTCATCGCGAACTCCCGGTTGGTCGCCCGCAGGATCGAGCGCTACTGGCGGCGCGAGGCGGAGGTGATCCCGCCCCCCGTGGATACCGACTTCTTCTCGCCAGGGGGGAGCACACCTCGCACCTGCTGATGGTTGCGGCGCTTGTTCCGTACAAAAGGGTGGAAGTCGGGATCGCGGTCGCCAGGGAGCTTGGCTTGCCCTTGCACATCGTGGGAGAGGGACCGCTGCGCCGGAGGCTGGGCTGGCATGCCCAGGGTTCCGTGCACTTTCTCGGGCGGGTGAGCCGCGAGCGCCTGCGCGACGAGTACCGCTCGGCGGCGCTCCTGCTCATGCCCAACGTGGAGGACTTCGGCATGGTGACGGTCGAGGCCCTGGCGTGCGGGACGCCGGTGGTCGGACTGGAGGAGAGCGGGACGGCCGACATCGTGATCAGCGGGGAGCACGGCGTGCTGGCGTC
This sequence comes from Thermoanaerobaculaceae bacterium, assembly GCA_963754345.1. Taxonomy (GTDB): domain Bacteria; phylum Acidobacteriota; class Thermoanaerobaculia; order Thermoanaerobaculales; family Thermoanaerobaculaceae; genus RBG-13-68-16. Next base: position 308,061 of record CAVWFZ010000009.1, on the reverse strand, counting down.
CGACGGCTCGGTGGCGACGCTGGCGGCCGCCTGCCGCACCGCGATGAAGAAGAGCCACGATCCCGACGAGCTGCGGGCGCGGGCGGAGAGCTTTTCGCGCCAGCGCTTCCGTCGTCGCTTCCACTATCTGCTCGAGCGCGTGCTGCCGAGCCGCGGTGCCTCATGATCCACGAGAAGCTCCGCATCAACCGCTCGGGCCTGGTGGCCGTGGACCTGGTGGCCACCTACCTGGCGCTCTTCGTCGCCTACCACCTCCGTTTCACGATCGAGATCTTCCCGATCACCAAGGGACTACCCCCGTTCGAGCCATACCTCGCCCTGGTCCCGATCATTGCGCTCATCTGGCCGGTGGTCTTCTACTTCCGTGGCCTGCTGCAGGGCCGACCCCAGCGCTCGCGGGTGGAGGAGGCCTTCGCCGTCACGGTGGCGGTGGCGGTGGCGATGCTGGTGCTCAACGCGGGCCTCGCCTTCTACCGCGAGTTCACCTACTCCCGCCTCGTCCTCGGCATGTTCGCCGTCGTCGACGTGGCGTTCGTGGTGGCGGCGCGGATCGTGTTCTGGGCGGCGATGGCGCGGGTCTGGGCCTCGTCCCGGCATCGGCGCCGGGCGCTGGTGGCAGGGGCCGGGGAGCTCGGCCGCATGGTGGCGGAGAAGCTCGCGGAGCACCGCGAGCTGGGCATGGACGTGGTCGGGTTCCTGGACGACGACCCGGGCAAGGCCGGCGCGCATTTCACCGGATTCCCCGTGCTGGGGACCCTCGATCAGCTGGAGCAGGTGGCGCTCGTGAAGGGAGCGGACCTGCTGTACGTCGCGCTGCCGCTGGGTTCGCAGCACAAGACGATCCGCCTGCTCAAGCGCGCCGAGCCCTTGTTGCTGGCCGTCAGGGTCGTGCCGGACCTCCTGCAGTACTACGCGCTGCGCGCCGGGGTGGAGGACCTGGACGGCATCCCGGTCATCAACCTCACCCAGATCCCGCTCGCCGGCTGGAACACCTTCCTCAAGTGGCTGGTGGACCTCGTCCTCGCGGCGGTTGCGGTGCTCCTGCTCTGGCCGGTCATGATCCTGATCGCGGCGGCAATCTACCTCGAGGACCGTGGGCCGGTCTTCTACCGGCAGCTGCGCATGGGGCTCGATGGTAAACCATTTCACATACTCAAGTTCCGCACCATGATCCCAAATGCCGAAGAGCTCACCGGGCCGCGCTTCGCGGTGCCCAACGATCCCCGTACCACCAGGGTGGGGGTCTGGCTGCGCCGCACGTCCCTGGACGAGCTGCCGCAGCTCATCAACGTGGTGCGTGGAGAGATGTCGCTGGTGGGGCCGCGGCCTGAGCGTCCGGAGTTCGTGGCGCGCTTCCGGGAGCGCTACCCGGAGTACATGTCCCGTCACCGGGTGCGGGCCGGCATCACGGGCTGGGCCCAGGTCCACGACCTGCGCGGACAGAGCTCGATCCGCAAGCGCATCGCGTACGACCTGTACTACATCGACAACTGGTCGCTGGCGCTGGATTTCAAGATCATGTGGCTTACCATGCTCCGGTTCTGGCGCCAACACCACGCCTACTGAATGCGCCGCCGATCTCCGGCCATCCGCGTTGTTGCGCTCGCCAGCTCGAATCCTCACATACCCTCCGGGTAGGCTCCGGTTCGGCTGGCTCGCGCGCCTAGCGGCTGGCCGAACCTCGGCGGCGCGGCCTACGCGGCATACACCAGGGCCCTGCCGACACCGACGACCGCAGCGTTCTGCAGCTACTCTCGCTGATAGACTCCGCGGTGACGTCGGCGTGGAGGGTTCAACCCGCCAGTCTGCGAGAAACGAGGGAGCTCACGGATGGAACAGCCGTCGGTGTGGACGGAAGTGTTCAACGTGCGGGCGTACGAGGTCGATGCCCGCGGCCGCGCCTCGGTGCTGGCGATCGCCAACTGGCTGCAGGAGGCGGCGGGGAACCATGCCACCGCGCTCGGATGGGCGGTGGATGCGCTTCACCAGAGGGGGCTGACCTGGGTGCTCTCACGCCTGCACCTGCGGCTACAGCACCGGCCCGCGTGGCGTGACGACGTTCACGTTTCCACGTGGCCCACAGGTGTGCAGAGACTGTTCGCGTTGCGCGACTTCCGCCTGACGGACGAGGCCGCGTATGAGCTGGGAACGGCGACCACCGGCTGGCTGTTGCTCGACCTCGCCGGCAGACGCCCGACCCGCCCTCCTCAAGCGGTGGCGGAGCTCGCCCGCAACTCGCCGGTGCGGGCCCTCACCGACCCGTTCGAGAAGCTGCCGGAGCTTTCCGAGGCCGACCTCGAGAAAACGCTAATCGCTCGCTTTGCCGACCTCGACATGAACCGGCACGCCAACAACGTGAATGTGATCGGCTGGGCGCTGGAGGCCGTGCCGCACGAGGTCCTGTGGGGGTCGTCGCTGGTCGAGCTCGAGGTCGAGTTCCGCGCCGAGGCCCTGCACGGGGACCGCGTTACCTCGCAGGTGCAGAAGGCGATCGACGACACCGGCAGATTTCTGCACCGTCTCGTGCGTGAAGCGGACGGTCGCGAGATCGCAAGAGCCCGCACGGTGTGGCAGTCCGGCTGACCGGAATCAGGTGATTGCCACCGCAGCGCGGTGACTAGCCGCCGGCCCTTGCGGCCCGGCACACCTCGCAGGAGCAACTCGCTCGCAGGGCATCGAGGGCGTAAATGCCGTGGTCGTGCCCGTCACCCCAGGTGACCTGCAGCCCGTAGTTGCCGACCAGGCGGGCGGCGACCGGCACGAACGCCTCGGGCCTCAGGGGCTTTAGGGTCGGCAGACTGGCACGACCAAACAGGTGCTGCTCGCCCTTGCAGACCGCACAGCTGCACGCCTTGCGCAGTGGCGGGCCAGCGTAGTAGGACTCGTGGCCGTCTCCCCAGACCACGACGACCTCCTCGCCGACCACGAGGATCTGCTGTGCCCTGGTGCGCTCGCTAGAAGACGTCGCCACCCTCCAGCTCGTGGAAGCTTCGCAGGAGGCGGTTCAATTCCACCAGCAGCGCCTCGGCGCTCGGGTAGCGGTTTGCGGGATCCTCCTCGCACAGCCTTTGAACCACCGCCCAGACCCGCTCCGGGACCGGGTGGGCGAGCGCCTCGACGATGTCGCGGGCGATCTTGAGCGCCCGCCTGAGCGGCAAAGGGGCGTGCTCGTGAAGCTCCTCCTTAGCGCCTCGACCTTCTCCGGCGGTGTGACCCGCACCTGCCGCCGGGAACCTGAGCTGCCCGGCGGCCTGCCGAGCTCCAGAAGGCATACCGCCATGTGGTAGTGGGAGTCATAGTCGAGGATGGCCTCGCGGCCCGGGCCGCCAGCACCAGCCCGGCCAGCGCACAGGCGAGAGCGACTCGCCCGGGCCTAGATGTCATCCTTCACCTGGCGTGCGAGGGTCGCAGGAGCGACGAGCCGGAAAGAACTTCCGCTACTCGGAGGAGGGACCCGGGAGCTCCGGCGCGCGACGGACGCCGCAATGAGCCTTTTCCCAGTGGTGTTTCTGGTCATCTCATGCTGTAGAAACCGGTGAAAAGTGTAGCATGTGGCGATGCGCGGAACGGTCGTGGTGGCCAATGCGCCGTGGCGCTGGCGCCCGCTTTTTGTCGAAATCGTGCGCCAGGCGAGCTGCGTGCTCGCGGCCGACGGCGGCGCCAACCACCTCGCCAGGATCGGGGTGCGGCCCGAGGCCGTGGTGGGGGACCTCGACTCGATCCTCCCGGGAGTGCGGCGGTGGGTGGGCGAGGAGCGCATGGTCCTGCGCCCGGACCAGGAGTCCACGGACCTTCACAAAACCCTCGCCTATGCCTTCGACGAGCACGACGCGCGCGAAGTGACCGTCCTGGCGGCCACCGGCGGGCGCCTCGACCATGCCCTGGAGAACCTGATGCTCCTGGCACGCTGGGGGGAGCGCGGCTCGCTCGATCTACGCGACGAGGGGGTCCGCGTTGTGCCGGTGACGGACAGGTGCAGCTTCGCGACGGAACCCGGCCAGACGATCTCGCTCATGCCGGTCGGGCGGTGCGAGCGGGTGTGGACGCGCGGGTTGCGCTGGCCGCTTGCCGGGGAAACGCTCGACCTCGCGGGCCGCACCGGCGTCTCCAACCTCGCCGAGGGTGCGGAGGTGGAGGTACGGGTCGAGGGCGGCGCCGTGCTCGCCTTCCTCTCGGTGCCGGCAGCGGACTGGTAGAATTCCCGCCGTGCAGTTCAAGATGGCGGGCTCGCCCCGCTTTGCCCAGATCCTCTACCGCATCTACTTTGGCTTCTGGATTCCGATCCTGGTCTGGGCGTCCACCTGGTGGCCGCTCCAGCTCATGTACTGGATGTGCCGCAGGGTGGTGATGCTCCCGTTCAACGTCCTGCGCCCCAAGTACCTGCGCGCGGTGCGGAGCAATTACGCCCGGATCCTCGCCCTCCCCGAGCGAGCGACCCCGAGGTGCGCCGGGTCGCCCTGCAGATGGGGTACGAGCACGCCTATCACTGGGTCGACTTCTTCCGCTGGTCGCAGCTCCCGCCCGAGCACCTGAGGGCGAACATCGGCGTTATCGAAGGCGAGGAGCACCTCGCGTCGGCCCGTGCCTCGAGGCGCGGCACGCTGCTGCTGACCGCACACATGGGCAACCCCGAGGTGGGCGCCATCGGTTTCGGCACCCACTTCGAGCCGGTGCACGTCCTCTACTGGCGCGATCGCTTCGCAACCGCGGAGGAGTTCCGCACCCGCATGCGGCTGCGCGGCAACGTCCACGGCATCCCCGTGGATGCCTCCCCGTTCTCGGTGGTCCCCGCACTGCGCGTCCTCGAGCAGGGTGGCATCCTCGCGGCGCACGGCGACCGCGACTTCAACGACCAGGGGTGGCCGGTGGAGTTCTTCGGCGCGCCGGCCAAGCTCCCCCCGGGTCCGTTCCTCCTCGCGGCACGCTCGAACGCGCTCGTCCTCCCGACCTTCTTCCTGCTCATGCCGGACCGGCGCTTCCGCGTGATCTACGAGCAGCCGATGAGCCTGGCCTGTGAGGACGCCGTCGAGTTGCGCGCCCGGACGGCCATGCAAGCGTGGGCTACCGTGCTCGCCCGCCGCATCCGCCAGTTTCCCGAGCAGTGGTACTGCTTCTACCCGTTCTGGGGACACAACGAGGGCACCGGGCACCGAGCACCAGGCGCAGAAAAGGCCAACACGGCGACGTGAACTGGCCGGGGCGCCTCACGATTGAATCTTGAAGGTCGAGGCGGAAAACAACAGGCCATGGTGGAGATGCGAGCAGAGGTGGCTGGGGAGCAGGGATTCGAACCCCGATACCGCGGTCCAGAGAAACAGGCCGTCGCGGCATTTCTGCGCGCTACGGGGAAGGCGAGTCCTAGCTGTCAAATAGGGAGTTGATGAGATCCGCGCACCGCTGGAGGCTCTGGACGGCCATCCCCGGGCTGAAGACTTGTTGGCTGTCTGGGTGTGAGCTGATATTCCGGAGCCCCCTTACCGCATGCCAGGGTTCTTCGCTGGCGACCCGGATGACGCCGTGTTCAGCGAGCCATTCCAATCTCTTCTTGAAGGTGCGGGGTCCCTTGTAGCCGAGCTGCTGGCATCTGTGGGCGACGGCAGCCTCGGCGACGCGGGACGTTTGCTCGGTGCCCAAAGTGAGCAGCGGGTAGAAGCACCACCCGTAGACCATCGCGCCCCTCGCAACATCAAACAGCTTCCCCAGCTCCGCAGGCACTTTGCTCGATAACCGCACTTCGAGCAGCGGCTCGACAAGATCCCTCGACGTGAACGGCTCCGGGGTGCCGTTGTGGCGAAGTCGAATGAACGCCTTCCAGACGTCATCTTTCTGAAGCCAGTTCTCGGCTGTGAGTCCTTTTGTCCGTTGGGCGGTTGTCATGGATTCGGCTCCTGCGACCACCCTCCCGGTAATCAGGCGCGGCTTGCAGATGGCTGCAGCCGGCCATCCGCGACTATTACCTCCGGAACCGGGTTGCCCTTGTCTCTTTCCGTATAATACCTCTTCATCAACTGCCTTAGCTTGGCCTCGGTCTCCGACACACGAATGACCAAGTAGATTCCGATCGTCGATTGTTCGGCTGCCTGATAGATGGGAAGCTGAGTGGTCCATCCGTGCATGAGCTTGCTGTTGGTCGAGAGCTTGACTTCGACCGTGACGCGGCTGTCATAGCCGGCGCTGATCTTGAAGTCGACCGCACCGCGGCCCGCGTTTGGCTCTCGGCTTAGGTCGAGATCGTTGGCTGCACAGTAGGCATCGGCGATGCCGTAGAACAAGAGCTGAGCCGCGCGTTCAGGCTTGACCTTCGCATCCTTGTCATAAAGCAGCTCATTGAGCCCGTTCTTCTCGAGCAGATCCACGAACTTGAGAACGATCTTCCTTACCACCGCAGCGACCTCGTCAGTTGACTTGGTCCGAAGATAAGCAAGCTGCAGTGGGTGGTCGCGTACGGCCCTCTTCGATGCCTCGATCCACAGGAGCTCACCAGCTGGATCGTCTTTCAAGTCATACGGTCGTGCTGGCTTCCCCTTATACTGCCGCAACAGGTCGCGGAGGAGTTCAGGGTTGTGCAGCAGGGCACTCTTCAGTGCTGACTTTGGAATGCGCCGGGTGGCGGTGCGCCACGTGTCGCCGATGATCTTGTTGACACGTTGCCTGAGCTCCTCGTTCTCCCATCGAATCCAGTCCACGTCATCCCAGGAATCCGCGACCGGCAAGAACCGTAGTACCTCGGCCGGAACCAGGACTAGATAGGGGGCCGTCGGCAGCGCACAAGGCACCTGATAGTCGACCCCAAGCAACCGCACTGCGGTTGTTGGCAAACTGAGTCTCTTGGCGACGTGTGCGGAGAAGCGCAGGAGATCCGGGGCGATGATTCGAACCGACATGTCGCTGACCCGGTCTGCTCCGATGCCTTCCTCCAGTAGGCCGACAAGCTCGAAGATTGCCGGATCCTCAATGCCAGCTGCCACGATCTGCTGGGCAGTGTCGAGCAAGCGCCCTGCGAGTGCCGGCCCGATGCCACTCCCGCTTGATCTGCCAACGGAGAAGCCAAGGCCAACGCCTCGAAGTTCGGGAACGTCAGCTTTCGAAGGGCCGCACGCCACATCCGGTCGCCTGGGCTTCGGGTGGCCTTGAGCAGTTGGATCACGCCAGCGAAGTGGCTTTGGAACGCAACGTATGAGTCTCGCGAGCCTCCGGTGTCGACGCCGCCTTGAGGAGATAGGGGTCGACATAAAGGCGCGAGTCGACATCGATACAGGCATCGAACGCGCCAGTTGCGTCGAAGGCCTCGTGCTGGACGCCGACCGCATCGCTGATACGTAGGGGCATTGTCAGCGCTCTCGAGCCTGAGCGGCCTGGCGTGCAAGCTCGGCGTCGGTGGGGACAAGGTCGCCGCGGAAGGCCTTGGCGAGGATCGACTGGGTAAGGCGGTCGGCGCGGACGGTGGCGGCGGCGACGCACTTCTCGGTGTGGTCGCCGAGGGCGAAGAGCGCCTCGACGCGGCGGACGATCTCGTGCTGCTCGGCCAGCTGCGGCAAGCCAACCGGTATCTGGTTTAGCGCTCGTTGCGTGAGCTTCGGCTGTGCTGAACCGGTCACGATGGTTTGTAGGTCGAGTTGGTTCAAGAACAGTGCGAGGTAGTCAAGCGATACTGCGGGCTTCGCCTGGACGACATGGGCGTGGTTGTTCACCCAGAATCGGCCTTCGGCGATAAAGGCAATTGGGGTCGATCGTGCGAGCAGATTGGCGCCATCCTCTCCTACCAGGAGGAAGCGCCCATCGAACAAGTAGTCGTCGATCCAGTCGATGGGGCCGGAAGCGCCGTAGTAGCGGTACTTACCACGCCGCTTTGCTCGTTCAGTTTCTTTGATGGGGATGCGCTTCCCGTCGTGGTTCTCGGTAACATCGCCGAACTCATGCTCCGTCCAACCGGCCGGCAGGGCACCGTTCTGGCTTTCTCCACCAAGGTCCTGAGCGTCGCGCCAGTCTTCGGTCAGGCGGCCGGAGCAGGCGGCGGCGAGGACGGACTGGCGGAAGCGCTTCAGGATCGTGGGTACGCGGGCGAGGTGCTTGCGCGAGGCGTTGACGCGGGCGATCAGCTCCTCGATCTTGGCAACGATGCGCTGTTGCTGGACAAGCGGCGGCAGCGTGACCGGAATGCTCCGCATCGCTCCCTGAGTGAGTTTCAGCCTTGTAGAACCGGTGACGTAGCCATCGAATTCGAACCAATCAAGGAAGTATTTCAGGAACGCAGCGGCCGTAAGTGCGGCGTTCGCGCGGAGTACATGGGCGTGATTGTTCACCCAGGACCTGCCATTGATCACGTAGGCAATGGGTTTGCTCTTGTCGAGGAATGGCGCACCATCCTCCCCCACAAGTAGCAGCTCTTCGTCGAACAGGAAGTCATCGATCCACCGACCTGGCCAGTCGCTCCGTAGTACGGGACGCTCCGGCGCTTTTCGGGTCCTCCGAGTTCACTGGGACGCGGCGCGAATCTAACACCTCGACCAATGATCCCAGTGGAATCAAGTCCCAGCCTTCGGGTGGTGCGCCAACGGCCTCCCGATGAGGATCGAGGACGTACTCAGCTCGAGCCATTATCGCCCGCTTCTCCGGACGTCCTTCATCGGCTCGACTTCCCCGGCCTTCACGCCGTTGCCGTTCTCCAGCGCCGCCAGCACCCGTTCAGCTCCTCGACGGCGCCCTCGCAGCTCGGCGATCGCCTCGGTGGCCAGCTCCTCGGGCTCGGGCAGGTCGTCGGCGTCCTCGAGCGACTCCTCCTTCAGCCACTTGAAGCCGTCGAGCTTGAAGTCGCGCTCCTTGACCTCGGCGATCGGGAAGCGCGCCAGCGGTCGTCCTTCGAGTCGCTCGGCCTTGCGCTTGGCGCGGCCGTTGGGGTCGGCGCCGTAGCACTTCTCGAACTCGGCGAAGTGCTCCGGCGGTGAGCGGCCGGTCCTTCTTGGTGATGCCGGGGACGTTGGTGCGGGCGTCGTAGATCCAGACCGTCTCGGTCGGCGCGCCCTTGGTGAAGAAGACGACGTTGGTCTTCACGCCCTGGCTGTACGGCGTGAACGTGCCGCGCGGCAGGCGCAGGACGGTGTGCAGGTCGCAGTCCTCGCGTGAGGATCTTGAAGACCTCGCCGGCCTGGTCGGCGAAGAGGCAGTTGTCGGGCAGGACCACGGCCGCGCGGCCGCCGGGCTTCAGGATGGTCAGGACGTGCTGGACGAAGTTGAGCTGCTTGTTGGAGGTCGCGACGGTGAAGTCGTCGCGCTCGGGCGCCTGGTTCGCGCCCTTGGTGCCGAACGGCGGGTTGGTCAGGACCACGTCGAAGCGCTCGGCCGTCGGCGGCTCGTAGATCGAGTCGCCGAGGCGGATGTGCGGCTCGATGCCGTGGAGGTAGAGGTTCATCAGCGCCAGGCGGCGCGGCCGCGGCGACGAGGTCCTGGCCGAAGTAGGTCTTCTTCTTGACGCGCTTGGCGATCGTCGCGGTCGAGCGCGCCGCCCTTGGTCTCGCTCCATCGAGCCACTCGTAGGCGCACACGAGGAAGCCGCCGGTGCCGCAGGCCGGGTCGCAGATGGTGAAGTCCGGGTGCGCCCGCGGGTCGGGCTTCATGCAGCGCACGATGGCCTGGATCAGCACGCGCGGCGTGAAGTACTGCCCGGCGCCCTTCTTGCCCTCGCTCGCGGCCTTTTCCAGCAGGCCCTCGTAGGCGGCGGCCTTCACGTCCACGTCGAGCGCCGTCCACTCGGTCTCGTCGATCAGGCCGATCAGCCTCTTCAGGTTGACCGGGTTGTTGAAGCGGGACTGGGCGCCGGCGTAGATGTCGCCCAGGATGCCGGGCTGTCTTGCCCAGCTTGCGCAGGACGTCGATGTAGTGGTCGAGCAGCTCGGTGCCGCTTGCTCGCGCAGCGTCGGCCAGGCGCAGCCCTTCGGGCAGCTCGACGCCGCGCTCGTCGGCCATCTTGAGGAAGAGCAGGTACGTGATCTGCTCGATGTAGTCGCCGTAGTCGATGCCGTCGTGGCGCAGGGTGTGGCAGAAGCCCCAGAGCTTCTGGACGACGTCGGTCATGCGGCCTCTCCGACCGCTCAGCTCGGCCTCCCGGCCGATCGGGTGGCGATGTACGCATTGCACTCGCTCCTTGTATGGCCTCGCTTCGCCGACCACGCCCAAAGCGCACGAGCCTCCGCGCGGCCCGAGCACTGCTCCCCCACGAGATGGCTGGTACACGCCAACGGTCACCGCGCATCTGAGCACCCGTTCTCCGTCACGTACTTCCTCATCGCTTCGTGCTTCAGCACCGGTCCCAGCAACCAGTATCTACGCCGCCCCCGCGACGGTCAAACGTCAAAATTGCGCTCCCTCGCCAATGCAGGAGCCTCTCTGCACCGTTGCCATCAACACTTCGAGAAACCGGTCCACGTCCGAGTTCGCTCGTCCCGCGCGACACGCATGACCCGCGGCTTCACTACAGTCTCGTACGCGATGCATGTCTGCAACACGGCGTCCGTCATGAGCGCACCCATGTGAGCATTGGTCGGCCCCGGATCGACGTAGCGGAAGCCATCGCGGCGGTGATGCAGCCGGCCAGCCGGCGCGCATCCGCGGCGATCGCGGCCTTGTCGTGGCCACTCGACGGTGCCTCGGCGCTTCGTCAGGGCTCCCCTCATGCTGCGATCGCCTCATTCAGGGCTGGAGCAGCTCGTCGAGTCTCCCCTCGAAGGCTCGGTTTGCGCGCGCCCAGCCGCCCTCGCGTTCGAGCACCGGAACGAGTCGAAGTCGTCCTGGTCGATCGACAGGTTCTGCACGAGGTGGGCCCGGATGCGGTCCAGCCACCGCCGCTGCTCCTGGCTGAACTCGCGTCCCTCTCGCAGCGTGCGCATGCGCCGCTCGACGCGCTCGGCGGCGGTCAGCAGCGGCGCCTCCTCGCGGGCCGCGTGCTTGACCATCGAGATGATGTCCACGAGGGCCTTGTGGTAGCGCACCTCGTGGGCCTTCTGCAGGTGTCGCCTCGTGAATCGCTCGCGGCGCCGCGGCGAGCTTCTGCGCGCAGCTCGCCGAGGGCGTCGGTGCTCCAGTCCTCGCGGCCGGTCGAGCAGGATGCGCGATCGCCTCGATGTGCGCGGGGTTCTCGCGGACGAACCGGGCGAAGGCGGCCAGGTAGTCCTCGGGCTTGTACTCCTTGCCGTCGGCCACCGCGGATCAGCCACTCGGAGCTGACACGTGTCCTCGGTCTCGTAGGCCACGAGGAAAGCCGGTGCGGGCGCGGGGGTAGTTCATCGAGCAGGTCCTGGAAGCCGCTTGTCGCGCAGGAGCCTCATCGTCGCCGACGAAATCCTCGCGCAGGCGCCCGGGAAGCTCCGCGGCGAAGCGGCCGAGGTCGCCGTCGGGGATGTAGGCGGCGAACAGCTCCCGGGCCTCGCCGGACATCTCCTTGTCGATGCGCTGGAGGCGCTTGACCAGGCAGCGGATGTTGTACTCGCGGTCGCGGTTGGCCCAGATGTCCTCGATGATCTCGACGATCGTGCGGGCGGCGCGCTCGGGCGGCTCGGCGGTGATGGCCGGTGGCCTTGCGGAAGTACTCCAGCGAGCGTGCCGTCGAAGCAGTCGAAGACGATGAAGTGCGACTTGTCGGGGAACCGCTCGCCCTTGCGCGTGCCGCGGCCGAGCATCTGCTCGAAGAGGATGCGGGACTTGCACCGGGCGCAGGAAGACGATGAACTCCAGGTCGGGGATGTCGACGCCGGTCGAGAGCATGTCCACGGTGACGACGATGCCGGGCTGCGGGCGGTTGCGGAACTCGCGGATGCGCTGGAGCGGGCGGTCCACGCGGCCGGTGATCTTCTGCGACGAACGCGTCGCCCCGGCCGAACACGTCGCGGCAGATGTCCACGAGCTGGTCGGCGTGGGAGGTGTGCGGCAGGTCGTTGACGGCGAAGATCAGGGTCTTGGGGAAGCGGCCGTACTCGCTGCTCGTGCTCGAGGGCGTACTTCTTGATCTCCTCGATGATCTTGCGGTTGGAGTCGGGCGACGGTGACGCGGCTGCTCGATCTCGGCGGTGTCGAACTGCCGCTCGTCCTCCAGCAGGTCGAGCTGCTCGGCGCCGGTCTCGGGGTCGACGACGCCGACCTGCTCGCCCTCCTTGAGGAAGATGCCGTTCATGCGCACGTCGGAGTTGACGTTCACGGCGTCGTAGTCGACGAGGTAGCCCTCGCGGACGGCCCGCTCGTATTCGTAGCGATAGACGATGTCCTTGAAGTAGGCTGGTCGTGTGCGCGGCGGGGGTGGCGGTCAGGCCGATCTTGATGGCGTCGAAGTGGTCGAGGGTCTTGCGCCAGACCGACAGCTCCTGCGCGGTGTAGCCGCGGTGGCACTCGTCGGCGATGACCAGGTCGAAGGCGTGGATGGGGATGTCGAGCTGCTCGGCGTCGTCGTCGATCGCCTCGTCACCGAGCCCGAAGATCGCGTCGCGGCCGAAGAGGTTGATCGCCATGCGCTGGATCGTGCAGACGTAGACGAAGGCGTGGCCGGCTTGCGGGTGCAGCAGGTAGGCGCTGGGCAGGACCTTGGGGTCGAACGGCTCGTCCGCCGAAGTCCTCCCGCTGGAACCGCTGGCTGTAGACCTCGTAGATCTTGTCGAACTTGAGGCCGGGCTCGGGCTCGAAGGAGGCGAAGGCCCGCACGGCCTGGGCGGCCAGGGCGCGGCGGTCCACGAGGAACAGGATGCGCCTGGCCACGCCCGACTTCATCAGGCGGTAGACCTGGTTGACCAGCGTGAAGGTCTTGCCGGTGCCGGTGGCCATGGCGACGAGCATGCTGGCGCTTGCGGTCGGCGATGGCCTGCTCGACGCCGTGTTGGCCTCGATCTGGTAGGGGCGGAGCCGCGATGGTTGTTGGCGAGCCCCTGAAGGCCCTGGCAGGCGCCTGTCGAAGTCGCGCTCCAGCATCTCGCCGAGCGCTGCGGGGGTGTGGAAGCCAGCCACCTTCCGCGACCGGTTCAGCGCGTGGCGGACGTCGTGGAACCAGATGCTCGCCGTTGGTGGAGTAGAGGAACGGAACCTGAGCCCGGCGAAGTCGAACGGGCTCCGAGCCATCGCCCGGGCGTAGCGCTCGGCCTGGGTAAGAGACTCCTGCGGGCCGAGGCCGACTCGCTTGGCCTCGACGATGCCGAGGACCTTGCCGTCAACGCTGAGGGCGTAGTCTGCCGGGCCGGTCCGTGGGGTATTCAGTGAGTGCGAGCCGGCCGCTGCTGCTGAACAGATCGGGCTCGCGGCATGGACGCGGCTCCCAACCGGCGGTGATCAGGCGTGGATCGATCCGTCACCGACGCGTCTGCCACTCGTGCTCGTCAATCTCCGCACGGACCATCGCCGCAAGTGTACTGCGACCAAGCCCGACCCGTGGTGCGGTTTGCAACTGGAGCAGATACGATGATGAACGCGGGCACGCCACCAAGCACGCAAGGGCGAACGCGTGTCCGCTGCAAGCGGCTAGGCACCGAGGACGACCCCCTAGGAAGACAAGGGCTGGTGGAGCGGGTTCTTGTACACGACTGCTGCGGTGATCTTGTCCCGGAGGAAAGACAAGAGATCGTCTTCGCGCTCAAGCAGGCGAACGATCTCTTCAAGGGTACAGAGCACTACAACGATCTTCGCCAGTGATTCGCGGCACGTGGACACAGCGGGCTCGGTGTACCCCGAAGCAGAGATGATGATGCCGCGGGCGTGGCCACGGGAGTAAATCCTGACCAGGTGCTGGGAAACGTCGCCTGTGCCCAAGGGCTCGTTTCGCCAGCGCATTTCGACCAGGTAATGGTTACCGTCAAGGTCGACTAGACCATCGATCTGTTCGACAACTCCCTCGCCAGAGTCACCAACCAAGGCGAACGCTTCCTTGGTTAGGATGCCAGCGGCCTCGAAGAGCCTGTTCAGGACGCCTTCGAGCGCCTTACCGCGGCGCTGAGGGTTTGTCTCGGTGAAGAGCGCGAGGAGGTCGGCGCGGACCGCACGTAGCTTCGCGAGCCTTTCTGCTTTCCTCGCTTCCGCAGCCCGACGCGCTGCAAGGTGATTCTCATGCTCGCGCTGGCGTTCGTCTGCCATTCGTGTGAAGGCGTCTTTGACATTGACGACACGCCGGATCTCGGCGACGAGGCCCTTCGCGCGGAGCTGGTCATCGGGCCAGCAGGATGAGAAGTCCTCGAACTCAACGACGCGTTTTAGGACTTCACGTCTTGCCCGGAGCATGGCTTCGCCGCGCTCGTTGAGTCTTGCGAGGACGGTGCGAACCATTTCGTACTTGTTCGTGCTGTCGGGGTTCGTGGCGACCACCTGTTCGATGTCACTTAGCAGTAGTCGGGACACACCTGCCCCTCGGAAGAAGAGGACGAGGTCCTTCTTTCTTGGACAAAGCAAGGGAAGGGTATCGATTAGAAGCGTCATCAGCTCAGGCGGGAAGTGGTAGGTGATGTCCATTGCCTCAAGACCAGGGTAGGACCTAGCAGGCACGGAGGGCGAGGTGCCTACACATCATGACTCCCGCTACAGCGCCTTGTTAGTCCGGTGCCCGTCATGCAGCCTCTGATGGGATGACGACTCGGTGATAGGGCTCCGAGCGTTGGTCGAAATGGAGTCGCTTGCGACTCATCACGTCGTCAAAATTGAGCTGCAAGTTGAAGAGAGGCTCGCACCTCCTCGCCATCCATCAAGAGGATGGTTTTTTGACTTCGAAGCTCCCGCGCTCGCCCGACCGCTCCATCGGTGAATCCGGACATGGATATGAACAGTCCACCGACGCCCACCACGTCAAGCTTGTCGGCAAAGACCACAATTTCGTTGTGGTCCGCCGGCTCCGAGAGCCACTTGCACTCCACACGGTACTTGTCGGCACCGTGAGTGAAGTATCCGTCTATCTGTGAGATACCGCCGCCGACGCGCGAGATTCGATACGGTGGCGCTGCCGTGCCAACCGTCAGCTTGGCCAACTCGAAGATGAGCCTCTCCAGCTCGTACCCTCGCTGCTGGTCGCTAGCCAGCGCTTCAACCCGTCTAAAACCGCCTCTAAGGTCCTTCAGGTCGGCAAACTGCGCTGGGATGAACTCTTGGCCCCGGTTGGGCTCTTCTGTCCGCCATCTCTGCGTGGTGGGACATCCCGGCCGTGTTCAAGCTGCGTCAAAACGGTGCGCCACCACGTAAATCGGCGATCGGCGAAATTCTGCGCCTTCTGGATGAGACGGCGGGCTTCCTGGTCCGAGCCTGGTCCGCCGTGCGAAACCAAAAATCTTGCCAGGTTGGTGAGCGCGATCGCGTCATGCGGGTCGAGCCGAACAGCGGCGCGGTACAGTCCCTCTGCCAACGATGGATCATCGAGGAATCGACCAACGAAGGTCCCAAGCCGGGTCCATACGGCGCTTTGGTCGATGCCGAGCGCGAGGCCGAGTTCTAGCAGGTTCGATTGATCTGACTTGAGGGCAACCTCGATCATCTTATCCCACTCGACACCCGCGCTGGTGCAAATTTCACTCAGTGCCGTCTTCCCAGCTTGCGGGCCCTCCATTATTGCTACCACGTAGGCCAGTGCCACGATGATCCGCGCGTTCCGATATCCAGCGGCCACCGTCGCCTCCGCGAGGGCTCGCGATTCAGCTAGGTAATCTGCAACCAACCTCTCGGGGTAGTCAGCAAACCACAAGCTCGCTGCGGCCTCGGCAAGAACATAGGAATCCCGGAGGACTTGGCGAACGTTGGAAACACGATCAAGGTGCCGAGGAAACGCCGCGCAAGCCTTGAGTGGTTGGAAGGTCAGACGATAGAACCTAGTCAGTGCTAGTTGGGCGGGCTCGTAATCTCGGAGGAGGTCGTCCGTAAGGTGTTGTTCCGCACCACGAAGTCGCGAGGCGTAACGCTCATCTGTGGTTTCATTCCGGGCAAGCACCCAGTCAGACAGCCCAAGTTCGAGGACTGTAAACATGTTGCGCTCGTGCTGTACAGCGAGCGATGCGCATCTCGCGGCCTCTCCCAGCCGGCGCAGTCGTGTGTCCGGGCTAATCTCCGACAGCGCTATGTGGCGAAGAACGGAGGACTTGCGAGAAAGGAGTAAGCCGGAGATCGCCGGCTCGCCAGTATCGGAGATCGCTTGGTCGAGTCGATCCTGTGCCGTGTGAAGGATCTGTTGTCGGCTCCGGAAATCTAGATCGCTGAGGCGGTCTTGAAAGCAGTCTACAGCTAGTGCCGCGTAGGCCTCGGCGATTTGCGGAGGGGTCGACCCTCGCCTGCTCGGCGCGTCCAACGCACCGAGCGAACGCTTCCATGAAGCAGTGCGCGCGCCGGGCGTATTCTGCTCCAACGCCAACTCGGCATAGGTTTGGGCTTTCAGGACGAGTGCTCCGGCGCCGCCACCGCTCCCATACCAACTGTCGCATTGGCGTAGCGCAGATTCGAACAGCGCAATCGCCGCGTGCTGCTTCCTCTCTGCGTGAGCCGCGCTTAGCGTTCTCGCGATGTCTTGAAGACCGGCCGGAGCTGTTTCTTGCATGCTCAGCCTCTTCCTCAACCTGAAGCTCGCGATGCTCGATCCTGAAAGCGATACTTTGCGACGCGCGTCACCTTGCTCAGCCTAGACATCGGGACTTCCGGTGCGAATTACGGCTGATCTCCAGCAGACTCGCGGGTTGGCCCGGTTAGGGTCAGAGCTGGACGGTGTACGCCAGCGGATACCTCGGACCCAGGCTCAACCATGCGCAAGGCTACTACTTTTTCTCGGTCCGTGATCAGTACCGCGCATCAGCGGCACCGCCAAGCAACCGCGAGCGGCGCCCGTCAGCGTGAGGCGAAAGGGATTCTCCGGTACGACCCTGGTACGACCCAACAGTTATCTGCGAACTCTCTCAATGCGCTAGTGGCTTGTAAGCTACTCGTTCTAAATATATTGTAGTTGGCTGGGGAGCAGGGATTCGAACCCCGATACCGCGGTCCAGAGCCGCGTGTCCTGCCGTTGGACGACTCCCCAGCACGACGCGGATGATCATTCTAGGCAAAAGGCTCAGGGTGTCAACTTATCGAGGTCCTCTCGGCGCCCACTGAGGTGCAGTAGCGGCGCACGCGTGCCGTGCCGGAGTTGCCGCGTAGCGCTGCCGCGTCCTCCCGGTTCGCGTCGGCGGCTGCTAGACTCTGCGAACGAGGCGAGAGGGAACGGAGGCGACGTAGAGGGGCACGCATGGCAGACACGGTGAGGACACGCATCGCGCCCAGCCCGACCGGCGATCCGCACGTGGGCACCGCCTACGTGGCGCTGTTCAACTACGCCTGGGCGCGCAAGAACGGCGGCCAGTTCATCCTGCGCATCGAGGACACCGACCGCGAGCGCTCCAACCCTGCCTCCGAGCGCATGATCTTCGAGGCGCTGCACTGGCTCGGGCCTCGCCTGGGACGAGGGCCCGGACGTGGGCGGCCCGTTCGGACCGTACCGCCAGAGCGAGCGCTTCGAGATCTACCGCGAGCACGCGGAGAAGCTGGTCGCCGCCAGCGGCGCGTACCCTTGCTTCTGCACCAGGGAGCGCCTCGAGGCTCTTCGCGAGACCCAGCGGAAAGCCAAGGTCGCGCATGCCCTCGGCTACGACGGCCACTGCCGCACGGTCCCTCGCGAGGAAGCCGCACAGCGGTGCGCCGCAAGCGAGCCACACGTGATCAGGCTCGCCATGCCGCGCGCAGGGGAAACGGTCGTCGCCGACCTGCTGCGGGGCGAGCTCCGGTTCGACAACACGCTGGTGGACGACCAGGTGCTGATCAAGAGCGATGGCTACCCGACCTACCACCTGGCCAACGTGGTGGACGACCACCTGATGGGGATCACGCACGTCATCCGCGCCGAGGAGTGGATCTCCTCCCTGCCCAAGCACGCGCAGCTCTACCGCGCCTTCGGGTGGGAGGAGCCGGTTTTCTGCCACCTGCCGCTGCTGCGCAACACCGACAAGTCCAAGATCTCCAAGCGCAAGAACCCCGTGAGCCTCAACTACTACCGGCGCGCCGGCTACCTCCCTGAGGCACTGCTCAACTTCCTCGCGCTGCAGGGGTGGGCGATCGCCGAAGACCGCGAGGAGTTCACGCTCGAGGAGTTCATCGCGAGCTTCGAGCTCGCCAAGGTGACCCTGGGCGGGCCGGTGTTCGACCTCGAGAAGCTGACCTGGATGAACGGCAAGTACATCCGCGCCCTCACCGTGCCGCAGCTGCTCGAGCGGCTGCGCGGGGACCTGTTGAGCGACGGGTACCTGCTGAAGGTGCTTGCCCTGGCTCACGAGCGCATCGAGAAGCTCGAGGACTTCGTCGAGTACGCCAGGTTCTTCTTCGTCGGGGAGCTCGAGTTCGACGCGGAGGCGCGCGGCAAGCTCGTGGCCAAGAAGCACACACCCGGCGAGACCGCCCAGGCGCTCGAGCGCCTGCTCGAGGAGAACCTCGACCAGCTTCTCGACTGGGACCCCGCCCAGCTCGAAGAGACGATGCGTGCCTTCTGCGAGGCCTCGGGCTGGAAGACCTCCGAACTCTTCATGCCCGTGCGCGTGGCGATCACCGGCAAGGCGGCCACGCCGCCGCTGTTCGAAACCATGGCCGTGCTCGGCAAGGAGCTGTGCCGGCGGCGGCTGCGCCGTGCCATCGAGACGCTGCGCTCGATGAAGGCAGTGGCAGAAGCCGGCGCGCCAGCGGGTGAGGACGTCGACCCATGAAGGAACCGGAAAACAAGGCAGGCAAGGATCGGGCGAAGGACGAAGGGGCCACACTCCCCGCGCGGGAGTCCACCCCGGTGGTGCACTTCCTGCGCGAGATCATCAACGAGGACAATAGGACGGGGAAGTTCGGCAACCGGGTGGCCACGCGGTTCCCCCCCGAGCCCAACGGCTACCTCCACATCGGTCACGCCAAGTCGATCTGCCTTAACTTCGGCCTCGCCCTGGAGTTCGGCGGCACCTGCAACCTCCGCTTCGACGACACCAACCCGACCAAGGAGGAGCAGGAGTACATCGACGCCATCGAGGAGGACGTACGCTGGCTCGGCTTCCGCTGGGACGGCCTCTACTTCGCCTCGGACTACTTCGAGCAGATGATCGAGTGGGGCGAGAAGCTGATTGCGAAGGGCAAGGCCTTCGTCTGCGACTGCACGGCCGAGCAGGTGCGTCAGATGCGCGGTACCCTCACCAGGCCCGGGTTCCCCTGCATCCACCGGGAGCGAAGCTCCGACGAGAGCCTTGCCCTCTTCCGGCGCATGCGCGCCGGCGAGTTCCCCGACGGCGCCCGCACGCTGCGGGCGAAGATCAACATGGCATCGGGCAACATCAACATGCGCGACCCGGTGATCTACCGGATCCTCCACGCGCCGCACCCGCACGCCGGGGACAAGTGGTGCCTGTACCCGATGTACGACTACGCCCACCCGCTCGAGGACGCGATCGAGAGGATCACCCACTCGATCTGCACGCTCGAGTTCGAGGACCACCGGCCGTTCTACGACTGGGTGATCGACGAGCTGGAGCTCCCGGAGCCGCACCCCCAGCAAATCGAATTCGCGCGGCTGAACCTCTCCTACACCGTGATGAGCAAGCGCAAGCTGCTGGAGCTCGTCAAGACCGGTGTGGTGAGCGGCTGGGACGACCCGCGCATGCCCACGATCTCCGGCCTGCGCCGGCGCGGCTACACGCCCGAGGCGATCCGCGACTTCTCCGAACGTATCGGGGTGGCCAAGCGGGACAGCACCGTGGACATCGCGCTGCTCGAGCACTGCCTGCGCGAGGACCTCAACAGACGCGCCCAGCGTGTCATGGCGGTGCTGCGCCCGCTCAAGGTGACCCTGGAGAACTACCCGGAGGGCCAGGTCGAGGAGTTCGACGTCGCCAACAACCCCGAGGAGCCCGCCGCAGGCACCCGCAAGGTGCCCTTCTCGAGGGTGCTGTACATCGAGCACGACGACTTTCGCGAGGATCCGCCGGCCAAGTTCTTCCGGCTCGCTCCCGGGCGCGAGGTCCGTCTGCGTTCAGCCTACTTCGTCACCTGCAAGGAGGTGGTGAAGGACGCCGCCGGCAACGTCGTCGAGCTGGTATGCAGCTACGACCCCTCCACCCGCGGCGGCTCCGCCCCTGACGGCCGGCGACCCAAGGCCACGCTGCACTGGGTCTCGGCGGCCCACGCCCTGCAGGCCGGAGCGCGCCTGTACGATCACCTCTTCAGCGTGCCGGACCCCGGCGACGCCGAGGAGGGGAAGGACTGGACCGCCTACCTCAACCCCGACTCGCTCGAGACCGTGGTCGGGTGCCGGGTGGAGCCCCTGCTCGCGGGCGCCGCGCCCGGCGACCGCTTCCAGTTCGAGCGCCTGGGGTACTTCTGCGTGGACCCGGGCTCGGCCCCCGGCAAGCTCGTCTTCAACCGCACGGTCACCCTGCGCGACACCTGGGCCAAGATCGAGCAGAAGCAGAAGACCTGAGGACTGGGGTACGGGGTCAGGGGCTTGAGATGAGGTCGCGGCGCCGCCGGCTCCGCGTCGCGCCTCCCGATGGTCAACCTCCACGGTTGAACCCCCGTCCCGCGCGGCCACCCGCCCAGGGGTCTCATCTCTCTGCCTCAAGGCTGGAGCCTGCAGCTGGGGTGGGTGGCTGGGGGAAATGGCGGGGAGGGGGGGATTGCGGGAGCACCGCGCTCGCGGGGTCGGACGCAACGCACACCCCCGTCCATCCACCTAGGCTCTGGGCAATCGCCCTGCAGCCCGCGTCTCGCACCACCAACCCGCCGCCCGCGAGGTCTCATCCACCCCCTCTCCGCTACATTCGCGGCGGACGCCTAGGAGTGGAGCAGCCTGGAGGAGTGGATCGGAGTCGCGAGGTCGATCTATTGGCGGAGAGGGGGGGATTGCGGGAGCACCGCGCTCGCGGGGTCGGACGCAACGCACACCCCCGTCCATCCACCTAGGCTCTGGGCAATCGCCCTGCAGCCCGCGTCGCGCCGGTCCCCCACCCGCCCACCGGCGCGGTCGAACCCCCGTCCCCCACCCGGCACCCACACCTCCACCCATCGGGGATTGTGGGAGCACCGTTGTCGCGTCGCTGGCCGCGATGCACGGCCCGCCCACCCACCTCGGCTCCGGGCGGCCGCCTTGCAGCCCGCGTCTCGCACCACCAACCCGCCGCCCGCGAGGTCTCATCCACCCCCTCTCCGCCACATTCGCGGCGGATGCCTAGGAGTGGAGCAGCCTGGAGGAGTGGATCGGAGTCGCGAGGTCGATCTATTGGCGGAGAGGGGGGGATTCGAACCCCCGGTCCGGGTTTACCCCGGACAACTGCTTAGCAGGCAGCCCTGATCGGCCACTCCAGCACCTCTCCGCGCCGGCCGGCGAAGTCTACCCCCCGTCAGTGTCACCCGCAAGCCGACGCCGTCCGGACGCGGATGACGTCGCCCTGAGCGGAGCGAAGGGTCTCGTGAGGACCTGCGGGTCCACGTTGAGGGAGGCTGGCGTCAGGAGATCTCGAAGCGGGCAGGGTGGAAGTCGGGCGCCTCCAGGACGCGGACGTTGATGCCCAGGCGTTCCTTGGTCTCCAGCACGATGCCGCGCAGCTCGCCCGAGAGCAGGTGCACGACCTCGGGGTGGGCCCGCAGCGTAAACTCGGTCGCCTCGGCCCTGGCAGCATCGCGCAGCAGCGCCCGCCGGATCTCGAGGCAGACGGTCTCGGGGGACTTGACGCGGCCGAGCCCCTCACAGGTCGGGCAGGGCTGGGTGAGGGCGCGCTCCAGCGAGCGCTCGGTGCGCTTGCGGGTGAGCTGCACGAGGCCGAACGGTCCCACGGGACCGGCCAGGGACCGCGCCCTGTCGCGCGACAGCGCACGCTTGAGCTCTTCGAGAAGCGCGTCGCGGTGGGCCTCGTCCTCCATGTCGATGAAGTCCACCACAACGATCCCGCCGAGGTTGCGCAGGCGCAGCTGCCGCGCCACCTCGCGGGCCGCCTCGATGTTGATGCGGAAGACGGTGTCCTCCAGGTCGGCGCCGCCGACGTACCGCCCGGTGTTGACGTCGATCGCCACCAGCGCCTCGGTCTGGTCGATCACCAGCGAGCCGCCCGAGCGCAGCCACACCTTGGGTTGCAGCGCCTGCTCCAGCTCGGACTCGACACCGAAGGCCTCGAAGATGTCCAGCTGGCGGCGGTAGAGCTTGACCTTGGACGTCAGCTCGGGTTGCACGCGGTCGAGGAACTCCACCACCCGCTGGTACCCCTCGGTGTCGTCGATCCAGAACTCGGCGAGCTGCGGCCCGGCGAGGTCTCGGGCGGCGCGCAACGTGAGATCGAGGTCGCGGTGCACCAGGCACGGCGCGCCGACCTCATCGGAGCGCTTGTTGATGTGGCGCCACATGGACTCGAGCACGGCCAGGTCGGCCGTGAAGTCGGCCCGGTCGCGGCCCTCCCCCGCGGTGCGCACGATGACACCCCCTGTGTGCGGGATCTCCGAAAGCAGCGAGCGCAGCCGCTCCCGCTCGCTCGGGTCCGTGATGCGGCGCGAGACCCCAACGTGGGAGTTGCCCGGCATGAGCACCAGGTAGCGCCCCGGAATCGTGATGTGCGAGGTGGCCCGCGGCCCCTTGCTGGAGCCCAGTTCGCGCGTGATCTGCACCAGGATCTCCTGGCCCTCGCGCAGCAGATCCTGGATCGGGGTGGTGGCGGCGATCTCAGTGGGCTCCACCTCCTCGTCCTCGAGCGCCTCGGCGACGTCGTCCACGTAGAGGAAGGCGTCGCGTTCCAGGCCCACATCTACAAAAGCCGCCTGCATGCCCGGCAGGACGCGCGAGATCCTCCCCTTGAACAGGCTGCCGACGACCGAGCGCTCGCGGTTGCGCTCGACCATCAGCTCGACGAGGGAGCCGTCCTCGCGCACCGCCACGCGGGTTTCGTACGGGGTCACATTGGTGTAGATGACGGTGCTCAAGGCGCCTCCGGACCTCAGAGTGTACCCAAATTCTTCGGCTTGTGCTGGTGGGCGGGGTCACAGGTCGACCGCTCTTTGGGGTTGTGTCGGCCACGGCTGGTGGCGTGTTTCTGCCTTGTTCACCGCGTGAGGCTCTTTGTGTGCCGGTGCCGCGAGTGGCTTAGTGCGGGCTGGTGCGCCCCCGCGCACGGCGCCTGCACACTCCTCCGCCCGCGACCGGAGGGCGCGATCCGCGCTGGGGTCCCTCGGCGTTCGCATGAAGCCGCGCCGCCGTCTCCCCGACGCGGCTCGCGCGTCCGGTGCCCGCGAGGCCCGGAGAGACTGGTCACCTGCGGCACCGGCGGATTGAATACGCCGCGCCTCGTCTGGTCGGAGCGTCTACTTTCTTGCGGCAACCTCGCCGTTAGCTCCAACTCGCTACTAAAGTGCCGCGCTTCGTTGGCGTCTCGGAGGCGCCCGACCCTTCAGGTTTGGGCGGAGGTGTGTCGGCGGGTGACTCAGCTTCTCGCGCCTGATCGAGCGATGCAAACGTCGGCGCTAGCTCATGGAACTGAGAGACGTCGCGCACGACGGAAAGGCCGGGCAGCACTTCACCTGTTGCGCGGTTAGGCACATATGCCGACATAACGCCGATGATCACCACGACGGGAGGCTTGAGTCTCCGAGGATGTGGAACGCTGGTCCGCCGCTGACTCCGTTGATGGCTACGCCATCCACTAAGTAGGCCATCTGGCTCTGAAGCCAGGCACTAATGTCGCCCGAGAAGAAGCAGAGGTTGGCACCCTGAATGGCGGGGAACCCGAGCCAGCCGATCTTGTTGCCAACTTTCAGAAACTTGTCCTTCGGAACGAGGGGAAGGGGCTCAGCGGGCAATGGAAGGTCGCCTCGGCGAAAAAGCACTGCCGCTGTGTCGCGCTGGCCGTCCAGGAACAGCGCTCGCTCGTGCCGATGCACGACCACCGATTTACCTGACCACACGTGCTCTATCCTGATGGGTTCCTCCCAATAGTGGGCATGATCTACCACGTGTGCAGCCGTAGCAACGCCGCAGATGGCGTTGCTACGGGCGTTGGAAATCAGGAATCCCGTTCCGGTACCTTGCGGTGTTGAAATCCGGACCACGTGAGGTTCAATGACGTCGACCGCGTCTGACCATTTCATGGGAACGATCGTACTCCCGCGGTCAAGTTCACCGTTGTTCCCCCGACACAATCAGCCCTACAGGCCGTGCCAGGAGCGCGAGGTACGCATCAGTGTTCCTGAAAGGTGATCGAGCCTGTTGGCTAACCCGCTTGCTGGCGCGAACTTGCCCCGATAAGTGCACTCTGCCTAATGCGGGTGGGGGGTATTTAGCTCGCCCCTCGGGTGAAGCGGTGATTGCTCCGAGGCCGCGGGGTCCCCAGCGCGCGGATCCGGAACGGGGTGTCGTGGCGCGGTTGCGCGACAGCGAGGGGCCCCGGCGCGATCGCCCTGTCCGGTCGCGGGCGAGAAGGATGCGGGCGCAGTGCGTGGGGACGCGCAGCCCGCATTCGGCCACCGCACCGCAGAGAGTCTCCACGCGTGAGACGGCCAGGCGTCGAGCTGCGGTTTCATGCGGACGCCGAGGGGCCCCGTTCCGGGGCGCGCTGCTGGGTCGCGGCCGAGGAGTCTCCGAGCGCGGCGCGCGGGGGGGCGCAAGCGAGGAGGGCCGCAAGCACGAGGGGCTAAACATTTGCGTAGCGGAGGCGCCAGATGCTCTGGACGATGCCCAGGGCGATGCAGGTCGCAAGCACGGATGAACCGCCGTAGGAGAGCAGCGGGAGGGTAATCCCCGTGGTCGGGGCGAGGCCCGTCACCATGCCGATGTTGACCAGGATCTCCGTGGACAGCACGAAGCCCGCACAGCCGGCGAAGACGGCCCCGACGCGGTCGCGCGCCGAAAAGGCGATGAGGAAGATCCGCCCCACCAGGAGCGTGTACGCGGCCAGCAGGAGAGCGGAGCCCACGAAACCGGTCTCCTCCGCCCACACCGCGTAGATGAAGTCGGTGTACTGGGCGGGCAGGAAACGAAGCTGCGACTGCGTGCCCGAGTGCAGGCCCTTGCCCGTGATCTCACCCGAGCCCACTGCGATCTTCGACTGGCGCTGCTGATAGCCCGAGCTGTACGGCGCGCGCTCGGGGTCGGCAAAGGTGAGGATGCGCTCGCGCTGGTACGGCTTCAGGAACCACAGCCAGGCCGCGGTCACAAAAACCAGACCGGCCAGCACGAGCGCCGCCCAGGCCCGCCAGGGAAGGCCACCCAGCCAGAGCGCCGCCAGCAGGATCGGGATGTAGGTGAGCGCCATGCCGAGGTCCGGCTGCAGAAGAACCAGAAGGGCCGGGGCGGCCACGACGGCGGCCAGTCGCCAGACCGACGCCAGGTTGAGCCTGTTCTGCCTGTGCTCACCGGCTAGCGCGGCTACCGCGAGAATCGTGACCACGCGGGCGAACTCCGAAGGCTGCACCGTGTACGAGCCGATGGTGAGCCAGGAGTGTGTGCCGGCACGCAGCGGCGCGATCGCGAAGAGCGCGAGGAGCACCCCGAGGGAGACCACGTAGAAGAGCGGCGAGAAGCGCGCCAAGACCCGATAGTCTGCAAAGGCGAACAGGAGCAGAAGCACCCCCCCGACCGCGAGCCAGACGAGCTGGCGGTTGGCGAAGCCCGGGACCGCGAGCGCCTTTGCCGTGGAGCTCTGCGCGAGGTAGGCGCACACCGAGATCACGAGTGCCGCCAGCAGCATCCAGGGATCCAGCCTCTTCATCGCCTGACGCGGGGCGCTGCTGACGCCCCCTGGCCCGCCGCGGCAGATGCCCCGCCGGGTCCCCCGTGATCGCCGGGAGCAAGTTCCGGCTCGCTTCTTCTGACCTGCGACGGTTGGCTGCTAGCAGCGGAAGGGGGGTGGAGAGCGGCGTGCTGGGGGTTCGTTGTGCTGCCCGCGTGAGCGATCGGCGGCGTCACCTGTCGCGTGGCGGGCTGCTCGACCTTGGGAGCGGGCGGCGGAGGCGGTGAGATGTTCTGAAAGATCGGAGGCACCACCGCGGTGACCGCGCCCTGCTCGACGTGCGGCCCGAACGCCTTCTGGAAGATGCGGGCGGCGATGGGCGCGGCCACTGTGGCAGCATCGCCGCCGTGCTCGATCACCACGCAGACCAGCAACTGCGGGTCGGAGGGCGGGGCATATCCCACGAAGAGCGCGTGGTGCCGCTGCTCCCAGGGCAGCTGCTGCCAGTGAACGCCGTCCTTCTTGCGCATGACCTGCGAGGTGCCGGTCTTGCCCGCGAAACGAACGGGCAGGCTGCCGAGGCGGCGGGCCGTACCACGGTCGCCGGCCACGACCATCTCCATCCCGTGCCGGACCTGCGCAAGGATCTCGGGCGGCAGCCCTGTCGGACGCGGGGCGGCGCCCCGTCCCGGCACCAGATGCGGCTGCACGAGCATGCCCCCGTTGACGATCGCGGCATAGGCCACGGCGAGCTG
Source organism: Thermoanaerobaculaceae bacterium (assembly GCA_963754345.1). Taxonomy (GTDB): domain Bacteria; phylum Acidobacteriota; class Thermoanaerobaculia; order Thermoanaerobaculales; family Thermoanaerobaculaceae; genus RBG-13-68-16. The sequence goes on along the minus strand of CAVWFZ010000009.1, from coordinate 281,615 downwards.
GATCGGGGTGACGAGGATCGGGCCCTGGCCGATCCCGACGGAGATCGTCTCCCCGCCGTACCAGGGCTGCCCGCGGACCTTTCGGCTCCACGCGTCGTCGGGGACGATGCCGGAGCTCTCCCCACCGAGCTCGAGCCCGACGGGTGACCCCAGGCCGAAGGTGCGCGCCCACGACGCGAGGCGTTCAATGCCGGCGTCGCGAGCGAGGTAGTAGAAGTAGGTGTCGCAGGAAGCCTCGATGGCCGTCTCGAGGGCGACGCGGCCGTGTCCGCCGGCCTGCCAGCACCGGTACGGGTGGCCGTAGATGTTGACGGCACCGGTGCAGAACACCGTGTCGGAGGGCGTCCGTACCCCGTCCCGCAGCGCGCCGGTGGCAAACAGCGGCTTGATCGCCGAGCCGGGCGGGTAGAGCGCCTGCAGGGCGCGGTCGTGGAGCGGGCTCAAGGGGTCGCTGGTGAGCTCGTGCCAGCGTGCCGGCTCCAGGTGCCCCGCAAAGAGGTCGGGGTCGAACGCGGGTTGGGAGAGCAGAATCCTCACGGCGCCGTCGCGTGGGTCGAGGGCGACCACGGCCCCCACCTGGCCGGACATCGCGGCAACCGCCTCACGCTGGAGGGCCAGGTCAATCGTCACCTTGAGTGGGTGGCCGGCCACCGGCCGCTCCTCGTCCAGGGCGGAGACCTGCTTGCCGAGCGCGTCCACCACAACCACCAGGTTGCCCGGCGTGCCGCCCAGCACATCCTGGTAGGCACGCTCCAGGCCCGACCGCCCGACCAGCTGCCCGGGGCGCAGGTCAGGGTCGTCTGAAAGCTGCTCGGGCGAGACCTCGCCCAGCTGGCCGACGAGGTGGGCCACCGTGGCACCTGGGGGGAGGGAGCGGCGCGTTGCGGGGTGGATCTCCAGCTCGCGGAACTCGGCGCGGTGGGCAGCAATCGTCGCCATCTGCGGCCACGTCAGGTTGTCCGCGATCACCGAGGGCAGGTGCGAGGTGCGGCGGGCCTTCTCGAGCCGCGCGCGGACCTCGTCCGCCGAGGCGATCTCGATGCGAGTCAGGAAGGCGGCGGTGCGGGCAAGGTCGTTCGTCTCCTCGGGGAAGAGGAGCAGCTGGTAGGTCGGCCGGTTGTCGAGGATGATCTCCCCGTGGATGTCCGTGACTGTGCCCCGCGGAGCCTCGAGCGGGAGCCGGCGCAGGCGGTTGTTCTCCGAGGCGGTGCGCCAGCGCGGTCCCTGTACCACCTGGAGCACCCAGAGGCGCACGAAGACGGCCGCGAAGAGCAGGGCAATGGTGCCGAGCATCACCACCGTTCGGCGTTGCAGCGGGCGCAGGTCGTCGCGAACGAAGGTCATAGCTGCCGCAGCACGCGCCGCCGGCGCCGCTCCGGCGACCGCCAGGCGCGCAGCGCGCGCTCCACTGACGCGACCACCAGGCCGGCGGCCCCGGTCATCACAACCGTGGCAAGGGCATCCAGGAGCACGTGATCGGGACGCGCGCCGAGCGTGAGTGTCACCACCAGCCAGGAGGCTTCGCTGCAGGTGGCGGCCAACAGCGAGCCGACGATCCAGTACAGCGGTCCCTCCATCTCAAAGCGGCGCACGACCAGGGCCACGACGAACCCTGCGATCGCCCCCGCGATCCCCCCGGGCCCGATGATACGCTCCGCCAGGAGGTCGGACGCGAGGCCGGCCCCCAGCCCGCACCACGCAACACCGACCGGGTCGAAGCGGCGCGCAGTGGCGACCACGACGAGGAGCAGTGGCTGGCAGGCCGCCAGGCCCCACCAGAAGTGGCTCGCGGTGAGCCCGAGCTGGAGCAGGAGCGCAATCGCGAACGCGACGGCGAGCTTCACGGCGTGCCCCGGCCACCCGGCGTCAGCACCAGGACCACGGTCACTTCGGCCGCCCGCACGGCCAGGCGTACCGGCACCACCGTGAAGATGCCGTCGTTGCGGGCCTCAAGGGTCGTACCCAGGAGCAGGCCCGGCGGGTAGATCCCCTCGGAGCCGGTGGAGAGCACCGGGGTCTCGAGGGGCACCTGGGTGTACGGGGGAAGCCCGGTGAGGCGCGGTTGGTCGCCCCCCGTCAGCAAGGCTTCCTGCTGGACACCCTCGACCGAGGCGGCCGCGGCGGCGCCCGGATGGGTGAGGAGCTGGACGCGGCACGAGTGATCGAGCACACGGTCCACCCGTCCGACGAGGCCACCCTCCGCGAGGACCGGACTGTCGGTACGGACCCCGTCGCGGGAGCCCCGGTCGAGCCGCAGCGTGTGGGTGCGGGGCAGGTCGCGGGCAATTACCCTGGCGAGCACCGCGTGCTCCGCGAAGGACGGGTAGGCGGCGAGCAGCCGCGAGCCCTGCCGCAGAGCGGCGAGCTCGGCGCTCAGCAGCTGGTTGTTGCGGCGCAGATCGGCGCTCTCCTGGCGCAACCTGCCCAACTCGGCGAGGGTGCTTGCGAGGTTGCGCCGGCCGCTCCAGAAGGCCTCCCAGGCCTCCCCGGCCGCGTTGGCGACCGCCAGGGCGGGAGCGGAAATGGTGGCAACCGCGAGTGAGAGCGCGGTCCCGCCGACGGGTGACCGCGCCTGGGCCGCGGAGGCGATGTAGAGGGCGACGCAGACGAGGACGATTGCGAGGTCTGGGCGGAGCTTTATGCGGACCACGTCATTCGATGGCGATTTTTTTGAGGAGCGCCATGTCGGTGAGCATCTTGCCGGTGCCGCGGACCACCGCCGAAACCGGATCGTCGCAGTGGGCGACGGGGATGCCGGTCTCCTCGCGCAGGCGCTGGTCCAGGTTGTGCAGCAGCGAGCCGCCGCCGGCGAGGACGATGCCCTTGTCGATGATGTCGGCGGAGAGCTCGGGCGGCGTGCGCTCGAGGGCGGTGCGCACGGCGTCCACGATCGTGTTGACCGTCTCGGCGAGCGCCTCGCGGACCTCCTCGTCGTTGATCATGAGGGTCTTCGGGATGCCCTCGACGAGGTCACGTCCCTTGACCTCAACGGTGCGGGATTCGGTCCCGGGCCACGCGTTTCCGAGTTCGATCTTGATGGCCTCCGCGGTGCGCTCGCCGATCAGAAGGTTGTACTTGCGCTTGATGTAGGAGATGATCGCCTCGTCCATCTCGTTGCCGGCCACGCGCACGGAGCGCGAGTACACGATCCCGGCGAGCGAGATCACGGCCACGTCGGTCGTGCCGCCCCCGATGTCCACGATCATGTTGCCGGTCGGCTCGGTGATCGGGAGGTCCGCACCGATCGCCGCCGCCATCGCCTGCTCGATGAGGAAGACCTCGCTGGCGCCGGCGCGTAGGGCGGAGTCCTTCACGGCGCGCTTCTCGACGGGTGTGATCTCCGAGGGAACGGAGATCACGATCCGGGGCCGCACGAAGAGGTTTCGGCCGTGCGCCTTCCGGATGAAGTACTCGAGCATCTTCTCGGTCACCTCGAAGTCGGCGATCACGCCGTCCTTCATCGGTCGGATAGCGGCGATGTTGCCGGGCGTCTTGCCAAGCATCTCCTTGGCCGCCTGCCCGACGGCCTCCACCCGGTTGGTGACGCGGTTGACGGCAACGATCGAGGGCTCGAAGACGACGATGCCCCTGTTGCGCGTGTAGACGAGCGTCGTAGCCGTGCCGAGGTCGACCGCGAGGTCGGAGGAAAAGAGCGATAGAAGCGATGAGAATCCCATGAGGTTCTATTCAACCTCCACGTACACCGACTTGCGATCCTCGGACGTATTGCCCGCCGGGTCGGTGGCCTTGATCACGATCGTGTTCCAGCCTTCCCGGTTGAGCGCCACCGCCTTCTTGAAGGTGCCGTCTCCCGCGACGTCCACCGACTCCCCGTTGATCGTAACCGTGACTCCGGGTTCGGTCACGCCCTGCACGATGAAGAGGTTGCCCATCTGCGTGGGCTTCTGCACTTCCAGCTTTGGAGGCGTGGTGTTGGTTAGCGCCTCCACCCGAGGCCCCGCGTACGCCTTGAACGCGCGCGGTGTGCTCCACTCCGAGCGCAGGCGTTCCACGCCGAGGGCGGCGACCCGCCAGTAGTAGGTCCCGGGGCGCAAGATCTTCACGGTCGCCGAGTTCGTGTCGCGCCGGTTCGTGAACTCGACGTTGGAGCTTGTGAACAGGCGCGATCGGCTCACCTGCAGCTCGTAGACGGTCGTGCCCATCACCGGTCGCCACGACAGTTCCACGCGATCGGAGGTGTCGAGGTCAACGAGCGCGTTCGCGGCAGGCCGCTCGAGCATCGGCGGGTCGGGCACGGCCCGTTTCTGCCCGAGCGTCCCGCTCGGGGCGGCGTCCACGGCCTGACGTGAGCTCAGGTCCGTCTTCTGGCCGTTCGCGCCGGTGACGCGGGCCTTGCCAGCGTAGGCGGACACGAGAGTGCTGTTGTCCTCCGCCACCTCGACCCCGACACGGCTGTCACGGTCCACGTCAGCTCGTGCAGCGTCGGTCACGACCGAGGACGGGTTGGTGGCGGTCAAGACGTTCACCTGACCGGACTTGACCTTGACCTCGCCGCTCGAGGGTTCGCGCCCGCCGCGCGCCTCGCGGTGCACCTCCAGCAACGCTTCAGGTCCGACCCGGTAGATCGTGTTGTCCGCGAAGAGCACCTCGGCCGAGGAGTCGGGCCCCGTCTTGACGAAATCGCCGTTGTAGAGCGGCTGTTTCTCCCTGCCTTTTTCCCACTTCGTCTGGTTCGCGCGCTGTACCTCGACCTTGCCCTGCAGGGCGAGGATCTGGGCACTGCCGACAAAGTCGCGATTGGCGAGGCCGCCCAGCAACTGGAAGCGCTGCTGCGCATCTTCGGCGCGCGCAACGCACGCCGGGTAGTCCTTGCGTTCCCAGTCGGCGCGGGCCTGGTCGAGCAGGCGTGAGGCCTGGTCGAACTCGCCGGCGAGGTTCTCGGGCACACCGGTCCGGCGCACCTCCTCCTGCGCGGCCGCGGCCCGCCGCAGCGCGCGCTGGGCCTGCTTGTCCACGGGCTCGTGCAAGAAGTACGCGACGGCGCCGAGCACGGCGCCGGCCAGCAGGAGGAAGAACACGAGCAGTCCCCATCGTTTGACGCCCGAGACGGAGACCACAACCCAGTCGACTTCGAAGCGACGGGACCGGGGCAAAGGGGTCGATGGACGCATTATCGTGCCCTTCAAACCTTAGCATCCCCCCCGCCGCCAACGCAACCGGCGCAGGCTGCGCAACTTGCTCATGGGTAGGCGGTAGGCTAGAATCCCCTGCCTTTGGAGGCGATGGAGGCCTCGGAATGCTCAAAACTCTCCGCGACCAGTTCAAGCACCTCAAGTGGATCCTGTGGTTCGTCGTGTTCCTGTTTGTGTTCTTCATCTTCGTCGACTGGGGCACGGGTCGGGCCCGCACACGGGGCCTTGCCGGTCTCGCTGCGCGCGTCGGCAACGTCAGCATTTCCGAGGCGCAGTTCCTGAACGAGATGCGCAACACGGAGCAGCGCTACCGCTCGATGTACGGCGAGCAGTTCGACACCATCCGGAACCAGCTCGACCTGGCGTCGATGACCATCCAGAACATCGTGGATCGCTACCTGCTCCTCGCTGAGGCCCGCAAGATGGGGCTCGAGGTCACGGACAAGGAGCTCTTGGAGAAGATCACCTCCGTCCCGGCCTTTCGGCGCAGCGATGGAAGCTTCGTGGGCGAGGAGCTGTACGCCCGCATCCTGCGGTCCAACCAGACCACCCCGGAGCAGTTCGAGGAAGGCCTGCGCCAGGAGCTCGCCCTGGAGAAGCTCCAGCAGACTCTCTCGGCCGGTATCGTGATCCCGGAAACCGACCTCGAACAGGAGTACAAGCGCCGCAACGAGATGGCCTCCTTCGAGCTGCTGTTCGTGCCGGCGACGCGTGAACCGGCCGGCCTGACTGTCAGCGACGCCGAGGTGAAGGCCTACTACGACTCAAACCAGTCACGCTTCTCGCACCCAGCGCAACGCCAGCTCCGCTACCTGCTGGTGGACGATGCGAAGCTGCGACACACGCTGACCGTTCCCGACAAACAGATTGGAGAGTACTACGCGAGCCACCAGCAGGAGTTCGCCTCCGCAGAGCAGCTCCACGTGCGCCACATCCTGATCCGCCCCAAGACCCAGGACGACGCGGGGTGGCGGGACGCGCAGGGACGCGCCCGCGAGGTGTACGCGAAGGCGGTCGCTCCGAAGGCCGACTTTGGAGCCGTGGCGAAGCAGTTCTCCGAGGACCCCGGGAGCAAGGACTCGGGTGGCGATCTCGGCTGGTTCGCCCGTGGGCGCATGGTCAAGGAGTTCGAGGACGCGGCGTTCGCACTCCAGCCGGGAGAGGTCTCGGGGCCGGTCAAGAGCCAGTTCGGCTACCACATCCTCAAGCTCGAAGGACGCAAACCGGGCGGCGTCAGACCGCTTTCCGAGGTGCAGGACGAGATCAAGGGCAAGTTGCTGGAAGGGCAGGCGGACGCCGAGGGAAACCGGCGGGCCACCGCGCTGCGTGAGAAGATCGACGCGGCCAAGCTGACGACCGAGGAACAGTGGCGCACGCTTATGGACGACGTGGTGACCTCCAACGCGACGCCGTTCTTCGGCCAGGAGGAGTTGATCCCGGGCATCGGTCGCGACCCTGAGCTGGTGTCGGAGGTGACGGCGGCCAAGGAGGGCTTCATCGGCGGCCCGCGGCGCAGCTCACGCGGCTGGATCATCTACCGGGTGGCCAAGGTCCGCGCGGCGGGTGTCACGCCGTTTGCGGAGGCCAAGGAGGAGGCCCGCGACGCGGTCAAGCGCGAGAAGACCCTCGACGCGCTTCGTCAGGAGATCGAAGCGAAGCACACCGCGCTTTTGGCTGGCGGCCTCGGTGCACAGGCGTCGGCGCTCGGCGGCACGGTTCAGACCGTGACCGACCACCGTCGCGGCACCTCCATCCCTTCGATCGGTATCTCACGCGTGCTCGACGACGTGGTCTTCTCGACAGCCGTGAACGCGCTGACTCCGGTCGTGAAGGTGGGGGACCGCGGCGTGGCGGCGGCCCGCATCACCGCTCAAAAGGCGTTCGACCCGCAGGCCTTCGCGAAGGAGAAGGCGGCCCTCCGCGACAGCATGGTCAAGGAAGAGATGAACCGCATGCTCTCCATGATTCTGGCGGAGGCGAAGCGGGCCAACCCCGTCATGATCAACACCGAGATGGTGGACCGCTTCAAGCCCAAGCGCGGATGATCGGTCACCTGGACGGCCGCATCCTCGAGCTCCAGCCCGGCTTGGTGGTGCTGGAGGCGGGTGGCATCGGGTACGAGGTGCATTTGCCGATCTCCGCCCACCCGCTGCTCGCCGGACGTGCGACCGCGGCACTGTACGTGCACACCCACGTGCGGGAAGATCAGCTCGCGCTCTACGGGTTCCCCTCGAGGCGCGAGCGCGACACCTTCCGGCTCCTCCTCACGGTCTCGGGCATCGGGCCGCGGACGGCCCTGGCGCTGCTCTCCGGGCTGACGCCGGATGACCTGGGGGCGGCGGTGGAGGCCGAACAGTGGCGGCGACTGGCGGCGGTGCCGGGCATCGGACGGCGGACGGCGGAGCGGCTGATCGTGGAGCTGAAGGGCAAGCTGGCTGCGGGGGCGAGACCGATGGGAGGTACGCCCCGCGAGGACGCCGTCTCCGCCCTGCTCAACCTGGGCTACCCGGCGCGCGCCGCCGAGGAGGCGGTGGGGGACCTGCTCCGCTCCGACCCCCAGCTCGAGCTCTCCGAGTTGCTCCGCCGCGCCCTGCAGGCCCTGGTCCGCTGACCTTCCGGTCTGTGGTCCGTGCTTGATTGTTCGTAGCTCGAAAGACCCCTGTCGCATGAACTGATCGGAGAACGGCACCGCCCTCCGCCTCGAACCACAACCCACGACCCACGAGCAACGGGCGCGGGAGGGGGTAACATAACCACGTGCAAGAGCACGTACTGGTTCCGACGCGCGATCCGGCCGAGGCTCGTTTCGAGGAGAGCCTCCGGCCCCGCAGCCTTGCCGAGTACATCGGGCAGGAGAAGGTCACCGCCAACCTCGGTGTGTTCATCACCGCGGCACGCTCGCGCTCCGAGTCGCTCGACCACGTGCTGCTCTTCGGTCCGCCCGGCCTCGGCAAGACAACGCTGGCGTATATCATCGCCGCCGAGATGGGCGTGAGCCTGCAGGTCACCTCCGGACCTGTGCTGGAGCGTGCCGGCGACCTTGCCGCCATCCTCACCAACCTCGAGCCGCACGGCGTGTTGTTCGTTGACGAAATCCACCGTCTCGCCCCCACGGTTGCGGAGATCCTCTATCCCGCCATGGAGGAGTTCTCCCTCGACCTCGTGGTGGGGCAGGGACCTGCCGCCCGCACCATGCGCCTGCCGCTGCCGCCGTTCACCCTCGTTGGCGCCACCACGCGCGCCGGTCTATTGCCGGCACCTCTGCGCGACCGTTTCGGAATCGTGCACCGGCTGGACTTCTACGGGTCGGACGCCCTCACCGCGATCGTACGGCGCTCGGCCGGGTTGCTCGGGGTCGAGCTGGGCGACGGGGCGGCGGTGGAGATCGCCAGGCGCTCGCGGGGCACGCCGCGCGTCGCCAACCGGCTGCTGCGCCGCGTGCGGGATTTCGCCCACGCCCGCGAGGAGACGAGCATCTCGCTGGACACGGCCCGCTACGGCCTCGAGAGGTTGGAGGTGGACGGCTTCGGCCTGGACGAGCTGGACCGGCGGCTCCTGGTGACCGCCATCGAGCACTACCGCGGCGGGCCCGTTGGGCTCAAGGCGCTCGCGGCGACGCTCGGCGAGGACGAGGGCACGCTCGAGGACATTTACGAGCCCTACCTGCTGCAGCTTGGTTTTCTCCAGCGCACGCCCCGTGGCCGTGTGGTGACCGCCCGCGCCCGCCGCCATCTGGGGTACCCGGCCGTCGAGGGCGATCAGAAGGAGCTCTTCCCGCCGGAGGGCCGGTGAGCATCCTGCCGGTGGTGGTCAACCCGGTGGCGCGCGGCGGAAGGACTGGCCCGCCGCACGAACTGATCGAGCGCCTCGCGGAACAGCGGGGTTTGCGCGTCGAGTGGTGGGCGACCCAGGCGCCCGGCCACGCCACCGAGCTGGCGGCGCGGGCGGCGCGGGACCGCCTCCCGGCGCTCGCGGTATTTGGCGGGGACGGCACCTACAACGAGGCCGCGCGCGGCCTCGTCGGAAGCGAGACCGCGCTGCTGGTTCTGCCGGGGGGGACGACTTCGGTCCTGGCCTACGAGCTGGGGATCCCGCGCGACGTCGGAGAGGCCTTGATCGCACAGCTCGACGGCGAGCGGCGCGCAATGGCGGTGGCGCGCACCAACAGGGGCCAGCTCTTCCTGCTCATGCTCTCGGCCGGGCCCGATGCCCGCATCCTCACCAACCTGCCGCCGTTGCTCAAGCTGCGGGCCGGCAAGCTGGGCATCACCGTGCAGGCCTTTGTGGAGTTCCTGCGCGGTGACCTGCCGCAGTTCACCGTGACCCTCAATGGCGCCCGGCTCGATGCGTCGTGGTGCATCGCAGGCAACTCCCGCTTCTACGGCGGCCCCTTCGCCGCCACACCTGGGGCCGACCCCTTCCGGCGCGGCCTCGAGGTCGTGACCCTGACCCGTCACGGCCGCGCGGCCGTGGTTCCCTTCTTCTTCTCCATCCCGTCCGGCCGCCACGTCCACATGCGCGGTGTCGAGCGTTCGGTGGCCGACGAGGTGTGTCTGGAGAGCGGCGAGGAGGTTCCCTACCAGCTTGACGGCGACCCTGCGGGGGTGCTGCCGGTGACCGGCCGGGCCTCGGACGAGCGGGTATGGGTCCTGGTCCCCCGCATGCCCAGGGCACAGGGGGCCGGGCACAGGGCTCAGTGACGACGCAACCGGCCCTGATCCACGGCCTGTGATCGACAGAGCGACCCTCGCCTGGCTTCGAGTCAGGCGTCGGGTTAGACCTTTCCCACTCAGGTGACGAATCCGCACGAGTTTCTGCTGCGCCCATTGCCCTGTGCCCTGAGTCTCCGCGTGCTAGCATCCCGCGAGACGGGAGGTGGCAGTGGCGAGCTCTCTGGAAGCCATCCTGAGGCCACGCGCCCTCGCGGTCGTCGGGGTCTCGTCCCGCACCGAGTCGCTCTCCGGTAGGCTTCTGGACAACCTTCTCGCCGCGGGCTTCACGGGTTCCGTTTACCCGGTCAACCCCCGCGCGTCCGAGGTGCGGTCGCTGCCGTGCTACCCGAGCCTGCGCGCGATCCCAGAGAAGCTGGACCTCGTGGTCGTGATGGTGCCAAAGGACGCGGTGCAGGCGGCGATCGAGGAGTGCCTGGAGGTGGGGACGAAGGGCGTGATGGTGATCACGGCCGGCTTCCGGGAGGCGGGGGAGGTGGGTGCGGAGGCGGAGCGGAAGCTGCTCGCGAGCGTCCGGCACGCGGGGGTGCGGATGATCGGCCCCAACTGCATGGGGCTCATCAACACGGAGACCGGTGTGCGGATGGACGCCTCGTTCACCCCGGCGCCGGCCCTGCCCGGGACGGTGGCCTTCGCCTCGCACTCGGGAGCCCTCGGCGTGGCCGTGCTGGAGGCCGCCCGCGACGTGGGCCTCGGGTTCTCGCACTTCGTGTCGCTCGGCAACAGCGCCGACGTGGACGTCAACGACCTGCTCGAGCTCTGGGAGCACCACGATGGCACGAGGGTGATCATGCTCTACCTCGAGTCGGTGCCCGAGCCGCAGCGCTTCCTTCTGCTCGCCTCCCGCATCGCGCGTTCCAAGCCGGTAGTGGTCTTCAAAGGCGGCCGGACCATCGAGGGCCAGCGCGCCGCCTCCTCGCACACCGGCGCCCTCGCCGCGGGGGATGCCGCGGTGGACGCGCTGCTGCGGCAGGCCGGCGTGGTGCGCGCCACGACCCTCGAGGAGATGTCCGACCTCGCGCTGGCGTTCTCCTCTGCGCCGCTCCCCCGCGGCCGGAGGGTGGCGGTGGTCACCAACGCGGGCGGTCCGGCGATCGCCGCGACCGACACCCTCGCCGACCATGGGCTGGTACTCGCTACCCTGGGGGCGGCCACCGAGCAGGCTCTGCGAGGCTTCCTGCCCGCCGAGGCGGCGGTCGGCAACCCGGTGGACATGCTGCCATCGGCGACACCCGACAACTTCCGTCAGGCCCTGGAGCTGGTGCTGGCGGATGACGGCGTGGACGCTGCCCTCACCATCACCGTCACGCCGATCATGGTGACGCCGCTCCAGATCGCCGGGGGCATCGCCGCCGCGAACCTCTCGGCCGGCAAGCCCGTCCTCTCGGTCTTCATGACCAACTCGCGGTTCTTCCCGGAATCCCGCACGATCACCGGTCTGCCGGCGGTCTTCCGCTACCCGGAGGCCGCCGTGCAGGCGCTCGCGGGACTCGTTTCCCACGCCGAGCGGAAGGCGAGACCGGCCGGGGGCCCGGCGCCAGCGGTCGCCAGAAGTGCCGTCGTCGAGCGGGCGCTCGTCCGCGGCCCGGGCTACCTGCCTCCCGGTGATGCGTTCACGCTGCTCGAGGAGATCGGCATCGCCGTGGCGCCGTGGCGCATCGTGAGAAGCCGCGCGGATCTTTCGGAGGTTGGGCGGGTGCTCGGCTACCCCGTGGTTCTCAAGGCCTTCGGTGATGAGCTGGTCCACAAGAGCGAGGTCGGCGCCGTGGCGCTGGGGCTCGCCGACGCTGCCAGGCTCGCCGCCGCGTTCGACGCGATGGAAAAGTGTGTTGCCGACGCGGGTGTGAGGACCGATGGCTTCCTGGTCCAGAAGCAGATCTGTGCCGGCCGCGAGGTGATCCTCGGGATCACGCGCGACCCGGCCGTCGGGTCCCTGGTGATGGTCGGGCTCGGCGGGGTCGCCGTGGAGGTATGGAAGGACGTGAGCTTTCGCGTCGCGCCGATCACCGAGGAGGACGCGGAGGAGATGCTCGCAGAGCTGCGCGGGGCGAGACTGCTCGGGCCCTTCCGCGGCCGAGCGGGCGGCGATCGCGACGCGCTGAAGGTGGCCCTGGTCCGGCTCGCGGCCCTCGCGGCCGCGCACCCCGAGATCGTGGAGTGTGACGTCAACCCTCTGATCGTGATGGACGAAGGCCACGGGTGTGCTGCGGTGGACGTGCGCGTGCGGGTCGCCCGATGAGGGAGATCCCGCAGCTCGCCTGGCGCCATCTCGCATCCCGGCCCCGACAGAGCGCCCTGACCATCGCCGGGGTGGCCCTCGGGGTGGCGGTCTTCATCTTCACCGTCTCGATGATGGACGGCCTGGTGGTGTTTTTCACCCAACGCCTGATCCGGGTCTCCCCGCTGCTCACGGTGCTTCCCGAGCGCCTGGACGTGAGCCTCGCGCGCGAGCAGCTGAGGCGTGCGCGGCCGGGGGTAGAAATCGTGGCGCTCACGCGTCCGCCGGTCCCCGACGACCGCCCAACCGTGCGCGGGGCCACGGCTCTCGCGGAGCGGATGAGGGCGGTGCCGGGTGTGGAGGGTGTCTCGGTGGCGGGCGCCACGCCGGTGGTGCTCTCGTTTGGGACCATCGCCGAACCTGCCACGCTTGTGGGGTTGGACCCGCACGACGAAGGGCGCGTCACCGAACTGCCGCGCTGCGTGATTTCAGGGAACTGGGAGGGACTCGCCACCCGGCGCGATGGCGCGGTCGTCGGTGTGCAGCTCGCGGACCGGCTCGGCGTTCAGGTGGGAGACCGCCTGGTGGCCACCGGTGATACCGGCGCCGGGCGCGAGCTCGAGGTGGTGGGCATCATGGCCACCGGGATGGGGGCCACCGACGAGTCCACCACCTTCGTCAACCTCTCGGTCGCGCAGGGCCTGGCGGGGTGGGGCGGGGACGAGGGGAGCGAGATCCGCGTACGGACCACCGCGCTCTCCGGCCTCGAAGCGTTACGCCGGCAGCTGCAGGCGGTCACCGGGCATCGGGTGGAGACCTGGGAGGAGACCAGCCAGGCATCGCTCAAGCTCTTCCGCACCATCGGCATGACCGCCTACCTGCTCACGGGCTTCGTGCTGGTGGTGGCCGGGCTCGGCATCGCCAACAAGCTCACCACGATCATCCTGGACAAGGAGCGCGACATCGCGATCCTGCGCTCGTTCGGGTTTTCGCGCGGGGCGATCCGCGGCGTGTTTCTGCTGGAGGGCGTACTGCTGGGCGGGGCCGGGGCGGCGATCGGGTGTGCGGTCGCCGCGGCGGTGATCGCCTACTTCACGGCGTTTCCGATCCGTTTCGCCCCGCGGGAAGGGGCCGTGCTCGCCTACACCGAGCTCTTCTTGGCCGAGGACCCACGCTACTACCTCGTCATCAGCGCCGCCTCTTTGGTCATCTCGGCCCTTGCTGCGCTGCTGGCGGTGCGGCGTGCGGTGCGTGTCGTCCCCGTGGAGGTCCTCCGTGGAAGCGCGTGAGACCGGGACCCGGGGATCGGGGTTGGAGGCTCGCCCCGTGTTGGTCGCCACGAAACTCGTGCGAAAGCTGGGGCAGGGAGCCGCTGCGAGAGAGGTCTTGCGCGGTATCAGCCTGGAGATCGGCGAGGGGGAGTTCAGCGCGCTCGTGGGCCCTTCCGGGTCGGGCAAGTCAACGCTGCTGTACCTTCTCGGCGGGCTCGACCACCCGGACGCGGGAAGCGTCCAGATCGCGGGCGAGGATCTCGCGCGCGTGGGGGACGAGGCCCTTGCCAGGCTGCGCAACCGGCTCATCGGTTTCGTCTACCAGTTCCACTTCCTGCTGCCCGAGTTCTCGGCGCTCGAGAACGTGCTGATGCCGCTGTGGGCGCGCGGGGGCGGACGGTCGCGGACGGACCGGGCGTGGGGCGGCGAGCTGCTGCAACGGGTGGGGCTGGGCGACAAGGCGGACAAGCTCCCCCGCGAGCTCTCCGGGGGCGAGCAGCAGAGGGTTGCGGTGGCGCGCTCCCTGGCCAACCGCCCCCGCCTGCTGCTGGCGGATGAGCCGACCGGGAACCTCGACAGCACGAACGCCCGTGCCGTGTACGACCTGTTCCGCGAGTTGAACCGAAACTTCGGACAGACGATCCTGGTGGTGACCCACGACCCGGAGTGGGCGGCGCGCAGCGACCGCGTGCTCCGTCTCCTGGACGGGCTCGTGGTCGGCGACGAACGCAGAAAGGAACACGCATGAGACGGTGGCTGGTGCTGGCGGCCCTCCTGCTCGTGATGGGTGGGGTGCTGGGTCAGATGGTCTGGAGGTCATGGCGGGGGCGGGAGGTGACTCTGGCCACCGTGGGCTCGGGCCGCGTCGTGACGGCGGTCTATGCCACGGGTCGCGTGGACTCCGACCAGCGGGCCACGCTGCGCGCGCGGGTGGCGTCCCCGCTGGCGGCCGTGCTCGTGGGAGCGGGGGAGGCCGTCAAGGAGGGCCAGCTGGTGGCGCGCCAGGACGACGCGGCGCTGCGTCTGGCGACCGAGCGCGCTGTCGGCGAGCTCGAGGCGGCGCACGCAAGCTTCACGCAGGCGAAGGACGAAGCCGACCGCAGCGAGAAGCTGGTCCGGGACGGCCTGGTGGCGGAAGACGCCTGGGTGCGGGCGCGCGAAAAGGCTCGCGAGCTCGCTGCGCAGATGGCGGCCAATGAATCGGCCGTGCGGATCGCGCGCGAGCAGCAGAGCTGGACCGACCTGGTCTCGCCGCTCTCCGGGGTCGTGACCGCGCTGCTGCACCGCACCGGCGACCCGCTGCGGGAAGGCGACGAGGTCCTCACTGTGGTGGACCTCTCCCGTGCCTACGTCCGCGTGGCGGTGGACGAGCGCGACGCGGGGAGGGTCAGGGTCGGGCAGGAAGTGAGGATGATCTTCGACGCCTACCCTGGCCAGATGCTGCGCGGCGAGGTCTGGCGCCTCATCCCTGCCGTGGACCGCCTCACCAAGGCCACCGACGTGTTGGTTTCACTGCCGCGCGAGCGGCCGCCGCTCCAGCTCGACCTGACAGCGACCGTCAACATCGTCACCGGGGTCGTGGAGGACGCCCTCGTTGTGCCGCGCGACGCGTTGGAGGGGGCAGGCACGCAACGCGCGGTGTTCATCCCGGGCGCCGATGGGCGTGTGGCGCGTACAAGCATCGACATCGGCGCCTGCGACGAGGACCGCTGTCAGGTCGTCTCCGGGCTGTCCCGGGGGGACCGGGTCATCTCGCCGCTGCCCGCCGGCCTCAAGGCGGGGGAGAGGATGCATGTGCGGTGATTGACCACCTGCGCATCGCCGAGGCGCAGCTACGCGGGCGGCCGCGCCAGTCGGCCATCGCGCTGGTTTCCGTGGCTGTCGGTTCGGCGATGTTGATCCTGACGCTTTCAATCACCACCGGCCTCTCCGAGGACTTCCTCAAGAAAACCACGGAAAGCTCCGCTCACGTCGAGGTGCTGCCCCGGCGCCCGCAGGGGTGGCGGCCGGAGAAGCTGGCGATGCCCGGCGAAGACGTCGTTGTGCTCTCGCGCCATCACATCCCCGACGAGAAGAGGGCGGTGCGGGGGGTGGCCGGGGTGCTGGCGGCGTTGAGGTCGATCCCGTCGGTTCGGGTGGCCACGCCAGCTGTCGAGGCGCAGGTGGTGCTGGTCTACGGCACGGTCCGACGCCCGGCGGCGCTCTCCGGCGTGGTGCCCGAGCCGGAGAGGGCGGTCACGGCCCTCGACACCAAGGTGGTGCGCGGCTCCTGGGCGGCCCTGTCGAGCACTCCCGACGGCGTGATCCTCGGTACCCAGCTCGCCCGCGCCCTCGGCGTGGAGGTCGGCAGTCACCTGCAGGCCGTGGGATCCGAGGGCGGGGCGGTGCCGCTCAAGGTTGTGGGCCTCGTGGACTCCGGCCTCTCTCGCATCGACAAGACCCTCGCCCTGGTCAACCTGCCCCTGGCGCAGGCGCTCACGGGTCTGGCCACCGACCAGGCGACCACCGTGCGGATCGCGCTCGCCGACCCTCTCGACGCCCCTTCGGTGGCGAGGCTGGCGCAGGAGCGCACCGGGTACGTGTGCCGGTCGTGGCAGGAGCGCAGCGCGGCCTCCGTGGACGCCTTCAACCGCCAGAACATGATCACGCTCGTGCTGGTGCTGTTCACCACCCTCGTCGCGGCGTTCGGGGTGGCCAACGTGCTGGTGCAGTTGGTGGCCGACAAACGTCGCGACATCGCGATCCTGCGTGCTGCCGGGTTCTCCCGCCACGACCTCGGGATGATCTTTCTCCACGAAGGCGCGCTCCTGGGGCTGTTCGGTGCCGTCGTGGGCTGGTTGCTGGGGGCCGTTCTGATCCGCGTCGTCGGTGCGCTGCCGGTGGACTTCGGGGAGCAGGCGGTCCTGCGCAACGAGCACCTGCAGATGGCGGAGTACCCGAGCTTCTACATCGCGACCCTCGCCGTCTCGCTCGTGGTGTGCGCCCTCGCCGCCGTGCAGCCCGCGCGCCGCGCCGCCTCCCTCGAACCCACGGCGATCCTGCGCGGCGAGCACTGAGAGAAACGGGCTTCAGGCACCAAACCCCAAGCCTTCAATGTGCTGGCAGCGCTGCGCAGCGAGAGCGGGCGACGATGCGAGGTCGGCAAGGCTGCGGTGGAGTCGGGGATGGACCCAATCGGGGGCCAGCTCGGCGGCGGGCGCCAGGGCGAAACGCCGCTCGGCCAGGCGCGGGTGAGGAAGCACAAGCGCCGGCGTCTCGACGACAAGCCCCGGCGCCATGAGCAGGTCGAGGTCGAGCGGCCGCGGGCCCCAGCGCCGGTCGCGGACGCGCCCGGCGTCCACCTCGATCCGCAGGCAGAGCGCCAGGAGTTCCGATGGGTGTGCGTCGGTCTCCAGGAGCACCGCAGCGTTGAGGAAGTCGGACTGCCGAGGTCCCAGCGCTCCGCTTTGCCATACGCCGGAGCGCGCGTGCACTCTGGCGTGGCGTTGGAGCGCCACGAGGGCGATGGAGAAAGCGTCCTGCACGGCGCCCTGGTTGCCTCCGAGTCCGATCAGCAGCCGCACGCCGGTCTCCTCTCAGGTCCGAATGATAAAATAAATTTTAGCCTCCGGAGGGCGACGCCATGGGCGACGCGATGGAAAGGGCACGAGCGGCACGCAACGTGCTTGAGCGTATCGGCAAGAAGGTGCCTGGTCTTTCGGGCTACCTCGACCGCGAGCTGAGCAGGGAGATCGACCAGCTCGTGCGGGCCCGCCTCGCGGACAGCCTGGACGCCGCACGGGCGGGCGTGGCGGCGTACACGCGCACCCTCCACCTCGCTGCGGCGGGGAGGATCGATCGCCTGGCCAGCCTGGACAAGGACCTGGACCAGCTCGCCAACTCGATCCGCCACGCGGGTTCCGGGTATGCCGGGCTGTTCGACGCCGTGAAGGTGAAGCAGGAACAGCTCGAGGTGGTCTACCGCCTGGAAATCGGCTTCGTCGAGGACGTGGAGGCGATGGCCGAGGCGGCGGATCACCTCTCCGAGGACGAGGACGCATTGGACAGGCTTGCGGGGGCCCTCGCGAAGGTGCGCCTACGCTTCGAAGGGCGGGAGCAGGTGCTCAAGGGCGTCTTTGCCTAGCCCGGACCATTCATGAAGCATCTACTACGACCGCAGATATGGCAGCCCTGGCGGGCGTACTCGGGGCTCGCATCCTCGACGTACGGTGTCCAGTACGCCTTCGGATGCTCGCCCCTACGTACGCCCACCATGACAGCCATCTCCGCGGTCTCGCTACGATGCCCCATGAATAGTCCGGGCTAGCGTCAGCGTAGAGGAGGCGAAGGGATGAGCCAGTTCCTCGAGGTGCTCGAGCATTACGACCCGACGGGCCACGAGATCGCCTTCCGGTTCCCGCCCGAGGGGAGCGCGGAGGTCAAATTCGGCGCGCAGCTGGTCGTGCACGAGGCCCAGGAGGCGGTGTTCTACCGCGACGGGCGCTCCCTCGACATCTTCGGACCCGGGCGGCACACCCTGACCACCCAGAACATCCCGGTGCTGACCAAGGTGCTTTCGCTGCCGTTTGGCGTCACCTCCCCGTTCCGGGTTCAGGTGGTCTTCGTCTCCAAGCGCACCTTCCTCGATCAGAAGTGGGGCACTCGCGAGCCAGTGGTCTTCCGCGACCGCGAGCTTGGAGTTGTGAGGCTTCGCGCCTTCGGGACGTACGCGTACCGGATCCACGACTCGCGCACGTTCGTCAACACCGTGGTGGGCTCCCTGGGCGAGTTCGACACGGCCCGCCTCGAGGACTTCTACCGCGACATGATCGTCGCACGCCTGAACGACCTGCTCGGCGAGAGCCTCACCTCGATCCTCGACCTGCCGGCCCGCTACGACGAGCTTGCCGCGCTGGCCAAGGCGCGCCTCGCGGAGGACTTCTCCAAGTATGGGGTGGACCTCTCGGACTTCTACGTCAACTCCGTCACCCCGCCCGACGAGGTGCTCGCGCGCCTGGACGAGCGCGCCGCGATGGGTGCGGTGGGAGACCTCTCCGCCTACACCCGCTTCAAGGCGGCGGTGGCGATCGGCGACGCGGCGCGCGCCGACGGAGGAGCCGGCGGCACGGCGGCCGCGGGGATGGGCGTGGGCCTGGGAGCAGGTTTCGGCGTGCAGATGGCGGGGGCACTCAGCGAGGCGATGCGGGGTGGTGCGGCGGGCGGTGCCGCCGCCGGGCCGGGAGCCTGTTCCCGCTGCCGCACGCCGGTGCCGGCCGGCGCGCGTTTCTGCCCGGCGTGCGGGACGCCGGTGGCGGTCGGAGCGTGCCCGCGCTGCCAGCAGCCAACGCCCGCCGGAGCCGCCTTCTGCCCCTCGTGCGGGGCGCCGCTCGCGCCAGGCCCGGGGCCTAACGCACCCTGACCGCCGCGGACTCCTAGCCCGGACTATTCACGAAGGTGTCTACTGCGAGCGCGGATCTGGCCGCCCTGGCGGGCGTGCTCGGGGCTCGGAGGGTGCCGCCGTACTGCACGAGTACGGCTCCCCTCCTCGGCCCGGAGCGAGCGGGGCTCCGCCGCGCGAGCGTGGGGGACCGGGGGGCCGAGACGCCGGCGGTGGGTGGAGCGACGCCGAGCCCCCCGCAACGGAGGCTCGCCCACCATGACAGCCACCTCCGCGCTCTCGCCACGACCCCTCATGAATAATCCGGGCTAGCGGCTGTTCTCCTCGGGGAACAGGGAGGGTTGCGGGCACACCAGCGGTTCGAGCAGCTTCATCACGTCCTCCCCCCAGGTGGGGCGCTCGCCGGGGACCAGGCGCAGGGCGGGGAGCCCGCGCCGCTCCAGCTGCTCGTCCAGGATCGTGTCGATGTCCCGCTGGAATGCGAGATCTGTGTCGCGGACCCCGTCCCAGCGCGGCGTGGTCCACAGCGGCACCTTTACCAGCAAGTCGTAGGTGGTCAGCCAGGCGGCGAGCAACGGCTCCCAGCTCGGCTGCGGCCCGGCGGCGTGGACCAGGTAGCAGAAGTTGTCGAGGACGGAGCGGTCGCACAGTACGAGAGGGTGGCTGGACTCGGCTTCCAGCTCCCACGCCATCTGGGTGTGTAGGATCCAACCCTGGGCGGCGACGCTCGTCTCGCGGTTGATCGGCAGCGGGCAGCGGCGCGCCACCTCGCGGACGAGCTCCACGTCCACGTCGCGACGCTTGAGCCGGGCCGCCAGCTCGA
This sequence comes from Thermoanaerobaculaceae bacterium, assembly GCA_963754345.1. GTDB lineage: Bacteria > Acidobacteriota > Thermoanaerobaculia > Thermoanaerobaculales > Thermoanaerobaculaceae > RBG-13-68-16. The sequence goes on along the minus strand of CAVWFZ010000009.1, from coordinate 262,043 downwards.
AGCAGAGCGTGGTCTTGCCGACGCCGTGCGTTCCGATGAGCGCAACCTTCACCGGGGCGTCCCGTCGTCCAGCGCCGAGAGCGCCGCCAGCAAGGCGGAGCCGTCGCGCGGCCGCTGGTCACGGTCCTTGGCAAGACAGCGCATGATCAGGTGAGAAAGGGCCGGCTCGAGGTCGGGGGCGAGCGCCTGCGGGTCGGGTGCCGGCTGCTCGAGGTGGGCGCGGAGAATGTTGCCGGTGGCGAAGGGGAGCGACCCGGTCGCCATCTGGAAGAGCGTCACCCCGAGCGCGTAGATGTCCGTGCGTTCGTCGGGGTCCTCGCCCAGGATCTGCTCCGGGGCCATGTAGTACGGCGTACCGGTGGCCCCCGACTGCGAGAGGTCGAGCTCGTCGAGGCGGCGGGCGATGCCGAAATCCAGGATCTTCACCTGCCGCCGGTCGGCCAGGAGCATGTTGGCCGGCTTGAGGTCGCGGTGCACCACGTGACGGGCGTGCGCATAGCTCACGGCATCCAGGACCTGCCGAAGGAGGTTGAGCAGGTTGTGGCGCACGAAGGAGGCCTCCTCGCGGATCAGCTGCAGGAGCGTCGGCCCGGAGACGAACTCCATCGAGATGTAGAACGACGAGAAGCCGCGGTCGAAGTCGTAGATGTGCACGATACCGGGGTGCGAGAGCGCAGCGGCGGCACGCGCCTCGCGCTCGAAGCGGCGAATCGCGTCGGGCGTGTGCTGGCGGGGGTTCAGGATCTTGATCGCCACGATCCGCCCGAGCCGCGTGTCGCGCGCCCGGTACACGACGCCCATCCCGCCGCGGCCGAGCTCCTGCTCGAGGACGTAGCGGGAGGCCGCGTCCGTGGTGCTGGCGGACTGCGAGCCCGGGGGAGGCGTGAGCCCTGCGGCCGAGGAGTGTGCCTGCTCGTCGGCGGCGCGCTGGGCCTCCACGATGTGAAGGCGCTGCGTGGCATCCCGGTAGCCGTAGTCGAACTCCACGACCCGCTGCCAGGCCGCCTCCGACGCGCGCAGGTCGCCGTGCTCCTCCAGAAGCTCGGCGAGCGTGTAGAAGGCGGGGAGCAGCTCGCGCTGCACCGGCATGCCGGCGATGGCCCGCTGCACGGCGCTGATGGCGGAGGTGACCTCACCCTCGCCTTTCAGGAGGAAACCGATCTTGACCAGCTGCTCCACCAGGGTCGGAAACGTGCCGCCGTACGCGGAGAGGAACTCCCAGGCCCCGCGCAGGTCGCCCTGATGGAAGAGCACGTTGAAACCCTCCTCCACGCGCCCGAGCCGGCCGAGGAGCTGCGCCTGTTCCTTCGCGAGCCCCGCTCGTGCGTACGCTTCCTCGGCTCGGATCACGTCGCCGCCGCGCTCGAAGCAACGCGCGGCCTCATCGTGCTCGCCGGCCTTCGACCAGAGCAACCCGGCCTCGAGCCACTCGCCGAGCTCCATGTAGAGCCTGGCAGCCTCGCGAGGGTCAAGGTACCTGCGGGCGAGCTCGGCTGCCTCGCGCAGCATGCCGGCGCTGCGGTACCGCTCGAGCGCCTCTGTGTACCGCCCGAGCTTCTCCAGCGCAGCGGCGGCCTCGGCCGCCATCCCGGCGGTGTCGTACTCCTGCAACGCCTGCTCGAGCTTCCCCTCGGTGAACAGGTGCTGTCCACGCAGCTTTGCCGCCTGACTCACCTGCCCGCCCAGACGTAGAGCATCGGCGGCGCGCATGGTGTCGCCGGCCTGCTCGAAGGCGCGTGCGGCGTCGAGCGGCTGCCCGGCCGCGAGGTACAGGTCGCCCGCCTCACGGAGGCGGCCGCCTGCGAGAGCCACGGCTGCTGCAAGGGCGGGTTTCTTGGCCTCCCGCGCGGCGCGGATCGCCACGTCGGCGTTCGTCGCGGAGAGGCGGCGGTTCTCGAGAGCGAGCTCCACCGCGTGCACGGCGCGGCGCATGTCGCCGGCCCGCATGAACGGATCGATCGCCTGCTCGCTGCGTCGGGTCTCGACCAGGTGCTGGCCGTACCGCAGCCAGAGCTGCTGGGCCATTCCATCCTGCCCGAGGCGAGCCTGAAGCTGGGCCGCCGCAGCAAGGGAGTCGCCGCCCTCGCGCTGCAGCAGCTCGGCGGCACGCGCCAGCTGGCCCCCTGAGCGCGCGACCTCGGCGGCCCGCACCCAGTCGTGGGCGCGGAGGAAGCTGTGAAGCGCGCGCTTCGGGCGCCCCGCCTCGAGCCAGGACTCACCGGCGGCGCGGTGGTCGCCCCTGGCGGCGGCGCGCTGGGCAAGGTCGACCGGGCTCCCGGCGCGCGGCGAGAAGACTCCGAAGGCGGCGAGGACGAGCACGACGACGGCGATGTGGCCGACCGTCATGGTGACGCTTGACTTCGAAAAGACGAGGAATTGCGGGAGGGGCGTGTCGCCCTGGCTGAACCCGGCCAGGGGCAGTGCCCACCAGAGGTTGAGCGAGGCGAGCAGGATCACCGCCGCAAGACCCGCCAGGCTGCGGCTGCCACGTTTCAGCACCAGTCCGATGACCGGTACGAGAACGGCCCCGGGCGCAAGCAACATAGCGCCATTCTAGCCCGGACTATTCGCGAAGGTGTCTACTGCGAGCGCGGACCTGGCCGCCATGGCGGGCGTACCCGGGACTCGGAGGGTGCCGCCGTACTCCACGAGTGCGGCTCCCCTCCTCGCCCCGGAGCGAGCGGGGCTCCTCCGCGCGAGCGTGGGGGACCGGGGGGCCGAGGCGCCGGCGGTGGCTGGAGCGGCGCCGAGTCCCCCGCAAAGGAGGCTCGCCCACCATGACAGCCACCTCCGCGCTCTCGCTACGACCCATCATGAATAATCCGGGCTGACGTGCGCACTTGCTCCGCCGGGCTCGTTCGCAGGTGCGGCTTTGCCATCCTGTCGGTGGACCTGCGGCGGTCTCGGCCGCGCGGCTCTGACGCCGCCGGCACGCGTGTCAGCATTTCGGCCGGGTGACGCACGGGCGATGACGGCCCTGGCAGACTTGAAACTTCACACGGTTTCGCTCATATTTTGTCTGGCGGATGACGCCAGAGAGCGGGGAGGATGCGAGACCTGTACGAAGTCCTTGGGGTTGCGCGCAGCGCCAGCACCGAGGAGATAAAAAAGGCGTACCGGAAGCTCGCGCGCCGCCTCCACCCCGACGTCAACCCCGGCAACCCCAACGCGGCAAAACAGTTTCGCGAAATCCAGGAAGCCTATGCGGTGCTCTCGGACGGCGAGAAGCGCAAGCAGTACGACCAGTTCGGCACCGTGGCCGAGGCTGCGGCGGGGCAGCCCAACGTCCGCTGGACGAGCCGGAATGCGCCGGAGGGGGTCGAGTTTCGGACCTTCGGCGGCTTCGCGGACCTCGGCGACATCTTCGGCAATCTCTTCGGCGGTTTCGGCAGGGCGGGAGCCCCGCCTCCGGAGGCGCCGCTCGAGACGACCGTCGAGCTGGACTTCGCTCAGGCCGTGCGGGGCGCGAGCGTGGTGGTCCCCGTGCGGCGCGAGGTCGCCTGCAGCCAGTGCGGCGGGCAGGGCACCGTGAAGGGGAGGGTGTGCTCCCGCTGCCGCGGGAGCGGGACGCTCGTGCAGACCGACCGCCTGCGGGTGCGTCTGCCGGCGGGGGTAGGCGACGGCGACCGCGTGCGGGCAAGCCTCAAGGACGGCTCGAAGCGGGAGGTGGCGGTGATCGTGCGGGTGCGCCCTCACGCGTATTTCGAGCGCAAAGGCGACGACATCTCCACGGTCGTGCCTGTCACGTTTCCTGAAGCGTACCTGGGTGCCGAGGTCGAGATCGGTACCATCCACGGCCCGGTGCGCGCCAAGATCCCGCCCGGCACGCAGTCGGGACAGCGTTTCCGCCTGCGCGGCAAAGGGGTGCGCAACGTGCGCACCGGCGTGCACGGCGACCACTACTACACCGTGCAGGTCGTGGTGCCGCGGGTGGTCTCCCCGGCCGGAAAGGATGCCGCGCGCCGGGTAAGCGAGCTCTACACCAGCGCCGGCGACCCGCGGGCCGGTCTGCCGCGCTCCCTCGACTGACGCTGAAATGTCTGATGCCACTGCCCCTTCGTCGGAACTCGAGCGTCACCGCGACAGCGACATCTGGGCGTTCTGACATTGCGGCCGGGGATCTCGGCGAAACCCCTGCTCGTGACGGGCTCTGCCTCGCCGAACGCGCGCCGGTCTGGTTTTGACCGGGTTTGGAAGCCTGTCTAAACTCATGCGATGGGCCGGGCAGCGAAGCTCAGGCAGCGAAGGGAGGGCGCCCCGCGCCAGGAAGGCGAGCGCACGCCGCCGTCCAGCCCGCGGTGGTTGACGGCTGTCGCGGGGTTGCTCATCGTGGTGGCGGGAGTCGTCTGCTACCGCAACGCCCTCGACGTTCCCTTTGTCTTCGACGACATCCCTTCGATCGAGGAGAACGCGTCGATTCAACACCTGTGGCCGCCCTGGCTGCCCCTGTCCCCGCCATCCGGAGGCGAATCGGTGCAGAGCAGGCCGCTCGTCAACCTGTCCCTGGCCGTGAACTACACCCTCGGTGAGCTCAGACCCCGGGGTTACCACGGCTTCAACCTGGCCGTCCACCTCCTCGCTGCGTTGACGCTCTTCGGGCTCGTTCGGCGGACCCTCGACCTCCCCCGCATGCCCCGGCCGCTCGCCGGCAGGTCGACTCCTCTCGCACTGGCCGTGGCTCTGATCTGGACGGTCCATCCGCTGCAGACGTCGGTGGTGACTCCGGTCGTCGAACGCACCGAGTCGATGATGGGGCTTTTCTTCCTGGTCACGCTCTACTGCGTGTCGAGGGGAGCTTCCTCCCCCTACCCGTGGCGCTGGTACGGCGGAGCGACGGCGGCGTGCGCCGCGGGGATGGCGTGCAAAGAGGTGATGGTCACGGCTCCCCTGATCGCCCTGCTCTACGACCGCGCGTACCTGTCGGGCTCGTTCCGCGAGAGCCTGCGTCGTCGGTGGCGTCTGTACCTCGCTCTGGCGTCCACGTGGCTGGTGCTGACCGCCCTGCTGCTCTCGTCGGGTGGGAAGAGAGCCACGGCCGCGGGGTTCGGCTTCGGCGTCACCAGCTGGGAGTACGCCCGGACACAGGTGCGGGCTGTGATCCATTACCTGCGGCTGTGCTTCTGGCCGCACCCCCTGGTGCTCGACTACGGAATGGCGGTCGCTCGGACCGGCGCGAAGGTCTTGCCCTACGCCGTCCTGATCGCGATCCTGCTGGGGCTCACTGCGGCAGCGTGGCGTGCGATGCCGAGGGCGGGGTTCCTTGGAGCGTTCTTCTTCGTCGTTCTTGCGCCCAGCTCGAGCGTGGTGCCCCTGGTCGCGCAAACGGCCGCCGAAAAGAGGATGTACCTGCCGCTGGCAGCGGTGGTCGTGCTGGTCATCGTGGCCGCGGCCGTCGCTTGGGAACGGATAGCCGCGCAGGGCATGTCGGCGAACGGTGGGCTCGCACGGGCGTTGCCGGTTCTCGTGCTGGCCGGCGTCGTCGTGGCGTTGGGCTTGGTGACGATCAACCGGAACCTGGACTATCGGAGTCCATTGGCGATCTGGGAGGTGACGGTCCGCGATTGTCCGGACAACCCACGTGCCCGTACCGCCCTCTCACGTGAACTGCGGTTCGCAGGAGATCTCACGCGTGCCGTCGCCGAGGCGAGCATGGCCATCCAGCTCGAGCCCAACTTCATCTTCGGCTACGTCAACCGCGCCAGAGCGCACGAGCTCGCCGGCGGTTTCGAGGATGCGGTTCGGGACTACGGCAAGGTCGTCGAGCTCGATCCGGGGAACGAGAACGGCCTGCTGTTTCCGGCGCTGAGCAGCCGCGGCAAGCTCGAGGCAAGACTGGGCCGCTACGATCAGGCGTTCGCTGACCTGGGCAAGGCGATCCAGCTGAAACCGGACAGCGTCGAGGTCTACGTCAACAGGGGCAACGTCCTCGCCCTTATGGGCCGCAACCGTGAGGCCATCAGCGACTATGCAGCAGCTCTACGTCTGCGGCCCGATGACCCGGACGTGTACGCCAACAGGGCCCTCGCGTACTACAACGTGCGCGACTACGAGCGTGCGTGGGCCGATGTCCGGGAGTGCCAGCGCCTGGGCCGAAATCCGGACCCGCAGTTCCTCAGCCTGCTCGAGTCGGCCTCGCCTAGGAAACCCTGACCCTTCGCGCGTCTCCGAGATCGCGGCACCTCATGAGCCGTTGAACCCCCGGACGGGTCCTCTCCATGCCGTGAGGAGCGCCCGTGTCAGGTTCGAGGTGGGGTCTTGTCCGCGTGCGCGGCAGCGTCCGCGACCAGGCGGCGTCGACGGCGCTCGGTTTCAGATTTGATCAGCGTGCGAGGCCCTCGACGAGGGGGATCGCCTGGTCGAGGGTCAGCCCGTCCCTCACGGTCAGCGTGCGGCGCGGGCTCCAGCCGGTGTCGGTGGACGTGACGTACTCCAGCGTGTTGCCACGCACGCGGTAGACGACCGGGTTGAGATCGGCACCCAGCACGATGCGCGCACCTTCCATGCTGAGGTCGCGCGTCATCGGGAAGCTCTTCCTCACCCCGAAGATCGGCATGTTCCGGCGGCGCTGGGCGATGACCGTGATGCCATCGCTTTTCGTCGTCGCGGTCGTGCTCTTGTCGAGGACGAACCTGATCTCCAGCAGGTTGAACTGGCAGTTGCGCTCGGAGCCGAACAGGACGAGGGCACGGTCGCGCGGGGTCTGCGCCGCAAACAGCGGGTGCTCCAGCACGTCAGGCGGTGCGGGCGCATCGCACGCCAGCCCGATCGCCGCGTATCTGTCGAGATTCTGTGTCACCAGATCGTCGCTGTCGTACGCTGTGTCGGTGAGCCGAAGCAGGGCGTAGCCGCCGTGCTGCTGGCTCGTGCCCTCCCACCAGATCACATGGAGGAAGCTGTCGCGCACGACCGAGTTCTGGCCCGGGTCATCAGGCGTGTCAGGGTTCGGTACGGAGGCGCTCACTTCGCTGAGGTTGATGCTCGGGTTGCGAGGTCGCGCCGCGAGATCCGCGGTCAGGTGCTCGATGCGCTCCCACTGCCCGTCGCGCCAGACGGCCAGCATGATCTCCGACGCGTCGGCCGACCAGTTGCGCTGCCACACCACCGCGACCTTGCCCGTTACCTCATCGGCGGCCACCTGGATCTCAGAGTCGCTGGTCCCGGCGAGCCCGAGGGCGTAGGGGACGACCGTGCGGACGACCGTCACATCGTTCTGCGTCCCCGTGAGGACGAGGCCCTCCGGCGCGGAGGTCGCATTCCACAGCACCCCGTTGCGGTCGAGGAAGTAGGGGTTGGCTGCCAGCGCCGCGGTGGCGGCGAGCAGGCACGCGAGGGCGAGGAGGTTCCGGCGCATGTTCATGCCTTCAGGTTGATCACGTCGCGCACGTTGAACGCGCGCAGGAACGATTTCATGCCGCGGAAATCCGGGTAGTAGGCCGCGAGCGACTGGAGGTAGGCATCGGCCGCCGGCTCGTCGCCCTCATCCATGGACGCGTCGGCCAGCAGCATCAGGGTGTTGCGCTCCACCGTGGGGTGCGCGAACTCGCGGGCGAGCGCGAGCGCCTTCTCCCCCAGCTCCCGCGCCTGGGCGAAGGAGCCCTGCTGCAGCGCGCCATAGCACAGGTCCTGGTAGACCTCCGGCAGGAGCTGCCGGGTGCCGAGCGCCTCGAGGGACGCCGCTGCGTCGCTGCAAAGCGAGGCGCCCTCGGCCGCCTGGCCGGTGCACATCAGGCAGTAGCCGAGGTTGTCGCGTGCGACCGCCAGGTTGACCGGATCGTCACCGTCCTCGCCCGCCAGCTCCAGAGCGGAGCGGAAGTTCTCGGCCGCCTCCTGGAAGTGCGAGTCCTTCAGGGCGAGCACCCCGTGCAGGTTGGCGGAGCCCTTGAGGGCGCGTCGTTCGCCGCTGGCTTCCGCGAGCTCGCTGGCGCGGCGGGCGTACGCCAAGGCGCGCACCACGTTCCCCTCGGCCTCGTAGACCTGGGCGGTGTAGTAGGCCGCCATCCATGAGGTGAACGGATCGCGCGAGCGCATCAGGACGGTCTTCAACTCGCCGACGGCTCCGTCCAACCGTTCCAGCTCGAGCAGCACCACGCAGCGGTTGCAGAAGGCGCGGTCGGAGAGCTCGCGGTCGCCGAGCCGCTTGGCCTCCTCCTCCGCAGCGGAGAAGAGGCGCAGCGAGCGCTCCAGCCGGGCGCGTGTGAAGGCACGCTGCGCCAGCTTGGTCAGGCGGAGGTAGCGCTCTGACGCACCCGTCATGGCTCGTGCTCCCGATCCCGGCTGCGCTTGAAGTCCACGAACTCGAGGATCTCGTGCTGCTCTTCGCGCGGCAGCTCGCGGAACAATTCTAGCAGGTGCGCCTCGCGGGCAGTCAAGCCGTGCTGGGCGAGATCGCCGAAGAACTCTCCGAGCGAGACCTCGAAGACTTGCAGGAACCGGAAGAGGACGTCGAGGGAGACGCGGTACTCACCTTTCTCCATGCGCGACAGGTCGGACTGCTGGATGCCAATATGGCGTGCCAGCTCTGTCTGGGTGAGGTGGCGCTCCTGCCTGTACTGGCGGATGCGCTGCCCCACCGTCGCGGTCGGAAGCGATGAGCGCGTTGCCCGGGTCACGATGTCCTTGTCGCCCCGCGTGAGTTCTGTTACTGTGCGCGTCGAGGCTGAATCTATGCTAATACCCCATGAGGGTGTTGTCAAGACGAACAGCGAGCATGTAAGCCTTTGCTGAGCATACTTTTCCGCGTCTGGCGCTGGCGTCGCCTCGTGTGGGAGTTGGCCCGGCGTGACTTTCGTGCCCGCTACGCCGGCTCGGCCTTCGGCCTAGCCTGGGCGATCCTGGAACCCCTCGTGCAGTTCACCCTCTACCTCACCGTGTTTTCCTATTTCCTTGGCATGCGTCTTGAAGGAAGGCCCGGCATGGCGTCCTTCGGACTCTACCTGCTCAGCGGGCTCGTGCCGTTCCTAGCTTTCCAGGAGTGTCTGGTGCGCTCGGTGCACCTGGCGCGCGAGCAGGCGCAGCTCGTCCGCCACGCCAACGTGCCTCTCGAAGCCATCCTCGCCGGCTCGCTGGCCGCGATCTTCGTTCGCAACGCCGTGATGCTGGGCTTCGTCGTGCTCGCCGCGCTGGTGACGGGAAGCTTCACGTGGGCCTCCGTGCCGTGGTTGCTGCTGGGAGTCGCGCTCGTGGCGGTGGCGGCTTTCGGGCTTGGTCTGGCGCTGGTTCCGAGCGGCGCGTTCCTGCCCGACCTCGGCCAATTTGTTGCGACGGGTCTCAGCGTTCTCTTCTTCCTGACCCCGATCGTCTACGATCTGAAGGTCCTGCCCGCGAGGTTTGCGCGCTGGATGGTGGCCAACCCCTTGGCAGGGATGTTGGGAGCTTTCCGTGCCGGCGTGCTGGGGCTGGCCCCAGCACCTGCCGGCCTCGCGGTGGCCACCGGGTTCGCAATCGCCGTGCTGATCCTCGGGAGCTGGGTGTTCAAGGCCAGGGCGCTGGCCGTCCGTGACGTGGTGTGAGATTCGGGGCCGACACCGATGAGAGTGGCGGTTCCCCCATGGAGGTTTTGATGACGTCGAAGATCACGAAAGTTGTGCGTACATGGGTGGTGTCGCTCGGTCTCGCAGCGATGTCCTTGGTTTTCCAGGCGGACATGGCGAGCGGGCAGGGCCAGGCGCCGCAACCCAAGCCGACGGCTGCAGCGCAGGCGAGCCAGGGCGACCAGAGCTGGACCCCGCCTCAGGACTACGACGATTGGGCGCGGATGTACTACCGGGTCTTGAAGATCGAAAAGAAGGAGGCCGTCAAGATCGCACCCGACAAGGTCAAGATCAACCCGCCGATCTCGGCCGTCTACGAGTTGGTTCGCGAGGACGCCAACTACTACTACATCCGGAACCTCCCGCTCTCGGATCCGGAGTCGCCCGGGCACAAGCGCTGGCTGGCGAGGGAGTACGCGGAGGTCGAAGGTCAGTCGCGCGAGGACTACATGCGCGACAAGTACATCATCGTGAAGGAAGACGACATCTACCCGCCGTTCACCGACAGGCTCGACTTCGTCCGCATGGATGCCGGCCTGCCCAAGGTGGGAAGGTGGCAGCGCTCGTTCGACATCGCGGACATGAACGGGGACGGCTTGCCGGATCTGGTGCTGCCACCGCAGCGCATGGGAATTGGCCACCCCTGGATCTTCCTCCAGCAGAAGGACGGCACGTGGCGACTGTGGGAGAACGTGCGCTGGCCCGGCGAGAACGCCAAGCTGGACTACGGGACCGTCCGGGTCGCCGACTTTGACGGTGACGGCCACCTGGACATAGCGATTGCACCCCACTTCCACCCCGCCTATGTGCTTTACGGCGACGGCAAGGGGGACTTCACGCGCGCGGTCAAGCTGCCGGTGCTCAACTCGTCCGTCACAGCGCAGGCGTTGACCGTGGCGGACTTCAACAACGACGGGCGCCCGGACATCGCGCTGCTGGCGGAGCTGGACGTCCAGCTGGGCACGTCGAAGCATTTGGGGTCGGGGCTCGTCAACGTCATGCTCAACCTGCCTGAGGGGTGGAAGGCGATCGGGGACGACTTTCCCCCGGAGATCTTCGGCTACAACCTCGCGGCGGCCGACATCTTCCGCGACGGCCAGACCGACCTCATCCTCTCGTCGCGCCAGCAAGGCGTGCGCGACCTGGTGTTTCGCAACCTCGGGAAGGGCGAGAAGTGGGACGTCGTCGGCAATCAGGTCATGCCGTTCAACAGCTTTGCCTTCGCGGTCGCCGCGGGGCCGCTGGACCGGCCACCGGTGCCCGACGTCGTCGTCTGCTACCAGCAGCACAACCCCTGGGAGAAAGAGACCCCCACACAGGCCTGCACCATCTACCATTTCCATGACGCCGACGGGAAGCCGACAGCCACGCCCCGCCCCGAGCTGATCCTCAAGCAGAAGGAGCAGTTTAACAACTTCCTCGGCGTCGCGATCGGGGATATCGACGGAGACGGTCGCAACGACCTGGCCTTCATCACCACCAAGGGCAAGGTGCGGGTTTTCCTGCAATCGCCGGACGGCAGGTTCTACGAGCAGCGCTGGCCCGGCTTCGACCTCGGCGAGACGACCCTCCCGATGGATATCAGGATCGCCGACCTCAACCACGACGGCATGGGTGAGATCATCGTCATGGGCGCCCCCGCGGGGGAAAAGCTCGGGACGGGAGGGGGTTTCTGGATCTTCTCCCCGCGCCGCAAGGCGCCGGCGAAGACGGGCTCTTGACAACGCCCGGCCGCCCGCGTACGCTGCTGGGAGTACGCGGAAAGCAGTAGGCCTTGACAAGAGGGGGTCTGGGCTTTACGCTAATGCTGGTGCAGCATAAGGCGAGTGCGGAATCGACGCTTTGTGTCAAATCCTGAGCGAGGAGGTGATGCAATCGCGATGGTTGTGCAGGAGGAGTCAAGCGGTTGTGTTCCAGGGAAGTTTAACCGAAACAGATTAAGAAGGAGGAAGAGAATCAATGAGAAAAACCCTAGTTTTTGGCCTTGCGCTGGCGCTCGTTAGCGGGGTGGCTTACGCCAACTTCTGCGCCCGCGACGTGGTCCCGGCCGCCTCGCTGTTGGTTCCGTATGCGGTCGTCGACCTCAACGCGGACGGCACCCCGAACACGTCCGGCTATACGACCCTGTTCGCGGTGACCAACGTGTCCTCCGACCTCGTGCTCGTCCACTTCACAGCGTGGAGCGCGCAGTCGGTCCACGTGGTCGACTGGGACGAGGTCCTCACCGGCTACGACGTGTGGACCATCAACTTCCGTGACTTGCTCACGGGGCACTTCGACTACTTCGACACCGGCTCGCCGCTGGATCCGGTGCCGGTCACCGGTCCGCCGCCGTACGGCCCGACCACCAACGTGTCCGCCGCCGCCGTCGCTCTGGTGCCGCCTGTTGACGTCCCGGCCGCCGGCATTACGGGTTGCAACTTCCCGTACGGCTACCGCCCGACCCTGGGTCCGATCATCGTCAGCAAGCTGCAGCAGGACATCTACGCGCAGCCGACCCAGTACGTGGCGAGCTGCAAGACCGGTGTGCCTAACTTCCCCTCGCCGGCGTGGCTCGTGGGCCTCACGAAGAACCCCGTGTTCTTCTACGTGACGGCTGACGTGGTCGCGGCCTGCAACACCGCGTTCCCCGACGAGAGCGGCTACTGGAACAACGGTCCTGCCAGCAACGGCAACCGGTTCCCGTTGGCCCGCAACGTCATCATCGGCGACGTGATCTGGGTGAACTTCACCAGCAACTTCTCCGAGTCCATGCCGGCCGTGCATCTCGAGGCCGACCCCGATGCGATCACTGCCACCGGCTTCCGCGCGTTCTACGATCGCTATGCGAACATCGCGGCACCGGTGCAGCAGGATGACCGTGAGCCTCTGGCCACCGCTTTCGCGTTCCGCTACATCAACACGGGCGGCGTGACCACCCAGGCGATGGTGTGGAAGGACAGCCTCGAGGTTGATCGGGTTCCTTGCGCCAGCAAGGTGACCGGTATCGTCTGCGCGTGCCAGCCGTACATCTACTACGCGTTCGACGAGAACGAGAACGCCTCAGCGCGTGGCGGCGGCGGCCCGTCCGGCTTCGACATTGCCGAGCCGAACGTGATTCCGTTCGAGACCCAGGCGGCCCCGATCAACGCGACCAACTGGGACGGCATCCCGGCTTCCAACGGGTGGATGCTGCTCGTGTTCGATCCGTCGCTCAACCCGCCTCGCACGGCTGCCACCACGACGCACCAGGCGTGGGTCGCTGTCCGTTACCTGTTGGGCGGCTACTCCACGGCCACCGAGGCGGCTGTCATTGCGAACGTGAACTGCTTCAGCGATCAGATCCTGCCGCGCCTGGGCATCAACTACAACTACATGGCCCCTGCGCAGTACCCGCAGGCGACCGGCTTCTTGCCCTAACGGCGGCTGACAGCATCAGCATGCAGTCGGGCGGGCGGCTTCGGCCGCCCGCTTTTTTTTGTGACTGCTCTCACGCAACAAAAGTGGACAGATCAGCTTGGGTGCGTTAAGCTTACGGCCGGAGGTAGGAAGAATGGGCAAGGCGACCGTCCGCGCTTTCGGGGTGTGTCTCGCGTTGGTCCTGGCCGCTGCGATCGCGACGCCCGCGCAGGCCCAGCCGAGCTGTTACACCCTTTCGCAGTACCTGCGGGACATCTGCGGCGCAGCCCGGGAGTCGGACTACCAGAGCACCGGCTCGAACGTGAACGCGGTCGCCTCCTACAGCGGCAGCACCTACCTGCTCTACGGGTACCCTAACGCGCTCGAGGTGTTCAACGCCAACAACCCGATGACCGCGTCCCGGATCATGTCAAACCCGGAGGGGCTGCCATGGTCACCGGAGGGCGGCACCGGGGGCAACATCACCGACCATCTGCGCAAGCTGGCGGTGCTCGACAACTTCCAGTACGCGTTCGTCGGCATGCACACCTACGGGTGGGACTTCTTCAAGTTCGGCCCGAACGCATCGGACAACCAGTTCCTCGCCGTCGGGTACCAGCCGCCTTCGGTGCTGCCGGTCGGGCAAAGCTACCGCGCAGCCGCCATGTTCTGGCACCAAACCGGTGTCTACCTGGTCGGGCAGGCGCTCGACCAGGCCGCCATCGGGGCTGCGGACATGTCGGTCTACATCTACAAGATCTACGACGGCGCCGGCCTTTCTCCGGAGACGATGTCATTCGCCACGATGAACAGACAGCGTGTGATGCGGGTCCCCCTGGGTGGCCGGAACGACGGGGCCTACAGCACGTTCCCGCTCGGGGGCGGCGGCTCCCTGACATTCGACGTCTTCACCCAGGCGGGGAAGCGGTACCTGGCGGTGAGGAACCTCTCGGACGCCCTGATCGTGGCGATCGTCGACATCTCCGATCCGACCAACCTGTTTGGAGGGCAGCCGGTCGCCCAGTGGAAGTGGCCGGGGGCGGACAGCAAGCTCTTCGACGGTCCGTGGGCGTTCGACGGCGACCGGAGGCGGCTCTACGTGGCGACGTCGAGCGACGCGGTCGTGAATATCTTCGACATCTCGAACCTCACCAATCCCACCGTCTACAAACAGATTCGCTGGCACACCGTCACTGGCAGCCTCGGCGGGGTCGGGATGTCGCTCGCCGGTGACCTGCTGACGGTCTGGTCGGCGAAGAAGTTGGGGTACCTCAGCCTGGGCGGCAGCGATCCGCAGAAGCTGCAGGACCAGGACAACGTGACGACGGTGACGAGGGTGTGCACCGGGCCGTATTCGATCGGGGCGGTGACGCTCACGCCGTTCACGGTGGGCGGCCAGCAGTACGTCGTGCGCTCGCTCTACGTTTACGGCGACGTCCTGCAGATCGGCCAGTCGTGCATGAGCACCATCCCGCGGCCGAGCCTCGCGGTTTCCGCCCCCAACGCCGGCGTCACCTGCACCCCGACGGGCGATGCGTACGGCTTCCCGGGCGACATCTTCACGGTCACCAACACATCGGTGGGTTCAGCGCTCAACCCTCAGCCCAGCGTGACGCCGACGGGCGGCACCTTTACTGGCGGGCCGACGACGTGGAGCTGGGCGTCCCCGAGCAACCAGACGGGAACCTTTACGCTTGACCTGGACGTGCAGGACGCGGCGGGAGCGCACTACAAGGCTTCAACCCAAACCCCGGCCACCACAAAGACGGTGGTCCTGTGCGGCAGCCCCACGGTCAGCGCACAGGTCACGGCGGTGAAGTTCAACAATTCGGGCGGTCCCGTCACGTGCGCGCCGAATTGCAGTTACCTGACCGGCGACCTCGTCACGCTTGCGGCGGTTCTGCAGGGCCACCCGACGGCCCTGGGTTGGACTGTGACCGACCCCACAGGCACGGCCGTCGCCGGCTATCCGCAGGCCGATGCTGGGCTCTCTCCGATCGAGCTCCTACTGAATGTCTCTGATACGGCGGCAGGCGCCGGCTACACGGTGACGGTCGCGGCGCAGTACGGCTTCCCGGGCACGAGCTCGAGCTGCACAGGCGTGGATCCGGGGATCCTCGGCTCCAACTACAACGCCTGCTCCTCGTTCCCGGTGCCTTCGCGTCCCTTCTCCGTCGGCGGGATCACGGTGAGCGACGGCGGGACCACCCCCGCGACGGCAGCCACCAACGGTTCCCCGCCGACGCTCCTGAAGGCGAACACGATCACGTTCTCGGCGCCGTACCGGGTCGCCAGCGGCTACACGCAGCACTTCCAGTGGGGGCTCACCAGCGCCACGCCGCCGTCCGTGAACGACACGGGCACGGCCGTGACCGGCACGATTGCGGCAAACACCCTGGCGGTCGGCTCGTACAGCGCATCGCTGACCGCGAGCGCGCAGCAGGGGAGTGAAACGCCGGTTCCCGCCTCGGTGACACCCGTATCCTTCAACATCATCGACTGCGTGAACCCGGGCAAGGCGACGCCCACCGCGCCGCCCAACGGCTCGACACAAACCGCCGGCTACGTGACGCTCTCCTGGAATGCACCGGCGACCGGCGCGCCGCCGTTCACGTACGAGGTGAAGGACGGGACCCAAACCGTCCCCTTGTGCACCGTGTCCCCAGCGAGCGCGACCTCGTGCCAGTTCTACGCCTCGGCCGCCGGAACGTACTCGTGGGTGGTGATCACGCACGTCGGATGCAGCTCAACCACCTCGACCTCCAATCAGTTCACGTTTACTGTGTCGGGAGGTGGTGGCGGTGGCGGCGGGGGTGGTGGCGGCGGCGGCGGTGGCGGCAGCGGCACGCTGACCATCAGCGCGAGCAAGAACCCGGCCAACGTCGGCGAGGCCGTGACGTTCACCTTCTCGCCCGGGGTGCATCAATCCGGCGATCATGTGACCATCAACTTCGGCGACGGGGGCAGTCAGACGATCACCTATGACGCCGTCAGCTGCGGCATGATCGATTGCAGCACGACCAGCCACATCTACTGCACCGCCGGCACGTTCAGCGTGACCGGGTACGGGGTCGCGGGTGGCACTCAGGTGCCCACCAGCAACACGGTCTCGATGACCGTGATCAACACCTGCCCGCTCCCCGCGGCGCCAACGGCCAGCTTCACCTGGGCTCCGGTCCAGATCCGGGCTGGCACGCCCGTGCAGTTCACCGACGCGTCGCCGGGTAACCCGACGACCTGGACGTGGGACTTTGGCGACGGCTTCCCGCCACTCGTGGCGAGCGGCAGCTCGACGCTGCAAAGCCCGCTCTACACGTTCGCTGCCGCCGGCAGCTACCCGGTCAAGCTCACGGTGAGCAACTGCAAGGGCTCGAACCAGCTCATCCAGCAGGTCACGGTCCTGCCGGCGTGTTCGTCGCCGGCGGCGCCTACGGCCAGCTTCTCGTGGACCCCGACCCAAGTCCGCGCGGGCACCCCCGTGCAGTTCACCGACCTGTCGGCGGGGAGTCCGACGTCATGGGCATGGGACTTCGGCGACGGTTACCAGGGGCTGGTGGCCGGCGGCAGCTCGACGCTCCAGAACCCGGCCTACACGTTCGCTGCGGCCGGCAGTTACCCGGTGAAGCTCACCGCGAGCAACTGCAAGGGCTCGACGCAGCTGATCCAACAGGTCACCGTGCTGCCGGCGTGCGCGGCACCCGGTCCGCCGGTGGCCGATTTCACCTGGGGCCCGAACGGTCCGCTCGCGAGCTTCCCGGAGCAGCCGCAGCCGTACGTGGGGCAGCCGGTCACCCTCACCGACGCCAGCACCAACAGCCCGACCGCCTGGCACTGGTACGACTTCCAGGAGGGGAGCGTCAACACCACGGTGAGCACGCCGACGCTCACCTTCACCTGGGCCCTGCCGGGCGACAAGAACGTCCGCATGACGGCGACCAACTGCGCCGGAACCTCGGCGGAGAAGCTCAAGGTCGTGCACATCTACGACGACGTCCGCCACGTCACGGCGGACTTCTCCTGGTCGCCGGTGGACGCTTCCACCACCGGCCCGACCACCTTCACCGCAGCGCAGGGGTACGCGAACGGCGACCCGAATGCGTTCACCTGGACGTTCGACGATGGCACGACGCAGACAGGCGCCGCGGTCACCTACACCTTCAAGTGCAGCGGCAGCCACAAGCTGACGCTGACCTCGACCCGCCGCAACGCCAGCGGTGCCAGCTACGGCGCCACCACGATCAAGGGCCTCAACGTCGGCGGCAAGGCCTGCGGCCCGGAGTCGGTGATGGCGGTGGACGCGGCCAAGGTCCTCGGCCTCAATGGCACCAACTGGCATGCCGACCTCCGCATCTTCAACGCCTCCAAGTACGCCACCGACATCTGGGTGGAGTTCCTGCCGGCCGGCACCGACAACGTCCAGCCGTTCAAGGCAGGACCGTACTCGCCCCCGCTGCCTCCGAAGGGCACGCTGGTCCTCGACGACATCCTGCAGTGGGTTTCCGACAACCTCAAGCAGAACTTCACGAAGACGGCGCTGCGCATCACCTACAAGAACGACGACAGCGTCGCGCCGATCGTCCTGGTCCGCACGTACAACCTGCTCCCCGACGGCAGCAAGTACGGCCAGATGAACGCGGGTATCCCGGTCGTGCCGGGGACCACGAAGTCGCCGATGTGGCTCACCGGCCTGCGAAACAACGGCCTCGACACCGGCTTCCGGACCAACTACAGCATCGTCAACCTGCGCGGCGACACGAGCTGCGCCACCTGCATCACGTTCACCATCTTCGACGAGACCGGCACGCAAATCGGCGTGAAGACTACGGGGCTGTGGGCGTTCGGCTACATCCAGGATTCGATCAAGAACCTTTTCGGGGCGAGCTTCGCGAACATCGGCACCTTCTCGCTCAAGATCGACCTTTCGCCCGGGCAGGACATGCAGGCGTACGCCTCGGTCATGGACAACCAGACCGGCGACCCGGTGATGATCACGGCGAGCCCGTTGGCTGACGCGCCGATCTACCTCGTCGCCATGGCCCACAACGGGGGCGTGGCCAACACCGTCTGGCGCACGGACCTGCAGATCACCAACCCGGACGGCAACAGCCCCCACACCTGGGAATTGAGGTACATGCCCAAGGCGCAGGACAACCTGCCGGTGGTCGTGCGGAGCGTCACGCTGGCCTCCTACAAGAGCCTCCTGGTGAACGACGCGGTTTCCTGGGCGTTCAGCGGGCTGCTGCCCGCCAATTCGGAGACGAGCGGCGTTATTCGCATCGCTCCGAAGGATGGCTCCAACGTTTACCCGGTAGTCTCGGCACGCTCCTACAACTTGACTCCCACCGGCACGTTCGGCCAGGGCATCCCGGCGCTGTGGGCCAGCCGCGGCGTGTCCGCCGCATCGGACAACAAACGGCTGCTGCTCACCGGGATGTCGAGCCAGGACATTGCGCGCACCAACGTCGGTTTCGTCAACCTGTCGGAGACGAAGGGGTCAACTTCGTCGTCTACTTCTACGACGAGTCCGGAAACCTGCTCAACCCGCACGACATGATCGGCACCCCGATCCCCTACACGTTCGCCATCGGGCCGGGTGGCTGGGACCAGGACAAGCTCGAGAACCGGTATCACAACGTTTTCGGCCAGGTCGCTGCCCTCGAACCTGCGCGCCATCTCGGCCGAGATCTACGTCACCGACGGTGGTCCGGGAATGGTCTACGCGACGGTGATCGATTCGCAGACCGGCGACCCGAACTTCATCCTGGCCCAGCCAGCACCGTAACCTCGTCTCACTCGAGCGTTCCGCAGCCCGCCTTGCAGGCGGGTCTCTTTTTCTGTGAGTGGGCCTGGCGTGGCAGCAACTTTAGGTGCTATTCGCCACGAGCCCTCGGGTCATTGGCCGGTACATCGTGGCTTGAGTTTCTCGCGACCACCAGTCCGCTGTCGTTGTGGTGTGGGTCGTTTGGCATAGCAATGGCTGGAGTTCAGGGAAGCCCGCGTGTAAGGTGCCGGCGCACGGGCCTTGGGGCACACGCGAGCTGAGCAGAGCCCCAGGCACCGCCCAGGATGCGCCCTCGCTCGTTACGGGCGTAGACCGCGTAGGAGAAGGGGATGCCGCAGGGGATCCCCTGGAAAGTGTAGTCGGTGCCAGTGACGCCTGATGCGACGCGCCTGTCCTGCCCCCATACGTCGTAGTGGCGGGCCCCCTCTGCAGCCAGCCATCGGATTTGTATCAGTGCTGGCGAGCTGGGGATGGCCAGGATCGAGAGCGGAAGCGCCCCCGGGTTCCACCCGCAATACTGGTTGGCGCGGTCGGGGTCAGCGATCCTCGAAAGATCGCACTCCTCGAAGGTGTACAGGCCCGGCGCAAAGGCCTGGTCGCCAAAGACAGCGCGGACGAACCTTCCGGCCGGGAGCATTGTGGGCACCGCGTTCATGCTTCCCGGGTCGTTACAGGGGACGACCCGTCCGCTGTTGAGGACGCAATCGTCGGTGAACGCGCTGCCGTCCGGCAACGCCTTGGTCTGCATCTGCCGGAAGAGAGCGAGGGCGTTCGGATGCCCGTACCAGTCTGGGACGGGGCTCCCGGCGAGGAGGTACGTGTCCCGCGCGTTGTTCAGCCCGATGAGGTTGACGCCGACGTAGGGGACGTTTGGGCCGCCGTGGTTAGGCAGGACCACGTCGCCGTCGAGAATGAGGAGGCCGCCCCCATGCTCGTAGTCGGTCGAGAACGCCTTCTCGAGGAACCGCCTCTCGAGGGACGTTACAACGGTGTCGCCGCCAAGCCGGTCGGCGACTCGCGGGAAGAGGTTGTGGACCATAGCGAGGAACTTGGAGATCGACTCGTCGTCCTCCGCGCAGGAGTTGTCGATGTTCACCTTGCCCGCGTAGAGGTTGCACTTGCCGAAGTAGTAGAAGGAGCCGTTCGCGGCGGCCTGGCCAGCGTCCAAGAAAATACCCTCCAGCTTGCTCGTCTGGACCTCAGAGAACTCGACCCCCGACCAGACGAGCTCCCAGTAAACCAATCCAGCGTCGTACAGCGCGAAGTACATCAGCCCCTTGTCATGCCCCCATCCCGTGCCAGTTGCACCCGTGGGGGAGCACCAGCGGTTGTCCGGATCCGCCCAGTAAAGGTCGACGAGCCTTTCGAACGACGCCGCAACGTCGGGGTCTGCCGGACCGAAAGCCGAAAGCTCGGCCTTGACCCAGTTGACCGGATCACTGCCGCACTCGCGTGCGTCGTATAGCTGCGCCTCAGCGGCCACCGCTAGCAGCATGGCGAGGGCCCCAACCAGCGTCCTCATCGGTTCGTCACCGACACCCCCATGGCTGTCTCTTCCTTTGGGCCATGCGCCCGTGTCAATAGCACGCATTTTACCTTTGGTGATTGAGCCTGGCTGACACCAAGTCGCAGATGTGGCGAGTGACTATTGAAGTTTGCCCAAGAAATGTGACACCGCCTTGCTCGGAAAAGCCCGTGAATTAACGGGATTCGGACATAGACGCGCCACATTACTTACGCAAGAGTCAATAGGTTGAAGAGACGCTCCTCGTGGTGGCCGCAGCGGAACTTCAGTTCTTTGAGGCAGAGCGAAGCGTCGAGGCCAGATGCCGTGGTGTTTCATCAGGTACTCCTTGAAGGTGGTGGAGGCGAGAAGCGGGCTGCGTGGTGAAGGTCGGAAGCCGAGGGTGGTGTGTGTGGGCCGTGCAATGTGCTGTACACGCGCAGTGCGGTGCTCCCCCCCGGGCCCTCGCTCGCGTGACGTGAAGTCGCGTTCGCGAGCTTTCCGGCGCAGCCTGCCCCGTAGCCTCGCGTCCCCGGACCAACCCGACGGCCCGCCCTCGCGGCGGGCCGTTTCTTCTGTGCCTTGCCATCGGCCAGCGCTATCGGGGTGAGAACGGCGGGGGGTGCCGAGATGCATGCTCATTGGGCAACCCTGAAATCCTTCTGGCTTGCGGTTTCCTCCTGACACGCGTCGTCAACCATCCATGAGCGCATGCCACCCGGCTTCGGTCGTCGAGAAATTGCGGGGCGTCACTGCTACAATCTGGCGTCCTCGCCGCTGTATTCGCCGTTGGAGTGGGGCCACGATGAGCGACAAGTTCTGGAGGTGGGCGCGCGTGGCGGCGGTCGCTGCCTACGCCTGCGTTCAGGCGGTCCTCGGTTTCCAGGACAGCCCGGCGAGCGACGAGGTCCGGCATCTCCGCGACGGAGCGCACATCCTCGAGTCCGGGCGCGTGGATGTGAACCCCGAGCATCCTCCGCTGCTGAAGCTGGTCTCAGCCCTCGCCATACCCGCCGGGCAACGGCACGCGGGGCTGCAGGCAGCCACGGGCGATCCACTCACGGCAGACGCACGCTTCGCCGTTTCGCTGCGGCTCCTCGGCAGCCGGCTCCTACGGCCGCGCATCCCGCCGATTCTCATCGCAACCCTTGGGCTCTTCGCCTTCGGGGCCCTCTTTGCCCGTGTCTCGCAGAAGGCGGCGTTCGTGGCCACGGCGGCGCTTGGGGCCTCGCCACCTTTCCTGGCGCATGGCCACTACATCACCACCGACGTCGCACCGGTGAGCTTTTTCCTCCTTGCCTTGTTGGCTCTGATCTCGCTCGACTCGCACTGGGGGGCGCTCCTGAGTGGGACGTTGGCCGGTGCTGCCATCGCCTCGAAGTTCTCGGCCCCTCTGATCTTCCCCTTCTTCGCGCTGTACTGCCTGTTCAGCCGCAAGCTCCGGGACGCCGCGCTGGTGATCCTGGCTGCATTCGTCTTTGCCTTTGGCATCGAGGCATACGCAGTGCGGAACATGGCAACGGGGGACGTTCTCCGCCTGGCCGAAAAGGCATTCGTTGGGGGCGGTTTGGGTGGACCTGCGCCGCCTTCCGCTGAGCTGACGCAAGCTGCGCACGCGGTAGCGGGCGGAAGCCGCGCGTTGGGTGCCTACTGGATTGGCTTCTCGGACGTCGCGCATCGAAGCAGCACGTCGCAGTCGGCCGACTATTGGATGGGCAGGATCGTGTCCGGGCCAGAGCCCCTCTACCCCCTTGTGACGCTCGCATTCAAGATCGACCTGCCGCTCCTTACTCTTTCTCTTGTGGCGGCCATCGCCCTGCTGAAGGGCCGAGAATGGCGACTTTCTCGCGATGCGTGGGTGTGCACCGCCGCGGGAGTGCTGTACCTGGCCCTCGCGTCGAGGTCATCCCTTCACCTCGGAATCCGTCACCTTCTGCCGCTGGTCGTCCTCGTCGCGGCGTTGCCTGCTTTTGCCGTCGCGGCAAACGGCCGCCGGTTCAGGATCCTGCTGTGGCCACTGCTGGCCCTTCACATTGCGGTAGCTTCGTTCGACTACCCGTTCTTCGCCTTCTCACGTAATGTCGCCAGCCGGCTCTTCCTCGCCTCAGACGCTGCCTACGATCTCTCGGATAACTGGGGCCAGGATCTCGGTCGCTTCCTGCGACATCGCCCGGGGCCCGTCTACTATGCGGCTGTGACGCATTACCGGACACCTGAGTGGGCCGGGCTGTTCCCGGGGTTGCAGGAACGTAACGAGCCGGGTTCGCTGGTTCTCGTGGACCGCATAGCCCTGGACATCCTCGATGCGGCCGGTCGCAGCGACGTGCCGCAATCGGCTCGGCCGATCCTCGCCTCTCTCGGTCCGAGGCTCGAAGAAATCGACTTCATCCGAACGCACGGGGAAACGATGGCGATCCCCGAACCAAGCCTGCGGCTGTTCGAACTGCGTTGGCCGCCGGCCAGGTGATTCTGCAGCGTAGCCTCCTGGCCGGAAGGTCCCCGGGCAGGTGTACCTGTTCCGCGACTCACACGGTGCTGCCTCCGCGTCGAAAGTCCGCACTCGGGGCCCTTGACTTCGCGAAGGCCAATCTGCGAGCCTCCTGGACGGGATGACCCGAACGCCCTTGGAAGGCCAGTCGAAAAGGGTCTTCTACCTGTGCCCTGACTATGCGGAGCCGAGCTGGGGGATCGGCATGCTGTACACGCACGTGGCGATCCTGCGCAGGCACGGTTTCGACGCGTGGGTTCTCCACCAGCAGGCCCCGTTCAAACCGGCCTGGCTAGACATTGACGTTCCGGTGAGCTACCTGGACAAACCCGTCGCGCTACCGGACAGCAGTGATCTCCTCGTGGTGCCCGAGGTGCTTGCAGGCAGCGCGCCAGCGCGCGCCTTACCCGGCCGCCGTGTGGTCTTCGTTCAGAACGCGTTCGCGATCTTGCCCGGCCTCGCCGGTGCCGCCGACTACCGCTCGCTGGGGTACGAGCGCGCCATTGCCGTCATGCCGCACGTCCGGGAGGTTGTCGAGAGGCATTTCGGTGTCCCGGCTCCGGTTGTCCCGCCGTGTATTGCCCGGCACTTCTTCGCAGAGCCGGACACTCTCGACCGGACGCCGCACAGCCGGCGCATCCTGCTGGCCCCCGCAAAGGTCGCGAGCCCAGATGGCGACGTCCTGCGGGCCCTGCTCAAGCGCCGCGCGGCCGATCTTCCAGGCTGGTCGGTCATGGAGCTGAGGGGCTTCTCACACCGCGAGGTGGCCCGCCTGATGCGCGGGTCGGTCTTCTTGGTCAACACTAATCTGGGAGAGTCGTTCAACGCGACGGTGCCGGAGGCCATGGCGGCCGGATGCATCGCGCTCTGCTACGAGGCGTATGGCGGCCGCGACTTCCTGCGGGACGGGGAAAACGCGCACGTCTTTCCCAACCACTATGTCTACCCGCTCCTGGAACGTCTCTTCGATCTGATCGACGGTTTTGAAACCCGGCACGACGAAATGGCGGCTATGCGCCGTCGTGCGTACGCGACTGCGCAATCGTTCACCGAGACGCAGACCGAACAGGCCCTGCTGGAGTTCATGGCCGGACGCGCTTGCTGAGCGCGCCAAGGTCCTCGCTCCCGATGTGTTAGGCTTCTTGCGTGCAGGACCCCGGGCGCTCGTCTGGCGAAGCCACCCCGAGCATGGAGGCGATTGACGTCACCAAGCGGTACCCGATGTTCTTCCGCCGCCGGGACCGTGCTCTGGCTCTCCTGGGCGCCACCAAGCGGCTCACGTACAAGACGGCCCTCGACCGGGTGACGCTGCGGGCCTTCCCGGGGGAGGCGGTCGGGATCATCGGGGAGAACGGCTCCGGCAAGAGCACGCTGCTGCGCCTCGTGGCCGGGATCTCGCATCCGGATGGCGGCAGCCTGACGGTTGCCAAGCCGGTCTCGGCGATCCTCGAACTCGGCGTCGGCTTCCACCCGGAGTTCACCGGTCGAGACAATGCGCTCCTGTACGGCGCCGTCGTAGGCGTGCCGGAGCAGGTCATGAAGGAGAGGGTCGAGGACGTCCTCGCCTTCGCCGATCTCGGTGAGTACGTGGACCAGCCGGTCCGCACCTACTCGTCCGGCATGGTTGCGCGGCTCGCATTCGCGGTCGCGACCCACGTGGAGCCGACCGTGCTCGCGGTTGATGAGGCGCTGGCGGTCGGTGACGGCGCGTTCCAGAAGAAGTGCGTGGAGCGGATGCTGAGGTTCAAGGAAGAGAAGCGCACCGTGCTCTTCTGCTCGCACTCGATGTACCTGGTGGCGAGCTTCTGCGAGAAGGTCATGTGGCTGCACCACGGCCGCGTCGAGGCGTTCGGTGAGCCGAACCAGGTCATACCGGCCTACGAGCTGTACCTTCGCAAGAAACAGGTGGAGAGCACCCAGCCGACGGGCCCCTCCGGCCTGGCCATGGCCCGCATTCACGGCCTCGTCCTCCGGGAGGCGAGCGGCATGGTCGCACATTCCCTGACGCCGGGCAGCGACTACATGGTGGAGGCCGAGGTGGAGGTGTTCGACCCCACCGATGCGATCCACATCGGGATCGCCTTCGACGACGTGGGTGGACAGTGCCTCGCGGGGTTGGCGACCATCCTCGACGGGATGGCCCCCCTGCAGGGGCGCAGCCGGTGGCACGTGCGCCTTCACCTGCCCCAGCAGCCCTTCTCCCGGGGGCAGCTCGAGGCGGTGCTCTTCGTCCTCGACCAGACCGGCCTCGTCGTGTACGCGCAGTCACGCGTCGGACCGTTTCCGGTGAACAACGCGCTCCCCTCCCGCGGGCCCGTGACCCCTGCCCACCGCTGGGAGTGGGAGACGGGCGAGGCATAGCCGCGTGCGCCCCCGGGTCTCGAGGACCGTGGCCCAGGCACCCGCCCGGCGGCACCGCGGTGGGCCGAGCGGCCATGTCCGGGCGAGCGATCGACATGAGTCCTGAGGTTTCCCTCGTTCTGGTCACCCACCACTCCTCGGGGGTGATCGAGGGCGCCGTGGCGAGCTTCCGCGCCGAGGCCAGGCGCACCGGTGTGCGGGGCGAGGTGGTGCTGGTGGACCACTCGGAGGACGCGGAGGAACTTGCCCGCCTGCGGCAGGTTGTTCCCGACAAGCTGCACGTGCAGGCGAATCTGGGTTATGCAGCAGGGATCAACGCCGGCGTCGCCCAGGCCCGTGGCGCGATCCTGGTCGTTGGAAACCCCGATGTACGCTTCATCGCGGGTTCGCTTGGGGGCCTGCTCGACGCGCTGGCCTCGGGGTGGGACGTGGCGGGTCCCCAGTTCGTGTTGGGCGACCTGATGTTTTCGCCGGCTGACGTGCAGACCCCTGGCGAGGAATTGCGGCGGTGGCTGGCCAGCCGCTCGCGGCCGCTCTGGCGCGCGTACTTCCGGCGGGAGCTCCGGCGCTGGCGCCAGGCATGGGAGGCCTCCGCGCCGCTTGCAGTGCCGGCCCTGTCCGGGGCGCTGCTGGCGTTCCGGCACGAGGTGGTGGAGAAAATCGGTCCCTGGGACGAGGACTATTTCCTCTACTTCGAGGAAATGGAATGGCTGCGCCGCGCGGCGGCCGCGGGGCTACGAATCGGCCTCGTACCGGCAGCTCGGGTGGAGCATCTGTGGGGCCACGCCGCAGACCCAGTCTCCTACGGCGGTCGTTTTCTCGCCTCTCGCAGCCGCTTCCTCGCTTCCGAGTTCGGCTGGACCGGACGCCTTGCCGAGAGGCTGCACGTCACGCGCTCGCCGCTGCGACCGCAGCCTTTCCCGGGCAACGTGGATGGTCTTCCACGGGGGGCGTTGATGTGGCTGCTGTCTCCGACCGGGCTTGGCCTTCCCGCTGCGGGCTTGCTCGGCACGGCAGAGACGTTTGCGCACGCCCTGGCGGTGGTGGTGGCGGCGCGGGCCCGGTCGGCGAGGTACATCGTGCTCGCGGCCAAGCCCAACGCCCGGGCGGCGCCGGAGGCGTGGTTCTGGGAGGCACCCAGTGGATGACGAGCGCTACCGCCCGTACCGGGAGGGGGACGAGGCTCAGATTAACGAGGGCTTCAACGAGGTCTTTGGGCTCTCCCGTTCCCTCGAGGAGTGGCGGTGGAAGTATCAAAACGAGCCCGAGGGGCGCTGGATCATGCTTACCGTGGACGCGCGGGACCGGGTCGTGGCGCACTACGGCGCAGTGCCGGTGCGGCTACGGGTGGATTCGCTCGATGTGCGCGCCGGGCAGATCGGGGACGTGTTCACTCGTCCAGAGGTGCGCCATGGGCTTGCCGCCGCCCGCATCTACATCACCATGGTCCAGACGTTCTTTGCCCGTTTTGGCGCCCCCGACCGCCTCGCCGTTCTCTACGGATTCCCTGGGGAACGCGCACTTCGCCTTGGGTTGGCACGTCTGGGCTACGATCAGATGCCGCCGCAACCGGTCCCGGTCTGGCAGCGATCGGTGGTCCGGCGGGGCAGGTGGTTCTCCGGCCACAGCGTTAGGGCGGGGGTGGACGCCGTCGCGACCAATGCGCTGTGGGACGTGGCAAGGGAGCGCTACCCGGTGGCCACCGTGCGAAACGCGGCGTGGCTACTGCGCCGTTTCTGCGACCGCCCCGGCGTCAAGTACGTTCATCTCGTCGCAAGGTGGCGGGGTCACGTGGCGGCGGTCGCGGTGCTGCGGCTGGCGGGGGAGCGCGCGAGCTGGGCGGAGCTGGTGTGGGACGGGGATGACCCGCGCGCAATCTGGGCGCTCGATCGGGCCGTCGCGGGGCTGGCGCGTGCCGCCGGCTCACGGACGGTCGAGATGTGGCTGGGCGGCGACGCGGCGGCCGAGAGAACGTTCGAGGACCTCGGGTGGAGCCGTGGCACCCACCCGCACGGCCTTGTGATGGTTGCGCGCTCGTTCCACCCCGAGATCAACGTCGCGGGTTTCGCGGGGCGCTTCTACCTCACAATGAGCGACGCAGACCTGGTGTAGGGATATAGACGCCGCAGTCGCCCTCTGGATCGTGCTCCCGCTGGCGGTCCTTCATGTCCTGGTGAGGAGGAAGAGGGCCTTGCTGGTTTTCCAGCTCGCGGTGGACGTGGGGCTGCTTCTGCTCCCCGGGCGGGTACTGCTGAGCGGCCTCCACCTCGGCCCCGGCCCGCCTAGGGCGATCGAGTGGGGCGGACCCATTACGGTCACCGGTTCGGCCGAGCAAAGCGATTTTCCCCTGCAACTGGGCATTTGGTGGGAGGAGGTTTCGTCGTCTCGCCGGCGCCGGCGAGCTCCCGTGGATCTCGGACCGCATCGGGGGCGGCACGCCGCTTTTCGCCAACGGCCAGACGCAACTTCCCTTCCCGTTGCAGCTTCCGGTGTGGTTTCTCGGGGCGGAGCGGGGCAGCGACGTTATGGGTGTCTGGAAGCTCGAGCTGGCCGCCTTGGGCGGGTTCTTGTTCCTGCGGCGGCTCCGTGCCGTTCCGGCGGCGCCGGTCAGCCTCGGCGTTGGCGCCGTCGCCGTGGCGTGCATCCTTTCCGCCCTGCCGCGACGGCGACTGCGCCGGGCCGCCGCGGCGCTTGGGGCCACCGGTGTTCTGGCCACGGCGCTCGTATGGCAGGTCCCAGGCATCGCGCACCTCTTGGGGCGCCTGCCCGTGCTCCGCCTCATGGTGTGGGTTCGAGGAGGCTTCCTCGTCAGCTTCACGGTCGCGATGCTGGCCGGAATCGCCTTCGATGTCATTGTTCGAAGGCGCCGCCGCATGCGGGTGACGCCGAGGTACGAGTTCCTCGTGCAGCGCGACGCCCGCTACCTGGCCTGTCCGGATGGTGTTCACACGGTTGCCGAGGTGCGACGCCGCGGCGTCCTCGTCGGGTGGTGCTTTGTGGCGCTGCGAGGCCGGGCGGTCGTGCTCGGCGACGCGTTCTTCGAACCGGGGAGTGCGGCCAGGGCGTTTCCGGTCCTGCTGAGGGCGCTTGGGCGCCTCTTCCCCGGCGCGGGCACCGTTCAGGGCTGGTTCCCGGCGAATCCGGAGTGGTGGATCGCACGACTCCGCGCCGAGGTCTTGCGCCTGGGCCCGAGCCGAACGCGCTCGCCCCGGGATTCGCCTTCTTCGACCCCAGCCCGACTCTCTCGGACCTTGAACGGCATTGGTACTACACGATGGAAGACAGCGACCTGTTCTGATGGCCAGTCCGTCGCCCCCGGCCAGACACTGGTGGGGCAACTGGTCTAGACTCGTGGCGGATGAAAGCGATTGTTGAACCGGCAGGTAGCGACGCTGACACCGGCGACCGGAACGTGGCGACCCTTGGGGAGAAGCGTGTCGCGGCGGCGGCCACACACGCCAACTGTCCTCTGTGTGAGAACGACGTTCCCGAGCCCAGGTCGTGCTTTGACTTCCTTCCGTTTCGCGTTGTGCGCTGCCGGGCGTGCCGCCTCTGGTATCTGTCGCCACGCCTCCCGGAAAGCGTGATGCTTGAGGCCTACACGCGTCCCGAGTACTACCTTGGAAGGAGTGTGCACGGGTACTCCAACGACGCCGGTTCGTATTTTGAGCAGGAGCCTGCGCTCCGGACGACGTTCCGGCGGTTCTTGCAGGCGTTGGCCAGCGCTGGTCTGGCGGGGGGGCGCCTGCTGGACGTCGGGGCCGGGCTCGGTTACCTGCTCGACGAAGCGCGGGGGCTCTTTGCCGAGCGCACCGGGACGGACTACAACACGGAGGCGGTGCAGAGTATCAAGGCTTTCGGCTGTCGCGGCATCCTGGGCGGAGTTGAGCACCTGCCAAGCGACGCAAAGTTCGATCTCATCGTGGCGGTGGGCGTCATCGAGCACGTGTATCGGCCGGCAGCTTTCGTGGGGGCTCTCAAGAACCACCTGGCGGCCGGAGGAAGCATCGTGCTCGCCTCCCCTTTTGCCAACAGCGTCTGGTTCAGATTTCTTGGGCGTCGCTGGCCATCGTTCAAGATACCGGAGCACGTCGCGTACTACGACCCGGTCACTCTGCGGCATCTCTTCCAGAGGTGTGGTCTGGCACAAACACGGACGTTCCCGTACCCCCACGCATTCCCCCTTGGCCTTCTGGTCGGTTGGTTCGGCATTCGCGTGCCCCACCAGCTGGCGCGGCTCTGCGTCTGGGTGCCACACACCATGGTGGCCGTCGGCGCGACCTGCAGTAC
This sequence comes from Thermoanaerobaculaceae bacterium, assembly GCA_963754345.1. GTDB lineage: Bacteria > Acidobacteriota > Thermoanaerobaculia > Thermoanaerobaculales > Thermoanaerobaculaceae > RBG-13-68-16. Next base: position 232,710 of record CAVWFZ010000009.1, on the reverse strand, counting down.
AGAGGAGGGTTCCTCTTGAAGCACCTCACTGTCGTAATCCCCGTGTTCAACGAGGCCGCTGGGATCTCGGAAGTCGCTGCGAGCGTGCTTGCCACGCTTGATCCGCTGCCTGGCCTACGCTCCGGCGTGCTGATCGTCGATGACGGCTCCACCGATGAGACCGTGAACACGGTCCGCGCCCTCATAGCCAGGGAACCCCGGGTGGGTCTGGTGAAGCTGGGCCGTAACTTCGGCAAGGAAGCCGCGATCCAGGCGGGCCTCGTTCACGCGGCGGGCGACGCGGTCGTCGTCATGGACGGCGACCTCCAGCATCCGCCCGAGCTCCTCCCGGAGATGGTCCGGATGTGGCTGGCCGGCGTGCCGGTTGTCGAGGGGCTGAGGCGCTCTCGCGGTCCCGAGTCGCTGTTCTCGCGCCTCACTGCGTGGCTCTTCTACTGGTTATTCGGGCGCCTGTCGGACCTCGACCTCCGCCGCCACGCCGACTTCAAGCTTCTCGACCGAAGCGTGGTTGACGCGTACCTGGCACTGCCCGAGCGCCGGAGGTTCTTCCGCGGCCTGATCCAGTGGCTCGGCTTCCCTTCGGCGCAGGTACCGTTCGACGTACCGACTCGTCGCCACGGGCGTCGGACGTTCAACGGCGTCAAGCGGCTGCGTCTTTCCGTCCTTGCCATTACGTCGTTCTCCTCGGCACCGCTCCAGCTCATGACCGTGCTCGGTGGGGTGACCTTCCTGCTCGGCGCGGTGATCGGCGGCATCGCGCTGGTCCAGAAGCTTTCACACCGGGCCGTGGAGGGCTTCACCACCGTCATTCTGATTACCCTGATCCTCGGCGGGCTGACCATGCTCGGCCTCGGTCTCATCGGCCTTTACCTCGCCCGCATCTTCGACGAGATCAAGGGGCGACCGGCGTTTCGCGTCGACGTGGACCGCAGCTACTTACCCGGGGGGAAGGGCGGCTCCCGGTAGTCCGCCGTCGCCGGACCAGGAGAGACGGACGATACCGTCCGGACCTGCGGAGGACCGGTCGAGCCGAAACCGTGGTGACTGTGTGGACCAGCCCTCGCGAGATACGTAGCGAACCAGGAACACCGCGACCGTGCTGATGCGAAGCGGATAGAAGCCGCGGGCCGGAACGGGCTGTCTGTAGCCCGTGTCGTCCATGTAGTACCACTGGCCGTCGCCGTAGGGACCGAGAGTCCACTGCAACGTGTCGGTTCGAGTGTCGTAGCTGAACTCGACGCGTATCGGCGCCATGCGGAATCGGCAACCCGTCACGTCAAGCACGGTTTCAGAGAGCCTGCCCGAGTCGAACCTGAGACCCTTCTGATAACGGCCTGCAGCGGAGCACGCGCATACGTCGTAGCACACCGGGGGGCCTGGGCTTCCATACAACTTGGTGCGAAGCCGGTCGAGACAGACGTAGAACCAGGGCGCTCCGACCGGTTGCATGAGCGGCAAGTCCGGTGATCCGGTCAGCATGGCCTGTCCCTCGACGCGGTAGCGGTCGAACACCGACCGGTCCGTCCACATCGGGCTGGTGCGCACCGCCATCAGGCCGGTGGCCAGGAGAGCCAGGACGACTGCAGTCGCTTCCCACCGCCAGTGCCCTTGACCCTCCAGCAGGCTCACTGCAACTGCGAGTCCGACCGCCAGGGAAAACCACGGCACAAGGAGCATGCGCGGGTCGAGCAGACGAAGCACGGGAACCAGCGGTCCCGCGCTCGCCACCGCGAGTGCGGCGACCAACAGCAAGCCCCGCTTCTCCCTGTGCATGACGAGCGCCACAAGCAGGCCCCCGAGGACGAGAACCACCGTGAGCGCGCCTATCCCGCTCCACCCCATTGCCACCTCGGTTCGGGCAACGACCTCGGACAACGACCCCCCGCCCGATCCGCTGAAGAGGTTGCCGTAACCGACCAGAAGGTGGGATGGCCCCAGCATCCAGGCCCGCCACGGGATGTAGACGGCGAGGGCGAGCAAGAACGGGCGCAGCTTGCGCAGTCGTGCCCTCGCGTCGCTCACGGGCAGGAAAGGCAGCACGAGCACGAGTGGGACGAAGACCTCTTTTGCCGAGCAGGCCGCGAGGTAGGCAGCCCCGCCGAGCCAGGGTAGCACTCTGTTTCGCCCTTCGACGGCGCGGGTGAATAGGGCGGTGGAAATGAGGGCAAGGCAGAGGCCCTCCAGGTAGTGCCTGGTCATCAGCTGCTGCGAAACGGTGGCAACCGGCCCTGACGCCACAAAGAGGCAGAGCGCGACGCACGCGGTGGTTGCCGTTACAAAACGCGTCAGGACGGTGAACGCGACGACGAGCACGAGGGCCAGACTCACCAGCTGATGCCAGTAGTAGGCAGTCGGGTCGAGCCGGAAGAAATGCCAGTCGAACCCGTAAGACAGGATCGCCCAGGGCGTGAGGTTGTTCGACGAGAACTCCCGCCACACTGAGGGAGACCAGAAGTGCGCGGGAACCCCGTTGTTGGCCACCGCCCAGAGGATCGCCGGGTCGTCGCCGAACCACCAGGTCTGCGAGACGCGCCAGTAGAGCGCCAGCATCAGTCCAACGGGGATGCCAACGCCACCGAACCCGAGATACCTCCTGGCCTCGGGGGAGAGGGTTGGGCTGCGCTGCGTCCACGCGAGGACCGCGAGCGCCGCTGCCGTTGTGGCCCAGACCAACGCGGAACCGGGTGGGAGCAGCCAGTACAGCGAGGCGAGCGAGGCGGCGACAACCATGACGCGCGGTACGAGCCGACTCGGCTTCGTCACCGGCGCAGCATAGCATTGCACTGTCCCGTTCCCTCGGGACAGGTCCATCGGCGACGGCTGGTGCCAGGGAGAGCTCTTCGGCACGTTCCTCGGGGCTTTCCCGCTGACGGGCGGTGGAGGTAAGCTTTCCTGGGAGACCAAGGTGAGAGGTGCACACCTGCCAGCCGAGAGGGATCTCGTCCCCTACGTGTCGGGTTTTCCCCCGGGAAGGCGCTGGCTGGTGTTGGCTCCCCACCCCGATGACGAGGTGATGGGACCTGGTGCGACGCTGGCCCAGGCTGCCGCGCGTGGCCTCGAGGTGAAGGTCGTGGTGGTCACCGATGGGAGCGCCCAGGGCGAGGCGGCCGAGCGCGAGATCGAGGCGCGCAAGGGCTTGGAGACTCTGGGTGTCGGCGAGCCGGAGTTCTGGCGGCTGCCGGACCGGTCGCTGAAGCCTTCGGACGTCGGCCTGAGGCGTGCCCTGCGGGATGCCCTGGAGAGCTTTGCCCCGAACGTGGTCTTCGTGACGTCTCCGGTTGAACTGCACCCCGACCATCGCGCCCTGGCCCTCGCCCTGCAGCGCGCGCTGCGCGCCCTCACCTGGAGGGGTGTGCGGCGACGGCCCCCGGAGTGGGTGGCGGCCTACGAGGTCGGGTCGCCTCTCCAGCCGAACCTCCTGGTGGACTCGGACGAGGGGTGGGAGGCCAAGCGACGAGCGGCCGCCTGCCACGCCGGCCAGCTGGCGTTTCGGCCCTACGACCAGATCATGGAAGCGCTCGGGACGTTCCGCAGCCTGACTCTGACGGATGTGGCGCGCGCCGAGGCGCTGTACCTGTTGCCCGCGGAACGGGTGGCCAGGCTCTCCGCCCGCGCCTGGGCGAGCTTGATGGGGGCGCCCGCGGGGGTCTCGAAACGGAGGGGGTGACCGCTGTGCAGGCCACGTGTCACGTGGGAGAGACGCCGCTCGTCCCCGGTTCTTATGCGGGCGGCCTTGCGGCCGGCATGTGGTTTGCTTAGAATCCAGAACGGAAGGAGTGGCGTATGCGACGGACAACGGTAACGCTCGTCGCGGGGCTGGCCGCTCTTGCGTTGGCGGCCCCGGCCGCCGCCTATCACGGGTCCTACGGCGGTCGCTTTTCCGGGTCTAGCCCCGGTCACTACTCTGGCCTCAACCCCGGCCATTTCTCTGGTTCGTACCTCGGTCGCGGTCCCAGTTACCACACCGGCCGTCCCGCCGGTGCGTACCCCGGCCATTTCTCTGGTTCGTACCCCGGTCGCGGTCCTGGTTACCACACCGGCCGTCCCGCCGGTGCGTACCCCGGCCATTTCTCTGGTTCGTACCCTGGTCGCGGTCCCGGTTACCACACCGGCCGTCCCGCCGGCGCGTACCCCGGCCATTACCCTAGTCACTATCCCGGCTATTACCCCGGTCGCTACCCCGGGTACTACCCCTACCACGGTAGCTACTGGGGCGTCGGTATCGGCTGGGGCTGGGGATGGGGCGGGTGGGGCTGGGGTGGCGGTTGGGGCCCGTTGGGCTGGGGGTGGGGCGGGCCCTGGGGTCCGTGGGGGTGGGGCGCCACCGCCGAATACCAGCCCGTGCCTGGAGCCGACGCGCAACCCAACCTGGCAGCGGTGAGCACCGATGTGTCGCCCGAGCACGCCAGAGTCATCCTTGACGGCATGCTGATCGGGGTTGCGGACGACTTCGACGGCACGCCCGACTACCTCTACCTCAGGCCCGGGCACTACACGATCGAGTTCCAGCTGGGTGGATACCGCAGCGAGAAGCTCGAGATCGACGCAAGTCTGGGAAACTTCGTCCCCATCAAACTGAAGCTGGAGAGGATCCAGGGCGAGAAGGCCACACCCTGGTACGACCGGCCGGAAGGGCTCCCTGTTGGCCGGATCTTCGGGCCGAAGCAGGCCGTCCAGGAGGCCCCGGCGCGGTCCGGACCCGATCCCGCTCTGCGGCCTGAAACCCGTGAGCCGGCGAGGCCGGCGCCCGGGGCGTCACGACCTTCGGCAGGAGCGGCCCTGGAGCTCCGGGTGACCCCCGCCAATGCCGCGGTGTACGTCGACGGGACCATGGTGGGGACCGGCCAGGAACTGGGACGTCTGGAGCGCGGCCTGGCGGTTTCGCCCGGCAAGCACCGGATCGAGGTGATTGCCCCCGGCCACGCCTCCAAGAGCCTCGATGTCGAGGTCAAAGAAGGCCAGCGTCTGCAGGTAGTTGTAGAGCTGGACGGGGGGGCTGGACAAAACTAGCAAAAAAGGTTATGGTACTTGTAGCGGTACAAAAGGGAGGCGGCGGTCAAGCAACCACTCTTGCAAACCAGCCAAAGAAAGAGCCTATCTAACTTAACCTTCTAGTTTTTCCCGCCTGTAAAGGCCAACCTAAAGAGACTTGAACCACCGACCTCCCATTCACACTCCGCCGCCGGGCAACCGGCGGCTCGTTTTATCGGGGGGTCCCGCGCGCGCTCCAGACCCCCACCCGCGCGCTCAAGACCCCCCGTGCCCCCCGCCCTCCCTCCGTCTGCCTGGCTCACCAACCACCACCCAAGGGGTCAGGAGTTTTGTCGCCAAGGGGGGTCAATACATTTGTCGCTTGACACCCCGGACCCCCCGCGCGAACCGGAAGTGACCTCGCGGGGGTGTGGGTGGCTGCGGCGAGACGCGGGCTGCAACGCGCTGGCCCGGAGGCACGCGGTTGGGCGGGGGCGCTAACCGAAGGAAGACTTCGCGGGGACGGGGCTCCCGCAATTCCGGTTCGCTTGACCCTTCTACGAACGGCAGGTCGCAGCAAGCCTGCTCGGAACCCCGTGCCCCCGCGTTCGCGCCGGCAGAGCCGGACGCTCGCTTGTTCTGGAAGGGGCATGACGCGCGGGGCCGGCGCTCACCGCCTCCGCGCCGGTTCCTCCACCTGACCGCCACCTGACCGTCGCGCGGCGGCGCGCGCAAGAGTGGCGACCACCACGCTCTCGGGGTCAAGGTGGAGCACGGCCCGGCGGTCCTCGGCGGTGAGCAGAGCGGCGGCCGCCTCGAGGAAGTTCTCGGCGCTCTCAACGTCGGAGCGAGCGGCAAGGTGGAGCAGGACGGCGGTGGCGAGCGCGACTCCTGCTGGGGCCTGGCGGAGCATGGAGGCGGCACGCAAGATCGCGAGACCCTCGGGCCGGAGTGCCGCCGAGATGAGCGTTTGGAGGTTCGTGAGGGACTCCGGCAGGTCCTCGCCACCGCGCAAGGCCAGCTCGGCGTCGCCGTCGGCGGCGACGAGCAGAGCCGCCGCGCGCTCGGGGCCGCAGCCCTGAGCGAGGGCCAGCACTTCTAGGAGCTCTTCGCGGGTCGGCGTCGGCACTTTGAGCTGCACAGCCCGCGAGACGATGGTCGGGAGAACGCGTGCCGGGTTGCTGGCCAGCAACAGAAACGTGGCGTGGGCTGGAGGCTCCTCGAGGGTTTTGAGGAGGGCCGAGGCGGCCTCGGCGTTGAGCGGTGGCGTATGGCACGAGTTGAGGATGAAAACGCGCCTGAGGCCCTCGTAGGGGCGCTGGGCAATGGTGTCCACCACGCCGCGTGCCTGGTCGATGGAGATCTGTTTCTTGTCGGGTAGGACGTCGAGCACGACCACGTCGGGGTGAACACCCCGCCGCACGCGCTCGCACGCAGAGCATGCGCACCCCGCGCCCACCTGTCCCCGGCACACGAGTGCGGCCGCAAGCTCGATGGCCAGAGCCTCCCGGCCGAGGCCTGCCTCGCCCACCAGCATGAGCGTGCCCGGCAGCACGCCCGAAGCTGCCAGCTCGAGGCAGCGGGTCAGCAGCCGTCCGACCCCGTGCCAGGCGGAGGGTGTCAGGTAGCTTTCCGGCCAGGGGAGCTGGCTCGTCGTCACGGCAGCACCCCCACCAGGGCGGCCAGTGTCCGCTCGTGGACCTCCTCGGGCGTGCCGTTGGCGTCCACGACCACGACCCGGCGGGGTTCGTCCTTTGCCAGATCGAGGTACTCCCGGGCCACTGCGCGGTGGAAGGCAAAGGCCTCGTCCTCGAAGCGGCGATTCTCGGGGCCGGTGTCAGGCCGCTCGCGCGCCCTTCCGAGGGCGAGCCCGACGTCGAGGTCAAAGACGAGTGTGCGGTCGGGGACGATCCCGGCGCATGCCAGCTCGTTCAGCCTCTCGACCGTGGCCCGGGGCAGGCGCCGGGCGCCTGCCTGGTAGGCCAGGGAAGAGTCGGCGAAACGATCCGAGAGGACGAATGCACCCTTTTTGAGGGCCGGCGCGATGACGTGGGCGACCAACTGGGCGCGGGCCGCCTCCAGGAGGAAGAGCTCCGCCAGGGGCACCGGCGTGAGGCGGGGGTCGAGCAACAGGTCGCGAGCCCTCTCACCGAGGGGCGTCCCTCCCGGCTCGCGGGTGGTCACCACCTCGCAGGCGCGCTCCCGCAGGTAGCGGGCGAGCAGCAGGAGCTGGGTGGTCTTGCCGCACCCCTCGATACCCTCGAACGTGATGAAGCGGCCGCGTGCCACGGCGCAATTCTAGCCTGGAACGGTTTCGGCCCTCCGGAACCCTCCTGGGACCGCCCGCGTAGTATCGTTGTGCAAGGCATGAAGCACGCACGCTCCCCGGGGCTGGTCTCCGTGCTGACGTTCGGGGTGGCTGCCTTTCTGGTGGCCTGCCTGTCGATTCTGGACATGTTCCTGCCCCGGCCGAACGACGGCGTGATCCTTGACCCGGATCGCGCCGGTGTGGTCGTGCGGTCGCTTGCCGAGGGTTCTGGCGCGCGTGCGGCCGGCGTGCAACCGGGGGACCGCATCGCGGGCGTGGGTCGCGAAGTCGTGCGATCGGCCTCCGAGATCGAGCAGGTGCTGCAGCGCCACAGCATCGGTGAGCGGGTCCCTTACCTGCTCGAGCGCGAGGGCAGGCTCGTCGAGGTGATGGTCCAGCTCGGACCACGGCAGCTCGGAACGGCCTCGTACCTGTACTACTGCTGCCTGGGGTTCCTCTTCTTCTTCATCGGCCTGTACGTGCTGCTCCACAAGCCCGAGGAGTCCCAGGGCTCGCCGAGCAATGTCTTCTTCACGCTCTGCACGCTGTTCCTGCTGTTCCTCGTGTGCCGGCTCCGGCCGGCCTCGTACTCGTGGGTTGACGCGGTGGTGCTGACCACGGGGGCCCTCTCGCTGCTGGTCCTGCCCGCCGCCTTCCTGCACTTCTTCCTGGTCTTTCCACGGAGGCTCAAGCTCACGCTCGTCGGTCCCACCGAGAACTGGGAGGGTTCCGGCGGACGGCTGCTACATACCGTCGAGAGGTTCGTCAACGAGTCGCCCAGCTTCTTCAGGCTGCTTTACCTTTTGCCGCCGTCGTTCTACGTGATCACGCTCCTTCTGGGGTCGCTTTTTTCCTTTCAGATTCGGCTGATTTCGGGCGCCCCGATCTCCAGCTGGGTCCTGATGGGCGACTATCTGGTGTTGGGGCTGCTGGCACTGCTGGGCTCGTTGCTGCGCGCCCAGGAGGGCCGCGAGCGCCGCCAGATCGCCACGGTTTTCATCGGAACGGTCGTGGGCATCACGCCGTTCCTCGTGCTCGGCGTGATGGTGCCCTCGCTCCTGCGCACCGACCGCTACATCTTCTGGGGCGTGGTGCCGCTCATCCTGGTGCCGCTCACCTTCGCGTACGCGATCGTGCGGTTCCACTTCTTCGAAATCAAGGTCATCGTCCGCAAGTCGTTGCTCTACACGCTCGCGACCGCGGTGGTCGCGGGCATCTACGGGCTGGGGATCGCGGCCTCCACCCTGGTGTTTTCGGGGTCCTCTCCGTACTTCCCACTGCTCCTCGCGCTGGCGATCCTGGCGATCTTCGACCCGCTGCGCCGGCGCCTGCAGGGGCCGGTGGACCGCTTCTTCTTCCGCGAGGTGTACGACGCCCGCCACGCGGTGGAGGAGGTGAGCGCGGCGGTGGTGCGAGAGTTCTCAATCGAGGGGCTGGAAGCCCTGCTGGCCACCCGGCTCTCGGAGATCATGCACCTCGAGTGGGCCGCGTTGTACTACCCCGAGGGGAAGCACCTGGTCTCGCGGACGGCGCCGGAGGGCGTGGACAAGGAGCTCCCTGCCCGCCTGCTGCTCGTGGAGGAGCTCGCCCGCCAGGATGAGCCCGTGTGGCCCGCGATGCTGGAGCCGATCAAAACGCTGCAGCCCGAGTCCCGCCGCATCCTGGAGCGTTTTGCCGCCGCCGGACTCCGCCTCCTAGTACCGCTGCGTACCCGTGGTCAGCTGCACGCGATCCTGGCCCTCGGCCCCAAGCGCTCCGAGGAGGAGTTCGGCAGCGACGACCTCCAGCTCGTTCGGACCCTGGCCAACCAGGGGGCGGTGGCCCTGGAAAACGCGCGCCTGTTGCGCGACCGCACCCACCAGGTCGAGCTGGAGAAGGAGCTGGAGATCGCCCGCAGGGTTCAGTTCTCCCTGATCCCCCGGCACCTCCCGTCACCGCCCGGCTGGGAAGTGGCGGCGCGGTGCGTGCCCGCCCGCCAGGTCGGTGGCGACTTCTATGACGCCCTGCACGGGGGCGACGGAGCGGTTGCACTCGTAGTCGGCGACGTGTCCGGGAAATCCGTCGCAGGGGCGATGCTGATGGTCGCGGCGCGCGAGGTGCTGCACACGGCGGCACTCGGGGGGGCCTCGCCGGAGCAGCTACTGGAGATCGCCAACCAGCGTCTGTACACCCCGCAGCACCGCCTGTTCGTGGCGCTGACCTACTTACTCCTCCGCCCCGAGGGAATGGGGCTCTACGCGCTCGCGGGGCAGCCGACGCCGTTGCTGCGGCGGGCGTGCGGCGACGTGCAGGAGCTGCCCGGGCCGCTGCACCGGCTTCCCGTGGGTGCGCTCAAAGGGGTGCACTGGGACGTGCTCCCTCTCTCAATCGACCCCGGCGACACGCTGTTGCTGTACTCGGACGGCGTCACCGATGCGCGCAACCCCGTGGGCGAGGCGTTTGGAGACGACCGCCTGCACGCGGTGCTCGCGCGCACCGACGGCGACCCGCGTGTCGCGGTGGACGAGGTCTTGAAATCCCTGGAGGCCTTCGCGGCCGGCAGCGAGCCTTACGACGACATCACGCTGATGGCGGTGCGCTGGGTGGGGGAACGGTGACGGCGAGCACCCGCGAGGGCTGGCGTCGCGCCAGGTTGGAGACGATCCTGGATCTCTCCCTTGCGCTTGCAGGCCCGCGTGGCGAAGGAGAGGTGGTCGAGGAGCTGGTGCAGAGGGCCGTCGGCCTTCTCGACGCGCGGGCCGGGATCGCGATCTCGCTCCTGCCTCCGCTCGAGCCGGCGACGGTGGTCGAGGTCGGCTGGCCGGCCGAGCCGGGCAGCGCGGCGCGGCTGGTGGCGGCCCCCGCACTGCGTGCGGTGCGCGACGGAAAGGTAGCCCGTACGTCAGGCGACTCGCTGGGGCTGCCGTTCTCCGAGGTCCTCGTGGCGCCCTGTCTCTGGCGGCAGGAGCTGATGGGTGTGGTGGCGGTGGCCGACAAGGAGGCTCGCGAGGGGCAGGCACGCTTCGACGACGAGGACGTCACCTTCCTGCGCTCACTGGCCCTGCTGGCGGCGCCCGCCATCGCGTCCGGGAGGATGCTCGAGGAGGTGCAGCGTCAGAGGCTGCTGCTCGAGGAGGAGAACCGCGCCCTTCGCATGGGCGCAGGGGAAGAGGCGGGTCTCGTCGGCCAGGCCCCTGCGTTCCGCCGTGTACTGGAGCTTGCGCGCCGGGTCGCGGCCAGCGACGTGACCGTGCTCCTCCGCGGTGAGTCCGGCACCGGCAAGGAAAGGCTGGCGCGCCTCCTGCACTCGCTCTCGCCCAGGAGCGGCGGCCCATTCGTGCCCCTGAACTGCGCCGCGGTTCCCGAGACGCTCCTCGAGGCCGAGCTGTTCGGCATCGAGCGTGGTGTCGCGACGGGCGTGACGGCGCGCCCGGGCCGATTCGAGCTGGCCAACGGCGGCACCCTGTTCCTGGACGAAATCGGGGACCTCACGCCGGTCCTGCAGGCCAAGCTCCTGCGGGTTGTTCAGGAGCGAGAGGTGGAGAGGGTGGGCGGTCGGCAGCGGGTGCACGTGGACGTCCGGCTCGTCACCGCCACCAACCGCGACCTCGAGGGGATGCTGGCGCGAGGTGAGTTCAGACACGACCTCTATTACCGGCTTCGCGTGGTCGAGCTGACGATCCCACCGCTGCGCCAGCGCCACGAGGACATCCCGCTGCTCGCCCAGCACTTCGTGCGGCTGCACGGCAGGCGTCAGGAGAAGGAGCGGCTGGCGCTTTCGCGAGCGGCGCTGGAGCTGCTTCTCCAGCATGACTTCCCGGGCAACGTCCGCGAGCTCGAGAACCTCCTGGAAGCGGCCTCCGCGCTGGCGACCGGCGAGCGGGTGGAGGCCGAGGATGTGCGGCTGGCGATGGGGGTGGGACGGGTGGCGGCCGATTTCTCGTCCGGAACCCTCGACGATGTGCAGCGCTCGCACGTGCTGCACACGCTGGAGCGCTGCCAGGGCAACCGGGCGGCGACCGCGCGCGCTCTCGGTATCGATAGGACAACCCTGTACCGGATGCTTGTGAGGTGGAATGCAACAGATGTTGCAAAACGCGACGTTCAGTTGGGAAGCAAGGCAGGACAAGGCCAAAAGCCGAGGGGGCGCGATTGAGGGCGCTTCTTCGTTGCATTTCGCAACGCTCGGGTCCTGGGCCAGCCCCGGGGTATTGTCGAAAACATCTTTATTTTCAGCTAGATACGCAGGTTGGCCGGGGTTTTGCACAGAGCGAAGGGCATGGCGCCGTTCCCTACCGCAAACCTCCTGGCAAACCGGCTCCTGGGGCCGCTCAACCGGCCCTGGGCGGTCGTCGGTGGTGGTCTCGCCGGCGGCGGCGTCCTCTGGACCGACACCTTCGGCCAAGGTGCGCGGCTCGCGTGGCGCCTGCTCAGCCTCCTTCTCTCCCTGTGACGTTCCGCACAAAGGGGAACCGTCATGGCTAGGCCTGTCCAGGTGCGCCTCGTTCTCCCCCATGTAGCCCGCGCTGAGCTGCTGGCCAGCCGGGCCGTGGAGGAAGCCGGGCAGCGCATCGCATTCCCGCGTGATACCCTGGCGGAGGTCAAGCTCGCGGTGGTGGAGGCGTGTCTGAACGCTCTCGAATACGGCGCCGGTGACGTCGAGGTCGAGGTCACTGCCCACCCCGATGACGCACGGGCCTGGATCGAGGTCGCGGTCACGGATCACGGTTCCGGGTTCGACCCCTCCGGGGTGCCACGACCGGTGCTGGAGGATAAGCTCCGGTCCAAGCGCAAGCGGGGGTGGGGGCTGGAGCTGATCCGGCGCCTCATGGATGAGGTGGAGATCACCTCCGAGCCTGGCCTTACGAAGATTCACATGATCCGGCGCCGAGGAGGGCAGTGACGGTGGAGACCTTCGAGCTCAAGGTGGCTGAGCAGCACGGCACGCTTGCGGTCATGGAGGTGGCCGGGTACATCAACAACGAAGGCGGTGAGGCGATCGCCAGGGAGGCGCGCAAGCTCCTCGACGCCGGCCGCCGCACCTTGCTCCTCGACCTCAAGGCCACCCGCATCATCAACTCCATCGGGATCTCCCTGCTCCTGGAGGTGCTGGAGCGCACGATCGAGGTGGAGGGCACCCTGGCCTTCTGCAGCCTCACGCCGAGCATCGCCAAGACCTTTCAGATCATGGGACTGTCGCAATACACGCGGATCTTTCCCGATCGCTCAAGCGCTCAGGCTGAGCTCTCTGCCAAGCAATGACCGATGTCGTGAGCATCCTCGAGCTGGCCGTGCGGCCACAGCGGGAAGGCGGCGTCCCTCTTCCCGCGGCGGTGCTGGAGGGATTGGTGCGTGGCAGTGGCGCCGCGGGAGGCACGCTGGGACGAGGCGGCGAGGTGCTGGCGCGCTCCGGTCTGGAGCGCCCGGCGGTGCGGCGCCTCGAGCTTTCCGCTGGTCGCGAGGTTTTCTGGCTGGAGCTGGACGGCGGAGGTGATCCGCCGGAGCCCCTCAGGATGGCGGCCAGCGTGGTCCTTGGCTCCTGGACCATCAGGGAGGAGCTCAAGCAGGCGCGCTTCGCCGAGCGGCGGAGGATATGGGAGGTCGAGTCGCTGCGCGCCATCGCCGAGGCCCTCGGTGGCACGCTAGAGCCGGCGCGCATCGCCGAGGAGCTCCTGATGCACGCCGCGGCGCTGCTCGACGCCCGGCGCGGCGAGGTCTGGCTTGTGGCGGGAGACACGGTGCAGGCCGGCGCGCGTCTTTCGGGCGCCGCGCAGACAGGCTCGTGCCCGACCGGGGAGTGCCTCATGGCGGCTCGGGTGGGCGGAGCGGTGCTGACACTCGAGGAAGCCGGCGGCGTGCCGGAGCACGGCCTCTTGGAGCCGGGGAGGCTGGCCGTGCCGGTAACCGGCCGGCGGGGCCGGCTTGCGGTCCTGGCCCTCGCCGAGCGCGAGGTGCGCGGCGGCACCGCCCCGTTCGGACCGACCGACGCCGAGACCCTGGCACTGTTCGCGTCCCAGGCGGCGGTGGCATTGGAGAACGCCACCCTGCACCGCGAGGCGCTTGAACAGGAGCGCCTCGAGCGCGAGCTGGAGCTCGCCGCCACCATCCAGCGGCAGCTCCTTCCCACTAGCATCCCGACGCCGCCGGGCTTCGACATCGCGGCCAAGAGCGAGGCCTCGCGGCGGGTGGGGGGCGATGTCTACGACTTCATCGAGACCCCGCGGGGCCTCTTCTTCATGCTCGGCGACGTGGCGGGCAAGGGCGTGCCCGCCGCGCTGATGGCGGCCTCGCTCCAGACCGCCGTGCGGCTGCTAGCCCAGGGCTCTCCGCCGCTGTCGGAGCTCGCGCGCCAGGTCCACGTGCACATCCTCGCGTCCACCCCGGACAGCAAGTTCGCGACGGTGTTCATGGCCTACCTTCGGAACAACGGTGAACTCGAGTGGGTCTCGGCGGGCCACAACCCGGTGGTGCTGGTGTCCGCAGACGGTGCGTGCGACTACCTGCGCGCTGCCGGCCCGCCCCTGGGGCTGCTCCCCGATGCTCACTACCCTTCGAGTCAGCTCGTGCTCGCCCCGGGTTCGGTGCTGCTGGCCTACACCGACGGCCTGTCCGAGGCCCCCGCCCCGGGCGATGACGGCCCCGATTTCGGGGTCGAAGGGATCGCTGCGCTCGCCGTGCAGCTCCGCACCCAGCCGATGCAGCGCCTGGTCTCCGACCTCTTCGCCGCCGTGGCCGCGCACACCGGCGGGGCCCCGCCCCACGACGACCGCACCGTGGTGGCGGCGCGCCGCAACTCCGGGTGAGCTGGGTCACCGCCCGTTCTCCGGCACTGCCCTAGGCTGAGAGCATTAGGCGTCATCTCCTTTCCTCCGGCGCCCCGACTGCGGGGCGCCTCCTTTGTGTTTGGGGGTCCGCGGCTACCTCTTGCGGGGGGCTCTGCGGCACTCCGCCCACCCGCCCGCCGCAGAAGTGCCCCCCGAGCCCCCCGCGCTCGCGCTGGCAGAGCCGGACGCTCGCTCCTTTGAGGGGGGATCTACGGTGCATCACTCGCCTGCCGCCAGGTAGCATCGAGATTGAAGTGCAATTTCAGCTATTCACCGGGGTGCTCGTGAAGGATCGAACAATGTTGACGCCGGCGATTCCTCCCAATAGAGTACTCGTCAGCAACCCGCTGCAAATGGGGGACGAAGGGAAGGAGAGAGGCATGAGAAAGGCGAGAGTTTTTGGGCTTTCGGCCCTGGCGGCGTGTCTGCTGCTGGCGCCGGCCTCCAGCTTCGGGGCGGGCTTCGCGCTCTTCGAGCACGGGGCTCGTGCCGTGGCCATGGGAGGTGCATTCGGAGCCACGGCGGACGATCCCACCGCGCTCTACTACAACCCCGCGGGGATCGCATTTCAGAACGGCACGAGCTTTGCGGTCGGTGCCTACTTCATCACCGGGCCGAGCACGTTTTACGGGGACAGCCCGTACCCCGGCGCGGGCTACTCGGTGGACATGAAGAAGCAGATCTTCTACCCCGCGCACGCCTACATCATCGGGGAGCTCACCAAGGATCTCCACTGGGGCGTCGGGATGTTCGCGCCGTTCGGCCTCGGCACGTGGTGGCCGAACGACTACGCCGGCAAGTACATCTCCAAGCGGGTGGACATCAAGGTCATCGACCTCAACCCCAACCTTTCGTACAAACTGTCGGATGATTTCGCGGTTGCCGTCGGCGTGGATTACTACTATTCCAGCCTGAACCTCACCCGCTCGATCGGCGCGATCAACCCATACACGCAGCAGGTGGCGGAAGTCGGGCAGGTCCATCTCTACACGCCTTTCACGGGCGGTCTGGGGTGGAACGTGGCGCTGCTCGGGAAGCTCGGCGGCGGGTTCTCGGTTGGTGCCGGCTACCGGTCGCACGTGAAGATCGACTACACGGGCAACGCGTCGTTCACGCAGTTCCCGACCGGGTACGCCGACTTCGACGCCATCGCGGCGACCCAGGTACCGTTCGGCAAGCAGCCCACGGCAAAGACCAGCATCGACTACCCCTCCGAGGCTCGCCTGGCGCTCGCCTGGCACGGCAGCAAGGTGGGGATCGAAGGTGATGTGGTGAAGCAGGGGTGGAGCAGCTTTAAGGACCTTCCGCTCACCCTGCCCGACTACCCTGCCCTCTCCTCCGTGCGCTACGAGGGGTACGAGGACAGCTACACCTACCGCCTGGGCTTCGAGTACAAGAGCTCGCCCCAGTGGGCGTTCCAGCTCGGCCTCCTGCTCGACAAGACCCCGGTGCCGGTGGTATCGGTGGCCCCGCTGCTCCCGGACGCCGATCGCAAGGGTATCTCCATTGGGACGACGTTCGCACTTTCGCCCAAGACCGACCTGCAGATCGGGTACCTGTACCTGAGGTTTTCTGACAGGTCCACGGAGGGGGTAAACCCCGACGGCTACGAAGGCACCTACAAGACCACGGCGAGCCTTCTCGGCTTCACGCTGGTGCACAGGTTCTAGGAGGGGACAATGAGAAACGCACGCAAAGCACTGCTCCTGGGCCTCGCGCTCGCCCTCACGGGCGCCACGGTGTTTGCCCAGACCGACTACTCGAAGTACGAGGCCCTCGGTGATAGCCTCACCGCCGGATATGCCTCGGGCGCGCTCACGAAGTTCTACCAGGACTACTCCTACCCGGCGATCATCGCCAAGCAGGTGGGCATCGGCACCTTCCAACAGCCGATCATCGCCGACCCGGGGATCGGCAGCTACGGCACGGTCCTGATCCTGACGAAGCTGCAGATTACCTCGGCGGGTATCTCCCCGGTGATCCTCCCGACTCCGGGTAATCAGGGATCGCCCACCAACGCGACCCTTGCCACGCCCTACAACAACCTTGGCATCCCGGGCGCCAACAACAGCGATCTCATCACCAGGACCGGCGACATCACCAAACCGCTCGCAGGGAACATCGACCAGAATACCATCATGTACGACCTGATCCTGCGCGACGGGAAGAACACCGCCTTGATGCAGGCGATCGGAGCCGCGCCCACCTTCGTTACCGTGTGGGCCGGCAACAACGACGTGCTGGGGGCGGCGACCACGGGTGTCGTGGTGGACGGCGTGACCCTCACCCCCAAGGCCAAGTTCCAGACCGACTACACGACCTTGCTCGGTGGCATCCGCCAGCAGCGGCCGGCTGCGGCCATCGTCGTTGGCACGATTCCCGACGTCACCGCGGTCCCGTTCGTCACCACGATCAAGCCGTACCTCGTGAACCCTGCGACGGGTGCGCATATCCCGCTGCTCGGCGAGGCGGGACCCTTGACCGAACAGGACTATGTGACGCTGGGGGCACAGTCGCTGCTGGCTGCCGGGATCGGCATTCCGGCGGCCGCTGGCGGTACCGGCAAGCCGCTGCCCGAGGGCTCAATTGACGCCACCGGCTTGCACGCCGGCGTGATCCTGCGCTCGGGCGAGATCACGCTCATTCGGACCCGTACGGGCGAGCTCAACGACGTCATCAAGGCCGTGGCCGCGCAATTCGGGGCCAAGGTCGTGGACTTCAACGCGATCTTCGCCAACATTGCAGCGCACGGGTACACGGTTGGAGGCATCACACTGACATCGGCGTTTCTGACCGGCGGCATCTTCTCCTATGACGGCATCCACCCGCAGCGTCTGGGCTACGCGCTCGTGGCCAACGAGTTCATCAAGGTCATGAACGTCGGCTTCGGGACGAAGGTGCCCCAGGTCAACCTGCTCCCGTTCCTGACGGGCGCGAGCGCCTCGGCCACGACCACGGTCATGGCCGCGAACACGGTGTTCTCTACGGAGGCCGCGATCGGTGTAGTCAAGCTGTTCGCGCCCAATGCGGACACCAGCAGCCTGCAGACCGGACACGTCGTGCGCAGGCTCGTGACCGCCGCTCCCGGAGGCCACACCGCCATCGAGCCGCCCACGCCGTAGCTTCGACGTCCGTTTGCTGATCCACAGGGCCGCCCGGAGGCGGCCCTGGTCTTTTCTTGATACAGGCTCCAGGAGAGACAGGCTACAGGCGTCAAGTACGACAGCGAATGGACCGAACACGGATTCGTTCGTCGTTCCTATAGCCTGAAGCCCGTAGCTTGCAGCCTGAGGCCTTAGGCCCAACCAATCCCCTGCGAACGGAAAGAGTGCCTGTTCACGCGTTCCTGCTCAGTGGTACGCTTCCTGACGCATCTGGGTGTGCGGGAAAGGAGGCCGGCGTGGACTACCCAATTTGGGACCTGGCCTTCGGTGGCGGCGTGCTGATCGGGATCGTGGCCATCACTCACGTCCTCGTGTCCCACTTCGCCATCGGCGGCGGGTTCGCCATCGCATTCATCGAGACCCTCGCGGTAAAGCGGGGGAACCCGGCGCTGCGGGCCCTCGCCAAACGCAGCTCCCTCATGTTGATCCTGGTTTCGACGGTGTTCGGGGCAATCTCCGGGGTCGGGATCTGGGTCACCATCGGGCTGGTACAGCCCGCTGCGACCTCCGCGCTCATCCACACCTACGTCTGGGGGTGGGCGACCGAGTGGGGGTTCTTCATCCTGGAGGTGGCCACCGCGCTGCTCTACTACGCCACCTGGGACAAGGTCCGTCCCCGCACCCACCTCGTCATCATCTGGCTCTACTTCTTTGCGGCCTACATGTCGCTGGTGGTCATCCAGGGCATCCTCGCCTTCATGCTTACCCCGGGCGCCTGGCTTGAGAACCACTCGTTCTGGTCCGGTTTCTTCAACCCCAGCTACGCGCCGGGCCTCGTGCTTCGCACCGGGATCTGCCTGTTCCTGGCCGGCGCGTACCTGACGCTGGCCGCGCTCCGTGAGCCCGACCTGGCGGCGCGAGCCAGGATGGTGCGGCTGCTGGCCATCTTCCAGGTGATCGGCGTGCTGCTCGCCTACGGGGGCTACCGCTGGTGGGAGCACGTGCTGCCCGGGTCGGTACGGGCGATCTTCCTCGGGGCCAAGGCACTCCTTCCCGCACTCGCCTCGACCCGTCACCTCGTGCTCTGGGCGCTGGCGTTCTACCTGCTGCTCGCCTTTTTCGCCCTGGTGGTGCCCCGCTTCCACCGCTGGCCCTCTGCGGTGGCTGCCCTGCTTGCGGCGTTCGTGTTCTTCGGCGGCTACGAGCGCCTGCGGGAGGGCTCCCGCAAGCCGTTCGTGATTCGCGACTACATGTTCTCCAGCGGGGTGCTCGTCAGCGAGATCCCCGACCTGAATCAGCGCGGCATCCTGTCAAAGGCCGTCTGGGCGGCGCGCGGCGCCGACGGGAGCGCAGAGGCGAAGGGGCGGGCCGTGTTCCGCGCCCAGTGCGCCTCCTGCCACACCCTGGACGGCTACCTTTCCATCCGCAAGCTGGTGGCGCCCGTGGACCCCGACATGCTGCGGGGGATCCTCTCGACCTTGCGCGAGGAGGGGAAGGAGTACTCGTCCACCGGCTACGTGCACCAGGGGCACGTTGCCACTGAGAAGCTGGACTACCCTTTGATGCCGCCGCTGGTGGGTACCGACCAGGAGGTCGATGCCCTGGCCAGCTACCTCCTGAGCCTGAAGCCCTCGCACGTCGCGGAGGTGAGCCATGCAAGGTAATCTGATACCGGCCCTCGACCCCGCCCCGCTCCCGGGGCCTGCCTGGCTGTTCCACCTGCTGTGGGTGGTGACGTTCCTGATCCACCTCGCCTTCGTCAACACCGTGCTGGGGGGCTCGCTGCTGGCGGCGCTGGCCGGCCTCGCGAGCTCCGGCCGGCGCGAGATCCAGACCCTGTTTGTCGAGGTGAACTCGTGGGCGATCTCGCTCGCCATCACCTTCGGCATCGCGCCGCTGCTCTTCATGCAGGTGCTGCTGGGGCGCTTCTTCTACACAGCCACCATCCTGGTGGCGTGGGCCTGGCTCGGCATGCTGGTCATCCTGACCATCGCCTATTACCTCAACTACGTGGCCAAGTTCCTCCTGCGCGCCGGCAAGGGTGCCGGCGGCGTGCTGATCGTCGAGGCGGTGTGCTTCATGGTGATCGCGGCGATCCAGGTCACGGTCAACCTGCTGCACATGCAGCCCGCCCGCTGGGCGCAGGTGGCCGGCAGCGCGTGGACGGCGCTCTCCGATCCGACCTTCGCGCCGCGCTTCCTGCACTTTGTGCTGGCCGCGGTGGCGATGGCGGGGGCGCTGCTTGCATGGGTGGCTGTGCGCAGGGCCGCATCGGGTGGTGACGCCGCGCTCCTCCAGGGGATGGCCCGCTTCGGCGTGCGTGCCGCGCTGGTGGCGACGCTTCTCCAGCTCGTGGACGGCTTCTGGCTGCTCCTGGCCATGCCCGAGGACGTGCTGCGGACGTTCATGCGCGGCGGACCGGTCACCATGGTACCTCTCGGTGTGGGCATTCTCGCCGGTGTGCTTCTCCTGCTCGTGCTGGGTCAGATCTCGGACCCGCTTGCCCAACCTGCCAAGGTTCGGCGGGTGGCCGAGCTCATCGTCGGAGCGATGGTCTTCATGGTGCTGACGCGTCACCAGGTGCGCGACATCTACCTCGCACCTTCACGTGCCGGCGAGCAGGTCGCGGTGGCGACGCAGTGGGGTGTCCTGGCGATGTTCCTGGTGGTGTTCGTGGTGTGCGTGGGGCTGACCGTCTACGCGGTCGTCAGGGCGGTCAAGGACCGGCCTGCACCGGGCGAAGAGGCAGCGTAACGACAGGCTTGAGGAAAAGCCCTTGCCAAGCCTCAAACCACGGGCCTCGAGCGGCTGTTACCTGAGGACGGCGCGCGCCGCCTTGAGAGCGGCATCCACGTCGGCGTTGCCGATCTCGTAGTGGGTGACCATTCGCACGTCGGTCGCCCCGAAGGCGCCGAGAAGCACGCCGCGCTCCTTCATGCCCAAGACGAAACGCTGCGAGGGCGCCATGGTGGCGTCGCCCGGCACCTTCTCGGCGCGCAGGCGGAACACCAGGATGTTCGTGTAGACGCGGGTCGGGTCGATCTCGACCGCGCTCAGCTCGGCGAGACCGTCGGCGAGGCGCCTCGCGCGCTCGTGGTCCTCGGCGAGGCGGTCCACCATCTCGGTGAGCGCCACGATCCCGGCCGCCGCGAGGACCCCGACCTGGCGCATCCCGCCGCCGAACAGCTTGCGGGCCCGCACCGCCTCCTCGATCAGCCCCCGGCTGCCCAGCAGCACCGATCCCACCGGTGCGGCGAGACCCTTGGAGAGGCAGAACATGATCGTGTCGCAGCCCCCGGCAAGCTCGGCGGCGCTCGTTCCGAGAGCGGCGGCGGCGTTGAAGATGCGGGCGCCGTCCAGGTGCACCGGCACTCCGTGGGTGTGCGCCACCTCGACCAGGGCGCGGGTACGGGTGGCATCCATCGGCAGGCCCGACCACAGGTTGTGGGTGTTCTCCAGCGCCAGCAGGCGGGTGGGCGTGCGGTAGGACACCTTGGGGGCGATCGCCGCCTCGACCTGCGCCGGCTCCAGGAGGCCGTTCTCGGTGACGATCGGTCGCGGCAGGGCGCCCGACCAGACGGCCATGGCCCCCATCTCGAAGTTGAAGATGTGGCCGCGCGCCTCGATGATCACCTCGCTGCCGGGCCGGGTCTGGAGGTGAACGGCGAGCTGGTTGCCCATCGTGCCGGTGGGCACGAACAGCGCGGCCGGAAAGCCCAGCATCGAGGCCGCCAGCTCCTCGAGCCTCAGGGTCGTCGGGTCCTCGCGGTAGACGTCGTCGCCGACCTCGGCGTTTGCCATCGCGCGCCGCATGGCCGGGGTCGGGCGGGTCACGGTGTCCGAGCGCAGGTCGATCATGGCGGCTATCATAGCGGCCCTGAGGGGTGGCGATGAGCGAGGGCTTTCAGGTGCTGGCACAGGAGCGGGGGGTGGAGGAGCTTCGCCTGGCAGCCAACGGGTTGCGGGTGCTGCTCTTGCCCGACATCGGCGTGCCCGTCGTGGCCGTGTGCGTGATCTACCACGTCGGGTCCCGCAACGAGGCGGTCGGCCATACCGGCTCCACACACCTCCTCGAACACCTGATGTTCAAGGGTTCGCGCTCGTTCAACGCGGACAACGGCAGGCCGATCGCCCGCGTGCTCGAGCGCGTGGGCGCGCACTTCAACGCCACCACCTGGTTCGACCGCACCAACTACTACGAGACGCTTCCGCCCGAGCACCTGGAACTGGCGCTGGAGATCGAGGCGGACCGCATGCGGGGCGCCCTCCTGCGCGAAAAGGACCTGGCAACCGAGATGACCGTGGTGCGCAACGAGTTCGAGCGCGGTGAAAACGATCCTTTCGACGTGCTGCTCAAGGAGTCTTTCGCGATCGCCTTCCGCGAGCACCCCTACCACCATCCGACCATTGGGTGGCGGAGCGACATCGAGAACACCTCCATTGAGCGTTTGCGGGCTTTCTACGACACCTTCTACTACCCGGACAACGCCACGCTCGTGGTCGTGGGCTCGTTCGAGCGAGGCGAGGCCCTGAGGCTAGTGGGCCGGCACTTCGGCACGCTGCCCGCCGCACCGCGGCCGGTGCCTCCGGTGCTGATCCGGGAACCGAGCCAGGAGGGGGAGCGGCGCTTCACGGTGCGTCGCTCGGGCGAGGTGGGCTGGGTTGCGGTCTCCTGGCGCACGCCGGAGGCGGCGCACCCCGACACCCACGCCCTGGCCGTGCTCGGGGACGCCGTCGGGGGCGGGGTGACCTCCCGTCTCTACCAGCGCCTGGTGGAGACGGGGTTGTGCCTAGACGTGCAGGCCGTGACCTGGCAGCTCCGCGACCCGGGCCTCTTCCAGGTCTTCGCAACGCTCAACCCGTCGGCCTCGCACGAGAAGGTCGAGCGGATCATCCGGAAGATCGTTGCGACCGTCGCCCGGCGGGGCCTCTCCAGGGCAGAGCTCGAGCGCGCGAAGGCCCAGGTGGAGGCGCAAACGGCATACCACCGCGACTCCCCGGCCCAGGTGGCGGCCGCGCTCGCCGAGGCGGTTTCCTCGGCGGACTGGCGTTTCTACCTCGACTACCTTGACCGCATCCGGGCGGTCCAGAGTGAGGACGTGCTGCGCGTGGCCGCTGCCACCTTCGTCGAGGACGCGATCTCGGTGGGCACCTTCATCCCGCGGGACGGGCGCGGAGGGACGGGGGTAGTGCCGCAGCCGGGACCGGCCGGCATACGCCCCGGTCCGTGCTTCCTGCGCTCGGAGCTGGCCGCGCGCGTGCGCGTGGCGGAGCTGCCCGGAGGTGCCCGGCTGCTGCTGCTGCCGCGCCGCGGCAACGCCACCGTCACCCTGCACGGCTCGTTGCTGGCGGGGCACGGGGTCGTGGCGGAAGGCGAATGGACTGCCGCCTCGCTGGTGCCCGACATGCTGGAGCGCGGCACCGACGCTCACACCCGACTGCAGCTGGCCCGCATCATCGAGGACCGCGGCATCGAACTGGGCGCCTCGGGGGACGGCTTCAACCCTCTGGAGGTTTTCTGCTCGGGGCGCTGTCTGTCGCGTCACCTCCGCCTGGTCCTGGAGCTGCTGGCGGAGATGCTGCTGCGGCCGATCTTCCCTGCCGAGGAGCTGGAAAGGGTCCGCACCCAGCGCCTCGGAGAGCTGGCGCAGGCGCAGGAGGACACGTTCAACCGGGCCTTCGAGGCCTTCTCACGTCTCGTGTACCCGGCCGGCCACCCGCACTGCCGCCGCCCGGTCCAGGAAAGGAGAGAGGCGCTGCAGCGGGCCACGCGCGAGGACCTGGCGGAGGTGCATGCAAGGCTCTACGGGCCGGCCTCGCTGGTGCTGGCGCTGGTTGGGGACTTCGAGCCCGGGCGCGTTGCAGGGCAGCTCCAGAAGCTCCTCGGAGAGGCACGGGGAGGGTTTGCGGAACCCCCGCACGTCGCCCGCCGGTGGCCTGGGGACGCCACGCCCAGGCAGGCGCGCGAGCAGATGCCCGACAAGCCCAACCTCGACGTGGTGCTGGGGCACCCGGGGGGGTTGCGGCGCGCCGACGAGGACTTCCTGGCTGCGTCGCTCGGGAACGCGGTTCTCGGCCAGTCCACGCTCTCCTCGCGCCTCGGGGTGCGCCTTCGTCATCGGGAGGGGCTCACCTACGGCGTCCTCTCACGCTTCTTCGGAGCCTCGCTGCTGGACGGGCCCTGGGTGGCGACGTTCTCGGTGGCGGCCGAAAACCTCGAGCGCGGCGAGGCGGCGGCCCGCGAGGAGATCGCCTCCTACGTGGCGGAAGGCCCGAGCGAGGAGGAACTCGCGGACGAGAAGGCGGCAATGGCTGGCTCCTACCGCGTCGGACTGGCCACGCCGGGAGGCATGGCACGGGAGCTGGTGCGCCTGGCTCGCCACGGGCTCCCCGTGACTGAGATCGACCGCATCCCCGAGAGGATCCTTGCGGTCCGCCGCGAGCAGGTCGCCGAGGCGGTGCGGCGGCACATCGTTCCGGAGACGCTCTCCATGACGGTTGCCGGTGATCTCGTTGCAAAGCCGGACGGCGCCGTCTAGCATCTTCACATCATGCTGCGCGAGCTGGAGGTCCGCGACCTCGGCATCATCGAGAGGGTCCGGCTGGAGCTTCCGGCCGGCTTCATCGTGCTGACCGGCGAGACCGGTGCGGGGAAGTCGCTGCTCGTCCAGTCGCTGCAGCTCCTGGCCGGGGAGCGCGCGGACGCCGACCAGGTCCGGGGAGGCCGGGACCGGCTCCTGGTGGAGGGCCGCTTCGCCACGCCGCCCGACGAGGCCGCGCGCGGGCTTCTCGCCGAGCTGGGCGTGGACGGCGGCGAGGAACTGGTCCTGCGGCGCGAGGTGTCGGCCGCCGGACGCTCACGCGCCTGGATCAACGACGTGGCGGTCACCGTAGGTACGCTGCAGCGGCTGGCCCCTTGTCTGCTCGCCATCCACGGGCAGCACGAGCAGCGCGGCCTGACCGACCCCGCCACCCACATCGCCCTCGTGGACGCCGCCGGCGGGCTCCTGGACGAGCGCGCACAGGTCGCCGTGGCCTTTTGCGCCTGGCAGGAGGTGCGCGAGCGTCTCGAGTCGCAGCGGCGCGCCCTCGCCTCCCGGCGTGACCGCCTGGACGTCATCGCCTTCCAGGCCAGGGAGATCGACGAGGCGCGCCTGGAGGCCGGCGAGGAGGATCACCTGCGGGAGGAGCGCGCCTTCCTGCAGCACGCGGAGCGCATCGGCGAACTGGTGAGCATGGCGAGGGGTGCGCTGGGCGGGGAGGGCGGCACGGTCGCGCTGGCGCGCGCGGCCCGGGCGGTGCGCGAGCTGCAGGAACTGGGCATCGGGGTGGGGGAGACCGCCGGGGAGCTGGAGCAGGCCCAGGTCCTGGCCGAGGAGGCCGAGCGGGCGCTGCTGGAGCTGGCCGACCGGGTGCGCCCGGACCCCCAGCGCCTCGAGGGCATCGAGGGGCGGCTGGCGTTGCTCGAGCGCCTGGCCCGCAAGTACGGGGATTCGGTGGAGGCCGTGCTCGAGCACCGTGCCCGGCTGCAGGGCGAGCGCGAGCAGCTCGAGAGGGTGGAGGACGACATCGCCAGGCTGGAGGACGAGCAGCGCGGGCTTGGCGCGCGCTACCTGGTGCTGGCGCAGGCACTCTCCCACAGGCGCAGGGAGGCCGCCGAGCGCTTCTCCGCCCGCGTTGTGGAGGTCCTCAAAGGCCTTGGAATCCAGCGGGCGCGACTGCGGCTCGCTCTCGCGACCCGCACCTCGCCCCAGGGAGCGTTGGAGGCGGACGGCGTGCGCGTGGAGCCGGCCGCCGACGGCATCGACGCCGGCGAGTTCGAGCTTTCCACCAATCCGGGCGAGGCACTGCGCTCGATGGCCCGCATTGCCTCCGGGGGCGAGCTCTCCCGCATCCACCTGGCCATGCGGACGGTGCTGCGGGACTCCCTGCAGGGCCGGGCGGTGCTGACCCTCCTCTTCGACGAGGTGGACGCCGGCATCGGCGGCAACGTGGCCGACGAGCTGGGCGAGCTGCTGGCGCAGCTGGGGAGCCGCGACCAGGTGCTGGTGGTGACGCACCTCCCGCAGGTCGCGGGGCGCGCCTCCACGCACTTCGTCGTGCGCAAGGAAAGCGCCCGGGGCCGCACCGTGACGCGGGTGGAGGCGGTCGAGGCGGAGAGCAGGGTCGAGGAGCTGGTCCGCATGCTCGGCGGCGGCACCCCCACACCGGCCACCCGGCAGCACGCCCGCGAGCTCCTGCGCATGAGCTGATGCTCTGGCTTCCCTTCAAGGGCGAGGCGCACCTGCCGGCCGCCGTGGCGGCGGTCCGGGAGGCGGTCACGGCCCACGGCGTGGTGGCGGTGCCCACCGAGACCTTCTACGGGCTCGCGGTGGCGCCCGCAGACGGGGTCGCCGTGGGCCGGATTTTCGCCCTCAAAGGGAGATCTGAAGAGAAGGCCCTCCCGGTGGCAGGCGCCTCGCTTTCGCAGCTCTGGGGGCTTGTGAGGGTGCCGGAGGGCTGGCGGGAGCGCCTGGAGGCCGTCTGGCCCGGCCCGGTGACGGTCGTGCTGCCGACACTGGCGGCCCTCCCCGCCGGCCATGCCAGCCTTGCGGTACGGGTCCCGGACAACGCCCTGCTGAGGGCCCTGCTGGCGGTGGTCGGGCCCCTTACGGTCACCTCCGCCAACCCCAGCGGGGGCGGCCCCCTGACCCGCGCGGGGAAGGTGGCCGCCGCCTTGGGCCACGGCCTAGCACTGCTCCTGGACGGCGGTGACACGCCGGGAGGCGTTCCCTCGACGCTGGTGGACCTCACCGGGGACCGCCCGCGCCTCCTGCGAAAAGGGGCCTGGACGCCGCCTCCGGAGTGGGGCGTGAAGGGGGGGTGAAGTTTCCGCAGTTTTTGCGGAAAACTCTGCGGAAAAGGGGGTGTAGGCGCCGCGAAGCCCCCCTGTTTCAAGGGGTTATGCATCCTGCACTGCCGCGAGTGCGGTGGTATAAATGATTGAAAAACCACAGCTTAGATGTATTGCGCGGGAACTGCTCCACTTGGACGCCGCGCGTACCTGGCGGCTTCCACAGGCACACGTCAAGTACAAGTGGCTCTGGCTCGTTGCCCCTGACGTTTGTGTGTGTTAGCGTGACCGCCCTGAGTGGAGGTGATGGCGGTGAAAGTCCGACCCTTTGCCGGGAAAACACCCCGCTGCGGCCAGCGGGTGTTCGTGGCCTCGACAGCCGCTGTGATCGGGGACGTCGAGCTCGGCGATGACGTGAGCGTCTGGTACGGCGCGGTGCTCCGAGGCGACATCAAGGAAATCCGCATCGGAGCCCGCACCAACATCCAGGACAACGTGGTGATTCACGTGGACGAGCCCGATTTCCCGACCGTGGTCGCGGAGGACGTCACCGTCGGGCATGCCGCCATCCTCCACGGCTGCCGGGTGGAGCGCGGGGCGTTGGTCGGGATGCACGCCACCGTGCTCAACGGGGCGGTGGTCGGCGAGGAGGCCGTGGTGGCGGCTGGGGCGCTCGTCCCTCCCGGAATGGTGGTGCCGCCCCGGACCCTTGTCGCGGGGGTGCCGGCCAGGGTGAGGCGCGAGGCCGAGGCGGGAGAGCTGGAGCACGTCCGGCGCGGGGTGCGCAGCTACATGGAGCTCAAGGGCCGCTACCTGGCGGCCGACGACGAGAAGGAGATCGCGGAGCCGGCCGACTGGGCGAGGCTCGCGTGATCCAGCGGCCGAGGGGCACACGCGACCTGCTGCCGCCCGAGACTCGCCTCTGGCAGGCGGTGGAACGCATCGCGCGGGAGGTCTTCGGAGCGTTCGGGGGCGAGGAGATCCGCACGCCGGTGTTCGAGGCGACCGAGCTCTTCGTGCGCTCGGTCGGCGAGGCCACCGACATCGTCCACAAGGAGATGTACACCTTCCCGGACCGCAAGGGGCGCTCGCTGACCCTGCGCCCCGAGGGGACCGCGGGCGTGGCGCGTGCCTGGATCGAGAACGGCCTCGGCGACCGCAGCCACCCGCTGCGCCTCTACTACCTGGGGCCCATGTTCCGCTACGAGCGGATGCAGCACGGGAGGTACCGCCAGTTCTCCCAGATCGGCCTCGAGATCGTCGGCGCCGATACCCCGCTCGCCGACGCCGAGTTGATCGCGGCGATGCACGAGTTCTTCGTACGGTTGGGCTTCTCCGACCTCGTGATCCACCTCAACAACCTCGGGGATCCCGAGGACCGCCTCCGCTACCAGGAGGCGATCCGCGCCGCCCTGGCGCCCCGCCGGTCGGAGCTGTGCTCGGACTGCCAGCGCCGTCTGGACGAGAACCCCCTGCGCATCCTCGACTGCAAGGTACCTTCCTGCCAGGCGGTGGCCGCCGACGTCCCCTCGGTGGACGAGATGGCGGGGGCGGGTTCACGGGACCACGTGGCCCGGGTGGAGGCGCACCTGAAGCGGCTGCGGATCGCGTACGCGCGCAACGAGCGGCTGGTGCGCGGGCTGGACTACTACCTGCGGACGGTCTTCGAGGTGGTGTCGCCGGCGCTCGGCGCCAACACCGTGCTGTGCGGGGGAGGCCGCTACGACCGGCTGATCGCCGACCTCGGCGGGCCGGCCGTCCCGGGCGTCGGCTTCGCGATCGGCGAGGATCGCCTCATCGAGGTCCTGCCGGATGCCTTCAGGGAATCGGTCCTGAGCCAGCCGAAGCTCTACCTGGTGCCGCTCGGTGAGGCCGCCCAGGAGGAAGTCCTGGGGCTCGCCCGGGCGTGGGTCCGGGAGGGCGTGCCGGTGGAGGTCGAGGTCACGGGCCGTTCGCTCAAGGGCGCGCTCAAGCGCGCGGACCGTGAGAGGTTCCGGGCGGTGGCGATCGTCGGGGACGATGAACTGCAAAAAGACTCAATCTCAGTAAGAGACCTGGCGGTGGGCACCCAGACGTCGGTGTCGGTCGCCGGGCTCCCGCAGTGGTGGCGTGAGCTGATCGAGAGCCCTGCAAAGGGCCCTTAGCAGTGACTGGCGCATCCCGCGCCGGAGGGGGACCCGTGAGACAGGTAGAGCTGGCGCTGTGCGTTGCGGTGGTGCTGCATGCGGTGGCCGCCGGGGCCGCCAAGCCGTTCCCGCTGGAGAAGGCCACGGCAAGCGTTACGGCGGCGTCGGCATTTGCAACCGTGGAGCGGCTTGCGCAGCCCGATTTCGGCGGCCGCCTGTCCGGGACGCCGGGGTACACGGCAGCGGCTAGGTGGATAACGGGCGAGCTGAAGGCCGCGGGCCTGAGGGCGCTGCCCGAGTACCCCGACTACATGCAGCGCTTCCCGGTGGCCGTGACCGGCGTGGAGAGCGCCAGCATGGAGGTACTGCCCGCCGACGACAAGGGCCAGCTCCAGCGCCTGGAGTACTTCAAGCAGTTCCTGCCGCTCCTCTACTCGGGGTCGGGGGACGCGACGGCGGAGGTGGTGTTCGTTGGGTTTGGCATTACCGCGCCTGCGATGGGGCGCGATGACTACGCCAGGATCGACGTCAAGGGCAAGATCGTGATGGCGGTGCGGGGAGCGCCCAAGGACGGCCGGGACTGGAAGGACTTCAACTCCCACCGGGCGCGCACCGCCAACGCCCGGGCCCACGGCGCCGCCGGCTACCTCTTCGCGGAGTCCGCGGCGGCCAACCCCAACGGGGCTCCGATCCCCGATCTCCCGATGGCCGACATCACCGAGGAGATTGGCAACGCGCTGCTGGCCTCCTCCAAGCTGACCCTCGAGGAGCTGAAGCGCGTGCTGGAAAAGGGCGGGGTGGCCAGTTTCGCCACCGGCCGCAAGGTGCATCTGGCGGTCAAGGCAAGGCCCTCGTACCAGAGCGAGGGCGCCAACGTGGTCGCGGTGCTGCCGGGCAGCGACCTGAAGCTGGCGCGCGAGTACCTGATCGTGGGAGCGCACCTGGACCACTGTGGGAGCTGGCCCGTCCTGCTGCCGGGAGCGGACGACAACGCCTCGGGCTCCGCAACCGTGCTGGAGATCGCCCGCGCGGCGGCACGCCTGCAGCCGCGCCCGCGGCGGTCGCTCGTGTTCGTGTTCTTCGCCGGCGAGGAGGAGGGGCTGCTGGGCTCCAAGTTCTTCGTCGAGCACCGCCCGGCAAGCCTGAAGAGCTGCGTGGGGGTTTTCAACCTCGACATGGAGGGTGTCGGGAGCGGCGCTTTCGTGGCCGCGGGAAAGAACTTCCCTGACCTCTTCAAGCTGCTGGAGCAGGCCCGCGACGTGCTCGAGCCCGGTATCACCCTCAGGGCAGGCCTCTCGGAAGGGGAGGCGCGCTCGGACCACGGTCCGTTCCAGGCGGCGGGAATCCCAGCGGTGAGCCTCTTCGGCACCGGGGCCTCCCCGCACCACGGCTACCACACCAACGAGGACACGATCTGGTGGATCGCCCCCAAGAACATGGAAGCCGTCGGAAGAATCGTACTCGACGCCGCGGTGCGTGCGGCCAACGCCCGGTAGGTACGCGGGGCGAAAGGGACCTCCGATGAAGCCACGAGTGTTCCGGCAGCTGCCCAGCACCCTGTACTCCGCCGTCGTGATGGAGCTGTTCGAGCGGCTGGCGTACTACGGGATGGTGCTGGTGCTGGGGATCTACCTGGTGCAGAACATCGGCATCCGTCCCGACCTCTACGGTACGGTCTACGGGCTCTTCTCGGGCGCCCTCTACCTGCTGCCGCTCTTTGCGGGGGCTCTCGCCGACCGCTTCGGGTACAAGCCGGCGCTCGTCCTGGCGTTCGCCACGCTGACCGGAGGCTATACCCTGCTCGGTAGCTCGAAGAGTTTCACCGTGATCTGCGTGGCACTTGGTCTGGTCGCGGTCGGCGGCTCGATCATCAAGCCCACGATCTCCGGCACCGTCACGCGCACGACCGAGGAGGGCACGACCCGCGCCGTGGGCTTCGGCCTGTACTACATGGTCGTCAACGCGGGCGGGCTGATCGGACCGGTGATCGCGGCGCAGGTCCGCAACCGCACCGAGTTCCGCTACGTGTTCTGGGTCTCCGCCGGTGCCTGCGCCCTCATGCTTCTGCAGGCCCTCGCCGCCTTCCGCGAGCCGGTGACCGCCGAGGAACGGCGCACGGGCAAGAGCGTCGGCAGGGTCCTGGCTGACATGGTGCTGGTGCTCGGGAACTGGCGCTTCGTGCTGCTCCTGGTGATCTTCTCGGGCTTCTGGGGGATGATGGACGTGCTCTTCGGCTTCATGCCCCTGTTCGTGGACGGCTTTACCAACCTTCCGGCGGTGGAGGCCGCCATCGACCGGGTGGTGCCCCTCACGCGGTGGGTCGGCCACTGGCTCAATCCCGAGGTATTCGTCTCCCTCGACGCCTTGCTCATCGTGTTGCTGCAGGCGGTCGTGAGCTACCTCACCCGCGGCTGGCGAACGCTCACGGCCATGCTGGTCGGCGGCTCCGTCTGCACGCTCGCGTGGATCATGCCAGCCCTCTCGCCCGCCGCAACGGTGGTAGCGTTCGGGATCTTCGTCTGGTCGGTTGGCGAGATGGTGTGTTCGGCCCGCTTCTTCGAGTACTGCGGCACGATCGCCCCCCGCGAGCAGGTCGCCGTCTACCTCGGCTACTCGTTTTTCTCGATCTTCCTGGGCAACCTGTACGCGGGGCCGTGGGCGGGGTTCCTCTACCAGCGTTACGTGACCGACCGGGTGTCCGCGAGCCTCGCGCCGCAGTTCGTGCCTTTCTTCGGCGGCGTGATGCTGATGGGCGCGCTGTCGGCGGTCGGCCTGGTGGTCTACGCCATCTTCGTCGCGCCGGCCCGCGCGCAAAACGAGCGCGCGGCCTGAAAGCTCACGCGGGAACCACGGGTGGGGTTCCGGGGGCGGTCGGTGCCGGCGATGCTCCCTGGCGGTAGGCCACTGCGAAGGCATGCACCGCCACGCAGTGGGCGGCGAAGCGCGTGGCGAAGATCCCCACGCAGCAGACCAGCAAGCCGAACTGGGCGACGATCTCGGCCCCGATGGCGATCAGGAACGCCAGCGCGTACGGGCCGAAGGCGAGGCCGATGATTCCCGTGACGCGATCGAAGCCGAAGGCGGCCACGAGGCGGTCCTCCGCCACGGTCGCAAGCAACCCGGCTGGGAGGTAGAGGAGCGTGACCAGCGCCGCGGGCGTGCCGACCAGCACGATGGGAAGCCAGGCCATGGCTGGAGAGGTGAGGGCGATGACCAGGAGTGTCAGCCCTGCGGTGACACCGAGGGCAGGCAGGCAGAGCGCCAGGGACACGAGCCAGAGGCCGAGCCCCTCGACGATGTCCTCGCCCGGGCGGTCCCAGGCGGGGAGCCCGCCGCCGGTGCCATCCAGGATCCCCTTGGCGGTCCGGCGCAGGTAGCCGAGCACGAGGAAGCGGCAGGCGAGGCCGATGATGATGGCCACGGGCAGCAACGCCAGCTGCGAGAAGCGGGGCCGGTGCCAGACGTGCAGGAGGCTCAGGATGGTCGGGAGGGCAAACAGCAGCGGAACGATCTCCAGGGCCGCCCCGACGAGAATCCGCCCGAGCCACGCGGGATGGCGAAAAGGAAAGGCGAAGCTCGCTCCCAGCTCGCTCACGCTCCAGAGTACGCACCTGGCGGACCAGGGTTTCCTGCTACGATCATCGTCTCACATCCGGGGAGTGCATGCCGAGCCCGGATTATTCATGAGGGGCCATAGCGAGAGCGCGGAGGTGGCTGTCATGGTGGGCGCACATAGGGGCGAGGAGGGGAGCCGTACTCGTGCAGTACGGCGGCACCCTCCGAGCCCCGAGTACGCCCGCCAGGGCGGCCAGATCCGCGCTCGCAGCAGGCTCCTTCGTGAATAGTCCGGGCTAGGAGTCGGAGGTGCCGGCGGGTGGCGGTGAGGAAGATCGTATCGGGCGGGCAGACCGGGGTGGACAGGGCCGCCCTCGACGCCGCCATTGAGCTCGGCATCCCTTGCGGGGGCTGGTGTCCGCGCGGTCGCCGGGCGGAGGACGGTGTCATCCCGGTTGGCTATCCGCTGCGCGAGACGCTCTCTTCGGCCTACCCGGAGCGCACGGCCTGGAACGTGCGGGACTCCGACGGGACGCTGGTCCTCACCCCGGGCGCGCCGCGCGGTGGCACGGCCCTCACGGTGTCGCTGGCCCGCCGTGCGGCCCGGCCCGTTCTTGTCGTGGACCTCGATGCCGGTGCGGATGTCGTGCGGGTGCGGGCATGGCTGCATGAGAACGAGATTCGTGTGCTGAATGTGGCCGGGCCGCGCGAGAGCGAGGCCCCGGGCATCCACGATCGGGCGGCCGCCTTCCTGCGCGAGCTGCTCTCCGCAGTGGGCGCGCGAACCGCCGCGCACTAACCCGTTCTCCGGTCTCCCGTGATCAGCCGGACCGCGCGCTGGTAGGTGAGGTAGGCCCTGGCCTACTCGAAGAGGACGACGAACCGGTTGCGGAAGCCGATCAGCCAGAAGATGTGGACGAAGAGCCAGGCCAGCCAGGCGAGATAGCCCGAGAAGGAGAGCTTCCCCAAATCGGCGATTGCGGCGGCACGCCCGATCGTGGCCAGGCTCCCTCGATCGGCGTACCGGAAGGCCTCGAGGCGCCGGCCACTGAGCGCACGCAGGATGTTGCGTGCCGCGTGCCGCCCCTGCTGAATGGCCACCGGCGCGAGGCCCGGGAGTTGCTTTCGGCGCTCGTCCGGCAGGCCCGCCATGTCTCCCACCGCAAACGCCTCCGGGTGGCGCGGGATCGTCAGATCGTGCTGAACCAGCACGCGCCCGGCCCGGTCCAGCTCGACGCCCAGGGTGCCGGCCAGGGGCGAGGCGACGACGCCCGCCGCCCAGAACACGTTAGCGGCTCGCACCTGCTTTCCTGCGGTCACCCGGCCCGGTTTGATCGCGGTGACGGGCGTGCGTGTCCAGACCTCCACGCCCAGCCTGGTGAGGGACCTCTCGGCCTTGGCGGAGAGATCCTCGGGGAAGGAGGGCAGAATCCGCGGCCCCGCCTCGATGAGCAGCACCCGCGCGTCGTAGGGGTCGATGGCGCGGAAGGCACGCCTCAGGACGTGACAGGCGATCTCGCCGATGGCGCCGGCAAGCTCGACGCCCGTCGGTCCGCCTCCCACCACCACGAAGGTCATCAGCTCGCGCCGCCGGCCTTCGTCGGTCTCGCGCTCAACGTCCTCGAAGGCGGACCTGATGCGGCGGCGAATCTCGAAGGCGTCCTCGAGGCTCTTCAGGCCGGGCGCCAGCGTTTCCCACTCCTCGTGTCCGAAGTAGGCGTGCCTCACGCCAGTCGCGAGGATCAAGAAATCGTAGGCTAGCTCGCCGTCGGAGAGCACGACCTTGCGCCCCGTCAGGTCGACCGCCGTTACCTCTGCCATCCAGACCCGTGCGTTTCTCTGGCGCCGGAGGACGGCGCGGATCGGATAGGCGATGTCGCTGGGGGAGAGCGCGGCGGTGGCCACCTGGTAGAGGAGCGGTTAAGAAAGGTGGTGGTTGCGGCGGTCCACAACGGTGACCTGCACCGGCGCGCGCCTCAGGACCCGTGCGGCGTACAGGCCGGCAAACCCTCCTCCCACGATCACCACGTGGGGCGTGCCGGCCGTGCGCCACGGATCGCCGTGTGTTCGCTGCTCCGCCCCGCCTCGGTTCGTGAGCGGCCCCCCAAGGCCGACTTCATCCTGCGTCGCATTCGCCATCGCGCCCCAATGTAGCACCGCTACAGGTCTGGCCACCTGCAAGGAGCAGCGGCCGCGAGGCGGCTGTGCTCAGGCGAGGAGTGCAGAATGTTGGCGAGCGGTTCCGCGCAGCGGATCGTGCGGGTCAGCGCGAGGCGAGGCGGATCTCGTCGATGATCCCCACCACCACCGAGCGCACCGGCGCGTCGGCCGAGGCGAAGACTTGGCGGGCGCCGTTGCCCTCATCCAGCACCAGGACCGGCTCGCCCACGCCGGCGTCCACCACGTCCACAGCGATCAGGTAGTCGCCGGTTGGCTTTCCGGCCGGGTCGGTCTTTTCGACCACGAGAAGCTTCTTCGAGTCGTAGAAGGGGTGGTTGATGGTGGAGTGGATCTCGCCGGTGACCCTGCCGATGATCATGGCTGCCCCTCGGCATCCCCGAGGTGGAGGTTATCCACGATGCCGACGATCGTGTGGTCCACCGGGACGAACCAGGGGTCCAGGGCGAGCGCCGCCTCGCGCCCCCCTTCGTAGTAGACAAGCTCGCCTGGGCCCGCCATGCGGGTCGAGTCGGCGGCAACCAGGGGCCGGCCCTTTGGCATGCCGGTCTTGTCCAGTGGCTGCAGGAAGAGCATCGGGGTGGCCTGCAGGCCCTCGACCACGACGCACGGCACGACGACCCCGATGATCCTGCCCAGCAGCATCAGCTCTCCTCCTCACCCTCCAGCTCGAGCAGCGCCGCCGAACCGAAGTAGGTGGAGGCGTCCACCTCCCTGTTGAGGGCCTCGTGGGGGGAGGAGATGATCTTGTACCCGACCTCGACGCCGGTGCGCTGGAGGAAGCCCACCGCGATGTCCACCGCCGCCTCGATGTCGTGCAGCTCCCCCTGGTAGATGGAAAGCCCCTTCCCGGACAGCCCGGTGTCCGCCAGTCGGATCTCGATCAGGGCCACCGGCGTGCCCTTGAGCGCCAGCTCGGCAGCCCGCACGTTGGAGGAGACCGTGGCGGTCTCGATGATGGCGAGCGAGCCTGGTCCGATGGGATGGCGGCGGCCGAGGATGGCGTCGTAGACCTGGGGGTGGACGTCGGCCAGCAGCACGTGGTCGAGCACGTTGCCGCCCCCCAAGAAGAGCCCCTCGTTGACGGCCTCCTCGACGGAGGCCGTGGTGCCGCCGATCAACGTCAGGTACCGGCCGCGGCTGATCGTGCCGCACTTCAGGAAGGCGATCGGCGACTTCTTGAGCATCGCGTCGGTGGCGACCATCCCGACCGCGATGTCCTTGAACTCCAGCACGGCGATGGCAGGGTGCTTTTTCATCATGTGATCCTGAAGTGGTCCACGAGCACACAGCGTCGGAAGCGGGAGAACGACCTCGGGCCGGTCATGCCCTCGCCGGTCGGGCTCGCGATTGTGAACGAGCAGGTGCCCTCACCGTCGAGGCCGAGGCCGGCCTGGGAGCGTCCGTTCTTGACGAAGATGCTGCAGTCGCACTCCTTGGCCATGCGCGACAGGTTGTCGAGGTTCTTGGAGTGCATGACCGCGGTGTGGCGGTTGCCGCCCTCGACCACAACCGCAAGGTCGATGGCGGCATCGGCCGAGGGGACGCGGCAGACAGGCAGGATCGGCATCATCTGCTCGGTCCAGAGCAAGGGGTGGTCCTGGTCGACCTCCACGATGCCGAGGCGCACCGACGGCGGGACGCTCATGCCGATCCGGGACAGGATGACGTCGGCGTTCTTTCCGATGAGGTCCTTGTTGACCTGCGCCGGCTTCCGGGGGCCGTGCAGCTCGGTGAAGATGACCTTCTCGAGCTCAGCAAGGTGCGTCCGGTCGATCAGCACCGCGCCGTTGCGCGTCATGGCCTTGATGAGCCCGTCGGCGACCATGGCGACGCAGATGACCTCCTTCTCGTCGGTGCAGATGATGTTGTTGTCGGTGGACGCGCCCAGCACGATGTCGCGCCCGGCCTTGTCGATGTTGGCGGTCTCGTCCACCACGACCGGCGGGTTGCCGGGCCCGGCGCAGATGGCGCGCTTGCCGGAGGACATCGCGGCCTTCACGACCGCGCCCCCTCCCGTCACCACGACCAGGCGCACGGCGGGGTGGCGCATGACCTGCTGCGCGCTCTCGATGGTCGGCTCGGCGAGGCAGGTCACCACGTTGGCCGGCCCGCCCGCGGCCGTGATCGCCTTGTTCAGGAGGGCCACCGCCTGCATCGAGCAGCGCTTGGCCAGGGGGTGCACGTTGAAGACCACGGAGTTTCCGGCGGCCAGCATGCCGATGGCGTTGCAGATGATGGTCGAGGTCGGGTTCGTGACCGGGGTGATGGCGCCGATCACCCCGAACGGCGCGGGCTCCACGAGGGTCAGGCCGTGGTCGCCGGTGACGGAGTGTGGGTACAGCTCCTCGAGCCCGGCCGTCTTGGTGGTCACGAGGTGGTTCTTGACGACCTTGTCCTCGACCCGCCCCAGGCCGGTTTCCTCGTGGGCTGCGCGGGCAAGCGCCTCGTTGTTCTCCAGCATCGTCTGCCGGATGCTCTCGATGATCTTTGCCCGGACCTTCAACGGCAGGGCGACAAACGCCGGTTGGGCCCGCCGCGCCGCCTCCACCGCCTCGTCCACCGTGGCGAAGATCCCGAGCTCGGGGTCCGCCGAGGACCGGCGCGGCGCCGCAGCGCCTTCCCGTGCCTGGCTGTGGAGGTCGGCCGCGATCCTGCGGGCGATGGCCTCGATTTCCTGCTCGGTGAGCCTGGTCATGCTCGCTCCGCTCGCATGACAGGGCATAGGGGACAGAGGACAGGGGACAGGACCCCGAGTCGTAGGAGAGCTGTGCTGGCGGCGTAGGCTGTTCTCACTGATCCCTGTCCCCTAGCCCCTGTTCTCTCATTTCTTGTACTTGGTGACTCCGCCGATGCTCCACGTATCCACGATCGCCATGATCACCGCGTCCACCGGCCGTTTGTCGGTGAGTCGTGTCTGGCGAGCCGAACTCCCGGAGGCTACGAGGACCAGCTCATCGGGACCCGCCCCGACCGCATCGGCCGCGACGAGGTGGTTCCCGGTCTCATGGCCCTCCTCGTCCACCGGGCGGACGAGGAGCAGCTTGATGCCCTCGAGGCTGGTCTCCTTCTGGCTTGCGACGACGGTTCCGACCACTTTGGCGAGCTGCATGGGCGTGCCTCTCCGAGCTCTGCCTCCGGGTGTGATGTCCCCTCACCCGGGCAGGCGGCTACTTCTTGGTCGCCTTGGCGACGGCGTTGCGCCCGAGCGGCATGACAGCGTCCACGTTGACGTGCGGGCGGGCAATGACGTGCACCGCGACCACCTCGCCGACCCGGCCGGCAGCCACCTGGCCCGCGTCGCAGGCCGCCTTCACGGCGGCCACGTCGCCCCTCACGATGATGGACACATACCCGCCGCCGGTCTTCTCGTAGGACGCCAGCTCCACCTTGGCCGCCTTGACCGCCGCGTCGGCAGCCTCGACCGCCGCTGGAAACGACCTCGTCTCGATCATGCCCAACGCTTCCGTCATTTCTGCCCTCCCTCTCTGCGTTTGTCGCGCGCCACGCGCGGGGTGAACAAGCGCTTACCCACCTGCGATCTTCGCGTCCCGTCCCTTGATGTCGGCGATCGCCTGCTCGGCCGCACGGTAACCGACGTCGATGTCCCTCTCCTCGCCGCCCAGGTAGACGCGCCCGAAGCTGCCGAAGGCGCGAACCTCGAGGACGTTGATCTCGGCGGCCTTCTCGGCCTCGTTGGCGGCAACCGCGGCGTACCCGGCCGGTGCGACCTCCAGCACGTACAGGGTCTGGCCGGGGAGGATCATGTCCCCGTGCCGCGAGCGGTTGATGAGCTGCGTGTGGTACGGCGAGATGTTGCGCACGACCTGACTCGCGGCGACCTTCGGTCTGATGCGGTCCTCCTCGTTGAGGTTCAGGGCGGCTAGGATCGCCCGCCCGGCCTGCCTCACGTCGGCTTGCGAGTCGGCGTGGATCTCGAGCATCCCGTAGAGACGCTCGATGATCAACATCCCCGGACGGACGTCGGTGGCCTTGAGGGCCACGTCGGTCACGTGCATGATGTCCATGCCCGGCGCGATCTCGACGAAGAGGGACGCCTGCCCCGGTGTGGGGAGGAAACCCTGCGCGACGCTGCCGAGAAACGAGGCAAACTTGGGCTGCAGGCTGTCCAGGAAGACGTAGCAACGGAGCTCCGCCATCGGTCTACCCCTTCCGCGCGACCAGCGCGGCCGCCTCTTCCATGATCTTGACGCTGCTGCTGCACCCGACCCGGGTCGCCCCCGCCTGGATCATCCTGACCACGTCCGCGTAGGTCCTGATCCCGCCCGCGGCCTTCACGCCCAGCTTCCGGGGAGCCACGGTGCGGCTCATGAGCGCGACGTCCTCGACGGTGGCGCCGCGGCTCGAGAACCCCGTCGAGGTCTTGACGTAGTCGGCGCCCGCCTTCATGGCCAGCTCGCAGCCGCGGACCTTTTCGTCGTCGGTGAGGAGGGCGGTCTCGAGGATTACCTTGGACAGGGCCCGGCCTTCCTTGCAGATCTCGACCACGCCGCGGATGTCCTTGCGAACCAGCGCGTCGTCCCCGCTCTTGAGCGCGCCGATGTTGATCACCATGTCGATTTCCTGCGCGCCCTCCCGGATCGCCCTCCGTGCCTCGAGACCCTTGGTCTCAGGCGGCTGCGCGCCGAGCGGGAAGCCCACCACGCAGCACACCTTCACCGGGCTCCCGCGCAGCAGCGCCTTCGCCTCGGCCACGTAGGAGGGGTTCACGCACACCGAGAAGAACCCGCACCGGCGTGCCTCCTCGCACAGCTTCTGGATGTCGGCGCTGGTCGCCTCGGGGCGCAGCATCGTGTGGTCGATCAGCTTGGCAAGTTGCTCGGACGGAATGACCGGCGGGAGCGGGTCGCCGACGTTGCCGAGGAGCTGCTTGACCCGTTCCACGATCCGGTCGACGTCGGAAGGGGCAATCGGGCCGCCCTCGGTGCGGGCGCCGCCGGGTACCCCCCTCTCGAGTTCGCGAATCATGCGAACCCGCGCCTTGTGGCGATCCACCGTGCACTCGGTGCTCAGGAAGATCGCGACGATCCTCCTGGCGAGCTCGGCGTCCACCTGGCCGGCGCCCAGCGTCAGCACGTTGGCGTCGTTGTGCTCGCGGCTGCTGCGCGCCAGCGCCTCGTTGTGGCAGGCCGCGGCGAGGACGCCGGGCACCTTGTTGGCGGCCATTGCGGAGCCGATGCCGGCGCCGTCCACCATGATGCCGAAGTCGGCCTGGCCGGAGGCCACCCGGGTCGCCACCTCGGCCGCGATCCGGGGGTAGTCCACGGGGTCCTTCCCGTGCGTGCCGCAGTCCTGCG
The DNA here is from genome assembly GCA_963754345.1 of Thermoanaerobaculaceae bacterium. Lineage (GTDB taxonomy): Bacteria > Acidobacteriota > Thermoanaerobaculia > Thermoanaerobaculales > Thermoanaerobaculaceae > RBG-13-68-16. Next base: position 193,514 of record CAVWFZ010000009.1, on the reverse strand, counting down.
CCGTGTGTCCGAGGGAGGCGACGTAGTCGACCAGCTGTTGCTTGAGCTCGAACCCGCCGTGGTCAGCGCCCAGCGCGATTCTCAGGGGAGACCCCATGCGGGGATGATACAACAGCCTCACCCCCCGCACCTTGCCGGCGCCGCGAGGCAAGGACGGCGAAGCCCACGACCCAGACCCCCCCGAGCGCGGACAAGAGCCAGCCGAGGCGCCACTCGGGCGGTCGGTACTCGAACACCACGCGGTGGGGCCCGGCCCTCAGCAGCACGCCGAGGAACATGCCGTCCACCGTCAGCGGCCGGCTCTCGGTGCCATCCACCCTCACGCGCCACCCCGGGTCCGCAGCCTCGCGGAAGGCGAGCACCCCTGCGCGCCGCTGGTTGCTCTCGATGAGGACCCGGTTCGGGTCGGGCCGCTCGCAGCGCAACGGCTGGGCGAGCCCCGGAGCCGAGGGCAGCGGCCCGGCTTGACCCTCAACCAGCACCGTGTTCTCGTCCACCACACGTGTGCGGGCGAGCGTGGCGAACGCCCGCTCGGCACCGTCTGCCGGGATGGCCGCCGGGTACCACGCGACCAGGGCGTGGGCGCCTTCCACCCTGGCTGCCCACAGAGATGGACCCTGGAATTCCGCTATCGGGAGGAGGCCGGCACCGGAAACGGGGCGGTCGGCCAGCACGATAGTGGCGCCGGCGCGGCGGATCAGGGCGGTGGACGCGATCTCGAGGGGGCGGGCCGCGTCCCACGCGTCCAGGCCGGCCCAGCGTGCAAACTGCGTGTAGCGTTCGGGGACGAGGTCGTCCACGCCCGTGACCGTCGGCAGCCCGGCCAGGAGCCCGGTGTTGGGACGAAGGACCCAGCCGACCGGCAGCACGCGGCCCCCCTGCCGCAAGGCGTCCAGTCGACGGGTCTCTCCCGTGGGCCCCGGGATGGCGCTCATCGGGATGGTCGGGTTGAACCCCCAGGCGAGGGCGAGGCCCGAGGCCGTCATGATCAGAACGAGGAAGGGAACAGCCACCCGGGGCTGGCCCGCGGCGGCGACGGCCAGGGCTGCGCCCACCGCGAGGATCTCGCAGGCGGCCAGGATCACTGCACGGGCCGCCAGCACGGACCCTGCGCCCTCGTCGCTTCTCAGGGCGGGGTGGAGGGCGACGAGCAGCAGGAGGGGCAGCCCGATGCCCGCCGTCGCCAGCAGCAGGCGCCCTCTGCTGACCCGGCCGAGCCTCGCAACGGCGATCGCGGCAAGGGCCGCCACCCCGAACTGGGCCAGGACGAGCCATCGCTGGCCGGCGGCCCACTTCAACAACGGGATGCGTCCTGCAAGCCAGGGGAGCGGCGGGAGCCCGTACGCCACGGCCGCCGAGGCGGCCACCATGGCCAGGAGGGCCTTCTCGCGCCGCCCGAGGCCGAAGAAGGGGACGAGCAGGGCAAGGAAAAGCGCGGCGATGCCCACCGATGCGGTCGCCTCGTTGAAGTTCAGCGGCCCCCGGTAGCCCTCGCGCTCGGGCGAGCCAAAACCGCGCGGCACCAGCCAGCTCCAGGCGGCGTTCGCCGGGAGGTGCTGGGCGGCCGAGGGCGTGCCCGCCCCGCGCGTCTCCCGCGCGTGCGAGTGCAGGACGTAGGCGGTCGTGGGCAGCACTTGGGGGGCCGCCAGCAAGCAGGCTGCGATCGCCGCGGCCGCCGTGGCCGGCAGCCGTCGCCGCGCCCCGCGCCGGAGGAAGGCCATGGTCACCGTCCCGGCGGCGGCGGCGGCGAGGAGCTGCACCGCGGTCGGGAGGTGCCCGGCGAGAAGGAGGGCCGCGCCTGCAAGGGCGAAGGTGATGGCGCCGAAGGGCGCTGCGGGTCCACCGACGCCCAGCAGCTGCGAGAGGCCGAGGATGACCCAGGGAAACCACGCCGCGGTCTCGGCGAGGGGGTAGAGGAGCCAGACCGTGATGCCTGCGGCGTTGGCCCAGGCCAGGCCCCCGAGCAGCGCGGCCGCGGGCGGGAGGCCCCAGCGGGCGAGGAGAAGGAACATCCCGACGCCTGCAAGCAGCACCTTGAGGAGCAGCCCGGCGGTCCGGGCGCGTGGCGAGTCCCAGACGAGGCGCACGAGCTGGGTCGGGGCGAGCACCGCGGACTGGTTGTTGGCGAGCAAGGGCATGCCGCAGCCGGAGCCGGGGTTCCACAGCGGGGCGGAGCCGCTCCGGAGGGCCGCGCGGGTCGCCTCGTCCCAGGGCGTGAAGAGGGCCAGGTCGTCCGAGAGCACCGGGTTCCCGCGCAGCGGGCGTGGCGTGGGAGGCATGTGGCCCTTCCACGGGGCCATGCCGTAGGCGAGGGCCGACGAGCTGAGCACCTCGTCTCTGAGGAAGACGCCCTGGTAGAGCACTACCAGTTCACCGACTACGAGACCTACGAGGAGCAACAGGCCGGCGGTGCGGGAGCCCACGCTCCCGAGCTTATGGGCATCCGTGTCCGGGAGCAACTCACCCCGTTCGTACAAGGCAAGAGCCCGTGCCCGGAAGGAGTGCAACTCCTCGCACGGGCACGGGCTCAGACGTGAATCGAGCCCGTTACTTGGGTGCTTCGCCCGCGGTGGCCGTGGGGTTCAGATCCTCGAGCACGATGCCGATGTTCTTGGCGCCGTGTACGTCGCACATGTCGATGAACCGTGCCACCTTGTCGTACGGGAGGGTCCCATCGGCGGCGAGGAAGACGATCTTGTTCTCGCGCCCCTTTGTGACCTCATCGAGCTTGGCGAGGAAGTCCCTCTCCGTGTACTGCTCCCTGTTGATGAACATGTAGCCGTCATCGCTGAGACGGACGACGATCTGGTCAGTCATCGGGGGTGGCGTCGTGGTCTGCACCTTGGGCGGGACCTTGGTCTCGTACCCCCGCTGCAGCAACGGCGTGACGACCATGAAGATGATGAGCAGCACCAGCACCACGTCCACGAGGGGAGTGATGTTGATGTCACTCTTCATGTCCCCCATCTTGCCGCCGGTCATTGCCATGGCGTTTCTCCTTCAGCAGAAGCAAGGCGGGCCAACGTCCTACATCGCCCCCTTCTTCGTAGTGATCAGGCCGACCCTTGTGAACCCGGCCTCGTTGAGGGCCTTCATCACCTCACGGACGTCCCTGTACTTCAGGCGGCGGTCCGCCTTGATGACGACTTCCTTTTGCGGGTCCGCCTTCAGCATGTCATCCATGCGCCTGATGAGCTCGGCCTTGGTGGGGATCCAGTCCTGGCCGATGAATATCTTGCCGTCTTCCTGGATCGCGATCTTGACCTGCTTCTGGCCCTCTGGGTACTTCTCTGGGCTGTTGGTCTCGGGCAGAAGCACCGGGACACCGGACTGCAGCAGGGGGGTGACCACCATGAAGATGATCAGCAGCACCAGGCAGACGTCCACCAGCGGAGTGACGTTGATGTCCGACTGGACCGAGCCGGCGCTCTCGACCTTCGGGCCGCTGTGCTCCCTAGCGTGCCGCCGAGCCGATTGCATCGCTTCCTCCGTGCTTCTTGATGAAGAAGTCGATCAACTCCGAAGAGGAGTTCGCCATCTCGACCTGGAAGCGCTCGACCTGGTTCAGGAGGTAGTTGTAGAGCCACACGGCCGGGATGGCGACGAACAGACCGAGGGCGGTGGTGACCAGCGCTTCGGCGATACCGGCCGACACCGCGCCCAGACCGCCCGACCCGGTGATGGCCATGCCGCGGAACGCGTTGATGATGCCGACGACCGTCCCGAACAGGCCGATGAACGGTGCCGTGGCGCCGATGGTGGCGAGGCCGCCCAGCCCGCGCTTGAAGTCGGCCGTGGTCATGAGGGTCGCGCGCTCGATGGCGCGGCGAGCGGCCTCAATGACGTCATAGCCGGTGAGCGGGCTGTTCTGCTCCTCGACCATGAACTCGAGCAGACCGGCCGCAACCACCTTCGCGAGATGGCTTGACTTGAACTTCTTGGACGCCGCGATCGCGTCCTGGGGGCGGTTCTGCTTGAGGTACTGGGTGGTGAGCAGGGCGAACTGGAGCGACTGCTTCTTGGCCTGCCGGTACCTCCACCAGCGCTCACCGGACAGCGTCAACGAGTAGATCGACAGGACCGCCAGGATGAGGCAGACCAGCTTGGCGATGCCGCCCATCGACTGCCACAGTGCTACGGGTCCGAATTCCATTAGGGTTTCCTCCTATTCTCTCGGCCTGAAGGCCTATTGCAAGGTAAACGTCACGGTCACAGTCAGATACACGCTCACCGGTCTGCCGTTGAGCATCGCCGGCCTGTACTTCCACCTTTGGATTGCGGTCGTGGCTGCCTCGGCGACGCCCATGGGCAGGCCGCGCAGCACGCGGGCATCGGTCACGTTGCCCTGCTTGTCAATGATCGCCTCGATGATGACCACGCCCTGGACGCGGGCCTTGCGGGCGATCTCGGGGTACACGGGCTGAACGCGCGTGATCAACTCGGGCGCCACAACCTCGCCGCCGATGCGGATCGGGGGCTCGTCCACCACACCGCCGGGGACGCCGCCCACGACGCCACCCGGAACGCCGCCTGGGATGCCACCGGCCACACCGCCCTCGACGCCGCCCTCGACGCCGCCCTCCACGCCCCCCTCGCCCTGGCCGGGCATCGCTGGTTTTTCGGGGATGGTGACCGGCTGGACGACCGGGGCGGTCGGTGGAACCGGCTGCGGGAGCACCGGCTTGGGCGCGGCCGGCTTCGGCGGCGGCGGAGGCGGCGGCGGAGGCGGTGGAGCCTGGTAGAAGCTCACCTGGATGGGAGGCTCTGGAACCTCGGGCACCGCCCACATCTGCGCAACCACGTAGCTGCCGAGTGCCAGCACGTGGATGCCCAGCGCGATCGGCAGGGCCAGCAGCAACAGCTTGCTGCGTTCCTGTCTCCTCGATATGATTAGGCTATTCTCGAACATGGCTCCCCCGGTTACGACTTTGACAGCGAGGTCTGCTTCTTGAGCTTCTCGCGCAGCGCCAGGGCCTGGGCGCGGTACCCTTCGGCCTTGTCGAAGTACTCCTGCCTGAGCTTGTCGTCCTTCTGGAGCTTGGCCTTCTCGCGGTACAGCAGGTTGGTGTAGATCATCGCGTCGAAGTACTCAGGCTGCATCTTCAGCGCCTGGGCGGCCGCCGACAGGCCGAGCTCCACGTACTCGTTGCGCTGCTCCGGTGAGATCGTAGGATCACGGTAGGCCTTGTCCCAGCAGTACACGGAGACCAGGTAGTAGGGCTCCGCATCCGCGTTGGGGATGTGTTTGACGATCCAATCGTGCGCCTCTTTGATCCTCTGGGTGCGGAGGTAGATGGAGACGATGTTCTTGTGGGCCTTGAGCTCGCCGGGGCGCTTCTTGAGGTCGTCCTGGAGGTACTTGAGAACCTCCTCGTACTGGTTGGCGTTGACGTAGGTCGCGATCAGGAAGTCCTGGGCCTTTAGGTCCTGCGGGAAGGCATCCAGGTACTTCTTGAAGGCATCAATCGCGGTCTGGAAGTAGCGCTTGTTCTCCGGCGTGTCCGTGCCTGGGCGGTACAGGACCATCGCGCAAAGGGCCACCGAGCGCCAGGCGAACTTCAGGCTGGGGTCGAGCGCCACCCCCTTCTGGAATTGGATCAGGGCATCCTGGTACTTCTCGTTCTTGTAGTAGGTGTTGCCCTTGTTGAGCTCCATGCGGGCACGCAGCGTGTCGCAGCTGCTTAGGAGCACCGCCGCAACCATGGTCAGCACGATTGGGGCAACAGCGACTTTGCGCATAAGAGATTTCCTCCAACTGGCGCCAAGCGGATGTCTTGCTGAGAAAGGTCCAGGTCAACCGTGGAGGCTTGGCCCGCACCCTACCGTCAACTCGTTGGCGTTCCGCTGCCTCAAAACGCTTGCGGGTGCTTCGCCTCCCGTTTTCGACATCTGGCCTGGAGACCGGCGAGGACCAGGCATTGACCCCTTTGCGCCCTGCCCGGCATTGCCCTCGTACCGTTCCAGTTCCCAGCCCTCCTCCCGCGCGGCGGATAATATGTAACGGTGAGGTTCCCTTGTCAAGAGGGTCATGGCCAAACCTCCCAGCAATTTGAGAAACGGTTCAATGGAAAGGCGTTCTCCACCGCCCGTGACGCGGGCCTAGCTACGGCCCTTCCGGCACGTTGAACTCGAGTTGCGCGGCAGGGATCTCCACGTTGATCTCAGGCGTGTAGGTGGTGGTGCTCTCGGAGCGATAGGTGTCGAACGTCCTCATCTCCTCCACCTTGCGCAGGAGGAATGTGGCCCGGTCGATCCAGAGGGTGACGCTCTCGTCCTGCACGGTGACGGGTTTCCCCCCCATCGTGAGCGCGTAAGGGGTCTTGCGGCTCCTTCCCCTGATGCGGAAGCAGGGCACGCCGCGATCCACCCCGTCCTCGATCCGCTCCGCGCCGATGAGGGGGGCGCCTTCGCCCACGGCCTTGGGCAGGAGCAGGCCCGGGACACGAACCGAGGAGCCGCCCGAGATGCCGGCGGCGATGCCCAGCGCCGCCTGCAGCGACTCGGGCCGGCGGACCCCCGGTTTCGCGTCCCACCAGGAGCGCACCTCGGTGCCGTCCGTCCACACGATGTAGCGGGACGAGCGTTCGCCCAGCCCCGGGTCGGTGAACTGGAAGCGGAAACGGTCGGGGCGTACGAACGCCGTGGTGAACGGTCGTTCGCTGCCCGCTCGGCCGCCCTCGGTGAGCGTCGCCGTCTTCACCACCCCGGTATCCCGGTAGCCCCGGCACCCGGCGTAGACCTTTTCCATTTCCAGCAGGATCTTCACGGGTGTCAGGGTTGCCTCGTCCACCCGGGTTGGGCTTTCCTGCGCAACGGCTCCGAGAGCGAGCGCAAGAACTGCGAGCAGCAACGATGGCTTCATCGGCACGGCACGCACCTCCAGACCCGCGTGGCCTCAAATCCCCGGCCCCGGCGATCGCACCACGCGGCATGCTACTCCTGCCGGTGTTTACCGGGCCCTTTTGGTTCCGTCATACTCCGTGGCGAGGGAGCTGCATGCCCGGATCGGACAATCCGGCTCGCCCCGGCCCGGCGACGTCTCCGATGCCTGCCGGAGCCGCGGTGTCACCGCACCGGCCTCGACGACCGGTCGTGAGCCTCGTCTCGAACGACCCCAGCGTCCCTTCGTTTCGCCTGCGCATGACGGCGTTGCGGCCGCTGCTGGAGGCGGGCGGCATGGACGTGCGCGTGCTCTCGTTCGGGCGCGGGCGCGAGTGGTTGCGGGTCGCCCGGCTCGCGAGGGGGTGGCGCTCCAGCGACCTGCTGGTGTTCCAGCAGGTCAAGCTGCTGGCTGGCGAGCGCGCCTTCGTGCGCTGGCTGTGCCGGTCCTGGGTGCTCGACGTGGACGACGCTATCATGTTCAGGCGACTGCGGAGGCCCGGCGACCGGTCCTCCGAGGCGGCCTGGCGCCGGCGGCGCTTCCGGAGCATGGCGGCGTCCTGCCGGCTGGTGGTTGCGGGCTCCCGATCACTTGCCGAGCTCATCGGGGACACCGCCGGACGGCTCGTGGTGCTGCCGACGCCGGTGGACCTGGCCTCCTACCCCGTGGCGCCGTTGCCGGGGAGGGACCGCGTGCGCCTCGCCTGGATCGGCTGGGGGAGCAACCTCCGCTATCTCGAGGACCTCACCCCGGTTTTCCAGCGCCTGAGGACCGAGGGCGTGGACTACGAGATCCACGTGATCTCCGATCGGCTGCCTGACATGCCGGGTGTGCCGTGCCGCCTCGTCCCGTGGTCCGAGGCCGTCGAGGGCCCAGCGCTCGCCGACTGCGACGTTGGACTCGCCCCGCTCGCCGACGATGTGTGGACGAGGGGCAAGGCCGGATACCGGTGCATCCAGTACGCGGCTGCCGGACTGCCTGCGGTGGCGTCTCCGGTCGGGGCAAACCGAGAGGTGGTCCAGGACGGCGGCTCCGGACTGTGGGCCGCCACGCCCGAGGACTGGCACGCGGCGCTCCTCCGCCTGTGCGGCGACGTCAGCCTGCGCCGGCGGATGGGAGCAGCCGCCCGCGCCCGTGCGATCGACTACGACCTCACCAGGTTCGGCGAGCGCTACGTCTCCTACCTGCGTGAGCTCCTCGGTCCGTCTGTGCCGGGCGCGGCGACCCCACGCTGATGCCGCCCGGGGCGGAACTCGCGTGGCGTGCGGGTCCCGCACTCATGGGTGTGCGGACGCGCTTTGGGCTCAGATCCCGACCTCGGGGCGGAACGCCATGTCGTAGAGGCGGCGGGCCCAGCCGCGCCAGCCGAACTCCTCGCCCTTGGTGCCGCGCTCCCCACCCAGCAGCCACTGTCTTGTCGGCACGATGAAGCCGGTCTTGGGTCGTTTGAAGACGGCTTCGGGCAGGGGCGTGGACGGGCTCCTGGCCAGGTAGAGCTTGCGGTCGCCGCAGGAGTGCACGAGCAGCGGCGCCACCTCGCGCAGCAAGTGGTGCTCCACGAACGGCACCCGCACCTCGAGCGAGTGGGCCATGCTCGCCCAGTCGTGGTCGCGCAGCAGCTTGTCGCGCAAGTACAGGCACGACTCGAGCGCTACCATGCGGGCGAAGGGCTGGTGCGGATCGGGCGTCAGCGCCTTGCCGATCAGGCCAAGGATGTCCAGCCGCTCGAGCCCCTCCCTGGCCGCTTCCGGTCCCATGATCCCGGGCAAGTCCCACGGCATGAAGACGGCTCGCTTGAGGAAGTAGGCGCCGGCATAGCTGCCGCCGTACTTCAGGATGGCCCCATGCTTCTGGCTGATGTGCCGGCTCTTCTTCGGGGTCAGCGCGAGGTACGTGCGGTGCACGGCCTCGGGAAGCAGCGGCACCTTGGAGGGCAGTCGCGCCAGCTGCACCATCCGGGGAACCTTGCGATACGTGCGGTAACCGGCAAGCAGCTCGTCGCCGCCGGTGCCGGACAGCGCCACCTTGAGGCCGCACCGGGCCGCCGCCCAGCTCACCACGTACGAGTTGAGGCCGTCCACCGTGGGCTGGTCCATCGCCTCGATCATGCGCGGAAACTCGGTGAAGAACTCGTCCTTGGTGATCGTCACGGTCGAGTGGTCGGTGCGGAACTGGCGAGCGACCTCCTCGGCCAGGGGTGACTCATCGCGGTGGGTGCCCCGGTAGCCCGGGAAGGTGATGGTGACGGTCTTGAGGTCGGTCGCCCCGACCTCGCGGGCGAGCGCCACCATCGAGGTCGAATCGCGCCCGGAGGAGAGGAACACCCCTACCCGGACGTCCGACACGAGGTGGTAACGGATCGTGTCGAGGAACGCGTGACGGAACCCGTCCCGGAGCTCCTCCTCGGTGCGCTGCGGCGCGTTCTCGACCGCGTCGGCGAGGATACCGGGGATCGAAGCGAACCACTCCGGCTCGCTCACGCCGCGCTCGTCAACCCAGGCGAACGAACCGGCGGGAACGGATCGGATGGCCCGGTAGAGGGTGAACGGCTCGGGAACGACCCCGCGGAGGAAGAAACCCGCGACCCCGGCCGGATCCTGCCGCCGCGACACGCGGCCGCCGGCGAGCAGCGCCTTCACCTGCGAGGCCACGCGTACGGTGCCGCCGTCGGCGGCGAAGTAGAGCGGCTTGACGCCGTACAGGTCGCGCGCCATGAGCATCCGGCGGTTGGGCCCGTCCCAGAGCGCGAACGCGAACATCCCCCGCAGATGGGGCAGCATCCCGGCACCCTTGGACTTGTAAAGCTCGAGCAGCACCTCGGTGTCGGAGTGGGTGCGGAAGCGGTGGCCCTCGGCTTCGAGCGAGGCCCGCAGCTCGCGGTAGTTGTAGATCTCGCCGTTGAAGACGATGGCGTGGTCGCCACTCTCCGAGAGCATCGGCTGGGCGGCTGCGTCGGAGAGGTCGATGATGGCGAGACGGCGGTGGCCAAGCGCGACGCGCCCGTCGGGTGAGGCCCATTCGCCGGAGCCGTCGGGGCCGCGTGCGGTCATCGCGTCGCGGATGGCGCGCAGTTCCTGACGGTCCACCTGCCCCGCCCGCGGGTCGAAGGCAAAGATCGCGACAACCCCGCACATCAGAGATCCACCTCGTGCACGAGGCGAGGCGGACCGCTCCCCTCGGGCCGAGCGGCCGGCGCCGGCCTGTGCGGTACGGAGGGGCAGTGACCTGCTCCAGGCTCTTTCACGTGCCACAATGTTAAACCCTCCACCGCGCGGATGTGGCATCTCGGGTGTGCGCTGCGATGGGGTTCGACCCCGGGGCACGTCCAAGGGCGGCGGCACGGAGGTTCGCCCGGACCCTCGGTGCACACACCGGTCGGAGCACGGCCTTTCTTGGCGAGCCATGCCGTAAATCCCCGTCACAGGCGTTGACAGGGCGGCCCGCAGGAGTACCATCATTATTTCAGCGTTAACGGGGGGGAAGACTTGTTTCATGGCACGCGTCTGGGTCATCGCGCCGCGGGCGCCGGGGGAGTGCAGAAGGTCCGTCGGCCGTTCCCGGCCGCAGGATCGTGCGTCCCGAGCAGAGTGGGGCGTGGCGGTTGGCGGACCGGCAGGACCGCTTCAGAGGCCATCTCGTCCGGCAGCACCTTCTCGCCAACGTGTTCGCCGAGGCTCGTGATGTTCGGCGGGTTGGACGTCGAAGCAGCGAAGATCCCGAACAAGGGAGGACACCGCAGATGCAAGACCTTTTGTGCGGCCGCTCATTGACGATCCTGAAAGCCGCGGTGCTCACCCTCGCCGTCGCTCTCTGCGCCGGGTGCGACCAGGTCGAGGTGACAGAACTGGTGAGCTCGCATCCGGCTCCGGTACCGGGCACCGGCACCGTGGTTACCGTACGAATCAAGGTCCACAACAAATCGAACGCCGACCTGCACCATGTGATGGTGGACGTCAACATCCCCAACGTGGCGCCGCTCGCTTCGCTCTTCCGGGACTACGTCGACATCCCGAGTGGCGGCTTCGCCGAACGGTCATACAGCTTCGTGGCAAAGATAGGCATGGACATTATCACCGGCTGTGTGGACCCCACGAACACCTTGGGAGAGTCGGAGGAGGAGCGCGCGAACAACTGCCGGTCCATCGACCTCACGCTCTACGCGACCCAGGATCTCGACTACCAGATGGCAGGGCGGAGCGGCGCGACATTCGTTGATGGGGCACCCCTCCCGGGAACATGCGCCCGGTTGGGGCAAGGGGACGCGAAGCGTGCCCTGACCTATGGCATGGGCCAGCCCGGGGTCCTGTTCGTGGCGGACTGCCCCTCCTACGGGTCGTTCCTTTTTCAACTGCTCGGTACGGGCGGCAAGGCGGACCCCGAGGCCTTCCGGGGTTTCACTCTGAAGAACGGATGGAAGGTCGACTCCGTCACCCTGCAGTTCAGAACGAATCGCGAAAACCCGAACGACCTGCACGCGACCCTGGAAGAGGCCCAGTCGGGCGAGGAGGGAAGTCAGAAGGTTGAAGGGTTCCACCTCTCCACTCCGCCAGTCGTTGGCAGCGACAACCCCTTCACGGGGGCGCACATCTGGGTCATCGTCGGAGGCTTCCTGGCCGTCTACCAGAGGGTCGTCATCAAGGGCCCCGCGGGCACCGACCCGTACGGTCCCATAACCGAGCCCTGCTTTTCCGGATATTCGGGAGGAACCGGGATCGCCTATTCTTGCTCGGGCAACCAGGACTGCGCCCCCGGCTTCACCTGCATCGGCGGCTGCTGCCTGCGCGACTAGGGGATCAGATGTACTGGCAGGGTTGCAGGTACCGGCCATTCCTGGCTCAGCATCGGGGGTTGAGTGAGCCGCCGCTGCGGAGGAATGACGTGCTCGACCTCCGCACAGTTGACATCCTCGCTCTCGCGGGATGAGACCCGGCATGATCCGGTGCATCAAAGTCCGGCGAGCGAGGCGCTGGCGCCCCCTTTTTCCAGTGAGGCGCATTCAGCAGGTCTGATGAGCGAGCCGGTTGCGGGATGCTGGATCCTGGCCGCCGCCCGCGGCGACGAGGGGAGCTACCGGAAGGTCCTGCAGGCCAGGCGCCGCGAAATCTCCGACGGGTCGCAGGCGGTGGTCCCCTGCAGCTGCACGCCGCTCTGCCCGCACCCGACCGTGGAGCAGATGGAAGCGCTCGATAGGCGGCTGCAGGCCGACCTCCACGCTGCGTCGAACGGGGCGGAGACGGATTGCGTTTAGAACTCGGTAGAGGAGTCGGCCCTCCGGCAGCCGCTCCGCTCTTCGCCCTGAGGACATTTTCTGGGTCTCGTTCCGCGCGTCTGCGTTTGCTCGGAGGGCTTTCCATGTGCGCTCATGCCCCAAGGTGCCAACGGCGCCCTTCAGATAACGGCCGTCCTCGAGCACCTCCTCGTGGCACCCGGAGGCTCCAAGAGACCGCGGATGGTTCACGGACGGAAAGCGAGCCCGACAACGCCCTTGGCGTGGTCCCGGCGGCGGCCCAATGATCGAGCAATCACGTAACGGGAGCGGCGTCCTTAGCCCTGCCGGCGGGGAACAGCCAGAAAGGTGAGAAAGTGAGATCAGGTGCCTATCATGAGCTCACCAACGACTGGTGGTCGGATGGTCCTCTTAATGCTTTATTACCACCGGCGTCGGTTTCGATACAGTTCCTGAATCACTGACAGCTATCAGGCGCGGCTGAGCCTCCTCCGCCGAATTCGTCACGAGCATGATCCTGATTTGCTTATGCGTTTTGTCAACGGGTAGGATGACAATCGTCTTGACCTTGTCGCCTTGAACGCCATGTTTCCTGAAATTCGCAGGCAACCAAAGTCTTAGCCGAGCTTCATCTGCCGGACCGATCTTGTCCAACTCAGCCAGCATGGCGGTCGCTTGGGCCTGGCTCATTACGTCGGCGGAGTAGATCACTATGAAGACGTTGCTCCTCGACGAGTTGAGGTTAATCGAAGCCCAGGAGATTGACGCCACGGCTGCGAGAGCTACAGCCAGAGTTAGTGATTTCTTCATCGTGGAACTCCTTTCTCGTTGAATGGTTGGTGGAGCTTGCTCCTCGACCACCAGAGTCCTTGGTCTCCATCGGCCATCTGGTGGTAGACGTGTAGGCCGCAGTGATGGATAGGAATTTCCTTTCACACCTGGACCGATCGTACCCCGGTGAGGGGAGGCGTCAAGGCCTCAGGAGGGCACGCGGCGGGCGGTCGGCGAGCGGGCGCGACCACGTGGAGGGGTGAACGAGACAGCGAAGGCGGCGAAGCCTTGCCCGGCAGCGGAGCCGGGCAGGGCTTCGCCATGACGTCGAGGACGTCAAGGGAGGAGCGGCGCCAGACCCCGCGAGGTCAGGCTGCGGTGGGGTAGCGCTCGTTCGGGCCGGGCGGGCTGCGCGCATCGACGCCCCTGGCGGCGAGGCGGCGCAGGACTTCTTTATCACGGGCGGCTCGGTTATGAACGCGATGATGCGCATCGGCCCTGCGCAGCGGGGGCAGACGAGAGGATCGACTTCGTAGATGCGGCGCCTGTGCTGTGCCCTGCGGCGGAGCTGCCAGGTGTCGCAAGACCGGCTCACCACGCCGCCCCAGGACGGGCGATCACGCGGGGCGAGGGGTCAGGATGGGTGCGGGCCGGCCGCTCGAGTCGCGCACCAGCGCGCGGCGGACGGTCGCGGTCTCGGCGAGGAAGGGCTGGAACTCTTCCGGCTTGCAGCGCTTCTCTCCACGGTACACGGCCAGCGCGCCGCCGGCCGATTCGACCGACCAGCCCTGGTTCTGCGCGAAGAATCCCAGCGCCTCCGTCCCGAACGCTGCCCGGATCGCCGTTTCGCTCGGTCCCCGCAGCAGGTAGTGTTTCGAGAATTCCTCGCTCGCCTCGAAATCAATGTCCTGGTAACCGAGCACCTGCCCGATCTTGTCCCACCAGTGCTCCGGCGCGAGGGTGAACTCGGGGAGGCCGGCCGCCGTCGCCACTCCGGGGAAGATCGCCACGGTCTGGTTGTGGGTGTGGGAGCTCTTCCCGCTCCCCGTCGTGTACTGGTAGTCGAGCACGACCACCTCGCCGTAGCCCGACTTGCCCCGCATGAGGTTCTTGGCGCGCTGGCTGCGGCCGCGCTTGAAAAGGTGGAACGATCCCAGCGTAGTGAGCCGCTCCTTCGGCACCTTCGCCTCGAAAGTGAACCCCATCAGGAGCGCGACGTCGGCCAGCGCGGCCGTGCGCTTCTTTCCGGCGAGAAAGGCGAAGTAGAATGCGATCCCCGCGACGGCCAGGATGCCGGCGACGATGGAGATCGTGATGATCGGATCCTGCACGGCGGCAGTCGTCACAGCTCAGCCTTGAGGTCGGCGACCTTCTGCTGCTGCTTCGTGAGTGCCGTCTTAGTGCGAGTCAGCTCCTGATTGGTCTCCCAGAATGTGTAGAAGGCACCAGCACAAGCGACGAGCATAAGCCCGAAAAGGATCTTGTTCGTCATGAGGGCCTCCGTCTGCAACTGTGGCACTGGGTGTAGGCACTGTCAACGCTGCAGCTGTGCCGAGCCGAGGTGACCTGAAGTCCTGAAACATTGCGCGAATGGTGCGAGGGTTATACATGTAAGAGAGAACGCGCTGGGGGGCAACGGCCCCCGTCAGTTGACCGCTCTCCGCTTCCCGTCCTCGTACCCGTGCTGGTAGCCCTCAAGCGTTGCTCGCTCTACGGGCAAGCGCGTGCCCTCCTGTGGCCTTGACACCTCCCCTGACCGGGGTAGTATCGGTCCAGGTCAGAAAAGCGAATTCCTATCCGTTACCCTAAGGAGGGAGGCGCGATGAGGAGCTAGAAGGTGACCCGAAGCACTCTTGAGGCACTATCCCCTTGACCTGCGCCAAGCCGGTTGACAATATGATCGGCGCCAGACCCCTAGTGCGTTTGAAATGACGAGGAGGAATAATGACCGGGCCCTACAAGGTTAGCTTCGCAACGTTGCTGCTTCTTTTCGCGTTTGCAGGCGTTTCCTCGGCTCAGAATGCCTTGATCGTGACTGAAGCCACAAGCGTTGTTGATACCGACAATACCAACCTGGCCAACAAGCTCACGGCTGCGGGCTTCACGGTGACTACCAACGCTGGAGTCCCGGGTGGGAGCCTTGCCACTTACGAGCAGATTTGGGATACCCGCTTCAACCTAATTGTGCTCTCGGCTTCCGACATCACAGCCTATACGACCTACCTGGCCGGAGGCGGCAGACTGTTCCTCATGGGTGAGAATACTGGTTTTAACACCCGCAACAACTCCATTGCCAGCTTCATCGCGGCAGTTGCGGGAGACACGATCACCATCATTTCACCGTCCAACACTGTGACGGTGCGCGCACCATTCGCAACCGGCATTACGAACCCCTTCACGTTCCAGGCAGCGGCCGGTACTAATAGCGTGGGTCGCTACGGGGCCATCGCCGTGGACGCCAGCGGCATCGTTCCTGCCATGGTTTACGGACCAGGGAGTCTGACGGCCGCTCCGGCCGGGTCTCTGATCGTTGTCTTTGACGTGAACTTCTTGGGAACCAGCGCGGACGCGAACTCACAGCAACTGACCAGTAATCTGATCGCCTATCTGGCGGCGCCGGTCCCCGTGGCTCCGTACAATACTGCTGCGATTCCGGCGCTATCCACCTGGGGGTTCCTTGTGTTCGCTGCATGCCTGATCTACATCGCGTATCGCCGACTGGGCTAGACACGGCAAGAGCTTGTTGGGCAAGCGTTAGAGAATCGCCACCAGGGGCGCGAGAACCGGACCGGAGGCCGGTCCTGCGCGATTTGGGCTTTTGCGGGGCTCAGGTGTACCCAGTTGTGCGGCAGGAGTTCCGCAAGCCGGGTGATGGGATGATCAGCAATGCGGGGAGGGGCATCTCTGAACCAGGCGACGGGCTCGACTCCAACGCGTCAGGGCACTGCCGCTACCAAGGGTGCGGTGGCGCTCGACATCGAAGGAGCGGGGCATTACGTCTTTCTCCACAACGTGAACAGCCTGGGCCAGGCGCGCCTGCCTCATGATGCCGACGGACCTCCATGCTGCGTGCCCGGCAACGGGCAGCTCATCCGCGCGTTCACGGACCCTCTCGCGGGTCATGGCTGGGAATTTCCTTTCTCGCCTTGTCTGAGGATACAAGCCCGGGAGGCGCGGTCACTTCCTCAACCTGCATGATCGCCCACCCTGGGGCAACGTGGCGCGCTGGGGCACTTGCTGCGGCACTTACAGGCGATTCACGGAAACGGTCACGGGTCCGCTGATCGCATTCGGGAGGGCGCGACAACGCTCCACAATCTCGGGGGCTGACAGGGAGACGAACTGACCCCCTTCCCAGACGCCGTTCGACGCGTGCTTCTTCAGGAGGGCAAGCAACTCGGCGGCGTCCTTGATCCTCAGTCGCGCCCGCGTCTTGCCTGGGGCCGCTGGGAGACGAGCCTCAAACTCCGCCCCCTTGCCCTCGGGCAGCTTGTACACGTAGAGCCGCAGACCCGCCATCCTCGCCTCCGACTTTGGCGGTAGTCTAGCGCCAGTCCCTTGCGCGACGCGGAGCAACGAATTTGAGCGGGTGGTCTTCCTGCTGACGCCGACCGAGCTGGAGCACAAGGTCCAGCCGTTGGCCGACACTGGCCTGATGAACGGCTTCGGCCGCCCCTTTTCTTGTGCCCGTCCCGCGCCGTCGCTGGCGCGTGGCGCTCGCGGCTAGCCCGTCCGCACCGTGACCCCTCCCCCGCATGATTGCTCCTGTCTCGATTTGGTGGACAGTGAGAATAGCCCATCGTCGTCGGGGCTGTGGGAGCTGTGGGAAACGCGGAGCGTTTTCCAAGGGGCTGCGGGACGCGCGCAGCGCGGTCCGCAGTCCCGGCAGCTTCCACAGCCCGTCTCGTCACGCCGCGGCCTCGTTGTCAAACCTCGCTTCGGCTTCGGCCGGGCTAATGAAGCCGATCGAGGAGTGCATCCTCGCTCGGTTGTAGAAGATCTCGATGTACTCGAACAGGGCGTCGTGCGCCAACGCCCGCGAGGGAAACCGGTCGCCAAGCTCGACCTTCAGCGTCGCGAAGAAGCTCTCGACGACGGCGTTGTCCCAGCAGTCGCCCTTCCGACTCATGCTGATTGTCAGCCCATGCGCCCGCATCAGCCTCTGGTAGCTTGCACTGGTGTACTGGCTCCCTTGGTCGGTGTGATGGACCAGGTCCGTGCCCACGTGCCGCTCGGTCAACGCCCGCTGGAGTGCCGCGTGTGCCAACGAGTCGGTCAGTCGCTCGCTGGTCGCCCAACCGACGACGCGGCGCGAGTAAAGATCGAGCATCACCGCCAGGTACAGCCACCCTTCCTCGGTCCACAGGTAGGTGATGTCACCCACCCACGCGGTGTTCGGCGCCGCCGCGGTGAACGTGCGATTGAGCACGTTGGGCGCCGTGGGGCGTGACGCAGCGGCCCGCGTGGTCTGCCTGAACCTCCGCGCCTTCTTCGCCCGCAGCCCGTCCTGCCGCATCAACCGCGCCACCCGCGCCGGCCCGCACCGGATGCCACGGTCTCGCAGCTCCCGGTGCACCCGTGGCCGGCCGTACGTCTCGCGGCTGGCTCGAAAGACCGACCGGATCTCCATGCTCAACCGCCGGTCCTCACCCTGCCGCCGGGATACAGGCCGCTGCAGCCACCGGTAGTACCCGCTGGCGGAGACATCCAGCGCCGTACACATGACCCGGACCGGGTGCGCGTGACGGTTCCGCTCGATGAACGTAAACTTCATCACCGCTCCTCGGAGACGATCCCCAGCGCTTTTTTTAGGATGTCCCGCTCCATCGTCACCCGCCGCAGCTGCCGCTGCAGCCGCCGTACCTCCTCATCCCGCTCCACCAACCGCCCACTGCCAGGAAATGCCGAGCTCCCCTCCTGCTCAACCTGCCGTTTCCACCGCCGCAACATGTCCGCCCGGATCCCCAAGTCCCGGGCAACCTCCCCGATCCCCGCCCCGCTCTCCTTCACCAGCCTCACCGCCTCCGCCTTGAACTCCCGACTGAACTTCCTCCGCTCTCTCATCCCAACACCTTGTCACCCTTCCACGGGCTTCTTCAAGTGTCCACTTTTTCGAGGCAGGTCCAGATCGCCCGTCCTAGGGGCAAACTGAGGCCCTTTTGGGCGCGCTGAGAGCAGGGGAGACGAAGGGAGCATCGTGGCTGTCTGTGTTCGTTCCCGGCCACGAAACTCAGCCCTGGTGCTACCAAGGTGCTGCCAGATTCCACGGCAAAACAACGAGCCTGAGAAGAGGCCAGAAACAAGGATTTGTGGGCCTGAGTTTCTGCTCAGGTGCGACGGTAGTGCGACAGTAATGTAAAAGGCCGCGGGGACACCGGGCTAAGTCTTTTGTTTTCTGGAGCCAACGCGCGGGATCGAACCGCGGACCTGCTGATTACGAATCAGCTGCTCTACCGGCTGAGCTACGTTGGCCCCGGTGCGCGAAAGGTACCACAGGGCCCCACGAGCGCCAAGGGCCTTTCTCGCCGCGACATGGACATCCTCGGGCGGCGTTGCGGCGTGTCCCGCCGGCGACCGGAGTAGCATGCGCGGCTGTGACGCACGGATCGCGCTGGGGCCTGGCGGCGGCCTACGCCGCCGTTTGCCTGATCTGGGGCAGCACCTACCTCGCCATCAAGGTGGGCCTGGCGAGCTTCGATCCGTTCTTCTACGCCGGGGTGCGGTACGCCCTAGCGACGGCGCTGACCTTCGCGCTGGCCCGCGCGCAGGGCGTGCCTTTCAAAGGCCCGTTCAGGCGGTGGTGGCCGGCGTTCGGCGTCGGCGTGCTGCTGGTAGCGGCCTGCAACGGCATGGTGTTCTGGGTGGAGACCCGGCTCGACTCCGGTTTCACGGCGCTCCTCTTGACCACCAGCCCGGTGTTCACGGCGCTGCTCTCCCCTCTGCTCGTGAGCGACCCCTCCCCGCGGCTTGCCGGCTGGCTCGGCATCGTTCTCGGTCTCGCGGGAACGGTGATGCTCATCGCCCCTTGGCACGCCGGCAGTCCCACGGTTCTTCCCGCCATCGTCGCTGAGATCTCCGTGGTCGTATGGGCGGTGGGCTCCCTCTGGGTGCGGCGCATCCGGGAGCGTTTCCATCCGATGGCCCTGGCGGTCGCCCAGATGGCGGCGGGTGCGGTGGTGCTGCTGGCGATCTCTGCGGCACGCGGGAGGGCGCTGACCGGGCCGGTGACGGGGCGCTCGCTGGCGGCCCTCGGCTACCTCGTGGTGTTCGGCTCGACGGTGGCGTTCGTGGCGTACTTCTACCTGCTGCGCGACTGGGACGCCACGCGGGTGGCCACCTCGACCTACGTCAACACGGTCGTGGCGCTCGCCCTGGGCGTCCTGCTGCTCGGGGAACCCGTGACCGCGGGGATGGTGTTCGGAACGGCGGTGGTTTTCGCCGGCGTGGCCCTGGTCCTGCACGAGCAGCAGGCTGCGGGCCGAACCTGATAAATTGCGCGGGGAGGCGGTCATGCGTTCGAAGGTCAAGGGGCGGCACAGCAAGGCGATCCACGGCGGTCTCGATCCCACGGAGCACATGGGCGCGGTCTCGGTGCCGATCTACCAGACCTCGACCTTTGCATTCCCGAGTGCCGAGGAGGGGGCGGCCCGGTTCGCCGGCGCGTCATCGGGTCCGATCTACACGCGGCTCGGCAACCCCACGGTTGCAGCGCTGGAGGAGTGCGTGGCCGAGCTCGAGGGCGGCTGCGGGGCCGTCGGCACCGCGACCGGGATGGGGGCCGCGACCACGACGTTCCTCGCCCTGTTGCGGCACGGGGACCACGTGGTGGGCACGCACCCGCTTTACGGTCCTACCCGCGCCCTGCTCGAGAAGCAGTTTGCCCGCTTCGGCATCGCGTCCACCTTCGTGCCCGCCGCCGACACGGCGGCGCTGCGGTCGGCCGTGCGTCCTGAGACGCGTCTCATCTTCGTCGAAACCCCCGCCAACCCTACACTCGACCTCGTGGACCTGGACGCGGCAGTTGCGCTCGCCCGCGAGGCCGGTGCGCCGCTGGTGGTCGACAACACCTTTGCCGGGCCGCACCTCCAGCGCCCCATCGAGCGCGGCGCCGACGTGGTGATGCACTCGATGACCAAGTCGCTGAACGGGCACGCAGACGTGGTGGCCGGCATTGTCGTGGCGCGCACGCCGGAGGTGCTGGCGACGCTGCGCGAGACCTCCAAGGCGATCGGTACGACCATGGACCCGCACCAGGCCTGGCTCGTGTTGAGGGGCATCCGCACGCTGGGCATGCGGGTCGAGCGCGCGCAGGAGAACGCCCGGGCGCTCGCGGCGTGGATCGAGCGGCACCCGGCGGTGGCCTGGGTGCGCTACCCGGGCCTGCCTTCCCACCCGCAGCACGAGCTGGCGCGCAGGCAGATGGACGGGCCCGGCTCGGTGATCTCCTTCGAGCTGCGCGGCGGCGTGGAGGCGGGGCGCCGGCTGATGGACACGGTGAAGCTGATCGTCCTCGCCGTTTCCCTGGGCGG
The DNA here is from genome assembly GCA_963754345.1 of Thermoanaerobaculaceae bacterium. GTDB lineage: Bacteria > Acidobacteriota > Thermoanaerobaculia > Thermoanaerobaculales > Thermoanaerobaculaceae > RBG-13-68-16. Next base: position 173,107 of record CAVWFZ010000009.1, on the reverse strand, counting down.
CGTCGAGTCGCTGATCGAGCACCCCGCCTCCATGACGCACTCCAAGGCGTCCGCCGACGAGCTGGTGCGGCAGGGGATCACCGCCGGCCTCGTCCGCCTCTCGGTGGGGTGCGAGGACCTGGAGGACCTGCGGGCCGACCTCGAGCAGGCCCTCGCGGTGGTCAAGAGCGCGGAGCCGGTCTCGGCGACACGCTGAGCAACGGACTCATTTGACGGAGGCGGAAGCCGCCGCCCCGTCTCGCTTGTGTTGAGATTTCACAAATTCGGTGCTACAAATCGAATGCTGCAGGTATCCTCGGGAGGCTCGTCAGAGCCGCACCTTCGTCCGGCGTCGCCTCTGCGCGGTCACCCGGTCAGGAGGGACCCATGGATCAGGAACTTTCCCCTGGAGTCCGCCGCTACGTCGAAAAAGCCAACGAGCTGCACGCCCGGCGCGAGGAGTTCCGCCGCGGCGTGCGCAAGCTCAAGTTCGACACCATCGCGGTGCACGGCGCCTATGGCATGGAGGAGGCGTTCAGCGAGGGGCAGGGCGGCGTAATCGAGCCGCTCTTCCTCTCGACCTCGCAGGCCTACCGCGACAGCGATGAGATGGAGGCGGGGCTCGGCTACCTGATCCCCACCTGGTGCTACTCCCGCATCCACAACCCGACGGTCTTCTACCTCGAAGAGACGCTCGCGCTCCTCGAGTCATACGGCTGCAAGGACGACGCCTCGGCGCTCTGCACGGCCTCGGGGATGGCCGCGATCAAGCAGGCGGTCGAGCCGCTGCTCGCCAAGACGCGCGAGGGGCACGAGGAGATCACCTTCGTCTCCTGCGCGCAGGTGTACGGCGGCAGCTTCCAGCTCTTCAACGTCCGCATGCGCGAGCGCGGCGCCACCGTGCGCTGGGTCGCCGAACCATGGCTGACGGGCGAGTGGGAGAAGCTGGTGGACGCCAGCACCCGCTTCCTCTACATCGAGATGCCCTCCAACCCCCAGCAGGCGTGTGGGGACCTTGCGGCACTCGCCGAGCTCGCCCACCGCCACGGCATCCCGCTCATCGTGGACGCCACGGTCGCCACACCGGCGCTGATGCGGCCCCTCGCGCACGGGGCCGACATCGTGGTCCACTCGCTCACCAAGAGCATCGGCGGCGGCGGCCACACGATCGGGGGCGCGATCATCGCCCGCCACGACCTCACGAGCCGGCACCTGCCCGACGAGGCGAAGCACGACTACGCCACCTGGCTGAAGCTGTGGCCGTTCCGCGACTCCGGCCCGTGCATGTCCCCATTTGGGGCGTTCTTCCTGCTCAACGACCTGCGCACGCTGCGCATCCGCATGGAGTGGGTGTCGAAGAACACGGAAAAAGTCGCAGAGTTCCTGAGCCACCACCCCAAGGTGACGCACGTCGACTACCTCGGGCTCCCCGGCCATCCGCTGCACGCCCTGGCGAGGCGGCACATGGCCATGGTGGATACCTCGACGCCGATGTTCGGCCACCTGATGGCGTTCAACATCAAGGGGAGCCATCAGGACACGCGCACCTTCTTCGACAACCTCCAGCGCATTTACCGCGCCACCGACCTGGGACGCATCAAGTCGGTGGCAACGATTCCGGCCATCTCGACCCACAAGCAGCAGGGGGAAGAGGCGCGGAAGCTGGCCGGGGTGCCGCCCACGATGGTCCGGCTGTGCGTGGGCGGCGAGCACCCGGACGACATCATCGCCGATCTCGACCAGGCGCTGGCCAAGATCTAGGAGGCTTTCATGCGACTGCTGTTCCTCGGATTCGGGACCGTCGGTCAGGGGCTCGCAGAGCTCCTGCTGTCCAAGCGCGACGAGCTCAAGCGTACCTACGGGTTCGACTGGAAGGTCACCGGCATCGCCGACACGATCAAGGGGAGCGCCTGCGACCCCAGGGGGCTCGACCTCGGCAAGGCGCTCGAGCTGGCCGCCAAGGGCGAATCCCTGGCCGCCCTCGACCGCGTCGGCAAGGGGTGGGACGCCCTCGCGATAGCCAGGCGGGTAGAGGCCGACGTGCTGCTGGAGGCAACCTACACTGACATCAAAACGGGGGAACCGGCCACCAGCCACATCAAGGCGGCGCTCGAGCGCGGCCTGCACGTGGTGACCACCAACAAGGGGCCGCTCGCGCTCCACTACAGGGAGCTTTCGGAGCTGGCAGCAAAGCGCAAGGTCGAGTTCCTGTTCGAGGGGACGGTCATGAGCGGCACGCCCCTGCTGAACCTGGTGCGCGAGACGCTCGCCGGCGCCGAGGTCCTCGAGGTGCAGGGGATCCTCAACGGCACGACAAACTACATCCTCACCCGCATGGAGGAGGGGCTCTCGTACGAGGCGGCCCTGAAGAAGGCGCAGGAGCTGGGCTACGCCGAGGCGGTACCGGACGCCGACGTGCTGGGGTGGGACGCCCTGGCCAAGGTCACGATCCTGGCCAACGTCGTCTTCGGCGCGGCCCTCAAGCCCGCCGACAGCCCCTGCGAGGGGATCACCAAGATCACCTCCAAGGACATCACGAAGGCGCGCAACGACGGGAATCGCTACAAGCTGATCGGGAGGGTGTGGCGCGAGGGCGCTGGCGTGAAGGCCTCGGTGGCGCCGCGCCTAGTCGAGCTTTCGCACCCGCTGGCGGCGGTGATGGGCGCGACCAACGCGCTCACGATCCGCACCGACGCCCTCGGTGAGGTGACGATCGTGGGCCCGGGGGCGGGCCGGAAGCAGACCGGGTTTTCGATGCTGAACGACCTGCTGCACATCGTCCGGAGGCGGTCATGAAGATGCTCCTTGCCGGCGAGTGGGTGGACCGCGACAAGAGGATCGAGGTCCGTGATCCCTTCGACAACGCCGTCATTGACACGGTCCCGCGCGCCACCGCGGCCGACGTCGAGGCCGCGCTGGCGTCGGCTGTGAAAGGTTTCGCAATCTCCCGGAAGATGACCGTCTACGACCGGGCGCGCATCCTCGCGAAGACCGCGAAGATCGTCGAGGAGAAGCAGGAGGAGTTCGCCCGCACCATCGCGCGCGAGGGCTCCAAGACGATCCGCGAGGCGCGCAAGGAGGCGCGGCGCTGCGTCAACACGCTCACGATCTCGGGCGAGGAGGCCAAGCGCCTCCAGGGGGAGACGATTCCGTTCGACTCCTTCCCCGGCGGCGAGAAGAGAGTCGGCTACTACCAGCGCGTCCCGATCGGCGTGGTGCTGGCGATCACGCCGTTCAACGACCCGCTCAACCTGGTGGCCCACAAGCTGGGCCCTGCGGTCGCCGCCGGCAACGCGGTGATCCTCAAGCCGGCCACGGTCACGCCGCTCTCCGCCATCAAGCTCACCGAGGCGTTCGTGGAGGCGGGGCTCCCGCCGCTGGTGCTGCAGACGATCACCGGGCACGGCGCCGAGATCGGCGACACCCTGGTGGCCGACCACCGTGTGCGGATGATCTCGTTCACCGGCGGCCTGGAGGCCGGCCAGCGCATCACCACGCTCGCCGGGATCAAGAAGATCGGGATGGAGCTGGGCTCCAACTCGCCGGTGATCGTCTGGAACGACGCGGACATCGCGTGGGCGGCGGAGAGCTGCGTCTCGGGGGCGTTCTGGGCAGCCGGACAGAACTGCATCGGCGTCCAGCGCATCTACGTCCACGGGTCCGTCTACGACGAGTTTCGCAGCCGCATGGTAGAGCTCACTCGCAGCTACCGCATCGGGGACAAGCTCAAGGAAGAGACCGACATGGGCCCGATGATCACCGAGGGCGAGGCGAAGCGGGTGGAGCGCTGGGTGAAGGAGGCGGCCGCGGCGGGGGCCAAGGTGCTGGTCGGCGGCGGCCGGACCGGGGCGTTGATGCAGCCCACCGTACTGGAGGGCGTGCCGGAGAGCGCCACCATCCACCGGGAGGAGGTGTTCGGGCCGACGGTCAACCTCTACCCCGTGGACTCGATCGAAGAGGCACTCACCAAGGCCAACAGCCTCCCGTTCGGGCTGCACGCGGCGCTGTTCACGCGCGACGTGGACACGGCGTTCGCGCTCGCGCACGGGCTGGACTGCGGCGGGGTCATGGTCAACGACTCCACCGACTACCGGCTCGACTCGATGCCGTTCGGCGGGATCAAGAACTCCGGGCTCGGCCGCGAGGGGATCAAGTTCTCCTTGCAGGAGATGACCGAGCCCAAGGTCATTTGCTTCTACCTGCCCACCATGTAGGGGCGCCGCCGGCGTCGGACCATCTATCCGGGCGGGGGGTCCCGCGGCCGATCCGCCGTCCGGCCGGCAGCTCTAGACCCCCCGAACCCCCCGCTCGCCGCGGCAGAGCCGCGTCTCGCCCGTGACGTTGCGCTCGCCGGTGCTTTTCTGGCGGGGGGTCCCGCGTCTACTCCACCCACCCACCCGGGCGCTCTTGGCGCCCCGAGGCCCTCGCTCGCTGGGATTGCATCCCGGCTCGCCCATGCTCACATAGCCTCCGACTTCTCTCCGGTTACTGCCTCTACGATCGTCGCGCGCCGTCACTCGGCGAGGACCGCCATGCGTCCGGCCACGCTCGCCGGGGCACGCTCGTGAATCCGATGGTCGTCAATGCGCTGACGTTTTATCCGGCAGAAGCTCGCTGGGAACCATCGTGTCCGTGAAGAAGAGCGCATCGAAGTGCCTCGTCCAGTTCGACCGGAGCGACGCGTAGGCGATCGGGCGCGCTTGACGTGGCTCGCGCAACCAGTCGGACGACGCATCCCGAGCGCCGCGGAGGTCCACGAAGAGGAGATCGTGGCCGGTCCTGTGGAGATACGTCTCGAACGAGCGTCGCGGCGCCGTGCCGATGTCGTGCGGAAGGGCCGCCCCCCGCATAGCGAGGCCCGCGCGACCCTGGAACGCCGTGAAGCCGATGGCGTAGGTCTTCTCACCCAATGTTTGGAACAGGACGTCGCCCATGCTGACGCCGGCAGGGAACCGCGTTCCGGATTCGATCTCGTTCGGTCGGCGCATGATGTGGGTGTTGGCGGCCCATACGACGATCTTGCGGTCCGGGTAGTACGCCTTCGCGAGCCAGACGAGGGTGTCGCCCATTACCTTGTCGCGTCTCCAGTCGTTGGAGGGCGGCGTCTTCCGCCCGGCTTCAATCTCCTGGATCTCATCCAAGCGGGTCAGTTGGAACGGTAGCAGCCTGGTCACCTGCATCCAGAAGGCGACCGCCCGCGCTCCATGCCGCGTCTCGAGGTCCCGCTGGTTCGTTTCGATCAGGATCGGCAATTGCGCGACGAGTTGCCGAACCCGTGAGCGTTCGCTGGGTGAGAGCTTGAAATACTGACGTCGATCGGCGATCGTCTCGAGCAGCCGTTCGAGATCCGGGGTGCTGTCGGCAACCGCGCGGGATCCGAGGAATGCGACGAGGCGCCGGGCGAAGGATCCCGATTCGTCTTTCGGCAGAAACGAATCAAAGCCGGCGACCTCCAAGGAGCGACCCGTGGCGTAGGTGGACCGGACGTAGCGGAAGACCGGCCGCATCTGCCGGCTGTCGATCCAGAACGAAGAGGGTATGCCGACGCGTAGCGCCCCTTCGAGCGGCAGATCCCCGCGCAAGGCTGCGTCCATCCCGGCACACGAGTAGAGGCTCGCCTCGAGCGCCAGGACGTCGAAACCCAGTGCCTCGTGAAGGAACTTCACGAGGCGAGCCTTCATTGAGAAGGTGGTGCCGTCGCCATGCGTCTCCTCGCCGAGAAGCACGACCCGAGCGTCACCGATCGCCCGCTTCAGCGGCTCGAGGTCCGAGAAGTCGACGTCGTCGGGATCCGCGGAGCGAACGACGACCGCGTGCTCTCGGAGCCAACGGACCCGACTCGACCGATACGGATCCCAGAGGGCGAAGAGCACCCCAATGCACAACGCCAGGACTGCGACTGACACCGCGAGCTTCGCCCATCGGCGAAACGCGATCGTCATCGGACCTCCGGGACCCAGTCGGTGCCACCGGCCGCCATTTCACCTCTCATGCTGCCAGGTACTGGCTGGACGGGCTGGGGCGACTCTACCACCACTCGACCAGTGGCGGTGGCGCGCGGTGCCGGCCGCCTTCGGAGGCATCCATCTCTGTCGGTCCGGACCAAGCTCGAGCCGCGCGGCTTTCCGGTTCCGGCGGGCCTGTGGTGTTTCGTCCATCGGTACCAGGTACCGCAATCTCACCTTTACTGCTGCAACGCATGGGCTGCATTGCATGGGCTGGTGCAACTCTACCACCAGGGAACAGGTGGGTGACAAGAACCGGTGCGCATCCGTTGCCTAGCCGGCGGCTCGCGACTGGACCTGCTTACGGAATTCGAGCGGGTTCGCAATGGCATTGAAAGGCTCCTTGGTGCCGCCGGTTCCCGTAACGATGATCGTGCCGTAGTCAAACAAGCGCCCGAAGACACCTTGGTCAACCCCGATGGTTTCGACTTTGGCAAGGAGGAGTTCGAGCGTGTGCCGGCGAACGAGGCCGACCTTGACGAGTACGCGCTTGTCAGTGATGGCGAACTCGGAGGTAGCGAGCCGGACGTAGCGAGCCAGTCCGAGAACACCCCCGACGGCAAGGAAGAAGACGCCGAGGATCGCAAGAGCCGCTGACGGCCTTGTCGATGAACCCGACGATCAGGAAGAACACGCCGACCACCGCGAAGAAGATCGCCGACGCAAAAATGATTGGATGAAGTCTGGCTCGGTAGATCACCGTTTCTCCTGGCAGCAAGTTTTGATCTACGTATCCCATTGTTTCCTCCTTGTTCGAACCGTACCGAACGGTACCAAAAGCGCCATCTCACCTTTGCTGCTGCAACGCATGGATTGCATGGGCTGGCGCAACTCTACCACCGCTGAACCAGTGGCGGTGGCGCGCGGGTGTGCTCCGTCGTGAGTTCTGAATTTGGCGCCTTGGACAACGGACACCCAGCCGTGTCCCTCTTCACTATTCATGCGGGTGCCGCGGACCATCCTGCACCCCTTTCGACGCGGGCCACCGATACGACATCGGCGATGATCGTGAGAGGTCGTCGTCGGGGCTGTGGAGCGGCGGGCCAAGCGGAGCGAAGCGGAGCAAGAACGGTCGGCTGGAGTGCCCTGCCGGGTGGTTCAGGTCCCGATCCCATTGGCGAACGCTATTCTGCAAAGTGCTGGTGGACCTTCGCCGCAATCTGGCGGTCCGTCATCTTGTCGACTGTTTCAAGAACTTCGATGCGTCCGCCCAGGTTTTTTCGCTGAAGACGTTTCTTCAGTTCGCCCTTTGCTTCACCAGGACCAAAGATCAGAATGGACTCCGCATCACCAATGGACGCAATGACCGCATCGTAGTAAGAGTTGAGATGTCCCGTAAAGGTTTTCTGTTGGCTATCATCTGCCACTACTTGCTGTCGTTCATAGCGACCCTTAAGGGGTGAATCACCGGACCGGCGGAGCTGTTTTTCAACTGTCGATATTACGAGTCTTGTCTCGTCCCCTTTGTCCGTAACAGTCACGACAATAGCCTTCCTGTGGTCAATCCATAGGCCCACTTTCGTTCTCACCGAGTTCTCCTTTCTACGAGCCCCACATGATACCGAGTTCAGCCGTGCGCCCGTTCTTCCGGCGCGCCGGCTGCAGCGCCCTGTGCGGCAGCGCTCTTTCGGACCCGAGTGACAAACCGGCTCTCACTGCGGTCGGCTTTTGCGGTGACCTCCCAGCACCCGGCCGTGGGGAAGTACACACGGGTTGGCTGAAATCCGGTCGGATAGCAGCACGGAATGAGGATCTCATCGGTACCCATCGGCACCAGGTACCGCCATCTCACCTTTGCTGCTGCAACGCATGAGCTGCATGGGCTTGGAGCAACTCTACCACCACTGAACCAGTGGCGGTGGCGCGCGGGTGTGCTCCGTAGGCCCTTAGGAGCGGTCGCCGTCGCTACTCGTAGTGGGTCCGCATGCGCAGGACCTTGACGGTGCGGACGTCCTCGAGGACCTGGTAGACGAGGCGGTGCTGGATGTTGATGCGGCGCGAGTAGGCGCCGGCGAGGTCGCCGACGAGGTTCGCGGGCGACGGGGTATGCCGAAACGGGTTTTCCGCCAGGATGCCGAGCAAGACTTTCGCGTTGTCCCTCAGTCCGGCGGCCGCGAGCCGGGTGGCGTCCTTTTGCGCCTGTTTGGTGAAGACGACCCGCCAGGCCACACGCTTCACCAGCGGGGCTCCGTCTCGCACTCGTCCACCGGTGTCGCGAGACCTTCGCGAATCGACTCACGCATGTCGGGGACCGAGAGCAGGTAGATCGTCTCCTGGATCGCCCGCCAGTCGTCCTCGGAGACGAGGACGGCGCTGGCGCGCTTGCCCGTGATGACGACCGGCTCGTGCGACTCCGCCACCTCGTCAACCAGACGGTAGAGGTGATCGCGCGCCTCGCTCACTCGAATCGGTGCCATCGCATCCCCTCGAAAACCGTACGTTATGTCGTACGAGTTGTCAACCAACCATGCGGTTGAACCAATCTGCGGGTCGGACGAAGCTGACGAGGGCAGGTGCCGATGCTGGGAGGGGGTGGGTGCGCGCTGCCCTGCCACGGGCGGTACGGCATCTCCGGAACGATTTGGCGCCCGCGGCACCGCCGGATCGGACATCCACCCCAGACAGCTCACCGCCTTTGCAGAGCTCGCACGGGCTCGCGATCTCTTCAACAAGCGTCACCTATGGTGTTGGACCCTCCTGCAACCGATGTCCCCGGCTGGTTCAGTTCCGACCCTAACGCGGCCACAGCCAGCCGAACGTGCCCGCGGTCAGGAGCGCGTAGATCAACCCGTCCACCGTCGCCTTGATCGTGGTGCTCCAGGCGCGGCGGTACCAGATCGACATCTGCCAGAGCGCGACCGAGTACCCGAGGAACGCGGAAACACCGGCGAAGCGGAACACGGACAGGTACCGCGCGCCGACGGGCAACGCCCGCCCGGCGACGTAGGCGGCGAACACGCCGACCACGGCGGAGTAGAGGAACCAGAGGACCAGGTTCTTCGCCATTGGCGTCGGGCCGTTTGGCAGCACCGTGAGCACCATGACCGGGCCCTTGTTCATCTTTTCGAGGAACTCCGGTGAGCGCATGTGTTGCGCGCTCGAAGGGCGGGGGACCATGTAGTCGCCCGGCGGGATGGCGAGCGGGCGGAGCGCGTCCATCACCTTGTCCTCGTTGGGCACCCTGGGGTAGTCGCTCTTGTGCCAGGGCGACGCCATGTGGATGACGGAGCTCGCGAGGAAGACGATCACCGACGACAAGAGGATCGGGAGCCACAGAGAGTACAGCGTGGTCATGACGACCTCCTTTCGTGCCACGGCCCGGGAACTGCCACCAACTCCTCGCGCACATCAGGCTGCCTCGTGCAAGCCGAAGAAACCCAAGATCAGCAGCATTGTTGGCGAACCCGTGCAGGAGAACGCGCCGCGGTCCGTCCTGATTTCGAGGTGCTTCGCGACGTGACTGCGAGGGCCCATTCCGAGGCCAGGTCGCCCGATCCCTTGTCTGTCATGGAGAAAGGACCGCTGCGAAGCCGGCGCCCGGCAGACCGCGAGGGGCACGAAAGAGCTGCGCACCCCTGGCGCAAGAAACAGCCGGCCCTGGATGTGACCTGGATCACACGGGTTGAGTGCCCTCGGGGAAGGCCGGCCCCGCCCACCTGGTTCCACGCCGGTCGGGCCGCCGGTCGGGCCGATTCCGGGGGAGCCGGCGAACCCCGGCCTTGCCTTCCGGCCGGGGTGCGGCGCCCAGGCGGCGTTACTGTTTCAGCTTGCGACCCAGTGTCGCCTCGACCTTCTCGACCTTGGCGGTGAGACGGCCGGCGGCGCCGCGGCGCCAGTCGCCCTTGAAGGAAACGCTGATGCGATCGCAGTCCTCCGCCATCCGCTCGAAGCAGGCCTTGAGGACCGCCAACACGTCGTCCCACTCCCCCTCCACGCAGGTGCCCATCGGGCCCAGGCGGTAGGGGAGGCCGGAGCGGTCGATGACGTCGATCGACCGTGAGACCCAGCGGCTCACGCTCGGCCCCTTGTCGAGGGGCGTGAGGGAGAACTCGGCCAGCAACATGATGCACCTCCATGGGGGCGCAAGGGTCGGGGAGGAAGGCCCCGACTGCCCGCATTCTGCGAGTATTTTCATACACTTGCTTGTAATGTACCCGAATCCTTGACACCCCCCACCTCGTATGGGAGCATTTGTATTTGCGACACGTGACACGCGCACGGCTTTGAAGGTTGAACTATCGTCGTTTTCCGAGGGAGGTGCGAATCGTGGCTGAGAAGCGACACAGCACCATCATCATCGTTCCTCACGCCAACGGGAAAGTCTTCAAGGTCCAGCTTTCGCCCTTTCTTCTGAAGTCCCTGGCCGTCCTCGGCATCACCGTCGCGATCCTCGCCATCATTTCCGTTGCCGCCTCGGGGACCTTCCTGCACCAGCGCGCCGTCTACCGTACCCTCCAGGCCGAAAACAAGCAGCTCAAGAAGAGCAACCAGCGGCTGGCCGAGACCGTGGACCAGGTGCAGCAGCGGCTGGCCCAGTTCGAGCAGCGCACCAAGACCCTGGCGATCGCGGCCGGGGTGGCCGACCTCTTCACCGGGGATGTCGAAGCCGCCCACGCCGGCGTCGGAAGCGGCGGGCCCCTCGACACGCTGCCGGCCGCGCCCGAGACGCTGGTGAGAAGGCAGGAGCAACTCGACCAGCACCTGGCGAAGGTGGAGCGCAAGCTCTCCGAGCAGGCCCTGATGCTGTCGCACACGCCGGTGGTGGCGCCGGTGATCGGCGTGATCACCGACGGTTTCGGGCCCCGCCTCGACCCGATCACGGGCCGCCCAGCATTCCACGAGGGCCTCGACATCTCGGTGGGGATCGGCACCCTCGTGACGGCGCCCGCGGACGGGGTCGTGGTCTTCGCCAACCGCGAGGCCGGCCTGGGCAGGATGCTGAAGCTGAGCCACGGGTACGGGTACACCACGATCTATGGGCACCTCGAGCGCTTCCTGGTCAAAGAGGGCACGAGGGTGACGCGTGGCCAGCCGATAGGCAGGGTCGGCATGTCGGGGCGCACGACCGGCCCCCACCTCCACTACGAGGTCTGGAAGGACGGGGAGAAGCAGAACCCGCTGCACTACATCCTCGACGCGTACTGAAACAAGCCCGTTGATGGGAGCACATAAAGAGCCGCTGGTGGGGATCCGTCTGTGGCCGCAACCCTACGCGGTCGCGCGCCTGCGGGCGATGCCGGAGCCGTTGCCGCAGACCCCGGCCGCCGGAGCGCCGGTGGCGCTCATCGTGGGGCACGACGAGGTGAGCCTCCTGGCCCCCGAGGAGGTGGTCGAGGGCCTGGGCAGGTTGGTGGAGCACGTCTCGGGCGGGTGGCGCGCCTTCACCGTTGAGGCGGTCTTCCCGCTTGGGACGGTCGGTTTTCTGGCCGTGGTCAGCCGCACCCTTGCCGAGGTTTCCGTCCCCGTGATGGTGTTCTCCAGCCATGACACCGACCATTTCATGGTTCCCTCCGAGCACCTTGGGCGGGCCCTCGCCGCCCTCAACCAGGCCTGCCTGGAGCGGTTCATCCCCGCGAAATAGCTCGGCGTGCTGCCTGTTCCGGGTTCTCGGGCCCCGATCGGGCCGAAGATAACGGGCTTTTCCCGAGAACCTCGGGCGGGGCTGCTACGTACTTTGAAGTGGCACGCTGTGGAGGAACGTATGACCAGGAAGAGGAAGTGGTGGCTGATCGCGGCGGCGGTGGGCGTGGTGGCGGTGGGGACGACGGTGGCGCTCGCCTCGCGCACGAAGAACGGCACGCCGATCAAGGATGAGACCCCAGTCAGCAAGGCTGTCGTGGCCGACGTGCAGGTCGAGGTGCTCGAGGTCGGCACTGTCCAGCCCGAGATCAAGGTGGACGTCAAGTCGGCGCTCTCCGGCAAAGTGGTGGAGCTGCCGGTCCGCGAGGGCGACGTGGTGAAGAACGGGCAGCTGATCGCCAGCATCGAGCCTGACGTCAACCAGGCCCAGACCCTGGCCGGCGTGCGCCGCGGCGTGAACCAGGCGGAGATCGACTTCGCGGACGCCGAGAAGGGCTACCGGGACAAGCAAGAGTTGCTCAAGGACGGCCTGATCTCCGTGGAGGTTCACCGCGAGGCCGAGACGCGCTACAAGTCCACCAGGGAGGTCCTGGATGCGGCGCGGGAGAAGGCCGCGATCATGACATCCTCCGGCATACCGGTCAGCACGAGCCCCAGCCAGAGGATCAACATCACGGCGCCGATGGACGGCGTCGTGATCACTCGCCAGGTCGAGTTGGGCGAGGCCGTGACCGGCGCCGGATCGTTCAATGCCGGGACGGTCATCGCGACCGTGGCCGACCTCGGCACCATGCTGGTGAAAGCCGGCGTCAACGAGGTGGACATCGGCAAGGTCCGCCTGGGCGCCCCTGTCACCGTCACCCTCGACGCCTACCCGAAGGTCCGCTTCCCGGCCAAGGTTTCACGCATCGCCCCGGCGGCGCGACTGGACAACCAGGTGAAGGTGTTCGACGTCGAGGTCTCCCTCGACTCCCAAGGCAAGGAGCTCCGGACCGGGATGACCGCCAACGTCTCGATCAAGGGCGAGAAAGCGGCCAAGGTGCTGGCCGTGCCGGTGGAGGCGGTGTTCCACCGCGAGGACGGCGAGGTGGTCTACGTGCGCAAGAACCAGACGGACAAGGCCGGCAGCGCCAAGGGCGAGACAAAGGCCGACGGCACGAAGCCCGACTCCAAGGCCGGCATGGCCAAACCCGATCCCAAGGCCACCCCGGACCCGCGCGAGGCCTGGAAGCGGGTGTTCGACGAGCGCAAGGTCGAGACCGGCCTCGCGTCGCTCGCACAGGTTGAGATCATCAGTGGCCTCGTGGCGGGGGAAGAAGTGGCGCTCGAGGATCCCACCAGGCCCAAGAAGAAGGAGGGGCAGTCGTGAGCGAGCAACTGCTCAACCTCGCCGGCGTGTGGAAGACCTACGACGCCGGGGACCTGGCGGTGCACGCGCTGCGCGGAGTGGACCTGATCGTGGAGCGCGGCGAGTACGTCGCGATCATGGGGCCTTCGGGCTCGGGCAAGTCCACGCTCATGCACATCATCGGCTGCCTCGACACGCCCACCCAGGGTAGCTACCGGCTTGCCGGCGAGGAGGTGGCGAACCTCTCGGCCGGCCGCCTGGCCGAGCTGCGTAACCGGTTCATAGGGTTCGTGTTCCAGGCGTTCAACCTGCTCCCGAGGGCGAGCGTCCTGCGCAACGTCGAGCTGCCCCTGCTGTACGGCGGGATGGGGCGCGAGCCACGCCTCGCCCGGGTGCGCGAGATCCTCACCCGCGTCGGCCTGGCCGACCGCGGCCACAGCCGGCCCAGCCAGCTCTCCGGCGGCCAGCGCCAGCGGGCCGCCATTGCACGGGCGCTGGTGGCCGACCCCGCCTTGCTGCTCGCCGACGAGCCCACCGGCAACCTGGACCAGACCACCGGTGGCGAGGTGATGCAGCTCTTCGATGAGCTGAACCGGGCGGGCCAGACCGTGATCGTGGTGACGCACGACCCGATGGTCGCCCGCCACGCGAGGCGGATCGTCCGCATCGTGGACGGCCTCGTGGAGCAGGGGGAGAAGGCGGCGGCGTGAACCTCCTTACGGCGGTGGCCGACGGCTTCGTCGAGGTACGGGCCCATGCCGGGCGCACGGTGCTGCAGACGCTGGGTGTGATCCTCGGGGTCGCCTCGGTGGTCAGCTCGATGGGCCTGTTCGCCGGCGGCCGCGCGCAAAGCCTCAAGTACTACGCGCAGTCGGGCGGCATCCTCAAGGTCACGGTTTTTCCCAAGGACGTTCGCACGGTCACCACGACGGCCCGCGAGAAGGCCAGCCGCGGGTTGACGACCGACGACATGGACGCGATCAAGGCCAACATCGCGGGATTCGACCTCATCGAGCCGGTGATGACCCGTGAGCTGGAGGTCCGGACCGCGCGGCTCTCCAGGGGCTACCAAGTGTCCGGGGTGGGGCCGACCTATGGCCAGCTGCAGGAGCTCATCCTCGATCACGGGCGCTTCATCACCGAGAGCGACGTGCTCAACCGCGAGGCGGTGTGCGTGTTGGGCGCGAACCGCGCGCGCGAGTTTTTCGGCACCCTGGACCCGGTGGGCCATCAGATCCGGCTCGGCGACCACATCTATACGGTGGTGGGCATGCTCACCTACCGTGAGTTCTACTGGAACAAGCGGGAGCGGTGGAACTCCCTCGACTGGATGAACGACTTCATCATCGTGCCGGTCACAACCCTGCAGGGGCGTGAGCTGGGCGTCGGGCAGAAAAAGATCGGCAACATCGCCCTCCGTCTGGTGAGCCGCCCGGCGGCGGACCAGGCGCTCCCCGAGCTTCGCAGGCTCCTCTTCAGACGCCACGGGGTGGAGGACTTCGAGGTGTACGCCCGCTACGAGCGGATGCGGGAGATGGACCAACAGGCCCAGGTCTACGACCTCACGTTTAAGACGATCGGCCTCATCTCGCTCATCGTCGGCGGCATCGTGGTCGCCAATATCCAGATGGCGTCGTTCAAGGAGCGAGTGCGCGAGGTCGGCGTGCGCAAGGCGGTCGGCGCCAAGGGCTGGCACATCGCGGTCCAGTTCGAGGTGGAGAGCCTAGTGGTGAGCGGGATCGGCGGCGGCCTCGGGCTGCTGCTCGGCGTCGGTTTCGTACACGTCATCGCCTGGCTGCTGGACCAGTACGCCGTGCTCACGCCCGCCATGATCGTGGCGGCAGTCTCGTGCGCAGCCGGGGTGGGCATCGGGTTTGGTTTCCTCCCGGCCGTTATCGCCGCGCGCCTCGACCCGGTCGTGGCGCTCCGGTACGAGTGAGGGGAAGAGATGCCGGAGGCCGCCTACGCTGCCAGCACCTCCCCCGTTGCCGGGGCGGGGTCCTCGAACGGTTCCCGGCGCTCCGGCCCGCGCCTGGCGTTCGGCGAGGCCCTCCGCACCAGCTTCTCGGAGATCACCGCCCACTGGCTGCGCTCTTTCCTCACGCTGATTGGCGTCTTTCTGGGCTCGCTCGCGGTGGTGATCATGGTCTCCTTCGCCGAGGCGCTCAAGGTCATGGTCTGGCAGGGGATCAAGAGCCTCGGCTACAACGGCGTCATGTTCATCTCCGAGCACATTCCCGAGGTGCCGATGGAGCGCAAGAAGGCGACCATGTCCCGCGGGCTGGGCGTGCGCGACGTCAAGGCGCTCGCCGAGTGGGGCGAAGGCTACGAGGGTGTGGCCGCGATGAGCCTCACTCAGACCGTCGTGCGCGCGCTCGGTCAGGAGCGGCGGGTATGGGTGTTCGGCGTGAACCCGGCGTACGCGAAGGTCCGCAACCGCACGGTGAGCGCCGGACGGTGGATCGACGGCGGCGACGAGCTGGAGCGGCGCAAGGTGGCGGTAGTGGGGCGCGATCTGGGCACCACGCTCTTCGGCACCGACAACCCGATCGGCAAGCAGATCCGGGTCGCCGACCAGGTGCTGCGCGTCATCGGCGTGGGCGACCAGCTCGGCAACACCTTCGCGAACGACGGCGGCGACTCGTGGACGCAACGCGAGATGGAAGGCGTCATCATCCCGCTCGAGACCTTTCGTGCGTACATCCGGGGTGGGGAGCGGATCGGCGTTATCATGATCAAGACGCCGGAGACGGAAAACCTGGGCGCCGTACGCTCCGAGACCGAGCGGTTGATGCGCCGCGCCCACCACGGCATCGGCGACTTCGAGGTCGAGGACGTGGCCTCGGAGATCGTGCGGGCGGAGGCACAGATTAAAGAGGTCCTGCGCAGCTGGACGGTGATCCTCACGTCGCTGGCCGCCATCTCCCTGCTCGTCGGTGGCGTCGGAATCTACTCGGTGATGAAGATCTCCCTCACCGAGAGGCTGTACGAGATCGGCCTGCGCAAGGCGATCGGTGCCGGCGACCGGACCATCCTGCTGCAGTTCCTCATCGAGTCGAGCACGCTCTCGGCCCTCGGAGGCATGCTGGGCTGCGGGGTGGGGATTGTCCTGTGCCAGGTCCTGGCCAGGTTCTTCCCGACGGGCTTGCCGGTCTCGCCGCTCGGCCTCGCCCTCGGCATCGGCTTTGCCGTCGCCGTCGGCCTGTTCGCCGGGGTGTTCCCGTCGCTTTCCGCGGCCCGCCTCACCCCGGTCGAGGCGCTGCGCGGCTGACCCCGGCCGTACGCGCAGGCCTCTCCCACCTTGGTAGCATGGGGGCTGGGGACCCCTGGAACCGCATGCAAGAAAACGCAATCGCCGGAACAGCTTCGGAACCGGGTCGCCGGCCGGCGACTGTTCCGCGAAGGCCGCGGTGAGCGCCTCCGAGGCCCCGCTGCCGGTCCGGCATCAGTGGGCGCCGAGCGCTCTGCTTGTTGCTTTCTTTCTCAACCTTCTGGTGCGAGGGGACGGATACTACCCGTTCTCCAAGTCTGTCGAGCCGCATCTTTTCAGCTTCGTTGTTCTGCTCCAGACCCTCGTCCTGATCGTGTGCTCGGTGTCGATGGCGTACTCGCTCATCAGACCCGAATCCCCGGTCGGCCGGGTCGGGATGAGCGATCGCACCCAGCTCGTCCTGGCGGGGTTGAGCGTCGCGCTGATCGGAGTGCTGCAGCTTCTGAACGCCAGGCGCTTCGCCGAGTTCGGGTACGGGGGCAGACCGATTCTCCTGGTCGCCCTGCTGCTGGGCGCGTCGTTCGCCCTCGCGCTGTTGTGGAGGAAGAACAGGTTCTACGGCATCCTGCTGGCGGACCTGATCCTGAAGGCGTACCCGCTCGTCTGCTTCCCGATCACGGCGAAGAGGTCGGACATGCTGCCGGTCCTCGGGGAGGCCGCGCGCTCCATGCTGGCGGGGGAGAGCATCTACAAGTACTACCTGCTGGACAACGGGGTGTGGACGCAGATGGTTCGGTTTCCCGGGCTGGTCATGTCCTATGCGTCAGCGACTCTTTTCCACTTTGACCCCAGGCTCGTAACGCTCGCGAGCGAAGCCCTGTTTTTCGTGCTGCTGTATCGGCGTTTTGGCGGCAACCCACTATTCTCGGGAGGCGTGATCCTGCTTGCCCTGTCGCCCTACTGGCACTTCCGGCACGAGCTCTACGAGGCGCCGTTCTGGGTCGGCCTCGCGGTCTTGCTGCTCGCGCTCGAGCGACGGGACTCGGTAGCCGAGGTCGCGGCGCTCTCGATCGTGGTGTGCATGCACCAGTGGGGGATACTCTTCGTGCCGTTCGTCCTCCTGTTGCTGATGCGGTCGCGCTCCCGGGCGCACGGCCTCGTCGTGGCAGGCTCCGCGCTCATCGGTGGCTGCCTTGGTCGTGGCCGTGACCTCCGTGGGCGACCTTGCGGTGTTCTGGGAGCAGACGGTCACCTACTACGCGACCACGCTGGCGTCGTGGGCGCAGCAAGGTGCGTTTCCGAGGACGAGCCTCTACCTGACGCCCTGGATCGCCGCCGTGGGGGGCGCGCCCGCGGTGACGCATGCGAGCCTGGTTCTGGTGGCAGCGGTCTTCGCGTGGGCGTGCCTCCGGCTGAGGCGCCTGTCGCAGCTGGTTGGGTTTTTCGCGCTGGCGCTCCTGGCCCTGCTCCTGACCAACACGGTTGCCTGGACATACCAGTATCTGCTGGTCGGCGCCTTGCTGTGGATCGGGCTGATGTTCAAGGCGGAGTGCGAAACAGAGGTTGCGGCATCGGGTCGAGCCGGCCGGTGACGGGCTGGGAGACGTGCATGCGTCGTAACGTGTCGAGGCCTGCCCGTCCCAGTGCGAATCACGGCACCGCGCTCAGCCCTTTCCGAGGACCAGGACGCGCTCGATTCCGGCGTGGTCCAGGCCCCTGTGGACCTCGGAGAGGCCGCTCGCGGCGGTGACCTGCTCGAGCTTGGCGCGCTGCCACGGACCCATCTCCAGCAGCGCGTGACCTCCGGGGGCCAGCAGGCGCTGGAGGTCCGCCAGGAGCAGCTTCAGCAGGTCGGTGCCGTCCTCTCCCCCGGCAAGTGCGAGGCGCGGCTCGTAGCGTAGGATCTCCACCGGCAGGCCGGCGATGTCGGCACTGGTCACATAGGGGAGGTTGGCCACCACGAGGTCGAAGGGTCCGGCGAGGTGGGTCGCGAGGTTGCCCGCGGCGAAACGCACCTGCGCACCCAGGCGGCGGGCGTTTGCCCTGGCCACGAGAACAGCCGCAAGCGAGAGATCCGTGGCAAGGACCTCGCTGCCGGTGATCTCAAGTGCCAAGGTGACGGCCAGGCAGCCGGAACCGGTCCCCACGTCCAGGATCCGGGGACGGCTGCCGCGCGGCAGCGTGAGGGCGCACTCGACCACCAGCTCGGTCTCCGGCCTGGGGATGAGCACCGCCGGGGCGACCGCGAAGACGCGGCCCCAAAACGGGCAGGACCCGACGATGTAGTGGGCCGGCTCTCCGCCGGCGCGGCGGGCGAGCCAGCCCCGGTAGACGTCGGCCACCGGGTCCGGCACCTCGTCCCCCGCGTGCGCGATCAGCCAGGCTTCGGTGCGCCCGAGGGCACGGGCCAGGAGCCACTGCGCCTCCCTGCGGGGGTTGGGAAGCCCCTCACCGGTCTCCAGCATGTCCGCCCCGTCGGCAAGGAGCGTGGCGACCGTCATGGCTGCTGCCGCCGTGCCGCGCTCGTCACGACGGCGCGCGCCGCGAGGGTGCATGCAACCGCGCCTCCGCAGATGCTCAGGAACGGTGTCGCCCCCAGGGTGTAGGCGGCAAGGGTGACGGCGGCGAACAGGCCGGCGGCAAGCCAGGTGGACCGCATCAGTGCGGGGAGCGGCGGGGGCGGCTGGAAGCGGCGCGCGTGAAAGGCGAGGCCGATGCTCCACATCAGGCCGCCCCACCAGCCCAGGCCGAACCCGACGGCGGCGTGCAGGAACCACCGCACGGGGGCCGAGGCCCAGTGGAAGGGACGCAGGGGCGGTGTTCCGATCGCCACCACGGCGCCGGCAACGCCCATCACGACGGCCGCCCCCAGGGCGAAGCTCACCTCGCTGACCAGCCTCGGACGGCTGAGCAGGCGCTGGAAGATGCTCATCCGGTAGAGGCCAGTTCGCGTTCGAGCCGCTCGGCCTGGAACTGGGCGGTCAGGGGTTCGAGGAGCAGGTCGAGCTCGCCGTCCAGGATCTCCTGCAGCCGGTGCACCGTGAGGCCGATGCGGTGGTCCGTCACACGAGACTGGGGGAAGTTGTAGGTGCGGATCTTCTCCGAGCGGTCGCCGCTGCCCACCATCGAGCGACGCTCGGCGGACAGCTTGGCCTGCTGCTCCTGCTGTGCGATCTCGTACAGGCGGGCCTTGAGGATGCGCATCGCCTTGAGGCGGTTCTGCGTCTGGCTGCGCTCGTCCTGGCACTGGACGACGATGCCGGTCGGGAGGTGGGTGATCCGCACCGCCGAGTACGTCGTGTTCACCGACTGGCCGCCCGGCCCCGATGAACAGAACGTGTCGGTCCTGAGCTCCTTCATGTCCACCTCGACCTCGATCTCTTCGGCCTCGGGCAGCACCGCGACGGTGGCCGCCGAGGTGTGGATTCTCCCCGACGCCTCGGTGGCGGGCACGCGCTGGACCCTGTGTACCCCCGACTCGTACTTGAGGCGCGAGTAGACGCCCTCGCCCTCGACGAGGGCTATCGCTTCCTTGACGCCGCCCATGCCGGCCTCGGAGAGGTCGGTGACCGTCACGCGCCAGCGCCGGCGCTCGGCGTAGCGGGTGTACATACGCAGCAGCTCGGCGGCGAATAGGGCGGCCTCCTCGCCGCCGGTGCCGGCCCGCACCTCCAGCACGACGTTTCTGCGGTCGTTGGGGTCCACGGGCAGCAGGAGGAGCTTGAGGGCGTTCTCGCGGTCGGCCAGCTCGGTGCCCAGGCGGCGCACCTCCTCCTCGGCCATCTCGCGCAGCTCCGCGTCGCCCTCCGACGCGAGCAGCTCGCGGGCGCCCTTCGCCTCATCGAGGAGGCGCCGGTAGGCCTGGTAGGCCTCCACCACGGGCTCGATCTCGGCGAGCTTCTTGGAGACCTCGAGCAGGCGCTTGCGGTCGGCGAGCACCTCGGGGGAGGCCTGCTCGGCGCGCAGCTCCTGGTAGCGGCGAGCCACGTCATCGAGGCGGTGCAGCATGCCGTTCACGGCGCAAGTCTACCTTTCACAGGAGGTTCCGGCAACCGCGGGCCGGCCGACAAAATGAAATGAAATGAAGCAGCCGGGGGAGAAACCCCCGGCTGGCATTGACGGCGGTCTGTTTGGGGGCCTCAGGCCTTCTCGCTCTTCTTGTACCGGCGATGGAACCGCTCCACCATCCCGGCGGAGTCAATCAGCTTCTGCTTGCCGGTGAACAGCGGATGACACGCGGAGCAGATCTCGAGGCGGAACTCCTTTTTCGTCGAGCGCGTCTTGAAGGTGTTCCCGCAGGCGCAGTGCACTTCGACTTCCTGGTACGTAGGGTGAATTCCTGCCTTCATGTCAACCTCCGTAGACCCCGTACGGCGGGGCGGAGAATTGTACACCGCCTGCCGAAAAAGCACAAGCGGCCGTACGGACCTGTGTCACCATGGGCGTGCCATGGGTCGGCAGGACGCAGCCAAGGTCCTCTCAGTGCTGGCGGGGGCGTCGCTTTTCAGGGGGCTCGCCCCCGAAGCCCGCGGCGACGTGCTGCGCGAAGCCCGCGAGCGGACGGTGGGAGGTGGAGGCATGCTGTTTCGAGAGGGCGATCCTGCCTCCGCGCTTTACCTTGTGATTCACGGACGCCTCAAGCTGACACAGGTTGGGGCCGATGGACACGAGGTCATCCTCCGCTTCGCGGGTCCGGGTGAGGCGGTGGCCGCGGTGGCGCTTTTCAAGGAGGCCACCTACCCCCTGAGCGCCCAGGCGGTGGGCGAGAGCCGGGTTCTGGCGTGGCACCCCGAGGTCCTTCGAGACCTTTTCCGGCGTCACCCGCAGCTCGCGCTCAACACGATGCAGCTGCTCTCCGAGCGCCTGCGCGAGGTGCAAGAACGCTTCCGGGAGCTCGCCACGGAACGGGTCGCCCAGCGGATCGCCCGCTCCCTCCTTCGGCTGGTGCGCCAGGCCGGGCGCAGGGTCGAGGGCGGGGTGCTCATCGACCTGCCGCTCTCTCGGCAGGACCTGGCGCAGATGACCGGTACGACGCTCTTCACCGTTAGCCGCGTGCTCTCGGAGTGGGAGTCCCAAGGCATCCTCGAGAGCGGCCGCGAGAGGGTGTTGATCAGGCGCCCACACGGTCTCGTTGCGCTCGCCGAGGACCTCCCTCCTTCGCCGCCCAGCGCGGAACGCTTGTAAGACAGACCCTGTAGACACCCCTGTCTCCTTCGAGTCCTGGAATGGACAGGACCGTCGGCAGCTTCCCTCCCTGTGCCCTGCCTCTTTGCGCTGGCGCAAAGACGCCCCTCGTTTCCGCCGCTATCTTGAGCATGAGGGCTTTGAAGCATGGTGCCGGGCGTCCATCCCCAGTTGACCGTCGACGAGGTGCTCGAGCGCTGGCCCGCCACCGCGGCCGTATTCGTGCGGCGGTGCATGGCGTGCCTGGGGTGCGCGATGGCTCCGCTGGACACGCTCGAAGAGGCTGCGACGGTGTACGGGATCGAGCTGGCCGCGTTCCTCGGCGAGCTGCGCCGGGCCGCGGCAAGGCGTGAGGGAGGTCAGACATGAGAAGCAGAGCTTTCGTTTTTGTGGTCGGGTTGCTTGGGGTTTTGGTCCTCGCGCTGGCGCCACGAGCGGCGGGCGCGCACTGCGACACCCTGGGCGGGCCGGTGGTCGCGGCGGCGCGGGTGGCCCTCCAGAAGTGCGACGTGACGCCGGTGCTGAAGTGGGTCAAGGAGGAGCACGAGGTGGAGATTCGGTCGGCGTTCGCCAGGGCGTTGGTGGTGCAGGCCAAGGGGCCGGAAGCCAGGGAGCTTGCCGAGATGTACTTCTTCGAAACACCGGTGCGGCTGCACCGGGCCGGGGAGGGCGCACCGTACACCGGTCTGACGCCGGCGGGGACCGACCTCGGGCCGGCCGCATCCGGGGCCGACCAAGCCCTTGTGAGCGGCTCGGTCGAGGGCCTGGTATAGCTCGTGTCCGGCGATGTAGCGACCGGCATCCGCGAGCGCTTCGCCCGGGCTTCCGAAACCCGCAAGCACATGGACGAGAGCGTCACCTCTGGTCGCGCCTACGTGGCGGCGTACGTGGAGTACGTGCACTTCGTGGAGCGCCTGCACTCCGATGCCACCGCTGGAGCTACCCACCACGGCGAAGCGGTCGTCTCGAGCGCGGACCACCATGGAAAATGAAAGGGGAAGGGTATGAACCCGACGGAAACGCTCAAGCATGAGCACGACATCGTCCTCTTGATCTTGGACGCCGCAGAGCGCGAGGCCCGCTCGATCCGGGAGACTGGAACGGCGCACGTGGAGCAGATCGAGGAGATGGTGGACTTCTTCAGGAACTTCGTGGACCGCTGCCACCACGGCAAGGAGGAGCGCCACCTGTTTCCCAAGATGCACGATAGGGGGATGCCGGCCGGCGCTGGTCCCATCGCCGTGATGCTGCACGAGCACGAGCAGGGTCGAGCCGCGGTCCGGGCCGTCGCGGATGCGCTCGCCAGGGTGAAAGCCGGCGAGGCGCAGGCCGCGAGCGCGCTCGCCGAGGGGCTGCTCGCCTACGCCGGGCTGTTGCGGAACCACATCTCCAAGGAGAACAACGTCCTCTTCCCGATGGCCGATCAGATGCTGTCGCTGGCCGATCAGCAACTGCTGGCCGGAGCCTTCGAGAAGGTCGAGGCGGAGGAGATGGGCGAGGGTACCCACGAGAAGTACCACCAGCTCGCCCACCGTCTGAGCCGCCCTTGATGTCGACCGCGGCCAGCCCAGGGAGCCCTTCACGGACCAGGTAGGGTCGACCGAGAACGCCCCGGCCCGGTGAACGTGATCGGGCTCGCAACGCGGGATGGGACGGCGAACGTACAATCGCTGCTGATGGTCCTTGCAGCGATCTTGATAACCTCAACAATGGCAGCCGGTGAGCTCGAGGTGGCGCCCGGGACGCCAATCTTGGCGATCCGGATCGTGCAGCACGACATCTTCGACACCGACCAGCCCGAGACCTCGTCATGGCCCTACCGCTGGGCGAACGCCCTGCACGTGCTCACCCGCGAGAGGTTCATCCGCTCCATGCTGCTGTTCCGCGTGGGCGACACGCTGGACCCCGCACGCCTTGAGGAGAGCGCGAGGCTCCTGCGGGCAACCGGCTTCTTGAGCCCGGTCCACATCATCGCGCGACCCGCGCCGGGCGGAGCCGAGGTGGTGGTGGAGACCCACGACCAGTGGACCACCCTCGTGGGGGTGAGCTTCGGGTTGTTCGGAAAGCGGGTGCACTCCGGGGGAAGCCTCGCGGAGGAGAACTTCCTCGGGTGGGGGAAGGTGCTCGATCTGGAGTTCGACCGCAACCAAGAACGCACCACGACGACGTTGAGGTACAGGGATCCGCTGTTCCTTGGCAGCCGCTGGAAGCTCCGGCTCGAGCACTCCGACTCCTCGGACGGCAAGGCCGATGCCTTTCAGCTGCAGTACCCGTTCTTTGCGCTGGCGACGCCGCGAGCCGGGGGGGTCGAGTGGGGGAAGGGGAACCTCACGGACTTCCTGTACTCGAAGGGTCAAAAGACCGTCTCCGGGCAGGTTCACCGGCAGGATTTCCTCCTGTGGGGAGGGATGCGCCTTCCGGGGGCCGGCGCGGGAGCAAACCGGCTGACGGTGGGGGTTTTCTACCAGGACGTGAGCTTTGCGAACTGGACATGGACGGACGGAAGGCCGTACGCCACTCCCGAGGGACGCACGATGTCGGGCCTCCAGGTCGGCTTCGAGCACCAGACCGGCCGCTGGGAGGTCGTGCGCGGCTTCCTGGGCTGGCAGGCCCAGGAGGACGTACCGCTGGGGCCCAACTGGAGCGCCACCGTCGGTTTCTCGCTGCCCGTCTTCGGGGCTGACAGACCCCGTTTCCCGGTGGTTGGGGAGTTCGGCATGGGGTGGCTGACGGGCGAGCAGTACACGTGGTTGAACGTTGCGGCCAGCGGGCGCGCGGAGCGGGGCATGGTCGCAAACGCGGTGACGCATCTGGTCCTCGGCACGGCCCGGCTCGGACCGGTGGGTTTTCGCGGTCGCTTTGCGATGGACCTGGGCCACAACCTCGACGGCAGCTCTCAGCTGACCTTGGGGGCGAACGCCGGCCTGCGGGGATGGGAGCCGGATACCTTCGACGGCACCTCGCGGGCGGTGACGAACCTGGAGTGGCGGCACCAGCTCACCGGGGAGGTGCTGCACATCGCGATCTTCGGGATCGGGGTGTTCGCGGACGCGGGCAAGACCTGGGGCCCCCGGGTGGGCCCCTCGACCGACGGCTGGCGCAAGGACGCCGGCCTCGGGCTGCTCATCGAGTCCACCCGGGCCGCGCAGCTGCGCATCGTGCGGATCGAGGCGGCCTGGCCGGACCACGGCAAGGGACCGCTCTTCCTGGTCACGGGTGAGGCCCTGTTTTAGCCTACGCCCGCGAGACGTACTCTCCGGTGCGGGTGTCCACGATGATCTTGGTGCCCGTCTCGACGAACTGCGGCACGCCCACGGTGACCCCGGTCTCCAGCTTGGCCGGCTTGGAGCCGCCGGCGGCGGTCGCACCCTTCATCGGCGGCTCGGTCTCCACGATCTGGAGCACCACGGTGTTGGGCAGTTCCAGCGCCACCGGTCGCCCCTCGTAGAAGTCCACCGCGATCGCGGTGTCGGGAAGCACGTAGTTGAGCGCGTCCCCAAGGACCTCGTCGGAGAGCGTAGTCTGCTCGAACGTCTCGGTGTTCATGAAGTGGTGCCCGGACGGGTCGGAGTAGAGGTACTGCATCTCAAGGGTGTCCATGCTCGCTTTTTCCACCCGGTCCTCCGACCGGAAGCGGTGTTCGAGCTGGTTGCCCGTCTTGAGGTTGCGCAGCTTGCACTGCACCATCCCGCGCCAGTTCCCCGGGGTGACGTGTGCGACCGTGAGCACCCGGTGAAGTTGCCCGTTGTAGACGATGATGTTGCCGGCCCGCATCTCCGTTGCGACCAACTGCATGGAAAGACCTCCGCACCCGGCGTCGCCCGGGGGCGCGAAGTATACCACCGGCCGGATGCCTGGTATCACACCTTGCTCCCGACACGACGGGGCACACTTCACAGAGCAAGCAGTGCGGAGAAGCGGGAGAAGGTCTTGCCGACCCAGAGTGTGAGACCGCAGCCCCGAGGAGCCGACTGCCTGCGTCGCCGAGGGGGGATGGTTTGCAGTTGAGAAGAAATCCGGGTATCGTCCGGCGAGGAGGCACGGTCATGGATCTGGGTTTGCGGGGCCGGCGGGCCCTGGTCACGGGCTCGTCACGCGGCATCGGCCGGGCCATCGCCCTCTCCCTTGCCGACCTCAAGGTGGACGTGGCGATCAACTTCTTCCGCCACCGGGCCCCAGCCGAGCAGGTGGCGAAGGAGATCGAAGCGCGTGGCGCGCGTGCCCTGCTCGTGAAGGGCAACGTGGCGGACGAGGCGCACGTCTCCCGTATGTTCGACGACATCGAGGCGGCCTGGGGCGGCCTCGAAATCCTCGTGTCAAACGCGGCCTCCGGCGTTCTCAAACCGATGTCGGAGCTGACCCTCCACCACTTCCACTGGACCATGGATATCAACGCCGGTGCGCTCCTCCCGCTCGTGCAGCACTTCCTGCACCTTCCGACGCAGGGTCCGCGCGCGGTGGTGGCTGTTTCCTCGCTCGGTGCCGTTCGTGCGATCCCCAACTACACGGCGGTGGGTGCCTCCAAGGCGGCGCTCGAATCCATGGTCCGCCACCTCGCCGCCGAGCTCGCCCCCCAGGGCGTTCGCGTCAACGCGGTTTCGGCCGGCACCGTGGACACCGATGCGCTCAAGCACTTCCCCAACCGCCAGCAGCTCCTTGATGAGTCGGCCCGCCGCACACCCGCCGGGCGCCTGATCACGCCGCAGGACGTCGCCAACGCCGTGGTCTTCCTGTGCACCGAGTTTGCCTCGATGATCCACGGTCAGACCATCGTGGTGGACGGGGGCTACTCGATCCTGGCATGACCACGGCGCGGCCCGGCGTACGCCGCAGTCGCCCTCGCCATGGGCGCAGCGAGGCGGAAGGTTCTCGTCGCAACCGGAAGGGCGGCACGAAAGAACGATGAGGTCGCCTCTGATCATCGGACATCGCGGTTTTGCGGCCCGCTTCCCCGACAACTCGCTCGCCGGCGTCAGGGCCGCTCTCGAGGCGGGCGCGGACGGCGTGGAGGTGGACGTCCGCCGGTGTGCGGACGGCACCTGGGTGTGCCACCACGGCCGCACGCGGGATGGAAGGGTGGTCGGCGAGTGGAGCCTCGCAGCCCTGCGCCGGCAGGGCGTGGCGGCCCTCGCGGAGGTGGCGGAGGCGGTGCCTGCGGGCCGATTCCTCTACGTCGAGGTCAAGCCGCTTCCGGAGCGGGACCTGGCCGAGGGACTTGCGGACCTGGCCGGGCTTCTGGGACCGCGGGGCTCAGCGACGCGGGTTATCTCCTCCTCGGAGCACGTTCTGGCCGCCATCGGCGGCGCGCTGCCCGGACTCCCGCGCTCGCTGGTCTTCGACGAGATTCCCGAGGTTCTGGCCCCTGGCGTCGATCTCTCCCCGTTCCACCGTTTGGTGGAGGCGTTGCTCCCGACCAGGCGGCCGCTGCACCCCTGGACCGTGAACAAGCCGGATCGCATGCTCGCCCTGGCGGGGTTGCGAGTTGCCTCGATCACGACCAACTGGCCGAGTCTCGCCGTGGAAGTGCTGCGTGGCTGAAGGTGCACGCGTCGGCCTGCTCATCCCGAATCTGTTCCTGCGCGTGTCGGTGGACGCGGCGGTGCGGGCAACGGGGGCGCGACCCGTTTCGCTGGCGGATGCTGAGCAGGCGGCGGCCTCGGAGTGCCCCGTGGTGATCGCGGACCTGGGCGCACTGGGCGGGGACGCCATCCCTTCTGTCCGCGCGATCGTGGGCACGGGCAAGGTTGTGCTCGCATTCGGGCCGCACGTCCAGGGGGAGCTGCTGGCAGAGGCGCGCGCCGCCGGTGCGGTCGTTCTGCCGCGCTTGGCGTTCCTGCAACGCCTGCCGGAGCTGCTCGGGACGGCACTTGGCACGGCCGGCGGTACCCTCTGAGCCGGTGGTGGCGCGGAGAAGATCCAGCCGTGCCACGTAGGCTGTCGCCAGTGGATCTCCCGGCGGCTCTGCTCGTGGCCGAGTTTGTGGGTACGGCGTTACTGGTCGCCGTGGGGGTGTCTCTAGTCATCCTGAACTTCGGTGCCGGGAGCCCCATGGCGGCGGTCCTGCCAGGGGCGCAGGTGCAGCGGCTGCTGACCGGCTTTGGCTTCGGCCTGGTCGGTGCGCTTATCGCGGTCTCCCCGATCGGGAAGGCCAGCGGCGCCCATATCAACCCCGCGGTGACCCTGGCCTTCTGGCTCAAGGGCACGATGCGGCCCGCGCACGCGATCGGGTACGTCGCGGCGCAGCTTGCCGGCGGGGTGGTCGGTGCCCTGCCGCTGCTCGCCTGGGGCCGGATGGGAAAGTCGGTCGAGTTCGGGGCCACATTTCCGGGGGCGGGCTTCGGCCCTGGCTGCGCGCTTCTGGGCGAGATCGTGACGACTGCGGCGCTCATCCTCGGCCTTTTCGTGTTCCTCGGCCATCGCCACCTGCGCCGCTTCACACCGTTGCTGTTACCGCTTCTCTACGCGGTCATGGTGTACCTGGAGGCGCCCGTCTCGGGCACCAGCACCAACCCGGCGCGTAGCCTCGGACCAGCCGCGGTGGCCGGGATGTGGAACGGATGGTGGGTGTACTGGGTAGGGCCGGCAGTGGGTGCGCTCCTCGGCGCATGCATGCATGGCCTGACGTGGGTGCACCGTTTCGAGGTCCAGGTTGCCAAACTCTACCACTTTGAGCATGATCCACATGGTGTTTTCAGTACGGCACTGCGGCGCTCGGACGCGCCGCAGGGAGGTTGAGATGCCCAAGGGGAAGGCGTCAGGTGAGGTGGCACTGCTCCTTGACCTGTTCGAAGAGGCGTACGACCGCCAGGGCTGGCACGGACCGAATCTGCGTGGGGCGCTGCGGGGCCTCTCTGCAGACCAGGCCGCCTGGCAGCCGGGTGAGGGCCGCAACAGCGCCTGGCAACTCGCGCTCCACTGTGCCTACTGGAAGTACGCAGTGCGGAGGAGGCTCACCGGCGATGGCTCGCGCGGCTCGTTCCCGCGCTCCCCGAGCAACTTCCCCGCGCTGCCGGAACACCGCGACGCGGCGGCCTGGAAGGCCGACGTTGCGCTCCTGGATGCAGAGCACCGGCGGCTGCGCGAGGCGATCGCCTCGTTCCCGCCCTCACGCCTGGGCGACCGGCTCGGAAGGTCCACCGCTGCCCGGCTGATCTACGGCATCGCGGCCCACGACCTCTACCACGCCGGCCAGGTGCGGTTGCTCATCAAGCTGGCGGGCGGCAAACGGCGGCGGCCGTGAGGCCGGGTTCGCGGCAAAAGGTCGTATAATCCGTCAACGGGGGACAACCTATGGACCTGGACCGACTGGTCGAACGTCTCTCGGACCCTGCCTTCTACCCCGAGCCCACCCGCAAGGTCGAGGTGATTCAGACCCACATCTCGTACATCTTCCTGACCGACTCCTACGCCTACAAGGTCAAGAAGCCCGTGGACTTCGGTTTTCTCGACTACACGACCCTCGCCAGGCGTCGTGAGCTCTGCGAGCGCGAGGTCGCCCTCAACAGCCGCCTCTGCCCCGACGCCTACCTGGGCGTCGTGCCGCTGCGCGAGAAGGACGGCGAGCTCTCGCTCTCCGGGTCGGGTGAGACCGTGGAGTATGCGGTCAAGATGGTGCGCCTCCCGCACGACCGCATGCTCCGCCAGGTGCTCGCGCGCGGCGAGGGGGATGATGAGCTGTTCAAACGCATCGCCCGCATCCTGGCCTCCTTTCACGCGCGCGCGGTGCTGCCGCCCGCGGCCGGTGCGCTGAAGGGGCTGGCCGGCGTCAAGCTCAACTGCGACGAGAACTTCGCTCAGACCGAGAAGTACGTGGGCACGCTCGTGCCGGTGGCCACCTTCGACTACATCCGCACCTCGACCGACCTTTTCTTCAAGCGTCGCCCCGGTCTGTTCGCGCGGCGCGTCAGCGAGGGCCGCATCGTGGACGGCCATGGCGACCTGCACCTGGACTCGATCTGCGCCACCGACCCCATCCGCATCTTCGACTGCATCGAGTTCAACGAGCGGTTCCGCATCCAGGATGTGTCCGAAGAGGTCGCCTTCCTGGCCATGGACCTTGAGTTCCACGGCTACGGGCCGTTTGCCAGGGCTTTCGTGGACGCCTACGTGGAGGCCTCCGGCGACACCGAGCTGCTGGAGCTGCTGGCGTTCTACAAGGCCTACCGGGCCTACGTCCGCGCCAAGGTGAACTCGTTCGCCGTCGACGACCCTCACATCCCGGAGGAGGCCAAGGAGGCGATTCGCGCCAGCGCCTCCCGCTACTACGAGCTGGCCGCCCACTACGCCGCACTGTTCAACCCGCAGCGCCTGCTCGTCACGTGCGGCCTCACCGGCAGCGGCAAGAGCACGCTCGCCCGCATGGTGGCCGAGCTGCACGCGCTGCAGGTGGTGCGCTCCGACGTGGTTCGCAAGGAGCTGCTGGGGATCGCGCCCCAGGACCGCCGCCACGTGCCGTTCGACCAGGGGGAGTACGCCCCCTCGATGACCGAGCGAACCTACGCTGCAATGCTCGAGCGGGCGGCGCCGCTCATCCGGGCCGGTCACACGGTCATCCTGGACGGCTGCTTCATCCGGCGCTCGCAGCGGCGGAACGCCCGCAAGCTGGCGCGCAGGCTGGGGGTGCCGTTCCTGCTGCTCGAGTGCCGGACCAGCGAGGAAGTGATCCGGGAGCGCCTCGAGCGCCGGCAGCAGAAGGGCGGCGCGGTGTCCGACGGGCGCTGGGAGATCTACCACGGGCAGCTCAAGGAGTTCGAGCCGCCCGAGGAGATCTCCGGCGACGAGCGGGTCGTGCTTGACCGCTCCAAGCCCGTGGAGGAGCTGTTGCACGAGCTGGCTGCGGTACTCCCCCGCGAGTGGCAGGACAGGTCCCCGGCGCCGGCTGCCGCGGAGGCCGCCGAGGAGTCCGCCGAGACGGCCTGAACCTGTCCCACGGGCTGACAGTCAGGTTCTTCACTGCAACTGCGCTTTTGTGTTGCCGGTCCCGCGGGCGGCTGGGTGCGGCCTTGCGTCTCCCCTGCCCCTGCGACTGGCCGGACTGTCACGACGCTACGCTTTTTCTGTTTGCCCGGGGCTGACTACGCGCGCTCGCTGCGCTCGCGACGCCTACGCGAGCGACCCGACAGCGCTGCCCGGCGCGGGGCCCCTCGGCGTCGGCATGAAGCGGCCGCGCCGCCTCCCACCCCGGCCAGCGCGTCGGGGACCCCGCTCGCTCCGGCGCGATGGCTTCGCCGCCCTCCGGGCGGAATCACCCCCTCCCACCCGGTACGCGATTGGGCTGCCCTCGTCGTGTCGCGCTGCTTGTACGCCGCACCTTTCGGTCCTTGCTGTCGCGTTTCGGGAGGGGGGCATTCAAGCCGCCGGTGCCGCGGGTGCCTATCTCTCCGGAGCCCGCGGGCACCGGACGCGCGAGCCGCGTTGGGGAAACGGCGGCGCGCTCCCATGCGAACGCCGCGGGGCCCCGGCGCGGATCGTGCCCTCCGGTCGCGGGCGAAGGAGTGTGCGACCGCAGGACGCGGGGGCGGCCAAGGCCGCACGGCTAGCCACCCGCGGCAGCGGCAAAGAATAAGAGCGTCATGCAGTGAAAGAAGAACCTGGCCGCGCATCCGCGGGGCAATACAAAAAGGCGAAGCCACCCCCGGGCAAACAAAGAGCCGTCACGCAGTGACAAACAAGACACCAACCGCGAGCCCGAAGGGAAGAACTATTCGAGATCCAGGGCAAGCTCCTTGCGGGTCTCCTCCCCCAGCACCGCCTGCGCGCGATAGGCGGGATGGTCGATGACGACCTTCAGCACGGTCCCCTCGGCCTTCACCAGGCGGACCTGGTCCTGGCTCAGGAGGAACTTGACGTACTGCACCGAGGAGATCCGCGTTGGCGACACCTGGGCGCGGTCGAAGACCCCCCGCACCGCCTCGCTGTCCCCGACGTGCAACCAGAGGTGGTCCGCCAGGTCCAGCATCTCGTGCAGGCGCACGGCGCGTTCCTCCGGCGCCTCGTACTCCAGCATGAGGGTTGCCGAGAGCTCACTGCCGGCGGGCACCAGGGGGTTGTACGCGGCGAGCTCGTCGTCGGCCGCCCCGGGCCGGTGCCAGCTCCCCTCGGCCCGCAGCATCTCGTGCACCTGGTAGAGCATGGTCTCGCGGGTCTCGAAGTGGAGGGTGGCGTGCTCGCCGATTGGCACACGGCGGCGCTCCTTCAGCACCATGATGCGGCGCCGCAGCTCGGGCCGGGCACGCTCGTAGGCGTCCCGGCCGAGGATCTCGTCGGTGCGGATTCGCTCCACCGTCATCCCTTCCCGCGGCTCACGCGCTTGCGCTGCCGGGGGCCGGCCCCCAGACCTTCTGCGGGAAGCCGTCCTCCCTGTAGGCGCGCTCCAGCACCTCGATCGGGTGGAGCGCCTTGCGTCCGCACGCCTGCTCGAACTGCAGCGCCGCCAGCGGGCAGTCGGTGGACCACACGTCGGCCTCCGCCTCCTTCATGCCGGCGAACGCTTTCTCCCCGTTGCGCAGGGCGAGCTCGAAGTACTCCCTCTTCATGGCCCAGGTGCCGTCGTGCCCGCAACACTCGGCGACCAGCCGCGGCTTCGCCCCGGGGATCCTCCGGATGAGGTCGCGGCCGCGGAAGCCGATGTTCTGCAACCGCAGGTGGCAGGGGGCGTGGTAGGCGACGTTGCCGCCGGGCGTGCTGCGGAAATCCTCCTTGAAGCACCCCTCGCCGCGCAGCTCCCAGAGGAACTCACCGAGGTCGCGGGTGGCCGCGGCCACCTTGCGTGCCGCCTCGGCGAGCGGCCTGTCGGCGGGGTCGTCGAGGAGCTGCGGGACCTCCTCCTTCATCATCAGGCTACAGGTCGGGTTGATCACCGCGACGCGGTACCCGCGCTCGACGTACGGCGCCAGCGCCTCGACGTTTCGCCTGGCCTTCCGGCGCGCCAGGTCGATGTCACCGGCGTCGAGCGCCGGCATCCCGCAGCACTCGACCGCAGGGCAGGCGACGCGACAACCGTTGTGTTGCAGCACGGCGTACGCCGCCCGGCCCACCGCCGGGTTGTTGTAGGTCACAAAGCAGGTCGCGAAGAGCACAACGGGGTGCTGGCCGCCGGGGGTCTCGTCGGCGCCGCCGGTCTGCGCGCGGAACCAGTCGTCGAACGTGGGTGTTACAAAGCGCGGCAGGAGCTTATCGCGGTGGATGCCGGCCACCTTCTCCATCAGGAGGCGGTTTGCGCGCAGCGAATTGCCCCAGTTGGCGAGTGCGGGGAGCAGCGTACCGATCCGGCCGAGGCGGTCGGGGTCGGCCAGAATGCGCTCCCGCAGCGGGATACCGTCCTCGCGCCGCGCAATGGCCTTGGCGCGCATCATCAGGCGCGGGAAGTCGAGCTTGAACGGGTGGTTCTCCTTCCCGGTGTACGGGCACTGCGTGTAGCACAGCTTGCACTGAAAGCACTCGTCCACCACCTGCCGGCGCGTGGCCTCCGGGATGCGGCGCACGTCGCCGTGGGTGTCCACGGCGGTGAAGAGCGTGGGGAACGACTGGCAGTACTTGAAGCACATCCGGCAGCTGTGGCAGAGCTCGAAGCTGCGCTCGATCTCCTTTTGCAGCGCCGCACGGTCCCAGTACAACGGCTCGTTGGGGTTGTAGGTCAAGCCCTGGGTCGGCTGGAACCGGATGTTGGGCAGGCTCCCCCCGGTGTCGGCCATAAACGCCCCCTTTGTCCTGTGCGCAGGACTACTGCAGGCCCCGGGGGCGCGCCGCCCCCGGGCCCGCACCTCAGATGGTGTCCAGCGCCTTCTGGAACTTCCCGGCGTGGGACCGCTCGGCCTTGGCGAGGGTCTCGAACCAGTCTGCGATTTCCGGGAACCCCTCCTCCCGCGCCTTCTTCGCCATGCCGGGGTACATGTCGGTGTACTCGTGGGTCTCGCCGGCCACCGCGGAGGCCAGCATCTCCGGTACGTCGGTGAAGGGCATATCGGTGACGGGGTCGCCCACCTTCTTGAGGTAATCCAGGTGGCCGTGGGCGTGTCCGGTCTCCCCCTCCGCGGTGTCGCGGAACAGCCCGGAAACCTCCGGGTATCCCTCGATGTCCGCCTGCTTGGCGAAGTACAGGTACCGTCGGTTCGCCTGCGACTCGCCGGCAAACGCGTACTTCAGGTTCTCCTGGGTCTTGGTGCCTTTCAGTTGTGCCATCTCACACCTCCTTCTTGCCTTCGTGGTGTCTCGGGCGTCGAACCGCGCGACGCCTGGCGCGGCGGGGGCCCGGATCCTTGCGCTTCGGTGTGTCTCTCGGTGCGCCGCGCGCACACGCAGCACAGACGACGTCGTACTCCACCCGCACGCCGGTGACCCGCAGGCCCCCCGGCAGGCGTTCCGGCGGCTCCGGGTGGGCCCAGAGGTCCGCGGCGACGTCGAAGATCCGCCCGCATCCCCGGCATACCGCGTGGTCGTGCGGGTAGGTGGTGCCGTCCACCCGCAACAGGTCCCCTTCGCCGGACACGGCACGGCAGAGGCCCGCCTCCAGGAAGGCCTCCAGGGTCCCGTAGACCGTGGACAGCGACAGCGAAGGGTGCCGAGGCTTGAGCACCTCGAGAATGTGGTGCGCGGACGGGTGCGATACGTCCCGCTCGAGCAGCGCGAGGATGGCGAGTCTGGGCGCGGTCACCTTGAGCCCGGCGGCGTGAAGCCTCTCCTCCTGGCCTTGCGGGTCGCGCGTCGATACAGAGGTTGTTCGGAATGATTCCGAACTCATGATCCCCGATTCTTTCCCCGCTCGTGCCCGCTGTCAAGCCCGGGAGCCGCCGGGCGCTCAGCGCGGGCCGGGGGTGTTGAGCATTGCGCGGGCGCGCTCGAGGTTGGCGCGGGCCTTCCAGAAGTCGGGCCTGAGCCGGACCGCCTCCTGGAACTGCTCCACCGCCTCCGCGGTCTTCCCGCTCTGGATGAGCGCGACCCCGAGGCCGTTGTGCGCGAGGTAATCGTCGGGCGAAGGGTTGCGCAAGGCCTCTTCGAACTGCGCGGTCGCCTCCTCGTAGCGCCTCGCCTTGGTGTACACGGTGCCGAGGTTGACCATCACCGTCGTGTCCGTCGGGTCGATCGACTGTGCGGTGCGCAGGCGCGCGATGGCCTCGTCGAACCGGCCGCGCTGCTCCTCCACCCGTGCCAGGTTGAGGAGCGCCGGCACGTTGTCGGGCTTGAGCCGCAGCGAGGCCTCGAAGTGCTCGATCGCGTCCGCGACGCGGCCGCTAGCGTACAGCGAATAGCCGTAGTTGGTGTGGCACATGAAGCAGTCCGGGTTCTTGGCGAGCGTGTCGGTCCACAGGGTGTCGGCATCGCGGTAGACCCGCGACTGGCGGAAGCTGAGGATGGCCAGCGCCGCCAGCACCACGAGCCCCACGCCGGCCGCTACCCGCCGCACCGTCGGCTGCGACGGCAGCAGGGAGGCGAGCCCGCACGCCACGAGGGCGGCGAACACGGCAGCGGCCTGGTAGGCGAAGTGGTCGGCGACGTACGAGTAGCGCATGGCGTAGACGTTGAAAAACCCCATCGCCGGGAACAGCACGCCGCCGAAGAGCAGCACCCCCGCGAGCGGCCCGCGGCCGAGGCGCCGCTGCAGCGCCCAGGTCGCCGCCAGCACCGCGAGCGCCGCCAGCGCCGGCACCCACTGCCACCAAACGTGGGTGTTGATCACCCAGCGTGGGTAGATGAAGGCCAGATCTGTGGGCCAGGCGAGCTTCGCGGCGTAGAAGGCGGCCACCCGCCCGGCGAGGACCACCCGCCCGAGGAGGCCGAGCGACCACTCCGTGCCGACGGCCCTGACCATGGTCTTCTCCAGCCACGCGGTGTGCCAGGCGAGGGCGACCCCGACCGTGAAGAACGGCACCAGGGGCCGCACGTCGGCCCAACGCAGCCGTCCCTTCCGCCACCAGATGAGGACGAGCAGCACGGGCGGCAGCAGGGCCGCCGTGGTCTTGGCGAAGAGCGCCAGCGTGAGCGAGGCGAGAGCGGCAGCGTAGAGCGTCCTTGGCCTGCGGTACCACGGCCACTCAGGCCGCGCCTTGCGCCCGCCGTGCTTCTCATGGGCCGCCACACGGGCCTCCGAGGAACCGAGGTACGCATGGGCGGCAAGGAGCGTAAGGAAGAACGAGAGCGTGTTCTTGCGCTCGGTCACCCAGGCCACCGACTCCACGCACACCGGGTGGAGCGCGAAGAGCGCCGCGGCGAAGGCGGCGCCCGGCAGGCCGAGACGGCGCAGGAGCCACCACAGCAGCAGCGCCGAGCCGGCATGCAGGAGCACGTTCACCAGGTGGTACCCGAGCGGGTGCAGCCCCCAGAGACGCTTCTCGACCCAGAACGTGCTGAACACGATCGGGTAGTACTGCTCGTTGGCCCTGGTGTTGGCCCAGATCGCCTGCAGTCCGGCGGCGCCGTCGAGGGTGGGGTTCTCCGTGAGGTAGGTGTCGTCGTTCCAGATGAGACCGGCGCGAAGAGCGGGGAGATAGGTCACCACCACCGCGGCCACCAGCGCCAGCCCGAGCCCAAGGAGAACCCTCTTCCGCACGGGCAAACGATACCACCCAGGTGGGTTCTATACGGCCTTGCGGGCGGTGAGGCCGAGCAGGGGCTTGAGGTAGTGCCCGGTGTAGCTCGCGCCGACGCGGGCGACCTGCTCGGGGGTGCCGGTGGCGATGACCCTGCCGCCCTCGTCGCCCCCCTCCGGGCCGAGGTCGATGACGTGGTCCGCGGTCTTGACCACGTCGAGGTGGTGCTCGATCACCACCACGGTGTTGCCGCGGTCGGCGAGGGTGTGCAGCACGGCGAGGAGCTTCCTGGTGTCGTCGAAGTGCAGCCCGGTCGTGGGCTCGTCCAGGATGTACAGCGTGGCGCCGGTGGCGCGCCGCGCGAGTTCCCTGGAGAGCTTGATGCGCTGCGCCTCGCCGCCCGAGAGCGTGGTGGCGGACTGGCCGAGCGTGATGTAGCCGAGGCCGACCGCGATGATGGTGTCGAGCACGCGGGCGATCTTGGGGTGAGCGGCGAACAGCTCGCGCGCCTGCTCGACGGTGAGGTCGAGCACCTCGGCGACGTCGAGGCCCTTGTAGCGCACCTCGAGCGTCTCGCGCCCGTAGCGCCTGCCCTTGCACACCTCGCAGGTGACGTAGACGTCGGGGAGGAA
Organism: Thermoanaerobaculaceae bacterium; assembly: GCA_963754345.1. Taxonomy (GTDB): domain Bacteria; phylum Acidobacteriota; class Thermoanaerobaculia; order Thermoanaerobaculales; family Thermoanaerobaculaceae; genus RBG-13-68-16. The sequence continues at coordinate 136,643 of CAVWFZ010000009.1, read as the reverse complement.
GTGCATCTCGATCTTGATCTGCCCGTCGCCCGCGCACGCCTCGCACCGCCCGCCGCGCACGTTGAACGAGAAGCGCCCCGGCTTGTAGCCGCGCGCCCTCGCCTCGGGCGTGAGGGCGAAGAGCTCACGGATCGGGTCGAAGACCTTGGTGTAGGTGGCAGGGTTCGATCGCGGGGTCCGGCCGATCGGGGCCTGGTCGATCTCCACCACCTTGTCGAGGAACTGAACGCCCTCGAGGCGGTCGTGCGCGCCCGGCCGCTCGAGCGCGCGGTACAGGGAGCGGGCGCACGCCTTGTAGAGGATCTCGTTGATGAGCGTTGATTTTCCGGACCCTGAGACGCCGGTGATGCAGATGAACGTCCCGAGCGGGAACGCCACGTCGATCCCTTTCAGGTTGTTCTCCCGCGCACCGCGGACGACCAGCTGCTTCCCGCTGCCCGCCCGCCGCGTGGCCGGCACCGGGATGACGAGCTCGCCGGCCAGGTAACGGCCGGTGAGGGAGCGGCGCACGGTCATGATCTTTGCCGGCGGCCCCGCGGCCACCACCTCACCGCCATGGATCCCCGCCCCCGGTCCCAGGTCAACGATCCAGTCGGCCTCCCGCATCGTCTCCTCGTCGTGCTCGACCACCAGCACGGTGTTGCCGAGGTCGCGCATGCCCCTGAGGGTCTCCAGGAGCCTGCGGTTGTCGCGCTGGTGTAGGCCGATCGAAGGCTCGTCCAGGACGTAGAGCACGCCCATCAGCTTGGAGCCGATCTGGGTGGCCAGGCGGATGCGCTGCGACTCGCCGCCCGAGAGCGTGCCCGAGGCGCGGTCGAGCGTGAGGTAGTCGAGCCCGACCGCGGCCATGAAGCCCAGGCGGTCGGAGATCTCCTTCATGATCTTGGCCGCGATGGTCCGCTCGCGGGGCGTGAGGGTGAGGGCCGAGAACCACCCCACCGCCTCCTTCACCGGCAACTGCACCACGTCGTGGATCGAGCTCCCCCCGACCCGGACGGCCAGTGCCTCGCGCCGCAGACGCTTGCCGCCGCACGCCTGGCACGGGCGCATGGACATGAAGCGCTCGATCTCGCTGCGGGTCTCGTGCGAGGCGGTGTCGCGGTGGCGGCGCTCGAGGGCCGGCACCAGCCCCTCGAACGGCGCGCGGTACTCCCAGCGGCTGCGCTGGCCCACGAAGGCGAAATCGAGCTCGCGCTCCCCGGTGCCGTAGAGGATCGCCTTGCGCGCCGATTCGGAGAGTGAGCGCCATGGCTTGGTGAGCGAGAACCCCATTGCCTGCGCCAGGACCTGCAGCTGCCGCCAGCGGAACGAGCGCCGCCCCTCCTGGATCCCCGCCAGTGCCCCGGCAGCGAGGGAGCGCTCGGGGTCCGCGATGAGCTTGTAGGGGTCCACCTCTTGGACGACGCCGAGACCCGTGCACGTCGGGCATGCGCCCTGTGGCGAGTTGAAGGAGAAAATGCGCGGGGAGAGCTCGGAGAGCGCGAACCCGCAGTTGGGGCAGGAATGGCGCGAGGAAAGCACAAACTCGTCGCCGCCCACCGGAGCGATGCGCACGACGCCCTCGCCGACCTTGAGCGCGGTCTCCAGCGAGTCCGCCAGGCGGTTGCCGAGGTCGTTGCGCACCTCCAGCCGGTCGATGACCACCTCGACGGTGTGCTTGCGCTTCTTGTCGAGGTCGGGAGGGTTGGCGGCGTCCACGAGCTGGCCGTCCACCCGTGCCCTCACGAACCCCTCCCGAACCATCTGCTCGAAGAGCTTGCGGTGCTCGCCCTTGCGCCTCTCGGCGAGCGGCGCGAGCAGCAGGAAGCGAGTCCCGGCCTGGAGGGAGAGGATGCGGTCGGTCATCTGCTGGGTGGTCTGGCCCTGGATCGGGATGCCGCAGTCGGGGCAGAACGCCTGCCCGATGGAAGCGAACAGCAGCCGCAGGTAGTCGTAGATTTCGGTGACCGTCGCGACCGTGGAGCGGGGGTTCTTGGAGGTGGTCTTCTGCTCGATCGAGATCGCCGGGGACAGACCATCGATGGTGTCCACATCGGGCTTGTCCATCTGCTCGAGGAACTGGCGCGCGTAGGCGGAGAGCGACTCCACGTACCGGCGCTGCCCTTCCGCGAAGAGGGTGTCGAAGGCAAGGGTCGACTTGCCCGACCCCGAGACCCCCGTGATCACCACCAGCCTGTTGCGCGGGATGTCCAGGTCGATGTTCTTGAGGTTGTGCTCGCGCGCACCGCGGATCGCGATCGACTCTCGCATCGTGCTCTCAAACCCGGTGTCCGGCCAGGCTCTTCCCCGGGGCACGGCGGCCGGAAACCGGCAACCGTTTATTGTAGTCCACTGTGGAGTCGGCGTGAAGTAACACGCTTGCGGAGGCTATGGACGGGGGGAATACCCGCGCGCCCAAACCGGCTACCATGTGCGCAATGGAAACGACAAGGTTGATCGCCGGGCGGGAGAAACCGGTCGCGTTGACCGGGGCTTTCCTCCTGCTGGCCATGGTCGCGGCGGTCGACTACCTCACCGGCTGGGAGATCAGCGTCACGATCTTCTACCTTCCCCCCATCGTCCTCGCGGCCTGGGCCGTAGGAAAGAGGGCTGGCATCCTCTTCGCCCTCCTGGGTGCCCTGGTGTGGGTCCTCGTCGACGCCCTCAGCGGGCACCCCAAGGCGTACACGCTGGTGCGCTTCTGGAACGCCCTGGTGCTCGCGGGATACTTCGTGATCACCGTGATCATCCTGGCGAAGCTGAAGGTGGCGTTGGAGCACGAGCGCAACCTCTCGCGCGAGGATCTGGTCACCGGCGTCGCCAACACCAGGGCGTTCTACGAGTGGTCGGCCAGGGAAGTCGACCGGGCGCGCCGCTACCACCGGCCCATTACCTTTGTGTACGTGGACTGCGACGACTTTAAGGTGGTCAACGACCAGCACGGGCACGCGGCCGGCGACGAGGTGCTGCGGGAGGTTGCGAGAGCCCTGCGGGACGTGGTACGGGACCTGGACTTGGTGGCGCGCGTGGGGGGTGACGAGTTTGCCGTCGTGCTGACCGAGACCGACCGGGCTGGTGCCCAGGTTGCGGTGGGGCGGGTGCGGGAGGGGTTGCTGGGGGTGATGGCCCGGCGGGGTTGGCCGCTGACCTTCAGTCTGGGGGTTGCCAGCTTCATGGCGGGCGTGACCTCCGTGGAGGATGCGCTCCGCAAGGCGGACGATCTGATGTACATCGCGAAGAGGGGTGGCAAGAACACGGTCGAGTTCGCAACCTTCGGCCACAGCTACGCCGGATCTTCTCCGTAACACGCCGTCGGCGGCCGAAGCCGGTTCGGGCAGCGGTCGCGCAGGCGGCGCCAACCGCTACCTGCCACCCAGGATGACCCGGAAGCCGGTGTACGCGGGCGCTGGCCGCGCCGGGCTGCGGCGGTCGTTGGGCAGGTCGGCGCTGGGACCCACGCCTACGCCCGCACCGTTCGGTCCGACGGCCCACTCCGCCGCGTTGCCGTCCAGGTCGAAGACGGAGTCGTCGCCGGTGCCTGGCAGGCTCCCAACCGGCAGCAGCAGCGGCGAGTCGCCCGGCAGCGCCTTGGCCGCCGCGAGGAGGCGCTCCACGTCCTCCGGGTTCGGGGTGAAGCCGGCCCAGCGGTCGAGCGTGTTCCCGCCGGTGCCCGCGGTCTCAGCGAGCTTCCCGGCCTCCTCCTCGGTCGGCAGCCGGAACGCTCGGCCGGTTACCCTCGCGAGCCAGGCCGCATAGGCTTTCGCCTGCTCGAAACCGACGCCGGTCATCGGAAGATTTGCAGTGGCCGGGCCCACTGGGACCTTCGGGTCGAAGGCCGCGAATTGCGCCCTCGTCACCTCGAAGCGGCCAGGCTCCAACCCGGCACAGCGGGCGGTTTCCGGGACGAGGATCCCCTTCTCCTCGCGCCCGAACCTGCCGTCCGCCTGGGCCGCCCGGGCCCGCTGCAGGAGGCCCGCGAGAGGTGAGCCCTGCTTGACCGCATTGTCGGCGGCCGGCGGCTTGCCGTACAGGTAAAGGTCGAGCCAGGCCTGGTCCTCCTCGACCTTGCGCCGCTGGTGGGCGATCGTGCGCAGGCCGTGAGGCTCGCCGGGAAACGTCACGAAACGGACGGGAGCCTTGCCGATCTGCTGCAGGGCCCGGAAGAGGGACCACGACTGATGGGGCGGCACGTTGCGGTCCTCGGTCCCGGTGTAGACGATGGTCGGCGTCGTGACCTTGGTCAGGCGGAAGAACGGGGACTTCTCCATGTAAACCTGGGGGATCTCCCAGGGGGCGCCGCCGAAGTAGTAGTTGTCGAAGGACGCGCCGAAGTCCACGTTCGCCCAGTCCGAGAACCACTCCACGTCGGCGGCTCCGATCGATGCGGCCCTGTAGCGGTTGGTGGAGGTGATGAGCGCCGCCGTGAGGATTCCCCCGTTGCTCCAGCCGGCGGAAGCAAGCTGCCCGGCGTCCACCAGCCCTCGGCGGATCAGCTCGTCCACGCCCGACTCGATGTCGGGAACCTCCAGGTCGTAGTAGTGGCCCTGGATGGACTCGACCCAGTCCAGGCCGTACCCGGTGCTGCCGTGGTAGTTCACCTGGAACACGAACGCGCCGCGCTGCCGCCAGAGGATCACCGGCGAGGCCCAGCTCTGCCGCCAGAGATCCATGTCCACGCCCGTCGGGCCGCCATGGATGTCGAGAATCAGCGGGCGGCCTTCCCCCTCGCGCCAGTCCAGCGGGTAGTGGAGTATCCCCTCCACCTCGTCGCCGCGCGCGCCCTTCCAGCGCACGACCTCCACCCTGCCGGTGGGCTTGCCCTTGGTGCGCGCGTTGAGGTCGGTCAGCTGCCGATCCCCGGCGATCCGCGACCCTTCGAGAATCGCCCCGTACCACTGGCCGGGGGTGACGGCCGAGGAGTACAGGTACACGAGGTTCCTGCCATCGCGCGAAAGCTGCCAGGCCGCGATGTTGCGGGCGTGGGTTCCCGCGAGGTCCTCGCGCCTCCAACCCTGGGCGGTGCGGGTCAACCGAGCGGGTCGGAAGCGCACCCCGTCGGCCAGCAGCACGATCACGCCGTCCGGGGTCGGGGCATAGGAGGACCCGACGCCACGGTCCCAGGCCAGGTCGACCTTGGCGGCCCTGCGAGAGGCGAGGTCGTAGAAATACAGCTCGCTGATGGTCGCGGTGCGGTACTTGGGATGGCGGGAGTACTGGTTGACCAGGTAGAACCCCTTGCCGTCGGGGGCCCAGCGCACGCTCCGGGAAAGGAGCACGCCGTCCTCGAAGAGCCTGTCGAGGCGTCCGGTGGCAAGGTCGATCAGATAGGTGTGCGGCACCACCCTCTGGTCGAACTCGTAGGAAAGGCTCTGCTGCGCGGTGACAACGGCCCGGGTGCCGTCGGGGGAGACCTCCAGGCTGTCGATCCAGTCCGGGTTGGTCGTGAGGCGCTGCGCATCGGAATCGTCGAGCTTCACCTTGAAGAGCCGCACGGGCGGTTCGTGCGCCGCATCATCCACCACTGTCGCCGTGTCCTTCCGCTCCTTGCGCTCGCGCTCCCAGGCCGATGGCGACTCCTGCACCGCGACCACCAGGCTTCCTGAGTCAATCCAGCCGAACTCCCGGGTGTCGCGGTCGAAGCGTGTCACCGGGAAGGCCTCGCCCCCTGCCACCGGGATTGCCCACACCTGGGTCTTGCCCAGATCGTCCCCGGCCTTGGCGCCGGGAGCCTTGCGGGTGGAGAGGAAGGCGATGGTACGACCGTCGGGTGCGAACGCGGGGGAGGAGACGGTGTCCTTGCCGCGTGTCATCGCGAACGACGTGCCGTCGGCCAGGCGCGTCAACCAGAGGTTCGACACCCGTTTTTCCTCGCCATCCACCTTCTCGACCGTGGAGCGCACCCAGACGGCGAGAGTGCCGTCAGGCGAGATCGCCCACGAGGATGCGGACTCGGCGAGCAGGACGTCGTCCACGTTCCAGGTTTTCGGGTCGGTGGTCCCAGGGAAGACCTGGCCGGCCGCTGCGAACGCGAGCACGACCGCGAGCAGCGCGAGGGTCCCTGGGCGGCAGTCGGTGATTCTCATGGTGGATGGCTCCTTCCCGTCGGTCGCCCGGTTCCCGCGCCGGGGCCCTGCCCCGCTGGGGTCTCCGAGCATCCGCCGTCCTTGCGGGGAGGGTAGCAGGGCGAGGGAGCGCCTTCCAGAAGGGACGGTTCCCGGCCAGGAGCCTGTCCGAGTACTACTCCGGCTGCGAATCCCGATGGCATCCGGCTGGCTGTATCAGCCGTCGCGAAAAGTCCTCGACGTAGCTCTGGCTACGCCTGCGGGCTTTTCGCTCGGCTTCCTTGCCATCCGGCGCCCTCGGAATTCTCGCTTTCGTCGTTTACTCGGACAGGCTCCTAGGTGCGGCGCAAGATGGCGTTGAACTCGCTCGTGTCGTTGTCGTCCTTGGAACCCACCGGCGTGCCGCACGCGGAACACCGGTACTCGTACTTGTTCCCGGTCGGCAGCACCAGCAGCAGGTGGCGGCGGACCGGGCGCGCGGCACGGCAGGTGGGGCAGAACAGCTCCGAGACCTCGAACTGGTCGAACTGCGAGCGCCTGCTCATCGGTGAAGGTTTGCAGCCCTTCGTGGTCCGCGTCAAGGCCGGCCACCCTTGTCGGCCGCGTCAACAAACGCTATCTTGAGAACGAAGGCGGTCTGTCGCCCCGGAAACCGAAACAGCCGCCGGTGTACCCCGGGGTGCGGTCGACCGAGAGCGACGCTCGGCGGGCCGGCGGACACGCTCGAAGCCGGGGAGGTGTTGCGTGCCAACGTACGAATTCAAGTGCGGCGCCTGCGGGGAGCAGTTCGAAAGGGTGATGAGCATCTCCCAACGGGAGAAGGAGAAGGCGCCCTCCTGCCCGAAGTGCAAGAAGAAAAGCGTGCAGCGCGTCTACACGAGCTTCTTCGCCAAGACCAGCCGAAAGAGCTGAGGGTCCGCCGGCGCGTTGCAAGGAAATGCGGGCCCGGGAGCCGGCCGCACCGCGGTCTCGGCCGACTGACCCGATGTCCCCGGGGCCTAGAATCGGGCCGTGGCCTCATGGCTGATCGGGACGAGCGGTTTTGCCTACCCGGGCTGGCGTGGGGTCTTCTACCCCCCTGACCTTCCACGGCGGCGCTGGCTGGAGTTCTACGGGTGCGAGTTCCCCATCGTGGAGCTCAACGTGACCTTCTACTGTACGCCCCGGGAGAGCACGTACCACGGCTGGGCCGATACCACCGGCCCGGTCTTCCGCTTCGCGCTCAAGGTCCCCAGGCTCGTGAGCCACATCAAGCGGCTGGCGGAGTGCCGGGAGGAGCTTACGCGGTTCTGGCGCTCGGCACAGCCGCTCGTCGAGAAGGTCGCGGTCGTGCTGCTCCAGACCCCGCCCAGCCTGCGTTTTGACGCCACTCTCCTTGACCGTTGTCGAGCCTCGCTGCCGGATGAGCTTCCGTCGGTCGCCTGGGAGGTGCGGCACCCAAGCTTCTTCACCGACGAGGCGCTGACGTGGTTTTCGGCGCACCACCAGCCCCTCGTGGTGGCCGACTCCGGGGGCCGCTTCCCGACCATCCTCACCTTCACCGGCGCCCCCGCCTACCTTCGGTTTCACGGGCCGGCCGGCCTGTACACCTCGGCGTACACCGTGCAGCAGCTGGCGAGGTACGTGGCCTGGGTGCGCGGGAACGTGCCGCCGGACGCCACTGTCTATGCCTTCTTCAACAACGATGTGGGTGGTCACGCCGTGGCCGACGCCAGGACACTCCTCGGCCTGCTGGGCGGCGCGGCCGTGCGTCCCGGCTGACGGCGGCGCTCGTGATCTGCAAACCTCGGGAGAGTTTTTCGCGTAAGAGAACAGGCATGCCTTCGATCCGCACCCCAAGGCAAAAGGAGGAGTCATGACCGCACGTTTGCGCTGCGTTGCAGCCTCTTGCGCGCTGCTCGTTGCTGCTGCGTTCTGGGCCCCGGTTGCGGCCGCACCTGCCTACATCCGCTACCCGGACATCAGCGGCAACCGCATCGTCTTCGCCGCCGAGGGCGACCTCTGGGTGGTGGCCGATCAGGGGGGCATCGCGCGGCGCCTCACGACCCACCCGGGGACGGAATACTTCCCGCGTTTCTCACCGGACGGTGCCTGGATCGCGTTCACCGGCGAGTACGACGGCAATCGTGACGTTTTCGTCATCCCTGCCGAGGGCGGCGAGCCGCGCCGCCTCACCTGGAACCCGGCCCCCGACGAGGTTGTGGGCTGGACCCCGGATGGAAGGAAGGTGCTCTTCCGCAGCCGCGCCGAAAACCCGCTGGGCTGGGACCTCTTCTCGGTGGGGGTGGACGGCGCAGACCCCGAGAAGCTCCCCATCGGCTGGGCGGCACGGGTCTCCATCGACCCGGAGAGCGGCGTGTGGGCGTTCAACCGCACGATGGTGGAGGGTCGCACCTGGAAGAGGTACCGCGGCGGCATGGCCAGTGACATCTGGGTCGGGCGCCCCGACCGCGCCGACTTCAGAAAGGTGACCGAGTTCCCCGGCCCGAACGAGTACCCGATGTGGTACGGGGGGCGGATCTATTTCACCAGCGACCAGGGCGGTACCACCAATATCTGGTCGATGAGGCCCGACGGCTCCGACCGCAAGCGGCACACCGATTTCAAGGACTGGGATGCGCGCTGGCCCTCGATGAGCCGCGACGGGCGTGTCTCGTTCACCCTCGGCGCCGACCTCTACGTCTTCAACGCCAAGAACGACTCCGTGAGCAAGCTGAACGTCGAGATCCCCAGCGACCGCACACTGACGCGCGTGCGCTACCCCGAACCGGCGCGCACCCTCACCTGGTTCGAGATCTCGCCCAAGGGTGACCGCATCGTCATCGTCACCCGCGGCGAGATCTTCACGATCCCCGTCAAGGACGGCCCAACGCTGCCGGTGACCAGAGGCAGCGGCGCCCGCGAAAGCTGGGCCAGCTTCTCTCCGGACGGCAAGCGGCTCGTCTACGTCACCGACGAGCCGCGTGAGGAGGAGATCCGCACGATCGACGCCTGGGGCCGCGGCGAGCCGAAGGTGGTCAGGAAGGCGGGCAAGAGCGGCTGGACCTTTCCGCCGGTCTGGTCCCCGGACGGCACCAGGATCGCCTACGCCGACCAGACGCAGTCGCTGTTCGTGGTCCCCGCTGAGGGGGAGACGCCCAAGCTGGTGGACAGGAGCGAGCAGAGCGAGATCCACGAGTACTCCTGGAGCCCGGACGGGCGCTGGCTCGCCTACGCCAAAACCGGCCGGACCGACTACTCCTCGATCTACGTCTACGACTCAAAGAACGACAAGACCCACCGCGTGACCGGCCCGTTCACCGACGATTACTCGCCGGGGTGGGACCCCCAGGGCCGGTATCTCTACTTCCTGTCGGGCCGCTCGACCGACCCTGTCCTCGACTCACGGGACGTCAACGTCATCGAGGTCCGCAACGTGGTGCCGTTCATGGTGCTGCTGCGCAAGGACGTGAAGAACCCCTTCGCAGCGCTCAAGGGCCTCCCGGAGGAAGAAGAGAAGAAAAAAGACGACAAGGCCAAGGGAGAGGAGAAGAAGGCCGACGAGAAGAAGCCGGAAGGCAAGGAGACCAAGAAGGACGAGAAGGGTGAGAAGGCGCCGGAGCCGGTGGAGATCGACCTCGAGGGTCTCTCGGAGCGTTTCGTGCAGCTCCCCGGCGTCGAGCGCGGCCGCTACTACAGGCTCTCCGCCACCGCCAAGTTCGTCTACTTCCTTTCGACGCCGATCCGCGGTATGGCGGATGAGCCCGACACCTTCGGAGAGGAGTCCAACCCCGAGAGCACCCTGATGAGCTACGACCTCGACAAGAAGAAGGTCAAGCCTTTCACCGAGGGGGTCTCCGGCTACGCGATCGCCCTCAAAGCCGACAAGCTGGCCGTAATGAAGAAGCGCGGCGACGTCTTCGTCCTCGACGCAAGCCCGTCCGCTGGCGATGCGAGCGACGCCAAGGTCTCCCTGGCGGGCGTCGTGGTCGAGCTGGACCCCCGCGAGGAGTGGGCGCAGATCTACTACGAGGCATGGCGCCAGGAGCGTGACTTCTACTGGGACGCCGGCATGGGAGGGGTGGACTGGAACGCGATCGGCGACCGCTACGCCACGCTGCTGCCGCGCCTCGCCACGCGCGACGACCTGCGGGACCTCATCGGCGAGCTGATCGGAGAGCTCAACACGTCGCATACCTACGTCTTCGGTGGTGACCCGGGGGTGCGCGTGCCGCGCGTCTCCACCGGCCTGCTCGGCGTGGACGTGAAGCGCGAGGGCGACGCCTATAAGGTTGTGCGCATCTACCGCGGCGACCCTGCCGACATGGTGCGTTCGCCCCTCGGCGAGGCGGACGTGGACGTGACCGAGGGCGTCTACATCCTGGCCGTCAACCACGCGCCGTTCGGCAAGAGCCGGCCGTTCTGCGCCGCCTTCGAGAAGATGGCGGACAGGGACATCGTGCTCACCATCAACTCCAAGCCGAGCATGGACGGCGCCCGCGAGGTGGTGGTCCACACGCTCGGCGAGGAGCGGGACCTCCGCTACTCGGACTGGGTACGCAGGAACCGCGAGTACGTAGCGGCGAAGACCGGCGGAAAGATCGGCTACATGCACCTCCCCAACATGGGTAGCGAAGGGATGACCCAGTTCAACACCTGGTACTTCCCACAGCTCGACAAGGAGGGGATGGTCGTGGACGTGCGCTGGAACGGCGGCGGCTTCGTGTCGGAGATCATCCTGGAGCGCTTCCGCCGCAAGGCGGACGCGTTCGGTCGCTCGCGCGGCGGGAACCTCACCACCTACCCGTACCGCACGCTCAACGGCCCGTTCGTGGTGATCACCAACCAGTACGCCGGCTCCGACGGGGACATCTTCCCTGCCGCCGTGCAGCTCGAGAAGCTCGCCCCGGTGATCGGCATGCGCTCGTGGGGCGGCGTGATCGGCATCCGCGCCGACAAGCCGATGGTGGACGGCGGACTGCTCACCGAGCCCGAGTTCGCCTGGAACGACCCCAGAGGCGGGTGGACCATCGAGAACCACGGCGTGGATCCGGACATCGTTCTGGAGAACCTGCCGCAGGATCTGGCCAGGGGAGTGGACGCGCAGCTGAACCGCGCCATCGCCGAGGTGATGAAGCTCCACGAGCAGCACCCGCCCGTCAAGCCCAAGTTCGGCCCGGTGCGTCCGCGCGGCCGGGACGCCTTCACGCAGGAGCTGAGCAGGCCGTAGCTCCTGCTCCCGGACCGCGAAGCCAAGAGCGGGGGGCGGGGTCCTGGAACCCGCCTGCCGTGCTTCAATAGAGAGACCATCCGGCGGGGTGTGAAGGACGCACCGGGTGCTGGAGAAGAATCCCGTGAAGCGAAAAGCGATAACGGCCTGCTGTGCGGTACTCGTGCTGCTCGCGGCGACCGCTGCCTCCGCCACACCGCCGCGGTCGGACGTCGTCATCCTCAGCCAGCGACCCGGCACGGACGCTCCGGCGCCAGTGCGCGCCTATGTCGAGGCCTTCCGCTCGGTGGGGTACCAGGTTGGATGGATGAGCGCGGGCGCCCTCGGTGCGATCGGCGGCGCGGTTCTGGTCGTGCCGCAGGCTGAAGCTGGCGGTCTGGATGCCGAGGCGTGCGGGAGGATCGTGGCGTTCGTCGAGGGCGGCGGCCGGCTCGTCACGGCCGGGGCATCGCCCCTGAGCCGTGCTCTCGGCGTACGGTTCGCCGAGGAGAGAATCGAGGTCCCCACCATCACGGAAGCCCGCGCCCCCGGTCTCGAGATCCGGTGGAAGGGCGCGTGTTGGTTTCAGCCGTTCGTTGCCCCCGACCCAGTGCGGACCTTCGCCTGGGCCGGAGAGGCGCGGCGCCCAGTCATGGTGTCGTTCCGGCACGGCCATGGCACGGTCCTGCTCCTGGGCGTCGAGCTCGGGGACGAGAGCACCGCGGGCGCCGCAAGGTTCCCGTACGTCCTGCAGGCCGCCGGCGAGGCGTTCGGCATCCGGCCGCGTCTGGCCATTCACCGCCTGACCGCCTACGCCGACCTCGGCGATCACGTCAACGAGGACCCGGCGGCGCTGGCACGCAGGTGGTACCGGCAGGGGATCCGCGAGGTTCACCTGGGCACCTGGCAGGCCTTCGACGCCAACGAGGCGACGTTCGCGGAGCTGATCGCCGCCTGCCACCGCTACGGGATCCTGGTCTACGCATGGCTCGAGCCGCCGGAGGTCAGCACGGCGTTCTGGGACGCGCACCCTGAGTGGCGGGAGAAGACCGCCACCGGCGCGGACGCGCAGGTGGACTGGCGGCGGCTGATGGCGCTCAACATCCCGGAGTGCCTCGCCGCGGTGGAGCAGGGCCTGCAGGCCATGCTCGAGCGCTTCGACTGGGACGGCGTGGACCTGGCGGAGATCTACTACGAGTCGCCCACTGGCCTCGAGGCGCCGCAGCTCTTCACGCCCATGAACCGCCTCGTGCGCGAGGAGTTCGCACGCCAGGCCGGGTTCGACCCCCAGGAGCTCTTCCTCGGGTCCTCGCCCCGCTACTGGAGGAAGGACCCGGGCGCCCTCGACGCCTTCCTGGCCTACCGCCGCGACAAGGTCATCGAGCTTCACGGACGCCTGATGGGGCTGCTTGCATCTGCGCGACAGCGCAAACCGCACCTCGACCTGGTCCTGACGCTCGTGGACGCCCTTTACGACACCAGCATGCGCGACCGGATCGCCATCGACACGGAGCGCATCACGAAGCTGGTGGTGCGGGACGCCTTCGCGTTGCAGGTGGAGGACCCCTACACGCTGTGGGTGCTGGGCCCGGAACGCTACACCAAGATCGCCTCCGACTACAGGTGGCTGGTCGGGCCGGCCGGGCGCCTCTCGATCGATATCAACGTGGTCCCGCGCGGTGAGGAGGTCGTGCCGACCTCACAGCAGACCGGCCTCGAGCTCTACCACCTCGTCTCGGAGGCGAGAAACGCCTTCCCGAAGGTATGCGTCTACTCCGAGGGGAGTATTTACCGGCAGGACTTCGGCCTGCTGTCGAACGCCCTCGCTGCCACGGCCAGGCTCGAGCGGCAGGGCAGTAAACGCGTGATCGTGGAGAGCGAGGACGGCGTCGAAGTGACCACGGAGCGCACCACGCGCACGGTGCGGGTAGACGGCTCGTCTTGGCCCGCGTTTCGCGAACGCACGGTGCTCGCGCCCAGGGGACGGCACCTGGTGGAGTGGCAGGACGGTGCACCGAACGGCGAGGTCATGCGCCTGCTGGACATCAACGCCGTGCTGCTCGGCGCGAAGGCCGGAAGGGAAACCCTGTCCGTGCGCTACGCCTCGCCGGCCAGGGCGTTCTTGACGCTCTCCTTTCCCCCGGCGCGCGCTGAGGTGGACGGCAGCCCTGCCCCGGTGGTGGTGGAAGCAAACGAGCACGGCTTCGTGGTCACGGCACCCCCCGGGGAGCACACCGTTCGCCTGTTCCGGAGGTGAGGCTAGCCCGGACTATTCACGAAGGTGTCTACTGCGAGCGCAGATCTGGCCGCCCTGGCGGGCGTACTCGGAGCTCGGAGGGTGCCGCCGTACTGCACGAGTACGGCCCCCCTCCTTGCCCCTACGTGCGCCCACTATGACAGCCACCTCCGCGCTCTCGCTACGACCCCTCATGAATAATCCGGGCTAGGGCCTCGTTGGTGTCCCGCGGCGCTCGTCACCGGCCGCCGGCGACCAGAACGTAGGCGCCGTCGCGGGCCAGCTCCCGGCCGCCCACGAGCGGGTGCAGCTCCTCCCACCACGTGTCACCCATGATCATCCGGATGGTTTCGTCGCGTGCGAGGATCTCGCGCACGAGGTCGCGCTCGGCCGGTGTCCGTGCACGCAGGAACACCGTGCATCGCCCCGTCGCCAGGTTCTGAGTGACTCGGTGGTTCATCTCCACGACGTGAATGGGAAACCCGGCGGAAAGGTCGCCCGCAGCAACCGTCGCCAGGTGGCGCACCGGCGTGATGGACATCGCCGTCACTAGGCGGCCGGCCGAGATCAGAAAGACCGACCAGGCCAGCGCGCCGGTGATCCCGAGGGCTCGCAACGCCGGAAGCGCTCCTTTGCGGGTCAGCCGCCAGGCGACAACCGCGCCACCGCCAAGCAGCGCGGCGGCGAGGAGGAATCCGACGCGCGACCAGAGACCCTGCGGGATGTAGGCCAGTTCCGGAGCCTTCCTGAGGATCGCCGGGCCGAGGAGTACCGGGGCCCTGGACAACAGCGTCGGGATCGCCCCCATGAACAGCGAGAAAGTCGTGCAGAGAACGGCCGTGGCGAGCCAGGCCGGTGCGTTCGTGTGCGCGTCCCCGCTCAGGGTCAGGGCCACGAGGATCGCAAAGGCGGGGACAGCAGGCGCGATGTAGTTGGGCAGCTTGGTGGCGACGATCGAGAACAGCACCACGACGCCCACGCCCCAGACGGTCGCAAAGCCCGCGAGGCGCCGTGACGCCTGATCCAGGCGGCGTGCCCGCAGGAAGGCCGTGGGGAGAAACGCCGAGAAGGGCAGCAGCCCCGCCGCCAGGACGGCCAGGTAGTAGAGGGACGAACCGCGGTGCCCCTGTATCGGCACGAGCGCCCGGGAGAGGTTGTGCTCCCCGACGAAGTCGGTGAAGAAACCCGGCCCCGCGGAGAGCGCTGTGAGCACATACGGGGGCAACCCGACCGCGAGCGTGAGCGGGATACCCCAGAGAATGCCGGAGCGCCGCAGGGTGCCCCACACCTCGCGTTGCACGAGGGCGTCGCCCAGGACAATGGCGCCGACGATCACGGGGAACGCCGGGCCCTTGACCGCCAGCGCCAGGCCGCTCATGACGTAGCCGAAAGCGAGGGCAGCTCGCCGGCGCCGCGGCTCCCCCTCTCCCACTCCACGCAGGAATGCCAGCAAGGCGACGGTCACCGCCATGGCGAGGAGCGAGTCGAGCAGACCGATCCTCCCCAGGCTGAAGGGGAGCAGCGAGGCCCCGGCAACCCAAACGGCAGCCTCGGCGACCTCCCGGTTTGCGCGGCGCGCCAGCTCGCGTGCGAGCCTGGCCAAAGCGAGCAGGAGCGCGAGGGCGCTGACCAGCCGCGGTGCCACCGGGGTGAGGCCGAGGATCTTGAAGGCCAGCGCGACAAGCCAGTAGAAGAGGGCCGGCTTCTCGTAGAATGGTTCGCAGTTCGAGACGGGGCGAAGCCAGTCGCCTGAAGTCCACATGTGGCGCGCCACGTCGGCGTAGACGGCCTCGTCGTAGTCCAGGAACTAGGGC
Organism: Thermoanaerobaculaceae bacterium; assembly: GCA_963754345.1. GTDB lineage: Bacteria > Acidobacteriota > Thermoanaerobaculia > Thermoanaerobaculales > Thermoanaerobaculaceae > RBG-13-68-16. The sequence continues at coordinate 121,364 of CAVWFZ010000009.1, read as the reverse complement.
GTGCCGAGACCGGCTATCAGCGCCAGGCCGATCACCAGGATGGCGAGCCGGGGCCGGGGCACAGCGGGCGACCTCGTGGCATCCACCTGCCGCCAGCATAGACCCCGAGCCAGAGGTCGGCACGACCGGCGAGTTGCGGGGCCGCTCGCCCCGACGGTCAGCCGGCGGCGAGCGCCACGCTGCGCAGGAAGAGGCTCCCGTGTTGGAAGCCCTCGAAGAGGGTCACCACACGGTCGTGCTTCCCCGCCGCGCCGAGCACGACGAAAAGCGGCTCCAGGTGCTCGGGGGTCGGCACGGCGAGGCCGGCGTGCGGTGCGCGCGCCGCGTACTCGGCGAGCGAGCTGGAATCCATCGCCGCGAGACGTTCGCGCACCCATGCGTCGAACTGCCGGACCCACTCCGGCACCGGTGCCTCGTCCGCATCGAGGCGGACGGTGCGGAGGTTGTGGACGATCCCCCCGCTGCCCACCAGCAGAACGCCCCACCGGCGCAGCGGTGCGAGCGCCCGCCCCAGGCGCAGAAGCTCGGCGGGACGGGCCGGGAAGGGGAGCGAGACCTGGACGACGGGCACCACAGCCTTTGGGAACACCCATCGCAGGGGGACCCAGGCGCCGTAGTCGAGGCCGCGCGCGGGGTCGAACCGTGCCTCGAAGGTGGCCTCGGCCAGCGAACCCACGATCTCCTCCGCCAGCGCGGGCGCCCCGGGTGCGGGGTAGGAGATCGTGGTCAGGGAGGGGCCAAAGTCACCAAAATCGTGAATCGTCTCGGGCCGGGGCGATGAGGTCACCCGCACACCACCCCGCGTCTGCCAGTGTGCCGAGACGACCACGATGGCCGAGAGGTCGGGCAGGCCGGCGCCCAGCCCGGCGAGGGTGCGCGTGTAGGGGGTGTCCTGGATCGCCAGCATCGGCGAGCCGTGGGCGAGGAACCAGGCGGGCAGGGACGGTTTCGGTTCTTCTTTTCGTCCAGATATGGGTTGGATCTGTCCCATCGATCACCGTCCTACGCTGCCCAAGGGCGCGCATCTGCTTCAATGGGCGGGAGAGGCCGGATAATCTCGTCACTGCGTCGTACTGCGGCGAAGAGCGGTAGAATCTGCGTCATGACGACCTTCATAGCAAGCGTAGACGGTCCCGCGGGGCGTACCCGTGGCGGCATCGTCCTTGGGTTGGTCCTCCTGCTTGGCGTCCTGGTTGTGCTCTTCGTGGGTTACACGGTGTTCACGCTGCACTGGAGCTACTCGGACGGCGAACGCGCCGGCATCTTGCAGAAGTTCTCCCGCAAGGGATGGGTCTTCAAGACCTACGAGGGGGAGCTTGCGATGTCCATCGTGCCGGGTGTGACGCCCACGATCTGGAACTTCAGCGTGCGTGACCGGAGCGTGGTGGAGCAGCTCGAGGCGGCGCTCGGCAAGCACGTTGCGCTGCACTACACGGAGCACCGCGGCGTGCCCACCAGTTGGTTCGCCGAGACCCCGTACTTCGTGGACCACGTGCGGCTCGTGGACTAGGGCACGGAGGCCGGGTACTCACACTTTGGTTCGGAGGGCCAGCGTATGAGCCCCGAAACCGGCCGGCCTGTGAAAAGTCGCCTGCCGAGTCAAGAGCAAAGTGTGATACCCGGCTCCGACAATCCACGGAGCGGCACTCCGCAGGCCCGCAGGCCACTCCTTCGCGGCTGACGTAACGGTAGGACGATAACGGCCTCGACCCCTGGAAAGAGCGCGGGGAGTGGCACGGTACGCCATGCCCCTCCCGTTCCTGCATGAAGGTCAGAAGGAGATCTTTGCGGCGAGCTGAACGATGCGGGGACCGGCTGAGGAGGTCGCGGTCCCGAAGTTGGTCTGGTACACGAGCTGACCGTTGATCACGCTGTAATAGGTGTTGCGCACGCCATTGACGCTGCTGCGGTTGAGAACGTTGAACCCCTCGGCGATGAGCTCCAGGTTGATACCTCCCCCGAGGCCGATCGCCCGGGTGATGCGGGGATTGAGGGAAATCTGGGTCGGGTAGCGGGACGTGTTGCGTGCGAATTCCGGCGCCCGGTCGTTGCTGGGGTTGCCGTCGTTGTTGAGGTCGGTGTTGACCTTGGTCGTGTACGGCTGTCCAGTTTGAACGATCAGGATGCCGCTGATAGACCACCCCTCGGCCACTGCCCGCCAGAAGCCGCTCGTGATGCCGGAGGCGTAGTTGAGGTACCAGAGGCCGGAGATCACGAGACGATGGCGGGCGTCGTTGTCGCCGTACGCCCAGTCACCGTGGAGGTTGGTGGGATCCTGTGCGTACTTGGCGTCGTCGCCAGCAGAAAACGGCACCACGGCCGTTGCGTCGGGCCTGTCGTCCTTGACCTGGCTCAAGGTGTAAGCCACACGGGCCGTCCAGTTGGCGGACATGCGCTTGATGAGCTCGATCGTGAAGCCGTTGTACTCGGAGTTGGCCGAGCTCTGGAACTCGATCACGCGGGCGAAGTGCGCGAACGAGCGATCGCTGCCGTACTTGACATAGCTCACGGTGCCTCCGCCGGCGATCGGCAGGGTGACGGTGGCTGGGGTCCCGACGTTGATGTCGATGGAGCGCTGCAGGTTCTGGCCCTTGACGTAGAGGTAGCTCAGGTTGACAGCAAGGTCTTGCGTGAAGGCCTGCTCCCAGGAGAGGCTGGCCTGCTGGACCTTGGGCTGCTGGTAGTTCGGGTCGAAGACGAAGATCGTTGGCCTCGGCAGCATGACGCCGGTCGGAATCGACGGGAAGATGTTCGGGTACGTCGGGACCTGGTTCCCGGTGAAGGTGATCGTCTGGACGTTGATGCCGTTGTTGGACGTCGCGGTTCCGTACATGATCGAGGGCGTGCGGCCGTAGAAGAGACCGTACCCACCGCGGACGACGGATTGACCGCTCGTCGTCGGCGTCCACGCGAATCCGAGCCGGACCGCGTAGTTGTCCTCATCCTCGGGAATACTGTCCGTGCGCAGGCCGGCCGCGGCGAGCTGCGGGTCGGGATTGAATACGGCCGGCTGCTTGACCTTCTCGAGGTCGTAGCATAGGCCAAGGTTGAGGGTGAGGCTCGGTGCCGCCCGCCACTCGTCCTGGACGAAGGCGGCCCAGTCGGTCAGGTCGGGGTGGGTCGTCGGGCCTGTGGTGCCTGGACCAGGAAACGCCTGGGTGTGGCTCGATGGCACACCCTGGTTGTAGGCTGCGATGCTGGGGAAAACGTAGGAGCCGTAGAAGTTACCGGGGAAGAAGTTGAGGATGTCGTCCTTGCTGTAGTCGGCGCCTGCCTTGAAGGTGTGGTCGCCTTGTGATGAAGGTGACCGTGTCCGCGAGCTGGAGGCGCTTGATGGTCGTCTCGCGGGGGCTGAAGGTGTTGCGGCCAATGAGCAGGATCTGCTGCCCGCCCTGTCGCACCTGGCCCTCCGGCAGGGTGGAGTTGGCCTTGCCTGGCTCGCTGTCCTTCGCCCACTGGGCGCGAACCTCGTTGAAAACCGTGGGCGAGAGCACGGACGCGAAGCTGCCGCCTACGGTGTCGGTATTGACCAGCGAGTCGCCGGTATGCTGGAGCGTGTTGGTGATGCCGCCGTTCTCGAAGTTCTGGCCGGTGAAGTTCTGCTTGTTGTAGCGCCGCGAGAACCTGTTGTCCGAATTGATGTCGTAGTCGAGCTTGAGAAGGTAGACGTCCTGGTTCTGCGCCCGCTCCCAGCTACCGGCCAGCGCCTGAAGCTTGGCGATCCCTGCGACGGTGTCGGGGTCTGTTGGCGTACCCGAGGGGATCGTGAGCACGACCGTGTTTGGAATCGTGTTGCGCTGGGCGTCTTAGTTTGCGAAGAAGAACAGCTTGTCCTTGACAAGAGGACCCCCGAGGCTGACACCGTACTGATCGTAGTGGTACGGAGCCTTTACCCGGTTGTTGATCTCGTCGATGTAGTCCTTCGCGTTGAGACTCTTGTCGCGATAGAAGAAGAAGCCGCTTCCGTGGAACTCGTTGGTGCCCGACTTGGTCACCACGTTGATCACCGCACCGCCCGCCCGGCGGTACTCCGCCGAGTAGGCGTTCCGGTTGACCTCGAACTCCTTCACGGCGTCCTGGCTGAACGGGTAGGGGGCGCGGCCGGACCCGGTTCGCCCGAGAGCCTGCCCGAAGAAGGTGTTGTTGTTATCGGCACCGTCCACGATCAGGCTGTTGAGGGTGCCGCGCTGGCCTGCAAAGCTGATGTCCCCCAGGCGGACGTCAGCCACGACGCCCGGCGTCGTGAGCACAAAATCGATGAAGTTGCGGCCGTTGGTGGGAAGGTTCTGAATTGCCGTCTCGCCGACCACCGAGCTGTTCTCGGACCGCTTCGGCTCGAGCAGGGGCGCTTCTCCTACCACCTGGACCGTCGCCTTCACGCCAGCGAGGTTGAGGACCAACTTGAGACTTGCGGTGCCACCGACCGTAACGTTCACGTCGGCCACCTTGGTGGGCGTAAACCTCGCGATGTCGGCGGTGACCGAGTAGCGCCCGACGGGAAGCAGCGCGAACGCGACCCCCCCATTCGCGCCGGAGGTCGCAGTGCGCGCCACGTTTGTGTTGAGGTTCGTGACGGTGACCGTCGCGCCCGGTAGTGCGGCCCCCGAGGTGTCCACTACCGTACCGGCGATCGACCCCATGGCGCTCTGAGCCAGCAGCTGACCGGCCGACACGGCCACGAATACCAGCGCCGCGGCAGCCATGACGCGGACAAAAAAGACCGTTCCTCGCATATGGGTTTCCTCCTCCCCTTTCTTCTGATTCCTGTGGGCGCAGGACAGCATTAACCTAGGGCAACGCAAATACCAAATACCCGACCGCGAAGAGCGGCTTCTCTATTCCCGATGAATAACACTTGGTACCAGGTACCACAATATTGCGAATGGTGTATGCTTATGCGCGAGACAGACTGAAAGCGGGGGTCGGGCGATGCCTCGTCAGCCGAGGGTTTTCGTGGACGGAGCGATCTACCACATATATTGCCGTGTCGGACGAGGCGAGCCGGTGTTCCGAGCTGACACAGAGGCCGAAGCGCTGGTCAAAGTCATTGCGGACGTCAAGCGGCGGGACGGATTTGCCGTGCTTGCGTGGTGTTTGATGTCGAACCACTACCATGTCGTGCTGCGGTGCGGGCGGGTGCCGCTGTGGCGATCGATGCGTCTGATCCAGGGGCGCTACAGCAAGGGCTTCAACCGACGCCGGCGAGTCTACGGTCCGCTCTGGCAGGGCCGGTACAAAGCGAAACTTGTGGTGGGCGAACGCCACCTGCAGCAGGGGATCGCCTACGTCCACCTCAACCCGGTGGCTGCGGGCACGGTGAAGGATCCAGCCATGCACCGCTGGAGTGGCCACCGGGAGCTGCTTGGCAGCAGTGAAGATGGCCTGGCGGATGTGGACGAGGCCCTGCTTTCTTTCGGGGAGACCCGGGAGGCCGCCCAAAGGGCGTATGTCCAGGCACTCAGGGGAGCGACGGGGGCTCCATGGCTTGGCAGAGAGCCAGGCCTGCTTCCGTGGTGGAAGGGCGGCGCGCGCGACGATGGAATGTCGCCTCCTGAAGGCCCAGCCAGGCTCGACGCGCTCGGGGCGAGTACGACGCCCCAGCGTCGCGTGCTGTCGCCGGACGAGTACCTTGTCGCGGCGGCGAACGCTTTGGACGTTGGCCTCACGGCTCTCTCGGGTCCCCGTTCCGGGCGAGAACTCACGCGTATGCGAGAGATGGTTGCCCTGCTCGGCGTTGAAACGTATGGGGTGAAGGTGAAGGACCTGGCTCAGAGCCTGGACAAGAATCCCGGCGTGGTGAGTCGCTGGGCCAACTTGGGAGGTGAGCGTCGTACCCGTGATGAAAGCTTTCGCGAGCGGATCGAGCAGCTTGCAGCCGACGTGCGCGCCTTGACCGCGCCAGTCCCTGCCGAGGAGAGCGATTTTGTGAGCGGCGTGGCCCGCTCTTTCGTCGACTGATTTGCAATATCGTAGTACCTGGTACCACAATTCCAACATCGTCCAGGATGACTACACCTTCTGGTGCCCGGTCAAAGACCAACCGGATGACCTTCAGCTTCGCCGGATCAAAGCCCGGCGAGACGGCGACAAAGGCGCTCACGGGCAACTCGAAGGTCTGCAGCACCGGCTCGGCCCGTTTGCCGTACAGGTCTGCCTCGCCTGAGAGCTTGGTAAAGCGGGCCGCGAGTGGAGACGCAAGGGCCCGGAAACGGCTGAGCGGCAGCCGTGTGGCGGTGCCACCGGCGTCAACGAGCTCGACGGTCAGATCGACGGCCGGCCGTGGTTTCCCCTTGTCCTTCTTCGGTTCCTGTGTCTTCCTCTCGGCGGGCGGTTGCTTGGGCGGCGTGTCGTTTGGGACGTCGGGTGGGGGAACATCCTCGTCCGCCTGGGCAAGGCCAAAGGTGAGGAGGGAACCGGCGGTGACGGGGCATTGCGTCGCGAGTACCTGGGGCAGTGTGATCGCGTACCACGCGGGGTCGTCGGCGGTCTTCCGATCGGCTTCTTTCCGCCAACCCAGGTAGACGACGCCGTTCTCGCGGGACTCGCCCTTGCGGAACGGGAGGCGCTGTTCCCGCCAAACCGTGAGCTTGTGACCTTCGATGATGGCTCCAGGAGCGGACGCGGTGGTGACGTCGACATCCTCCTCGAAGTCCGCGAGGACGTGCGTGTTCGAGTCGGTAAACCGGGTCACGTAGATGTCCTCGGGCAGCCAGGCGCGAGCCCTGCGGAGGTCGCGGAAGAGCTCCGCGTACGCGGTCTTGCCCTTGAGGCTGGCCTCTAGGAACGCGATAATGGTGACCCTACCGAGCCTGCGCTGCTCGTCGCCGGTCAGGAGTGGCCTGCGGTTGAGGAAAAGCAGCCCGGGCCACCCGAAGTCGGTGCTCCCCCACACCGTGTTGAACTGCCCGTGGTTGGCTCTGTAGGCGTAGACGCTGGCCTTGAAGTGGTAGAGGCCATCGTCGAACCTCACCCGGCGAAACTGCCGTGCCCCCATGAATATCGAGACGTCCGCGTCGTGGCCCCCCTGGAGCAGCAGGTAGTCGACGTTTGCGAGCGTCGTGGGTTGGCCGGCCGGGCTGTACTGGCCGTCGCTGGGTGCGATCGCCACGATGGCCTTGATGGAGAATCCGAAGGAGAATGGCACAGTCGCATCATCCGGGTAGAACGTGAGCCGGTTGAACGCGCCCGCAATCGCGGCCGCCTCGCCCCCGCGCGAGTGGCCCACCAGCGCGAGGTTGCCCATGTCCACCTTCCCGGAGAAAGGGTTGCCCTTGGCCCTGTTCCATCCTTGCCAGAGCTTGAGGTGCTGGAGCAACATCCAGGCCCGGCCGTCGTTCTCCTTCTCGAGGCCGCCGGCCCAACTGCCGTTGAAGAAGTTCTCGTCCACCGAGACGGCGATGAAGCCGCGACTGGCCAGGTGTTCCGCGAGGTAGGCATACCCCGGATCGGAGTACACCTCCATCTTGTGGTTACCGTGCACGATTAGAACCAGCGGGAACGGGCCGTCCCCTTGCGGGTACCACACCCGGCCGTTGCGGGGGAAGTGCTTGAAGTCGAACCCCCAGTACCACGCGCGGGCCTTCGCCTTGAAGCCCTCGTTCCCTTTGACGAACGGGGACGCGTCCACGGGCTCGGTCTTGAGCGCGGCACCGGCACCGAACTCCGGCCGATGCCGGTCCGCGCCGCTGCCATAGGTCAGGGTGCGCACGCGGTACGGCCCCGCTAGCCCGGGATCGGGCGTCGTGATCGGCGCGAGTTGGGCTGTGTCGACCGGCGCCTTCACCAGGTGGTCGTTCCAGCCCGGCGCCGCCAGCCACCAGACCACGAAGGCGTTGACACCCGTACCAACGACGAGCACGAGAACGGCAAGCACCCTGGCCGGCCGTGCCGCCTGGCGCAGGCCGCCGCGCAGCAGCAGGGCCAGCGCCCCGCCGAGCAGCGCTTCCGTGAGACCGAGTCCAATGCCGATCAGAAGGGCCATCGGCAGCGGCATGCCGATCAGAACGAGAAGGGTGACCAGCGCACCCAGACCACCGAAGCCGAGCCATGTCACGAACGTGGGGACGACGGCCAGAAGCCGGAGACCGAGGACGGTAGCGAGGCCGGCGAGCCCGGCGACCAGCAGGCCGACGAGGATGCCTGCCGGGAGATCGAGGAATCCGAAACCGGGGCGCAAAGCTGCCGCGCTCACGCCGGCCACGATGCCGGTTGCGAGAACGATGCCGATTGCGGCGCCGCGACGGCCCGCCGGTCGCGGGTGCAGCCTTTGCCAGCATCCCGAGATCCGTTCGCGCACCGCTGCAACGCGACCGTGCCCTCTCTCCGTACGTCCCTCGTTGACCTCGGTTCCGCTCGCCATCGGAGCTCCTTCCTGACGATGTTCGTCTCACACGTGGCCGGTCGGGGCACGGCCGAGCCGCATCGCCGGGTATGCGCACTCCATTAGACGCGCAGAGAGCCGTCGGGGTTCATGCGGGCACGGCCGCGGGGGCGGCGGGCGAGCGGCGGTCACGGCCTAGGAGCCTGTCCGAGTAGAACTCCGGCTGCGAATCCCGATGGCATCCGGCTGGCTGTGCCAGCCGTCGCGAAAAGTCCTCGACGTAGCTCTGGCTACGCCTCCGGGCTTGTCGCTCGGCTTCCTTGCCATCCGGCGCCCTCGGAATTCTCGCTTTCGTCGTTTACTCGGACAGGCTCCTAGGCTTGCCCCGAGGATGCGCGGCAGCTACGCTCGCGGGCGGTGCGGAGCGAGAGCAGCAACCAGAGGGAGTTCCTGCTCTACCGCGGGGCGAGGGCGGTGGGGCGCGTGGCACCCTTCTGGCTCCTGCAGGCCGTCGGGGCCGCGCTCGGCGTGGTGTTCCTGCTCCTCGCATCCTCGCGGCGAAGGACCGTCCTCAATAACCTCAGGCGTGTGTTCCCCGGTCGCTCGCGGTGGTTCCACCTCGGGGTTGCACTGCGCTGCGCGGCCCATTTCGGGCGCATCAGCTTCGACTTCATCAAATGGGGGCAGGTCGGCGCCGAGACGCTGGACAGGATGGTCGCCTGCGAGGGGATCGAGAACTTGCAGGAAGCGCTGGCCAGGGACAACGGCGTGTTCGTGCTCTCGGCGCACTTCGGACACTGGGAGGTGGCGGCTGAGTGGCTGGCGGTGCACGGGTTCGCGCAGGTCCTCGTGTACCGGCCGCTCGAGAACCCGCTCCTGGAGGCCGAGCTCGCCGCGGCCAGGACGCGCTTCGGGAACTCGCTGATCCCCAAAGCCGGCGCAACCCGGGGGATCATGAAGACTCTCAAGGCCGGTGGGATCGTCGACATGCTCATCGACCAGAAGGCCGATCTCGAGCACAGCGTGATCGTGAACTTTCTCGGGGTTCCGACGCCGACGACGCCCTCAATCGCGAAGTTCGTGCTGACGACCGGCGCCGCCGTGATCCCGCTCTTCTCCTACCCGAGGGGTACTGGGTACGAGTTCATCATGGAGAGCCCCATCCTGGCCGAACCCGGCGATACCGCAACGTCGTTGACGCAGAGGTACAACGACGCCCTGTCGCGCGCCATCCTGGCTCGCCCCGAGCTGTGGTTCTGGTTCCACGATCGCTGGACACCGAGGAAGCGACGAAGAACGGGCCTGGAGCACTACCCGGAGTGACGGCCCCGCCGCGCCAGCACCCTCAGGCCCATGTAGACCGCCAGGCACACCAGGAAGTCCACCAGCAGACCGGGGTCGAGCGTGAACGGCTCGTGCCGCGCCCACGCGGGCATGTGGCGTGCGAGCAGGAGAAAGTAGATCGCGTTGCCGGCGAGCACCGCCGTCAGAGCACGCAGTAGGTTCGCCATCTCCGTGAATCAGACGAACTGATCCTTCTTGAGGACCACCTGTTCGTGGAAGTCGATTCCCACGGCCGAAAGGCGCACTAGCGGGGGTTGGGTGGAGTCGCCCCCACTCCGGGTGAGGACGATGACACCCAGTTCCGCGAGGTAGTCGAGCTGGGGTTGTATGCTCCGTCCGCCCACCCTCTCGCCGATCGCCCGCTCAAGGTCCACTGACGCCATGGGCCGGAAGGCGTGCTCCTTCCATTGCTCGTACAAGACAGCGAAGATCGCCTGTCTCAGAGAGGCATCGAAGCCAGGTTTCCTCGGTGCGACGAACATCGGCCCTGCGATGGAGAAGACCACCCTGCCGGCGACGGGGTTGACGAGCAGGGCAAACGCAATCCACAGCGACAGCACGCCCAGCCCGACGGTAAAGACCGCGATCGGGAGGTCGAATGCGCGGGTGCCGGCAAAAGCGTTGGCCGCTTTGCAGGCGTACAGCAAGTCGATGTCCAGCAGGAACGCGAACAGGAGCTTGCTGAAGAACCCGAAGCCGTAGGTGAGGACAAGGAAGATCACGAGCGACGCCACCTCGGCGGCCTGGATGATTACGTGATCCGGGACGAAACCCTGGGCCAGCGATTGCAGCACCCACCAGTTCAGGGTCCAGTTGAACGCGAAGGCTGTGAACAGGGTGCCCCCGTAGAGGTTCTTGTTGACGAAGCTCATCAAGCCGGAAAGCAGCTGGCAGCCTGCGCCGAAGAGCAGGCAGAAGACCGCCGCGGTCCGCAGGCCCGCGGGGGTCAACCGGAATCCGAAGGCGATCGGTGTCAACGCCGCACAACCGATTGCGAGCCCGATCAACCCCAGAGGGGTAGGCTCGGCGAACACCTCCTGCCGGTGGGTTGCTCCGAGATCGATCTTCCTGATCATGGCTTCTCCCTCCCTCGCTACGACCCCGTGGTGCGCGGCGACACCGGCCGCTGCGTTCAGTTCACCGCCGATCCGGAGCCGGCCTTGAGCTACCTCCCGATCCACTCAACCAGCGCGACGGTCCTGCGGACGCCCGTGCTGGCGCCGACCCGCCGAGTGTAGCCCTCTCCGCGCCCGGTGCTCGCCTTGACGCCACCTTGCAAGCTGGTAGCCTGACACCGAAGGGCGAGCCAGGAGCGATGTACTCCAAGGGCGACACGGGTCTCTTCGAGCTGTCGGGTGCGATGCTTCGGCCGCACTGGGTGAGGCACGTCCTCGTCGGCCTCGGCGCGACCGTCGCCCTCACCGCGGTCTTCTGGGTCACCGACCTCGACCTGCGCGTTCAGGCGCTCGCCTACTCGCCGGTCGAACTGCACTGGCCGTGCAGTCGGCTGCTCGGATGGGTGCTCGTCTACCACTTCGGAACCCTCCCCGGCCTCATGCTCAGCGTGCTGGCCGCAGTGGGGCTCGGGCTCTCGTTCCTGCGGCCCGAGTTCTCGCGCTGGCGCTACCCCTGTCTCTTCCTCGTGTTGCTCCTCGCTCTCGGTCCTGGCCTGATGATCAACCTGCTGGCGAAGGGCTTCGGTGGCCGGCCAAGGCCCGACCAGATCGTCCAGTTCGGGGGCCTTCTGGAGTTCCGCCGCCCCTTCCAGCCCGGCCTCCCCCACAAGGGTTACTCCTTCATGTGCGGCCACTGCTCGATGGGCTTCATGTTCATGGGGTTCTTCTTCCTTCTGCGCGGCTGGAAGCGGTGGCCCTGCCTGGTGGGCGGCTTCCTCTTCGGGGCGGTGCAGGGGATCGGGCGGATGGTTCAGGGGGCGCACTTCGCATCCGATGCGCTCCTCGGTGGGACCGCCATGTTCACGCTGGCGGCTGCGCTGAGCCCTCTAGCAGCCCGGAGAGCGCGGACGGTGGCCGAGGCGCGCCATGAATGGCGGGTCGCGGGCCTCACCGCGATCCTGATCCTCCTGATGGTCGGGGGTTTCCTCCTCTCCATGCCGGTGCGCGAGGAGAACGTCCACGTCTGGCTCGAGCCCGGCCGCGCCAGACCGCCCCTCAAGGAGGAGGTCCTGAAGTGGGGGGTGCGCCGTGGTGGGCCCCCTCCGGCCGAGATCATGATCGAGGCGGAGGTCGGCGACATCGTGCTCGAGCTTGTGCGCCAGCCCGAGCCGGTGGTCATCCGTTCCCTGGTCACCGGGTTCGCCTTCCCGGGAGCGGGCAGCGACATCGACGTCAAGGAACTCGACGGAGGCAGGACGGTCTCGTACCGGCAAAATCTTTCCGGTCTCTTCATGGAGAAGCATGGGACGTTCCGCGTGACGCTGCGCGAGGATCTCACGACGAAGCTCCGGCTCGCGACCCGGGCTGGCGACATCGTCCTTGCCGGTAGCTTTGCGGGCCGGCCGCTCATCGTGAGCGGACGCTTCCGGCTTCTGGACCCGGCGGCGGTCCTGCAAGCTGCTGGGGCGAACGGCTACACGCGCCCAGGGGACGGCCCGCCGGTTATCCTGCAGCTCGAAGCGCAGAAGGTTCTCGTCCAGCCCTGATGCAGCGCTGCAAACCTGCGGCCCGGTCTTTCTTGCCCCTCGGGCTCGCAGCCGTCGTCTCTTCTGCGCGACCGCGTCGCGGTTTCTTTGTTTGCCCGGGGGTGGCTGCGCGCTTTTTTCTGCCCCTCGGGTGCGCGACCTGGTTTTCTCTGCCACTGAGTGGCGTCTTTGATTTGCCGGTACCGCGAGTGGCTAGCCGTGCGGCCTTGGCCGCCCCCGCGGCCTGTGGCCGCACACTCCTTCGCCCGCGACCACGCACGGCGGGCCCGCCGCGAGGCTCCTCGGTGTTCGCTCGTCGCCGGGAGTCATGGCTCCTCGCGCCCCCGATACCTCACGCCGGATCCCGCCGCGTGGTGCCCGCGGGCTCCGGAGAGATTGGCCACCTGCGGCACCGGCGGATTGACAGCCCCCCTCCCGTAACGTGGTGCGCTCTGACGATGGGGTGAGAATCCTGGCAGGAGCACCCGGTACGTGCAGGTGCACAGGAAATCCGGGGGGGGGTGGAGGTGAAATCCGCCCAGCGGGCGATAGGAGCCATTGCGCCGCAGCGTGCGGGCACCGAGCGGCCAGACCGGCGGGTGGAGACGCTGGCCCCGACAGGGCGTCTCATGCGAGGGAGGGGACCAGCGAGGGTCCGCACGCCGGTCTGTGCCAGCTCGGTCGCACGCGAAGGCGGGTCGGAGGGCTGGGCTCGATGCGCAGCCCGAGCGACTGCTCCGAGCCCGCGGGGCAAGAAAGGTGCGAGGCTACCTCCGCGCAACAAGAAAACGCCACCCGGTGGCGCAGACACCGGCCGCGAACCTGCGGGGCAAACAAGAGGCGCAACGCAACTGCACAGTAGTTGCGACCGCTCACGGTCCGCAGGAGACGACCAAAACCGCTACTTCTTCGGGGGCCAGCCCATGCCCAGGCGGTCGAAATTGAAGATCGCGTTGGTGACGAGCGCGTACGATCCCTGCGTGTTGACCCTCCACATCGGGTTGTTGGCGAACAGGAGGATGTGGCCCTTGCCGAGGGGCGAGTCGATCACGACCGGCTTGCCGGCGATCTCGTCGGCCCACTCCAGCATGCCCGAAAGCAGGATCCTGTCCGCTTCCTTGGGGAAGGCGAGCACCACCCGGGGGCGGTCCTCGATCTTCGGCAGGTAGGGCTCGTAGAAGATCTTCAGGTCCTCGGGGAGCTGGAAACCCTCCTCGCCCGGGCCCGATTTCGGCCGCTCGGGTGTGGGCACAAACGACCGGCCCTGCGGCACGTCCGGATCGTCCTTCCCGCCTCGGCCGCTGGGACGTCCGCCGGTTTCGCGGTCGGGCCGGTCGAAGACGCCCACCTTGAACACTGGCGAGCCGTCGAAGTAGACGGGGATCGTCTCGTCGTAGCCGAACGCCACCGGGCTGCTACGGTCCGCGACGCTCGCGCGCAGGACCGAACCCGAAGCCCTCAGCTTGGGTGTCTCGACCACCTTGACCCAGCGTGCCAGCCCGGCCTCGACGGCCCACACGGCCGTGTCCTGCACCGTGATGAGGAGGCCGCCCTCCTCGACGAACCGCCTGATGTTCGCGAGGCCCGCCATGCCGAGGCCGGGGCGCATGTCGTCGGTTGAGTCCACGCCCAGGTTCGGGGTGAGCGGCGTTTTCTTCCAGGGGAGCGGGGGGCCGGGTGGCAGGCCGTTGACGATGTCCTGCGCCGTGCCCCTGCCGACGGGTGGGAAGATGATCACGTCGAACGATGCCCGCAGGTTGGCTGCCTGGGCTACCTTCTGGGTGGAGATGTAGGAGTACGGGAGCTTGAGCTCCTCGAGCGCGAGGCGGAACCAGCCCTCTTCCTGGGTCGAGAGCCAGGTGTGCAGGATGGCCACCCTCGGCAGCGCGAGTTCATGGGTTTTCACGGCGGGGAGCACGTCGAGGGCCTCAGTCTTGAGGCTCAAGGAGGCCAGCGCCTCACTCACCGAGGCGCGGACAGCGTCGTCCAGGGGCACGAACACGGTGCCGACGGGCCAGGGCTTGGCACCCTTGACCTCCTCTTCGGCGACGAGCATGCGCGCCTTGGGCAAGGCGGTTCGCAGCCTGGCAAGATCGGTGTCGGCGGCGTTCGCGATCGCCAGTGCCGCTCCTTTGAGGTGGGCCGGAGTGGGGCCAGTGCCGTCCCAGGGGTGCATCGGCACCGAGAGCACCTCCTGGTTGACGATACGCTTGAAATCCAGGTTCCTGGTGTAGCCGAGCGTCCAGCCCGTGTCGTCGTACACGCGCTCCTCGCCGCGCACGAACTGAGTGTCGAGCAGGGTGTCGGCAAGCCGCGAGGTTGGCTGGTCCATGCGTACGATGAAGCTGCCTGCGGCGAAGGTGACCGTCTCGTCCTTCGGCTCCCCCTTCTTCTCCGGCTCGGCGTCACCCTTGGGCTTCTCGTCCTTTTCGCCCTGCTTGGGCGTGGCGGGAGGCCAGCCTGGTTTGAGGGTGAAGGCCTTGTCGGCGACGGACACCTCGATGCCGTGGGCGCGCAGCAGGTTCATGAGGTCACGGAGCTGGCCCTGCCGCTTCTGCCCGTCGTCGAACACGTACGCCGCGGGCCCCTCGGTGTACGCCTTGGCCACCGAGCGCTTGCCGAGTGTCCAGTACTGCTCGAGGAAATGGGTGGGGTTGGACGCCACGCCGGCGAGGGCGATTAGCACGCCGCTTTCCTGGTAGTTGACGTTGTTGCGCAGCGACCACCGCACGGTCGGAAGCGGCGGGTTGGGGCGGAACCACGCACGGTCGGAAAAGCGGCGTACGACGCGGTCCTCGGTTGACGGAACGTAGTTCCCGAACGTTTCGTAGAAGCGACCGATGGCATTGTGACCCAGCCCCACCCAGAACATGTAGTTGGGGGCCCAGCCGTCGTAGAAGCCGTGCGTCCACACGCCCGGGAGACCCTTCCTCGTGAGCTCCTGCACCTCGAGGTCGGCCATGCGGGTGAACTCGTCGATCACCAGGGGATCGAGCCAGGCGTTGTAGGGGCCGGTGCCCGTGGAGACGTACAGGAACGGGATGGACTCGTGCAGGTCGTGCACCACCTGCGGGTGCCAGGCGAAGCAGGTCTGCAGGACGTTGCGGGTCATGGCGAGGCCGAGCCCGATGGTGTCGCGGTTGTCGTCGTGGGCGACGTAGTGCCCCCAGTAGACCAGCGGCGGCAGACCGGCGGAGGGGTTGGCCTGCTGCCAGCGCACGATATCCACCATGCGGTCGCGGCCGTCCACCTCGAGGACCGGCGTGATGAGCGTGATGACGTTGCGGCGGATGCTGGCGAACATCGGCGTCTCGTCCACCGCCAGGCGGTAGGCGAGCTCCATGAGCATCTCAGGGCTGCCGGTCTCAGGCGAGTGCATGGCGCCGGTCAGGTAGTAGACGGGCTTGCCCTCGGCGATCAGCCGCCGTCCCTCCTCCTCGGAGGTCTTTCGCGGGTCGGAGAGCTTGCGGTTGATCTCTCTGTACTTCTCGATCGTCTTGACCGTCGCCTCGTCGGTGATGATGACCGCGATCATCTCCCGGCCCTCCTCTGTCCTTCCGATTGTGAATACTTTCACACGAGGTGATGCGGCCGCCAGGGCACGCATGTAGGCGTGCACCTCCTCCGCGTAGGTGAGGTGATCGGGAGCTCCCGCGATGTAGCCCAGGAACTTCTTCGGGCTCGGCACGGTGGCCGACGCGGGCAGGTGGTCCACCAGGTCGGTCATGAACTGCGGGCTCGTTGTCGCCTCCCGGATCAGCCGCGAGTAGTCGGCGTCCCACTCGGGGTGCTTCTCGATCGGCTCGGCCGACGCCGCAGCCGGCGACGCCTGTTGCGGCGGCGTGGCCGCCAGCGCGATGGAGGCAAGCAACATCGGTACCAGGACGAAGGCTCTCGTAGTCATGGGAGCAGACCTTAGCCGCCCCCGGGCCCGGTTTCAAGGCGGCGTTCCGCCCTGGAGGGCATCGCGGCGAGCGGGCAAGCCCCGCCGCAGAAGACGGTGCGTTCTTGCCGGCTGCGCAGACGCGACTGGTCTCAGGATCCGGCGTCGGTGTCCGGAGAGAGGGGGGCCGCCAGGACGGCGCGTCCGAGCCTCACGGTGAGCTCGCCGATGTACTGCACGCGACCCGAGAGCGCCACCGGCAGACCGGTGCCGACCTCCAGGTAGAGCGTGAGGGCGCCTCTCATGCCGAGGAAGCCCAGGTCCACGTCCTCGCTGGACCCGGTGGTCCCAAGCACCCTGGCGGTCGCCCGCACGGTCCGCACCAGCACGTCGCCCTCCCTGCGGCGGCGCCCGCCCGGCCAGCTCTCCTCGAAGTTCGCACGGGCGTAGGTCAGGCCCCCCGACACGAAGGTTATCTCGACGAAGCGGTCGTCGGCCAGCATGACCAGGCGCAGGCCGCTGCCCCGGCGGTCCAGTCGGGCCGCCGTGACCAGGTAGATCAGCGCGTAGGAGTCGGTCACCGGCGTGCCCTGCGCCGCCCTCACTAACGGCGCGGCCAGGTACTGCCTGCGGTCGGTCCAGGCCTCGAGTGGAAGGGCAGCCTCGCGATCGTTCGCGGGCGCCCGGCGCCAGGTGAAGAGGCCCCCGTCGGTGTATCGCAGGTCCTTGTGGTAGGCGCTCCGGCCGAGCATCGTCTTTTCGCCGCCGAGCGCCGCGCCGGTCGTGGGATCGATCCACATCGTGACGGTCTCGTCGCGGCCGAAGGGGAGGGCGGTCTTCGTGGTGATGGTTTCGAGCTCGGGCTCTGGAAGGGGAACGGCGGTCCCAGTAGACGGCTGCTTCACCACCGCAACGAGCGACGCGGTGGACACCCGCTCGGCGCGGATCGAAGTGCTCGCCCCCATGAGGAACTTGTGCGCCGAGTACGCCAGCTCGACCCACGGCACTGTGCCGAAACCCGGCTCGCGCGAGGGCTTGGCGACACTGCCCGGCTGGGGCGCGGCCGTAGCGTCGTGGGCCCACAGGCCGCCGACGAGCAGGGCGATGGCGGCCGGCAGCAGTGCCAGGCGTTTCTGCCGGCTGCGTCCCCATATGCGGGTGGTTTCCTTCGCGTGCGCCACCGTGACCCGACCCATGATACCAAGTCGGCCCACCCGCCGCCCGTCGCGCCGTTCGGTGGGACTGACGGCCCCCCGCCCCGCTATCATCGGCCTGCAGGGGCGGCGGGGATCGAACCGCGGATCCCTGATGCAGGGAGAGGACCCGATGACGCTGCGAATCAACCCGAATGTCCTGCGTGTGTGTTGTTCGAAGACCGGGAATGAGGTCGATACCCGCGGCTTCACGTCACCGGTGGCTCTGTGCCGCTGCTGCCCGCCTCCGGGCAAGCCTGTTGTCGTCGAGTACGACCGTGACAGGGTGCGTTCCGAGCTGCGCGCCGTGCCCCTGGCCGACCGCAGGGGGCCGGGGATCTGGAGGTTCGCACCGCTACTCCCGGTGCTCGGGGTTTCCGACGACTACGCCGCGGATGTCGGCGGCACGTCGGCGGTGCGCCACGGACGGCTGAGCGAGGGACTGGGCGTCGAGGTCTTCCTCAAGAACGAGGGCACGAACCCTTCCGGGAGCTTCAAGGACCGCGGGCTGGCGGTGGGCGTGGCGCTTGGGCGCGCGAGCGGTGCGAAGCGATTCTGCCTGCCCACGCAGGGCAACGCTGGGGTTGCTGCGTGCCTCTTCTCGGCCAGGCTCGGCCTGCCCGGGTGCCTGATTTACATGCCGGAGGGTTTCCAGCGCTGCATCTACCACAAGGCGTGCGAGTTCTTCGGGGGCGAGGTACGCTTTGCCGGCCCTAACATTCCGTCGGCCGGGCGGAAGATGCGGGAGGACCTGAGGGAGGAACTTGCGCGCGGCGAGGTCGTCGACATGTCCACGTTCTTCGAGCCCGGGCGCCTGGAGGGCAAGAAGACGATGGGGCTGGAGATCGCCGAGCAGTTCGCGGGCGAGCCCCTGCCCGATTACATCGTCTACCCCACCGGCGGGGGCACGGGGTTGGTTGGTATCTGGAAGGCGCTTGCGGAGCTCGTGGCGCTCGGGCTCCTCGAACCCGCACACGCACGCCTCCCGCGCATGGTCGCGGTCCAGTCCGCCAACTGCGCACCCGTCGTGGAAGCGTTTCACAAGGGTCTGGAGGACGTCGTGCCGGTGACCTCTCTCGGGACCGTGGCCGACGGCCTCGACGTCCCGGGGGCGATCATGGGCCACGGGATCCTTCGGGTCGTGCGCGAGTCCGGCGGCACGGCGGTGGCCGTGGCCGAGGAGGAGATCGTGGCCGCCTTCGCCCGCTACGGGCAGCTGGGCATCCCCGCCGGCTACGAGAGCGCCGCCACGCTGGCGGGCCTTACGGCGCTGCGCGAGAAGGGGCTGGTCCGGGACGGCGCCCGCGTGCTGCTCCTCAACACCGGGAGCCAGCTCATCCCGCTCTCCAGGTCCTGACGGCTAGCCCGGATTATTCACGGGGGGCCGTAGCGAGAGCGCGGAGGTGGCTGTCATGGTGGGCGAGCTTCCGTTGCGGGGGGCACGGCGCCGCTCCATCCACCGCCGGCGCCTCGGCCCCCCGGTCCCCCACCCTCGCGCGGCGGAGCCCCGCTCGCTCCGGGGCGAGGAGGGGAGCCGACCTCGTGCAGTACGGCGGCACCCTCCGAGCCCCGAGTACGCCCGCCAGGGCGGCCAGATCCGCGCTCGCAGTAGACACCTTCGTGAATGGTCCGGGCTAGGAGCCAAGCAGCCGTTGCAAATGGGCCATGAAAGCCTGGTGGAAACTCCAGCGGTTCTCACCGAAGGCTTGCTTGAAGTTGGCGAGGTGGTCGTCGGACCCGCCGACGAGCCGGAAGTACTCCAGGGTGGAGGCGAGTCCGTGCCTGGCGATGAGCAGATCCGCGGCAAGGAAGGCCTCGTCGTACATGAGGCCCGGGAGCTGGTGGTCGGGAAGCGCCAGCCAGGCGCGAGCAGCGAGCAGCTCGTCGAACACCGGGAGCTGGTCGTGCCGGCGCGCTTTCCTGAGGTTGGCCACGGCGAGTTGCCTCCGGTCGGCTTGGGACCCCAATTTCAGGCGATCCATCACCTGCCAGGCGACCCACTCGGCGAGCCCCTCTCGCAGCCACTGATCCAGGTTGCTGCGGCGGCCGTCGGCGAGCTTGTACTCGGCGACATGCGTCAGCTCGTGGGCGAGGAGCGCGGTCTTGGCTGACCAGGAGAGTCCACGCAGCGCCGACTCGTTGAGGAGGATGTTTCCGGGCGTGCCGATGCCGCGGATCGCGCCGGCCATCTGGCTGGCGTACGAGGCGTCATACCCCTCCCGGATGATGCCAGCCGCCAGGCTGAGCTTGTTGGGGTAGAGGCGGAGGGCGCCCTCCAGCGGCGGGAAACCCATCGTGGATTCCATCACCGACGACACTGCCGCAAGCGCCGATGGGTACCCTGTAATCGGCCCGTCGGGCCGTACGGTCCCGTGTTCGGTGTCTGGGAAGGGGATCAGGCGTGGCTGTGAGCCGGCGCTCGCGCAGACGCTGGCCAGTGCCACTGCAGCCGACAGAACGAGCCCAACTACGGAGTGTTTTCTCCGCCCAGAGGCATTCGCGCTGCTGCCGAACTGGCCCAGGATGTTCGCTCGCATGGTGAGGCGCCTCCGTTTCCGGTGCGTACCAGGGCAAGTCGCGTGCCATGAACGTGAGCAGACATCTGTTCTGGAAGGTGTTGACTAGGCGTCAGTTCTGTCCTTGCGCTCCGCGGGGGTGTGGCGGCACTTCCAGCAAGACTGGGAGACGCTCTATGGAAACGTCAGGAGCGCCCTCGGCGGAACGCCCGGCTGTCCGGCGGGTCGTGACCACGCTCAGGGATGACCTGCCGCATCCGTTGTGTCCCGCCAAGTGTGGAAGAGGGTGTGGGCGGAAAGGAGGAGACAGAGGTCCGGAGCCTGAGCGTGCGCGCCGTGCTCGATGAGCATGGGCCGAGCCGGTGAGCCCGCGGGAGTCACTGGGTGACCATGGGAGTCGATTTCCGCGCCTGGCGGCATGACCACTGGTGACTCTCTTCATGAAGATCCAGAAACGAGAGCATTGCGCTGGGCAGAGAAACCACTAGACTTAGACGTGGGGGGTGCTTCGCGCACCCTTGTCGGCGAGTGGTGCTGGGAGTTGCTGACCTCGAGGTGTGGAGCCCCACGAAGCTCTTTCCCCCCGCTGGAGGCGGAAAGAATCGTGACTTGTCATCCGCACCCGGGCGAATGACTACCGGCCCCCGACCGAGTCGCGGTTGGCGGGGGACGTCGCGATTCGTCGGCCCGACCCTGCTCCTGGCGTGCACCGTGGTGTTCGGGCTCACGTACTTTCTCCTGGTCTACCTCCCTGCCGAGAAGAGGCAGGCGGTGGAGGCCTGGAGTGGGCGTCTGTCCGCCATGGCCGAGGACCGAAGCGCGGTCGTCACACACTGGGTTGCCGACAAGGTGCGCGACGCAGCGGCGCTGGCCCGCAACCCCGAGGTCGGCACGTTGTTGAAAGAGTCTGGCGGCACTGCCGGTGCCGGCGAACGGCGGCGCCTGCTTCTGGACCGGTTCAGCCGGACCGAAGGCTACCTTGCCGCGTACGTCCTCGACAGATCGGGCGCAGTGGTCGCCCAGACCTCGGGAAGTCCGCCGATCGAGGCCTCGTGCGTGGCGCTGGCGGGTCGGGTGTCGACCCGTGGGACGGTCGCCGCTGCTTTTCACGCACTAGCGGACGGCACCACCGCCGTGGCTTTCGCGGTCCCCATCCCCCCGCTCGCCGACGGAAACGAGCGGCCTGCGGGGAAGTCGCGAGGTGCGGTGGTCCTGGAGGCCGACCCGAGCCATTGGCTATACCCTTTCCTGGCAAGGGAGCCGACCGCCACGGCGACCGGCGAGGTCCTGCTGGCGCGCATGGAGGCTGATGAGATTGTTTTCCTGAGCCCGCTCCGCAACAACCCCGGACGACCTCTCACCGTCCGGGTAGCCGCGACGAAGTCCCTGGCTGCCGTTGCCGCGCTCAGGGCTGGGGAGGTGTTCCGGGAGTACGTCGACTACCGGGGGGTCCCAGTTTTCGCTGCTACTCGGCCAATCCCCGCCACGTCCTGGGGGCTGGTGGTAAAAGTCGCCCAGGAGGAGGCGCTGGCCGGATACCGCAAAGAGGTAAGGCAGAGCGCCCTGTTTCTTGCCGGTGTCGGCCTGGGGCTCGCAGGCGCAGGGTTCGGCCTCTGGCGGGACCGGCGCGCCAGGCTGGAGACGGCGGTTACGCAAAGCGAGCAGCGGTTTGCGCTCTTGCGTGACCACGCCAACGATGCCGTGGTCTTCACCCGCAAGGATGGACGGCTCTACGACGTCAACAGAGCCGCGGAGGTGCTTTACGGCTACCCGCGGGAGGACCTCATCGGGCTCGACATGCGCACAGTCCTGCCCGAATCCGCGCGGGCCGTGTCGGCTCCGTCAATGCTATCGGGCGGAGGTGACCAGGGCGTCGTCTTCGAGGTGGTCCATCTGCGACGGGACGGTACCCCCTTCCCGGTGGAGATCAGCAGCCATCCGGTGGAGGTGGATGGTGAGGAGATGTCTCTTTCAATCATCCGAGATGTCACCGCTCGCAAGCGGGCGGAGGAGGCGCTGCACGCGAGCGAGCAGCGTTACCGCAGCCTGGTCGAAAGCCTGAGAGACGCCTACGTGCGAACCGAGATGTCGGGCCTCATCGTGGACTACAACGCCGCGTTCCGCGAGCTTTTGGGGTACTCAGACGACGAGCTCAGGAAGACCACCTATCAGGACATCACACCGGCGCGGTGGCACGAGTTTAATGCCAGGATCATCAGCGAGCAGGTCGTTCCTCGTGGGTTCTCGGATGTCTACGAGAAGGAGTATCGGCGCAAGGATGGCAGGATCGTCCCGGTCGAGCTGCGCACGTCTCTCATCCTGGACAGGACGGGTGCGCCCAACGGCATGTGGGCGATCGTCCGTAACATCACCGACCGCAAGCGCAGCGAGGAAGCGCTGCAGGCCAGCGAGCAGCGATACCGCTTCATCGCGACCAGGACCTCGGACGGGATCTTTACCGTGGACCTGGAAGGACGCATCACGTTCGTCAGCCCGCACTGGTTGGCGGAAGGCGGCTACACGCAGGCGGACGTCCTCGGGCGCCACATGGTCGATTTCGTGCCGGAGGAGTACCGCTCGATGGCTTGGGACAAGTTCACCCGCGCCCTGGCCGGCGAGGAGATCGGTCTCTACGAGATCCCACTCCTGAGGGCCGACGGTTCCAGTCGTTCCTTCGAGCTCAGCATGTCCAGCCTCACCGACGAGAGCGGGGAGATCACCGGCAGGGTCGGCGTGTTTCGAGACATCACCGAGCGCAAGCGCGCGGAGGAAGCCCTGCGCGAGAGCGAGGAAAGATTTCGAATCCTCTTCGAGCAGGCAGCGGACAGCATACTTTTGCTGGAGATCGGGCCTGAAGGCATCCCCGTGATCTGGAGTGCGAACAGCGCGACATTCAGGCTCCTCGGATACGAACGGGACGAGCTGATAGGCCAGCCGGTGTCTTTCATAGATGCGGCGCCCCATGCTCCCAAAGTAGTCGATGAGAGGCGGCGAAATATCCTTTCCGGAATGGGGACAATATTCGAGGCAAGGCACCGGTGCAAAGACGGCACGATCCTGGATTTCGAGTGCTCGGTGACGGAGATGCAAATCGGTTCGAAGACTTTTGGTATTTCGGTCGAGCGCGACATCAGCGAGCGGAAGCGGGCGCAGGAGGAGCTCGGAAGGCTCGCCGCGGTGGTGGAGCAGACGGCCGAAGCGGTCGTGATGACTGACACCGCGGGCAACATCCTGTACGTCAATCCGGCGTTTACGCGCGTCACCGGCTATGCCCAGGAGGACGTGCTCGGCCAGAACCCCCGCATTCTCAACAGCGGAAAGCAGCCCAAGGAGTTCTACCGGGAGCTGTGGGAAACGATTCTGTCTGGCAACACCTGGCACGGGCACTTCGTCAACCGGCGCAAGGACGGCTCACTCTACGAAGAGGACGCCGTGATCTCGCCGGTGCGCGATCCCGCGGGGAAGATCACGTACCTCGTGGCGGTCAAGCGTGATGTGACGCAGGAAGTCATGCTGGAAGCGCAGCTCAGGCAGGCGCAGAAGCTCGAGGCGATTGGCCGCCTCGCCGGCGGGGTGGCGCACGACTTCAACAACCTCCTTCAGGCAATGCTGGGCAACACCCAGCTACTGCGCACTGGCGTTGTCGAGAAGCAGCAGGTTGCGTCTGCGGTCGCTGACCTGGAGGAGCAGATCTGGCGCGGTGCTTCCCTCACGCGCCAGCTCCTGCTGTTCTCACGTCGCGAGGCACCCAGACCGGAACGGCTGGACGTCAACGAAGTGGTCCGCGACGCGGCCAAGCTCCTGGGCCGGTTGGTGCGGGAGAACATCACCCTGGAGGTCCGGGTCGCCGATACGCCGCTGGTGGTGGAAGCAGATCGCGGCCAACTCGCACAGGTGGTCATGGACCTGGCTGTCAACGCGTTGGACTCGATGCCCGACGGCGGGCGTCTCATCCTCAGCACAAGCTCCGTTGACACTGACACGGTGGCGCTGTCGGTGGCGGATACCGGGCACGGCGTCCCGGACGAGATTCGCGATCGCATCTTCGACCCGTTCTTTACCACTAAGGGTGTGGGAAAGGGCACAGGCCTCGGGCTCGCCGCGGCGCACGGCATCGTCGGCCAGCACGGTGGGCGCATCGAGCTGGAGAGCCGGGTGGGAGAGGGCAGCACGTTCCGTGTTCTCATTCCGCGCAAGATTGTGGGCCAGTCAGCTCACGTGGCGAAGGAGGGGCTTGAGTTTCGTGAGCTGCCGCAGGGCCGGGGCGAGCGGATCCTCCTGGTGGAGGATGAGGACGGTGCCCGGAAGGGCCTGCGGGCGATGCTCATCCTCCTGGGCTACGATGTGATGGCCGAGGGGAGCGCCGAGGAAGCGGGCAAGCTGCCCGTGCACCCACCCTTCGACCTTCTCCTCTCTGATGTCGTGCTTCCGGGGGCGACGGGCAATGAGCTCAGCCGCGGGCTCGTGGACCGCTGGCCGGGGCTCAAGGTCATCCTGATGTCCGGCTACCTGGAGGACGAGGCTTTGCGCGAGGTAATCGCCAGGGGTGCCGTCCACTTCCTGCGCAAGCCGTTCGACATGGCTGCCCTCGCTCGCGAGGTGCGGGCCGCCCTCGATGAAAAGCAGCCGTGAGGAGAATCACACGGCTAAGGGCGGGTGACCGGCCTTGGAATGGAGCAAGATGGGGTGGCGGGATGACATGGGCCGCGAATTCTGGACGCCGGGGACGGCACGCGGTCGCGGGGCCGGCAAGTGGTCCAGATGAGGAGGGGCTCGCGTCATGGTCACAGGGCAACGCCGGGTCTTGATAGTCGAGGATGACGCTGGGGTTCGCTCCTTCTTGCGCCAGGTGCTCTCAAAGGAGGGGTGGGAAACTATCGAGGCGCCAGACGGAAGAGCCGGCATCGATCTGATCCGCCGATCCCCGCCGGACGTCGTGCTGACCGACATGGTGATGCCGGGCACCGACGGCCACGAGGTGCTCCGTCAGGCACGCCTCATAGATCCGGACATCCCGGTGGTCATTCTCACCGGCTACGCGACGGTTCAGGGGGCGGTCGAAGCGGTCAAGGACGGTGCCTTCTGGTACCTGACCAAACCGTGCAGCGACAGCGAGCTGGTGTCGGTCATCGAGAGAGCGTTCAAGGAGGCGAGGAGGCGGCAGAGGCAGAGGAAACCCCTTCAACAGCAATACCTCCTTGAGGAGATGATGGGGCGGAGCAAGAAGGTCCTGGCCCTCGGCCTCGAGGTCGACCGGGTCGCGCCGACCGACTTCTCGGTGATGGTGCTCGGCGAGACAGGGGTCGGCAAAGAGATCGTAGCCCGCGCGGTCCATCTGAAGAGCCGCCGTGCGGCTGCGGCATTTGTGGCGGTGGACATGGGGGCCGTCCCCGAGACCTTGATCGAAAGCGAGCTTTTCGGGCACGAGAAGGGGGCCTTCACCGGCGCCGACCGCATGCGGCCCGGAAAGTTCGAGTTGGCCTCTGGCGGCACCCTGTTCCTGGACGAGATAACAAACCTCCCGTTCGGGATGCAGGGCAAGCTCTTGCGCGTTTTGCAGGAAAGGTGCTGCACCAGGATCGGGGGGTCCGCGCCCATCGATGTGGACGTGCGGGTGGTCTCGGCCACCAACCAGGAGCTGGACACCAGCGCCGCTGCCTCGTTCCGGAGCGATCTTTACCATCGCCTGAACGAGTACGTCATCACTGTTCCCCCGCTGCGGGAGCGAGTGGACGACATTCCGTTCCTCGCGCAACGGTTCATTGACTCCGCCAACGAGGAGCTCGGCAAGCATGTCACCGGTCTCTCCGGCGATGCTCTGCAGCTCCTGACCTCCCACCCTTGGCCCGGCAACGTGCGTGAGCTCCGAAACGTGGTCCGGAGGGCAGTCCTCCTGGCCGATAGCGAGATCGACGTGCAGCACCTCCCCTCGATCAAACCCATTCGAGGGCTTTCGTCCCCCACCACCGGGGAGGACGCCGCCGAGCTCGGCGGGCTTTCGTTATGGGATGTCCTGCGCAGGAACACGTCCCAACTCGAGGCCCAGGTGATTCGACAGGCGCTCCGTAAGACGCACGGCAACAAGGCCGAGGCGGCCCGGCTCCTCCGCGTGGACTACAAGACGTTCCACACCAAGGTCAAGAAGTACGGCATCACGCGCGAGTGACAGGACAGCCGGTGTGGGTCCAGGGCGCGGGGACAACGCACGCATCGGTGCGCCGGTGCATCGGTGAGCAGCCTGCTGTGAGGGTCGTGGTGCCTTCGGGTTCCATGGAGCGGCTTCCAGTATGGCTGGAGGCCGCTCCATAGCGAGCTCCCACTGACACCTTAATATCTTGCGTCCTAATGACTTACAGAACACCTCCGTAGGTGAACGAATGGCATGAGTCTTGCTGTGCCAGGGAGTTGTCTACACGCTTCCTGCGGGTCACGGTCCGTGACGCAGGCGGCGGAGAAGGGGAGGTACGGAACGATGAGCAGCAACCTCGCTAGTCGGCTTCCCGGTAAGACAGAGGTCATCGGGCCTTTCGATCCGAGTTGGGTGCCAGTCAGCAGTGACCACGGGCTCCCTGCCAACGGGCCTCACCCCGTTCTACCCGCCCGCGCGTTGTCTCATTTCGTACCGCCTGTTGCGGCTCAAGGGTCGCGGAGGCGTCTGCTCGTCGCTCGCGACGTCCAGCCCGTCATCGAATCGCTGGCTCGCGTTGCGCGCGGTGCCGTGCTGCTCGACGCGGCGGGGGAGCTCGTCTGGCAGGCCGGCAACCACCAGGAGGCAACATTCGATCTGCCGGTCGTCTGCGGGGAGTATCGAGCGGTTCTGGTGGTGCCCCCGCAGTTTGCCGCCCTCGGTCAGCTCGCGGCGGTCGCGCTTGAGCGGCTGGCGTCGGCTCGTCTGGCGATCAACGACCTCGCCTCCAACACGCGGCGGCTCTGGTGGGAGCAGAACCTCCTCTTTACCGTCGGAGAGCTCTTGCGCCGAGGGTTCGGGGACGCCGACATCACCCGCTGGCTGGTGGACAAGCTGGCGGTGATGGAGCCTCAGGCGATCGTGGTCGCGAGCTGGGACGGGAAGAGCCTGGAGATCGTGGAGGGCAGGCTTCCGCGTGGGCTCAACATCGGGGACGAGGTCGCTGCCACGAAGTCGGCTGCGGAGGTGCTCGACCGCGGGGAGCCGCTTGCGTTCACGGCCCTCGCCGAGGGGCCGCGCGAGGTGGAGCTCCGGGTCCCGCTGGAGCCACACCAGGCCTGCCTGATGGTCCCCCTGCGCAGTGCAGACCGGGTGCTCGGGTTGGTGATGCTTGTACGGCGGCCGGAGCATCGGGCGTTCGGCGCGGAGGAGGTCAAGCTCGCACAGCTGCTGTCCGACCTGGCAAGCGTGGCGCTCACCAACCGGCAGTTGGTGGAGGAGGCCGAGCACAGCGCCCGTGTGATGCGGGAGCTGGAGCTGGCGGCGGAGATCCATCAGAGACTCTTGCCCCCGCCTCTGGCCCGCTACGGCTCGCTCCAGGTGGCGGCCCGCTGTGAGGCGGTGAGCCGGGTGGGCGGCGATGCTTTCCTGCAGAGGCGCCTGCGCAACGGCAAAGTCGCGCTCGGCGTGCTGGACGTGACCGGTCATGGCATCGGGGTCTCGGTCGCGCTTTCCGCGCTGTTCGCGCGCCTGGATGCACTTGCCGACGCGGTCGAGACGCCCGCCGCGCTTCTGACAATCGTCAACGATCAACTCACCCAGGGTGAGTTCAACTGCTTCACGATGGCGACGGCGGTCGTTGCCTTCGTGGACCCCGCAAACGGCCGGTTCACGCTTTCCAGCGCAGCACATCCGCGCGCCCTGATCCGGCGAGCGGACGGGAACATGGAGATGCTGGTGAAGAGCGGTCTGCCGCTAGGCGTCCGGTTCGGCGGCGAGTACCCGCTGGAGGAGGGTCAGCTTGAACCCGGGGACCTGCTGGTCCTCTACTCGGATGGCGTCAGCGAGGCGATAGGCAAGGGCGCCGTTCCATTCGGGGTGGAGGGCCTCTGGCGCTCGCTCGGCCGGGATTTCTCCTCGGCGGAGGAGGCCGCTGCTGCGGTGAGCTGCGAGGTGGTAGATTTCAGCGGTGGGGAGTCACTTATTGACGACCGGACCGTCGTAGTCGTGCGCCGGGTGGAGGAGTGTCATGTCTGAGCCGCTGATTCTGCTCGTTGACGATGAGCCCAACATCCTCGAGACGGTAGCGTTCATCCTCGAAATGGAGGGGTTCCGTGTGGTCACGGCTGAGGACGGCGACGAGGCCGTCGAGCAAGTCCGGCGCCTGCAGCCCCCAGTGGTGTTGCTGGACGCCATGATCCCACGGCGGGACGGCTTCGACGTCTGCCGCACCATCAAGTCCGACCCCGAGCTCTCGGGCACAACGGTGGTAATGCACACCGCCCGCGGCCAAAGGGCCGACCGGGAGAGGGCAGTGGCGGCCGGCGCCGACTACTACGTCACCAAGCCCTTCGACGAGGAGGAGTTGGTGGCGCTCCTGGTGCAGCTCACCGGCCATGGAAGAGAGGCCCATCGCGACTCCGCCGGGCAAGAAGATCAGCGGCGCTGGGCCACCCAAGCGAATTCTCGTGGTTGGTGGTGTTGAGCGCGAGGCCTGACATCAACTCGGGCTCACGTCGAGGGAGGCTGCTTCCCCCCGGACGGAAACAAAGGGATCCAACGATGCAGGAGGGACGGTTGAGGCTCACATGCGACATCACCCACAGCAACCAGCGGTAGATCCGGCTGAGTTGCAGGCCGGGACAGATAGGCGCTACGGGAATGTGGATCTCAACGGCCACTAAAACCCACCTTGCCTTCATCGTCGCCCTCGTGATCGTGAGCGTCATCGGTGGGGTGTCGCTGATGAGCACCCGCAGCCTGGTCAAGCACGCCGACTCGGTGGCGCACACCCAGGAGGTGCGGGCCACGCTTCAGAGGGTGCTGACGGGCGTGAACGATGCGGCATCCGCACAGCGGGGTTACCTGGCCACCGGAGGCGTCGTGCGGATGGAGCAATTGGAGAACGCGGAGGCGGCCACGCATGAAGCTCTCGACGAGCTGCGTGCCAAGATCGCGGATAAGGGGCAGCTGCAACGGCTGACTGTGCTCGAAACCCTGGTCAGGGAACGCGTCACCAACCTGGGCGAAACGATCGACGCCTGGCGAGTTGGTGGTCCCGGGTTCGGACCGGCGCGCGAGCTCTTGATCCGCGGTGAAGACCTCGCGGGGCGGATTCAACGGGCGTGCGCCGCCATGGAGAGCGAGGAGTTCCAGCTCCTCGGCGAGCGCCGCCAGAGAGCGAATGCTGCAGCCCGTCTCACGTCGATCACGATCCTGGCCGGCAGCGGAACGGCGTTTGTGTTCCTTGCGGTTACGGCTCTCATGATCCAGCGTGAGATGGCGGCACGCAGTCGAGCAAGGCTGATGCTGGCCGAGACAGTTGCCATACAGCGGGCCATTCTGGAAGGCGCGGACTACGGCATCATCTATTCGGACTCCGACGGCACGATTCGCTCGCTCAATAGCGCGGCGGAGCGAATGACGGGCTACACCTCCGACGAGGTGGTGGGAAAGGCAGCGCTGACGGTCGTCCTCGACCCCGACGAGCTGGCCCAGCGCGCGGCCGAATTGACCGCCGAGCTAGGCCACCCGGTGATGGCGGCCTCCGAGGTGCTCACTGCCAAGGCGGCCCTCGGCGGCGCCGACCAGCGGGAGTGGACGTACATCCGCAAAGACGGCAGCCGCTTCCCGGCTCTTGTTTCGGTGACGGCAGTCCGCGACGATCGCGGAAAGCTGCTCGGTTTCATGGGAATTGCTTCCGACCTCACGGCGCACGTTGAGGCGCAAGAGGCGATGCGTGTCAACCGCGACCGGTGGCGGTTCGCGCTCGAGGGCAGCGGCGACGGAGTCTGGGACTGGAACCTGCAGACGAACGAGGTCTTCTTCTCGCCCCGTTGGAAGTCGATGCTCGGCTTTGGGGCGCACGAGATCGCCAGTCACATCGAGGAGTGGACCGAGCGAATCCACCCCAAGGATGTTGCCTGGGTCATGGAGGAGTTGCAGAGACACCTCCGGGCGGAGACGCCGAGCTACCAGGCCGAGCATCGCGTGCGCTGCAAGGACGGCAGTTTCAAGTTGATCCTTGGCCGCGGCAAGGTGATTTCCCGGACCAGCGACGGGCGGCCGCTGCGGATGGTCGGCACGCACGCCGACGTCAGTGACCGCAAGCGGATCGAGACGGCCTTGCAGGAAGCCGAAGAGCGATTGGAGAACATTCTCGGTTCTTCGGACGCGGTTGTGTGGTCGGCAAAACCTGCGGGCCTTGAAGTCATCTACATGAGCCAGGGGGCCGAGAGGATCTTCGGGCAACCGGCCAGTGCCTTCTTCCAGGATCCCAATCTCCGCCACGCGATCGTGCATCCGGAGGACAGCGTACGCGTTGCCGACGCGTGCGCTCTCGTGGCGACGACGGGTTCCCTCGACGTCGAGTACCGGATCGTTCGGCCGAACGGCGACGTCGCCTGGATCCGCGACGTTGCCCGAATCGTTCGCGACGCGGAGGGAACCCCGATCCGGCTCGATGGGCTGGCGGTCGATTTCACGGCGCGCCGGAGGGCCGAAGTGACACTGCGGGAGACCGAGGCCCGCCTGCGCACGAGCGAAGAGAAGTTCCGCGCCCTGCTTGAGCACGCGTCTGAAGCGGTCGTCATCATCGATCAGGATGGTCTGATCGTTCTGGTAAACGCGCGGTTTGAGGAGCTGTTCGGCTACCGCCGTGAAGAGGTGCTCGGTAAGCCGACGGAGTTCTTGGTTCCCGAGCACTCGCGCGAACGCTACCGGGACCTCCTTGCTCAGTACGCGCAAAACCCACAGGCCAGGCTCCCGGGCCGGGAAACCAGGCTTACAGCCCGCCGCAAAGATGGCGGTGAGGTGCCGGTCGAGATTACACTTTCGTACGCCCCCACCGATGTTGGCCTTTGGATCATGGGCCACATCGTGGATCTCCGGCCGCGCATTGAGATCGAGCGGCTGAAAAGCGAGTTTGTCTCGACGGTCAGCCATGAGCTACGGACCCCGCTGACCTCGATCCATGGAGCACTTGGCCTGCTCGCTGGGGGTGTCGCAGGTCCGCTTCCCGAGCAGGTGCAGTCGCTTGTGAAGATTGCGGCCGACAACTCGTCACGCCTGGTCCGCCTCGTCAACGACATCCTTGACATGGAGAAGGGCGACGCGGGAAAGGCAGTCTTCAATTTCAAGTTGGTCGAGCTGATGCCAATCGTCGAGGACGCGATCGAAGCCATGCAAGCCTATGGCCATCAGCTTGGCGTGAGTTTCAGGATCGATGCTTCGCTTCCAGATGCTCGCGTGAATGGAGATGCCGATCGGCTCGCCCAGGTTCTGAGCAACTTGCTTTCCAACGCCGCAAAGTTCTCCCCCGCGGGCGGGGTCGTGTCGGTCGCCGTCACGAGTGAGGGTCCGAATGTCCGAGTTGCCGTCCGCGACAACGGCCCCGGCATCCCCGAGGCGTTCCAGGGTCGGGTCTTCGACAAGTTCGCCCAGGCCGATGGCGCGGACAACCGTCGGAGCGGCGGCACGGGACTCGGCCTCTCGATCTCGAAGACGATTGCCGAGAAGCACCATGGTCAGATCGATTTTCAGACCGAGACCGGTGTCGGAACAACGTTCTACTTCCACCTCCCCGTGGTAAACCGCGCGGCGGTCACCAAGGAGCCACCCGCGGTTCGGAAGCCACCTGCCAGCATCCTGATCTGCGAAGACGATCCCGAGCTTGCCCTGCTCCTCCGGATCATGCTCGGGCGAGAGGGGCTGGTCGCGGATATCGCACATGACGCGGCACAGGCCAGGCAGATGCTCGACCGGCGGAACTACCTGGGCATGACGTTTGACCTGGGGCAGCCGGGCCAGAATGGCGTTTCAGTCATCCGGGAGCTGCGGACTCGCGAGAAGACGAGAGAGTTACCCATCATCATCTTCTCGAGGCGTGCCGGAGAGCGCAGCGCCGAGCTGGGTGGGGTGGCGTTCGGAATCATCGACTGGCTGGGCAAACCGGTGGACGAGGAACGTTTGCGCAGCGCCGTCGCGCGCATCAAACCCAGGGGCGAGGGTCAAAGACCGATCATCCTCCACGTCGAGGAGGACCTCGCCGTGGTCCGCCTGGTCTCGGCGCTGTTAAAGGACGACGCCGATCTCCGTCAGGCCAGGAGCCTCGAAGAGGCGCGGTCCATGCTCGCCGAAACGAAGTTCGACCTGATCCTGTTGAATCTCCTTCTTTCCGGTGGGTGGGGGACGGACCTGCTGCAGGACATGGCCCTCATCGGCTCGCCGCCGCCTCTGGTGGTGTTCTCGGCCTACGAAGCCGACGAAGGTATCGCCAGGCGCGTGGCGGCATCGCTCGTGACCTCGCGCGCCTCGAACGAACAGCTCGTGCAGACCATTGGTCGGCTGGTCGCGGGGCGGGGTGTCGGACGGTCAGCCGGCCCAAGCGGCGAAGAAGAGCTGCGAGGTACACCATGACGGCACCGCCCCTGCGGAAGATCGTGTACGTCGAGGACGAGCGCGATATTCAGACCATCGCCAAGCTGGCGCTCGAGAAGCTCGGCGGCTTCGAAGTGGAGATCTGCAGCTCCGGCGAGGAGGCGCTACGGAGGGCGCCCGCGCTTTCGCCTGACCTGATCATGCTCGATTTGATGATGCCGGGTATGGACGGTCGAGCAACCCTCAAGGCCTTACGCGAGCTGCCCATGTTCGCGGACACGCCCGTGATCTTCTTGACTGGGAAGGTACAAGCCCAGGAGATCGCACAGCTCGAACGGCTCGGAGCGATCCGCGTGCTCGCGAAGCCCTTCGATCCGATGAGTCTGGCCGATGAAGTGAAGGATGCCTGGAGGCAATACCATGAGCGCTGAACCCCCCCCCGAAGCATTTCGTCGGCAACTCGCCGTCTTGCGCCAGGAGTACGGCGACCTCGTCCCGTTGAAAGTCAAGGAGATCTCGAGCGCCTGGGAGAGCTTGGCTCCCCACGAGGTGGACTGGGAGGCCCTGCGCACCCTCCACCGCCAGGTGCATAACCTCGCCGGCTCCGGCGCGACGTTCGGGTTTGCGGCTCTCAGTCGCACGGCCCGCGGGCTTGAGGATCTCCTGGAGGAAGTCATCAGCTCGGGGGTTCCGCCATCGCCGGCAGGGCGGGAAGAGATCGCCCGTAGGGTCGCTTCGTTGGGCGGGATCGCCGCCCAACCGCTGGAAGAGGATGGGAATGTCGTCCCGTCGCCAGGGCTCTCTCGGCCGGCCGAGGACGCGAGACGAGCTGGTCGGTTGGTCTACATCGTCGACGACGACGTGTTGTTGGCGCACGAGCTGGCGCTACAGCTCGGCTACTACGGCTACGAGGTGCGAACGTTTTCCGACCCATCGGCTCTCCAAGCCGCCGTCCGGGAGGCCCGCCCCGCCGCGGTGCTCATGGATGTCGTCTTCCCCGGGGGGGTGTGGGCCGGAACGGCGGCGGTCAGAGAGCTGCGGCTCCGGTGGAAGGAGCGTATTCCGGTGATCTTCATGTCGGCTCGCGACGACATCAAAGCGAGGGTCGAAGGGGTGCAAACCGGCGGTGACGGGTTCCTCAGCAAGCCAATCGACATCAACTTCCTGGTCGAGAAGCTCGATTCGTTCGAACATCACGCTTCCGCTGGGCCCGCCAAGGTGCTGGTGGCGAAGCGCGATTCCGAGCAGGCGAACCGCTACGCGACGGAACTGCGCGAGGCCGGAATGTTGGCGACGACGCTGGACGACCCGGCGCGGCTGATAGAAATGCTGAGCGAGAGCCGCCCTGACCTCATCCTCCTGGACTTTGACCTGCCCGGTTTCACCGGACCGGAAGTTGCCGCAGCGATCCGCCAGTACCCGGGGTGCCTCGACGTCCCGATTCTGTTCATTTCGACAGAGACGGCCATCGACAAGCAGCTTTCGGGGCTCGAGGCGGGTGCCGACGATTTCCTCACGGAGCCCATCGAGCGCGGGCTTCTCGTGATGGCGGTCCGGACCCACGTCGAGCGCTTCCAGTTGCGGCGCTCCCGCATGGTCCACGATGGGGTCACCAGTGTCCTCAACCACTCGGCGATCAACGAGCGGCTCGGGCGTGAGGTGGCGAACGCAGCACGCGACAGGGGCAAGCTCACCTGCGCGATGGTCGACCTGGATCAATTCTCGGGGATCAACGAAAGCTGCGGGTATCAAGCGGGCGATCGGGTGCTTCAGTCGCTCGCCAACATGTTGCGCATGCGGCTGAGGAGCACGGACGTGGTCGGGCGGCATGGCGGGGGGAAGTTCATGGCAGTCCTTCCCGGCGCCGATGGTGGGACGACCGCACGCCTCATGGACGAGCTCCGCAAGAGCTTCTCGCAATTGAGGCATGACCTCAAGGGGCGGAGGCTCCCCATCAGTTTCAGTTGCGGCGTCGCCGAGTTCCCACGTTACGGTAACCCGGTTGCCCTGGCGGCCGCCGCCGAGAAGGCGCTTGCCGAGGCGAAGGGCCAAGGCCGCAACCGCACCATCCTTGCCGGGGGTACTGGGACCTCGCCACGGAAGATCATGGTCATCGACGACGAACCGAAGGTTGTGCAGCTCATGGAGGTCCTGCTGAAGGAGAACGGCTACGAGGTGCTGACCGCAGGCAATGGTCTCAAGGCGTACGAGGCGATCGTCAAACAGAGGCCCGACGCCGTGATCTCGGATGTCCTGCTCCCGGGGCTCAACGGGTTCGAACTTTGCAGGAAGCTCAAGAGTGACTCCGACCTCGCGCGGATCCCGGTGATCCTCATGACCGGCGTCTACAAGAAGTCGCGTTACCGGTCCGACGCGAAGGCCGCCGGAGCGGAAGCTCTCATCGAGAAGCCGATCCTGCCAGGCGACTTGCTGTACGCGCTTCGGAACGTTCTCGAGGGATTGCCCGCGGAGATGACTCTGGAGAAAGCACCGCGCCCGCTTTAGGATGCTAGGGATGGCTTTAAGCGCGGGTCAGGTGGCACGACCTCGCTGGCCGGGCGCCGAGAGATTGTCGGGTTCGTCCCGGTGAGATCCTTCCCTCAACGGGCACCCTCAAGCCGGCAAGCGGTTGGCGAACGGGCCTGCTGCGATTGCGGATCTGGACGCCGCGGTGGGCAACCTCGGGGTGTCTGGGGTCCCGCCCACCCGCCCGCCATGCCGCACGAGGTCGGCTTCCCTCCTCGCCCCGGAGTGAGCGGGGGCTCGCCGCGCGGCGAGGGAGGCTGCAGGGTGTCTTCGCGACGTCTCTGACTCCGCGCGGTTGGGGTTGAGGTTTGTCCGCCGGACGACCCTGAAATTTGAAACGTTCGTTTGGTGATCGGGTGTGCCTGGGACGAGGCCTATCGCGAGCCCGCGTCCGAGGCCATCCGGGCGCGGGGCCGGGCCTGCCATCGCAGGTGCGCGGGAGAGCAGACGCGGCTCAGAGGACCACGAGCCCCACGACGCTGAGCGCGAAGAAGACAACCGCTGTGACGAGCGAGAGGTAGGGGCAAATGGGACAGACGTTCCGCATGCCGGCCTGGGCCCTGTAGTTTTTGGACGCCACCGGCGACCTGGGTTCGAGGGGTCCGAAGTAGTGCGGGTTGCTGAGGAACTGGTTCGCGATGTTCATGGTCTGCTTCCTCTCTTTCCGTCTCCTGAGAGAGCAAACACCGTGCCACGTGATCGTGCGAGGGGGCATGATCTACGTTCTTTGTATTCAGTACGTTGACTTTTCGTGTTCGTGGCCCACTGGAGGCGCTTCCAGCTCCTCTGGAAACGCCTCCATAGCGCGGAGGACGCAGGACGTCCGGGACGGCGCCCGCGTGCCGCTCCTCAAAACCGGGAGCCAGCTCGTCCCACTCTCAGTGAGTGGGTGGCCGGGGGAGGGGTGATTCAGCCGACCGTGGGTGGCCCCTCGTCGAGCTTTTGCCGGACCGCGAGGGCGAGCGCGTGCATGTCGAACGGCTTCTGGAGGAAGCGCACACGCCCACTGGCTGCGAGATCTCGCATCGCCTCGTCTTCCAGGTATCCGGACATCATCAACACCTTGAGAGCCGGCCAGCGGTCGCGCAGGCGTTCCGCGACCGCAGCGCCCGTGATCCCGGGCAGGACGACATCGGTGAGGAGGAGGTCGGGCGCCGGTTCGGTCGGCTGCGCGCCGGCCTCCTCGCCGGTCGCCGCGGTCGTCACCGTGTAGCCGAGCGACCGCAGAATCCCCGAGATGCTCTTGCGGACGCCGTACTCGTCCTCGACCACCAGAATGTGCTCGTTGCCGCCGACGGGCAGGTCGCTGGGCGGTTTGGGTCGGTCGCCTAGCTCTCCCAGTGGGGCTTCGGCGCGTGGTAGCCACACGATAAACGTTGCGCCTTCGCCAGGTGCGCTGGTGACCTCGACGCGTCCGCCGTGTGCGGTCACGATACCGTGCACAACCGAGAGGCCGAGGCCAGTTCCTTTGCCCGGGGCCTTGGTGGTGAAGAACGGCTCAAACAGGTGTGCCCGAACCTCTTCCGTAATGCCATGGCCGGTGTCGCTGACCGAAAGGAAGACGTGGTCGCCGTCCGCTCCGGCTCGCAGCGTGATCTTCCCGCCGGCGGGCATCGCGTCAGACGCGTTGAGCGCCAAATTCAGCAGCACCTGTTCGAGCTGGCCCTGATCGGCCCGGACCGGCAACGGTGAGTCGGTCAGCTCGCTGGTGATGGCCACGTTCTCACGCACCACCCGGCGCAGCAACGTGGCAACACCACGCACCGCGTCCTTGAGCTCAAGCGGCACGCGTACGGCGGGCTGTCGCCGTGAAAACAGCAAGAGCTGCTGGGTAAGCGACGAGCCGCGCCGCACGAGCTGGTCCAGCTCTTTCAGCGGCTCCTCCGCGGCGCCGGCGCCACGCAGGTGCAGCTGTAACAAAGCGGTGTTGCTGAGCATGGCCTGCAGGATGTTGTTGAAGTCGTGGGCCACGCCCCCCGCGAGGCGTCCGACCGCGTCCATTTTCTGCGCCTGGCGCAACTGGGCTTCGAGCTGTCTGCGTTCGGTAACCTCGACGACGATTGATCCCACGCCCTGCGGCTTCCCGGTTGGTCCCGCAATCGGGAAGAACGACTGGAGCCAGTGCCGCTCCACTCCCGGCTGACTCCGCGTTTCGCCGCTCACCTCGACGTCCAAAACAGGTTCTCCTGTCGTGAGCACACGCCGGAATAACGGATCTACGACCGGCGCCAGCTTTGGCACGACTTCCCGCACGGTCCTGCCCAAAT
Source organism: Thermoanaerobaculaceae bacterium (assembly GCA_963754345.1). GTDB lineage: Bacteria > Acidobacteriota > Thermoanaerobaculia > Thermoanaerobaculales > Thermoanaerobaculaceae > RBG-13-68-16. The sequence goes on along the minus strand of CAVWFZ010000009.1, from coordinate 84,169 downwards.
GCTCATGGGCAGGCACTCCGTTCATTTCCGCCAGCGTGTCGTTGACCTGGACGAAGCGCAGCTCCTCGTCAGCAAGCATGAGGCCGGCGGTTGCGCCCGTGAAGAAGGAGTTGAGCTGTTGCTCCCGCAGCGCCACCTCGCGTTCCAGCTTCTTGCGCTCGGTGATGTCGGTCAAGGTGACGACGCAGCCGAGGATCTGCGGGCCGCTGCGGAGCGGACCCGCATTCAGGAGCAAGTCGAGTTCCTGCCCTTGCCGATCCAAGGCAACGTCCACATTCCGCAGCGTCTGCCCCTGCAAGACCGGGGCGAGATGGAACGGATCGGAAGCGTCTCTTCGCAGCGGAAACACCTCGGCAAAGGGCCGCAGGAGGGGGCCGCCGTCGCAGAACCGCTGGGCCGCTTCGCTCGCGCGAATGACCCGGCCCTGTTCGTCGCACACGACGATGGCCTCCTCAGCCTGTTCCAGGATCAAGCGGGCCAGTCGCTCCGCCGCGACGATTTGCTCATGGCTTTTTTGTTGGGTCAGGTCCGTAAGCACGAGGCAGAAGACCATCTCCGCCCCTTCGCTCTGCAAGCGGGAGGCCGACAGATAGACGGGCACCAGACGGCCCTCGCCGGTCTTCAAATTGATTTCCCGGCGGCTGGTCTCTGTGCGGGCCTGCGCGAGGATGGCGTCAAGCGCCTGCTGGTCCGCGCCCGGCAGGTAGTTCCGCAGGGCGGTGCCCACGACTTGATCGAGCGGCCGTCTCAACATCTCCGCCAAACGGACGTTGCAGTAGAGGATGACTCCGTCCGCGGACAAGGTCACCGCGCCCTCGCTCATCGTCTCGATGAGCTGCCGATAGACGCGATCGGCCCCCCTCAGGGTGTAGATCTGTTCGCCGCGCTCGCCGGTGACCAGCACCGCGTCCACTTCCCCGCTGCGGATGGCGCGCAAGACCTCCTCGGCTTCGGCCAGCCGGGCGCGGAGGTCTTCCAGTTCCGCCGCGAGTTCAGGTCCTGACCGCTCGTCTGTCATAACGCGGTCGCTCCCGTCATTTCTTCGGCTTCAAATCCAGCCCGATCAGAACGCGCTCACGATCCGATAGGTCGCCGATGAATCGCCGCAACGGCGGCGGCAGTTTCTTGATCAGCGTGGGCACGGCGATGATCTGGTCTCCTTCGGCCAGCACCGGCTGCTGGTAGATGTCAATCACCTGGAGGGCGTAGAGCCCCTTCAGATGCTCGTCGCAAATCTTCTTGATGTTGGCGATGGCGCGGGCGGAGCGTGGCGTCATGCCCGCCACATACAAACGCAGCGCAAGCCGCGGCCTGCTTGGCTTGGCTAATGATTGCTCGAAGGCTGCCGTCGCGCTCTTTACTTTCGTGGTTTTCATAATGGTCTCAAATCCAGCCCCACCAGAACACGCTCGGTGTTGGAGAGGTCGCCGATGATCTTGCGCACCGGTTCCGGGAGCTTGCGCACCAGGGTGGGGACGGCCAGAATCTGCTCGTCCTTGGCCAGTCGGGGCGTCTCCACCAGGTCAATCACCTCAATCGTGTAGCGCCCTTTCAGGTGGTCCTCGCAGAAGCGCTTGAGATTGGCAAACGCCGCCAGCGACTTGGGCGTCTGCCCCGCCACATAGAGCCGCAGGTTCCAAACGTCCGCAGGCTTCGCGCGCGTCGCTTTGGCAGACCCGGTCCTGCGCTTGGCTTTCATGGTGAATCTCCTTACTTGTGCTTTGGTGTCTTTCCTGTGGCGGCGGCATCGGACTGCCGCAAGCGGGCCATTTGGACGCGGTCACCGGCCAGCACCCCGGCGCGCGTCTGCTCCTGCCCAATCGTCTTTGCCGCTTCCGCTTGCTCGACTTCGAACTCTGCCCGCAGCACGGCAATCTGCGCCTCCATGGCTTGCCGCTTGCGCTCCAACTCCCGCTTTTTGCCCTCGGTCTCCTGCCCGCGCACGAGGGCCTGGGCTTTCTCCAGCGCCTCCAGTGCCTCCCGCGCGCCGCCGGCGAGCAAGTCCCCCGAAGGCCCGACATACACGTCCCGCAGTTCCACTCCGTGATCGGTCAGCAGGAACTCGCGAATCTGGTTCGAGTGGGCCATGCCGCGCGACTTCAGGAGGTGCAAGAAGCGATTGCGTTCCGCACCGTTTTGTATGTCTCTCAGCAGCAGCCAGGTGTCCATCAGCGACGCCACGCCCACGTCAGTGGCTTCCAGCGAGGTGCCGCCCGCGGTGAGGCTCGTGAACAGCGTGGTGATTTGCTGTATCTTGAGAAAGTCAATCAGCCGTGTCAGCATCGCCTTGACCTGCGCCTCACTTCCGAGCGCGGCGAAGTTGGTGATCGGGTCAATGACGACGACCCGGGGTTTCATCTGGTCCACCAGCTTGTGCATGGTCACCAGGTGCATCTCCAGGCCGCAAACCGTGGGCCGGTCCGCGTGAAAGCTCAGCGTCCCGCTCCGCACCGCCGCTTCCAGGTCGATGCCGATGGAGCGCATGTTGCGGATGATCTGGCTGGACGATTCCTCGAAGGAAAACCACAGGCACGGCTCGGCGCGCGCGGTGGCGGAGTTGGCGAAATGGGCCGCCAGACTCGTCTTGCCCGTGCCCGCCGTGCCGGACACCAGCACGCTGCTGCCTCGATAGTAGCCCTTGCCCCCCATCATCGCGTCCAGGCGCGGAACGCCCGACGACACGCGCTCGGTGCCCGCTTCGTACGTCAGCCTCATCGAGGTGATCGGCAGGATCGAGAGGCCGCCCTCGTCAATCAGGAACGGATACTCGTTCGTGCCGTGCGTCGAGCCGCGATACTTGACGATCCGCAGCCGCCGCGTGGCCATCTGCCCCTCCATGCGGTGGTCGAGCAGGATCACGCAGTCGGCCACGTATTCCTCCAGCCCGTAGCGGGTCAAGCCGGTTTCGCCCCGCTCGCCGGTGATGATGGCGGTGACGCCTTTCTCCTTCAGCCAGCGAAACAGACGGCGCAGCTCGGCGCGCAGGATGGCGGTGTTGGACAGCCCGGAGAAGAGCGCCTCGACGGTGTCGAGCACCACGCGCGTGGCGCCGATGCTGTCAATCGCGTGCCCCAGCCGGACGAACAGCCCTTCGAGGTCATACTCGCCGGTCTCTTCGATCTCGCTGCGCTCGATGTGGACGAATTCGAGCACCAGTTGTTTCTGCGCGACCAGCGCCTTGAGATCATGCCCGAGCGAGGCGAAGTTCTTCGCCAGCTCCTCGGTGTTCTCCTCGAAGGCCATGAAGACGCCCGGCTCACCGTGGTCCACCGCGCCGTGCACGAGGAATTCCATGGCCAGCAGCGTCTTGCCGCAGCCGGCGCTGCCGCACAGGAGGGTCGGCCGCCCCTTGGGCAGGCCGCCGCCGGTGAGTTCATCCAGTCCCTGAATGCCGGTGGGCGCTTTGGGCAGCGAGGGGCTGCGGCGGGGTTTACGGGTTACTCTTTTGGGTTCGTTGTTTTTCATACGTCGTGCCTCCGTTAGCGTTCTTCATCCACGGCTACGCTGACCGCGATACCGGCCTGCCGCCTCAGCGCGGAGAGCCGCGAGCGCCAGCGCTGGACGGACCGCGCACGCTCCCGGGGCGCCGCCACGAGGGCGAGCCACGCCCCGGCGAGAAGGGCGAGTGCCGGCGGCACCAGCCACCACCAACCACCGGGTCGCGGGCCCGGTCGCGCGCGGGCCGACCATGACAGCCACCACCCCCTTGAGCTAAGCCGATCTCTACGTAAAGTTTAGCACGGCAAGCGTGGTCTCGTCGCGGCGCCGGACAGCGCGTCGCTTCCCGGTCGGACTCGTCCGCGGCGCCGGGTCGTCACGAGTGACGGCGGCCACCCGGCCGCCCCGTTCTTTGTGTACTTGTTTTTCCTGTGAGGGGACACTATTTCCGGAGCATGGGCAGCGGCCCTGATCGCGCCGGCGCGACGGCACAGACGGGTATCAGAGAACCGCGAGCGCCACGACGCTGAGCGCGAAGAAGACAACCGCTGTGACGAGCGAGAGGTAGGGGCAAATGGGACAGACGTTCCGCATGCCGGCCTGGGCCCTGTAGTTTTTGGACGCCACCGGCGACCTGGGTTCGAGGGGTCCGAAGTAGTGCGGGTTGCTGAGGAACTGGTTCGCGACGTTCATGGTCTGCTTCCTCTCTTTCCGTCTCCTGAGAGAGCAAACACCGTGCCACGTGATCGTGCGAGGGGGCATGATCTACGTTCTTTGTATTCAGTACGTTGACTTTTCGTGTTCGTGGCCCACTGGAGGCGCTTCCAGCTCCTCTGGAAACGCCTCCATAGCGCGGAGGACGCAGGACGTCCGGGACGGCGCCCGCGTGCCGCTCCTCAAAACCGGGAGCCAGCTCGTCCCACTGTGAAGATCCTGAGGCGGGCTACCGGAGGACCTGCGCGAGGTACGCGGAGAACTCGCCCTGGAAGTTCGATCGCTCCTCGCCGAAGGCCTGAGAGAAGTTGGCGAGGTGGTCGTCGGATGAGCTGAAGAGCCGGAAATAGTCCAGGGCCGCCGCGAGGCCGTGCCTGGCAATGAGCAGGTCCGCGGCGAGAAAGGCCTCGTCGTACATGACGTTCCGGGGCTGACTACCGGAGAACTCCCTCCAGGCGCGCGCCGTGAGCAGCTCGTCGAAGCTGGGCAGCCTGCGGCGGCGGAGAGCTGTCCTGAGATTCGCCACCGCGGCGAGCCGCCGGTCGGCGAGGGACCCGAGTCGCAGAGTCTCCATGACGTGCGAGGACACCCACTCGGCCAGCCCCTCGCGCAACCACTGGTCGAGATTCCCGCGGCGGCCGCCGGCAAGCTCGTACTCGGCGACGTGGGTCAACTCGTGGGCGAGGAAGGAGGTTCTCTCCGGCCACGAACGCCAGCGCAGGACCGCCTCGTTGGCGAGCACAGCGCTCGGCCTGCCGACGCCGTCGAGGGTGTCGGCCACCTGGCGCGCGTAGAGGGCATCGTACCCTTCGCCGAGCAGGGCTGCCTCGAGGCTGGTGTGGTCGGGGTAGAGCCGGAGGGATCCCCGCAAGTTGGGGAAACGCAGCTCCCGCTCGGTGACGGACAGCACGGCAGCCAGGGCCGCTCTGTACTCGGTGATGCCACCCTCGGATCGGATGGAGCGGGCCGCTTCGGGAAACGGGATCAGGCGTGGTTGCGGGGCCGTGCCGGCGCATGACGACACCAGCCACACGGATACCAGCAGGAGCGGTACCAGGATGCGGCACGCTCTGCGGCGACTCACCGGGCGGTTCTCCATGGTCTGCCCACCGACGTTTTCCTTTTTTGTGTCCTGCATCATGAGCCGCCTTGGGACCGATTGCAAGTATCCCGCTGCTCCTGCGTAAGTAATTGATAGACAATAGGTTGCGGAGACAACCGAGGCGGTTCGAATGGCCGGCACCACCCTGCGCCGTACGTTCTCGGGCAGACCCCGGCTGTCGCGAGCCCGACGGTCCTCGCCCCGCGCGCGAACGTCGTGCTGTTCCGTAGCACCTGCAGCAAGTTCATCCCTCCCGCCATTGGGGAAATGTCTACCTGAGGAACTGCCTGAGCCGCCCCTCGAATTCCGCCTCGAACCTGGGGAGCGTCTCTTTGATGGCCGCCCTGTCGTCGTCGGCCGGGTCCCCGGCGCGGTTGACCCCCGCCGAGCGGCGCCTTAGGCTTCGAGGTGAGCAGAGAGGAGAGCGCCATGGGCGATCACGACGAAAAGAAGGGCACGATCGAGCGCAGGGATCTGCTCAAGCTGGGGACCGCCGCCACGGTCGGCTACCTGGCCCGCGGCGTCGTGCCCGCGGCGGCGGCCGCACTGCCGCCGCTGCCCTCCAACCCGGTGACCCCGAAAGCCATGCCCACCCGCAACCTGGGGCGCACCGGCTACCGGGTTGGAATCTTCAGCCTCGGTGGACAGGCAGCCGTCGAGCAGCCCAACAACGAGACGGTCGCGGTCTCGATCGTCGAGAAGGCCCTCGACCTTGGGGTCAACTACATCGATACCTCCGCCCGGTACGGCGGCGAGGCGCGCTGGAGCGAGCGCTACATCGGGCTGGTCATGAAGCGGCGCCGCTCCGAGGCGTTCCTGGCCACCAAGACTCACGACCGCACGCGCGACGGCTCTCTGAAGCTGCTGGAGAAATCACTCGAACTGCTCCAGACCGACTACGTGGACCTCTGGCAGATCCACAACCTCTCGAAGATGGAGGAGGTGGAGAAGATCTTCGCGGCTGACGGGGCGGTGCAGGCGCTCGTCAAGGCGCGTGAGCAGGGGATGGTGCGCTTTATCGGCGTGACCGGCCATGCCGATCCCGGCGTGCTCGTCGAGACGATCAGGCGCTTCCCCTTCGACACAGTGCTGATGGCCCTCAACGCCGCGGACCCGCATCACCTGAGCTTCCAGAAGGAGCTGCTGCCGCTCGCCGTGGAGAAGGAGATGGGCATCATCGGGATGAAGATCCCGGCGCGCGGCCGCATCCTGTCCTCCTGGACGCCGCCGCCCCCGGAAAAGCAGCGCCAGGGCCAGATCGCCACCCGCCCGGGCACCATCAACATGCGGGAGGCGATGCGCTACGTGCTGTCGCTGCCAGTCAGTACAGTGATCGTCGGGTGCGACAACGTGACGCAGGTCGACGAGGACGTGCGGCTCGCAAGGTCGTTCACACCGATGAGCGCGACACAGATGGTTGAGCTCGCCACCCGCACCGAACCGGTCATGCGGCAGGCGCTGTTCTTCCGCCCCTGGGAGGCTTCCTAGCCCCGCGGGTGCGCGGCCTGGTTTTCTCTGCCACTGCGTGGCGTTTTTGATTTGCCGGTGCCGCGGGTGACTAGCCGTGCGGCCTTGGCCGCCCCCGCGGCCTGCGGCCGCACACTCCTGCGCCCGCGACCGGAGGGCGCGATCCGCGCTGGGGTCCCTCGGCGTTCGCATGGGACCGCGCCGCCGTTTCCCCAACGCGGCTCGCGCGTCCGGTGCCCGCGGGCTCCGGAGAGATTGGCCACCCGCGGCACCGGCGGAGTTAAAGCCCACCTCCCGTGACGCGGTGCGCTCTGCCGATGGGGCGAGAATCCTGACAAGAGCGTCGGGTACGTGCAGGTGCACAGGGAATCGGGGGGGTGGGGGTGAAATCCGCCCGGCGGGCGATAGGAGCCATTCCGGCGGAGCGTGCGGGCACCGAGCGGCCAGACCGGCGGGTGGAAACGCTGGCCCCGACCGAGCGTTCCATGCGAGGGAGGGGAACAGCGAGGGTCCGCACGCCGGTCTGTGCCAGCTCGGTCGCACGCGCAGGCGTGTCTGAGGGCTGCGCTCGATGCGCAGCCCGAGCGACTGCTCCCAGCCCGCGGGGCAATATAGGTTGCGAAGCCACCCCCGGGCAAGAAAAAGGCCACAACGCAGTTGTTGAAACAGGACACTGCTCCAAACCCGCGGGGCAAAACCAAGCAGCCACGTAGTGGCAATCAGGGCGGCACCCTCCGCGCAGCGCACGACGCTTCAACAGCCGCGGTTCGGAGCCGGCACGGCGCTGCGGCTACTCCTTGGTCCAGGTCGGGACGCGGCCCGGCGTCCACGGGGCGCCGGCCTTCTCCATGGCGTCCTGGAGCCTGGCAAGGTCCACCTGGATGAGGGTCTGCAGCCTGGGCAGCACCAGCGAGAACTCATCGCTGGCGACGTTGTAGGCGTCCACCATCGTCTTCGTGGGTTCCTGGGTGGTGGCCCAGAGGGCATACACGATCCCCTGGACCCTTTCCTGGATTGATGGCGGAGTGGGCTCACTGTACCTCGCGAGCACCCTGTCGCCGGCGAGCGCCACCTGAAGGTCCTGGAGCTGCGCCTCGATGGAGGTCGCCTGGGTCGTGAGCTCCGGCCTCGCGGTCGGGGTGTCGGCGAGCGCCACCTTGATCTTGGCGAGGTGGTCCTTCGCCTCCTTGGCGGCCTCCACGGCTCCCAGCACGGCCCGCTGCAGTCGGGCCGTCTTCTGCTCGAAGGCGACGACCGCAGCCTGGTCCTGGGCCTTCAGCGTGGCGAGTCCGAGGGGCACCACCTGGAACTGCTGCGGGCCGGCGAGCTCGGTGACCGTGCCTGCAACGCGCTGGGCCAGCGCGACCCTGTAGGCTCCCGGCGCCACCATCGGGCCCTGGTCCGGCGACTCCCAGGGGTCCTTCTCCTCCTTCTCGGAGGGGAGCTTGACCGGGTTGGCCGCCGCGTAGCGGAGATCCCAGGCGACCCGGTGGAAGCCCTTGTCGGCGGGGTCGGAGAGCCGTCGCACCACCTTGCCCTCCGCGTCCGTGACCGTGAGGATGACGGCCGGCTTCTCCTCGCGGGCCTCCTCGCGGAGCTGCTCGGGCGTCGGATAGGCAGGGGCGACCCCCTTCTTCTCGGCCTCCTTCTCGGCCTCGTGACGCAGCTCCTTCCTGGTCTTGAGGGTGTCCTTCAGGTAGTAGGTGATGACCGCGCCGAAGGGCGGGTTGTCGGCGGTAAAGAAGGCGTCGCCCTGGAACGCCTTGCCCTTGCCGCCGAGGGGAGAGGACTGGATGTACGCGCGCGCGTCTTTGACCGGAAAGAGCGCCGCCGGCTTTTCGAGGGTGTCGCGGGTGAGGCCGCGCAGCGGGGTGAGGTCGTCGAGGATGTAGAAGCTGCGTCCGAAGGTGGCGAGGGCGAGGTCGCCCTCGCGCGCCTGGATGGCGAGATCGCGGACCGCGATCGTGGGCATCCCGCCCTTGAGCTTGATCCAGTGGGAGGCGTCGAGGGAGAAGTACACTCCGAACTCGCACCCCGCGAAGACCAGCTTGGCGTCCTTGGTGTCCTCGGTCACCGCGTACACCACCTCGCCTTCCGGCAGGTCTCCCGCTATCGAGGCCCACGTACGGCCGCGGTCGGTGCTCTTCAGGAGGTACGGCTTGAAGTCCTCGTTCTTGTGGTTGTCGAACGCCGCGTACACCACGTCGGCGTTGTGCGGGGAGGCCGTAACCCTGCTCACGAATGTCATTGCCGGTACGCCGGAGAATGACTCCACCTTCCGCCAGGTCTTGCCGCCGTCCTCGCTCACGTGGACGAGGCCGTCGTCCGTGCCGACGTAGAGCAGCCCCTCGGCGAGAGGTGACTCCGAGAGCGCGGTGGCGTTTCCGTAAAACGACGTCGAGGTGTTCTTCGCCACCGCATCGGCCGGCCATACCTTGCCCATGACCGGGAGCTTGTTGCGGTCGATTCCTCGCGAGAGGTCGCCGGAGACCGCCTGCCAGGAGTCGCCGCGGTCCTCGCTGCGGAACAACCTGTTGCCGGCGAAGTACAGCCGGGTGTGGGAGTGGGGGCTGATGATCAGCGGCGAGTCCCAGTTCCAGCGCAGGGCGGGCTCGCCCTTGCCTTCGCGCGGCTTGATGTCGATTTCCTCGCCGCTTCTCCTGTCGAAGCGGACAAGGCCCGCGTATTGCGACTCGGCGTAGACGATGTTGGGGTCGGTGGGGTCGATGGCGGAGAAGAAACCGTCGCCGCCGGTGGTCACGAACCAGTCGGAGTTGACGATGCCGTTGACCGTGATAGTCCGCGAAGGCCCACCCATCGAGAAGTTGTCCTGAGTGCCGCCGTAGACGTAGTAAAAGGGCGCCGAGTCGTCCACGGCCACGCGGTAGAACTGGGTCACCGGGAGGTTCGACTTGAAGCCCCAGGTCCGGCCGCGGTCGAACGTCTCGTAGATGCCGCCGTCGCAGCCCACGAGCAGGTGGTCGGTGTTGGACGGGTCGATCCACATCGCGTGGTTGTCCACGTGCTTGGTCTTCTCACCGACCCTCTTGAAGGTCTTCCCTCCATCCTCGGTGATCTGCAACCAGGTGTCCATGGAGTAGACACGGTCCACGTTCCTGGGGTCGCAGAAGATCTCCTGGTAGTACTGCGGCCCGTTGCTCACGTAGTCGCTGCGCTTCTCCCAGCTCTCGCCGCGGTCGGTGGAGCGGAAGAAGCCGCCCTTCCCGTCGGCGGCCTCGACGACCGCGTAAACCACGTCCGGGTTGGACGGGGCAACGGCGAGGCCGATGCGCCCGAGGTCCACGTCCTTTGGCAGTCCCTTCTCGACCTTCCTCCAGGTCTTGCCGGCATCGGTGGACTTGTAGATGGCGGACTCGGGGCCGCCGTCGATGAGCGTCCAGACATGGCGGCGCCGCTGGTAGGCGGCGGCGTAGAGCAGGTCCGGGTTGCGCGGGTCCATCAGAACCTCGCTGATTCCGGTGTTCTCGGAGATCGTGAGCGTCGCCGTCCAGGTCTTGCCGCCGTCGGTTGTCTTGTACAGCCCGCGGTCGCCGCCAGGACCCCACAGCGGACCCTGCGCCGCCACGTAGACGACCCGCGAATCGCGCGGATCCACGGCAATCCTGCCGATGTGCTCGGAGCGCTTGAGCCCGAGGTTCTTCCAACTCTTTCCGCCATCCTCGGACCTGTAGACGCCGTCCCCCCAGGCGACCGAGCGCTGGCTGTTGTTCTCGCCCGTCCCCACCCAGATCGTGTTGGGGTTGCTCGGATCGAGGGTCACGCAACCGATGGAGTAGGAGCCTTCGCTGTCGAAGACCGGGGACCAGGTGGTCCCTGCGTTCTCGGTCTTCCACACTCCACCCGAGGCGACCGCCACGAAGTAGCGGCCGGGCCTCGACGGGTCGAAAGCGAAGTCGCCGATGCGGCCGGAGGTCCATGCCGGCCCGATGCTCCGTAGCTTCAACCCGGCAAAGGTATCGGCCGACATCACGTCGGGTTTCTTCGGATCCTCCTTGTCCTTCTCCTTCGTCGAGGTGGCCGCCAGGGCCGAGTGCGAAGCGAAGAGCAGTGTCAGGACTGCCGCGGCGAGATCTCGCATGGGTGGTTCCCTTTCTGCCCGGAGGGGGCGTCTGCGACCAGGTTCGCGGAATTCTAGCCCGGATTACCCGTGGGGGTCACGGCCGGCCCCGCGGCGGGCATCACTCGTCGGGGGGAGCCTCGGGAGGGGCCTTGATCAGCTCGGCCACGGTCGTGTGGCCCTTCTCAGCCGCCATCTGCGCGGCGGTCTTGCCGTCGTCGCTGGCCGCCGCGGGCAGGGCGCCATGGCCCAGCAGGAGGAGCACCATGGGCAGGTCGCCGTGCAAGGCGGCGGCGTGCAGGGCCGTGAAGCCTCCCTGCTGGCGGGCGTTGGGGTTTGCCCCGTGCATGAGGAGCAACCGGAGCGCATCCGGGCTGCGGCCGGCGGCGGCACTGTGCAGCGGCGTCACCGCGGAGAGGTTCTTCGCGACGGAGTTCGGGTCGGCCCCGCGCTCGATCAGGAGTGCCACAACCTCGGGTTGAGCGAAAAAGGCGGCCAGGTGCAGCGCCGTGAACCCGTCCCCGGAGAAGGCTCGCACCCTCGTATGATCCACATCGAGGAGTGCGGCAACCGCCGTGCTCTTCCCCAGCGCGGCGGCCTCGAAGATGTCGAGCTGCGTCCTGGACGCGAGCAGGAGTTCCACCATTTCCATGCGGGAGCGGTACCTGGCGTGGAGCAGGAGGGATACTCCCGCCTCGTCGCGTGCGTCTGCGAGTGAGGGGTCGAGGATCAGGAGCGCCTTCAACCGCTCGAGATCGCCCGTGCGAAAAACCTGCAAGACGTCGTTGACCGTTGGCATGTCCAACCCATCCCGCTGTGCAGCCCTTTTTCAACCTATGAGAAGCCCGGCGCGATGTCAAGGAACGCCCGGCGAACGGGCCGAATCTGGCGTAGCATCCGTGGAGGATGCCCGAGCTTCCCGACATCGTGGTCTACGTGGAGCGCCTGACCGACCTGATCGGCGGCCAGCGCCTGCAGAAGGTGCGCCTCGCGAGCCCTTTCCTCCTCCGGACGGTCACGCCGCCGCTTGCGGACGCGGAAGGGCGGACCGTACGAAGCGTGCGACGGCTGGGCAAGAGGATCGTGATCGAGCTGGACGGCGAGATCTTCTTGGTCCTGCACCTGATGATCGCAGGGAGGCTGCACTGGCGCGAGGCGGGCGCCAAGGTGCCCGGCAAGGTCGGCTTGGCGGCCTTCGACCTGGTCTGCGGAACGCTCCTACTCACCGAGGCAAGCGGCAAGAAGCGCGCGTCTCTGCACGTGGTCCGTGGAGAGAGCGGCCTCGCAGCTTTCCACCGTGGCGGCCTCGAGGTGCTCGAGGCGAACCTCGCGGCGTTCCGCAGCGCCCTCACGAGGGGAAACCACACCCTCAAGCGCGCCCTCACCGACCCTGCCTGCTTCTCCGGCATCGGCAACGCCTACTCCGACGAGATCCTGCACCGGGCCCGTCTCTCCCCCTTCGCCCTCACGCTCAGGCTCACCGGAGAGGAGGTGGACCGGCTCTTCGGGGCCACGCGCGAGGTCCTCACGCAGTGGCTGGAGCGCCTCCGACGGGAGGTGGGAGAACACTTTCCCGAGAAGGTCACGGCGTTCCGCGAGGGGATGGCTGTGCACGGGCGGTACGGGAAGCCGTGCCCGGCCTGCGGGGCGCCGATCCAGCGCATCGTCTACGCCGAGAACGAGGCCAACTACTGCGCGCGCTGCCAGACGGGCGGGAAGCTTCTGGCTGACCGCGCCCTCTCGCGGCTGCTCAAGGGGGACTGGCCGCGCACCCTCGAGAAGCTGGAGGAGTGCCGCGCCTTGCAGACGCAGCCGCCGGAGTGACCCTGAGACCGGGGTGTGCCGCCAGATTTTTCTTTCACTGCATGACGCTCTTGTTTTTTCCGCTGGCGCGGGTGGCCAGATTCCTTCTTCCTCGACAGCTGCGCTGTGGTCTTTCTGGTTTGCCCCGCGGGCTTGGAGTTGGCTTTTCTTCAGCACTGCGTATCGCTTTCTTTTTTTGCCCGGGGGTGGCTTCGCACTTTTTCTTGCCCCGCGGGCTGGTAGCGGTCGCTCGGGCTGCGCATCGAGCGCAGCCCTCCGACCCGCCTTCGCGTGCGACCGAGCTGGCACAATCCGGCGTGCGGACCCTCGCTGTTTCTCGCCCTCGCGCTGCGCGCTCGTGCTCGACCAGCGTTTCCACCCGCGGGTCTGGCCGCTCGGTTCCCGCACGCGTCGGCGCAATCGCTCCTATCGCCCGCGGGGCGGATTTCACCTCCACCCCCCGATTCCCCGTGCACCTGCACCCACTGGATGCTCTTGCCAGGGTTCTTGCCCCATCGGCAGAGCCCCCCTCCCGACCTGCGGCAGCAAAGGCCGGAAGGTCATGCATACATTTACGGCGAGACGACGAGGGCAGCGCCATTGCGCACTGGGTGGGTGGGGGTGATTCCGCCCGGAGGGTGGCGAAGCCATCACGCCGGAGCGAGCGGGGTCCCCGACGCGCTGGCCGGGGTGGGGAGACGGCGCAGCGGCTCCGCGCCGACGCCGCGGGGACCCGAGCCGGGCAGCACTGTCGGGTCGCTCGCGCAGCCGTCGCGAGCGAAGCGAACGCGCGTAGCCACCCTCCGGGCAAACAATAAGTCACAACGCGGTTGAAGAAACAAGTTGCAACTCCCAGCCCGCGGGGCAAGAGAGGGTGCAAAGCCACTTCCGGGCAAACAAGAAAAGGCAAGGCAGCTGGAGGAGTACGAGGCCACCCCCGGTCTTATCCTGGCGTGCGTGTGGCGGCGGCTAACTGCGGAGGCGGCCGCGGGCAAGCGAAGCCAACGTCCCCACCGCACAGAGTGCGGCGAAGACGGCGAACGCCACGTGGTTGCTCGCCAGGAGCAGCGGAGAGCTCGTGGGGGAGATGGCTGCGCGACCCATGAAATGAGCAAAGACCAGCGCCACGAAAGCCATGGAGAGCGCCTGCCCGACTAGCCGCATCGTTCCGAGGGTCGCGGCGCCCACACCCCGTAGTGCTACCTGGATACGGAGTTCATCACCGCGTTGGCGTTGGGCGAGGAGAAGAAGGCGAAGCCGACGCCGATCACGACCAGCTCCGCCACCACGAATGCGAGTGAGGTGCTTGGTCCGAGGCGGGCGAAAAGCGCGAGGGCCAGGCCGGTGAGGGTCATGCCGAGAGAGGCCACCACGCGCGGCTCGATGCGGTCGGACAGACGGCCCGCGACCGGGGAGAGGAGCGTCATCAAGACGGGTTGGGCAAGGAGGATCAAGCCAGCGGTCTGCGGGTCGAGGCCCCTGACTGTCTGTAGGTAGAGCGAGAGCAGGAACGTCACCGCGAACGTCGCGCTGTAGTTGATCAGGGCCGCCAGGTTGGAAAGGGCGAACACCAGGTTGCGGAAGAGGCTGAGGTCCAGGATGGGGTGCGCGGCCTTCAGCTCGCGCACCACGAAGGCGACGAGGCCGAGACCTCCAAGTAGTGCCGGCCAGCGGGCGGCTGGAAAGGTCTTGAGGGCCGAGATGCCGCCCACTAGCGACGCGAGGCTGGCCGTGTAGAGGAGCGCCCCGGAGGCGTCGAAGCTCTCCCCGCGGCTCCCGCGCCACTCCTGCTTGATCTTGAGCGCGGTCACCGCCGCCGCCGCCAGGCCCAACGCGGCGTTGGCGAAGAAGATCGTGCGCCACCCGAGGTGCTGCGTGAGAACGCCCCCCACCACCGGACCGAGCGAGAGCCCGGTGTAGACGGCGGCGGTGTTGATCCCCAGCACCTTGCCGCGCTCCTCGGGAGAAAAAGCGCCGGTCAGGATCGCCACGCCGGTGGCAAAGCCCATCGCCCCGCCGACTCCCTGAAGGAGCCTGAAGGCGATGAGGCTCGCCGCCGACCCGGCGAAGCCGCTCGCCAGGGAGAAGGCGACGTGGATGAGCATCCCGGCGAGGAACACGCGCCTGCGCCCGGTCATGTCGCCCAGGCGCCCGAACGGGAGGAGAAACGCGGCGGACGCGACAACGTAGGACATGACGATCCAGTTCACCACCACGGCCGAGACCCCGAACTCGGCCCCGATGGTGGGGATGGCCAGGTTGAGGGAGGAGGACATGAACGGCGGGAGGAACGAGGCGATGCAGCTCGCGAGGAGGACGTTGATCTGCTCGCTCGTCCATGCGCGGCCCGGTTCCGGACCGTCCGTGCGCGCGGTGGCTGGCCTGTCCGGCGCGGCCTCTGCGGGGTCCGGCATGGGTCGATCGTAGCCCGGATTATTCATGAGGGGCCATAGCGAGAGCGCGGAGGTGGCTGTCATGGTGGGCGAGCTTTCGTTGCGGGGGGCTCAGCGCCGCTTCGTCCACCGCCGGCGCCTCGGCCCCCCGGTCCCCCACGCTCGCGCGGCGGAGCCCCGCTCGCTTCGGGGCGAGGAGGGGAGCCGTACTCGTGCAGTACGGTGGCACCCTCCGAGTCCCGAGTACGCCCGCCAGGGTGGCCAGATCCGCGGTCGTAGTAGGCTCCTTCGTGACTAGTCCAGGCCAACATCGGGATCCGGGCGTGCCCGAACGCTGGCGGCCCAAAGGCCTCACAGGGAACGGCGCAGGAAGGTCGCGAGGGCGTCGGTGGGGAGCGCTTCGCAGAGGTACCACCCCTGCCCCAGCGGGCAGCGGAGCTGTACGAGCGCATCCGCCTGGGACTGGTTCTCGATGCCCTCGGCGACCACCTCGATGTTCAGGCCCCTCCCCAGCCTGACGATGGCCTGGACCAGCGCGTTGGCCCCTTTGTCGCTGGTGATGCCGTCGATGAACACACGGTCGATCTTCACCATGTCCACAGGGAACCGCCGCAGGTGACTGAGGGAGGAGTAGCCGGTGCCGAAGTCGTCGAGGGCGAGCTTGACGCCGAGGGCCTTCAGGGCGTTCAGGTGGGCTGAGGTCTTCTCGGTGTCGATGAGGATGGCACTCTCGGTGATCTCGAGCACCAGGTGCTCCGGCTCCAGACCGGTTTCGGCAAGCACCTCGGCAACCTCTTCAACGAGGGTCGCATCCTGGAGGCGGGTCGGCGAGACGTTGACGGAGAGCGTCAGGGGCGTGGGGAGCGTGAGATCGGCCTTGAGGATTCGAAGGATCTCGCAGGCCTCGCGCAGCACCCACCGGTCGATCTCTACCATGAGGCCCACCTGCTCGGCGAGGGGCAGGAAGGCGGCGGCCGGCAGGAGGCCTCGCTCAAGGTGGTGCCAGCGGACCAGGGCCTCGATTCCGACGATGCGTGTCGGCATGAGCGCGAAGATCGGCTGGAAGTGCACTGCGAGCTGCTGCTGGTCGATTGCATGCTGGAGTTCCGCCTCGAGGTCGAGCCGTCGCAGTGCATCCGCGTGCATGGCTTCCTCGAACACCATGATGCGGCCCTTCCCCAGCGCCTTGGCTGCGTTCTTGGCGGTGTCGGCGTTGCGGAGCAGCGCGTCGGCGGTGGTGGCGGTCAGACCCTCCATCGCGATCCCGATGCTCGCCCGCAGCCATACGCTCCTGTCTCCGACGGTGAACGGCTCCGCGAAGATCGCCATGATGCGCTCGGCCGCCGCCACGGCGTCGGACGGTGAGGACACGTTCTCCACGAGGAGGGCGAACTCGTCGCCCCCAAAGCGGGCGATGGCGTCCCCCGAGCGCACGCGGACGCGCAGCCTGTCCGCGAACTCGATCAGCACCTCGTCGCCCGCCGCGTGGCCGAGGCTGTCGTTGATCAGCTTGAAGTCGTCCAGGTCCAGGAACAGCAGGGCCATCAGCTGGTTCTTGTCGCGCCTGCGCGAGAGTGCGTGGGAGACGCGATCGAGGAAGAGGGCCCGGTTGGGCAGGTTCGTGAGCAAGTCGTGCAGGGCCTGGTAGACGTTTTGCGAGGCCAGCAGCCGTTGCTCCTCGAACAGTCGCGCATTGGCAATCGCCGCCGCGGCCTGTTCCCCGAACAGGCTCAGGGCGCGAAGCTGGTGCGGGTTGTAGGCGAAGCCCTCGACGGCGTTGATGTTGAGGACGCCCAGCAGGACGTCGCGGTGGATCAGCGGCACGGAGAGCGAGCTCGTCGGGGGAGGCTGCGTCCGGCTTTCGCGGGACCGGCGCCCCGGATCAATGACGCCGTTGATGAGCAGCGGCTCCCTGGTACTGGCGACCCGCCCGGCGATGCCTTCGCCGAACTTGGTACGCGCGCCGCGCGCCGCGCTTTCGCCCTTCGAGCACACCGTGCGCAGCTCGTCCTCGCCGTGGACCAACATGACTGAGCTGTCGTGGCCGCTGAGCAGCTCGTGGGCGCAGTCGAGGATGGTCTCGAGGACCTCCTGCAGGTCGAGGACCACGTTCATCGCCTTGCCCGCCTCGAGCAGCGTGCTGACCTCGCGGAGACGGTTCGTGAGGGCGGCCGTGAGGACGCGCTCGTCGACGAGGAGGCGGGTCAGGGTGCGGAGCTGCAACTCCTTCTCGACGGCGTACGCGCAGAAGAGCACGACGACGGCGGCCAGGCCTCCCAGAAGGGCACCGGGGCTCAACCAGTTCGGCAGTCGCATGTCGCGCCAGAGCGTGAAGGTGACCAGGGCCGCCGCGGCGGCCAGCAGCAGGGAGAGCGTGAGGATCCAGAGCTGGAACCGGCGCGCCTCGACGGCCTCCAGCGTCGGCGTCTGGAAGCTGCGCAGGCCCGCAATGCGGGCCGCGCGCTCGTTCAGGGACTGCCCTGAGGTGGCGTCGTCCGAACTCACTCCGGGTGCTCGCGCTTTCTCCGCCCCCTTGCGAACCGGGGACGGGCGATCCACGCATCGGGGTGCCTCACGTCACCGCTCCGCACCACCGCAGGTTCGCCGCTGCACGCCCTTTCATGATACTACGGCGGCGAGCCGGGCTTCCACCGGGACATGGGTGTCGTGACGGCGCTCCTAGCCCGGACTATTCGCGAAGGTGTCTACTGCGAGCGCGGATCTGGCCGCCCTGGCGGGCGTACTCGGGACTCGGAGGGTGCCACCGTACTCCACGAGTGCGGCTCCCCTCCTCGCCCCGGAGCGAGCGGGGCTCCTCCGCGCGAGCGTGGGGGACCGGGGGGCCGAGGCGCCGGTGGTGGATGGAGCGGCGCCGAGTCCCCCGCAACGGAAGCTCGCCCACCACGACAACCACCTCCGCGCTCTCGCTACGACCCCTCATGAATAATCCGGGCTAGCGGGCCGCGAGAAGCCCGTGCACGATGCGCGCCGCCGCCCCTGCCCCGTTGGCGCGCCCGCCCGGCGCCTTCCCAAGCGCGAGCAGGGCCGGCAGCTTCTCGAGCCATGCCCCGTGCTCGAGCTCCACGGGGCCGATCGGGAACCCCGGCAGCACATCCTCCACGAACGCCGCCAGGGCGGGGGACTCGCGGAACGTGGGCCTGCCGACGTGGCCGAACGGCACCCCTGCGGCGTAGGCCTCCGCGACCGTGCTGTACCCGAGCTTGCCGATCACGGCGTCGGCGGCGTGCACGAGGTCGGGGTGAAAGAACCCCGAGCGGTGCGGGAGCGCCACGAGCCGTCCCCGCCTCTCGAAGCGGTCGGAAGCGCCGGGGACGACGAAGAACACGTCGTCGTGGTTTTCCAGCGGCTCGAGTTCTGCCAGCCGCCAGGGTATGCCGCCCATCGTGATCAGCACGGTGAGGGCGTCGGTGGGAAGTCCGAGGCGGCGGCGCACGGCTGGCGCGGTGGTGCGGGGCGCGCGGCTCACCGGCGGCACGACAGGCCAGCGCTCGTCCCTCCGGCAGACCGGCTCGGTTTGGATGCGGGCGTCGGCCCCGGAAAAGAGCCCGGCGAGGGTCGTGACGGCGCCCAGGAAGGCGGGCCGGCCTTCGAGGTAGGGCTCGTAGATCCAGTCCCAGGTGAAGTTCTCGACCAGAACGGAGGGGATGCGGGCCCGTTGCGCCGCCGCAAGCCCGAGCGGCGAGATGTCGGCGAGCACGAGCCGGCACCTCAGCCGGTTCAGCTCCCCCGCCACGTCGTCCAACAGGCCATCGCCGAAGGGCAGGAACACGGCGAGTCGCCTCAGGGTTTCGTCCAGGTCCTCGGCGATGGGTGTCGTCTGGACCAGGCCCACGTCGGTGAGGAGAGGGTGGTACCTGAACGGGCAGGAGAGGGAATCGGCAAAGAACCAGTCCGGTACCAGCGTGAACACCTCGAAGGTCATCGCCGGGTCGAGCTCGGCGAGCGCTTGCATCACAGCGCACGCGCGCGCCGCGTGCCCGTAGCCGTGGGGCGAGACGAAAACCGCGACGGGGAGAGGCTCGGCCATGCAAGGACGCGGCGAGTGTACCAGCGCCGTTTTCCGGCGCTGGTTCGCACCCTGTCCCGCCGGCGGAAGCGGAGAGCGGCTCTTACCTCCCGCCCGACATCGTGACCTGCACCAGGTCGTCGGAGTGGGTTGCCGGCTGGAAGATCGCCTCGCTGCGGGCGTCGAGGGCGGCGTTCTGCTCCTTGGAGCGCTTCTCCCGGGCGGCGCGGAGCACCGCCTGCACCTTGTCGACGCCGCCGAGGGTGTCGACCCAGTACCAGATGGTGTGCGTGGACGCACCCGCCACATGAACCGTCGGCACGAGGACGCCGTAGCCGCCGACGACGCCGTCGGCGACAAGCGTGTCCATCACGGGCGTGACGGACTCGCCGAAGAACGAGGTCGCCTCGAGGTCCTTGCCGGGTTTGGCCGTGTAGTGGGCCAGCCAGAGATAGCCCTTGCCCTCGGGGTTGGCGGGAGCCTTCCCCGTCCTCCTGAGCACCTGGCGGTACACCCCGTCGCGGTGGGCGTCCATCGCCACGGCCGCGTAGAACGCCTCCTGGAGCTTCCTGTTCTCCTCGGCGGGGCGGGTCTTCTCGGCTGCCTCGAACGCCTTCTCGACCTTCTCCCGGGCGGCCATGTCGGCGGTGCTGATCCAGAAGACCAGGTTCCACGCGCCGCCCGTGTGAACCCACGGCATGCCCATGCCCCAGCCGACGATGGTTCCGTCCGCCATCAGCTTGTCGAGCACCGGCTTGTCGACCTTCTTGAACATCTCCATGACCGCCTCGCCTTTGCCGGGGAGGACCTTGAAGAAGCTGGCGATGGTCACCGGATGAGGTGCATCCTCGGCGAACGCGAAGACGGGTACCACGAGGGTAAGGAACACCAGGGCCAGGAAGGGTGTGCGACGCATCCGACTCTCGCTTTCTCCGGCGCGCGGCCGGACTGCCTCCGGGAGGACAGGGAATTGTTCTGAGACGCAATCTAGGTGGTGGCGAGGCACCTGTCAACACCACAGCGATGGGCGAGGGGCCAGAGACGGAGTGTGAAGCGGCTCGCGCGCGCAGGCGATGAGCGGAGGGGCTCCATGGTGGCCGCCATCGGTGGTCCGCCGGCTCCGGAGCACGATCCGCTGCTCCTGCTAGCCCGGATTATTCATGATGGGTCGTAGCGAGAGCGCGGAGGTGGCTGTCATGGTGGGCGAGCTTCGGTTGCGGGGGGCTCGGCGCCGCTCCATCCGCCGCCGGCGCCTCGGCCCCCGGTCCCCCACGCGCGCGCGGCACAGCCCCGCTCGCTCCGGGCGAGGAGGGGAGCCGTACTCGTGCAGTACGGCGGCACCCTCCGAGCCTCGAGTACGCCCGCCAGGGCGGCCAGATCCGCGCTCGCAGTAGACACCTTCGTGAATAGTCCGGGCTAGCGCCGTTCCTTGAGCGCAGCCTGGGCCTCGCGGTCGAGGGTGCGGCGCCTGATGGTCTCGCGCTTGTCGTACAGCTTCTTGCCCTTGGCCAGCGCGAGCTCCACCTTGATCCAGTTATCCTCGAGGCCGACGGCGAGCGGGATCACGGTCAGGCCCTTCTCGGCGACCTTGCCGGCCAGCCGCTCGATGTCGCGCCTGTGGAGCAGCAGCTTGCGCCGGCGCATGGGCTCGTGGTTGGCGTAGCCGGCGTTCTGGTAGGGCGAGATATGAACGTCGGCGAGGAACGCTTCCCCGGCCTCGAAGGCGACCCACCCGTCCTGCAGCTTGACGTGTCCGGCACGGACCGACTTCACCTCGCTGCCGGTCAGGACGAGGCCGGCCGTGAAGCGTTCGAGAAACTCGTACTCGAAGCGGGCGCGACGGTTGGAGACGAGCACCTTCACGTGCGGACCACTTCGGCGAGGACGGGGACCAGGTCGGGGTCGAACTGCCGCCCTGCCTCGGCACGGATCACGCTGAGAGCGTTGTCCCGCCCGGTCGGGCGCCGGTACGAGGTGGGCGACGTGAGGACGTCGTAGACCTCGGCAACGTGGATGATGCGGGAGACGAGCGGGATGTTCCGGCCGGCCAGGCGCTTGGGGTACCCGCGACCGTCCCAGCGCTCGTGGTGATGGAGGATGGCGGCAGCCAGGTCGCCTGGGAAGGTGGCGTTCTCGACGATGCGGGCGCCGACCTCGGGGTGGCGCAGGAAGAGCTGGCGCTCAGGCTCGCCGGGGCGGTCGATCCGGTACACGCGGGCGTAGTCGAGCTCCCTCATGCCAACGTCGTGCAGGTAGGCGGCCACGGTGATCAACTCCTCCTCTCTCTCGGAGAGGCGGAGGGCGACCGCCAGCCGCTGGGCCAGCTCGGAGGTGCCCTGGCTGTGTTGCCGCAGATGGGCGAACGGGGTCTCACCGGGCTCGAGCAGCGCCCGCGCCAGGTTGCGGGCCGCGCGGCGGTAGTCCCGCACCATGTGCGCCAGTGCGACGCTGTGCGCGGCGGCAACAATGACCGGCTCGGCGGCAGGTGACCCACCGGGGGTGAGAACCGAGAGCATGACCCACACCGGCGGCCCGGCGTGCAGCACCGCCGTGCGGATCTCCTCGCGCTGCGTCTCCCTGCCGCCGCTCTCCTGCTCTTCCCAACTCCAGGCGCTCGCGGGAGGCAGCCGCAGGCCCGACTCCTGGAGGGCGCGGGTCTGGTGGGACGCGAGCGCCTCGCGGTCGTTGGCGTCGAGCGGCAACGTGCGCAGCACGAGCGCACGCACGGTTTTCCCGTCGGTCATCATGAGAGCGGTCGCGGCGATGCCGGGAAGACGGGAGAGGACCTTGAGCAACCCGGTCAGTTCTTCGACGACCCAACGTTGCGGGAGGTCGGAGACCTGCGGCTGTGGGGCCGGCGTCGCGGGCGGCGCCGCGGTGCGCGGCGCCGCTTCGCCCGACGCCTGCGCGAGCTTCTGCGGGGGCTTGCCGTAGATCCCGGACTCCCCGAGGAAGCCCTCCAGGGCCTCTGCGATCGCCCGCGCCACCCCCACGTCGAGAGGGCCGAACAGCGCCTTGCGGGCCTTGTCGCGGATGTCCACCAAGCCCACGAGCCGATCTCGGACCGTGAGAGGGATCGTCAGCAGGTGGGACGTCCCCGCGCTGTCGAGCAGGGCCCGCAGGCCGGGATACTCATAGGGCTCGTTGAGGTAGGTGGGCTCGGTCCGTTGGCGCCGCACCCAGTCCCACAGGGGGTCCCCGGTGTTCACGACAAGCGGCAGGTTGTCGCGGCGTCCAAAGCCATAGCTGGTTGCCAGCTCGAAGCTCCCCTCGCTTCCCGCCAGGTAGAGGGCCGCCTTGGTGGCCTCCAGATCCTCCATGCAGCGATAGAGGATCTCCTTGGCCCTCAGCTCACGCTGGGAATCCCACGATGGCAGCATTGGCGCTCCCGTCGCGGAGTCTAGCACCGCCAGGTGTGGTTCACGTGCCACACCTCGCGGTGGCCGGGCCACAGGCGAGGGGCCATCTGCGATCCAGGGCCGCCTTGTACTCTGGCACGCTCCTCGCACAAGGCTTGGTCCTGAGGGGAAAGGCATGGCCAGACAGAGGACGATACGCCAGTCGGTCTCCACGACCGGTGTCGGGATTCACGGGGGCGAGCAGGTCGGCCTCACGCTCCTCCCCGCGCCCCCGGGCACGGGCATCGTCTTTGTGCGCACGGACCTGGGCATCGCCATCCCCGCCCGGGCCGAGAACGCCCGCGATCTGGCCTACGCGACCACGCTCCACGTGCGCGGGGCGGAGGTGCGCACGGTCGAGCACCTCTTGGCCGCACTCTCGGGGGTCGGGGTCACCAACGTCTTCGTGGAGATCGACCGGGCCGAGGTGCCGATCCTGGATGGGTCAGCGCTTCCATTCGTCGAGATGCTGCGCCGCGCCGGCCTCACCGAGCAGTCCGGCAGCCTCCCGGAGCTGGTCGTGAGGAAGACGGTCGCGGTCGGTGACAGGGAGCGCTTCATTGAGCTGCGGCCCGCGTCCGAGCTGATCGTGGACTACAGGGTGAGGGTGGACGCGCCGGCCCCGGGGCGCCAACGCTTCACGGGGTCCTTGACGCCCCAGCGCTTCACCACCGCCATCGCGCCGGCCCGCAGGCTTGGCTTCCTTGGTGACTCGAAGGCACCGAGACCACGGGGCCTGGGACGCGGCAAGGCGCTCTCCGACCTGACTGCGGACAGGAGGCTCCCGGCCGAGAGCCTGCGCTTCCGCGACGAGTTCGTCCGCCACAAGGTGCTCGACCTGGTGGGCGACCTGGCGCTGCTCGAGTACCCGTTGCGGGCCCACGTCGTGGCGCAGCAGGCTGGCCACGCCCTCCACGTGGCCGCCGTGCACGAGTTGCTGGCGCACCCGGAGACGTGGGAGCTGGTCGAGCCCGAACGCCTCGCCCCGTTCACCGTCCGGCCCTACCTGGGGGAGCGGGAGACGGAGGCCGTCCTCGCCGGCTGAGCGACTGCTGAGAACCGACAGCCGACGGTCGACAGCAAGAAACCAAAAGCCAACAGCCAACAGGGAGGACAGCCGCCTTCCCCGAACCTCCCTTGCGTCCGCGGGTAACCGTATCCTGTGAGCTGTGCGGTCGGAGGGGAGATCTGTCGGCTGTGAGCTGCTTTGGTGGTGTGGTAGGATTGCCACACCATGATTCTGGCCGTGATCCTGCTGGCCGCGGCGCCACCTGTGGAGCTCAAGGTGGAGCTCAGGCCGAACCCGGGTCGGCTGGAAGTCCAGATGGCCGTCCAGCGGGAGCTCCCGGCCGAGTGGAGCGAGGCGCTGAAGGCGGGTGCCCCGGTCAGCATCACCTACCGGATGCGCCTCTACCGGAATCGCCACTTCCTGTGGGACCAGCGCGTCGCGGGGCATGAGCTCGTGGTCAAGGCCCAGCGTGACACCCTCACTGGAGTGATCTCGTTGTCGGCTGAGCTCGACGGGGAGATCCTTGCCTCGCGCCAAGTGGATTCGCTGGAGGAGGCGGTCCGTGTGGTCACCCACCCGCCCCCTTCGGACATCGCGATCCCTCTGCGAGCCGAGCCGCTTCTGCTGTTCGTCCGAGCCGAGTTCCTGACGCGTTACAAGGTGCTGGTGATCCCCTACACCGTCGGGACGGACTGGGTCCAGCTCGCGGTGCCGGAGCTGCAGTGAACGGGTTGCGCCGTCGCTGGCAGCGCTACCGCAGGCAGAACCGGTTTCTCATCGGGCTGTACGCCGGCCTGCTGCTGCTCGCGGGCGGAGCCTACGCGCTCTTCTCGCGCATGGCGGGCCTGCCACCGGAGGATCTCACCAACCGGCTACTGACCTTCCTGCTCTGGTGGTTCGACCTCACGCTCATTGCGATCCTACTCTTCATCCTCCTGCGCAACTTCCTGAAGCTCGCGCTTGAGCGGCGCTACGGCATCCTGGGGACGCGCTTCCGCACCAAGCTCCTGCTCTCCTACCTGGTGCTCATCCTGGTCCCGACCGGGCTGCTCTTCCTGCTCAGCGCGGCGCTGCTCTCCGGCGCAGCCACGGCGTGGTTCTCGGCGCCGGTCGAGCGGATGGTGCGCGCCGGCGTCGAGCTCGCCGACGGCGTGCGGGGGGAGGCCGAGGCCCGCACACAGCGGGCGGCCCAGGTGATCGCCTCCCGCCTCGCCGGGATCCCCACCCAGCCTGCGCGCCTGGCCGAGCTGGAGCGACTGCACGCCGAGATGGGCAACCACCTCACGGGCCTGGTGCGCGAGGGGATCCCCACGGTCGAGCTGGTGGACCCCCGCCAGCGCCTGCTGGAGGGCATCGCGCCGTTGCCCCCGGAGGTCTTCAAGGCCAGCGGTGTGCGCGACGAGCGTTTTGGCGGCACGCTCGTGGTGCGGGCCTGGCAGCGCCTGCCGGACGGTTCGGTCGTGATGGTGGGTGAGGCACTGCCCGAGGAACTGATGCGCGCACAGTCTCGTCTGGCGGCCGGCGGCGTGGCGTACGAGCGCCTGAAGATGGAGCGGCCCACCATCACCGCCACCGTCGTGCTGGGCTTCGGGGGCCTCGCGCTCCTGGTGGCGTTCGGCGCAATCTGGCTCGGCCTCTACCTGTCCCGCCGCTTCACCGCACCTCTCCTCGCCCTGGCCGCAACCACGCAGAGGGTGGCGGGGGGCGAGTCGCTGGAGCAGGTGCCGCTGCCGGCCGAGGACGAGGTCGGCATGCTGGTGGGGTCCTTCAACTCGATGGTGCTGCGGCTGCGCGAGCGTGACGAGGAGCTGCAGGCGACGGTTCGCCGCCTCGACACCGTCCTGGGCGCGGTGCGCACCGGCGTGCTGACCCTGGACGCCGGCCGAACCCGCGTGCGAGGCAACCCCGCTGCGGCCGCGATGCTGGGCATACCGGAGCTCGCGAGAGGGCAGTTGCCCCTGGACAGCCTCGGCGCGGCGGGACTCCCTCGCCTTGTGGAGCCCATACGCACCGCGACCGGTCCGGTACGCGGATCGCTGACGGTCTACCCCGGCGGCGTGGCCAGACACCTGGAGATGGCGGTCGTGCCCCTGGGCGGGCCGGAGAGACCGGAGGGGTGGGTTGTGGCGCTCGAGGACCTGACGCAGCTGCTGAGGGCCCAGCGCCAGGCCGCCTGGAGTGAGGTGGCGCGTCGCATCGCCCACCAGATCAAGAACCCACTCACTCCCATTCGCCTGGCCGCGGAGCGCATGGCGCGCCACTCCGACCGGGCCAGTGCGGACCTCCAGGAGGTCGTCTCGCAAGGGTGCCGGGCAATCGTTGAGCACGTCCAGGCGATGCAGGAGATGGTGGATAGCTTCTCGCGCTTCGCCAAGATGCCTCCGTTGGCGCGCCGGCCGGTGCGCGTGGGCGAGTTGCTCGGCCAGGTTGTGACGCTCTACCAGGGCGTGCGGGAGGGCCTCAGGGTCGAGCTTGCGGACCGCTCGGACGGGCGCGAGGTGCTCCTCGACCCCGAGCAGTTCCGCCAGGTGCTGGCGAACCTCATCGACAACGCGGTGGAGGCCTCGGCTGCCCGGGGGCTGGTTCTGGTGGCGGTCGACTGGCAGGGGAACGAGGTCGTCGTGACCGTGACGGACGAGGGACCCGGCCTCCCCGTGCCGGACGCGGAGCTGCTGTTCCAGCCCTTCTACTCGACCAAGGGCAGGGGCTCCGGCGTGGGTCTCGCGATGGTGCAGAGGATCGTCACCGACCACGGCGGCACGGTGCACCTCGAGTCCAACCAGCCACACGGCGTGCGGGCGGTGGTCCGTATCCTCGGGGGGCTCGATTGAGCCACGGGCACATCCTCGTGGTGGACGACGAGCGCGGGATCCGCGACCAGCTCGAGGAGATCCTGCGGGACGAGGGCTTCTCGGTCACGACCACCGGCACGGGTGAAGAGGCGCTCGCGGCGGTGTCCCGCGAGATCTTCGACCTCGTGCTGCTCGACGTGTGGCTTCCGGGGATGGACGGGATCGAGGTGCTCCGTCAGCTGCGCGCCGCCGGCCACCAGCTCCCGATCGTGCTGATCTCCGGCCACGCCACTGCGGAGATGGCAGTGCGCGCGGTACGCGAGGGGGCACTTGACTTCCTCGAGAAGCCGCTGGCGCTCGAACGGGTCCTGGTGACGGTCCACCACTCGCTCGCCCACGCCCGCCTGGAGCAGCAGCTCCGAGTCGAGCGTGAGGAGGAAGATCCGGTACTCACCGGGGTGTCCCCCGCGCTGGTCGAGCTGCGGAGACAGATCCTGCTGGCGGCGCCCACCGACTCGCGGGTGCTGATCACCGGACCTAACGGCGCCGGCAAGGAAGTGGTGGCACGTCTGCTGCACCTGCACTCGCGCCGGGCGCGGGCGCCGTTCGTCGCGGTCAACTGCGCCGCCATTCCCGGCGAGCTCATCGAGAGCGAGCTCTTCGGGCACCTCAAGGGCGCCTTCACGGGGGCCGTCGAGAACAAGCGAGGCAAGTTCGAACTGGCGGACGGCGGCACGCTGTTCCTCGACGAGATCGGTGACATGAGCCTGCTCACCCAGGCGAAGGTGCTGCGCGTCCTCCAGGAGTCGCGCTTCACGCGGATCGGCGGCTCCCAGGAGGTGCGGGTGGACGTGCGGGTGATCGCGGCCACCAACAAGGACCTGGAGGAGGAGATCGGCGCGGGCCACTTCCGCCAGGACCTCCTATTCCGCCTCAACGTGATCCCTTTGCGTGTGCCCGGCCTGGACCAGCGACGCGAAGACGTCCCGCTCCTGGTCGAGGAGTTTATGCGGCAGTTCGCGCGCCGCACCGGCATCAAGCCCAAGCGGTTCAGCCCCGAGGCGGTTGAGATCTTGCAGGCGCACGCCTGGCCGGGCAACGTTCGCGAGGTTCGAAACGTGGTGGAGCGGCTCATGATCATGGTGACCGCCGAGGAGATCACCCCGGCGCTACTCGACCTGCGACCGGGCGCGGTGCGGACACGCGCCAGCGACGGCTTCACGACGCTCAGACAGGCGCGCGATCAGTTCGAGCGCGAGTACGTCGAGCGAGTCGTGGAGGCATGCGGGGGCAACATGTCGCGGGCGGCGCGGGTCCTTGGCCTGGAACGCTCCCACCTGTACCGCAAGCTGCGGGCCCTCGGGCTGCGGTCGCGTTGACCCTGCTGCCGTCGGGCGTTAGCATGAAGTGATGGCCTATCCTGGCGATTCCTCCCTGGACCCCACCGTTCAGCAGCGCGTCCTCACCGCCTTTGCGGAGGCCGTGCGTCTCCACCGCGAGGGCCGGAGCGAGGAGGCGCGCTCGATCATCCGCTCGATCACGGAGGTGGACCCGCGCTTCACCCCGGCGGCGCGCCTGGAGCAGGCGATCGCCGCCGGTGCCCAGGTGGATCTGACCCAGCTCGTCGGCGAGGTCGCTATCCCGACCGGCATGGACGTCGAGGGCACCGTCGTCAGGGCCCACCAGGCCTTCGCGCAGCGGGACTTCCAGACGGCCCTGACGCTCGCTCAGCAGGTGTTGCGCGAGCAGCCCGGGCACCCCGACGCGCGGCACCTCGCGCTCGAGGCGGAGGGACGGCAGCGCGCCACCGGCGAGCTGCACGCGCACATCGCCCACATCCGTGAGGCCCTCGAGGCAGGCCTGGCGGAGGAGGCGAGGACCTACCTAAGGCTCGTGAAGGCCATCGACCCCAACAACGCCGAGGCGGCTGAGCTGGAGGGCCGCCTGCAGCTCGCCGCGAAGCCGCTCGCGGTCGAGGCGGACACGGAGTTCGAATTCGAGGTCTTCGACGGAGCCGCCCAGACGGCGGTCACGGGCGAACAGCCGATCGCGGCCCCGCCCGCCAGGCCGGCCTCGCCGCCGCCGGCGCAGAGGCTGATGGTCGATCGGCCGTTCCAGCCCGTTGCTCCTCCGCCATCAGCACCGTCGGGCCCGCCGCAGACTGCTGTCGGGCCGCCGCCGGCGCCTCTGGCCGCGCCGCCGCCCCCTCCTCCGCCCGCGCCTGCGCCGAGAGCCGCGCCGGAGGCAGCGCCGCCGCGGCCAGGCGGGATAGAGTTCGAGGCCGCGCCCGGGGCCCAAGCGATGGACTTCCACCCGGGCGTGGAGTTCGAGCTCGGCGGCCCCGGGGAAGCGGAGCCGGAGGATGCCAGCACCCGGATTCAGGCTCTGCTGGACCAGGGGCAGCAGGATTTCGATCGTGGGGACTTCCAGGCTGCGATCGACACGTGGTCCCGCATCTACTTGATCGATGCCCAGCACAAGGAGGCCGAGCAGAGGATCGAACAGGCCCGCCACCGGCGCGAGGAGGTGGAGCGTCTCGCAGAGCACAAGTTCCACGATGCTCGCGAGGCCTTCGAGAATGGCAACCCTGACGAGGCTCGGAAGCTGTGCGAGGAAGTGCTCAAGCTGCAACCTCAGCACCTGGAGGCCCACGACCTTCTGCAGCGCCTGGCAACGCCGGAGGCGCCACCCCCGCGGCCGGCCCCTGCGCCTGCGGGCGGGGAGGAGGACCTCTTCCGCGACGATTTCGTGCCCGCCGGGATCAAGCGCGCGGCCGGGGCGATGCCGGCCCCCAGCCCAGACGATGCTCCGGCCCCGCTGCCTCGCGCGGCAGAGCGCGCCGCACCGTTGCGGAAGGTCGGGCTACCCTCCATCCCGCCGCTCTGGATAGCGGTGGGCGTGGGTGCGCTGCTCGTCGTGATCGTGGTGGGATTCCTGCTACGCGGGAAGGTCTTCTCGGGCGGTGGAAGCGCCGTCACCGAGGCGCTCGCCGAGTCTGAGGAACTCGCCAAACAGGGGCGGCTGCAGGAGGCCATCCAGCTGCTCCAGAGCCTGCAGGGTCAGGCGGAGGGCGAGCAGGCGAACCGGGTCAACCAGCGGGTGCTGGAGTACCAGCGCAGGCTCAAGGTGAAGACCGCACCCCCACCGGTGCCGGAGAGCAAGGTGGTGGCGGACGCGGTGGCCGCCGGAAACCGGATCAAGGCCATGCGGATGATCCGGGATGGGCTTGCCAGGCTCCCGGGGGATCCCGAGATGCTGAAGCTGCAGTTCGAGATCGCCTCGTACTCCCCGGTGATTGCAACCCTTGCGGATGCGGCCAACGGCAAGAACTGGGAGAACATCCGCAACCTGACCGAGCAGGTGCTGAAGGAGCACCCCGACGACGCCGAGGCGCGCCGCATGTGGTCGGTGGCGACCTTCAACGCAGCGGTCCTCCACCTCCGCAAGTACCAGGTCGCAGAGGGGCATGACCTGTTGGTCCAGCTCTCCAAACACACCCAGGACCCCGAGGTGGAAAGGCTGCGGGAGCTCGCCAACTCCTATCTCTCCCGGCCCTCAGACCCGCGCTACCAGATCTTCGTCACCAACACCGAACTGCGGGCGCTCGACTGATGCCGCTGCGGACGCCGCCTCCCGAGCAGCTGGACATCCCGCTCGTGTGGGAGGAGCGCGAGCGTCAGCAGGGTCGCGTGCCCGACGACCCAAAGCCGGGCGGTCACGTGCTCCCGCCGCTCGCGGGTGCGTGGTGGTTGTGGGTGGGCGTGCTGGCCGACACCGGGGTGGTTGTGCTCGCGGTGGCCGCCGGCATTGGCGTGGCGGCCGCGCTCGGCGCGGAGATCGGCCCGGGTCAGCTTGTGCTTGCGGGCCTTGCGGGGCTCGAGGTGGCCACCGTGGTGGCCCTGGGTAGCCTGTGGGGGTGGCGTGCCACGCCTGGCATGCTGCTCGTGAGGCTCTGCTTCTCTCAGCCGCTCCCGTGGGGGAGGGTCTTTCGGCTGTGGCTCTGCTGGGTCCTTTCGATGCTCGTGGCTGGTGTCCCGCTGCTGCTCCGGCGCCGGGGGGAAAACGTGGCCGAACGGCTTGCGGGCGGGAGCCTCAGTTTCCGCTCGCCTGCAGAGGGCGCTTGAACACCATGCCGATGTGGTCGGTCGCGCCGGTCTTGAAGTTGATCGCGGTGATGCCCACAAGCTCCCAGCCTTCCGCTCCGAGGCTGTTGAGTTGCGGCTCGTATTTCGGGTCGAGCTGGTAGTTCTCCGAGCGAATGTTGAGTATCTTGTACTCCCAAAGGGTACGCGCCATGCCAGCCTCCCTGCCCCCCCGGCGTCCTTCGCTACGTGGCAGCTCGCCGGAGTATACCATCCGAGGTGCACGCCGTGGCCGCTGAAGTCCGTCTCTCGATTGTGGTTCCGGCGTTCAACGAGGAGCAGCGACTGCCTGCCACCCTGGAGCGGATCGGAGCGTTTCTGGAGGGTCGCCCCGACCTCCAGCCGGCCGAGATCATCGTCGTGGACGACGGCTCCTCCGACCGCACGGCCGGCACAGCGGAGGGTTGCGCGACCCCCGCGGGAGTCGCGCTCCGCCTGGTGCGTCTCGGGCACAACCGCGGGAAGGGCGCCGCCGTGCGGGCAGGTTTCGCCGCGAGTGGGGGCGCCAAGGTCCTCATATCCGACGCCGACCTCGCGACGCCCATCGAGGAGATCGACAAGTTGCTCGCGAGCGGGGCGGCGTTCGCGGTGGGTTCGCGCGGCCTGCAGCGCGAGCTGATCGCGCGGCGCCAGCCGCTTCCCCGTGACTCCATGGGGCGCATGTTCAACCTGGCCCTGCGCGCGCTCGGGCTGACCTCCTTCAGGGATACCCAGTGCGGTTTCAAGCTCGTCGACGGGGAGCTGGCGCGCCGCCTGGCCGCCGAGCAGCGTCTGGACGGGTTCGCCTTTGACGTCGAGCTCCTCGCACGCGCGGCGCGATACGGCGCGACAATCGCGGAGGTGCCTGTGCGCTGGTACCACATGGAGGCCTCGCGTGTGCGCCCCCTGCGCCACGGCCTGCAGATGCTGCGTGACGCGCTCCGCGTCCGCTGGTGGCTCTGGACCGGCCGATAGGGCGAACCCTCGCCGCGTCAGTGCCGCTTCGGCTGGTACGTGCCGGGGACCATCCGGAAACTGATGGCGAGGCGGTTCCACCCGTTGATGGCCACCAGAGCCAACGTGAGGTCCACGAGCTCTTTCTCCGAGAAGTGCCGCCGCGCCTGCCTGTACACCGTGTCGGAGACGTGACCCTCGGCGATTCTGGTGACCGCTTCGGTCCACGCCAGCGCTGCCCGCTCACGCTCGGAGAAAAACGGCGTCTCGCGCCACGCCGGCAGGGCGTACAGACGCTGCTCGCTCTCACCGCCGAAGCGAGCGTCCTTGGTGTGCCTGTCGATGCAGTACGCGCAACCGTTCATCTGCGAGGCCCGCACCTTGACCAGCTCCACCAGTGCCGGTTCCAACCCGCACGCGCGCACGTACGAATCGAGAGCGCGCATCGCCTCAGGCACGCCGGGCGCAACCCTTGCGTACTCGAACCTCGGGTTCGGGGCATCGTCGCGGCTGCCATGCCGCGGCTCGCTCAAGGCGTCCATGGTGACCTCCCTGTCTTCACATCCTTCAACAGAGCCTCCGCCTACTGTGTTCCGGTGTGCGACCGGTGGGGCGGCATCCCGGGCGCAGCACCCGTGGGGTAGCATGCGCGCGATGGTCGAAACGCGTGCGCGACAGGCGAGATTGCACCTGGGGATCGGACTTGCCGCCGTGATCCTGCTTGCGGCCCTGGTGCGCCTGACCGGGCTGACGAAGGAGCCGTTCTGGCTCGACGAGGTGTGCTCGTTCGACTTCAGCGCCGGCAGCGCCGATCAGATCTTGCAGGTCAACGCCCGCGACGTCCACCCGCCGCTCTACTACCTCGGGCTCGGTGGGTGGCGGCGAGTCGCAGGCAGCTCGGAAGGGGTGCTGAGGGGCTACAGCGTCCTCTGGAGCCTCGTGGGTCTCGTCGCCACCCTTCTCCTGGGCCGCGACCTGGCGCGCTCGTGGCGGGTCGGCCTCATCGCCGCCGCCCTCGTCGCGGTGAACCCGGTCGACGTCTACTACGCGCAAGAGGCGCGGATGTACGCACAAGTGGCAGCACTCGCCACGTTGGGGTCGTGGTTCCTGTGGCGATGGATGCGGGCGACCGAGGAGGGTCGCGGCCTCGCCGTGCGCACGGGCTGGGCGGTCGGCTTCTTCGCGGCTGCGACAGGGGCGATGTACTCCCACTACCTCGCGGTCGTCTTGGTGGTAACGCAGGGTGCTTTCACACTCGTGCGCTTCCTCTGGCTGCGGCAGTGGCGGTCCGTGGCAGGCCTCACGCTGGGCGCGGCTGTCTCCGGCCTGGCGTATCTCCCCTGGCTCCTCTTTGTGACGCACGTGCGGCACGGCCTGTGGAGCGCTGACCACCTCGGCTGGATGACCGCGCCAGGGGCTCTTGATGTCTCGACGCTTCTGTTTCGGGAGCTCCTTTGCGGTGGAGGACACCTTCCGGGATCCATCGGCGTGTTTCAAGATGTGTTCGCGCTTGTTGCGGTGCTGGGTGTCGCCGTGGGTCTGTCGGTTGGCCTCCTGGGCCATGGGAGAGCGGACGGCACAGCGGTCAGGAGGGGTCGTGCGGGCGCGACACCCCTGCTCTTCGCGACATGGCTCACCGTCGTGCCGGTGCTTTTGGCCGTGGTTGCCAGTTACCTGTACCACCCCGTCTACTTCCGACAGCGGTTTGCCGTCCTCGTGGTCACGCCGCTCCTCCTCCTCGTCGCGCTCGCGGCGACCTCCCTTCCGCGCCGTTGGGCCCGCCGGGTGCTGCTGATCGGGCTCGGCGGGGTGATGGCCTCGGCCTCTGCCATCCAGTACAGCGTGCAAAACAAGCTCGGCATGCGGCAGCTTGCGGCTGCCTGGCGCACGGCCGGACCGCCGTCGTTCGTGGTGTTCTTGCCCGCACATCACGAGAGGGTGGCCTCCTACTACCTCGGCGCGCCGATTCACTCGGCGTCGCGCCAGGAGATCCAGGAGGCGCTCGAGGGCGGCCCCGAGCGGGAAATATGGGTCTGCACCGACACCCACGTGAGGCAGTATCTGGGCAAGGCGGAAGTGGAGTATCGCGCCTGGCTCCTCGGCCTGGGGAAGGCGACGGAAATCGGAACCCTGGACGGCCTCGAGGTGGTCCGGGTGATGGCGCAGCCGCTCCAACCCTCCTACCCGCGGTATCCGCTGGCATCGCGCCTGGCCATGGGCGAGGCCTCTGCGGATCCCTTCCTGCGCGAGGGGTGGTATCCCCCCGAGGGGACGTACCGCTGGACCGAGGGTGACGTGTCGCGGATCGTCTTCTCGCTGGAGGAACCCAGGGTATCGGAGCTGACGGCGAAGGTGTTCTGGGCGGGGGAACGCCAGCGTCTGACCGTGGAGCTGAACGGCCGCACCCTCGGAACCGTGGTGTGCGCGAGCGGTTCGCCCAACGCCCTGCGCTTCGCGATTCCTTCCGGTGTCCTGCAGCAGCAGAACGTGATCGTGCTCCGCCACCCGGATGCGGTCAGGCCCAGCGAGGTCATCGACAGCAGGGACACCAGGCGCCTCGCCTTTGGATTCGTCTGGCTGGAGATCAGGTAGGCGCCGCCTCCGGTGCCGGCAGGTGCTTGAGGTGCGGGGGCCGCCGGGCGCACAATCGCCGACGCCGTGGCCGCCCTCACGCTTTCGGCGCTCAACATCTACCCGGTCAAGTCGGCAGCCGGGATCGCGCTCACCTCGGCGCGGGTGGACGAGCGTGGCCTCGCCGGCGACCGGCGCTGGATGGTGGTGGACGAGAACCACCGCTTCCTGACCCAGCGGACGCACCCTCACCTTGCGCTCGTGTCCGTCACGATCGAGGCCGACGGGCTGGTCCTCAACGCCCCCGGCATGCCGGCCCTTGCGGTGCCAGGGCCGCGCACCGGCGCGGCGGTGCGCGTGCAGGTCTGGGACGACGTGTGCGACGCGCTGACCGCGGGAGTGGCGGCGGCGGATTGGATCTCCCGGTTCCTCGGAATTACTTGTGAATTTGTTCACATGTACGACAAGACGCACCGAATGGTGGAGGCAGAGGGGGGCGCGCCGGTGTCGGAGGTCTCCTTCGCCGACGCCTTCCCGTTCCTCCTCATCTCGGAGGGCTCACTCGAGGACCTCAACGGCCGGCTCGAGCGCCCGCTTCCGATGAACCGCTTCCGGCCCAACCTGGTGGTGCGCGGGTGCGGACCCTACGCCGAGGACGGTTGGCGGCGGATCCGCCTTGGGGGGATCCATTTTCACGTGGTCCAGCCGTGCATCCGGTGCATGACGACCACCGTGGACCAGGCCACCGGCGATCGGGGCAAGGAGCCACTGGCCAACCTCGCCACCTACCGCCGGGTCGGCGCCAGCGTGCTGTTCGGCCAGAACCTCATCCACGCCGGCACCGGTGAGCTGCGCGTCGGCGTCGGCGTGAGCGTGCTCGAAAGCGTGTGAGCTGGCGGCCGTCCCTGGCACCTCGGTCCGCCTGTCATAATCGCCCTGGGATGATCGGTCGGGGGGTACCCGTTGCGGTTGTCTGCCTCCTCGGGCTCGCGCAAGCTGCGGTTCGAGCGGCTGAGTTCCCGCCCGGGGCGCTCGATCCGCAGCGGGTGGCCTGGAAGGAGCTGCGCTTTGCCGCGCGCAAGCTGGGTCTCTCGGCCACCGTGGACATCCGGCTGGATGCAAGTGCGGTGGAGCATTTCGGGGCCGACGGGCGGCGGCGCGCGGATACGAGCTCCGCGCCACCGTTACGGTCGCCGGAGATCCTCCTCGAGAGCACGTCGCACCTGCCCGGCCGGACCTTTCTTGCGCGGGAGCGCGTGGACCCGCTGGAAGCGAGGGCCCGCGAGATCGTGGACACCGAGGTGGGCGCAAAGAACCACCGGAAGACGTACTCGTTGACCGGCAGGGGCTTCCTCTACGACCTCCTGGAGCCGGCATCGCGATCGGAAACGGCGCTTGCGCCGGAGGGGTGGACGCGGCGGACGCGCACGTTCGCCGTGTACCCGAAAGCGTTCCCGCCCGGTGCCGCGCTCACCGGCCCCGCCGGGCTCCTGTACGCGGCCTCGGCGGCTGGACTGACCGCGCCCGGCGACTACCTGACCATGTACGTGCTCGTGCAGACGCAGGTCGAGCGCGTGACGGTGCGCGTGGAAGGCGTCGAGCAGGTACCGCTCGACTTCGAGGAGGATTCGGGTGGGGCGATCAACACCGTGCGCGAGCAGCTCTCCGCCGTCCGGCTGGTGGCGCGCAGCCAGCCCTTGGAACCTGCGTCCGCGAGCGCGTTTCGCATCTTCGGGCTCGAAGGCGACGTCGAGATCCTGTGGGACCCCGTGCGGCGAATCCCGGTGGAACTCACCGGCAAGGTGAAGCTGCTCGGCCACGTCGAGCTGAGACTCGCCTCGGCGACCCTGCGTCGCGCGACTGCGGAATAGACGGCGCTCACGAGGTTCAGCCGGGGGAGACGGAGGGTGCGGGCCGCTCCAGGTTCGGGGCGTAGCCGCGCCGGTAGACCATGATCGTTCGCTCGAACTCGATGACAACCGCACCGTCCTGGTTCGTTCCCGTGGTCCGCACGCGCACGATCCCCATGTGCGGACGCGAGCGCGAGGAGCGCACCTCAAGCACCTCGCTCGCGGCGTAGATCGTGTCGCCCTCGAAGACAGGGCGGGGGAGCCGCACCGCGTCCCAGCCCAGGTTGATAGCGTTCTGCGAGAGGTCGGAGACCGAGAGGCCGGTGGCAAGCGCCAGCGTGAGCGTGGAGTCGACGAGCGGCCGCCCGAACTCCGTCCTCGCAGCCAGCGCGCTGTCGAAGTGGATCGGGTTCGAGTTGAGCGTCAACAGCGTCATCCAGATGTTGTCCGCCTGGGTGATCGTGCGCCCGAGCGGGTGCTGGTAGACGTCGCCCACCGCGAAGTCCTCGAACACACGTCCCTGCCACCCGGTCTTGAGGCTCATGCCGCTATTCTCGCGCATCCCGGCAGCGCAGACGAGGCCTAGGATCCTGTCCGAGTAGAACTCCGGCTGCGAATTCCGATGGCATCCGGCTGGCTGTGTCAGCCGTCGCGAAAAGTCCTCGACGTAGCCCTGGCTATGCCTCCGGGCTTTTCGCTCGGCTTCCTTGCCATTCGGCGCCCTCGGAATTCTCGCTTTCGTCGTTTACTATTGAATCTTGCCTAAAGAATGGGACGGTAGTACTCTCTCATGCATGAGGCCAAAGGGCAGCCCCGCGGATCTGGAAGCGCGGCGGCGCCGGGCCGTCGCCCTCCTCGAAGAGGGGCTCGGGGTGCGCGAGGTTGCCCGGCAGATGGGCTGTTCCCCGACGTCCGTGAGTCGCTGGCAGGCCGAAGTCCGGGCGCGTGGCCCCGATGCCTTACGGCCCAAGCCGACGCCGGGGCGGCCACCGCGGATCACACCGCGACAGCGCGCCAAGCTGCTGAAGTCCCTCCTCAGGGGGGCTCGGGCCCACGGGTTCAGTACCGACCTCTGGACGCTGCCCCGAGTCGCCGAAGTCATCGCCCGCACCTCCGGCGTCCGCTACCACCCCGCCCATGTCTGGAAGATCCTCCGCGGGGAAGGATGGAGTTGCCAGAAGCCGGAGCGCCGGGCCAGGGAACGCGACGAGGCGGCCATCCAGCGCTGGCGCACCGGGCGTTGGCCGCATATAAAAGAACGCTCGCCGGGCCGGTAGATCGCTCGTCTTCCTCGACGAGAGCGGCTTCATGCTCCAGCCGGTCTGCCGCCGGACCTGGGCGCCGCGTGGCCAGACGCCGATCCTCCGGCAGTGGGACCGCCGGGATCGGCTCTCGGCGATCAGCGCGCTCACGGTGGCACCCCGCTGGCGCCGGTTCGGCCTCTACTGGGCGCTCCATCGCGACAACATCCGGAGTGCCGAAGTCCTCCGGTTCCTCCAGGCTCTGCGCCGTCACGTGCCCCATGGCTTCACCCTCATCTGGGATCGGCACCGCCCGCACCGGGCGACCTGCGTCACGACGTGGCTGGCCAAATACCCGCGCATCGTGGTCGAGTGGCTGCCGGCCTACGCGCCGGATCTCAACCCCATCGAGCCGGTCTGGAGCCACACCAAGTACGGCGATCTCGCGAACTTCGCACCGGATGATCTCACCACCCTGGAGAGCGCGGTGCTCGGCTCCCTCACCGACACTCGAGCGGAACGCACACTCCTCGCGGCCTTCGTCCGCACGGCGGGGTTGGAGTTGTGAATGTGCCATTACTTAGGCAAGGGTCAATAGGGACAGGCTCCTAGCTCGTGAGGATTGCCTCGATCTGACGGAGCTCGTCCTGGCCGAGAGGAGGCTGGTTCAGCGCAGCGATGGTGTCCTCGAGCTGCCGGACGCTGCTGGCGCCGACCAGCGCCGCGGTGACCTGCGGCTTTCGCAGCACCCAGGCGATGGCCATTTGTGCCAGGCTCCGGCCACAGCCGCGGGCCAGCCCGTCCAGCTTGCGGACCTTTCCGATGCTGGCGTTGACGTCCTTCTCGGTCAGCCAGACCCGCTCCGTCTTGGACGCGCGCGCCCCGGCGGGGACGCCCTGCAGGTAGCGGTCGGTCAGCAGCCCCTGCGCAAGGGGTGAGAAGACGATGCAGCCGATCCCCTCCTCGTCGAGCACGTCGAGCAGACCGTGCTCGATCCAGCGGTCGAACATGTTGTAGAGGGGCTGGTGGATCAGGCAGGGCGTGCCGAGCTCGCGTAGAATCCCGGACGCCTTTCGGGTCTGTTCTGCGGAGTACGAGGAGATGCCGGCGTAGAGCGCCTTGCCCTGCCTGACGGCGGCATCGAGCGCCCCTATGGTTTCTTCCATCGGTGTGTCCGGGTCGGGGCGGTGGCTGTAGAAGATGTCCACGTACTCCAGGCCCATCCGGCGCAGCGACGCCTCGAGGCTGGCGAGCAGGTACTTGCGCGAGCCGAGGTCCCCGTAGGGGCCGGGCCACATGTCCCAGCCCGCCTTGGTCGAAATGACCAGCTCGTCGCGGTAGCCGGCAAAATCCTCGCGCAGCAGCTTTCCCAGGGTCTCCTCGGCGGAACCCGGCGGCGGGCCGTAGTTGTTCGCCAGGTCGAAGTGCGTGACGCCCAGGTCGAAGGCGCGCCGGGCCACCTCGCGCGCGTTCTCGAGGCTGTCGACGCCGC
Organism: Thermoanaerobaculaceae bacterium; assembly: GCA_963754345.1. GTDB lineage: Bacteria > Acidobacteriota > Thermoanaerobaculia > Thermoanaerobaculales > Thermoanaerobaculaceae > RBG-13-68-16. Next base: position 45,719 of record CAVWFZ010000009.1, on the reverse strand, counting down.
CGAAGTTGTACCACCAGCCGAGCGAGACCGCCGGCAACTTCAGGCCGCTCCGCCCGCAGCGGTTGTACCGCATCCCCTCGTACCGGTTTGGCGCTGGCAGGTAGCTCATAGATAGCTCAATGATAGACCGACTCCCGTCCCGCCCTCAGCAGGCCTCTCCGCAGTCACGTAGCTTTGGGTGGGTGGGTGGCCCGGTGCCCTGAGCCCTGTGCCCTGTCTTTACGCCTGCCCGTACAGCGGGAATGCCCTGGTCAGCTCTTCGACCTCCCGCTTGACCTGGGTCCAGACCGCCTCGTCCTCGCTGCGCAGCACGCGGTCGATGAGCCTGGCGATCGTCTTCATGTCGTTTGGCCCCATGCCGCGGGTGGTGACGGCGGGCGTCCCGATGCGGATGCCGGAGCCGATGTAGGGCTTTCTGGTGTCGAACGGTACGGTGTTCTTGTTGACCGTGATGCCGGCCTTGCCGAGGCGTTCCTCAGCCTTCTTGCCGGAGATGCCGTCGGCCCCCAGGTTGATGAGCATGAGGTGCGTGTCGGTGCCGCCCGAGACCATGCGCCAGCCGAGCTCCTGCAGCGAGGCGCACAGGACCTTGGCGTTCTCCAGGAGCTTGCCGATGTACTCGCGGTAGGAGGGCTGCAGCGCCTCGGCGAAGGCCACCGCCTTCGCCGCGATGACGTGCATGAGCGGGCCGCCCTGCACGCCCGGGAAGACAGCCTTGTCGAGGGCCTCGGCGAAGGGGGCCTTGCACATGACCATGCCGCCGCGCGGGCCGCGCAGGGTCTTGTGGGTGGTCGTGGTGACGAACTCGCAGTGGGGCACCGGCGAGGGGTGCAACCCCACCGCCACCATCCCCGCGATGTGTGCGATGTCCGCCATCACCATGGCCCCCGACTCATGAGCGATCTCGGCGATGAGCTCGAAGTCGATGGTGCGCGGGTAGGCCGAGGCCCCGCACACGATGAGCTTCGGCCTGTGCTGCTTCGCGGCCTCGCGCAGCGCGTCGAAGTCAATGGTCTCGGTGTCTTTCCGGACAAAGTACGGCACGATCTTGAAGGTCTTGCCGGAGTAGTTGAGCGGGTGGCCGTGGGTGAGGTGGCCGCCGTGCGAGAGGTCCATGCCGAAGACCACGTCGCCGGGCTGGCAGGTCGCCAGGTAGACGGACATGTTGGCCTGCGCCCCGGAGTGGGGCTGGACGTTAGCGTGGTCGCAGCCGAAGAGCTGCTTGGCCCGCGTTCGCGCCAGCTCCTCCGCGACGTCCACGAACTCGCAGCCGCCGTAGTAGCGCTTGGCGGGATAGCCCTCGGCGTACTTGTTGGTCATCACGGAGCCCATCGCCGCCAGCACCGCGGGCGAGACGAAGTTCTCCGAGGCGATCAGCTCCAGGCCCTCGTTCTCGCGGCGGCGCTCGTTGTTCAGGGCCTTGGCGACCTCGGGGTCCGCCTGGGCGACGGCGGTCTCAAGGAAGGAGAAGAAGGCGGTACGTTCGTGCTGGTTCATGGTCATTTCTCCTCGTGGAGCTCGATTTTTCCGACGCGCCGCAGATGCCTCCCCCCGTTGAACGGGGTCGCCAGGAAGATGTCCAGCATCTGGATCGCCAGACCGGGGCCGGTGGTGCGCCCGCCCATGCAGAGCACGTTGGCGTCGTTGTGGCGGCGGGCCAGCTCCGCGGTGAACGCGTCGTGGCAGAGCGCCGCGCGCACGCCCGGGTGGCGGTTGGCCGCCATGCACATGCCGATGCCGGTGCCGCAGATGAGCACGCCGAAGTCGGCCTCGCCGGCGGCGATGCGCCGCGCCAGGTCGTGGGCGTAGTTCGGGTAGTCGACGGATTCCCTGGATGAAGGGCCGAGGTCGACCACCTCGTGGCCGATGTCGCGTGCGCGTTCGGCCAGGAGCAACTTGAGGTCGAAGCCCGCGTGGTCGGATGCGATGAGGATCACCATGGCTATGACCTCCCGGGACCGGTGGGGGAAAGGCCGGCATCGGGATCGTACAGCGACTGGTACTCGTCGATCGCGTATCGGTCGCTCATCCCCGCCAGGTGGTCCACGATCAAGCGGACGAAGCGCGGGTCGGTGTGGTAGTGCTTCGCCACCTCGCCGGGGATCTGCGGGATGCGCAGGTCGCGCAGGTATGGGCGGTCCGTCTCCTCGTGGACACGCAGCAGGACGTACGTGGGCAGGGTCAGGGGGTTGGTGTAGTAGGCGCGGAAGAGGCCGCTCATCACGAGCTGGGCCCGGTTGTCCTGCCGGTTGACCTCCTGGTGGTTGATGATGAACCGGTAGATGAACGCTTTCAGCTCGGCGAAGATCGGTGCGACGCGGCGCGAGAAAGACACCGTGGCGGCGGGGATCTGGCCGGCGATGACCAGCCAGCCGGCGTGATCGGCGGTCTTGTGCTTGGCGGCGACCTTCTCCACGTTGTGCGCCGTGGCCTGAATGGCGTCGGTCACGAACAGGTGGATGAGGCCCCGCTGGAGCAGCGCGGCTTTGCGCCAGCGCCGGCGCTCGCGGCGATAGGTCTCACCGGCGTGTTGGATCACGGTAACGGCCGCCTCCAGCTTCTCGATCTCCTCCAGGGAGACCGCTTCGGCGTAGAGGCCGTCCTCCAGGTCGTGGGTCTGCTGTGCGATCTCGTCCGCCAGCGCCACGACCTGCCCCTCCAGGTGGCACGGCTTGCCGAGCCGCAGCCCCTCGGTTTCCGGCAGCGGGAACGGGAAGCGTGTCTTCCAGGTGGTGTGCTTGATGATTCCCTCGCGCACCTGGTCGGTGAGGTTCAGGCCGGGGTGGTCGTAGCGCCGCTCCAGGAGGTCCACGACTCGCACCGACTGGTAGTTGTGCTTGAAGGTTCCGACCTCGCGCACCACGCGCTGAGGCAAAGGGCAGCCCGGCTGCTCGCCGGCAAGGATCTGGATGAGGACGCGCTCGCCGGAGTGGCCGAACGGCGTGTGCCCCAGGTCATGCGCGAGGCCGATCGCCTCGACCAGGTCCTCGTTGAGGCCGAGGGCGCGCGCAAGGGTGCGCGCGATCTGCGAGACCTCGAGGGTGTGGGTCAGACGCGTGCGCGGGTGGTCGCCCGTGTACGGGACGTACACCTGCGTCTTGTGCTTGAGCCGCCGGAACGCCCGCGAGTGCAGGGTGCGGTCGCGGTCGCGCTGGAAGGCGGTGCGGTAGTCGAACTGCCTACCCTCGCTGGGGAGGGGCAGCCGCCGGGTCGCCTCGGAGGAGCGCGTGGCGCAGAAAGCGAGGGCGGCATCCTCCGCCGCCTCGAGACGCGCGCGCGGGCGGATCTCGAGCTCAACCATGGTCGCTCCCGATCTCGGCCAGCACGGTGCCGGCCAGCCGAAGAGAACCTGTGACGAGGGTCGGGGCATCGGTGGGCAACGCGAGCAGCGCCGCACCGACATTCGCCGCACGGGCGCACCCCGGGAAGGCGGCGGCGAGCGTCGCCAACGGAGTGGCGCGTGGCGAGTCCAGGGGTGCCACGGTCACCCTGAGGACGCGCGGCCGAAGCAGGTCCGCCATCGCCTCCAGCGGTTTGTCGTCGAGGCAGGAGAACAGCAGGTGAAGCGAGCCGGAAAGCCCCATCTCGTCGAGCGTCCGGGTCAGCGTGGCGATCGCCTCGCGGTTGTGGGCACCGTCCACCAGGAGCCGGCGGCCGCGCCCGGAGCACCACTGCAGGCGTCCCGGCCAGACCGTGCCCTCGATCCCGCGGCGCATGCTCCCCGGGTCAAGGGCCGGCGCGAGGCCGTGCTTCGCGAGTGCCGCGAGTCCGGCCAGCGCCAGCCGCAAGTTTTCCAGCTGGTGCTCACCCAGCAGTGAAAGGAAGGCCTCGCCGGTGGTTTCACCGACCGTGAAAGCCGCGCCCTGGCCGAATTGGACTGGGGATCGGGCATCGGGGGCGGCACCGCCCGCTTTGCTCTCGCTGTGCCCTGTACCCTGTCCCCTGTGCCCGTTGACCTCGGCCCATTCCGATGCCAGCGAGAGCGGCGTGGCCGGGTTGGCGGCTGCCCGGATCACCGGTTCCACCTCGTCGTCCCAGGCGGCCACGATGGCCTCCCGCCCGCGCAACGCTGCGGCCTTCTCGGCCGCGATCGCGGCGCGCGTGTCGCCGAGCCACTTCTGATGGTCGGTGCCCACGTTGGTGAGCAGGGCGACGGCGGGGTCCACGGCGTTGCTGGCGTCCCAGCGCCCGCCGAGGCCCGCCTCCAGCACGGCCACCTCCACCCCGCGTGCGGAGAACTCCAGGAGCGCGGCGCAGGTGAGGGTTTCGAAGTAGGAGAGATCCGGGAAACGGCTGAGGGAGGCCACCAGCTCCGCCAGCCGTGCAGGTGCGATGTCTGCGCCGTTGACCCGGATGCGTTCCTCGACGGCTACCAGGTGCGGCGAGGTGTAGAGCCCGGCGCGCACGCCGTGCGCCTGCAGCATGCCGGCCAGCAGCGCCGCCGTCGATCCCTTTCCGTTGGTGCCGAGCACCAGCACGGAGGTGAAGTTTTCGTGGGGGTGTCCGAGTGCATCCAGCGCCCGCTGCATGCGCTCGAGACCCGGGAGGATGCGCTGCTCGAGGCGGCGAGCGAGCAGCGTCTCGGCGCCGGTCGCTAGAGCAGGTGTGCCAGACACCGTGCCAGCGTCTCCTTGAGCTCCGGCCGCGGAACCACCAAGTCGAGCATCCCATGGTCGAGGAGGAACTCGGCGCGCTGGAACCCCTCGGGGAGCTTCTGGCGGATGGTCTGCTCGATGACGCGCGGGCCGGCAAACCCGATCAGGGCCCCCGGCTCGCCGATGTTGAGGTCGCCCAGCATCGCGTAGGAGGCGGTGACGCCCCCGGTGGTGGGATCGGTGAGCACCGAGATGAAGGGGAGTCGCACGGCGTGCATGCGCGCGAGCGCCGCTGCGATCTTGGCCATCTGCATGAGGGACAGAATCCCCTCCTGCATGCGGGCGCCCCCGGAGCAGGAGACGACGATGAGCGGCACGCGGCCCTTGATGCAGCGCTCGATGGCGAGGGTGAGCTTCTCGCCCACCGCGGAGCCCATCGAGCCGCCCATGAACGAGTACTCCATCGCCCCGATTACCACGCGCCGGCCGGCCAGTCGTCCGACCCCGACCAGCACCGCGTCGCAGCGCACGCCCTTCTCCCGCAGCTCGCGCAGGCGCTGCGCGTACGGCTTTGAGTCCGTAAACTCGAGGGGATCGGTCGAGAAGATCGTCCCGAAGGCCTCCTTCCAGCTGCCGCCGTCGAAGAGCTGGGACAACCGAGTGCGAGCGGAGATCCGGTGGTGGTGCCCGCAGCGTGGGCACACGAACAGCGCGTTTTCCAGTTCCTTGCGGTAGAGCGTCTCCTTGCAGCCGTCGCACTTCACCCAGAGGCCTTCGGGGACCTTGCTGGCCGGCCTTTCGGCCGGCCCCGAGCGGCGAAACCAGACCATGGGCAGCGAATCTAGCATCCGCCCCCAGGGTACGCAAGGAAACCGCTGTCAGAACGGAGCTAAGAGATGAGAATCAAGAGGTTAGGGTTGACGTGGGCCGCCTCCTGCCGGCTTGCCGCGCCTGTCCTCGGCCACTGACCGGAGGGCGATCAGCGGGACTCCGTCCGCGCGGGGGATGAGGTCCGCGTGGACCCCGAAGACGTCGTGGAACAGCTCGGGGCGGAGGACCTCCTCGGGCGTGCCGGAGGCCCACACCCGGCCCTCGTGGATGACGACCAGGCGGTGGGCCAGGCGCAGCGCGAAGTTCCAGTCGTGTGCAACCAGCACCGCGCCGACGCCCTCGGCAATCAGCTCGCGGAGGATGCCGGCGATCTCGAGCTGGTGGCGCACGTCGAGGGCTCCCGTGGGCTCGTCCAGCAGCAGCAGGCGCGGCTCGCTCGCGAGGGCCCTGGCCAGCAGGACGAGCTGGCGCTCTCCCCCTGAGAGGCGCTGCACCGCAGCGGATGTCCGGTCCGAGAGCCCCACGCGCGCGAGGGCGGCGGCCACCGCGGCGTGGTCGTGGGGGGTGGGCGGGCGCCAGGCGCCAAGGTGCGGCGCGCGCCCCTGCTGCACCACCTCGCCCGCCGTGACGGGGAATGCGAAGTTGACGATCTGGGGCACGAAGCCCACCTCGCGCGCCACCTCGCGCCGCCGCCAAGAGGCGAGCGCCCTGCCGCGCAGCTCCACCTGTCCTCCGGTCGGGGCGAGGATGCCGGCGAGCATGCGCAGCAGCGTGCTCTTCCCGGCACCGTTGGGTCCAAGCACCGCCACGCACTCACCCTCGGCGACCGCCAGGTCCACGCCACGGACGACCTCGCGGGCCCCGTAGCCGCCGGAGAGTCCGGTTGCGCGCAGCAGCATCATGGGGACCGCCTCAGGAGGGCCACGAAGAACGGCACCCCCAGCAGGGCCGTGATCACGCCCACCGGAAGCTCCACCGGCGCGAGCAGCCGCCGCGCCACCAGGTCCCCGAGGACCATGAGCGCGGCACCGGCGACGGCCGCCCGCGGCAGCAGGCGGCGGGGGCTCTGCCCCCAGATCAGCCTGCAGAGGTGCGGCGTCACCAGCCCCACGAAGCCGATGACCCCGGCGAATGCGACCGCGCCACCGCAGAGCGCCGCTGCCGCGAGGAACACCCGCCTGCGCACGGTGGCCACGTCCACGCCCAGGGCGGCCGCCGACTCCTCGCCGGTGGCAAGCAGCCCGAGGTCGCGGCCGTGGAGGAGCAGGACGAGCGCGGGGACCAGCACGTACGGGGTGAGCCAGGCGACTGCGGCGGCCGAGGCGGAGGCCAGCGATCCCATGGTCACTGCCAGGGCACCGGGCAGGCGTGGCGAGGGGGCGAGCGACAGCATGGTCAGGATGGCAGCCGAGGCGGCGGCGTTGACGGCCACGCCGGCGAGGATCATGCGGGTGGGCGACGTGCCCAACGGCCCGCGCGCCATCCACCACACCAGGCCGGTCGCGGCCGCCGCGCCCCCCATAGCGACCGCCGGCACCAGGCCAAGTGCGGCCGCCGGCAAGACCACGTACGCGGCCGTTGCGGCCGCCGCCCCGCCGCCGGAGATCCCGAGCAGGAAAGGGTCGGCCAGTGGGTTCGAGAGCAGCGCCTGCAGAGCCGCTCCGGCGAGCGCCAGCGCGGCGCCCACGGTGATACCGAGAGCGAGGCGGGGGAGTCGCACGCCGAAGACGATGGTGCGCGCCTCAGGTGTCCCGCCGCCGGAGAGCGCAGCCAGCGCCTCCAGTGGAGAGGCGGCCGGACCCCCAATCAGCAGCGCGGCGGCCGCCGCGGCGAGCAGTACCGCGACGAGCGTGAGATCGGCGGTATGCCTCATCCGGGCTTCCCCCCTGCTGGCGCCGCCGTTGAGACTCGGGTGGGTGGACGCCCGGATCCCGGACCCCGGACCCCGGATCCCTCTCGTTCAGCCGCCTCCCGCGCGGCCACCAGCGCCTCCAGGGCCTCCGGGAGCCGGGGTCCGGGCCGGCTGGCGGGGTCGGCCGGCAGCCAGATCACGCGCACGTTCCCCGAGGCAAGCCGTTGTCCGACAGGCATGGCAAGGGTGCTGCGGTAGCCCGCGCGGAGGTCGCGTTCGTCGGGGACGACCACGACCTCCAGGCGAGGGTCGAGCAGCAGCTCCGGGTCCACGCGCGGGTAGCGGCCCCCCGAGGCGGGGGCCAGGTTGGCAAGACCCGCATGCCGCAGCAGGTCGTCGTGGAACGTACCCGGCGCCGCCACGATCAGGGGTTCCCACCACACGACGTAGAGCGCGCGGCGCCGGGGCAGCGTCCGCGCCCTTGCGGCCGCGCTCCGGCAGCGCCGGCCGATCTCGCCCGCCAGGTGCTCACCCTGCGCCCGCAAACCGGTCAGCTCGCCGGCCAGGCGGCATGCCTCCTCCAGACGCGCGCACGAGGTCACGTCCATGGTGCACACGCGGGTGCCCAGCTGGCGCAGCCGCTCGATCACCCGCATGTCATTGCCGGCGGTGGTGGCGAGAACCAGGTCGGGCTTGAGGGCGAGGATCGCCTCCGCATCGCCCGGGGCAATGCGGGGGAGCCTGGCGACCTCGGGCGGGAAGTCCGCCGCGGCCGTTACGGCGACGACTTTCTCTCCGGCGCCGAGGGCAAAGGCGAGCTCTGTCACGTCCGGCGCCAGCGGCACCAGACGGCGCACCGGGCCGGGTGCCACGACTTCGCCGACCTGATCTTTGACGCCGCGGGCGGCCGGTGCTGTGCAGAAACACAGGAGCAGAAGCGCAAACAACCCACACCGCCCGGTGTGGGTCGTCCCTCGGTACCTGACGCCCTGACTCAGGCTACTCGCTTCCCTGCTCTTCCAGGTCGTTGGGGACCCCCAGGCGCTGACAGGCCGCATCGTACATCTGGCGGGCGGCCTTTTGGGCGCCCTGCAGCTCGGCGATCCGCTGCTTGACGCGCTGCAGCTCCTCCTGGATCTGGCTCTCGATCTCCTCGATCTCCTGCCGCGTCACCTTGCGGGTGTCCTCGTAGAACTTGCGTTGCTGATCGGTGAGAACCGACATGTCTGGCCTCCATATCAGGGTTTGAGCGGGATGAGTCTGAACGGGATGGGCTGGGTGATCCGCACCTTGACGCGGACGCCGTTCTTGGTGGCCGGCTTGTAGCGCCAGCTTCGTACGGCGTTGGCGGCGGCGGCGTCGAGTCCGAGGTCGGGCTTGACCCCGCGCAGCACCTTCACGTCCTGCACGGCGCCGTTCTCGTCGACCAGTGCCTCGAGGATCACTATGCCACCCACGTGCTGACGCGCCGCGAGCGGCGGGTAGGTCGGCATCGGTTTGAACACTGCTTCCGGCGGTATCACGTCGGGCGCCAGATTCACCAGGTCGCCCTGCCTCACCGACGGCTGCTCGGCCACGAGCGGCGCGCGGGTGGGTGCCGGTTCGGGGGCCGGCGTGGCCGGCACCGGGGTGGGTGGCGGCTCGGTTGGGGTCGGCGCGGCAGGCGCTCGTGTCGGCTCCTGGACCGCGGCGGCGGGCGCCGCGGTCGGTTGCGGCGCCGGCGCTGCGGGGACAACCGTCGGCTGCGCCTGGGGCGTGGGGATTGCTGCGGCCACGCGCGCCGGCGTGGCCACGGCTGGCCGCCGCGTCGCGGGCGCCGGAGTCGGTTTGAGGATCTCGTTGCTGAGGCGCTGGCGCATCGTCTGTGTCTGCTTGGCGACCTCCTGCTGGGCCGCCTCTTTTGCCATCTCGACGGTCTCGGGAGCGGGTGTCGGTTCCACGACGGCGCCGGGGGAAGGACCTTTGCTGCGTGTAAGGTACCAGCCGCCGGCCACGACCGCCACGACGCCAAGCACGGCACCGACGACGAGACCCGTGCGGCTGCGTCGTGCCGGCGCGAGGAGTGCCAGGGCCTCCTCGCGAGCGAACTCCTTCGCCAGTACCGGCGTCGTCGGGGCGAGCCTCGGCGTTTCCTCCCCCGGTGGATGCGCTGGCGGCCGCGGTGGGGGGGTGATCGCCGGGCGCGGGGCCGGGATGTGCGGCGAGCTCACGGGGCGTTCGCGGCCCACCAGTTCGGCCAGGAACGCGCCCAGCTCGCTCGCCCCGGGAGTCGGGCGAATTACCTGCAGGATGTTTCCGAGATCGGTGCCGAGCTCGGCGGCGCTCTGGTAGCGCTCGTTTCGGTTCTCTCTAAGCGCCGTCATCACCACACGCTCGACCTCGGGCGGGATCGCCGGGTCGTACTCGCGGGGCGGCATGATGCGCGGGGCGCGGACCTGCTCGAGAATCGAGAGCTCGGAATCACCGGCGAAGGCCTTGCGCCCGGTCAGCATCTCGTAGAGCACGAGCCCGAGCGAGAAGATGTCCGAGCGGTTGTCGATGTCCTTGCCCCAGGCCTGCTCCGGGGACATGTACTGCAGCTTGCCCTTGAGGGCCCCGGAGCGCGTGTGCGAGGCCTTGGACGCGGCCTTGGCGATACCGAAGTCGCACAGCTTGATGTGCCCGTCGTAGGAGATGAGCACGTTCTGCGGGGACACGTCGCGGTGGACCAGCCCAAGCGACTTGCCCTGGAGATCGCGCTTCCGGTGCGCGTACTCGAGGGCTGCGGCGAGGTGCGACGCGATGAAGAGGGCCAGGCCGATCGGCAAGCGGGCGTGCCTCTCCTCCAGCGTGCGGAGGATCGAGCGCAGGTCCCTGCCGTCGATGTACTCCATGGCGATGTAGTAGGAGCGCTCGATCTTGCCGAGGTCGTAGATGTGAATGATGTTCGGGTGCTGGAGCTGGGCCGCCACCTTGGCCTCGTCCACGAACATCGTGACGAACTCGTCGTTGTCGGTCAGGTGGGGGAGGATCCGCTTGATCGAGACGATCTTCTGGAACCCCTCGACGCCGCTCATGCGGGCCCGGTAAACCTCGGCCATACCTCCGGTGGCGATGAGCTCGATCAGCTCGTACTGGCCGAACGGCGTGCCGCTCGGCAGCGGAGCCGGTACCGGCTTGGCGCCCGGGACGGCAACCCCCGGGGCGGTCGCCGGCTTCGGCTGTCCCAGCGACCGCGAGATCTCAACCGGCCTGGGCGCCGGCTCCGGAGGCTTCGGCGCAAGCTCGAACGGTGTTGGCTCAGGCTCCGGGACGGGTGGAGGAGGCCCGGGGGCCTGGACCACGGGCTTCGGTGGTGTCGGAGGAGGCTCAGGTGGTTTGGCCGCAGGCGCCCGCGCCTTGCCGGTGTCGAGGCCGGAGAGCGTGTCCTCCAGAAGCTTGTCGACCGAGACCTCAACGGTGTCTTTGCGGGGCCTGGCGGGCCTGGGCTGGGTCTCACGGATGTCGGGACGCGTGCTGCCCAGCGCCTGCTCCAGCAGGGTATCCACATCGGGGAACTGGGCAGCGGGCTTCTTTAGCGTTGCCTTGGATGTGTCGGTCGGTTCCTCAGCAGCGGACCTCTGGGCCGCAACCGGGGCGGCCGGGGGCGCGGACGGGACCCGAATGCGCTGGGTCTGCACCGCCGCCGGCTCTTCGGCGAGCAGGTCGCCGAAGAGGTCCTTCGAGGTAACGGTCCCGGCGCCCTTTCCGGGCGCGGCGGTGCGCTTGAGCGCCTCCAGGACCTCCTGGCGGGTGTCCGCGCTCACCGACGCTTCGGTTCGGGGCTTCTCGAGGAGCGCCTGGACGTGCGCCAGCAATTCCTCGGGGGAGAAGGGCTTGGTGACGATGTCCTGGGCGCCGAGGCGGAGAGCGTCGCCCTGCGGGTCGTGCCCCGTGTACCCGCTCATGAGCACGAGGAACGGCGTGGTACGAAGGCCGGCGCGGGCGCGCAGCTGGGTGATCGCGTCCTCGATCTTGAAACGGGGTAGCACCGATGTGGTCAAGACCGCCTGTGGCTCGACCTTCGCGCAGGCTGCAACGGCGGAATCCACGTCCTTGACCGTGACCACTTGGCACCCAAGGGGTGCGAGGGCCTCGCCTACGCGCGCGGCGGTGCGTGGGTCGTAGTCGAGGAGAAGGACAGTCAGGCTCATCCGATCGCCGTTCCGGCGAGTAGACAGCAATTTCATTGTCGTGGCGCACCCCCGGCAAGTCAATAGGTTCGCTGGCACAACGCTGAGGGCGTGTGGCGTTGCCGCGGTGTACAATGCGGCCGTACGGACCACGGGGTTGCGTGGGGGGTCGCCATGTCGGGCCACAACAAATGGAGCACGATCAAGCACAAGAAGGGCAAGCTGGACGCAAAGCGCGGCAAGCTCTTCACCAAGATCATCCGCGAACTGACGACCTCGGCGCGCGAGGGGGGCGGCGACGCGGAAGGGAACCCGCGCCTGCGCTCGGCCATCCAGGCCGCGAAGGCCGCGAACATGCCCAGCGACACGATGAACAAGGCGATCCAGCGCGGCACGGGCGAGCTCCCCGGCGTCGCCTACGAGGAGGTGACGTACGAGGGATACGGGCCGGGCGGCGTGGCCGTCATGCTTCAGGTGCTGACCGACAACCGGAACCGCACCACCGCCGAGGTACGGCACCTATTCACCAAGCACGGCGGCCACCTCGGCGAGACCGGCTGCGTGGGGTTCCTGTTCAAGAAACAGGGCTACATCATCGTGCCCAAGAGCGCCGGCAGCGAGGAGAAGGTCATGGAGGCCGTCCTCGAGGTGGGGGCCGAGGACCTCTTCTCGGACGATCCGGAGCTCTACGAGATCTACACCGCACCCGAGGACCTGCACAAGGTGAAGACCGGGCTGGAGGCGCGCGGCTTCCAGGTCGAGCGGGCGAAGGTCGAGATGGTCCCCACCACCCAGGTGCGCCTCGAGGACAAGCGCGCCGAGCAGATGGTCCGGCTCATGGACGCTTTCGAGGACCACGACGACGTACAAAACGTCTGGGCGAACTTCGACATCGACACGAAGCTGCTCGAGGTCGGCTGAGCTGGCGCGGGTCCTCGGTCTCGACCCTGGCTCGCGGGTCACCGGCTGGGGCCTGCTCGAGGGCGACCCCCGTCGTGTGAACGCCGTCGAGTTCGGCCGGCTGCTCCCGAATCGCGGCCTCTCCCGCCCCGCCGCTCTCGCGGCGCTCTCCGCGCAGCTCGAGGAGCTCCTCGCACGCCTCTCCCCCGACGTCGTCGTTGTCGAGACGCCGTTCGCGGGTCGTTTTCCGCAGGCCGCCCTGGCGCTCGCCGAGGCGCGTGGCGCACTCCTCGCGGCGCTCGGACGCTGGGGCGGCGAGGTGGTGGAGTACGAGCCGGCCCGCGTCAAGGCGGCCGTGGTCGGCCACGGGCGCGCGGAGAAGCGACAGGTCGCGTACATAGTACGGCATGCGCTCGGTCTTGCGGCCGAGCCGCCCTCCGATGCCGCCGATGCACTGGCCATCGCGCTGTGCCACGTACGCCGCGTTTTACCTTGACGCTCGCGACGGGCGTGTGTTAGGTTTCAACGGCGTGGGCAAGGTACGAGCGCGCCGCTGCCGTCGAGCTCCCCAGCTCGCTGCGGCGGTGATCCCGTCCGCCTTGCCTGCGCACTGAGCAACCATGGCGCTGCAAGGCTCTCTCGCCGACATCGCACTGCCCGACGTGATCCAGCTCGTAAGCGTGTCGGGCAAGACCGGCGTCTTCACGATTTCGGGCGAGGGTGCGGACGGGAAAATCTACCTGAAGGACGGGCAGATCGTGGACGCGGCCGCAGGCAAGCTGAACGGCGAGCTGGCGGTGTACGAAATGTCCACCTGGCGCAAGGGACAGTTCATCTTCACCGCCAACGTCGCGCCCGACCGCGTGACGATCACCAAGTCGAACACGAGCCTCATGATGGAGGCCGCACGCCGGATCGACGAGTACCGCGTCCTGCAGCGCAAGATCCCCAACCTGGATGCGGTCCCGTACTTCCTGCCTCGCGAGCCCGGCCAGGATCAGATCACGCTCTCCCCTCAGGAGTGGGCCGTGGTGACCAAGGTCGATGGCCAGCTCTCCATCAAGAGGCTCGAAGGGGCTACTGGCCTGCCGGCGTTCGACGTCTGCAAGGTGCTTTACGGCCTCGTCACCTCGGGGCTGATCGCGCTGCGTCCGGTCGAGGAGAAGCCCGGCCAGAACGCCCCTTCGGGCTCCGCCGCAGGCGGCACATCCGGGTCCTCGCTGCGTTCGCTCTTCGCCCTGGCCGAGAACGTTCGCAAGCTGGCCGACGAGTCCGTCGGGCTGGCCGGCTCGGTTGCGGTCGAGAAGCAGTACCGCATCGCGCGTGCGGACATCGAAGCGGGCAAGGGCATGCCGGCCGTCAAGGCACTGGTGGACCGCCTGGCCCGCGCGATCTCCCTGCTGGAAGGCGGCGGCAAGGCGGGCGAGTTCCTCCGCAAGGTCAACCCCCTGGTGCAGCCCTAACCCAGAAACGGGGTACAGGCTACGGGCTGCAGACTCCGGGCAAGACCATTCCGGCGGCACGCGAGGAATCTCAGGGAGGAGATCAGTTCCCTGTAGCCTGGAGCCCGGAGCCTGAATCCTGGTGGGTGGGCGGGCTTCAGGGTTCTTTGGGCAGCGAGGCGAGGCCAAGGGCCGCGCCGGCGGCGGCGGCCAGTCCTCCGGCGGGCGGCAAGGCCGCCAGCAGCCAGTTCTCGACCGCAAGCGTCGGCAGCGCTGCACGCAGGGTGAGCTGGAGCCCGACGAGGAGGCCCGCGCCCAGCAGACCGCCCGCGAACCCGAGCAACGAGCCGGAGATCAGGTAGGGCCGGCGGATCTCGCCCTCGTGCGCGCCGATGAGCCGCATGATCGCGATCTCGTCGGCGTGATTGAGCACAAGCAGGCGCACGACCAGCAGGACCACGATGCAGCACCCCGCGAGAAGCGTGAAGGCAAGCACGAAGCCCGCGACGAAGAAGCGCGACACGGCCTCGTGGAGCCGTGCCTGCCACCCGCGTGAACTCTCGACCATCGTGACCTCGGGGCGGGCCTGAAGGAACGCGGTAACAGCCTGCTCTTGTCCCGGTGCCACCTCGACCTGGAGAATCGGCGGGAAGCTCCGCTCATCGAGCGTCAGCAGGACAGTCGAGAGCTCGGGGAACCAGCGCGCCAGCTCCTCCTGCACCTTGCGCGGTGCGAGCGAGACCGTGGCGAGGCCGGGGAATCGGGTGTGGAACAAGTCCCTCAGGGCCGCCGCGTCCGCGGTGCCGCGCGCGACGGCTACCACGGTCGTCGGTCGGTCGGTCGCGAGCAGCTCCGAATTCACCCACGCACGTACGGTCCACAGGACGCCGCCCCAGGCGCTCGCCACCATCACCAGGATGATTGCCACGAACCCGGCAGGACCGGACTCGCGCAGTTGCCGTCTCACCTCGCGCCAGGAATGACGGTTCACTGGAACGGCCCCCACGCATCCTTCACCAGGTTGCCGCGGTCCAGGAAAAGGGTGCGGGCCGGGTGGGCGTCGATGAGCCCGCGGTCGTGGGTCGCCACCACGACCGTGGTCCCCTGGTAGTTGATGGTCTTGAAAAGCTCGAGCAGCTCGTGCGAGCGTTCGGGGTCGAGGTTTCCCGTCGGCTCGTCGGCCAGGATGAGGTCCGGCTGCAGCACCAGGGCGCGCGCGATCGCCACGCGCTGCTGCTCCCCGCCCGAGAGCTCGTCCGGGTAGGCGCTCATGCGATGCTGCAGGCCCATCTGCTTGAGCACCAGGTAGGCCCGGCGCTGCTGGTCGCGCTCCGGTAGGTTGAGGAGGGAGAGCACGAAGGTCACGTTCTCCGCCACCGTCCGGCGACGCAGGAGCTTGAAGTCCTGGAAGATCACGCCCAGCCGCCGCCGGAACTCGGCGACGTCCCGGCGGCGCAGCCCAGGGAGGTCTGAGGCGTTGACCACGATGCGCCCGGAGTCCGGAAGCTCCGCGCGGTAAAGCAAGCGCAGGAACGTGCTCTTCCCGGCCCCGGACGGGCCCGTGAGGTAGATAAACTCGCCCCTCTCCACCTTGGTGCTGATCCCCCGCAGCGCCAGGCGGCCATTGTAGGACTTGGTGATCTTCTCGAGGAGGATCATGCGGATGGGGAGAGGCGGCAGGCGCCCGCGGGCGGTGGCCTCAGGTCCTCGCGAGGTGCAGGGAAACCCGTGGCCGGGGTCGTGAGGGGTGCGTGGGCCTCGAGCCCGGTCGCTGGCAACTCCACCGCAGTCTCCGCCGGGCGAGTGTAGCATAGCGTGGTGGCCGAAACTGCCGGTGGGAGTGGTGTCGTCGCGGTCCCCGTGCCGGGCGGGATTGCCGTTTTCGGCGATGCGGGCAGCGCTGCGCGGGGTCTCGACTCGTGTGCGCTCGCGGTTGCGGCCGGGGACGCCATCGCACGCCTCGTCGGGCGGAAGGTGCCCGTTCTGTACGCGCGCCAGGTCCATACGCGCCTTACCTTCTCCTTCAGCGCCTCGGAACGAATCGGACCCGGACCGCACGTGGTGGGGACCTGTGATGCCTTGCTCACCGCCGAGCCGTTTGTGGCCCTTACCGTGCGGACCGCCGACTGCCTACCCATCGCGCTGGCCGGCGGCGGCGTGGTTGCCATCGTGCACGCCGGCTGGCGGGGCCTCGCCGCCGACGTGCTGGACATCGTGGTCGGCCGTATGGGGGTGGAGTACGGCGTGCCAAGCCACAGCGTCCATGCCGTGATCGGGGTCGGTGTGGGGCCCTGCCACTATCGCGTCGGCGAAGAGGTCGTCGCTGCGCTGGGCAGGCACCCCGTGGAGGGCGAGGAGTGGCGGGGCAACGGCGCGGTGGGCCTCGCGCGCTGGGCCCGAGGCCGGCTGGCCGCGCTCGGCGTCGCCGCACCGCGCGTCCGGGTGCTGGAGGGGTGTACCGCGTGCTCGCCCTCGCACCACTCCTACCGGCGCGATGGGAAAGACGCCGGACGTCAATGGAGCGCGATCCTCTTGACCTAGGGACTCCGCCCCACCACCCCGTAGTTTCTCGAAACCTTCGCTTCTGACTTGTCGTGCCCCGCGGGCTCGCGGCCAAAGTTTTCTTTCACAGCATGACGCTTTTGTTTTTTGCCGCTGCCGCGGGTGGCTAGCCGTGCGGCCTTGGCCGCCCCCGCGGCCTGCGGCCGCACACTCCTTCGCCCGTGACCGGACAGCGCGATCCGCGTCGTGGCCCCTCGGCGTTCGCGTGAAGCTGCACCGCCGTCTCCCCAACGCGGCTCGCGCGTCCGGTACCCGCGGGCTCCGGAGGAATTGGCCACCCGCGGCACCGGCGGATTGAAAGCCCGCCTCCCCAAGCGCGACGTCAAGGACCGGAAGGTCATACGTCCAGGCAGCGCGAGGCGACGAGGGCAGGCCAATCGCGTACCGGGTGGGCGGGGGTGATTCCGCCCGGAGGGTGGCGAAGCCATCGCGCCGGAGCGAGCGGGTCCCGAGCGCGACGGTCGCCGTGGGGTGTCGGCAGCCCTGCCGTAGCGCAGCGCAGGCGGGGAATGGCGAGGGGACCCCACGGTGAGCGCCGCTGCTCGGTCGCTCGCGCAGGCGTCGCGAGCGGAGTGAGCGCGCGAAGCCATCCGCCGGGAAAATCAGATGACAGCGACGACGAGATTCGGCTGCTACTGCGACGTAGCGTGGGTGTCGGGAGCGGCACCCTCCCTTTGAATCCGTCCCCGGAGCTGGCCGCAGGCGGCCGAGACGTCGCGCCCCTTGCTCCAGCGCACGGTGACGTTGACGTGGGCCGCGGCGAGGACCCCGGCGAACGCACTGATCGTCTCCTCGTCCGGCGCGGCAAAGCCGGGGAGGTAGCGCTCGTCGGGGTTGAGCGGGATGAGGTTCACCTTGCACGGGATTCCGCGCAGCAGGCGCGGCAGGCGGCGTGCGTCGTCCATGGAGTCGTTGATCCCGGCCAGCATGACGTACTCGACGGTGATGCGGCGCCCGCGCTCGAGCGGGAACGTTCGCAGGGCGTCGAGCAGCTCGTCGAGGGTCCACCGCGCCGCGGCGGGCATCAGCGCCTTGCGCTGCTCCTGGGTTGTGGCGTTGAGCGAGATCGCGAGCTTGGGACGGCGCTCGAGCCCGGCGAGCTTCCGCAAACCCGGAACGATACCGCTCGTCGAGACGGTGATTCGACGAGGGCTCACGGTCTCGGAGAGCAGCTCCACCGCTCGGGTGACGCCGGGCACGTTCAGGAGCGGCTCGCCCATGCCCATGAACACCACGTTGACCGAGGCTCCGACCAGGCCCTCGTGGCGCATGATCGACCGGTATTGGCCGAAGATCTCGCCGCCGGAGAGGTTGCGGCCGGCCCCCAGGACGCCGGTGACGCAGAATACGCAGCCAACCGCGCAGCCGGATTGTGAAGAAAGGCAT
Source organism: Thermoanaerobaculaceae bacterium (assembly GCA_963754345.1). Taxonomy (GTDB): domain Bacteria; phylum Acidobacteriota; class Thermoanaerobaculia; order Thermoanaerobaculales; family Thermoanaerobaculaceae; genus RBG-13-68-16. Next base: position 28,000 of record CAVWFZ010000009.1, on the reverse strand, counting down.
ACGGTGGTGTGCCCCTCCATCGGCATCGCCACAGCCTCGACCACGGCGCCGTCGGGGTAGCAAAGGGCAAACTTGGCGGTGCCCTCGCCGCCGCGCCGGACGTCAACGACCTCCGGGTCGCGCACGACCGCACGGAGGGCGAGCGCCTCGCGCAAAGGCTTTGGAAGGTTGGTCATCTCGTCGAGGCTGCCGGCAAGGCGGCGCGAGAGCCAGTGGTAGACCTGGTCGGCGCGGTAGGGGCGGGTGTCGAGCTCGCCGAGCAGCTCGACGAGCTCAGCGCGGCTGGCGCCGACGAGGTTGAGAGGGGGTTGGGTTCGCATCCGTGCCTTCACTCGCGATCCCCACGGAGCGCAGGAAGTCCGCATCCTTCTGACTCCATTGTGGCACGCCCTCCCGCCTGTCGGCGGCCACCACGCGGGGCCCTTCACCAACCGGCACGAGCTCGACCCTGACCAGGGGGGAGAACCCGTGGCGCTGCAGGGCGTCGCACGCCGCCTGCAATTCAGGGTCGGACTCGATCTGAGAGGCAAGCGCCTCGATCAACGGGATCAGCAGGGTTGGTCCGTCCGGGGTCGGTCCTCGCATCTTCACGCTTCGGGAAACCATCGCCGGGTGCGCCCAATTTCCGCGCCGCCGGGGTACCATGCCTCATCGTGGGAACCCTGGAAGCCGGCCTCGCGGCCCTTGGCATCGTGCCGTCGAGTGTGGCGGAGCTGGCCGGCGACGCCTCGCACCGCAGGTTCTTCCGCGTCTTTCTCGCTGGGGGCACGACGATCGTCGCGGTCCAGTACCCCGACGGGCAGGAGCCGCAGGCGGACCGGGACCACCGCGTCCAGGTTTGGGGGCGGGAGCGCCACCTGCCCATTCCACAGCCCCTGGGCAGGCATGGTCTAGTGACGGCAAGCCGCGACGTCGGTGATGATGACCTGGAAAGGGCCCTCCGTGCGACGGGCGAAGGGGTGCTGGCGCTGACGTTGGATACCCTCGCGGCGTTCCAGGCCTGCGACTTTGCGGACCTCCCCACCGCACCCTTCGACGCGGCGTTCTTCCGGAAGGAGCTTGCGGTTTTCGAGGAGCTTGCCCTTCCGGACGGGGTGCGAGGAGAGCCCGAGGTGGGGGCTTTTCTCGACGGGCTCGCCGGAAGTCTCGCCGCCCACCCCTACCGGCTGGTGCACCGTGACTTCCACTTCAACAATCTCTTCCTGCAGGACGGCAGGGTCTGGGCCTTGGACTTCCAGGACATGCGCGGAGGCCCGGATACCTACGACCTTGCCTCGCTCCTCCGGGAGCGCGCCGGAGCGTCTTTGGCCGGGGGCGAGAACGCCTGGCTGGCGCGGGCGGCGGCCCGCTTCGGCTGGGCGGCGGGTTGGGAGCGGCGATACCTCGAATGTGCCGCGCAGCGCGGCCTGAAGGTCATCGGCACTTTCCTCCGCCTGGCCGCCTCCGGCCGAAGCGGCTACCTGCGCTGGCTGCCGGACGTCCGCGAGCGCGCGAGAGAGGCGCTCGCCGCGCTGCGCGCGCCCGACGAACTGTGTCGGGCCGTTGCCGATCCGCAGGGGCTATAATCGCTGCCGGAGGGAAGCCACATGTTCGGAACGATTGGCGTGCCGGAGCTCTTGTTGATCCTCCTGATCGTGATCATCATTTTCGGCGCCGGCAAGCTTCCGCAGCTGGGCAAGGGCATCGGTGAGGGCATCAGGAACTTCAGAAACTCGCTCAAGGGTGAGCCCGAGAACAAGGAAGGATCCCCGAAGGGCAACGAAGGCTCAAAGGATCGCTGAAGGCTGATACGTGAAGCGACTCGCTCCGCCAAGCTCCAAACCGGTTAGCCTCTGATACACGGCGCTGACCCGCGCGATGAAAGTCCTGGTTTCACGATAGGGCGGCACGGTTCCCCAACGGCGGACGGCCCCCGGGCCTGCGTTGTAGGCAGCCAGGGCCAGTTCGACATCACCGCCAAAGCTCTCGAGCAGCGCGGCCAGGTAGCGGCAGCCCGCCTTCAGGTTGCGGGCGGGGTCCGCGGCGTCCGGAAAGCCGATCTCCGCGGCGGTCTCCGGAAGCACCTGCATGAGGCCGACGGCGCCCTTGGGGGAGACCGCGTCGGTCGCCTGCCGCGACTCGACTTCCACCACGGCGAGCACGAGCGCCGGGTCGAGACCCTCCCTGGTGGCCGCGGCGATGACTCGCTGCTCGAAGGGAGTGGACTCGTCGAAGGGGCTGCTCTCCACCGGAATCGCAACGCCGGGGGTGGTCTCGACCAACGGCGATGCAAGGCGCTGAGCCTTACCAGGCTGGTTCGTCAGCACAACCAGGATTGAGCCGAGGGCGAAGCTGCCCCACACCGCGGCGGCCTGCCGCCCGCCGAACATGAGGTCCCTACGCGCTCTTCCGGCTGCGCTGCCCGTTGCGTTGCAGCTTGGCACGCAGCGTGTTGCGGTGGATCCCGAGGGCGGCGGCCGCCTGCGAGAGGTTCCCCGTGTGGCGAGCAACGGCGGCGCGCACGTAGCGCACCTCGAAGACGTTCAGGGCTTCTTCCAGCTGCAGCCCGCGGTCGAGCAAGGCATCAGCCACGCTCCCAAGAGCGTCTCCCACTTCGCGCAGTGCTGCGCGGCGTTCGTCGACGGTGGAAGGGCTCACTTCACCTGGACCCGATCCCCCACGTACATCGGGCCGATGGATCGTATCACTTTCGCAGTGGCCCAGTGGTCGCCCGTGGTGAGGACCGCCAGCTCGCCCTGCAGCAGGCGGGGGGCGCCGGCGCGCGGGTTGTCGCGGTAGATCAGGCACAGGGTGCCCGGAGCGACCTGGTCCGCCTCACCCAGGTCGATGAGGATCATGTGGTCCATTCCAAAGGCGACATCGTCGTCCTTCGAGTAGGTGATGTAGCCCCTGGCGTTGGTGCTCGAAGGATCACAGCGCGTCGCCGGCGGGGTCAGCACCGTCATCGGTATCGGGATGGCCTCGAAGGGCTTGAGCCAGGCCCCGATGGGAATCGCATCGCAGGATGCGACGATCTCCGCCGTTGCGGTGTGGTCCTGGGTGCACAGCACGCGGGCGTGGCCCAGGTAGCGCACGACGGTGCCGAGCACGGCGTTCGTGACCGGGTGGCGCAGCTTCCGGACTGGCAGGGTGATGAAGTACTCCTGCCCCGCCTTGACACCCTCCGCCTCGCCTCCCGAAATGTAGACGATGTCGTTCGTGCTGAAGCCCGCCTGGTATTGCACAGCCTCGGCCGAAGTGAGGGTCAGCTGAGGCCTAGTGTCCTTGGGGTCGAGGTAGGCGAAGCAGTAGATGTCGTCTTCGGATCCGACAGCGACCAGCTCGCCGGCCGGGCCCTCGGCACCGGGCACGGCAGCGGCTCCGGGCGCTGCGGCGGCGCCCGCGGCTCCGGGGGCTCCGGCGGCGCCCGCGGCTCCAGCAGCTCCGGGGGCTCCGGCGCCGCCCGGGGCTCCAGCGGCTCCGGGCGCTACGGCGGCGGCGGGCGCGGTCGGCGCTTGTGGTTGGGCCGGCGCCGGTGGCGCCGCGGCCTCGGCCGCCTTGACCCCTACGACAAGGGGATCACCGGGGTAGATCCAGTGCGCATCGCGGATGTACTTGTTCTTCTCCCAGAGCTGCGGCCAGAGGTAGGGGTTGTCCAGGAACTTCTTTGCGAGGGCCCAGAGCGTGTCGCCCTTCACGATGACATAGACCTGGGCATCGGCAGGAATGTCCGCGGGGGGATCGTACGGCGTCCAGTGGTCGCCGACCTTGTGGAGGGGCTGTGGTGGAGGGTTGACTGGTTGACCCGCCGCGGTCCAGCTGACGCAGACCACGGTTAGGATGGCGAGCATTGCGCGGCCCATGGCAGTCCTCCAGTTCCGCATGGCGTAGTGACTCCACGACCAAAATAGCGTATCTACAGCGCGTTCGTCAAACTCAGCGGGCCGATTTCTTCGTTGGAGTCGGCGTGGGCGACGGCATGGGAGGCGGACTGAAGCGCTCCTGAACCTTCTTCATCAGAGAAGCGGCCGTCTTCGCCGTTTCGGTGTCAGGGTAGTTGGCGAAAAGGAACTCGAGGCGCTGTCTCGCCCCGGCCCACGCTCCGACGTTGGCGTAGTAGGAGGCGATCAGGTACTCGTGTTTCGCAAGATCCTCCAAGCATTTGGACAGGAGCTCCCTGGCCTCCTTGGTGTACGGCGAGTTGGGGAAGAGCTGCACCTCCTGCTTGAGGTTCTCCGCGGCCTCCCGGAGCGCCGTGAGGTCGCGCAGGGGGCCCTTGCGCTGCGCGTAGCTCACCTTGCCGAGCATCAGGAGGGCGTAGGCACGGCTCGGGTCATTGGGGAAGCGGTTCGCGAAGTCCTTGTAGCGCAGCTGTGCCTCGGTCAGGCTCTCCGGGTCGCGGGCGTTGTAGAACGTGTCGGCGACCTTGATCGCGGCCTTGCGCCCAACCGGGTCGTTGGGGAAGGAGTCGGCCAGGAACGCGTAATACTTCCGTGCCTCCTCCCACTTCTTCTTGGCGGCGAACTCGTCGCCCTTGGCCAGGATCTGCTCCTTGGACTGGGAGCCCACCTCGTTGAGAAAGCCCTGTTCAGGGTTCTTGTTCTTGGCGGCGCACGCTGCCAGAAGCAGCAGCGCGGCCGCCGCGAGCAACCGCCTCATGAGCCATCCTCCCCCCGCAACACCGCGACGGCGCGGCGCCGGTCGCTGGCCGCGAAGACCCATGTGCCCGCCACAAGGACGTCCACCCCGAGATCCCTGAGTTGCCTGGCGTTGGCCGCGTCCACACCGCCGTCCACGACGAGCTCGGCGGTGATGCCCTTCTGGTCGCGGACGGCGCGCAGCCTGGCGATCTTGTCGAGGACTTCGGGGATCAGGTGCTGGCCGCCGAACCCCGGGTTCACAGTCATCACGAGGACGAAGTCCACGAAGGGCCAGACCTCCTCGAGGGCTGAGGTCGGCGTGCTGGGGTTGAGTGCAACCCCGGGCTGGGCTCCAAGAGCACGGATGCGGGTCAGGCTCCTGTGCAGGTGGGTGGAGGCCTCGACATGCACCGAGATGCGGTTCGCCCCGGCTTGCACGAACGGCTCGAGCAGATCGTCGGGGTTGGTGACCATCAGGTGGACATCCAAAGGCAGCGCGGTCAGGCGCCGCACCGCCGCGCACAGGCCCGGCCCGAATGTCAGGTTGGGAACGAAGTGGCCGTCCATCACATCGAAGTGCAGCAGGTCGGCACCGGCGGCCTCGGCGGAGCGCACCTCGTCGAAAACGTGACCCAGGTCACACGCCAGCAGCGACGGGGCGACCTTGACCCGCTTCATCTGCTCACCCACAGGCCCACCACGGAGGCCAGCGCCGCCGGGCCTCCGGCCTGGGGATCCTGCCGGAGCACCGTCCCGGCAGGGACGCCCGGGTAGGACACGCGCTGCACCGTGGCGAGCTGAAACCCCAGGTTTTGCAGGGCGCGGGCGGCATCGTTCTCCGCCTTGCCTACGAAGTCCGGCATCACGAAGCGCTTCTCTCGCGGGGTTCGGTTCACCAGCAGCGTGACCGCCGACCCGGGGGCGACCAGCGTATCGGGACCGGGCATCTGCGCGAGGACCACCACGCCATCGGCCTGCCCCTCCACCTCGCAGCGCCGGTCCACGGTAAGGTGCTCGGACTCCAACTCGGCCTCGGCCAGGGAGAGCGGCAGGCCGGTCAGGTCCGCGAGCTTCTGCACGGCCGTCCCGAGCGACGGAAAGAGCAGCACGGTGCCGCCGCGCTTGTGCTCGAACCCAACGATGGGGCGCTGCGACACGACCCGGCCGGCAGGAACGTTGGGGTCGAAGACCCCCTGCTGAATCCTGGCCACGAGCCCGGCATTCTGGATCACCGCGGCGGCGTGGGCGGTCTCCATCCCGGCGACGCTGGGCACGTGGGCAGCCGACGAGCGCAGGCTCACCCATAGCACGACCCAGACGGCCACCCCACAACCGATCATCAGGCCGAAGACCGCCGCCAGCCAGCGCAGAAAACGCCCCGCTCCCATCGCGCGGTCAGGGTAGCATATTGGATCGTGCCTCGACTCGGAGCGCACCTCTCTGTGGCCGGGGGCGTCACGCGTGCGGTTTCGGCGGCCGTCGCCACCGGATGCGAGGCGCTCCAGATCTTCCTGCGTCCCCCCGGGCGCTGGGCCGCGCCTTCCCTCGCTGGGCCGCAGGTGACGTCCTTCCGGGCGGCCTCGCGCAGCGCCGGCCTGGATGGCCTGTGCTTCGCCCACGCGCCTTACCTGCTGAACCTGGCCAGCGCCGACGACGCGCTGCGCGCCCGCTCCATCGCGGTCCTCTCGGAGGAGCTGCGGCGAGCCGGGCGGCTCCGCCTGGCCGGGGTGGTCCTCCACCCGGGGTCGGCGGGCGCAGGTGACCGTTCCGAGGCGGAAGCGCGCTGCCGCGCGGCGATCAGCGAGGCACTCGAACAGGCCGGCCGTGGAGCGGCGAGGCTGCTGGTGGAGGGGACCGCGGGGGCGGGCGGTCAGCTCGGCCGCACGCCGGGGGAGCTTGCCCGCCTCATCGAGAGGGCTGCCTTTCGAAGAACAGGCATCTGCCTGGACACGGCGCACCTCTGGGGCGCCGGCTTCGACCTGCGGGGCGACGGCTGGGAGAGGGCGCTCGGGGAGGTCGGGGAGCACTGGGAACGGGAGGTTCCCGACCTGTTGCACGGCAACGACACCTCGGTGGAGCTGGGCTCCCACCGCGACCGGCATACGCCGCCGGGGGAGGGGCTCCTGGGCGAGGTTTTCTACCGCACGTTGCTGACCGACGGGCGCTGCGCCGCGCTGCCGGTCATCCTCGAGATCCCTCCCGGCGAGGACAACGAGCTGGTGCGGGCGGCCCTGGCCCGCCTGCGTTCCTGGCAGTGAAAGGCGGGCTTCAGGCCTGGGACCTGAGGCCAATGCCGCCTGAGAAAACCACAATCCTTAACCTTCCCGTAGGTTCACCGGGCCGTGGCTCTCTCTTGCTTGAGCGCAAGCCCCACTCCTCAAGTGTGTGGGTGGTCGCTACTTTGCCCTGCCGGGCACGAGGCGGTCGAGGATTGGGTAGGTCTTGGCAAGGTCGTTGAAGATGACCACGACCAGCAGCGCGATGATCAGCCAGAAGCCAATGTTCAGAAGCCGCACCTTGGTGCTCTCGGAGAAATCGCGCCGCAGCACCGACTCCACGCCGATCACCGCGAGATGACCGCCGTCCAGCACCGGGACGGGGAGCAGGTTGAATATCGCGAGCTGGAGCGAGATGAAGCCGAGCAGCACGATGAACGAGACGGTCCCCATGCGCGCCGCGTCCCCCGACACGCGGGCGATGTCGATGGGCCCCGACATCTGCTTGAGGGACGCACGGCCGCTCAGCATGCGGCCGATCACGGCGAACGTCTCGCGGGTAATGCGCTCGTTTTCCCGCACCGACTCGACCAGCGCCGCGCCCACGCCAAGCCGCTTGACCACGGTCGGGTTGGGGACCGGGATTCCGAGCTTGCCCTGGCCGTCCACGTCCCTCGGGGTGGCGCGTACGGTGAGAGTCTCGCCACCGCGCCGGATCGTCAGGGTGAGCTCACGGTTGGGGCTCGCGCTGACGAGCCGCATGACATCGAAGAAGTGTCGCACCGATTCGCCATTCACCGCCAGGATCCGGTCCCCCGCGCGCAGCCCGGCCTTCTCGGCGGGGCTGCCGCCCTGCACGCCCGGGACCTCGGCGGGAATCGCCGGGGCCAGCCCGGCGTAACCCGCCTCGTAGCGGGTCATGGTGCGGGGGGTGAGGGTCACCTCGTGCTCCTGCCCGTCACGCCGGAAGCGAAGCACGAGCGGGTGTCCCGGCGAGCCCAGGGTGGCCATGTCCAGCTCCCGCCAGGTCTCTACCGGTTGGCCGTCCACGGCCTGGACCAGATCTCCAGCCCGCATCCCGGAGTCCGCGGCGGGGGAGCGTGGGTCCACCCATGCCACCTCAGGGGCCTGGTCCTGCCAGACCGGCACCTGCATGCCGACCAGGAACGCCAATGCGGTGAAGGTGATCGCACCGACGATGTTGGCGGCCGGTCCCGCGAGCAGGATCAGAGCACGGCGCCAGCGCGGCAGCAGTGGCTCGGGTGCCTGGTCCTCCTTGCCCACGACGTCCGATTCGTCGGGACCCAGCCCGTGGATGCGAACGTAGCCGCCGAGTGGGACCAGGCTGACCCGGTAGTCGGTGCCGCCGCGCACGACCCCGAAAAGGCGTCGTCCGAACCCGAGGGAGAATACGCTGACGCGTGCCGAGAGCGCCCGCGCCACGAGGAAGTGCCCGCCCTCGTGGATGAACACCAGGACGCCCAGCACGATCACCAGCGAGAGGAGGTTCAGGAGCATCGCACCACCCACATACTCACGAGGAACCTGTGACGCCGGAGGGGTATTTCGCGGCCAGCTCCTCGGCCCAGGCTCGAGCTCGCACGTCGGCCGCCAGGGCGTCCTCCAGCGCAGCCAGAGTATGCGCCCGCGCCGCCTCGCGCGCCATCGTTGCCTCGACAACCGCCGGGATGCCGGTGAAGGGGAGGCGGTGGGCGAGGAAGGCCGCGACCGCAACCTCGTTGGCGGCGTTCAGCACCGCGGGCAAGGTGCCCCCGGTGCGCAGGGCCTCGCGGGCAAGCCGCAGGCAGGGGAAGCGCCGTTCGTCGGCGGGCGCGAAGTGGAGGGCGCCCACCTCGACAAGGTCGAGGAATCCGAGCGGCGACGGAAGGCGCTCCGGGTAGGAGAGCGCATACAGGATCGGGAACCGCATGTCGTTGACCGAGAGCTGGGCGATGAGCGTTCCATCGGTGTACTCCACCAGCGAGTGCACCCGGCTCTCGGGATGGACGACCACGGCGATGCGCTCCTCCGGCATCGCAAACAGATGATGCGCCTCGATGATCTCGAGACCCTTGTTCATCATCGTGGCCGAGTCGATGGTGATCTTGGCGCCCATGCGCCAGGTCGGGTGCGCGAGCGCCTGCTCGACCGTCACGGTCTTGAGCGCCTCGCCCGAGAAGGTGCGGAAGGGGCCACCCGAGGCGGTGAGGATGAGGCGGCGGACGGCCTCCGGTGGCCCCACGCGCAGCGCCTGGTGCAGCGCGTTGTGCTCCGAGTCGATGGGCAGGACCCGGCCGCCGCTCGCCGCCGCGGCGGCGATCATGAGCTCGCCGGCCGCGACAAGCGTTTCCTTGTTGGCGAGCGCCACCTCGCGACCGAGGGTGAGCGCCCGGAACGTGGGCACGAGGCCGACGGCGCCGACAAACGCCGCCACCACTGTCGTGGCGTCGGGATGGGTGGCAACCGCCTCCCGGCCCTCGGCGCCCGAGGCGACCTCGAGTTTCGGAAAAACCCAGCGTAGCCGTGCGGCGTCGGCCTCGTCCGCAACCGCGACGAGGCGCGGCTGCCAGGTGCGGATCTGTGACTCGAGGAGCTGAACGTTGCGGCCCGCGGCCAGGGCCACCACGCCGAACTTCTCCGGGAACCGTGCCACGACATCCAGGGTCGCCGTGCCGATCGAGCCGGTGGAGCCGAGGATCGCAAGCTGTTTCAAACCGCGACCCCGAGCACCAAGAAGAGCGCCAGCACGAACGGCGCGGCGTAGAAGAGCGAATCGCTGCGGTCCAGGAACCCGCCGTGCCCGGGGATCAGGTCGGACGAGTCCTTGACCCCCGCGTCACGCTTGAACAGCGACTCCACCAGGTCACCGAGGGGCGCGAGAACGCTGAGCAGCGCCACCAGGGCCACCGTCGTCCTCACGGGCAGCTCCGGCATGAAAACCGTGCGGCACAGCCACACCCCGAAGGCCGTCAGGAGCGTGCCGCCCACGATGCCTTCCCACGACTTCTTGGGGCTGACGCGCGGGGCGAGCCGGTGCCGGCCGTACCGGCTGCCAAGGTAGTACGCACCGGTGTCCCCGGCCCAGATGCCGATGCAGTGGATCAGCACGACCTTGATGCCCAGGGTCCCCGGGAAGGCGGTGCGCAGGAAGCCCATCGCCCCCCCGGTCACCAGGAAATAGACGGCCACGAAGGTGGCGCCAGCGATGGCGGGCGAGGCGCCCTGGATGGGGTAGCGTCCGAGGAGGTAGACGAGCGGGACGGCGAGCACGACGAGGGCGAGGACCGCACCCGCCCGCGGGAGGCCGCCCAGCCAGAGAGCGGGGAGGAGCACGGCAAGGGTCAGCAGCGTCGGACGCAGCGGCGCCGGGTGGGCCAGGCGGCGGAACAGCGCGAGCAGTTCGCGCGCGGCGAGCAGCGTGATCACCCACACCATTCCGAGGTAAACCCAGGGCGGGAGGAAGACGATGGCGCCTAGAACGACGGGCAGGAGCGCAAAAGCCGTGGCCTCGCGCGCTCCCATCAGTCGGCGGCCTCGTCGTTCTCGTCCTGGCCGTGCTCGACCACGCCGCCGTAGCGGCGTTCGCGGCGCGCGAAGTCAGCCACCGCCTGAATCAGGTCGCGGGTGGTGAAGTCTGGCCAGAGCACCGGCGTGAAGTAGAGCTCGGCGTAGGCGATCTGCCAGAGAAGAAAATTCGAGATGCGCAGCTCACCCGACGTGCGGATGAGGAGGTCGGGATCTGGCATCCCGGCGGTGGTCAGATGGGCCGCCACCCACTCCTCGTCAACGCTCTCGGGAGAGAGTCGCTCCTGGTGGGCCGCGGTCACCGCGCGCCGCGTCACGTCCACCAATTCCGAGCGGCCGGAGTAGTTGAGCGCGATCTGGAACACCAGGCCCGTGTTGGCGCTCGTGACCTCCACTGCGTGAGCGAGGCCATCCTGGATCTCGCTCTCGAGCTCCCCGAGCCGGCCGATAGGGCGAAACCGGATGTTGTTGTCCACCATCGTGCGCAGCTCCTTGGCCAGGTACTCCTTGAGCAGCGCCATCAGGGTGCGCACCTCCCAGCGGGGACGCTTCCAGTTCTCGGTCGAAAAGGCGTAGAGCGTGAGCGCCTCGAGCTCCAGCCTGGCTGCGGACTCCACGGTGTCGCGCACGGCCCGTATCCCGGCGCGGTGCCCCTCCGCGCGTGGCAGGCCGCGCTGGCGCGCCCACCGCCCGTTGCCGTCCATGATGATCGCGACATGGCGGGGAAGAACGTGCGGCGCGAGACGGTCGAGCAGCTCGCGCTCGGGCGTGCCTGGTGCGGCGAGGCGATCCACGTCCTTCATGGGCCGCGGAAGTCTAGCACGGGGGAGGACAGCTCAGAGCCGACAGCTTACAGCCCACATCGCACAGCTCGCGGCGCATCTCCTGAGAGTTCCCCGGGTGGGTGAGGGAGCTGGTGGCTGTGAGGGCGGTTGGGGGAAACCTGTTGACTGTCAGCTGTCGTAAAAGACGCGTTCGAGGGTGAGGCCGCGCGCGGGTGCGGTGGGTGCGGATGGCCTGGTGGCGGGGTCGTCGAGCATGGCGACAATCCACCCGGGGGGTTGCGCGGCGCGGCCGATCTCCACGAGCGCACCGGCGATGCGCCGGACCATGCCGCGCAGAAACCCGTCCCCCTCGAGGACCAGGTCGAACCTCCGGCCGTGCACGCGCAGGTATGCCGAGGTGATGATTCGCACGGTGCCCCGGGCGCCCCGCCCGGAGTGCCCGGAGAGCGCAAAGGCCGCGAAATCTTGCTCGCCCGCCACCGTGGCGAGCGCTGAAGCCATCGCGGCCGCGTCGAGTGGGTGGGCGACCAGCCATCGCCGCTGGGCCTCCCAGGGAGGCAGCGTTTGTCCCCACGCCAGCCGGTAGCGGTAGCGCTTGCCGGACGCCGACCGGCGCGCGTGAAAGCCCTCGGGAACCGCCCGCGCGCGCAGCACCCGCACATCGCCCGGCAGGAGGGAGTTGAGCGCGCTCGCCACGCCTGAGGCAGGGATCGCAAAAGGTGGGTCGAAGTGTGCCACCTGGCCGTCCGCGTGGACCCCCGCGTCGGTGCGCCCGGCTCCGGTGATCCGGACGGGACCCCGGTAGAGGACCGCGAGGGCCTTCTCGACCACGCCCTGGACGGTCCGGACCCCGGGCTGGCGCTGCCAGCCTGCGAACCCTCCTCCCAGGTACGCGACGTTGACGGCGAGGCGTCGAGAATCCATCACCGCATTATGGCAACTCCGGGTGGTTGTGGCGCGCTTGGGCCGGTCGTACAATCGCCGGCAGCAATTCAGGGGGAGTTCACATGGAGACCCTGCGGGACCTCTTCGAGTACGCAGTCAAAGCCTACCCTGCACGCAAGGAGCTGCTGCGTATCCGCGCCGGGAAGGGATGGAGGACGTACACGGTGAAGGAATTCGAGCGCTCCACGAGAGAGACGGCGGCTCGCCTCTCTCACGCACGCGTCGCCGCGGGTGACCGTGTCGCGTTGTTCGTGGAGAACCGTCCCGAGTGGCACATCCTGGACTTCGCCTGTCATCTCCTGGGTGCGGTCCCGGTTCCACTCTACACCACGCTGCCGGCGGCACAGGTCAGGTACATCGTGAACGACTCCCAGGCAGGGATGCTCGTCGTGTCGGGGCGCGAGCGTACCCGAACCGCCCTGGAGGCCGTTGCGGACCTTCCGGGCGTACGCGTCCTCGGGCTCGATGCGGGTCTCGCGGAAGGCCTCGAGTGCCTGCACGACCTCAAGCTGCCGGCGTCGCGGCACTGGCCGGAACCCCCGGTGCTCTCCGGCGACGACCTCGCGAGCCTCATCTACACCTCCGGGACCACCGGGGAGCCCAAGGGCGTCATGCTCTCGCACCGCAACTTCATCTCGCAGGTCAACGCCGTGCGCCCGCTCTACCCGATCACCGAGCGCGACATCTGTATGTCGTTTCTTCCGCTCTCGCACGTGTTCGAGCGTACGGTGGACTACGTGTTCTTCGACCGCGGTTCGCAGATCAACTACGTCGAGTCCATCGAGCGGGTGCCGGCCCAGCTCACCGAGATCCGGCCGACCATCATGGTGTCGGTCCCGCGCCTCTACGAGCGCTCCTATATCAAGATCATCTCCAAGGTGCAGCAGGAGGGCGGGGCGAAGCGTCGTCTGTTCGAGTGGGCCCTCCGGGTGGGACGCGAGGTGCGCGGCGCCGAGTGGCGCGGCGAACGTGCGTCTGCATTCAAGCGCGGGCAGTTCGCAGTGGCGCGCTCGCGCGTCTTCTCCAAGGTGATGGACCGGCTCGGAGGCCGCCTGCGCTTCAGCATCTCCGGCGGCGCACCTCTGGCGCGCGAGGTTGCGGAGTTCTTCGACATCGTGGGTCTGCCGATCCTCCAGGGGTACGGGCTCACCGAGACCGCACCGGTCATCGCGGCCAACCGGCTCGATGCGAACCGCATCGGCTCGGTGGGGCCGATACTGCCGGGCGTCGAGGTGCGCATCGCCCCGGACGGCGAGATCCTCGCCCGTGGCCCGAACATCATGCTGGGCTACTGGGGCAAGCCGGACGCCACCGCGGAGGCGGTCGATCCGGACGGCTTCATGCACACCGGCGACGTCGGCTACCTGGACTCCGACGGCTTCCTCTTCATCACCGACCGCAAGAAGGACATCATCGTCACCTCCGGGGGCAAGAACATCGCGCCCCAGCCCATCGAAGGCCGGCTCGGCGCGACCCCGTTCATCGCCCAGGCGGTGCTGATCGGCGACAAGTTTCCGTACCTCACGGCGCTGATCGTGCCCAACTTCGAGAACCTCGAGGCGCAGTTCGCAGCCAGGGGGGTGACTGGGTTGGGGCGGCCCGAGATGGCGCAGCACCCGGAGGCCCAGGCGCTGGTCGCGGCGGCGGTCAAGCAGGTCAACTCCGAGCTGGCCGTCCATGAGCGCATCAGGCGCGTCACACTGCTCTCCCGCGAGCTCTCCCTCGAGGAGGGGGAGATCACCCCCACGATGAAGGTGCGGCGCCGGGTCGTCGCCGAGCGTTTCGGCGAGCTGATCGGGCAGATGTACCTGAAGACCCAGCGCGCCGGCGAGTACGAGCTCGGGGAATAGCTCCGCGCGGGTGTGCCGCTACTCGAAGACCTCGACCTTCTGGATGGCGCGGTAGGTCTCCAGCGGGTCCACAAGCAGACCCCCGGCCCGGGCCGGGTTCAGCACGTAGGTACGGTCGTCGGGGGTGCGCACCGGCTCGCCATGGGGATCGAAGACGTGGTTGCCGGCACCGGCAAAGCGCTCCCCCGGGGTCTCGCAGCCGGCGACACAACATCCGATGACCCAGACCCCGTTCTCGATCGCGCGCGCTCGCAGCAGGGTCCGCCACACGTGATCGCGGCGCCAGGGCCACCAGGCCACGGCGAGCAGCGCGTCACAGCGTGCCTCCAGGCGTAGCGCCCGCGCCTGCTCGGGAAAGCGCACGTCGTTGCAGTTGACCAGGCCCAGCGTCCAGCCCTCGAGCCTGACGGCCACGTAGCGGTCCCCGGGGTCCCAGATGGCGGGCTCGTCGTTGGGGCCGAAGAGGTGGACCTTGTCGTAGCTGGCGGTCTCGCGGCCTCCCTGCCAGATCGTCATCCGGTTACGGCGCTCCTCGGTGAACGAGCCGAACGCGAAGGTCACCCTCGGGTGTGCCTGCGAGATGCCCGCAAACCTGGCCCGCACCCGAGCGGGCTCCACGGTCCCCGTGTAGCCGTGGAGGAACGCCTCGGGGAAGACCACGAGCTCGGCTCCCGCCAGCGCCGCCGCCCGGGACTCCTCGGCGACACGGCGCAGGTTTGACTCGGAGTCCAGACACACCCAGCGCGAGAGGTACACGTCCATGGCTGCAGGCTAACACGGGCCTGCGGGGGAACGACGGCGGGAAGATCGCGGCTCAGGTGAGGACGCCGTGTACCTTTGCGACCTCGACGAACGCGTCCACCGCGCGGTCGAGGTCCTCGCGGGTGTGGGCCGCGGAGATCTGCGCCCGCAGCCGGGCCTGCCCCTGCGGCACCACCGGGAACCCGAAGCCGGACACGTAGACCCCGCGCTCCAGGAGGTCCTTGCCCATGGCGAGGGCGAGGGCGGTGTCGCCGACGATCACCGGCACAATCGGGTGCATCCCGTGCGGGATCCGGAAGCCGGCCGCCGTCATGCGGCCGCGGAAGTGGCGTGCGTTCGCCTGCACCGCCAGCGTTCGCGAGTTGTCCTCCATCACGATGCGGAAGGCCTCGATGGCAGCACCCACCACCGCGGGCGCCAACGAGTTCGAGAAGAGGTAGGGGCGGGAGCGCTGCCGCAGGGTCTCGATCACGGGTCCAGGCCCCGTCACGTACCCGCCCATGGCCGAGCCCATGGCCTTCCCGAGCGTGCCCGTGTGCACGGGCACCCTGCCCCAGACGCCGAGTTCCTCTGCGGTGCCCCGCCCGCGCGTGCCGAGAAGACCGGTGGCGTGCGAGTCGTCCACCACCAGCAGGGCGCCATGGAGCTCGCAGAGGGCGATGATGTCCGGCAGCGGCGCCAGCTCGCCCTCCATGGAGAACACGCCGTCGGTGATCGCGAGGATGAAGCGGGCGCCGTCGCTGTGGGCTGCCTTGAGCTTCGCCTCCAGGTCCGCCAGGTCGTTGTGCTTGTAGATGTAGCGCCTGGCCTTGGCGAGCCTTATGCCGTCGATGATCGAGGCGTGGTTGAGCTCGTCCGAGACGAGGGCGTCCTCCGCGCCTGTGAGGGTGGCGAAGCACGCCTCGTTGGCGTTCCAGCACGAGGTATAGAGGATCGTGTCCTCGCTCTCGTAGAAGCGCGAGATCTTCTCCTCCAGCTCCTTGTGCAGGACCTGTGTTCCGCAGATGAAGCGTACCGACCCCATCCCGACGCCCCAGCGCTCCACGGCCGTGATGGCGGCCCTGCGGACGCGCGGGTCGTTGGCGAGGCCGAGGTAGTTGTTGGAGGTGAGCATGACCACCTCGCGGCCGTTGACCTTCACGCGGTGGTCCTGGGGGCCCTCGAGGGGAACCTCGACCTTGTACGTACGGGCCTCGTGGAGCTTCTCGATCTCTCCTGCCAGGTACTTCAAGAACTCCTGCATCGTTCCTCCCGCGCCCCAGCCCCCAGCGTGCGGCCAGAAGCGCGTGTCTTCGGGCTAACCGTTGGGTCCGAGCAGCGTGGAAAGCGCACGCGGAGACGCGAGCGATTCCAGCAGCGCGTCGGGTGCGAGCGCCGCGAGGCTCTCCGCGGCCGTCCGCCCTGTCGCCACCGCGACCGCCAGGGCGCCGCCGGCCCGCGCGCAGCGGATGTCGGCCTCCGCGTCGCCCACCACCACAGTGCTCGTGCCTGGGAACTCCTCGCCCCAGCGCTCCCAGGCGCGCCGCCGCGCCACCGGGACCAGGCGGTTGCGGTCCTCCTCGTCCGAGCCGAATGCACCCATGGCGAAGCGCCCGAAAAGGCCCGCGGCCCGCAGCTTGATCTCCGCTCCGGGGCGGATGTTGCCGGTCAGCAGGCCGACGGCCACTCCGTCCCGCGCGGCGAGGGCATCTAGGACATCGGGGACGCCTGCCAGGGCGCGCGTGTTGGACGGCGACAGCGCCCTGGCCAGGTGAGCGCAGTAGCGGTCGAACAGATCGGGGAGCCGGGCCTGCACCTCGGGACGGGGGATCCCGGCGTCGCCCAGGAGCTCGAATACGATCTGGGGGTCGGTCTTGCCAGCAAACAGGAAGGTCTCGATGGGGCCGGCGGTCCCGAACGTCTCGCGCATGGCAATGCCGAGGGCCTGTCCTGCCCGGCCGTTCGTGGAAAGCAGCGTCCCGTCTACGTCAAAGAGGATGAGTCGGTGCACCGGTCCCGCCGCGCAGAGTCTATCATCCGCTTTCAGGCCCCCGCACGCAGCCCGCCCCCCCGTGTGCCCGAGAACCTCCGAATCCCGCGCGCCCCGCGGGAGCCGAACCCGCGCCGCGCCCCCATCGTCGCCCCCCGCCCGGCGGCGTCCGGACACGAATCAGCGGCCGAGGGCAACCGCGCGTCGGCCCGGTTTTTCGTTGACATCGTGAGGACGGTTCCCGTAGCATCATCCGTTGTGGAGGCTGTAAGCGGGCTGTGTTGACCGGATTCAACACCGACATCGAATACGACGGTGTGACGTACCACGTGCAGACCGAGGATAGGGGTTCGACCAACCCGCTCATCGAATCGCTCGTCTACGTCAAGGGTGAGATCCTCGCCACCCGCCGCACCGAGTACTCGAACCTCCTCGAGGCTGGCGCCGAGCGGCCTTCCATCCAGATTCTGATGGAGCGCCAGCACCGCAACATCGTGGATGCCATCCGATCGGGCCGCATCGATCTTGTCACCACGCCGCCCGTGGGCAGCGCGAGCGACACCACTGTGAGCCGGCGTTCCCCGGCCACTACCAGGCTCGGCGGCGGTCCCATGAACGCGGTCAAGCTGGCGCAGAAGACCCTCGATGAGGTGATCGCCGACTGGCTCGCGGAGCAGCAACGCGAGGAGAGGGTTCGCCTGCGCGTCAACGGGGGCGACGATCTGAAGTTCGGCGGGCCCTTCTCCCTGAAGGTCGTCATCGAGACCACCCCGGGGGACGCGCCGGTGGCGGGTGCATTGGCCATCGCACGCTTCCTCTCCACGGCGATGAAGCCCGTCAAGCTCGCGGAGGGCAGCAGCGACGAGGCCGGCTCGCTGGAGCTCAAGGGCACGATCCCTCAGCTGGAGAAGGGCCAGGGGCTGCTCGTGGTCTCCGTCCAGCACGCGCGCGGCAACGATGAGCTGAAGTTCCTCGTTGGCCGCTAGGGCACAGGGCACAGGGCACAAAATCCTTCCTGCTTCGAACCATCCAACATAGCAGCGCCTGTCTGTAGCTGCGCCCGGCGCCCTGAGCCCTGCTTTCACGACTCCATGCGGCCGCGCAGGAACGCCTCCAGCCCGACACGCGCGATCGTCGGGTTCTCGCGCAGGCGCCGCACCGAGTACGGGTACCAGTGCGAGCCGAACGGAGCGTACACGCGCAGGCGGTGACCGGCTGCGGTGATGATGCGGCGGAGCTCCGGGTCCACGCCGAGCAGCATCTGGAACTCGTACTGATCGGGGTCGAGTCCGAGGTGCTGGATCATGGCCAGCGCCTCCTCGACGAGCCACTCGTCGTGGGTGGCAATGCCGACGTACGAGCCGCCTTCCAGGAGGATGCGAAGAGCGTGCACGTAGGCGCGGCGGATGATCTCGCGCTCCTCGTACGCGATGGTGCGAGGCTCGAGGTAGATCCCCTTGCACAGGCGGACGTTGGCGCGGGCCGCCGCGAGCGCGGCGGCGTCCGCCAGCGTGCGGTGCAGGCGCGACTGCAGCACCACCCCTGTGGCGTTCGGGTAGCGCGCACTGAGCTCCTGATAGATGCGGAGCGTGGCGTCGGTCGTGGGCGAGTCCTCCATGTCGATGCGGACGAAGATGCCCTTGGCGCTGGCGCGCTCGAGCACGGCCGCGATGTTGTCGCGGCAGAAAGAGAAGTCGATGTTCAGTCCCATTTGCGTGGGCTTGAGCGAGACATTGGCCGGGAGGGCGTTGGCGGTGATGGCCTCGAGGACCTCGTGGTAGGCGGTCACGGCCACCTCGGCGTGCTGGCGCTCGCTGACGCTCTCGCCCAGCACGTCGATGGTGGCGCAACACCCCTGCCCGGCGAGCTTCCGGACGGTGGAGACCGCGTCCTCGAGCCTGGCCCCGGCGACGTAGCGGCGGGCGAAGAAGCGCACCAGGGGTTTCGGTGTGATCGGCAGTGTGGTGCGCACCAGTGTGTCGAAGACGCTCATGGAATCCTCCCGGGTTGTGGGGTTCTGGCGAGGGTCAGCACGCGCACTTCACGGGCGCCCGCGCGCTGCAGCGCGCGGGTGCAGGCGGCGGCGGTGGCCCCTGTCGTGAAGACGTCGTCCACCAGGACGACACACCCGGCCACCGAGCGTCGCACGGGGAACGTGGCGGCGGAGAGATGCATGCGCTCGCTGCGGGCGCGGCCCACCTGGGTCCCGCGGCCCCTGCGCGTGAGGGGGCGCACGCACGGGACCCCCAGGTCCCGCCCGAGGGCACGCGCGAGGAGATCGGCCTGGTTGTAGCCGCGGCGCAGGCGCCTGAGCCACGTCATCGGCACCGCGGCGAGCGCCTCGGTCGGCGGCCAGTTGGCCCGCCGGACCACGGAGAGCAGGAGAGCGGCCAGCGGGGCGGCCAGCTCGTCCCGGCCGCGGCTCTTGAAGAGCAGCACCATCTCCCGTAGCGTGCCGGCGTAGGGGCCGAGGCTGGCGGCTGCCTGCCAGGGTGGCGGCGAGGTCCGGCACGCCAGGCACGCCCCTTCCTCCTCGATCTCGGGGTTGCCGCAGACCGGGCAGGTGAGGCCGGTGTGGGGCACGACCCCGTCCCAGCAGTCGGGGCAGATCCCGGCGCGGCTGCCCTGCCACGGCAGCACCTGCCGGCAGATGGCGCAGGTGGAGGGGAGGAAGGTCTGGGCGAGGGCCTCGGCGAGCGAAGCCATGGCAGGCGGATTGTACCAGGGCGCACGAGCGCGGCGGGCGGCCGCTTCTGCCGGGGACCGCCAACGGCGCGGTGCCGAACCCCGTATACTCTGGCCGGGAGGCGATCATGCGTTGGATGTGTGCAGCGCTAGTGGGCGTGGCGAGCGCGGGCGTGGCCAGTGGGCAGGTCCTCTGGGCCGGCGTCTCGGTCGGGACCAGCTGGACGTGGCAGGCACCCACGGCGCCGGACACGAACTTCCTCCACAGTACGGACGTGGCCTCGTCGCTGTTCGTGGCCTTCCCGATTGACAACGACACGCTCTTCCGCCTTCGGGCCGCCGATCTCCCCTACGTGCCGGTAATCGACGGCATGGGCTGGCCCGGCAAGATGCGCGCCTACACCGCAGGCGTGGATTACCTGTTCACCGGCATCTTCGGCCAGGCACTCATCTCAGCTGGTCTCGGCTCCTACAGCCTGCAGCTCCAGGCCAGGACCCCGCCGCCCGGTGCCGAGCAAACCAAGTTCGGGTGGTACTTCGGGGTGGGCGAGTGGTTCCAGCTCTCGCGCCGCAGCCGCGTCACCGTGGAGCTCACGATGGACCGCACCAGTATGGCCACTCACCCGATCGTCGTCGCCGCCAACCTCGGGGTCGCCTTCTCCTTCTGAACCATGCCGCACGTGATCTGCGCTGGGCACGCGGACCTCGCCGCGGGGTGGCGCGACTTTCCCCGGGGTCCGTGGCGCTGGGGGACTACCGTGGCCCGTGTGGAGGGGTGCTTCCTCGGACGCGACGCGGCCTCGCTCCTTGTGGCGGGTGTCGTGGTGGAGTACGGACGCCCCCTTCATCCCGTCGTGCTCGTCTCCCACTGCCGCGAGGGGACGGCGTTCCACCTCTGGTCGGTCGCACCGGTGGAGCGCACCGAGGGGGTCAAGCGCCTGCTCGCCCAGGTGGCGCACGAGATGGGAGCGTTCGGCGCCGGCGCTGTGGTCACCACCAACATCCCCAACCTGCTCTGATGACGGATACGACGCTCCGGGCACGAAGCGTCTCGGCGAGGCCGGTACACAGTACGGGTCTTCGGAGGTCCTGTGCCCTGTGCCCTGACCCCTGTGCCCTGTCTTCTTATGGTTTCTCCCGCTCGACTTCCTGAAGCTTCTCCTGGTGGGACTGCTGCAGGTTCTGAAGCTGGTCCTTGATCCCTCCGACCGCTCCCGGTGGCCCTCCGCCGGGTTGGCCCGGAGCCGTCTCGGCCTGCTGCAGGAGCTGCTTGGCCCTGGCCCGGTGGGGGTCGTCGAGGGCCGGCGAGGCCGCCAGCAGCTCGCCAGCCGCGCCCCGCAGGTTGACCGCCATGTGGTATTCGAAGGTGCCCGGTGTGAGCCCCGCGGCCCAGCCAGCCGCCTCGGCCGCCGCCCCCCGCAGCTCGTCGAGGGGCAGGTCCGGTTGCGAAAGGAGGCCGCGCAGGCGGTCCGCCATGCGGTCCGCGGCCGCCCGGTCAAAGGTCCTCGGGGTCACGTTCTCGCCGGCAGCGAGGTTGACGCTCCTGACCGCGTCCACGTCGCGGCGGGTCTGGCGCGCCGAGAGGATCAGCACGATGACCGTCGCAATCAGCACGACGACAAGACCGAGTGTCGAACGCACGGCGTCCTCCCGTCGGTTCAAAGATACACCTGCAGCGCACGGTGACCGCAAAAGGGGACAGCCATCCCGCGCCAGCGTGTCGAGACGGCACGGCTCATGGCACGCTCCGTGCAAAAGCGACGGGCGGAGGTGCGCCATGGTCCGCAAGCTTCTGGTCTTCGCAGCGATGCTGGCGCTGGCCAGTGGTGCCTTCGCCAGGGAGTTGACGAGCGCCTACGTCATCACGGCTGCGGCGAACAAGCTGGGGTGGAGTGGAACCGACTGGCACACCGACCTCACACTCTACAACCCCCACAAAAAGGTCCTCTACGTCGTGCTGCAGTTCCTGCCGACGGGGCAGGACAACAGCGCCGGAGCGCCAACCGCTCCCCTCATCGACGTGCAGCCGTGGGAGACCCTCAACCTCTGGGACGTGCTCGGCCCGACCGGCTTCGCGGCGCGCGGCCGGACCGGCGCCCTGCTGGTCTACGCCGACACCAAGGCCAACGACTGCGCCACCGCCGCGACCGACGGCTGCGACTTCGTGGCCTTCGCCCGCAACTACACCCTCAACCCGCTCGGCGGCGGGGGCGAGTTCGGCCAGGACTTCGCAGGCTTTCCCGCCAACCTGGGGGTGGACTGGAGCGTCATCGCGTACCTGCCGCAGCTCACCGACGACGCGGAGTTCATCACCAGCATAGGGGCGGCCTCGTGGAGCAACGCATGGGTGATGGTGCGGGTGGACCTGCAGGATGCCGCCGGGCGGGTGGTGAACTCCTACTTCTCGTTGATCCCGCCCTACGGGCACTGGCAGGACAGGATCCCGACGGGCCTCTCGGGCGGGACCGCGGCGGTCTACATCACCGACGGCCCGAGCGATGCGATGGTCTACCCGTACGCCACGGTCCGCAGCGCGATCACGGGCGATCCCACGACCGTCGAGGCGCAGATCAGCAAGGTCGGTCTCACGGCACAGGCCGCGAGCGTCAGCCGCAAGGTCCTGCGCACGCCACCGCTGGCACTGCCGGCGCCGGCGTTCTCCCTGGAGAGGCTGAAGCACCGGGAGGTGCCGCAGTAGACACGCCTTCCGTCCGAGGCCGATTGCGGGGGCGCGGTGGTGAGTTTCCGCTGCGCCTTGTTACAATTCCATCATGCTCGTGGACCCCCCGAGCGAGAGGCTCACCATCCTCGTGGTCGAGGACGAGCCGGAGCTTCGGGTGGCCATCGTCTCGGCGCTCGCCGAGCAGTTCCCCGAGACGGAACTGCTGAGCGCTTCGGACGGTATCCAGGCGTGGGAAATCATCAAGCGCGGCAGCGTGCACCTCCTGCTCACCGACGTGGTCCTCGCGGAGCTGGACGGGCTGCAGCTGCTGCGCAGGGTGCGCGAGGACCGCAACCTCTCCGACATGTACATCATGCTCATGACCGGCATGGCCTCGCCGGAGGAGCTGTTCGCGGCGATGGACCACGGCGCGGACGACTGCGTGCTCAAGCCGTGCAAGTGGGTCGAGCTGATCGCGCGGGTGCGTGCCGGGATCCGGCGCGTGGGTGCCACCCACCGTCACGCGGCCCGCGCCCGCGAGCTCAAGCGCCTCTACGACCGGCAGAGCGAGTTCCTCTCCACCGTCTCCCACGAGATCCGGACGCCCCTGTCCTCCATCCTCTCGGCCGCCAACGTCCTGATGCGCTACGGCAGCAAGAGGCCCGACTCGGTGGAGCGGTTCGCCAAGGTGATCCACCAGGAGGGCCGGCGGCTCACCCGCCTCATCAACAACCTCCTCGACCTCGCCAAGATCGAGGCCGGACAGGTGGAGTGGAACTACGTGGCCACCCCGCTCGAAGAGCTGGTGCGGGGGGTCCAGGAGACGTTTGTCGCACTCGTCGGGGAGCGCAACCTCGTGTTCGAGGTGGAGCCGTGGCCGGAGCCCGTGATCGTGGTGCTCGACCGCGACAAGGTCACCCAGGTGCTGGTGAACCTGGTCTCCAACTCGATCAAGCACTCACCGGACGGCGCGGCGGTGCGGCTGCGCTACCGGCCCTGGCGTGACGGCGGCGTGCGCATGGAGGTCGAGGACGAGGGCACGGGGATTCCCCCCGGCAAGGAGGAGCAGATCTTCGAGCGGTTCCAGCAGCTCGAGGCCGGCGAGGAACGCGGCGGGACGGGGCTCGGCCTGACCATCTCCCGCCAGATCGTGGAGCACCACGGAGGCCACATCTGGGCGCAGTCGGGCCGCGAGCACGGCGCGCTGTTCGTGGTGGAGATGCCGGTTCGGCCGGTAGACCAGAGGCGCAATGGTCCAATTTGACAACCAATTCCGGCAGGTCAAGCTCAAGGTCGTCTACTACGGCCCCGGCCTGTGTGGGAAGACCACGTGCCTCCAGTTCATCCACAGGGTCACCGACCCGCAGCGGCGGACCAAACTCTACACGCTCAACACCGCCTCCGACCGCACCCTCTTCTTCGACCTGCTCGGGCTCGACCTCGGCCGCGTCAGGGGCTACCGCCTCACGCTCCAGCTCTACACCGTGCCCGGGCAGGTCCAGTACAACGCGACGCGGAAGGCCGTGCTGGCCGGCTGCGACGGCGTGATGTTCGTCGCCGACTCGCAGAGGGCGCTGTTGCACGCCAACCAGGACAGCCTCGCCAACCTATCCGAGAACCTCAAGGCCCAGGGGATCGACCCGACGGTGGTTCCTCTCGTCATGACCTACAACAAGCGCGACCTCCCTGGCGTGCTCTCTCGCGCCGAGTTGGACGCGACGCTCAACCCGTGCGGGCTCACGGTGTTCGAGACCGTGGCGACCGTGGGGACCGGCGTGGTGGAGGCGTTCTGCGCCGTCGCTGAGGCCACCGTGAGGTCGGTGGCCGACCGGCTGGGCATCTCCAACCAGCCCAACGCGCTCAGCCGCCTGCTCGCCAACGTCACCAGCACCCTCCAGCCGCTCAAGCAGCGTGCCCCGAGCCCCTCGCCCGAGGCGCCGGTCGTCGTGCAGCCCGCGGTGAAAGGCGACGACCTCGGGCCGGAGGAGCTGTTCGCAGAGGCGGTGCGCGCCAACATGGCGATGACCGACCTCAACGCGCGGCTCGATCACCTCACCGCCGAGCTCGAGACCAGGATCTCGAACCTCCGGACGATCAACGAATTCGGCCGGCGGATGACGCTCGCCCGCGAGCCCGAGGAGATCACCGCGAGCTTCCTCGACCACCTCCTGACCGAGCTCAAGGTTTCCTGCGGTTCGCTTCTCCTGGTGGACCAGAAGGGCACGCTGGTCGAGATCCTGCGGCGGGGCATGTCCACCGACCCTCTGGCGCGGAGGGAGCCCGGAAGCGCCTCGCCGGGGGAGGTAATCCTGGCCTCCCGGCAGCCGTTCATCGCCCGCATGGACGAGCTGGAGCCGGCGCAGCTCGCGGAGGCGCCCTGGATGGAGGGCGTGATCGGTCTCAACATGGTCGGGTTCATGGCGGTACCGCTCGTGGCGCAGGATCGGCCGGTGGGCCTCGTGACGGCGTTCGCCGACCACTCGCGCGGCCCCTTCGAGGACGAGGAGCTGGAGCTTGCGACCGCGATGAGCAGCAACGCCGCCACCGCCCTCGCCAACTCCCGCGCCTGGCGCTCGCTCGAGCAGCTCAACCGCTCCCTCGAGGAGGCGGTGGCCGAGCGCACCAGGGAGCTCCAGGAGACCCTCACCCGCGCCCAGACGCTCGCGGAGCAGCTCGAAGACCGCAACCTCGCCCTCGAGGCCGCCAACCTGGAGCTGCGCGGGCTGGAGCGCCTCAAGGGCGACCTCCTCAACCGCATCGCCCACGAGCTGAACACCCCGGTGACCGCCATCCAGACCGCTGGCCGCATCCTCGCCCGCTACGAGGAAGTGCCCACGGACAAGGCGGGGAAGTTCATCGAGATCATCACCCAGGAGTCCACGCGACTGGCGGACCTGATCGCGTCTGCGCTGCAGGCCGCGGTGCTGGGCGTGCCCGAGGGCCGGCCCGCGCCCACGGCGGTGAGCGTCCCCGAGCTGCTCAAGCGCGTCCTTGCTCCCCTCAAGGGCGACATCGCGGTTCGGAAGCTCACCGTGCAGGTGAAGGTGGCTTCGGGGCTCGACCAGATCACCGGCGATGCCGACCAGCTCGAGGCGGCGCTCCGTGCGATCGTGAGAAACGGCGTAGACTTCAACCGTCCTGAGGGGAGCCTGACGGTGATGGTGAAGCCGGTGCGCCGCGACGGGGCCTCGCTGGTCGAGGTGCGGGTGGAGGACCGGGGTGTTGGGATCCCGGCCAAGGACCTGCCGCACGTGTGCGACGTCTTCTGGCAGGGCGGCAACGTGCTCACGGAAAAGCCGCGCGGGCTGGGCCTGGGGCTCGCGGTCGCGCGCCGTGTCGCCGAGAACCACGGCGGCACCCTCGAGATCACCTCCGAGGAGGGGAAGGGCACCGTGGTCACGATGCTTCTACCGTGGGCCAGGGAACGGTCCGCATGAAGCGCTTCCTCGTCACCCGCGACGTCGAGCCCCTCATCGAGGCGCTGGCCGTCGTGGCGCGCGGCGCAGTGCTGCTCGACGCCACCGGGGAGCTCGTCTGGCAGGCGGGCAACCACGAGGAGGCCACGCTGGATGTGCCGATCGTCTGCGGCGGGAACCGGGCGACCCTGGCGGTTCCCCCCCAGTACGCGGTGTTCGGCGAGCTCGCGGGCGCAGCGCTCGAGCGGCTGGGCGCCGCGCGCGCGGCGATCGACGACCTGGCGCTCACCACCCGCCGGCTCTGGTGGGAGCAGAACCTCTTCTTCAGCGTCGGGGAGCTGCTCCGCCACGGTTTCGGTGACAGCGACATCAGGCGCTGGCTGGTGGACAAACTCGCCGTGATGGAGCCCCAGGCGGTCGTGCTCCTGAGCTGGGACGGGAACAACCTCGAGGTCGTGGAGGGTCGGTTCTCGGAAGGTTTCAGGATTGGCGACCGGGTCCCCGCCACCGCCCTGGCATCGGAGGTGCTGGACCGCGGGGAGCCGATGGCGTTCACGACCCCGACCGAGGGGCCGGCGCAGACCGAGCTGCAGGTCACGCTGAAGCCCGGCCAGCCGTGTCTGCTGGTTCCGCTGTACAGCGCCGAACAGGTGCTCGGGTTGGTCATGCTCCTGCGCCGGCCGGAGCAACGGGCGTTCAACGCCGAGGAGGTCAAGCTCGCGCAGCTGCTCTCGGACCTGGCGAGCGTGGCGCTTGCAAACCGGCAGCTGGTGGAGGAGGCGGAGCACACCGCGCGCGTAATGCGGGAGCTCGAACTGGCGGCAGAGATCCAGCAGCGCCTCTTCCCCCCGCCACTGGCGCGTTACGGCTCGCTGGAGGTGGCAGCACGCTGCGAGCCGGTCACGCAGGTTGGCGGCGACGGCTTCATCCAGAAGCGCCTGCGCCACGGCGGGGTGGCGCTTGGGGTCGTGGACCTGACCGGACACGGCATCGGGGTCTCGCTGGCGCTCTCCGCGCTGTTCGCACGCTTGGACGCGCTCGCCGACACGGTCGAGACACCGGGCGAGCTGCTGAGTACGGTGAACGACCAGCTCACCGGGGGGGAGTTCAACACCTTCACCATGGCGACCGCGATCATCGCCTTCGTGGATCCCGAGAGCGGCCGGTTCACGCTCTCCACGGCCGCCCACCCGCGCGCCCTCATCCGGCGGGCCGACGGGAGCGTGGAGACGCTGGAGAAGAGCGGGCTGCCGCTCGGCGTCAAGCCCGGCGAGCAGTACCCGGTGGACGAGGGTGTGCTCGGGGCGGGAGACGCGCTCGTGCTTTACTCCGACGGCATCAGCGAGACCACCGGGGAGGGCAAGCAGACCTTCGGGGTAGAGGGTGTGCGGCGGGTGCTCGCACAGGACATCACGTCGGCGGCGAGCGTGGTGGCGGCGGTCGCCGAGGAGGTCGCGGTCTTCAGCAAGCGGGCTGCGCGCCTGGACGACCGCACGATCATGGTGGTGCGCAGGGTGGAGGAGGCGCGTGGCTGAGCCGCTGATCCTGCTGGTGGACGACGAGCCCAACATTCGCGAGACGGTGTCGTTCATCCTCGAGATGGAGGGGTTTCGCGTCGTCACGGCGCACGACGGCGAGGAGGCAATCACGCAGGTCCGCCGCCTGCAGCCGCCGGTCGTGCTGCTGGACGCCATGCTCCCACGTCGGGACGGGTTTGACGTCTGCCGGACCATCAAGTCCGACCCGGCGCTGGCGGGCACGAAGGTCGTGATGCTCACCGCCCTCGGCCAGAAGTCCGACCAGGAGCGGGCGATGAGGGCCGGCGCCGACTTCTACGTCACCAAGCCCTTCGACGAGGAGGAGCTGCTGGCCCTCCTGGCCAGGCTCACCGGCCAGGAGTAGGGACCCCTTCGGGCTCACCGCCCCGACCGCCCGTATCGAAACAAATCGCTATCCCTTCTAATGGCTGTCTTGTGCAGAGCGGATGCGAGGCGATTCTCTATCCCGCGGGCTCGTGTTCGGTTCTTGTCTTTCACTGCGTGACCCTTTTTTGTTTGCCCGGGGGTGGCTTCGCGCTTTGTATTGCCCCGCGGCCTGGGAACTGTATCTTGTTTTGAACAACTGCGTTGCGTTTTTTTGTTTGTCCAGAGGGTGGCTGCGCGCGCTCGCTCTGCTCGCGACGCCTGCGCGAGCGACCGAGCAGCGGCGCTCGCCGTGGGGTCCCTTCGTCATTCCCCGCCTACGCTGCGCTGCGGCGGGGCTGCCGACACCCCACGGCGACCGCCGCGCTCGGGGCCCGCTCGCTCCGACGAGATGGTTTCGCCACCCTCCGGGCGGAATCACCCCCACCCACCCCGTCCGCGAGGGGGCTGCCCTCGTCGTCTCGCATTGCCCATGCGGATGACCTTCCGGGTCGTCCTGCTGCGTTGCGGGAGGGGGGCTGTCAATCCGCCGGTGCCGCGGGTGGCCAATTTCTCCGAAGCCCGCGGGCACCACGCAGTGGGATCCGACGTGAGGTGTCGGTGGCGCGAGGGGCCACGCCTCCCGACGACGAGCGAACACCGTG
>CAVWFZ010000008.1:0-175883 GCA_963754345.1 Thermoanaerobaculaceae bacterium | reverse complement strand
CAAACACCGAGGAGCCTCACGCCGGGCCCGCCATGCGTGGTCGCGGGCGGAGGAGCGTGCGGCCGCAGCGGCTGGGAAGACGCAAGGCCGCACCTAGCCACCCGCGGGACCGGCAATAACAGGGTCACGCAGTGGCAGCAAAGACCCGCCTGGCCACCCATGGGACCGGCAAAGAAAAACCGCACGAGGGGCGTTCGGATTAAACTGGCGACGTGACGCGCGTGGCGGTCCTGACCGCAAGGCCCGACCTCTCCATCCACCGTGACCTGGAGGCCGCGGGCGAGAGGCTCGGCCATCAGGTCGTGGTGTTCGACGCCCTGCGCCTGGTCGCGCGGGCCGCGCCGCCCGCCGTGTGGTCCGGCGGGCACGAGCTGGCGCTCGGGGACGTGCGCGCAGTGCTCCCCCGCGTGGGGAACTGGCGGCCGGATTCCGCCCTCGCGGTGCTCGCGGCCATGCAAGCGGCCGGGGTGCCCTCGCTCAACGACGGCGCGGCAATCCGGGTCGGGCGCGACCACTGGCGAACCGCCTGCGCGCTCGCCTCGGCCGGCGTCCCGCACCCGGAGACCGTCGCGGGCGCCGAGCCCGAGGCGCTCGCCGCTGCGGCGGCGGCTGTCTGCGGCTTCCCCTGCGTGGTCAAGCAGCGGCACTCCCGCCAGGGCGTGGGGGTGATCCGCTGCTCCAACCCGGCGGAGCTCGACGCGGTGCTCGACTCCCTCTGGAGGCTGGGCGACGAGCTGGTGGTGCAGCGCTTCTGCGCGCCGGGCGGCATGAGCCGGAGGGTGCTGGTGCTCCAGGACGAGGCGCTGGGCGCCACCGAGCACCGGGCAGCGCCGGGAGAGTTCCGCGCCAACGCGGCGCGTGGGGCGGGTGTGCGCGTGGTGGACGCCGGCGCGACTTTGGTGCACCTGGCGATCAGCGCCGCGCGCGTGCTCGGCCTGGGGTTTGCCGGCGTGGACCTCTTCCCGGACGGGGAGCGCTGGCTGGTGGGGGAGGTCAACCCCTCGCCGGGGTGGAAGCACTTCGCGGCCGCGACCGGCCTGCCGGTCGCCGACCGGCTGGTGGAGGCGCTCGCCCGCCTCGGCGGCGGGGCGTGAGACAGAGCATGTCGCTGCTGAAACACATTTGTTGTGCCGCTCCCGCGGGTGGCCATGCGTGCAGCCTTGCGGCTCCCCAGCCGCTGTGGCTGCACACTCCTCCGCTTGCGACCGAACAGCGCCACCCGGCATGGGGCCCCTCGGCGTTCGCATCAAACCGCGCCGCCGTCTCCCCACGCCGGCTGGCGCGTTCGGTTCCCGCGAGCTTCGGAGAGATTGGCCACCCGCGGGAGCGGCGGATTGAATACCCCCCACCCGAGAAATGCGGAGCTGCTTGCTATGCGAGTGGCCTCACCATACATGGTGGTGAGGCTTCACCCTTCCGCTCGCTGCGGCGAGATGGCTTCGCCACCCTCCGGGCGGAGTCACCCCCACCCACCCGGTGCGCGATGGTGCTGCCCTCGTCGTTCCACGTTGCCTCCATTCTCGACCTCCCGCACCTCCTGCCGCGCTGCGGGAGGGTAGTGGTGAAATCCGGCGTGCGGGCGGTAGGAGCCATGTCGCCGAAGCGTGCGGGCCCCGAGCGGCCAGACCGGAGGGTGGAGACGCTGGCCCCGACCGAGCTCCTCATGCGAGGGAGGGGAACAGCGAGGCTCCGCACGCCGGTCTGCGCCGGCTCGGTCGCACGCGAAGGCGAGTCTGAGCTGCGGCCTCGATGGCCGCAGCGAACGACTGCTCCAAGCCCGCGCGCCACAAAAAGAAACCACGGAGTGGCAAAGAAGAAGCTGGCCACCCGCGGCAACGGCAAAACAAAAGCGTCACCCAGTAACAAGGCAACCTCGGCCGCGCACCCACGGGGCAAGAAAGAGGTGCGAAGCCACCCCTGGGCAAACAAAAAGATGCAACACAGTTGCCGAAAGAAGAGGGTGCTCCGAGCCCGCGGGGCAAGAAAAGCCACGCAGTGGAAAAGAAGCCTTTGAAGGCTTCAACGGTGCCGGGGGGATGCGGTGAGCGATCCGTTCGCGATCGGTAGCGAGGTTCGCCTGAAGCCGGGGCGCGAGGCCTCCGTGCTGCGCCGCCACCCCTGGGTGTACCGGGGCGCGCTCGCGGGCACGCTTCCCGCGGGGGTGGCGCCGGTGTGCGTGCTGGCGGCCAACGGGAGGCCCCTCGGCGTGGCGCTCCCGGGCGGCTCGGGCGGCTCGCTCGCGCTGCGGATGGTGGCGTTCGGGGAGGAGCGCTGGGACGGGGCCGCGCTGGCGGGGCGGGTGCGGGCGGCGATTAGTCTGCGAGAAAGACTCAATCTTGATGTCGACGCCTGCCGGCTCGTACACGCCGAGGGCGACGGGCTTCCCGGCCTGGTCATCGACCGCTACGGCGCCGCCGCGGTGTGCGAGCCGTACGAGCCGGCCTGGGAGCCGTACCTGGACGGGCTGGCCGCGTTGTTGGCCGGGGAGTTCGCGCTCGCGACCGTGCTCGTCCGGCCGCCCGGTCGCCCGCCGCGGGTCCTGCGCGGGGAGATCCCGGCGGCGCCGGTGGTGATCCGCGAGGGCCGCCTGCGCTTCCCGGTGGACCTCGTGGCCGGGCAGAAGACCGGCTTCTTCCTCGACCAGCGCGAGAACCGCCGACGCCTCGCTGCGCTCGCGCGCGGGGCACGGGTGCTCAACCTGTTCTCGTACAGCGGCGGCTTCGCGGTGGCCGCGCTCGCAGGAGGTGCCGGGTGCGCTCTCAACGTGGACGCCTCGGCGTCGGCGCTCGATCTGGCGCGCCTGGCTTACGAGGCCAACGGGCTTCCGGTCAACGCCGCGGACTTCATCGCCGGCGACGCCTTCCGCGTCGCACGGGACCTGGTGGCCGCGGGCGAGCGTTTCGAGGTCGTGGTGGTGGACCCGCCCGCGTTCGCCAAACGCAAGGGCGAGCTGGAGGGCGGTCTGCGCGGCTACAAGGACATCAACCTGCAGGCGATCAAGCTGCTCGCGCCGGGCGGCCTCCTGCTCACCTGCTCGTGCTCCGCCCTCGTGAGCGAGCAGCTCTTCGGCCAGGCGCTCCTCGCCGCCGCCCTCGACGCCGGCCGCGGCCTGAGGATCCTGGAGCGCCGGGGCGCCGGCCCGGACCACCCGGTCTCGGCGTTCTGCTGTGAGGCGGCGCACCTCAAGGCGTGGCTCTGCGCGGTAGACTGAGGTGTGCACATTTCGGCGAGCGATCGGTGCCGTCAGGCTCCGCCACCGGCGGGGGAAGCCGGGCGTGCTCTGAGAGTTGCGCCTTACGCTGAAAGTCGACACGGGATGTTCCCTGGTGTCTCACTTTGTTCGATAATAGGAAGGAGGTCAACATGACGCGAAGCTCATTCCGTCATGGATCCCTTGCCACCGCAAGAGATGGCCCCGATGGCACGGGAGTTGCTCTTGCACCGTCCGTGATTGCCATGTGTGTGCCCCGCCGCCGCCGCGATGCAGGCTTCACGCTCATCGAGGCCCTGATCGTGCTCGCGATGGTCGGGATCCTGGCGGCGATGGTGACGGTGCCCGTCAACAGCTACTACCAGAGGTCCCACCTCGAGACCACCGCGCGCGACCTCCGGACGTTCCTGGAGTCGGCCGCCAGCGAGGCGACCTACCAGCACGCCAACGTGACGCTGAGCGTTGCGGTGGACGCGGACCACGACGTCATCCTCACGCTCGCCCCCGTCACACCCGGCCACCAGGCGACGCTCGAGCTGCCCAGCTTCGTGAAGATCGCCCTCAACCCCGGGTCGGCCCTGCCGGCGACGTGGGTGCTCCCTACCGCGGGAAACGTCCTCATCTGCGACACCAACGAGCGCGCGATCGATCCCGGGTCCGCCCAGCAGTCGAGGGCCGCGCAGACCTTCGCGCTCACCCACGTGAGGATGGTGGACGGCTCCCTGAAGCCCGTGATCCGCTACGACGTCCAGATCTACCCGCTGTGGCGGGTCACCGTCACGAAGTCGGTGCTGTAGGGGAGGTGGGGCCATGCGTGAGCAGAGAACAAACGCGCGCAAACAGCGGGGGATGACCCTCATCGAGGTGCTCATCGCCCTCTTCATCCTCTTCGTGGTGATGGTCGCGGTCCTCGAGCTGGTCTCGCTCTCCTACACGGTGAGCCTGGGCTCGAAGGCGCGCACGGACATGATGTTCCGGGCCGAGCGGGTGGTGGAGACCCTGCGGTGGCAGCTCGCCCTCTCGCGAGCGGGCAACCCGACGAGCGCGGCGTGCTGCCCGCTCTCCGGGGCGCCCTACACGATTCCCAGCTCGGGCACCTGCTACGACAGCTTCTGGGGCCCGACGGGGCCGGCCAGCGTGATCGGTCCCAACCCCCCGTGCACCCTGACCTACTCGTTCACCGGCAGCCAGGTGACCGTCGTGGCCAGCCCGCTCACGACCGGCAGCTACCAGTACATGGGCCCGGTGGCTCAGAAGGTGGTGCGCTATGTCGCCCAGCTTTAAGCGCCAGTCCGGCTTCTCGCTGGTCGAGTTCCTGGTCGTCATCGCGGCGTTGGGGATGATCCTATGGATCTTCGGTCAGCTCTTCTTCCCGATGCAGAAGCTGGCCACGCGCCAGCGCCTCGACGTGGAGAGCCGGCAGACGGCCCGTGCCGCCCTCGACTACCTGCACTTCATGCTGCGCGGCGCCGGCGACATGAACTCCGGCGCCCCCGGCAACCGCACCCCCGCCCTGTTCCTGACCTGGGCCTGCTTCGGGACCGGCAGCGGGACCGCCGCTCAGGTGACATACAACAACGTCGCCAACGCCAACCTGGCCGACATCGGCACCGACATCATCACCTTTGCCCGCGCCACCAGTTCCGCGCCCGTCCTCCTGTCCCCGACGGCTTCATTCACGGGGGACCAGTCTGCTACCGCGTCCAGGTTCTCCTACAACGAAGGCTGCAACGCCGACGGCACCGGCAGCGCCGCGAACCTCGCGCTCTTCAAGCAGGCCACCGGGACCCACGACGTGGGCGGAGTCCAGCAGAGCGAGATAATGACGGTCTTCAACTCGATCACCGCCGCCTGGGGGTTCTACCGGATCACGTCCTACGACGATGGCAACAACGCCGACTGCTGCAGCGTGACCAAGCGTTGGCTCTCGGTCATCGCCAACCCCACCACCGCCCAGCGTGTGCAACCCTACTACTCGACGAGCCCGCCCGGGGGCGCCGCCTGCAACGGTTTCCCCTTGGCGCAGCTCAACAGCCCGCAGCTCGTGCCCGGTCTGCGCTTCTACAGCCTGCGGGTGCGCAACGGCTGGCTGGAGCAGAAGACCGGGGTGTTCAACCCGAACGCCGACAACCCCGGCACGGATTTCGTCCAGATCCTTCCCAACGTGGAGGACCTGCAGATCGCCTACCTTTTCAGCAACAACCAGATCCGCAACAACCTGACGAGCAACCGGCTGCCCTCCGGCCAGCAGTACGTGCCCGGGGTGTCCGTCGGCGCCGGCTTCGACGTCCTCGACGTGTGGGCGATCCGCTTCACCGTGACCGTCCGCTCGACCGCGGAGGTCCCGGGGGGATTGAACGTCAACAACATCCAGCCGGTCGCGGAGGACCACGATCCCAAGACCGACACGCCGGCCAAGGTGAAGGACAACTTCTACCACGTGCAGCTCACCGGCACGGCTGCGCTGCGCAACCGGACGCTGGGGAGCTAGGGCTATGGGAGGCCGGACATGAAGAACCACGAACGCGGCATAGCGCTCATCCTGGTGATCCTGGTCCTGATGGTGCTGAGCGTGCTGGGGATCACGGCCTCCATGATGATGACCCAGGAGGACAGGACCTCCAGTAGGCAGGACCTACAGCGGTCGGCGTTCTACGTGGCTGAGATGGGGCTGCGCGCCGGGGAGACGATCCTCACGCCCATCCCGTACAGCAACGACAACCTCAACAACCTGCTGATCTACGATTCCTCGGCCCAGGCTCAGACTCCGGCCATGGTCCCGGCGCGGCCGGTGGTGCCGCCCGGCTGGAACCTCGCGCACCTGGGCACCTACCTGGCGCCCGGAGGGGTCCCGGTGGTCAACCACGAGGTGGCGATCGCGGGCAGCACCGGCGGCAAGGTGCGCGCCTTCTACTCCCTGTGCGTGCGCAACAACCCCGACGATCCGGGGATCACCTACTCGCCGTCCAGGAACCTCGACAGCCGGTTGCGCCTCATCTCGGTGGCCTTCCTCACCGACTCCGCCGGGGTGACGTCGAGCACAAACGTGCTGGCAGTGAAGGTCCTCGAGGAGGAGTTCAACTGGACCGGCTGGACCCAGGGCGCGTCCAACCAGAAGCTCGGGAATGCGGGCGGAACCAGCTCGGCGATCTACGCCGGGACATGAGCGACGGGACGGGGCCTTTCGGGCACGCCCAGAGGAGGTCTGCGATGCGAAGGACAGCCAAACTCACGCGGTGGTTGGTGGCGCCGGCGGCGGCGATGATGGTGTGCCTCTCCGCGGCGCGCGCCGACGAGGGGTTCGACCCGATGAGGCAGATCACCTCCCAGTGGGTGAGGCCCGACCTGCTGCTCATCATGGACGTCTCCGGCTCGATGGCGTTTGACCTCTACGGGAACAGCGTGGGGGTGGACTCGGCCGGCACCTGGCCCACCGCCACCTGGTCCAGGACGTCTTCGATCAACTCCGCCAACGGGTGCACGGCTCAGACGGTACCCTGTGGCATACACGGCCCCGTGCAAGAAGTGGACGTACCGGCTGGGGTCAGCCAGACCTACCCGAGCCGCATGTGCACGGTCAAGAACGCCATGGGCAACTCGATCACGCTCATCACCCAGTGGTTCACCCCCGGCTACACCGACGCGGCTCCCGTGGGTGTCTGGCCGGCGGTCGACAAAAACAGCTGGAAGATCGCCGGTGCGACCGTCACGGGCCCGACCCTGACGACCAATGACGGTCCTCCGACGCTGCAAGATTTGGTGTGGGGCGTGACGTTTAACGCTGCCAAGGCCGACCCGGGCAGCCCGTTCAACACGGACCCGGCCCCTCTGATCAACGCCCACCCGCCGACCTTCGGCTACTCGGGCGCGGACGCGACCAAGATCTGCCAGCAGCTCGCGCCCGCCGACCTCATCGGCAAGACCGCCAACACCGTCAACTGGGGGCTCGAGACCTTCTCCGGGACGAACTGCAGCACGCAGACGCTCAACGTCGCCATCAACTCCAACGACACCGGGGTTGTCACGGCCCTCGAGACCGCCATGAGCTTCACGACCAGCGGCGGCCAGGATGCCTCGGGCGGCACCCCGACCATTGGGGCGATCCAGTACGCCAAGACGGTGATGACAAACACCTTCAACGCCGACCCCAAGAAGACGTGCGGGCGGACGTACGGGACGATTCTCATGACGGACGGCCTCTCCAACAACTGCAACCCTTCGAACAATGACTGGATCGACCCCTGCCTCGGCACCGGCGCCTACACCTGCGATCCGGCCTATAGCAATGGTAGCTACGACTGCGACCAGCGCGACGGGAAGGACCGCCACTACACTTTGTATCCCGCCGGCAAGATCGAGGAGTTCTACAACCTGAACCTGACCGCAGGCGGCAAGACCTACAAAATGCGCACCTGGGTGATCGGCGTCTCCAACGCGGTCAGCCCGTGCGAGCTGAACTTCGACGCCTACATGGGGCGCACCGATTCCAACGCCCCGTTCGGCGACGCCGGCTTCTCCCTCGCCGACGACCCCTACCTGCCCGCCGCGACGGGGGACAGCTCGAAGTACACCATCAGCGGGAGCCACGCCAGCTACGCCTACTTCGCGACCACCTCCGCGGCGCTCCAGGACGCCCTCGCCAACATCCTGGCGGCGCTCGGGGCGGGCGATTACTCAACTGCGGCGCCCTCGCTGGCGGCCTCGCCCACGAGCAACGTCTCGGTGGGCCTCCTCACCAGTGCCAACTACCCGAGCTGGCAGGGGCACATCTACGCCTACGACCTCAAGAACCAGACCACCAGGCCGGACCCCTACGCGTTCCCGCTCCTGTGGGACGCGGGCACCTCGTTGAGCACGGGGACCTTCGACGTCACCGGGGACGGCGTCCCGGACCCCAACCACGGCTACACGAGAAAGATCTACACCTGGAAATGGAACAGCGGGGTGATCTCGACGGTTCAGATCAGCGATTCTTCAGCCAGCACCGTGACCACCCTCAATACCATCTGCGGCTCGTGCGGGATCACCCAGGCAGTCGTGGACTTCCTCCGCGGCTACGACGGTACGCTGACCAACACGCAACGGAGCTGGGTGCTGGGGGCGATCATCAACTCCACGCCGGCGCTCACCGGCCCCCCCGAGATCTGGCAGACCGGGTTGCTGCAGAACCACCAGGCGTTCGAGCAGACGTACACGAGCCGGCACAACCTGGCCTGGGTCGGCAGCTCGGACGGCATGGCCCACGCCATCGACCTGGTGGACGGCGCCGAGATCCTGGCGCTGCTCCCGCCCGACCTGCTCTCCAAGCAGATCACGCTCTACAACACCTACGTGACCCAAACGGCGAAGTACGCCAAGAGCGCGGTGGTCGGCCAGGTGAAAGACCCCGCGCAGCACGTCTACGGCGTCGCCAACTCGCTGCGCTTTGCCGACATCTGGGACCCCACGTCGAGCCAGTACCGGACCCTCCTGTTCATCACCGAGGGGCCGGGCGGCACCGGCATCCACGCCGTGGACGTGACGCACGCCTACCCGGGGCGGACGCAGGTGCCGTACAAGGTCTGGAAGCACACGCCGCCGGTTGACGACAACGATTACACCGTGGGGCACAAAGACTATCCCGCCGACTGCACCGGCACCGGCTGCACGACGCAGATCACGCCGCTGTGGAGCGTCACCGCCAACGGCGCCGCGGGCACGACGGCGGTGGCCGAGCTCGGCCAGACCTGGGCCGTGCCCGCCCTCGGGGCCTCGGATGTCACGACCTGGGAGCTGGTGGTGGGCGCCGGCTGGGACCCCAACAAGCTCACCAGCGGCACGCCCGTCGTCATGCGCATCAACCCCAACACGGGCGCGGTCACCAAGTACACCGGCCTGACCAACGAGGCCAGCGGCACCTACGTGCATAACCAGACCTTCGCCGACTCCGGCGTGTTCCAGACCAACTCGGCGTTCTTCCACCCGGACAACGTCGTCGACCAGGGCGTGCAGCTCGACCTGCACGGGCACGTCTGGCTCCTGAACAAGGGGGCCTCGCCCGCCTGGACCCCGGCCAAGCTGACGGACGCCAGCAACCTCATCAAGGGCAACCCGCTCTACTACGCGGCCGCGCTCGCACCGTTCCCGTCCGTGTCGCCCACCTACGACGTGTACGCCTTCTCGAGCGGAACCTTCTACGAGAAGAGCGCGACGGTCAGCGGGCCCAACATCGGCACCACCGGGAACTTCATGCCCGCGGTCATCCTGGCCGCACGCAAGATCTCCGATGGAAGCATTAGCATCGGGAGGTTCTACCTGAAAGATATGACCCTGACGAGCGGAGGGAACTTAGGCACGCAAACCCAGATCACCCAGTACCCGCTGCTGCTCGTCCCGCGTCCGGGCACGACCGGCAAGGCCATCGGCCTCTACCTCGTGTACGACCCCAAGGCCGGGACGTGCGTCGGCACCTCCTACGTGCTGGTGGCGACGTTCGACCCCGCCAGTGTCAGCGGCGCGACGTTCTCCCTGCAGTCTGCGGGCACGGGTCCGGCGTCGGGCTATGCGGTGGACCCCGGCGGCCAGATTCACCCTGCCCAGTCGTTCGTCGGCACGGGCGGCCAGGCATACTTCCCCGGCTCCCTCACCCTGCCGTCGTTGCCCTCCGCCGGCGGCCTGGGTGGCACCATCGTCTGGTGGGCCGAGCTGCAGTAGGCCCTGACGCACCCCATTGGACACCTGGGTGGGCGAAATGCCCACCCCCTTTTTTGCCTTGCGCCTGCGCGGGTGGCTTCCCTTTTTTTCACTGCGTGACGCCTCTTTGTTTTGCCGGTGCCGCGGGTGGCCGACCGTGCGGCCTTGGGCGCCCCCGCGTCCTACGGCCGCACACTCCTCCGCCCGCGACCGGAAGGCGCGATCCGCGCCGGAGCCCCTCGGCGTTCGCGTGATGCTGCGCCGCCGTTTCCCCAATGCGGCTCGCGCGTCCGGTGCCCGCGGGCTCCGGAGGAATTGGCCACCCGCGGCACCGGTGGATTGAACGCCCCCCTCCCGTTGCGCAACGCGCTGCGGGGGGGTGGGGGTGCAATCCGCCCAGCGGGCGATAGGAGCCATTCCGGCGGAGCGTGCGGGCACCGAGCGGCCAGACCGGCGGGTGGAAACGCTGGCCCCGACTGAGTGTTTCATAGGGGAACAGCGAGGGTCCGCACGCCGGTCTGTGCCAGCTCGGTCGCACGCGGAGGCGGGTCGGAGGGCTGCGCTCGATGCGCAGCCCGAGCGACTGCTCCCAGCCCGCGGGGCAAAACCAAGTGCGAAGCCACCCCCGGGCAAACATGAAAACGTCACGCAGTGACAAGGAAACCCGTTCGCGCACCGGCGGGGTAAGGAAAGAGCCGCGGGGCGGCACGGAAAAGCAGGGGTGCGGGGCCGGGATGGCGCCGCCGCCCCGGGCGCGGGGCGCGCGGGGAGGGCACCGCCCAATTCGGAATCATTCCGGATTCGCTGCACGTCCTGCTTTGTCGAGCCCCGACCCACGCACCACGAACCACGAACTACGAACTACGACCAACGAATCACGGTTCTTTCTGCTTGATCACAACCTGGATGCCGCTGCCCTCGAGCAGCTTGGCGAACCTCTGGGCGTCCGCCTCGCTGCCGACGATTGCGCCGTAGTGCATCGGAACCGCCACCTTGGGCTTGATCTTCAGGGCGGCCTTGGCCGCGTCGTCGGCGGTCATGACGTAGGTGCCCGAGACGGGCAGCAGCGCCACGTCGGGGGCGAGGTCGGTCATCTCGGGGATGAGGTCCGTGTCGCCCGCGTGGTAGTAGGTCACCCCTTCGGCGGTGATGATGAAACCGACCTTGCCGTCCTTCTGGGGGTGGAACGTCTTGTTGGTGTTGTAGGCGGGGACCGCCTTGACCGTGATGCCGGCGACGGTCCGCGTCTCGCCCACCGCGATCACCTCGACCGTGACGGGCAGCTTGCCCGCCACCTCCTTGGGTGCTATGACGACCGTCCCGGCCTTGTGGATCCTGGCCACGTCGGCCGGCGAGAGGTGGTCGAAGTGGTCGTGGGTGATGAGGATGACGTCTGCCTTGGGCAGGCCGTCCGGGAGCTGGTAGGGATCCACGTAGACCACCACCTTGCCGTCAATGCGGAATGTGTCGTGACCGAGCCAGTGCAGTTTCTCCGTCATGTCGCGCGCCTCCCCGCTGCCGGACATGACCGCCGCCAGCAGCGCTACGAATGCCAACCTGTTCATGCTCACCTCCACACCAGACGCGGAATTCCCGTGCAGTCGAGTGTCCTTCTCCCCGTCCGAGTTTTCAAGAGCCTAGCCGTTCTGAGTCCTGTGCCCTGTTCCGGGCTTCGGGCTCCGTTCCCCCACCCCTGAACCGAGTAACGTTGTGGCTTTCCTGTGCCCTGTGCCCTGGCCTCTACAGCTCGTCCGCCTTGGTCGAAATCGGGCCGCGGTAGTTGCGCACCAGCCGGACCTGGGCCACGTAGGGTCCGAACCCGCGGTAGGCCTGCTTGATCCGGGTCAGCGCGTTGGAGCGCCAGTCCACGTACGGGTTGTCGATCTGGATCGGGTCCAGACACCCCGCAAGCACGACCTTGGAGGAGGCGCAAAACCGGCTCATCAGGGTCTTGGCGAGGTGGCGGTCGCCGTTTTGCAGCTCGTCCACCAGCACCAGGGAGTTCTCGATGTCAAGCCCGCGCAGCAGCGAGGTGGAGAGCAGCGTGAGCCGCCCGGTGGTCTCCAGCTCGCGCAGGAAGTCGTGTCCGTTGGCGAGCGAGACCGAACGGATGGCCTGGAAGAACGGCTCCAGCCACGGCGACATCTTCTCGTCGTGGTCGCCGGGCAGGTAGCCCATCTCGAAGCGGCTCGAAGAGTGCTCGGGGCGCAGCAAGATGAGACCATTCTCAAAACCGGGCTCGGCGCCGGACAACGGCTGCGAGCGCTGGTGCACCTTGAAGCTGGTCGGCTGCCCGAACAGCAAGTAGAGCGCCGCGATCACCATGAGGCGCGTTTTGCCGGAGCCGGCGGGGCCGTCCAGCACCACCAGCTGTACCTCGGGGTCGAGGAGGAACTCGAGGGCGAAGATCTGGCGGGCGTCGGCCGGCGTGAAGCCCAGCACTGCGCGCGGCGTCCAACACTCCCGCTTGCTGTCCCAGTACTGCGCGTAGCGCAGCTCGCTGGCGCAGCTGCGCTGGGCGTCCACCCGCAGCAGCACCTCCCGGTTGCCGTGGCGCAGCACCAGCCCCTGGTTCCAGACCGGCTGCGGGAGCTGCTCGGACAGGAGCGAGAGCGGCACGGTGCGCTCGCGCGGCGAACCGCTCGCGAAGAAGGCTTCCAGCACCTTGCGGTCCACCGGGACCTCGGCCACCCCGTCGAAGATCTCCTCTGGGGTGTTGAGGTCGAGCTTGCCGAAGCGCAGCGGCTCGGCGTCGAGGCCAAGGGCGTCGCAGCGCAGCAGCATGTTGGAGTCCTCGGAGATCAGCACGACCCGGAAGCGCCCGTTGCCGTTGTTCATCGCTTGGATGCGCCGGGCCGCCTGGATGATCCCGTTGTCCCCGTGGCCGTTGCCCGAGGTGACCGGGAGCGTGGGCTCCCAGGCCAGCACGCCGCCGGTCGGCGTGGCCGGCAGGGCCTCGAGATCGAGCTCGCCGCGCAGGAAGCGCTCGGCGCTGTGGTGGATGAGAGCGCCGTTGCGGTAGGCGAGGATCTTCCGGGTGGCGGCCCGCGCCGCGGCCCGCACGCCCTCGGACTTGGTACGGCTCGCCTGCAGCTTGCCAAGCTCGTCGAGCACCTGGTGGAGGAGCACGACGAGGTTGCCGGGCCGCAGCAGCCGGTCGAGGGCTTCGGGGTTGTCTACGAGGGCGCTTGTGTCCGGGATGTAGACATCGACGGATTTCATCATCTTATTGACCCCTGCATAACGAATGTCCTATGCTTCCGGTGGGAGGTGCTCGATGAGACCGCCGGGGAGCGCACAGGAGCTTGAGCGCCGGCGTCACCGGGCCGTTGAGCTGCTCCATCAGGGGCAGTCGCCTGTCGAGGTGGCGCAGGCGGTTGGTTGCGATCGACGCAGCGTGCGGCGATGGAGCGCGGCGTTCCGGAAACGGGGAGCCCCGGGTCTGAAGGCACGAGCGGCCTCGGGTCGCCCGCCACGGCTGGATGCGAAGGCGAAGAGGACGCTGGAGAAGGCACTCCTTCGCGGCGCCGTCGCAGCCGGGTTTGCCACCGACTTGTGGACCTGTCCGCGGGTGGCCCAGCTCATTGAAGAGAGCTTCGGGATCACCTACCACGTCGATCATGTCTGTCGGCTCCTTCATGGTCTGGGATGGAGCCCGCAGAAGCCCCAGCGTCGGGCCATCGAGCGGGACGAGGAGGAGATCCGCCGGTGGGTCAAGCAGGCGTGGCCGCGCATCAAAAAAAAGCCGCGCGGCTGAACGCTACGCTGGTGTTCCTCGACGAGTCTGGCTTTATGATGGCGCCATTGGTTCGTCGGTCCTGGGCGCCTCGCGGAGCAACCCCGACGCTGTACCAGCGCGGCTGCTCTCACCAGAAAGTCTCGGCCATCGCCGCCCTGTGTGTGCCACCCGAACGAAACCGGGTCCACTGCTACTTCCGCTTGCACCCGGACACCAACGTCGACGCTACCGTGGTGCTGTCGTTCCTGCGGCAGCTCGCCACGCAGTTGAAGGGCACGCCCTTCTTCCTGATCTGGGATCGACTGCGAGCTCACCGGGCGCGGGCGGTCCGCACCTTTCTCTCCAACGCCTCCGCCGTCGGCAGCGCGTTCCTTCCGGCCTATGCACCCGAGCTGAACCCCGTCGAGTACGTCTGGAGCTACCTCAAGGTCAACCCGATGGCCAATGCGGCGCTGTTGGATCTCGACAGCCTGACCGCCACCACCCGCCATCATGCTCGCTCGCTTCAGCGACGGGACACACTGCTCCGATCCTTCATCCACCACAGCCCTCTTTTCTTGCGCCTGCGAAAGGACATTTAATATGCAGGGGTCAGTAATAATTAAGGTTACCACAGACCCGGCACAGGCTGCCCATCAAAGTTGCCAGCCTGCGGCGTAGGCACCTCCACCCAGGCTACAGGAGAAAAGGGCTGCAGGCTTCAGGCACGACAGAGAATGGACCGGACGTGGATTCGTTCGCGGTTCCTGTAGCCTGTAGCCTGCCTCACCGCGGCGAGCGGTGCGGCGTTGCCAGCAGGCAGGTGAAGTAGCCGTCCCGCCTGCGCAGGTCCTCGAGCGGGACGGTCGCGCCGGAGGAGTTGCGGCGCAGCCCCTGGTAGACCTTGGAGAGGTCCACGCGGCACTGGAAGAGCCACGACTCGAACGGCTCGCCGTCCTTGAGGCCGGTGGGGGAGAGCTTGACCCGGAATGCGTTGGTCAGCGCCTCCACCTCCTCCTCGAACATGCCGATGTACCAGGAGCGCGTGGCCTCGTCCTCCAGCACGCTGACCACGCACAGCTGGGGGTCCACCTCCGGCGAGGCCGTCTCTGGCTCGGCACCGCGGCGCTCGGCGCCCGAGAGGCGGGCCAGCATCTCGAGCAGCGGCGCGCCCGCCTGGACGGGGACGGCGCCCTGGGGCGGCTGCTCGAACACCATGACCTCGGCGAGCGGCGTCGGCTCGAGCCCCTTCAGGCGCGCCGTGCCGAGCGACCGCAGCCCCACCCACGGGGCCTCTTCGCCGGCCGCGGCGGTGGCGAGCAGCAGCCAGCGCATGCCGAACGCCTCGGCCTGCACGGCCGGCACGTCGCCCAGCTCGGCCTCGAGGTCGCGCAGGAAGCTCTCGGTGACCACGCCGCCCAGGTTGACCAGCTCCCCGTTCTCCGCGATGAACGCCGCGTACGGGCGCTCCCTCATGTACTCCGAGAAACGCGTCGCGTGCCGCACTGGTTCGAGGAACTGCAGGACCTTGTGCAGGTCGTAGCCGGAGGCGATGAGGAAGTCCGTGATGTCCTCAACCTCGTGCGTCCTCTTGCCGGTGGTGAGGCGCCCCAGCTCGACGAGCCCGTGGCCGAAGAACTCGAAGTGGGAGTGCTCCGCCGCCGAGGACACCATCGGCAGCAGGTGGTAGGTGCCGACGTTCATGGCGAGGCGCAAACCGCGGTCGAAGGGGAACCCCTGCTGGCGCATGCGCTCGTAGACCAGGCGCAGCTCCGCGGCGGCCATGAAGATGCCACGGGCGCTGCGCGCAGAGTAGAAGGCCCCGTCGCCCATGAACTTCTCGAACCGGAGCCGGTGGCGTTCCCTGATCTCGTCTACCCTTCCGAGGAAGCGCACCATCATGCGCATCGCCTGCTCCTCGGTGCCGCGGCCGCGCCGGCGCAGCTCCTCGACGAGCTGGGTGAACTCCACCATGTCGTAGAGCAGGCCGTAGCGGCGGATCGTGGAGGGCAGGACGCCGGGCGCGGTGAAGTCGAGTGGGCGCGTGGAGGGCGAGAGCTGGAAGACCTGTCCCTGGACCTGCGTCACCGTGCGGAACCCCCGCTCGGAAACCGGGAAGACGCGGTCGCGCAGCGTGCTGATCACCTCGAAGCGCTTGCAGCGGAGCGCAACCTCGAGGAGAAGCCGCCGCAGGTCCGCGGAGAGGCGTGGCGTCTTCGGGTTTGGCCAGATCTCGAGGAGGTCTAGCACCGCCTTGCTGAAGAGGATGCGGTCGGGGGGCAGGGCCGGCGCCTCCTCGTCCATCGACGCCAACACGCGGTCGAAGCCGGGGTCCGCCTTCCGCAGCTCCTGGAGCTGCCCGGTGGTGGTCGCGAAGATGCTCCGGAAGCGGCCGGGGTCCAGATGGAGGTGCCCCTGGAGGTAGGAGTCGAGCTCCCTGAGGTCCGGGCTGAAGCGGATCTCGGCGAAGGGCAGGAGATCGTCCCGCAGCAGGTCCGAGAAGGCGCGCGAGGCCGCGGTAGGCTGCAGCACCTCGGCCTGGCGCAGGCGATCGAGCGCCTGGGTGCGGGCGCGGTGCGTGACGTCCGCCAGCCGCTGCGCGATGGTGTAGCGGATCTCGTCCACAACGCGCGGCGCCAGCTCGGGCGTGTTGCCGGCCAGGTTGCGCACGACGGTCCGCAGCCTCTCGGCCACCTCGCGGGTGAGCACCAGCAGGAAGATCTCCGACAGGCGCTGGCCGTAGTCGTGCAGGTAGGCGTTGTCGAGGGCGTCGGTGATGTGGGCCACCATCTGGCGGCGCAGCTCGACGAGCGGGGCCTTGGTGACCTCCTCGCGGAGGGCGAGGGCGCGCCGGTAGAAGGCCTCGGCCTCGAGAAGACGGTTGATCTCGCGCCCGAATGCCTCCCAGCCGGGGGACACCCGCATGGGGAAGCCCAGCAGGATCTGGGTCTGCTCGATCTCCGAGTAAAGCCAGTAGGGGTGCGGTACGCTGGGTGCCGCCTCCCCGAAGAGGTCGCGCCAGGCGCCCGCGCGCTCGCTTGGCGTCAGGAAGACCAGGCGCGAGTCGGCCTGCTTCAGCACCTCCTCGACGGCGGCGGGCTGCTTTTCCGGCATCGCCTTCTATTTTACTTTTTTCGCGGAGACTTTCCCCATGGGCGCGACGTTTCCTTCTTGTTCCCGGTTCCGCG
This sequence comes from Thermoanaerobaculaceae bacterium, assembly GCA_963754345.1. Classification (GTDB taxonomy): domain Bacteria; phylum Acidobacteriota; class Thermoanaerobaculia; order Thermoanaerobaculales; family Thermoanaerobaculaceae; genus RBG-13-68-16. Next base: position 159,094 of record CAVWFZ010000008.1, on the reverse strand, counting down.
GGTAGCAAGGCGGGTCTTTACTGTCACTGCGTGACGCCTCTTTGTTTTGCCGGTCCCGCGGGTGGCTAGCCGTGCGGCCTTGGCCGCCCCCGCGGCCTGCAGCCGCACACTCCTCTGCCCGCGACCGGCGGGCACGATCCGCGTCGGGGCCCCTCGGCGTTCGCATGGGACCGCGCCGCCGTTTCCCCATCGCGGCTCGCGCGTCCGGTGCCCGCGGGCTTCGGAGAGATAGGCCACCCGCGGCACCGGCGGATTGAAAGCCCCCCTCCCAAACTTTGGCAGCAAAGGCCGGCAGGGCATGCGTACATGCACGGCGAGACGACCAGAGCTGCCTCATCGCGCACCGGGTGGGTGGGGGTGACTCCGCCCGGAGGGTGGCGAAGCCATGCCGCCGGAGCGAGCGGGGGCCCCGACGCGCTGGCCGGGGTGGGGAGACGGCGCGGCTGCTTCATGCCGACGCCGAGGGGGGCCCCACGTCGGGCAGCGCAGTCGGGTCGCTCGCGCAGGCGTCGGGAGCGAAGCGAGCGCGCGCAGCCACCCTCTGGGCAACAAAGAGCTGCAACGCAGTTGAAACTGGCGCAAGGCCGCACTCAGCCACCCGCGGGACCGGCAACACAAAGCCACGCAGTGATAGAGAAAGATCCGGCCGCGCACCGGCGGGGCAAGAAAAAGTGCGAAGCCACCCCGGCAAACGAGAAGGCGGCAAGGCGGGGCCGTTCCCCGGGCAGACTCCTAGCCGGCGACGAGCCGGTCGAGGCTCCGGTACGCGATCGCCTCCGCCACGTGGCGGGCCGCCAGGCGCTCGCAGCCGTCGAGGTCCGCGATCGTGCGGGCCACCCGCAGAATGCGGTGGATGGCGCGCGCGGAGAGCCCCAGCTTGCTCATCGCCAGCTCGAGGAGGCGCTCCCCCTCGCTGTCGGGGGCGCACCACCGCCGCACCTCCGGGGGGCTGAGGTCGGCGTTAGCGGGCCGACCGCCGCCGGCTTTGCGCCTCACCTGCCGCTCGCGGGCCGCCATGACCCGCTCCCGCACCGCCCGCGAGGCCTCGCCCGAGCCTCCGCGGGTGAGGTCGCGGTACGGCACCGCCGGCACCTCGAGCTGGAGGTCGATGCGGTCCAGCAGCGGCCCGGAGAGCCGCGCGCGGTAGCGCCGGATTTCCGGCGGCGTGCACCGGCACTCGCGGCGCGGGTCACCGAGGTGGCCGCAGGGGCACGGGTTAGCGGCGGCGACGAGCTGGAAGCGGGCCGGGAAGGCGAGCGAGCCGGCGGCGCGCGCGATCACCACCCGCCCCGACTCCATCGGCTGGCGGAGGACCTCGAGGACATCCCGGCGGAACTCCGTGATCTCATCCAGGAAGAGCACCCCGTTGTGGGCCAGGGAGACCTCGCCGGGGCGCGGCATGGCGCCGCCGCCCACCAGGCCCGCCGCCGAGATCGTGTGGTGCGGCGAGCGGAACGGGCGCTGCCGGATGAGGCCGTCCGGACGCGGAACGCCGGGGGCCACCGAGTACACCTTGGTGGTCGCGAGCGCCTCGGCCTCATCGAAGGGCGGGAGGATCCCCGGCAGTCGTTGCGCCAGCATGGTCTTGCCGGCGCCGGGCGGGCCCAGGAGGAGCAGGTGATGGGCACCGGCAGCGGCGATCTCGAGCGCTCGCTTGGCGTGCTCCTGGCCTCCGACCTCGGCGAGATCGGCCGCGGCAGACTCCGGCGCGGGCGATAGGAAGCCGTTCCCGCCCACGACCTCCTGGAGCGGCTGCTCGCCCCGCAGGTGCCTGACGACCTCGGCCAGCGAGGCCGCGGGGAAGAGGCGGGCGCCGCGCACCACCGCGGCCTCCGGGCGGTTTTCGGCGGGCAGCACGACCGCGGCGCCGGCCGCGGTGGCCGCCTCCACGATCGGGAGCACCCCCCGCACTGGGCGCACGGTCCCGTCGAGCGAGAGCTCGCCCAGCAGCCACGCATCGGGCGTGCCGCCGGGCACCAGGCCGGCGGCCATGAGCACCCCGGTCGCGATGGCGAGGTCGAGCAGGGCGCCTTCCTTGCGCTCCTCGGCGGGGGAGAGGTTCACGACGATGCTCTTGGTATCGAGCTGACAGCCGAGGTGGCGGATCGCCGCCAGCACCCGCTCGCGCGCCTCGCGCACCGCCGGGTCGGGCAGCCCAACCACGGAGAGGTTGGGCAGGCCGGGGCGGGCGTCCACCTCCACCTGCACGCGCAATGCCTCCACGCCGCGCGGCACGGCCGAGTAAACTTTGGCAACCATTGGATCACCTCCGATCCGGAGGTGGGTGGACGGATACTCACAACCTAGCGCCTGAGGGCTCCCCAGTCAAGGTATTCTGGCGCCGTGAGCGAGCCCGAGGGGCAGGAGGGCCGGAAGGAGCAAGTGCAGACGCTCCGGTGCATGCTCGAGGCCGAGCTTGACCGGCGCGTGACGCCTCAGTGGGGCTGCTGGCCCTTGCTGGTCGGCATCCTCGGCGTGCTGCTGGGGATCGCGCTGCTGGCCGAGAGCTTCTGAAGCGCGAGCCAGGTGATGCCAGCCTGCGACAGCCGGCTCGCCCACGGTGAGGAGGGCGGGCGGCCGCCCAGCGCCGCGAGGCCGAGCAGCCCGGCCAGCAGCACAACGGCGGCGGCCGCACCCAGCACCAGCCCCGCAAACCGGTCGAGGAAGCCAAGGTGGAGCGCCCTGACGCCCCTTCGGAGGCCCAGCCCGGCCAGCCAGACCAGCACGGCCGCCACGAGCGCCACCGCCGCCACGGCCGCGATGCGCTCGTGGCTGCTGGGCTCCGCGTGGCCCGTAAAGAGACGCGCGGCCGCAGGCCCCCCCCACCTGCCCGCCAGCACCGCGGCGGCCACCACGGCGCCCGCGGTGGCCATGCGGAGGGCGCCCCAGACCAGGCCCAGGATGGCGCAGCCGGCGATCACCAGCAGGACGAAGAGGTCCATTGCTGGTATCTTACCCCGGGCCGAAGGTAGACTTGTCCTGCCCCCCGGCGGAGGGACCGATGGGATTCCTGCCAGATCCGTTGCACCCGGCGCTCGTGCACTTTCCGATCGCCCTGAGCCTGGTCGCGCTCCTCTTCGAGCTGCTGGCGCGCCACCCCCGCGCGCGCAACCTGGAGAACGCAGCCGGCGTGCTCATTGTGCTCGCCGCGCTGGGGAGCGTGGCCGCCGTGCTGTCCGGCAACGCCGCCCACGATGACGCCGTGGTGCCGCCGGCGGCCGCAGCGCTGATCGCGCGCCACGAGCAGGTCGGCGAGCTGGCCATGTGGCTTCTGCTGGCGCTGGCCGCCGTGCGCGTGCTGCTTGGATGGCGTGGGTGGCTGAAGGGCGTCGTGCCGTGGGCCTACCTGCTCCTGGCCGCCGCGGCGGCGGGCCTCGTCGGCTACAACGGCTACCTGGGCGGGAAGATGGTCTTCGACCACGGCCTCGGCACGGCGCCGGTGCAGCGGCAGGCACCGGTGAAGGGCGACCTCATGCCGCCGTCCCCCGGGGTCGCAAGGGGGTAGATCCGGGCGGTGGAATCCTCCGGACGTCTTGCCGGCGCGCCGCTGCTCCTGCTCGGGCTCTTCCTGGCCGGGCCGGCCGCGGCCGAGCAGCCCTCGCTCGCATGGCAGGTGGTGAGCCACGAAACGCCGCACGTCTTCTGGGCGGGCCGCAACCGGGATCTCCGCCTGCGCCTGCGCAACGTGGGCACGGCCACGTGGTCCGAGGAGGCGGGGGACCACCTCTCCTACCACTGGCTCGCTCCCGACGGCAGGGTGGTGGAGCGCGACGGCCTGCGGGCGCGCCTCGCCGCCCCGGTGCGCCCCGGCGAGACCGTGGAGGTCACGGCGCGGGTGCACGCTCCCGCCACGTCCGGGAAATGGCTCCTCGATTGGGAGATGGTGCGGGAGCAGGTGGCCTGGTACGGCTCCCCGGCCGGCGGCGCGCCGCTGCGCCTGCCCGTCAGGATCATCTGGCGCTGCGCCCTGCTGGAGGTGGGCTTCCTGCTGGCCGGGATCGTCGCCGCCCTGGCAGTGCGGCGTTGGCGCCCGGCCGCGGCCTCGTGGGGATGGGCGGCTGCCGAGGCGGTGCCCGTCGTCTGGACCTGGCTGGGGATCGGGCTCGTCACGGTGACCTTCTCCGAGGTCTCACACGTTCAGCTCTGGCACGGCGGCGGAGTGCTGGCGGCCTCGGCGGCGGCACTCGTGGCGCTGCCCGTCGCGTTGGTCGCGGGCCGCTTCCGGGCCGTGGCGGGGTGCCTGGTGGTCGGGCTGGTGAGCCTGGGGGCGGTGGCCGATGCGGTCTACCTGCGCTACTTCGACACCGTGGTGCCGGTCGTCGCGCTGGCGGCCGCGCGGCAGGTCGGGCAGGTGGAGGGCAGCGTGCGCGCCCTGCTGCAGCCCACCGACGCCTGGCTCGCCGTGGGCGTCGTGGGTGCTCTGGCCTTCGCCCTGCTCTGGCCGCGCCGTCGCCGGAAGGAGGCACCCCCCGCGCGGCTGCGGGCCTGGGTCTCGACCGCGCTCGCCGTTGGCTGCCTGTTGGGGGGCGTGCCCGCGATTCGCAACCTGCGGAACGGGATGCGCGACCCCGCCATCGCCGGCCAGCTGTTCTCCCAGCAGTCGCTGGTGGGCCGGTGGGGCGTGGTGAACGTCCACCTCTTCGACGCCCTGCGGACGTACCGCGAGTGGGCGGGCCGCAAAACCCTGGATCCCCAGGAACTGACGCGCGTGAAGGCGTTCTTCGCCGGGCGGGCCGCGGCGTCGGCCGCCGCCAGCCGAACGTTGGCGGTGGCGAAGGGCGCAAACCTGCTGCTCATCCAGGTGGAGTCGCTCCAGGAGTGGGTGATCGGCGCACGGGTGAAGGGCGTCGAGGTCACGCCGTTCCTCGACTCCCTGCGCTCGCGGGCGCTGTACTTCCCGTTCATCTTCGACCAGACCGGGCAGGGGCGCAGCTCGGACGGCGAGTTCGCGGTGCTCAACTCGCAGCACGCGCTCGACCGGGGCGCGGTGGCGTTCAGGCGCGAGGCCAACCACTTCGTGGCGTTGCCGGAGGTGTTGCGGCAGCACGGCTACTCGACGCTGTCGGCCCACGCCTTCGAGAAGGGGTTTTGGAACCGGGGCGTGCTCCACCCGAGCTACGGGTTCGAGCGGATGATCTTCAGGGACGAGCTCGGCCCAGGGGAGGTGATCGGCTGGGGGCTCGCGGACGGCGTGTTCTTCAAGCGCATGGTGAAGCCGCTTGCGACGCAGCGACCGCCGGCCTTCGCGTTCCTCATCACCCTCGGCCTCCACCACCCCTTCGACCTCTTCCCCGATCAGCACAAGGTCCTCGACGTCGGAGAGCTGCAGGACACCCCGCTCGGAAACTACATCCACGCCATGCACTACCTCGACGCCTCGCTGGCCTCGTTCATGGCCGCGCTCGAGAAGTCAGGGGCGCTCGCCAATACCGTGGTGGCGCTCTACGGCGACCACGAGGCCGGGCTCAACCTCGATCCCCGCCTGCTGGAGCTGGCCGGCGAGAAGCCCGGGGATGCCTCGGTGCTCGTGCGCTTGCGGCGCGTACCGTTCTTCGTCCTCGTGCCCGGCGGCAGGCTTTCCGGCGAGATGCCGGCGCTGGGGGGGCATGTGGACATTGCCCCGACGCTGCTGGGCCTGCTCGGGATCCCCGCACCGGCATGCTTCGTCGGCCGCGCCCTCGATCCGTCGGTGGGCTCGATCGCGGTGCTCAACGACGGGTCGGTGGTGGGGGACGGGCTGATATTCGTCGCGGAGGGTCCGGCGATCCCGGCCGGGGGCGCGTGCTTCGCGTGGCCCGACGGGGCCCCCCGTCCTCTGGCGGAGTGCCGGGAGCTGGCGGAGCACGGCCGCGAGGAGCTTTCCGCCTCCCGTTTCGTGGTGATCCACGACCTCGCTGCTGCAATTGCCGCACCGCCATCGCCTTGAGGGGCCGCGGGTCGCGTGCTACCGTCCCCGCGATGGACGACCGGCTCGCCCGTCAGCCTCAGGCCATCCGCGCGATGTTCGGCGAGGTGGCGCCCCGCTACGACCTCCTGAACCGGCTGCTCTCGATGCGCCGGGACGTGGCGTGGCGGCGAAAGCTCGTCGGCGAGCTTGCGCACGCCCCCGCGGGCCCGGTGCTGGACCTGGCCACGGGCACCGGCGACGTCGCGCTCGCCGTCCGGGACCGCGTCGTGGTGGGCGGGGACTTCTGCGTGGACATGCTCGCTCTGGCGGTGCGCAAGGCGCGCCGGCGGCGGCGCGTGGTGGCGTGGACGGCGGCGGACGCTCTTGCCCTGCCCTTTGGCGACAGAACCTTCGCGGCGGTGACGATCGCCTTCGGCGTGCGCAACTTCTCCGACCTGCCCGTGGGGTTTCGCGAGATCCGGCGAGTCCTGGCACCCGGCGGGGTGCTTGCGGTCCTGGAGCTGCACCGCCCAAGGCGGCGGGCGATGGCGGCGGCCATTGGCCTCTGGAACCGCCTCGTCGTGGCGCCGCTCGGCAGCCTGATCTCACCCGATGGCGGCGCCTACGCCTACCTGCCGGCCTCCGTGGACACCTTCCCAGACCGGGTCGAGATGGGCGAGGTGCTCGCGGCCCAGGGCCTCGCGCTCGTCTCGAGCACGGATCTTTCCGGTGGCATTGCCGCGCTGAGCGTGGCGCGGCGGGAGGAAGCATGAGCGCGAGGATCCTGGACGGCGCGGCGGTGGCCGGCACGATCCGCGAGCGGGTGGCAGCACGCGTGCGGGAGCTGACGGCCGGAGGGGTAGTACCGCGGCTTGAGGTGATCCTGGTGGGCGACGACCCCGCCTCGCGGGCGTACGTGAGCTCGAAGGGCAAGGCGTGCGAGCAGGTGGGCATCCGGTCGGCGACACACGCCCTGCCCGCAGCCACTCCGGCGGACGAGCTCGCGCGCCTCATCGCCTCCCTCAACGCCGACCCCGACGTGGACGGCATCCTGCTCCAGCTGCCGCTACCCAGGCCTCTCGACGGCCGCACCTTCCTCGACCTCGTGGAGCCTGCCAAGGACGTGGACGGCCTGCACCCCACCAACGTCGGCCTGCTGCACCAGGGGAGGCCGGCGTTCGTGCCGTGCACACCGGCCGGGATCCTCGAGCTCCTGGATGCGTCGGGCGTGACCCTCGCAGGCTGCCGGGCCGTCGTCCTGGGGCGCTCGGAGATCGTCGGCAAGCCCATGGCGGCCCTCCTGGTGGCGCGGCACGCGACGGTCACGGTCTGCCACACGCGCACCCGCGAGCTGCCGGCGGTGTGCCGCGAGGCGGACCTCCTGGTGGCGGCGGCGGGCAGGCCGGCGCTGGTGACCGCCGAGTACGTGAAGCCGGGCGCAGTCGTGGTGGACGTGGGCGTCAATCGCGTCGAGGACGCCGAGGTCGTGGCGAGGCTCTACCCCGGGGACGCGGAGCGCCGGGCGCAGCTCGCCAGGCGCGGCTACACGCTGGTCGGGGACGTGGACTTCACGGCGGTGCGCGAGGTGGCCTCCGCCATCACCCCGGTCCCCGGCGGTGTGGGGCCGCTGACCATCGCGGGCCTGCTGAACAACACGGTGGTGGCGGCGATGCGGCGCAGAGGCCTCGAAGAGAAGGCATGAGGCACGAGGGATGAGGGCCGAGGGATGAAGTGCTGAGGGTTGGCCTCACCGGTGGGGTGGCGAGCGGCAAGAGCACGCTGGCGCGCCTGCTCTGCGACCTCGGGGCGGCGGTGTGCGATGCCGACCTCGTGGTGCGGGAGCTGTACCGCAGCGGCGGACCGGGCGCTCGTGCGGTCGAGACGCTCTTCGGGCCGGGCCTCCTGGCGGCCGACGGCGCCGTGGACCGCGCCGCGCTCGGCGGCCTGGTCCTGGCGGACCCGGACGCGAGGCGCCGGCTCGAAGAGGCCGTCCATCCGCTCGTCCACGAGTGGCTCGGCGGCTGGTTCGGTCCCCTGGAACACTCCCCCGACCCTCCGGCGGTGGCGGTGGTGGAGGCCGCGCTCCTGGTGGAGACCGGCTTCCGTCGCGAGTTCCACCGGCTCGTGGTCGTGACGGCGCCCGGTCCGGCGCGGCGCGCGCGTGCGCTCGCCGCCGGCTGGACTCCCGGGGCGTTCGGGCGCGTGCTGGCGGCGCAGCTCGACGACGCGGCACGCGAGGAGGCCGCGGACTACATCGTCCCGAACGCCGGGGACGAACCGGCGCTGAAGGCCGCCGCTGCCCGACTCTGGAACGTGCTTCTCGAGGATGCCCGCCTGCTCGCCGCCGGCAACACCCTGCCCCCTCGCCGTATCACCCTCTGAAGCTCGGCTGCACCCGCCAGATTCAATGCTTTCCTGCCACTCTGTGGCGGCTTGTTTGCCCGCGAGTGCGCGGCCAGGTTCTTGTTGTCACTGTGTGACTCTTTTTGCCCTGCGGGCTCGGAGCGGTCGCTCGGGCTGCGCATCGAGCGCAGCCCTCCGACCCGCCTTCGCGTGCGACCGAGCTGGCACAGACCGGCGTGCGGACCCTCGCTGTTCCCCTCCCTCGCATGAGACGCTCGGTCGGGGCCAGCGTTTCCACCCGCCGGTCTGGCCGCTCGGTGCCCGCACGCTCCGCCGGAATGGCTCCTATCGCCCGCGGGGCGGATTTCACCTCCACCCCCCCGGTTCCCTGTGCACCTGCACGCACCTGATGCTCTTGCCAGGACTCTCGCCCCATTGGCACAGCCACCGCGTTACGGGAGGGGGGCTTTCCATCCGCCGGTGCCGCGGGTGGCCAATCTCTCCGGAGCCCGCGGGTACCACGCGGCGGGATCCGGGGTGAGGTATCGGTGGCGAGAGGAGCCATGCCTCCTGGCGACGAGCGAACACCGAGGAGCCTTGCGCCGGGCCCGCCATGCGTGGTCGCGGGCGAAGGAGTGTGCGGCCGCAGGCCACGGGGGCGGCCAAGGCCGCACCCAGCCACCCGCGGGACCGGCACAAAAAGCTGTCACGCAGTGAGAGAAAAAGCCCGGCCGCGGATCCGCAGGGCAACACAGGAGGCGTCACGACGTGACAGAGAGAGGGTCGGTCTCGAGCGACCGGCGGAGCGCCTCGAGGGCGAGGCGGCGGTGGGAGCAGGCGTTCTTCTCCTCGGGCGTCAGTTCCGCGTACGTGCGCCCCGCGCCCCACTCCGGCGCGAAAACCACGTCCCAGCCGAAGCCCGAGCTGCCGCGCGCCTCGCTCTCGATCCTTCCGCGCACCTCGCCGACCCCGAGCCACTCGCGCTCGCCGTCCCAGGCCAGGGCCGCGCAGCGCGCCCGCGCCGACCGGTCCGGAAACGGATCGAGGATGCGGGCGATGGCGGCCGGCCCGGCGGCCTCCAGCAGCCAGCGCACCATGGGACCGGGGAAGCCGCCCAGGGCGGCCAGCTCCAGCGAGGTGTCCTCGACGAGAACGGGGCGTCCGAGCAGCCGGTGCGCGGCGCGCGCCTTCTCCCGCGCCACCGCCACTACGTCCAGGCCCTGCGGTTCGGGGAGGTCCAGCGCCTCGCGCTCCAGCGGCACCCCCAGGATCGCCTGGGCCTCGCGGTACTTGTCCCCGCTCGAGGTGACGAACACCAGGCCCGCGAGGACCATCACCCGTCCACGCCGGTCAGCTCGGAGGTCAGCAGTCGGAAGACCGGGAGCTTGCCCTGGAGCCCGCGCAGCTGGATGTTGCCCAGGTGCTCGGTGGGGAAGAGGTGGGCCACGGCCCGCTGGGTCGCGTCACCGAGTACGATCTGCCCCGGCTGCGCGACGATCTCCTCCAGGCGGGCGGCGACGTTGACGGCGTTGCCGAGCACGGTGTAGTCCACGCGGGTGGCGGATCCGATCTCGCCCACCACGACGACCCCCGAGTTCACCGCCATGCGCACCTCGACGACGTCGAGCCCGGCCAACTGGCGCTCGTGGTTCCAGGTTGCGAGCCTGCGGCGCAACGCCAGCGCAGCCAGAACCGCGCGCTCGGCGTGGTCGGGCTGCTCGAGCGGTGCGCCGAAGAACGCCATCGCCGCATCTCCGATGAACTTGTCGAGCGTGCCCCCGAGCTCGAACACCGAATCGGAGGCGAGGGTGAAGAACTCGCCCAGGAAGCGCGCCACGTCCTGCGGTTCCATGGTCTCGCAGCGCGCGGTGAAGCCGACAATGTCGGCAAACAGCACGGTGATCTCGCGGGTCTCGTGCCGCTCCGCCTCGCCCGGGGCGCGTGGGCGGCCCACGATCGCCTCGACCACGGCGGGGGAGTGGTAGCGCTCCAGCCGCTCGCGCGCCCGGCGCGCCTCGCGGATGTGGTCGTTGAGGCGGGCGCGGTCGATGGCGACCGCGGCGTAGTTGGCCAGCGCGGTGAGCAGGTCGAGGTGCTCGGTGATGAAGCAGCCGGTGGCGAGCGGCGTATCCACGAAGAGAACGCCGATGACCGCGTCGCGGTGCCAGAGCGGCGCGCACATGGCCGAGCGGATCTGGTGCATGCGCACCGAAAGTCCTGCGGCAAATCGCTCGTCGGCCTGGGCGTCGGAGGTCAGCACGGCGACCTTTTGGCGGCTCACGAGGTCCATGATGGTTTGCGAGACCGGCGCCTCCGCCAGAGGGCTACCGCCCCGCGAGCGCGCGATGCGTAGCTCCGCCTTGCCCTCCGGGTTGAAGAGCAGGATGTAGGCGCGCTCGGCGGGGAGCTGGTCGAAGAGCGCCTCCATGACCTTGTCCAGCACCGGCTCGAGCTCCTCCACCTCGAGCAGGGTGCGCGCAACCTGGGCGAGGGCCTCGAGGACGCGCTCGCGCGCGGTGCTGGCCGTGGTCGGTGCGCCCCGTCTGACGGGCTCCTTCTCGAGGCGGAAGTCCTCGCGGAACTCCTCGAGGCTGCGCAGGAACGTGGAGGAGCTGACCGGCGTCCCGCCCGAGGACTCGCCGCGGTGGAACGAGAGGGTGAAGTTCCCGATCTGCAGCTCGTCCCCGTCGGAGAGCATGGCGTCGGTCACGTAGCGGGTGTTGATCTTCACTCCGTTGGTCGAGCCGAGGTCCACAACCCACCAGACGTCGCCCCGCTTCTCAAGCCGCGCGTGGTGGCGGGAGACCGAGAAGTCCTTGAGGACGACCTCGTTCTCGGAGGCGCGGCCGATGCCCGCAGGGGACGCGTCGAGACGCACCCGATGCGGCACCTCGCCCTCGACCCACCTCAACTCCGGCATGAGCACATTCTACCTCGTGCTTCCGCGTCCGGCACTCCGGGGCGCCTGCGGACCCGATGGCAAAGAAAAGAGCCCCGGCCTTGCGGCCGGGGCCCGAAAACCACGTGTGAGTTGCGGTTAGAAGCGGACGCCGAAGTTGACGAAGTAGGTGCGTGGGGTCTGGTAGCTGCCCGGGATGGTTGCCTGCCCGAAGCTCGGACCCTTCTCCCAGTTGGCACCCAAAGCTTTGCACTGGGCCGAGGTGCTGCCCTGCGGGCACTCCTTCGGGGTGTCTGTGAACGGGTTGAACAGGGAGAGGCCGTGCCCGTTGTACGCGCTGTACACGGTGGTGTTGGGAGTGGTCACTGCCATGTTGTTGAACGCGTTGCTCACGCGCGGGTTGATCCAGAACTCGAGGCCGGCGGCCTTGAAGGTGAAGGTCACCGCGATATCGGTCGCGTTCATCGCGGGGGTAGTGAAGGCGTCGCGGGCCGTGAACCAGTAGCTCTCGTAGGTGGGTGGGGTCTGGTAGCCCGGGTTCGTCACGTAGTTGGTCACGTTGACGTAGGCGTTGGACGCGCCGTACGGCGTGCCGGAGAGGTAGCGCTGCAGGAGGCTCGCGTTGAACGTGAACCACTTCGTGGCGAGGATGTCCCAGCTCGCGTAGAGGTTGACCTTGTTGGTCTGGTTCGCGCCCAGCAGGCCGGTGGGGGAGTTCCAGCTCATCTGGTAGTACTCGGGGTAGTAGTTGATGCCGCCGGTCAGAGGGCCGGAGCCCGAGTTCTCACCAACGAAGTTGCCCTTGAGCTGGGAGTAGGTGTAGTTGCCGCCGACCTGCAGGCGGTCGCTCAGGCGGTAGTCGGCCTGGAGCATGTAGCCCTGATACTTGCGGCTGTAGTCGTTGGTGTTCGTGATGATGTTCTTGTCGTACATGATGCCGTTGGGGTCCGTCACCGTGCCGGTGGCCATGGTCACGATCGTGTTGTAGAAGTTGGACCACTGGCGGTTGATGTAGTCGAAGCGGGCGAGGCCGCGGTTGCCCAGCCGCTTGGTGAAGGAGAGCGCCCACTCGTTGGTGCTCGGCGAAACCAGGTTGCCGATGAACGTCTGGTAGCCCGGCACGTTCGGCGGATAGGGGCCCCACAGCTTGGTGTTCCCGAAGAAGCCGCCGGGGAGGTTGTTGAGCCAGTTGAAGATGATCTTGAGGGCATCGGCGGTCTCGGTGGTGTTGGCGGTGACGTTGATCGCCGGCCCGCCGTAGATGATGTTGTAGAAGGCCGGCTGGCCACCGGAGGCCTGGGAGTCGGCGATGCTGTTGGCAATGGCGGCCACGTACGTGCCGTAGCCGAGGCTCAGGTTCATGTCGCCGTCACCCTTGGGGTCCCAGGTGACCGACAGGCGCGGGCTGACCTTGGAGTCGCTGACGACCGTGGTGCCGCTCGCGTCCTTGCCGTTGTTCTTGTCGTAGCGGAGGCCGATGTTGAAGCTGACGCTGTTGTTCAGCCTCCAGACGTCGTTGACGAACGCCGACTCGGTCTCGAAGTTGGTGCCCTTGGAAACCGAGTTGATCGGCCACCACTCGATGAAGGAGCTGCCGGGGACCACGACCGGGTAGTACTTGGCGGTAGTGCCGGTGCCCACGATGTTGACGGCGTCGGGGTCAAGGAAGTAGCTGCTGCCCGATTGCCAGTTGTTGGCGTTGCGGATGTCCTTGAACCAGTCGAGGCCGAAGCGGATGTCGTGCGAGCCGGCCTTCTGGCTGCTCACGAACAGCGACCCCTTCGCGAGGGCTTCCTGGTTGTCACGCTTCTCCTTGGCGCCGGCGCAGACCGCGCAGAAGATCGGGGACCAGTAGATGGCGCCTACGTTGTTGTCCCACACCGGCGTGCCGTAGATCTGGTCGGTGAAACTGCCGCCCGAGTTCACGAAGGTCAGGTGGCGGGCCGAATACTGGCCCTCGATGAAGAAGCTGTTGGAGAGGACGCCGGTGTAGTTCAACGCGAAGATGTCCTCGGGGATCGACCGGTCATAGAAGCTGGCCAGGTCGTAGACCGGGATCGAGTTGAAGTAGTAGTTCTTCCAGTCGCGCGTCCGGTTGACGTAGGAACCGATCACGCGGTGGTCCGGGGTGATCGACCAGGTCCCCTTCAACTCGTACCGGCCCTCCTTGACGTTCTGGGTGACCGGGATGTTGACCGGGGTGTAGGTCTGGAGCTGGGTGTCGGTCGTGGTGGTGCGGCCGGCCAGGAAGAACCACAGCTTGTCCTTCAGGACGAAGCCGCCGAGGGTGCCTTCCCAGACCTTGCCGAGGACGTCGGCACGGCTGACGGTCTTGGGCGTCGCCGCCGTCCACTTCGGGTTGGAGAGGTTCAAGCGCAGCGAGCCGTGGAACTCGTTGCCGCCCGACTTGGTCAGCGTGTTCACGACGCCGCCGGTGAAGCGGCCGTACTCCGCGGACACGTTGGAGATCGAGGTCGTGGACTCCTGAATCGAGTCCTCGATGTAGAGCGGGAGCGCAGTCAAGCGGATGTTGTCCTGGACCTGCACGCCGTTGACCATGTACAAGCTCTCGAACGACATCGCGCCGCCGATTACCGTGGCGCCGTTGGGGCCGGTGTTCGCGGTGCCGGGGGTCAGAGAGACGTAGCTGCCGACGTCACGGGCGACGGGCAGCGAGTTCATGAGCTTCGACTCGAAGGTCGTCGAAGCGGTGGCCGTCGCCGAGATCGTCTCGTAGCTGCCGGTGACCGTCACCTCTTCGGCCACCTTGGCCTGCGGCATGGCGGCGTCGAGCCTTGCGTCCTGGGCCGCCGAGATCTTGATCGTGGTATCCAGAGTCTGGAAGCCCTGCAGCTCGAAGCGAACCCTGTAGTCGCCCGGCGGCAGGAAACGGATGATGTAGTCGCCGCTGGCCGTGGTCACGGCGGTGCGGCTGCCCTGCAGGTTCGGCGACGTGACCGTCACCGTGACGCCCGGGAGGGCATCCTTGCCATCCGTGACGTGGCCGGTGATGTTTCCGGTGGGGACCTGGGCGAGCAGTGGCAGCGCCACGAGGCCCACCAGGACTGCGAGAATTGTTAGGCGCTTCATTCTTTCTTTCCTCCTTACCGTTCCTGTTGAATGCCTTTGCAACGGGTACATGATGAGACGCTTGCACTGACCCCTCGGATGCTCGGCAGGGTACCTCCTTTCGTGGGCAAGAGTCGCGACGCTGCGATGATTGGATGCGCAGGGACAGGGGGGGACACAAAACACTCCTTCGCCTCGCAATCGCTGTGCCCTGTCCGGCCTGCGCGGCGGGGATTTTCAGGCCCGGCGTTCGGCGTATGGAGCCCGTTCAAAACCGCGGAGAGCGTGTCAACTATGAGAGCACGTAAAGACTAAACCGGAGGCCGCGCTCGGCGGGGAGCTGGTCGAAGAGCGCCTCCATCACCTTCTCCAGCACCGGCTCCAGCGCTTCCACCTCCAGCAGGGTGCGCGCCACCTGCGCGAGGGCCTTGAGAACGCGCTCGCGCGGGGTGGCGGCTGTGGTCGGCGCCCCGGTCCGGAGGGCCCGTTCTCGATGCGGAGGTCCTCGCGGAACTCCTCGAGGCTGCGCAGGAACGTGGAGGAGCTCAGGAGGTGCCCCCCGAGACTCGCCCCGGTGGTGGGAGGGGGTGAAATTTCCGACCTGGAGCTCGTCCGCCTCGGAGAGCATGGCATCGGTCACGTAGCGGGTGTCGACCTTGACGCCGTTGGTCGAGCCGAGGTCAACCACCCACCAGGCGTCGCCCCGCTTCTCCATGCGTGCTGGGGCGGGAGACCGAGAAGTCCTTCAGGACGACCTTGTTCTCGGAGGCGCGGCCGATGCCCGCGGGGGATGCGTCCAGGCGCAGCGGTGCGGCACATCGCCTTCACCCACCTCAGCTCAGGCATCGTGATACTCTACACGCAACCGCGGAGCAGCCGTGGCTTTCGCTCGTCGCCCCGCGGCGTATGATCCTGCGGATGAGCTTGAACTCTCTCTTCTGTCCTCCGGAGCGCTTGCCGCCGCGCTTTTGTCCTCCTGCCTCGAGGCGCCGGATCCCTCGCTTTGCGAAAGTCCCGGTCGTTCTCATCTCGATTGATACGATGCGCGCGACCGCCTGCCCGCGTACGGGTACACCAAGATCCGCACGCCCTTCCTTGATCGCTTTCAGCAGGAGGCGTGCTGTTCGAGAATGCGTACACGCCCTGTCCCATGACCCTCCCGGCGCACACCACCATGCTCACCGGCCAGCTCCCCCAGGAGCACGGGTCCGCAACAACGCCGGGTTTGTGTTCGATGGCCAGGCCCACGTCTCCCTGCCGCGCCTGCTCAAGCAGTACGGGTACGCGACCGGCGCGACGGTCTCCTCATACGTGCTGCGCTACGAGACCGGCCTCGGCCGCTCTTCGACTACTACGAGGATTCCGTCGAGACGGCGCCGGGAATCGAAAGCGTGCACTACCGGCACTCGCGACAAGACCGAGGCGTTCGCGAAGGAGTGGATCGCCAAGCACACGGCGAGCCGTTCTTTTTCTTCTTCCACATCTACGCCGCACCTCCCCTACCAGCCGCTGGAGCCGTTCCGCAGCGAGTACGGGGTCACTTACACGCGATGGTTGCCACGGCCACGCTATCGCGGGAGTTTCCTCGACGACCTGAGGAAGCTCGGGGTCTATGACCGCGCCGTTGTGATCGGCCGGCGACCATGGCGAGGGGCTCGGCGATCACGGCGAGGAGCAGCACTCGATCCTGCTCTACCGGGAGGCGCTCCACGTGCCGCTGCTGCTCAGGCTGCCTGGGGCGCTCAGCGGTGGCGCCGGATTGCCGTTCCGTGCAGCTCTCCGACATCGTTCCCACCGTGACCGCCCTGCTCGACTCGAAACTCCCAAGGAGGTGAGCGGCACGTCCCTTCTCAGCCTCGAAGCGGACGGCAAGGCCGAACGCGTGATCTACGGCGAGACGCTCTTCCCGCGCCTCAACCTCGGCTGGAGCGACCTCCACTGCGTGCTCGATGCGCGCTTCCACTACATCTCAGGGCCGCGCCCGGAGCTCTACAACTGGTGGCCGATCCGGCGGAGGGCACGACCTCGCGGCCGCGACCCCACCGACGCCGCGCGCCTCGCCCTGGCCCTGCAACGGTTCCCCAAAGGGAACGAGCGGCCGGCCGCGGTGGACAGAGACCCTCAAGCGGCTCGCGGCTCTCGGCTACATCGGAGGTGTGCGCGACCGTGGCGCGGGGGGGCCCTGCCGAACCCGGTCACAACCTCAAGTACATGCAGCGCATCCAGGTGGGCTGGCGGCTCGCCGCGGAGAAGAACTACCTGCCCGCAATCGAGACGTTGCGCTCGGTCGTCAAGGACAACCCCGGGATGTCCGACGTCTGGATCAAGCTTGGCGAGCTTCTCTCCGGGTCGGCGCGACGAGGAGGCGGCCGTCGCCTACCGGCAGGCGCTGGACCGCTCGCCGGTCTTCCTCCCCGACATCGAGGTTGCCTGGGGGTTCGTCGAGCTGCGCCTGAACAAGCTGGACGAGGCCGAGTCGGTGGGCAGGCGCACCGCGCAGGCTGTCCCCACCAAGGCGCACGAGCTGCTCGCGCGGATTGCGCTCGCGCGTGGAGACCTCGCTGCGGCCGAGAGCGAAGCACGGTTCGCGGCTGAGTCCCGCAACCCCCAACCGACGCGATTCTCGTCATGGCGGAGGTGAAGATTCGCGAGGAGAAACCGGCGGATGCGCTGGAGGTGGTGGAGCGCGCTGAGACCTACGCACAACAGTTGCGCCTCTCCGCGATTTACACCTCGAGTTTCTCCGTGGCGACGCCCTCGCGCGCTTGAACCGCGTGGCCGAGGCGGAGGCGGCGTTCCGCCGCGAGATCGCGGCGTTCCCGGGACACGCCCAGGCCTACGCCAACCTTGCCGTGATGCGCTTCATCCAGGCGACCGGGCAGGGGTTGATCGGCTGGTGGACGAGATGGCCCGCGCCAACCCCTCGCCGCGCACGTACGCGCTCGCCGCCTCCACGTACGAGACGCTCGGCGAGAAGCAGAAGGCCGACGTCTGGCGCCGCCGGGCCACGGTGAAGGCGAGCTCGTAGGGCGGTCGCCCTTGCCGGCGAAGAAGACAGTCAACAGTGGACGGTTTCCCCTGTACCGCCACCCGGCAAAGCGACCCCACCCGCGCGGCCGTGGTTCGCCGGCGAGATTCCCCGAGTCGTGAGGCGGTGCTCTGTTCGCTTGGGGCACGCCACGCGCTTGGATCTGTGGCAGATCCTTGTAGGTACAACCCGTCGGTCGCCCAGGGGCGAGGCGGCGCCTTGCCCCTACCGGCAAACAAAAGCCCCGGTCACGAGGACCGGGGCTTCGAACTGCGGTCGAGAGACGGTTAGAAGCGTACGCCGAGCGAAACCACGAACGTGCGCGGCGCCTGGTAGCTGCCAGGAGCGGTCCCCTGGCCGAAGAGCGGCCCCGTCATCCAGTTGGCGGTCGCTTTGCCGCTCGCGTCCTTGTCCTGGCAGATCGTGTGCGCGGTGTTGAAGGTCTGGCACTCGACGGGTGCGGTAGTGAAGGGGTTGAACGCCGCGAGCCCGTGGCCGCTGCTGTTGGCGGTATAGACCGTGCTGTTGCCGCCGAGCACGGCGTGCTCGTTGAACACGTTGGTCACGCGCGCTGAGGTAAAACTGAGGTCGGTGCCGAGGGCCGGCACGACGAACGCGTAGTTGAAGGAGAGGTCCGTGCGGGTCATGTTGTCCCAACGGAACGCGTCGCGCGAGGTGAAGTAGTAGGACGGAGCCGAGCCAGCGACAGAGGCGGCGACACGTAGTTGGGCGTGCCAGTCGGTACGTACGAGGTGGACATCCTGATCCCGGCGACCGCGCCGTACGGCGTTCCGGAGGCGTAAGTCTCGAGTAAGCTCACCGACAGCCGGTTGTGCTTGGCGTTGAGAGGTCCCACACGCCGTAGATGCGAGCGCGGTGGCGCTGGTCGGCGAGCAGGTAGCCGTTTCGGTTGTACTCCGGTACGCCCTGTACTCGGGGTAGTAGAGCGTGCCGCCGTTAAGCGGGCCAGAACCGCCGTTCTCCGCGTTCCAGTTGCCCTTGAGGTCGACCAGTGTAGTTGCCGCCGAGGCTGATCACGTCGGAGACGCGTACTCGGCCGACACGTGGACGCCGTTGTACTCGCGCTTGAGAACAGAGTTGTTGTTGTTGATGATGCTCACATCGTACAGCGTGCCGTACTGGTCAGCGACCGTGGTGCCGGTCGTGGCCTGTGTAGAAGTCGCCGTACTTGCGGTTGACGTAGTCGAGGCGGACCTCACCCTTGTGCCGAGCCGGTGGGAGAAGCCGATCGTGTACTCGGTGGTGTTGGGCAACTTGAGGCTGTTCGGGATGCTGACGTTGAGGCCCGGGATGTTGGCGTAGACGAGCAAGGCGTTCTTCTGGCCTGGGTGAGGCCGTTGAACCACTGGAACGCGGCGTTGATCGCGTTCGGGGCGGTCAGGCAGTTGGCCTTGCTGACCGGTCGCAGTTGGTGTTGATGTCCGGTCCCTCGTAGACGTAGGAAAGCGAGGCCGGCTGGCCGCCCGCCGCAGTGGCGTCGGCCTGGTGTTGGCGATCGCCGCGACGTACTTGGCGTAGGAGGCGTTGAACTGCCAGGCGCTGTCGCCGCTCGGTCGTAGGTGACGCCCAAGCGCGCGCTGATGTTCGAGTCGTTGGTGGTGGTGGTGCCGGAGGCGTTGTTGCCGCCGTTCTTGTCGTAGCGGACGCCGATGTTGAACGAGAAGTTGTTGTTGAGGCGCCACTTGTCGTTCGCGAAGATCGAGTTGGTACTGAAGTTGTTGCCGCTCGTCAGCTCGGAGATCGGCGCCCAGAAGAGGACGTCGGCGCCGGAGGTGATGACCGGGTAGGGGTGCCCCGGGAGTCGAGGAGAAAGTGCGTCGCGTCGGTGCGGACCGGGCCTTGCGCGAACTCGTAGACGAACCAGCTCGCCCGACTGGTAGTTGTTCGCATTACGCATGTCCTTGAACTAGTCGTAGCCGAAGACGATGTCGTGCGAGCCGAGGCCTTCTGGCTGCAGACGAACCAGCGAGGCCTTGCCCAAATACTTCCTTGTTGTCGCGCTTCTCGCTGGCGGCGGCGCAGACCGCCGCAGAAGATCGGCGAGTTGTAGAAGCCGTTGAGCGTTCGGCGTAGTCGTCACATCGGCGTGCCGTAGACCTAGGTCGGTGTAGCGCGAGCCCGAGTTCTGGAAGGTGAAGTGCTTCTCGAGTACTGGGCCTCGACGAAGAAGTTGTCGGTCAGCACGCCGGTGTAGTTCAACGCCAAGCATGTCCGTCGGGGTAGTCCGTTCGTAGAAGCTAGGCCAGGTCGTAGACCGGGATCGAGTTGAAGTCGTAGTTCTTCGCAGTCGCGTGGTCCACTTGACGTAGGAACCGATCACTCGGTGGTTCGGGGTTGATCGACCAACGTCCCCTTGCCACTCGTACCGGCCCTCCTTCACGTTCTAGGTGTACCGGTTGTTGACCGTGTGTAGGTCTGGCGCTGAGTGCTCGGTCGTGGTGGTGCGGCCGCGCCAGGAAGAACCACAGGTTGTCCTTCAGGACGAAGCCGCCCAGCGTCGCCTTCCCAGACCTTGTCGAGGATCGTCGTCCACCGCTGACCTGGTCTTGGGCGTCGCCGCCGTCCACTTCGTCGTTGGTCAGAGGTTCAAGCGCAGCGAGGCGTGGAACTCGTTGCCGCCCGACTTGGTCAGCGTGTTCACGACGCCGCCGCTGAAGCGGCCGTACTCCGCCGACACGTTGGAGATCGAGGTCGTGGACTCCTGAATCGAGTCCTCGATGTAGAGCGGGAGCGCAGTCAAGCGGATGTTGTCCTGGACCTGCACGCCGTTGACCATGTACAAGCTCTCGAACGACATCGCGCCGCCGATTACCGTGGCGCCGTTGGGGCCGGTGTTCGCGGTGCCGGGGGTCAGAGAGACGTAGCTGCCGACGTCACGGGCGACGGGCAGCGAGTTCATGAGCTTCGACTCGAAGGTCGTCGAAGCGGTGGCCGTCGCCGAGATCGTCTCGTAGCTGCCGGTGACCGTCACCTCTTCGGCCACCTTGGCCTGCGGCATGGCGGCGTCGAGCCTTGCGTCCTGGGCCGCCGAGATCTTGATCGTGGTATCCAGAGTCTGGAAGCCCTGCAGCTCGAAGCGAACCCTGTAGTCGCCCGGCGGCAGGAAACGGATGATGTAGTCGCCGCTGGCCGTGGTCACGGCGGTGCGGCTGCCCTGCAGGTTCGGCGACGTGACCGTCACCGTGACGCCCGGGAGGGCATCCTTGCCATCCGTGACGTGGCCGGTGATGTTTCCGGTGGGGACCTGGGCGAGCAGTGGCAGCGCCACGAGGCCCACCAGGACTGCGAGAATTGTTAGGCGCTTCATTCTTTCTTTCCTCCTTACCGTTCCTGTTGAATGCCTTTGCAACGGGTACATGATGAGACGCTTGCACTGACCCCTCGGATGCTCGGCAGGGTACCTCCTTTCGTGGGCAAGAGTCGCGACGCTGCGACGGTTTCGGATTCCCATTCGCAGAGAGACTCGGGTACACACACGCACGGGTTTTCACAATGCAATCGCTGTGCCCGGGTCCGGCCTTGCGCCAAGTGGCCTTCCGGGCTACGTATCCGGGCTTTTGGATGGTGTGTTCGATTTCATGAATGAGCGGCTTTAGTTATGAGATCGAGACTAAAACACACTGACCGGGGTCACGCGACGTCCCGCCCGCAGCTCACACGGTCGAAAACAGACTCGGAGATCGCCGCTGCAACTGCAGGAGGTGGCGCACTCCACCAGGGAAGGACAAAAACAGGGGGCCCGAAGGCCCCCCGAAGAGAGTGGAGTTGCGGGCTAGAACGACAGACGGATGCCGAGGCGGATCGAGCGCGGGTCCTGCCAGTCGTTGGCGAGCCCGAAGTTGGGGTTGCAGAACGCGGCGTTGGCGGCCGACACAACCGCTGTGCAGGGCGTCCCCGGCTTGATTGCCGGCAGAGCCTTGCCGGTGTTGTAGTCGACCACGTCGATGATCTGGTCGAGGTCGTAGTGCTGGTCGACGTTGAGCACGCCCTGTCGGTTGAGCAGGTTGAACACCGAAAGCAGGAAATTCAGCTCGACGCCGCCGCCCAGCTTCACCGGGTACCCAAGCTGGAGGTCAGCCTCGTACTGGCTGGGCGTGCGCCCCCAGGCACCGCGGTCCGAAAGGTAGTACTCGTAGTTGCGGTAGGAGCTGTCGTAGCCGTACGCCGTGATCGGCACGCCGGACTGCCAGTACGCGTCGCCGCCGATCGAGAGGCCGAAGTTGAAGGTGTAGGCGGCGTAGACCTTGAACTGGTGCGGTCGGTCGTTGGTCAGCCTGCCGAAGTTGTTCACCTGGAACTCGGCGTAGTCGTAGGCGGAGTTGATGTTGGGGTCGAGCTGTCCGGTCGAGTACTGGAAGGTGCCGTCGTAGCGGCCCTCGAGCTTGGAGTAGAGGTACGACGCCATCATCTGCCAGTTGTCGGAGAAACGCTTGCGGAGGGTGAGCTCGAAGCCGGTGAACTTGCGCGTCGGCTGGGGGGCCGGCAGGAAGTGCGTATAGTCCTCGAGCACGCTCTGCGTCAACAGGCCCTGGCTGGGGTTGCCGATGTAGTAGTTGCCGTTTGGCGCAAGGGCGTCCTCGATCACGCGCCCGAGGGTGCGGTAGATGTAGGAGGCGCCAACCACCATGTCCCTGCCGACCGCGAACTCGACGCCGATCTGCGCATGGTCCACGTACTGGCCCTTGAGGTTCGGGTCAACCGGTTCGAGGTCGGAGATGCTCTGCGGGCCGACGATGCGGCAGACCAGACCGTACTGTTTCTGGAAGGCGCTGTCGCAGCCGACGTTCGTCGGGCTCTGGTTGCTCATGAGGGTGCTGATCTCGCCGCCGAACGCGCGCGACACCATGTCGGTCGGGATGGACTCGTAGAAGCGGCCCCATGAACCGAAGACCTTGGTGGTGCCGTCGCCCTTGAAGTCGTACACGAAGCCGATGCGGGGCGCCCACTCGGCCTTGAGGTGGGCCGAAACCGTCTGGAACAGGTTGTAGAGCTTCTGCTCCTCGTAGCGCAGGCCGAGGTCGAGGGTGAGGTTCTTGCCGACCCGCCACGTGTCCTGGAAGTAGGTCGCGTAGCTGTCGGTCTTCGAGTTCACGCCGAGCGGGTTGATGATGTAGCTGGCGAAGTTGGGGTCGCTCACGCCGCCCGCGGGCCACGCCTTGAGGAACACCTCGTGCTGGTAGTAGGAGAAGCCCGGATCACACCCCGTGGACTTGAGGTGGCCGGAGATGCAGCGCATGCGGATGAGGTCGCCGCCGCTGTGGTAGGTATTGGTGGCGATCGGGATGTGCTCCCACTCGCCGCCGACCTTGAACTCGTGGTCGCCGCCGAAGTTGCTCAGGAAGTACGAGATGTCGCCGCGGTAGTCGTCGCGCTCCTGCTTGTTGGCGTTGAAGAAGCCATAGCCGCCGGTGAAGATCGCGGTGCCCGTCTGGACGTAGAGCGCCGAGGTGTAGTCGCGCACCTGCGGGATCCCCGCCCCCGCCCCGGACTCGACCAACTGCTCCTTGTGCTGCGTGGCCGCCGCGTTGATCACCCAGTTGGTCCCCAGCACGCCCTCGTACTTCACGGCCCAGTCGGTGCCTCCGCGCGTGATGTCCTCGACGAAGGTGGTCTCGGGGCCCGCCAGCCCCCGAGCCGCGTTGGCTCCGCTCTGGGTCCGCGGGTCGCCGTTGGCCGAGGCGATGATCGAGTGGTTCTGCGCGATCCGCCAGGTCAGCTTGCCGGCCCACAGGTTGCGGTCGTCGGCCTGGTCGTACACCTTGCCCATCGGAGGGCCTCCGACGGTGGAGAAGTCCTTGGCGACGGTGTAGAGGTTGTCGTACTTCACCTTGTCGTAGGCGGCGAAGAACCAGAGGTTGTCCTTGACCGCGAAGCCGCCCACGTCCACGCCGTAGTCCTGACGCTTGTAGCCCGACTGGTAGTTCGACCCTGCGCGGGTCTGGTTGTACGTGACCACGTCGCTGCTCACGGGCGCCTGCCACTTGTCGCTGTCGTAGTAGCCGAACACGTCGCCGTGGAACTCGTTGCCGCCCGACTTGGTGATCACGTTGATCACGCCGCCGGTGGTGCGCCCGAACTCGGCCTGGAAGCCGCCGGTCTTGACCTGGGTCTCCTGGATGAACTCCTGGTTGAGTGCTTTGCCGGCACGGCCGTACTGGACCTCGGTCGTGTTGATGCCGTCAATGTAGTAGGAGTTCTCGGCGCCGCCCGAGCCGTAGATCGTCACGTTGCCTCCGGCGTCGGTGTTGGCGCCCGGGGTCATCTGGACGGCCGCGAGGTAGGTGCGGCCGAGGGGCAGCTTGGAGGTGTACGTGCTCGTGAAGTTGGCGCCGACCTCGGTCGACTTCACATCGATGTTCGGGGCCGCGCCGGAGACGACGACCTCCTCTTTGAACGCGCTGCGCATCGAGACGTTCAGGGTCACGATGCGGCCCAGGCCCACGGTGATGTCGGTCTGCTCCTGGGTCGCGAACCCCTGCAGCGTGAACTTGAGGGTGTAGACGCCCGGCGGCAGGAACACGAAGTGGAACTTGCCGCTCGTGTCGCTCACCGCTACCCTGGCTCCCTGCAGGACGGGCGATGTGGACTCGACGGTCACGCCCGGCAGAGGCGCCTTGTTCTCGTCAACGATTGTGCCGTCGATCTTCCCGGTCGTCTGGGCGTACGCCCCCACGGCCAGCAGGACCGCGGCACACACGGTCACGAGTAGCTTGCTACGCTTCATAGAACCCCCTTCCTTTCCTTTCCCAAAGACTGAAACACTGAAACATTGAGACGATGGATGCATGTTCACCGCCTGTGCGGTTCGTGAAGGCTGCTCTTTCTGCCTCCTTTCTCCATGGGATCAGCAACACGCACGCCCAGGTTGGCATGATGTGACATAGATCCAACCTTATTCACAGCTTAGTATTATGCAACCCCTGTGCCGGATTGCAACCTTCTTGGCTGATCCGCCTCGTTCACCGTGTACGGCGGCGTGTACGAGTTGTCCGGGATGGCGAATCGGTCACGGAGCGCTCGCGGTGCAATCGCCGCCCTCGCTGATGGCCGCGTACAGGGCGGCCTCCGCCTCCTGCAGCAGCTCCTCGGCGCCCAGGTGGCGCCCCGGGCGGTACTGGGCAAGACCCGCCGTGGTACGGACGCGGGTCGTCGGGGAACTCGCGCTCTCGCCGGCGGCGCGGCGGAGGCGCTCGATGATCGCCATGGCCGCGCGCTCCTCGGTCTCGGCCAGGAGCAGCACGAGCGTTTCCCGGTCGTAACGGGCCAGCAGGTCGATCTGGCGCAGTGCGCGGCGCAGGCCCGCCACCGCGTCGGCCGTCAGCTTTTCGCGCTCGCCGGCCTCGTCGGGAACGGTAAGCCGCAGCAACGCCACGGCCAGCTGCGAACCGGTTCGCCGGACGCGCTGGAGCTCCCCGCTCAGGCGGTCGTTGAAGCGCTCCCGGGGCATCAGGCCCGTGGTGGGGTCGAGGGGCTCGCCCCAGCGCCTCTCGACCCAGTTGAAGCCAAGGACCACCGAGAGGACGAGGGCGAAGGGCACGAGGCCCAGAGGGGTGAAGAGCTCGCCGATAATCAGCTGGGTGCGGGGCAGCACGCCGATGTCCACAAGGACGTCGAGGGCCACGAGCGCGAAGAACAGCGCCGAGGCGACGAGCAGGGTGCCGGCCCAGCGCCGCTGCCGACGCAGCATCCCCACCTCCTGCCGCACCGTGAGGACGGCCACGAGAAGAAGCGCCGCCTGTGCCGCGTATACCCACAGCTGAAGGTCGCTCTCCTCGCGCCAGACGATGGCAAAGACCGCGCCCAGGGCAAGCAGCGTCTCGAGGCCGAGCAGCGCCGCTGGCTGACGGCGCCGGGCGAGGCGGTAGGGGACGACGGGGAAGAGGGCAACCGTGGCGAGCAGGGCGACGACGTTGAGGCGGAAGGCGCCGCTGTTGCCCAGGACGTGGGCCGGGCCCCAGCTCGCGTAGGTCAGGACGTAACAGCCTGCAGAAGCCAGGCACCCGGCGAGGGCGAGGTGCTCGAAGAGGTCGCGCTGCGACGCAAACAGGAGCAGATGCAGAATTGCGAGGGTCACGAGCAGGGTGGCCACGCAGTAGGCGCCGAGATCGCGCAGGACCTGGCGACCCAGGATCGCCTGGGCCCTGTTGAGCTCGGGCGCCGGGCCGAGAAGGCCGCTCGACCGCGAGTCACCGTAGATGTGGACCGCGAGCTCGTTGAGCTGGCCGAGCCGCAGGACCTCGCGCGGCACCAGGTAGAAGCGGCGGGCCAGGGTCGCCTTGTCGAAGTGCGGCGGGAAGCCGCCGGTGCCCCCGATCTTGCGGCCGTTGAGGAAGGCCTCGTCCGCGTCACCGACCCGGCCGAGGTCGATCCCGAAATCCTCCCCGGCCAGATCGGACGAAATGAAGAGGAGGGCGCGGTACCAGGCGTGGCCGTTGTAGTCGGGCCACCCCTGCTTCTGCCATGCGCCCGGCACCTTGATCCCCTGCCAGTTGCGCCGCTCGCGGAACGGGCTGGAGTAGGAGGGATCGTGGCCGATGTGGAAGAGCCACTCGCCGGCGAGCGACGTTGGGAGGCGGTTGATGGTGTACGTCGCGGGCTCGTCGGCCCAGGCTGCGGAGGCGCCCAGGGCCAGGGCCGCGAGGGCGAGTGCGAGCCGCCTCACCACCCACCCCCGCACGGCACCGCAACCGCTCCCGGGAAATCCGCGGCCAGCGACTGGGCCACGGCCAGCGCCTTGGGCTTCCCGGTGATCCCGGTCGCGCGCACCCGGGTGAGGCCCCCTCCGGCCGGCGCGAGGCGAACCGGGTAACCCCTGCCCTCGAGGGTGCTGCGAGCCCGGGCAGCGTTCTCTTTCCGGGCGAACGCCCCGACCTGGACTTCCCAGCACGGCTCGTTGGGCATACCGTCGCCGAACGAACGGATCTCGAGACGCACCGGGACCACCCCCGGCCCCACGGAGGCGAGCGCCTCGGCCGCCGCGCGCGAAAGGTCGAGGATGCGGCCGGCGACATATGGTCCCCGGTCGTTGATGATGACCTCGGCCGCGCGGCCGTTGTCAAGGTTGATGACGTGCACGCGCGTGCCGAACGGCAGCGTGCGGTGGGCCGCCGTCATCGCCCACATGTTGTACGTGGGCCCCGAGGCGGTCGCGCGGCCGTGGTACGGCTCACCGTACCAGGACGCCAGCCCCTCCTCGGTGGCGACCCCCGCGGGTGGAGGGTGCGCCATCCCGGTGTGGGGCCGCTTCGCGGTGCTCCCGCACCCCCAGTCGAGGACCGCGAGTGCCGTGAGCAGTGCCGCGCCGACGAACGCTTGCAGTGTCGGTCTCTCCGGACCCCGAACCCCGGACCCCGGTCCCCGGTCTCTCAAACCTGCGGCTCCTCGTCGGCCGCCGCGACCGGATGGGCGGCCACCCAGGGCTCGACGGTCTCCGCAAGAAACTCGTCCACCTGTTCGGGCGCTCGCCCCACGTACCGGCGGCTGTCGAGCAGCGCCTCGAGCTGCGCCTTGTCCAGCCCGAACGCCTTTTCCTCTGCAATCAGCTCCAGGAGCGGGTTGCGCTCGCCGCCGTCCTTGACGCGCCGCCCGGCCTCCCTCGCGAGCACCCGCAACTTTTCGTGCAGCTTCTGGCGGTCGCCACCGCGCGCCGCGGCGGCCAGGAGGATCTCCTCGCTGGCCATGAAGGGGAGCTCCTCCTCGAGGTTGCGGCGCACCATCGCGGGGTGGACCTCGAGCCCCGCGGCCACCGAGCGCCAGAGAAGAAGCAGGGCGTCGCTGGCGAGAAAGGCCTCGGGGAGCACCAGCCGGCGGTTGGCGGAGTCGTCCAGGGTGCGTTCCAGCCACTGCGAGGCCGCGGTCCACGCCGCGTTGGGCTCCAGCGAGATGAGGTAACGGGCCAGCGATGCCATGCGCTCGGAGCGCATCGGATTGCGCTTGTACGGCATCGCCGAGGAACCCACCTGGGTTTCACTCGACGGCTCGTCGATCTCCTTGAGGCGAGCGAGCAGCCGGATGTCGCTCGCGAACTTGTGGGCCGATTGCGCGATGCCCGACAGGCAGGCGAGCAGGTAGAACTCGGGCTTGCGGGGCGAGGTCTGACCCGTGATGGGATAGGTGCCGGGGAAGCCGAACGCCCGCGCGATGCGGCGGTCCAGCTCGCGCACCTTCTCGCCGTCGCCGAGGAGCTGCAGGAACGAGGCCTGCGTCCCGGTCGTGCCCTTCGCGCCGCGCAGCAGGAGGCGCGAGCGCTCGAACTCGAGGCGTTCCAGGTCACCGAGCAGGTCAGAAAGCCATAGGCACGCGCGCTTGCCCACGGTGGTCGGCTGCGCGGGCTGGAAGTGGGTGTGGCCGAGGCAGGGCAGGTCGCGGTGGGCACGCGCGAACTCCGCGAGGGCGACGACCACGCGGGCCGCCCGTTCGGCCAGCAGGTCCGCCCCCCGTCGCAGGATGACGAGGTCGGCGTTGTCGGTGACGTAGCACGACGTGGCGCCCAGGTGCAGGAACGGCCCGGCGGCCGGGGCCACCTCGGCGAGGCCGCGGATGTGCGCCATCACGTCGTGGCGGGTGTCGCGCTCGAGCTCGGCGGCGCGCGCGAGCTCCGCCTCGGTCGGCTCCAGGTGGGCCTCGAGCTCCGCGACCGCCCCGGCGGGGATCGCCACACCGAGGTCGCGCTCGGCGCGCATCAGCTCGAACCACAGGCGGCGCCAGAGGCCGAACTTCACGCGCGGCGAGAACAGGCGCCGCATCGCCCGCGAGGCGTAGCGCCCCGTGAGCGGGTGAACGAACTCGTCCATTGCCATGTCGCCATTCTGCCATTTTTCTGGCCCCTCGCGCTCGCAGTCATCGGTCCTCGGCGGGTCCCCACCCGCCTCGGACCGACACTTCTGCGGCTCCGACCGCCCGGGGCCGGGCTCGGCGCGGAGCCCCTCGCCGTTGCGCGTGTCGCCCCGAGGGGCTCCACGCGCCCGTCGTTTCCCCACGCCGATCCCGGCGGGCGGTGCCCGGAGCCTCGGAGCCATTGCTGCCTCGCGCGAGGGGCGGGATTTCGAAAGAGGCCCTGGGGCTGGCGTCTCCCCGCGCCGAGCGCCGCGCCGGGGGCCCGCGACCTCCGGAGGGATGGCTGCAGCGCGCGAGAGCGGCGTCCCGGGAGCGCGCGACGGCGCCACACGAAGGGTGAAGGGGAGCGTCTGTCCCGTTCCTGTGGCATGATTGACTCAAGACGCGGACGGGGTTGAGACGATGCCTCGTGAATATGCGCCGATTCCCGGCACGGGCTATGCAAAGAAGATCGGCAGGGAGGGTTTTGCCATGAGAACTCGCACGGGTGTGGTGCTTTGCGCCGCCCTTGCGGCGCTCGTCTTCGCGGACGCCGTGGCCGCCCAGAGCCTCGGCGGCGTCCTCAGGCAGGCCGCAAGGCCGGTCGCGATTACCGTCACGTGTCTCGGCGAATCGACTCCCGGCCGTGCGATCGTATCCCTGCCAGCCGGGACGCTGGTGGCGTTCCTGTCCGGCTCCGACCCGGCCGCTGTCACGGTGCGCAAGGGGCTCGTCAACGTTTCGTACCTTGAAAGGGGCGGTCTCCGGACGCGGTGCGCGTGGATCCGCGAGGACGCCGTCGAGTTCTTCCAGTGGAGCTGTGGCGCACAGCGCGCCGGCACGTCCTCAGTGCCGGCATGCTCGCCGGTCACTACGTCCGGGACGAGCGGGGCGCGGTGGGATCCGAGGTTCCTGGCGCAGGCGAGGACTGCGGCCACGAAGCTCGGGTTGACCCTCGTCGAGGAGATCACGGTCACATGGAACGTTCACGAAGGGGGAAACAACCCCTTCGTTCCCTGAGAATCCAGAGAGGCAGAGCCCCGGCCACCGTCCTCTGCCGGTGGGGTCGCAGCAACCCCCGAGGCGAGGCATCGTTGGTGAGGCCACCGAGTGAGCTTTCATCCTTGACTGCGTGCGGCCTCTTCACGAGAATCGCCTTCCCCGTGCGGGCACGCCCCGCTCCGGGCACGTGAGGCGCTGGCGCACACGTCGGGCAGCTCCGCTTTGATCGATGGAAAGGAGGGCTGAATGTTCCGCAACCCGTGGCAGAGGCACAAGGACCTGATCTCCATCCACGACCTCAGCAGCGAGGAGGTTGAGGCCCTGTTCCAGCTCGCAGCCAACGTGAAGGCCCGCCCCGACCGCTACCGCTCGGCGCTTGCCGGCCAGACGCTGGCGATGATCTTCGAGAAGGCCTCGACCCGAACCCGCGTGTCGTTCGAGGTGGGGATGTACCAGCTCGGGGGCCTGGCGACGTTCCTCTCCAGCCGCGACATCCAGATCGGCCGGGGCGAGACCATCCACGACACCGCCAAGGTGCTCTCCCGCTACGTGAGCGGCATCATGGCCCGCACCTTCGCCCATTCCACCGTCACCGAGCTCGCCCGGCACGCGACGGTGCCGGTCATCAACGGGCTCACCGATCTCCTCCACCCGTGCCAGGCGCTCACCGATTACTTCACGGCGCGCGAGAGGTTCGGCAACACCCGCGGCCTCACCCTCGCGTACGTCGGCGACGGCAACAACATGTGCCACTCGCTGATGTTCGGGGGCTCCAAGGCGGGCATGAACGTTCGGGTGGCCACGCCCGACGGATACCGGCCGAAGCCGGAGATCGTCGAGCTGGCACGGCGGGACGCGGCCGCCGCCGGGACCACCATCGAGGCCATCTCGCGCCCAGAGGACGCCATCCGCGGCGCTCACGTGGTCTACACCGATGTGTTCGCCTCGATGGGGCAGGAGGCCGAGGCGGAGGTGCGGCGCAAGGCGTTCGCCGGCTACCAGGTCACCCCGGAGCTGATGGAGACGGCCGACAAGGACGCGCTCTTCATGCACTGCCTGCCGTGCCACCGCGGCGAGGAGGTACACGCGGACGTGGCCGATGGGAGCTGGTCGGTGATCTTCGACGAGGCGGAGAACCGCCTCCACGTCCAGAAGGCCATCATGCTCATGCTCATGAACCGGTGAGGTGGGGGCCGCTCGCCCCCGCCGTCCCCCACACGACGATCCCCTGTTCTTGTTTTTTCACTGCGTGACTTTGTGTTGCCGGTCCCGCGGGTGGCTGGGTGCGGTCTTGCGTCTCCCCAGCCGCTGCGGCCGCACGCTCCTCCGCCCGCGACCGGAGGGCGCGATCCGCGCTGGGGCCCCTCGGTGTTCGCATGGGACCGCGCCGCCGTTTCCCCAACGTGGCTCGCGCGTCCGGTGCCCGCGGGTTCCGGAGGAATTGGCCACCCGCGGCACCGGCGGATTGAAAGCCTCCCTCCCGTAACGCGGTGCGCTCTGCCAATGGGGGCGTGAATCCTGGCAAGAGCGTCGGGTACGTGCAGGTGCACAGGGAATCGGGGGGTGGAGGTGAAATCCGCCCAGCGGGCGATACGAGCCATTCCGACGGAGCGTGCGGGCACCGAGCGGCCAGGCCGGCGCGTGGAAACGCTGGCCGAGCACGAGCGCGCAGCGCGAGGGCGAGGAACAGCGAGGGTCCACACGCCGGCCTGTGCCTGCTCGGTCGCACGCGGAGGCGGGTCGGAGGGCTGCGCTCGATGCGCAGCCCGAGCGACTGCTCGCAGCCCGCGGGGCAAAAAGGTGTCAGCTTGGCGTGCCACGGCGGCCGGTGCCCATCTGGCGTGCGACTCAGTCTGTGGTGTAGATTGGCAGGCCGATTGCAAAGGGTTCCCGGGATGGGGACCGTCCCGAGGCCGGACGCGGGGGTTGCAGAGCGCCGGCCCGTGCATGCGATGCCGGAGGTGACGCGTGATCGAGGTTGAGGGTCTTACGAAACGGTTCGTGGACAAGGACGTCGTGGCGAACGTGTCGTTCTTCGTGCCGGAGGGCGAGGTGCTCGGCTTCCTGGGGCCCAACGGCGCCGGCAAGACGACGACGATGCGCATGATCACCGGGTTCCTCTCCGCCACTGCCGGGAAGGTGCGGGTGGCGGGGTTGGACGTGGACCGCGACCCCCTCGGAGTGCGGGCCCGCATCGGCTACCTGCCGGAAAACGTGGCCCTCTACCCGGAGATGCGGGTGGAGGAGTACCTGCGCTACCGGGCCGCCGTCGAGGGCGTGCCGCGCGGCGAGGTGCGCTCCCGCGTGGACGAGGTGGGCGAGCGCTGCATGGTCGCCGACGTCCGTCACCAGGTGATCGGGACTCTCTCGAAAGGGTACCGGCAGCGGGTCGGCCTGGCGGGGGCCCTCATTCACCGCCCGCCGGTGCTGATCCTCGATGAGCCCACCGTGGGCCTCGACCCCCGCCAGATCGTCAAGGTCCGCGAGCTCATCACCGAGCTGGGCCGCGAGCACACGGTGATCCTCTCGACGCACATCCTGCCCGAGGTCGAGCAGATCTGTCGGCGCGTGCTGATCATCGACGACGGCACGATCGTCGCCGACGGCACGCCCGACCAGCTGCGCACGGGGTTCGCCGGCGCCGCGGAGCTGAAGGTCCAGCTCGAGGCCCCGGAGGCGGAGGCGCTCGCCGGGCTTTCGGCGCTCCCTGGTGCGAGCAAGGTGCGCGGCGAGGGCAACGGGTGCTTCCAGATCGCCGTCGAGGGGGGCGGGGACCTGCGGCGCGAGGTGTTCACCCTGGCCGTGCAGAAGGGCTGGGTGCTGCTGGAGCTTTCGCAGACCGTGCCTTCCCTCGAAACGATCTTCCTGCGCCTGACCACGCACGAGGCCGCGGCGGAGCAGGAAACGCCCGCGGAGGAGGTGGCCAATGCGTAAGCTCCTCGCGCTCGTCAACCGCGAGCTGCTGGCGTACTTCTCGTCGCCGCTCGCCTACGTCGTGCTCACCGCGTTCCTGTTCGTCAACGGGTACGTCTTCTACCTCATCGTTGCGTTCCTCAACGACCCGCGCACCCAGGCGATGGCGCCCCTCAAGCTGATCTTCGGGGGCACGATCTTCTTCTGGCTCTACCTGCTGTTCGTGGTGCCGGTGATAACGATGCGCCTGCTGGCCGAGGAGCGCCGCTCCGGCACCCTCGAGGTGCTGCTCACCTCGCCTGTCAGCGAGGGCCAGGTGGTGATCGGGAAGTTCCTCGCGGCCTTCGTCTTCTACGTCTTCCTCTGGGTCCCGACGGTGGCCTACGTGGCGATCCTGGCGAGCAAGGCCAAGCTCGACTACGGCCCGGTGGCCAGCGGCTATCTCGGCATCGCCCTGCTGGGCGCGATGTTCCTCTCCGTGGGGCTGCTCACCTCGTCCCTGGTGCGCAACCAGATCGTCGCCGCAATCCTGGCCTTCGCGATCCTGATCGTGCTGTTCTCCCTCGGGCTGGTCGAGAACCTCGTCACCGGCACTGCGCTCAAGAGTGCCCTGGGCTACATGAACCTGTGGAACCACATGGACGACTTCGCCCGCGGAATCGTGGATACGCGTCACGTCGTCTACAACCTCAGCCTGACCGCGTTCTTCGTCTTCCTCGCCACCAGGGCGCTCGAAGCGAGCAAGGGGAGGTGAGCCGTGCGCAAGGAGAAGATCGTCTTCGCCTCGAGCGCCACCGCCAGCATCATCCTGGGCGTGGCGCTGCTGGGTATGGTCAACTGGCTCGGCTACCGGCACTACGTCCGTGGCGACTGGACCGCCTCGCACATCTACTCGCTCTCGGATAAGACGAAGAACGTGCTGAAGGGGATCAAGGACGAGGTGCGCCTGGTCGTGCTGATGACCCCGACGACCCCGCTCTTTTCCGAGACCAAGGAGCTGCTCTCCCGCTACGAGGCCGCCAGCCCCAAGCTCAAGGTGGAGTTCATCGACCCCGAGCGTGACCCCCTTCGCACCAGGCAACTCGCCCAGGAGTTCGGCGTCTCCGCGGCCAACACCGTGGTTTTCTCTGCGGCTGGCCGCAAGAAGTACGTGACGCTGGATCAGCTCGCTGACTACGACTACAGCGGGATGCAGATGGGGCAGGGGCCGAAGCTCAAGGGCTTCAAGGGCGAGGAACAGTTCACATCGGCAATCCTGGCCGTGGTGAGTCCGAAGGTGCCCAAGGTCTACTTCGTCACCGGGCACGGCGAGCACAGCCCCGACGCGGCCGACCCGGATGGCTACTCGCAGTTCAAGGAGTTGCTCAAGCGCGACAACCTGGATGTGCAGACGGTCGCGTTGCTTTCGGGCTCCGTGCCGGCGGACTGCGACCTGCTCGTGATCGCCGGACCCAAGGCGCCCTTCACCGAGCAGGAGAAGGCCGCGCTCAAGGCGTACCTGGACAAGGGCGGGCGCGCCCTGATCCTGCTCGACCCGGTGATTGGGCAGCAGCAGCGGCCCTCCGGCCTGGAGGAGTTCATCAAGGGCTACGGCGTCCGGGTCAACGACGACGTGGTGGTGGACCCGGCGAAGGCGCTTCCGTTCTTCTCGCTGGCGGCCGTGTACGCGAACGAGTTCCGCTCGCACCCGGTGGTGGACAGCATGCAGGGCCTCGCCGTGCTGCTGCCGGTAGCCCGCTCGGTCACCACCACGACGGCGCCGGACGCAACTTCCACCATTTTGCTCACCACCTCGCCCGAGGGCTGGGGCGTGACCGACCTCGCCGCTATCGCGGCCCACAAGCCCGTGAGCAAGGGTCCGAAGGACACCCCTGGCCCGGTCTCTTTGGGGGTGGCGGCGCAGTCCGAGAAGGACAAGGACAAGGGGTGGAGGCTGGTGGTGTTCGGCAACTCGCTGTTTGCGACGAACCAGTACATCGCCAACGCCGGCAACGTGAACCTCGGCCTCAACGCGGCGGCGTGGCTGGCGAAGCAGGAGCAGGCCCTGGGGATCGCGCCGCGCGCCCCCGAGCAGGTGCAGCTTTACCTCTCGGCGAGCCAGATGCGCACCGTGTTCCTGATTTCCCTCGTCGGCCTCCCCGGGCTCGCCATCGTACTGGGCGTCGCCGTGTGGTGGCGCCGGCGCCGGTAGGGAGGACGCTATGCGGATCGGCCGACTCGTTGTGCTGGCGCTGGCGGTGCTCGGCCTTGGCGCCTACATCTTCTTCGTGGAGCGCCATAAGCCCACGACCGATGAGCTCAAGGAGCAGGAGGGGAAGGTGTTCCCCGGCTTCGATCAGGCCAAGGCGCGCCGCGTCGTGGTCACCAACTCGCACGGCCGCTTCGAGCTCACCAAGGAGAAGGACACCTGGAAGCTGACCGCGCCGATCGCCGACCAGGCGAACCAGAGCTCGGTCTCGAGCGTGCTCCTCGCGCTCGCCGGGCTGAAGTCCGAGCGGACGCTGGACGGCAAGGGGTTGAAGCTCGCCGACTACGGGCTCGACTCGCCCGCGCTCTCGCTCACCGTCAGCGAGGAGGGCGGCAAGAGCTACACCTTGAAGCTCGGCGGCGAGCTGCCGCTCGGCAACAACCGCACGGCCCTCACCGGCGGCGACAAGGTGTACCTTGTGAACAAGTTCATCGCCGCCGACCTCGACAAGGACCTCGCCGGCTGGCGCTCCGACCAGCTTGCCCAGGTGTACTCGGCGGACGTGGCCTCGCTGACCGTGGCGTGGCCCGCCGGCCAGGTGGCGCTGGCCCACACGGGCGCGCTGTGGACGATCACCGCGCCGACCCCGGAGCTCGCGGACCGCGAGCGCGCCGAGGGGGTGATCGGCGAAATCTCGGGTGCCCGAATCAAGGAGTTCGTGGACACCGCGCCCGACCTCAA
Organism: Thermoanaerobaculaceae bacterium; assembly: GCA_963754345.1. Classification (GTDB taxonomy): domain Bacteria; phylum Acidobacteriota; class Thermoanaerobaculia; order Thermoanaerobaculales; family Thermoanaerobaculaceae; genus RBG-13-68-16. The sequence continues at coordinate 124,188 of CAVWFZ010000008.1, read as the reverse complement.
GGGCCTGGGGCTGGAGCCGCCGCGGCTCGCCGTCACGATCGTCCGCCGGGGGGCCGACGCCGCGCCGGTCGTGCTCGGCTTCGGGACCGAACGCGACGGCAAGGACGGCAAGCAGGCCGCATGCAAGCGCGGCGACCGCGTCTTCTGGGTCGAGGCCAAAACGATCGGGCGTCTGGCAGGTCCGTGGCAGGAGTGGCGTTCGAAGAAGCTGGTTCAGTTCGACACCTGGGCGGCGAACAAAATCGAGGTTGAGGCAGGTGCCTCCAAGGCGGCCCTGGAGAGCAAGGACGGGATGTGGAAGGTGGGCACCACCGAGGTGGACGCCGACGCCGTGAGCCGGCGCCTGTCGACGCTCGCCGAGTTCGAAGTGAAGGAGTTTGACCGGCCCAGGCCGTCCGGCGCCCCGCTCGGCCGCATCAAGGTGTCCGGTGAGGGCTTCGCGGTCGACGCCAGCTTCTACCAGGGCGGGAACCCGGCCGATGCGGTGGCGGTGGCGGTAGTGGCCGGCCGCACCGGCGGTCTGGCCGTGGACGGCGCGCAGGTGAAGGAGCTGCTGGCCGACCCCGCGGCGCTCGCCAGGCCCAAGCCCACGCCCACACCGGTGCCGACGCCCAGGGCCACGGCGACGCCGGCCGCGAAGAAGTAGCGTAGTCGGCCCGAGAGCACCGTGAAGGTCCTGATCCTGGCCGTGCCGTATGACTCCGGGGTGCGGGGGGTGCGAATGGGGCGCGGGCCGGAGCGCTTGGTCGAGCGCGGCCTGGTGGCTCGGCTCGCGGGACACGGCCACGAGGTGGCGGTGGAGACGATCGCTATCGCCGACTCGGTCCCTCCGCTGGAGGCCGGCGCCGCCCTTCAGCTCAACCGGCTGATCGCGGATCGGGTGCGCGAGGCCGTCGCTTCGGGAGCCTTCCCGGTGGTGCTCGCCGGCAACTGCAACACCGCGGTCGGAACAATCGCTGGGCTGGCCCCCGACGCAACCGGTGTGGCCTGGTTCGACAGCCACGGCGACCTCAACACACCCGAGACGACCGGCAGTGGCTTCTTCGACGGCATGGCGCTGGCGATGGTCACCGGCCGATGCTGGTCGAAGCTCTCCGCCTGCATTCCGGGGTTCCGGGCCGTCCCGGACGAGCACGTGGTGCTCGCCGGTGCCCGTGACCTCGACCCCCCCGAGCGGGAACTCCTCGCGGCTTCCGGGATCCAGCTCGTGACGGCAGCGGCGCTGAAGCGCGTCGGGGGTGGTGAGCTTGAGCGGGCGATCTCTGCGCTCGCCGGACGGGTGCGCCGGGTCTACCTGCACATCGACCTGGACGTGCTGGATCGGGAAGAGGCGCGGGCCAATCGGTTCGCCGCGGCGGGCGGCCCGACGGTGGACGAGCTGGCCTTGGTGGTGCAGTTGATCGGGTCGCGCCTTCCGATCGCCGCAGTGGCCGTCACCGCCTACGACCCCTCGTTCGATCCCGAGGACCGGGCAGCGGGCGCCGCCATCGCGCTCCTGGAGGTTGCCGTCAACGTGACGCCCCGCGCGGGCCTGGCGGACTGACCCGCCGGCACCCCGGGTTGCTGCGAGGGAAGGGACGGGTGCATGGCGGAATCGCGTGGTCACTTCGACGAGCCGGTTCAGAAGCACGCGCGGCACGACTTTCCGCTCCTCCGCGCCGGTCTCTCGGTCAAGGAGGCGCTGGAAGCCGTCCGGCGAGAAGGGCTCGCCGAGCGAATCGTCTACTTCTACGTCGTCGACGAGGAGGGTCGGCTTGCTGGCGTGCTCCCGGTGCGGCGGCTGCTCACCGCCGATCCCGGCCGGAGGCTCTCGGAGATCATGGTCTCCCACGTCGTCGCGATCCCGGCGACCGCCACCGTCCTGGAGGCCTGCGAGCTGTTCGCGATGCATCGCTTCCTTGCGCTTCCGGTCGTTGACGAGGCGAGGCGCGTGGTCGGGGCCGTGGACATCAGCCTTTTCACGGACGAGGTGTTCGACATCGCGGAGCGGCAGGAGTTCGACGACCTCTTCCAGGCGATCGGTTTTCGAATCTCGGAGCTCCGGAGGGCATCCGCAGCGGCGGCGTTTCGGATCCGCTTCCCGTGGCTGCTCGTGACCATCGCGGGGGGCACCGTCTGTGCGTTGGTGGCCGGTGCCTTCCAGGCGACCCTGGCCGAAAGCCTGGTGCTTGTCTTTTTCCTCACCCTCGTCCTGGGGCTGGGCGAGAGCGTTGCGGCGCAATCCATGACCCTGACGGTTCAGGCGCTGCACAGTGTGCAGCCCACGCTGCGCTGGTACGTGCGCGCCCTTCGCCGTGAGCTGGCGACGGGGCTCATGCTGGGCGCCGGGTGCGGAATGCTCGTGGCCTCGGTCGTCGGGCTGTGGGACAGCCGGGCCGCGCTCGCCGTGGGTGCCAGCGTGGCTCTGTCGCTGGTTGGGGCGAGCTTGCTCGGGCTCACCGTGCCTTCGGTGCTCCGCGCTCTCAGGCTGGACCCCAAGGTCGCAGCAGGTCCGGTCGCCCTCGCGGTGGCGGACATCCTTACCGTGCTTGTCTACCTCGTGGCTGGCACCGTGCTGATCGTCAACGTCTAGCCGCGGCGTGGCCCTACTCGCCCTCCTCGGCGGCCTGGATGCCGAGGCGGCGGATCATCTCGTTGAGGGTTGACGGACGCACGCGCAACATCTGTGCGGCACGACGCTGAACGCCCCCGCAGCGGGCGAGCGACGCCTCGATGAGGGCGCGGGTGTAGCCGTTGACGGCCTCCTTGAGGTTGAGCCCTTCGGCCGGGAGCTGGGCGGTCGGCCCCGGCTGCGGCGCGAGCACCTCGGAGGGCAGCAGGTCCACGTCAATGGAATCGCCGGGGCAGAGCACGACGGCCCGCTCGACGACGTTCTCCAGCTGCCTGACGTTGCCGGGCCAGTGGTATCCCAGCAACACGTCGAGGGCACGCGGGGTAAGGGAGAGGTTCGGTTTCTTGTTCTCCTCGCCGTACCGGCGCAGGAAGACGGTGGCCAGAGCCGGGATGTCCTCGCGGCGGTCGCGCAACGGCGGCAGCTCGATGGTGATCACGTTCAGCCGGTAGAAGAGATCCTCGCGGAACCCGCCGTCGGACACCATGCGCGTGAGATCCGCGTTGGTGGCGGCGATGATCCGCACGTCCACCTTGATGTTCTGCTCGCCACCAACCGGGATGAACTCGCGCTCCTGGATGACCCGCAACAGCTTGGCCTGCGTGGGTGGTGTGATGGTGCCGATCTCGTCCAGGAAGATCGTGCCGCCGTCCGCGACCTCGAAGAGCCCGCGCCGGCTGGCCACCGCTCCGGTGAAGGCGCCGCGCACGTGTCCGAACAGCGTGGACTCCAGCAGGTCGGTGGGCACCGACCCGGTGTTGACCACCACGAAGGGGCCTTCCGCGCGCGGGGAGAGCTGGTGGATGGCGCGTGCCAGGAGCTCCTTCCCGGTCCCGGACTCGCCGGTGAGCAGAATGTTGGAGCGCGAAGGCGCCGCCCGCCGCACCAGCTCGATGACGCGCTCCATCGCCTGCGCGCGCCACACCAGCGTGCCGAGCCCCTCGAGGCGCTGGCGCAGGTCCCTGTTCTCGGTGCGCAGGCGGCGCTGCTCCAGCCCCTTGCGGACCGTGAGGACGACCTCCTGGTTCTTGAACGGCTTGGCGATGTAGTGGAACGCCCCCTCGCGCATCGCGGCGATGGCCGTCTCCACCGAGGAGTAGGCGGTAATCACGACCACCACAACCTCGGGGTCGCGGGCCTTGAGGTCCTTGAGCAGCTCGAGGCCCGGCTTGTCCGGCAGCATGAGGTCGAGCAGCACCAGGTCCACCTCGGTCTCCTCGGTCTGCCGCAACCCCTCGGCCGCGGTCAGCGCCTGGACGACCTGGAAGCCCTCTCGGCGCAGCAAGGTGGCCAGCACGTCCTGCAGCACCGGCTCGTCGTCAATGATCAGGATTCTCATGTGCTCTCCCGTTTGGCCGGCAGCTCGACCCGCATCACGGTGCCCCCTCCTGGGTTGGGGAGCGCCTCGATGACGCCCCCGTGGGCGGCCACGATGTCACGTGTGATGGCGAGGCCCAGCCCGGTGCCGCCGCGCCCCTGCCGCCCGGTGACGAACGGCTCGAAGATCCGGTCGCGCAGCTCCTCGGGCACTCCGGACCCGGTGTCCCTGACCTCAATCCAGACCCTGTCGCCGTCGCTCCCGACCCTCACATCGACCTTGCCCGCCGGTCCGGTCGCCTGCAGCGCGTTGCGCAGGAGGTTGTGCATCACCAGCTCGAACTGGACGCGGTTGACGTTGGCCACGACGTTTTCCGCTGGCCGGATTTCGAGCTCCACGTTCGCCCTCTCGGCCTCGGGCCGCATCTGGCCCAGCTCCTCGCGGGCGAGCTCGGAGAGGTCCACGAGCTGGCGCTCGAAACCCGACGGGCGGGCGAGCTCGAGGAGGTTCGTCACGATCCGCGACACCCGGAAAGCCTGCTCCTCGAGCTTGGAGGCCAGCGGCGCCCGCGGATCGGTCGTGGGGGTGAGCTCGCGGAGGAGCTGCGCGTACGACGCGATGCCGGTGACGGGTGTGTTGACCTCATGGGCCAGGCCGGCCGCCAGGCGACCGAGGGCCGCGAGGCGCTCCTGCTCGGCGAGCCGTTGCTCGAGCCTGAGCTGCTCCGAGATGTCGTCGAGGGCAACCACGCGGCCGTCGAAACGGCCGGGTTCCACCTCCAGGGCCGAGGTGGACAGCAGGGCGGTCCGGTGCTCGCCCCCGGCGGCGAACCGCACCTGGACGCCCGCGAGGTCGCTGGGCAGGTAGCTGTGCCACTCGGGGCTCAGCTCGACGAGGTTGTACAGGAAATCCCCCACCAGCGTAGCCGACTCGCGCCGGAGCAGCAGCCCTGCGCGCTCGTTGGCCCGCAGTACCCGGCCCGAGGCGTCGCAGATCATCAGGGCCGCCGCGGAGAACTGGAAGATGCGTTCCAGGTAGTCCTCGAGGAGCCGGTGCTCCTCGACCTGGCGGCGCAGGTTGGCCATCAGGAGCGTGTTCTCGAGGGCGAGAGCCGCCTGGGCCGTGAGCGCTCCGACGAGGCGCCTCTCGCCGTGCCCGAGGGGCAGCTCGCCATGGCGGCGTCCGCAGTAGACCAGGCCGATCACGCGCCCATCCCGTTCCACGGGGAACCGATGCCACAGCCCGCGCTCTACCAGTGGCATCTCGGCCTCGGTCGGGAAAGCCCCGCGCACCTGGTCGGTGTTCAGCATCGGCCAGCCCTCCTGCGAGCCGCCGGAGGGGTAGAGGCGGCCGCCCAGCGACAGGTACGTCACCACCCGGTCCACCGCCAGCGCGTCATGCAGGAGCTGCGCCAGGCGCTGGAGCAGCGTGTCGGGGTCGCGATGGGCGACGGCCTCCTCGGCAAAGGTGGTGAGGGCGCGCCGCGCCGCCAGCCGTTCCCGGTACTGCAGGCGCTCCATGCCTTCGAGGAGCAGCCGGCGCGCCGGCACGGTGAGCGTGGCGAGGAGGACCCCGCCGGCCACCGCGACGAGGTTGCGCCAGTTGCCGAGCCGAAAGCCGAACTGCGTGACCGCATAGTTGAGAAAGGCGAAGCTGACGCCCCCGAGGATCACCGCAACGCCGGTGGCCAGCACCTGGCGCGAGATCTCCTCGAGGTCCCATAGCCTGAACTCCAGCAGGGAGGAGGCCACCCCCAGGGGCACGAGCGCCAGCGGCAGCAGCGAGATCCAGGTGAGGACCTCGAGCTGGGCGCCGGCCCACTGCGGGATGAGCGAGAGCAACAGGTAGGGCGTGAAGCCGGCGGCGGCGCCTAGCGCCACCCACTCGACCTGCCTCCTTCGCGTGGGGTCGCCGCGGTAGCTCACGTAGGCTTGAATCGAGAGCGCGGCGGCCGCAAGGACCCCCAGCACCGCGAGCACCGCGGTGGCGGTGTCGAGGGCCTCGGGCAAGAGCACGTTGCCCAGGACCGGCGGCAGCCACCCGGTGGCCAGCGCGGTGCGTCCGGCCGCTACCGCCGCGGAGGGCAGGACCACGAGCCAGAGCCACTTGAAGTGCTTGATGCGGGCCGGGAAGCTGGCGAAGAAAACCACAAGGAGCGGCGGCAGTGCGAGCCTTCCGAAATCCCGAACCAGGAGCAGGCCCTGCCAGCTGGCGTCGTTCTCGAGCGGGAACGGCACCACCACGGCGGCGAAGAGGGCCTCGGCGAGCGCGAGGAAGCGGCCCGCGTGCGCGGTGGGATGGCCGAGATAGACGACGGCCGCCACCGCCACGGTGAACATCGCCGCGAACGCGACCAGCAGGTAGCGGACGTCCACCTGCGGGACGGGCGGGTAGTAGGCGATCTCCCTGGTCTTGCCCTCGCGCCCCACCGAGAGCGACGAAACGCGGTGCGAGTAGAGCGCCCGCTCGAGGTCGGCGACGCCGGCCGCCGGGGTGCCGTCGATGGCGACGATGGTGTCGCCCCAGCCGAGTCCGGCGCGGGCCGCGCCGCTGCGCGGGTTCACGCCGAGGAGGAGGTAACCGTCGGCGTTACGGATTGCCTGGAAGTCCAGCCGCTGGAACTCGCCCACCCGCCGCACCGCCCCGATCAGCCCTGCCACGACGGTTACGATCCCGACGAGAAGCAGGAGCACGCTGCGCGCCGGGCGTCGGTGGAGCTTCAGCCAGCCCCTGCGGGGCAGCACGAAGTGGGCGGAATCCGCCGGCACCGGTACTCGATCATCCGTTACGTCCACAAGTCCGAATCATATACGAAAATCCGGACATGGGATCGGCATCGCCCTTCGAACGGGCAACGTGACCAAGGAGAAAAGCCTGGATCGGCGTGATTTAGGCCGGTGCGCCGCGGGGCGCCTTCGGTGGCGCCCCCGGGGCTCCCGGCCCCGACTTTCCGGCGGGAACGACCGGGCACATCAGGAGGACTTGTGCAGCGCCGCGTCACCGGAGGTGGTGCGGACCTCGATCTCCACGCCCTCCCCGGAGCCCGCAAAGGAGAGGCGGTGCTCCCGCCTGTCGGAGGATCCGGCAAAGTCCGAGCTGATCCGGCCGCTGGTAGTCGAGACCTCGCCACGCAGCGGAGCGCTCTCCGGGATGCGTAGCCCGATGTCCCCGGAGGTCGTGCGGACATGCACCTTGGCGCCGGCCGCGAGCCGTTCCCAGGCCACCGAGACGTCGCCGGAGGCCGTGTTGGCCATGAGGTCGCCGGTGAGCTTCTTGACCCGCACGTCGCCCGAAGCCGTGTCGAAAATGGCCTTCTCGGCCCCGCTCTCGACGGTGATGTCGCCGGACGCGCTATCGGCCTCCACGAGCGCCAGCGGGGGCCCGCTCACGCGGACGTCGCCGGAGGCCGTGTTCACGATGAGTTCGCGCGCGCCTCCCGTGACATGCACGTCGCCGGAGGCCGTCTTCACCCGCACCGCGCTGGAGAGGGGCACCTCGCCCGCGATCGTCACGTCGCCGGAGGCGGTCCGGATCTCGAGGCGACAGGACGGCGGCACGGTCAGCTCGAGCTTTCCTTCCGTGTGCATGAAGCCGATGACCCAGATGCCACGGGTACCCCTTGGCTGGTACACCTCGAGAGTCGAGGGGGAGTCCTCGAAAACCGCGGCGTTGCGCTGAATCCAGCGCTGTGCCGCGGCTTTGGAGCTGGCGCGGGCCTGCAGGTCGACGGTCACGGTGATGGCGCTCGCCTCGGCCACCTTGACATGCACGTCCAGGGAGCGCAGGTCGAGCTTGACCAGCTTCCCCGGTGCCACCGGGAAGGTGTGGGTCTCGTGTATGGCGAGCGGGGTCGAAGGCTGCCTGCAACCGGCCGTGACGAGAAGCACGACAAGCGCGGCGACGAGGATTGGGCGGCGCATTGTGACCTCCATCGCTCTCTTCAACGTAACCGGGGCCGGCCGGGTTCGCCGTGGGGGCTACGCTTGAAGGGCATCCAGCATCTTCACGGCGAGGCGCAGGAAGTCGGCCTCGGTGACGATCCCCCGCAGATTGCCGGCGTCGTCCACGACCGGCAGGCACCCGTACTGGTTGTCGAGCATCACCCTGGCCGCCTCACGGACCCGGGTGCCGGGCGGCACCGCGTAGGCCTCGCGCATCAACTCCCGAACCGGGACCTTCGCGAACAGCTGGTGCTCCTCCTGCCGGCTCGTCTGGGCGAAAACTGAGAACGACGCCGCCAGCAGGTCGCGGTGGGTAAGAACCGCGACGAGCGTGCTGCCGCGCACCATCGGCAGGTGCCGCACGCGGCCACGCTCCATGCACCTTCGGGCGTCGGCCAGGGTGTCGTCCTCAGCGAGCGTGACCACCTCGCGGGTCATGATTTCGCCGACGGTGAGCCGGTGGGGCACGCGGTGAGTATAACTGGGGACCGGGGTGCGGGCCCCGGGATCCGGAATGGAATGCGGCAAGACGCTTGTGCGATGTGAGGCAGCGGAATACCGCCGCGGCGCAGCGACGTTCGCTGGCGGACCCCGGACCCCGGACCCCGGACCCCGGACCCCGGACCCCGGACCCCGGGCTATACTCTGCAGTCCAGCCGGGCCAGCGAACGCGTGCGAACAGCGCAACCCGGAGAAATGGGGGAACCATGGCAGCCATCGAGAGTACTCCGGAGTTCGTCAAGGCGGTCTACGAGCGTAGCCGTGAGCGCCTCGCCGTGGTCCGCACGCAGCTTGGCCGGCCGCTGACCTTGGCGGAGAAGATCCTCTTCGGCCACCTGGCGGATCCCGATCACGCCCAGCTCGACCCCGGCAAGACGTACCTCGAGCTGCGGCCGGACCGAGTGGCGATGCAGGACGCGACCGCTCAGATGGCGCTGCTGCAGTTCATGCTCGCCGGGATGGACCGCACGGCTGTTCCCACCACCGTGCACTGCGACCACCTGATCGTCGCCCGTTCCGGCGCCGACAAGGACGTGGCCCGCGCCATCGAAACGAACAAGGAGGTCTACGAGTTCCTCCGGTCAGGCTCGGCACGCTACGGCATCGGCTTCTGGAAGCCCGGCTCGGGGATCATCCACCAGGTCGTGCTCGAGAACTACGCCTTCCCGGGCGGGATGATGATCGGCACCGACTCCCACACGCCCAACGCCGGCGGCCTGGGCATGTTCGCCTCGGGCGTCGGCGGGGCCGACGCGGTGGACGTGATGTCCGGCTTCCCCTGGGAGGTGCTGCAGCCAAAGCTCATCGGCGTGTGCCTGAAGGGTACGCTCTCCGGCTGGGCCGCGCCCAAGGACGTCATCCTGAAGCTCCTGGACGTCCTCACGGTCAAGGGCGGGACCAACGCGGTCGTGGAGTTCTTCGGACCAGGCTGCGCTTCGATCTCCTGCACCGGCAAGGCGACCGTCACGAACATGGGCGCGGAGCACGGCGCCACGACCTCGGTCTTTCCCTACGACCGGCGCATGGAGATCTATTTGCGAGCGACCCGGCGCGGCGCCATCGCGGACCTGTGCAACGCCAACCGCGATCTGCTGGGCGCCGATCCCGAGGTGGAGAAGCGGCCGGAGAAGTTCTTCCACCGCGTGGTCGAGATCGACCTCGACACCCTGGAGCCGTACCTGGTGGGTCCGCACACGCCCGACCTGGCGCGCCCGCTCTCCAAGGTACCCGCCGCGGTGAAGGAGAACGGCTACCCGCCGGCGATTTCGGCGGCGCTCGTGGGCTCGTGCACCAACTCGTCCTACGAGGACATCGTGCGCGCGGCCGCCGTGGCCAGGGAGGCGATGACCGCGGGCGTCAAGGCCCGGGTGCCGCTGCTTATCACGCCGGGCTCGGAGCAGGTCTACGCAACCGTCGAGCGCGACGGGCTGCTTTCGGTTTTCAGGGAGTTCGGCGCCACGGTCCTGGCCAACGCCTGCGGGCCGTGCATCGGCCAGTGGCAGCGGGATGACTTCCCCAAGGGCACGCCCAACACCATCGTCAACTCGTTCAACCGTAACTTTCCGGCGCGCAACGACGGCAACCCGGCCACCCTCTCGTTCATCGCGTCGCCCGAGGTCGTGGTGGCGTACTCGGTGGCCGGAAACCTGCAGATCAACCCGGTGGCCGACGAAATCCCGGTCAACGGCAGGAAGGTCAAGCTCTCGCCCCCGCCAGCCGCGCCCGAGGTGCCCGAGAAGGGGTTCGTCTTCAAGGCCGAGGGGTACATCGCGCCACCCAGCGGGCCGAAGGACGTCACGGTCGCAATCACGCCCGGCTCCGAGCGGCTTCAACTCCTCGAGCCCTTTGCGGCCTGGGATGGTAAGGACTTCGTGGAACTGCCGGTCATTCTCAAGGCCAAGGGGAAGTGCACCACCGACCACATCTCGCCGGCGGGGCCCTGGCTGAAGTTCCGCGGTCACATCGACAACATCGCCAACAACATGTTCCTGGGTGCGGTCAACGCCTTCTCCGGAGAACCTGGCAAGGGCAGGAACCCGATCACGGGCGAGGTGACCGAGTTCAACAAGATCGCCCGCGACCTCAAGTCCCGTGGACTCCGCTGGGTCGCCGTGGGCGACGAGAACTACGGCGAGGGCTCCTCCCGCGAACACGCCGCCATGGAGCCGCGCCACCTCGGTGGGGCGGCGATCATCGCCCGCTCCTTCGCCCGGATCCACGAGACCAACCTGAAGAAGCAGGGGCTGCTGCCGCTCTCCTTCGTCGATCCGGCCGACTACGACAAGGTCCAGGAGGGCGACAGAGTCAGCATCCTGAGCCTCGCCAAGCTCGCGCCCGGCGCTCCGGTCACGGTGGTCTTTCACCACGCCGACGGCACCAGGGACGAGGTCTCCTGCCGCCATACGCTGAACGCAGAGCAGATCGGGTGGTTCAAGGCAGGGTCAGCACTTAACGTGCTCCGCAAGAAGCGGTAACAAAGCGAGCTGCCGGCTCTGCCGGCGCGAGCGTGGGGGGTTCGGGGGGCACTTCTGCGGCGGTGGGGGGGCGGAGCGCCGCAGAGCCCCCTGCAACGTATGGCCAGATCGGGTGGTTCAAGGCAGGGTCAGCGCTTAACGTGCTCCGCAAGAAGCGGTAACAAAGCGAGCTGCCGGCTCTGCCGGCGCGAGCGCGGGGGGTTCGGGGGGCACTTCTGCGGCGGTGGGCGGGTGGAGCGCCGCAGAGCCCCCCGCAACGTATGGCCAGATCGGGTGGTACCGGGCTGGAAACGCGCTGAACGTTCTGCGGACCAGGACCTTGGCGCCGCCCACCTCGTCACGCCTCATGGGGGGACCATGCAGGCCCGGGTCTCGCCCTCCGCCCAGCCCTCCGCGAGGTTAAGGCAGGGTCAGCGCTCAACGTGCTGCGCCAAAAGCGCTGAACTTCTCCTCGGCCGAGCGACGGGCAGCGGTTAGCGGTCGGCGACCGGACCGGCCCCGGTCAGTGCTCCGTGATGGGGACCGTACCGTCGCCCTGGATGACGATTACGCCACAGCCGATGCGGCCGCCGGCGTTGCCGGTGGGCTGGCTCGTGAGGTCGTCGGGCTTTTCGTGGATGATCACCGAGCGGCCCAGGACACCGGTGGCGGACTGGTCAAGTGTGATCCGGTGCGAGACGAGCTTCAGCGTGGCCCGTCCGTCACCGTCGGCCTGGAGGTTGCCGTAGTCTCCAGCGTGGGACGCATCCGCGCCCGGCGCGCCGTGCGGCTTGTGTTCCGGGTTGAAGTGCGGGCCCGCCGAGCTGCCGTCCGGGGCCGAGCAGTCGCCGAATTCGTGGATGTGGAAGCCGTGCTGGCCCGGGGCAAGGCCGGTGATCTCGGCGTTGATCTCGACCCCGTGGTCGAATGGCGTGAAGAGCACGACGCCCTTGACTGTGCTGGTCCCCAGCGGTTTGACGGTGGCCACCGCCACCTTTGTGGTCTGACCCTGCGCGAGGCCGCCGGCGGGGGCGGGATGCGCGGCCGTCAGCACGGCCGCGACTGCCAACAGAGCTACGTACGAGTTCCTCATGTCATGACCTCCAGAAGCGGGTCCACAGCCAGCCGGTTACCTCCTGTCAACCGTTGCATGTGCGGGATATTCCTGGAGCGAGCGAGGGTCCGGCTTTGCCGGCGCGAGCGTGGGGGGTGCGGGGGGTCTGGAGCGTCCGGGTGGGTGGGCGGAACGGACGCGGGACCCCCCGAGCGAGAGAGCGTTGCGCTCGATGGTGCAGGTGTGCGGGGCGGTGCCCCGGTCGCGGCTACTTCCCGAGATGCAACCGGGCCCGTTCGCCGACTGTGATGGTCTTTGTCGTCTGGGCCGTGGTGACACCGTCGGTCACCCGCAGCGTCACGGTGTACGTCCCGCGCACCGCGTAGGTGTGGAGCGGGTGGCGGTACATGGACGCCTCGCCGTCCCCGAAGTCCCACACCCAGGCTATGGCCTTGGTGGAGGTGTCGGTGAAGAGCACCGCACGCCCGGCGATCGGCGTGTCGGGCGTGAAGGTGAAGGAAGCCGCCAGGCCGGCAGGCGTGGGACGGACGGTGGGCGTCGGTGTCGGCACCTCTGCGGTTCGGAAGCCGGTGTCCGGGGTGCTGTATAGGCTGGCCCCCGAGACGTTGAGCGCGCGCACCCAGTACCAGTAGGTCTGGCCCGGCACGGCCGTGGCGTCGTCGTAGAACACCTCTGTCGTCCAGGCAAGCACGGTGGACGGCGGAGTCGGGGTCACATCGCGGTAGATCCAGTAGCCGACCGCGCCGGGGGAGGCGTTCCACGTGATCCGGACCCGGTCGGAGAACGAGCCGTCACTCGCGGAGATCCCGGTGGGTGCGGGTGGCCCTGCAGGCGGAGTCGGCGTCGGGGTGGGCGTTGGAACGGGCGGGGAGGTCGGTGTCGGTGTCGGAGCCACGGGGCGGAACCCGTAGTCGGAGGCGCTGAGGGGCCCAGGGCCCGACCCGTTCACGGCCCGCACCCAGTACCAGTAGTTGACGCCCGGCGTCGCGATGTAGTCCCTGACCCCGTTGTACTGGCCTGGGACGCTGGTGACGGGCGAGGCCGGTGCCGTGTCGCTTGTGTTCTTGAAGAGATCATAGCTGGTGGCCCCGGGCACCCAATTCCAGGTCACCTCGACCCGGTCGGTGTACGTACCCTTGGTGGCCGAGAGCCCCGTGGGTTTGGCGGGCAGAGCCGGCGTGGGCGTCGGGGTCGGGGACGCACCGGGGGTCGGGGTGGGCGTGGGCGTCGGGGTCGGGCCTCCGGCGCTGGGGTACAGATACTGGGCGCACGTCGTGTCGGTGGTGCCTATCGGGCGGCAGCACATGTAGTACATGAGTGCCGTCGAGTCGCTCACGTGGCCGAAGCCGAGACCGTGGCCGAGCTCGTGCTCGAGCATGAGCTTGTAGTTCGTGGCTCCCATGCAGCCGGCGCCGTTATTCACCAGCACGAACCAGCTCGTGATGGTGGACCAGGTTGTGCCGTCGAAGCTGTGGGTACCGCTGGTCCACGGTCCGCCGAAGCCCAGCGTCCCGGAGCACCCCGAGAGGTCGGCGAGGTCGCCGCAGGGGTCGTTGAACATCACGATGTTGGTGCCGAACGCGGGAACGTCCTGACCGCCGGTGCAGGTCATCGTGTAGCTCATCGCCCTGCCGTAGGCGACCTTGATGTTCGTGCCCGGGATTCCAGCCCAGTCGCTGAGTGCCCCTTGAACCTGGGCGAAGCCTCCGCCCGAGAGGGAGCTGTCGCCGGTGGTGTCTGCGTTCATGGTGACCAGCTGGCCGAGATCGAAGGCCTGCCAGCGGACGCTGGCGCCGCCGCTCCCCATGAACGCGCAGCCCGCGGGTGCTGCCTGGGCGGTCGCCTGGAACGGCACCTGCTCGCTGCGCGCACGCACTCTGCGGGCATCCCACGTTGCGCTCCCCTGCGCCACCGTACGCAGGTGCGTCAGCAGCGCCACCTCCCGGTAGGTCTCGATCTGCTCGGGGAGTACGCCGTCCGCGCGCGGAAAGGGCTGAATGTCCACGAGCTCCGGGAGCGGCGAAAGCAAGCTCGACCCATCACGCCCGCGGATGCGGTGCAGCAGACCGTACGCGAGCATGCGGGTGACCCACTCTCCGGTGGGCTTCCGGTCGAGGAACAGCAGGTAGACCTCACCCGGCTCGAATTGCGGCGATCCCGGGACCAGCCAGCCGGTGCCGTCCAGCTCCCCGCCCGGGGTCTCCACCGTGATGCGGTCGCCTGTTTCGAGGGCCCCGGCGACAGGCTCGAGCACCCGGAACGTGGTAAGCGTGAACAGGAGCTGGCCGCGCTGAGCTGTGCGCGGCGCGCCGGCTTGGGCCAGGACGACGGCGTCGCTTGTCCTGGCCAGCTCGCCCAGGTGCTCGGGCGGCACGACGGACGCCGCCCTGGCGGTGACCGCTGCGGACACCATCAGAGTCAGCGCTTCGAGAGCTCTCAGGGACGCCCGCCACATGCTCTTGCCGCTCCTGAAACCAAGTTAATGCTGATGCTTATGCCCCGCAGTGACGGGGGTCACATGTGGCCGCAGCGGGCGATCAGGGTGTGCGCGTACGGGGCAGCGGCGGCCGGAGCGGCAGCATGAACGGTACACGCGCCCGGTAGTCCACATAGGCATCGCCGAAGCGGAGTGCGAGGTTGTGCTCCTCACGGTGGGCGCGCATGAGCGTAACTCGCACCGCGGGGTAAAGCAGGATGAGCGCCGGCAGCGAGCGCATCGCGATAATGGCGCCGACCAGCATCAGCAGAATGCCGAGGAAGTAGGGGTGCCGGATCCAGCGGTAGGGCCCTCGCGTGACCAGCCCCCGCCCGCGGCCCAGCGCTCTGACGGCCGCGAGCGCCAGGAGCCCGCCCGCGAGCAGGAAGGGAGCGGCGAAGCGCAGCGAGGAGCGGTTGAACTGGCCGGTAAGAAGCGCGCCGGCCGCGCAGGCGGTCACCAGCGGCGCCCACGCCAGGGCCATCTCGCCGACTGACACGCCCTCGACCGCCTCTGGATCGCGGCTCACGATGAGGCCTCTCCCCGGTTCCTCAGCGCGCATGCGCGGGAGCGGGCCGCAACGCGCGGTAGCGCTCGAGGCCGGCCAGGAAAACCACCATCGCCCGCTCCAGCTTGGGCACCTCGAGCACGTAGGCCATGCGAACCTCATCGTTGCCCGCGCCGGGGGTGGCGTAGAAGCCACCGGCTGGGGCGACCAGCACGGTCTCGCCTCGGAGCTCGTACTCGGCGAGCAGCCACCTCGCGAAGTCGTCGCTGTCCTCGACGCCGTACATCTTCACGATCATGTAGAAGGCGCCACGAGGCTGCTTCAGCACGATACCCCGGTCGCGGGTGAGCGAGCCGAACATGAGATCGCGGCGGCGCTGATACTCCGCGCGCACCGCGTCGAAATAGCTCTCGTCCAGGCGGTAGGCTGCGATGGCGCCCATCTGCTCGAGGGTGGGCGGACAGAGGCGCGCCTGGCCGAACTTGAGCACCGAGGCGATCACCTCCCGGTTGCGGGAGATCACGGCGCCCACCCGCGCGCCGCACGCCGAGAAGCGTTTGGAGATGGAATCCACGACGATCACCCGCTCCTGGATGCCCGGCAGCTCCAGAACGGAGCGGTGCCGGCGGCCGTCGTAGGTGAACTCCTTGTAGACCTCGTCGGCGATCAGGAAAAGGTCGTGGCGGCGGGTGAACACAGCGAGGCGCTCGAGCTCCTCCCAGGTCAGCACGGTGCCGGTGGGGTTGTTGGGCGAGCAGACCAGGACGGCGCGGGTGCGCGAGGAGAGCGCGGCCTCGAGCACGTCGTCCGGGGGGAGGTGGAAGCCGTCTTCTGCACGCGTGCGCACCGGCACCACCTTGAGGCTCGCCATCTCGGCGTACCCGTTGTAGTTGGTGTAGAACGGCTCGGGAATGACGATCTCGTCGCCCTGGTCGGCCACCACGTTGAAGGCGAAGAGGATCGCCTCGGAGCCGCCGTTGGTGATGAGGATCTCGGAGGGGTCGAGGGCGATCTCGTAGCGGGCGAAGTACGCGGCCATGGCCTCGCGCAGCTCCGGCAGGCCGTCGGAGGGCCCATACTCCAGCACCTTGTCCTTGAAGCCGGAAACCGCGCGCAGGAACTCCGGCGGCGTGGCCACGTCGGGCTGCCCGATGTTGAGGTTGTAGATCTTGACGCCTCGCGCGCGGGCGGCCGCCGCGAGCGGGGCCAGCTTACGGATCGGGGACTCCTGGATCGAGATGGCGCGGCGCGAAATCTGCATCTCGCCTCCGTCACCTGGACACGCCAGGCGGTCTGAGATCGTAGCTACAAGGCCTGAAAGATACAAGCCTCACCCGCCACGGACGGCAGCCGCGAAAGCGCCGTGCGACCCTGTCTGTCAGCCCTTGACTGCTCCCACGTGGCCGGTGGGGCCGCCCGGGCGTCACCCGCGTGGGGCCTCTGATTCGCTTTCGTTTAAGGCCGGGAATCGTGACGAACCTCGCCCGGCATGGCCACGTAGCACGAACGAGAGCGAGTCGCCGTATAGGACGGTGAACGCCTCGACGAAACGGCGCACCCCCCGGGAAGGCAAAGAGAGGAGAATCGACGATGACTTCAAGGTCTGCAGTTCCGTTCATGGTAGGCCCTGTGCCTCCTTGCATCGGCGGTAGCCGTTCAGGCTGGAGACTGGCAGCGCTTGGCCCAGTGGTACGTCGACTTCCGCAGCAACCCGGTCGCCATTCCCGTGAGCTCCGAGGTCGGTACTGTCGCCAAGCTGAAGCTGCAGGTCAAACAGAGCGCGCTCGAGATCGTCGACGTCAAGGTCTTCATCGCCGGTGGAGAGTCCTTCGACGTAGCCCTGAAGGCGTACCTGGGAGCCGGCGACGAGACCCGTGTCATAGACATCCCTGGCGGGCCGAAGGTGATCGAGAAGGTGGAACTCACCTACCGCGGCGGGGCGAACGACGAGACGATCCCGCTCGTCCGGGTGTTTGGCGCGAACTAGCGGTTCGGGAGGAATATCTCGCGGCGCCGGTCGGTCACGCGAATGCGCCGTCGTGACCGCCGGCGCCTCGTTGCTTCCGGATTGCCTGTCACGGGGCGCTGCGCGAGCCGTCGCGGGATTGCCGGCCGGTTCGTCTCGCGGTGGCCCGGCACGCGCCCGGGAACCACGCCGGGGGCTGCAACGTATCCTGGCAGTGACGCCGCAAGAGACACCGCGTTCGGGGAGGCTTTGCGATGAGCGTGACGGGCAGGGGTTCGAGGCTGGTTGCACTCCTTGTGGCGGCGGCGATCATGGCGGCAGTCGGCGACGCCGCGGCCGCCGCCGACAAGGCCGCGGCGATCGACGCCCTGGTGGTGTCCTACCAGGATCTCGGGCTGTTCAACGGCTCGGTGCTGGTGGCCGAGAAGGCCAAGGTGGTCCTCAAGAAGGGCTACGGCCCCGCCAACGCTGAGTGGGGGATCCCGAACACGCCCGACACGGTGTTCCGCCTGGGGTCGATCACGAAGCAGTTCACCGCCATGCTGGTCATGCAGCTCGTCCAGGAGGGCAGGCTGACGCTCGACACCAGGCTCTTCGACGTCCTGCCGACCTACCGCAAGGACACGGGCTCCAAGGTGACGATCCGCCAGCTGCTCAACCACACCTCGGGGATCCCGTGCTACACCGACCTGCCCGGATTCATGGCCGACGCGAGCCGCACCCCTTACAAGGTCGAAGATTTCGTCGCCAAGTACTGCTCCGGCGACCTGCAGTTCGAGCCCGGCTCGAAGTTCCACTACGACAACTCCGGATACTTTCTGCTCGGGGCGGTGATCGAGAAGGTCACCAGCAAGCCGTACGAGGAGGTGCTGGCCGACCGCATCACGGGGCCGCTCGGGATGCGGTCGACCGGGTACGACCACACGGAGGAGATCATCCGGAAGAGGGCGAGCGGCTACCAGAGGGGCCCCAACGGCCTGCAGAACGCCCGCTACATCGACATGTCGGTCCCGTTCGCGGCGGGGGCGCTCTGCTCCACCGTCGAGGACCTCTTCCTGTGGGACCAGGCGCTCTACACCGACAAGCTCCTCTCTCCGCAGCTCAAGGGGCTGATGTTCACGCCGGGCCTCGAGAACTACGCATTCGGATGGAGCGTCCGGCAGGCACCGGTGGGCCCGAACAAGGAGGGCCGCACGCTGAACTCCCACGCCGGCGGCATCCCGGGCTTCTCCTCCTTCATCACGCGCGTCGTCGAGGACAGGCACCTGGTCGTCTTGCTCGACAACGCCGGCGACGCGCAGCTGGCGGAGCTCTCGGCAGGGATCCTCGACATCCTGTACGGGCGCACCCCGCCTCCCCCCAGGCGCCCGATCGGGGATGTGCTCTCCGAGACCATCGCGGCGAGGGGCATCGAGGCGGCGCGCGCCCAGTACCGGGACCTGAAGAGGCGTGACAAGGACGCCTACGACTTCTCCGAGCCGCAGCTGAACGTTCTCGGGTACCAGCTCCTCGCGGCGAAGAACACCCAGGCGGCAATCGCGATCTTCACCCTCAACGTGGAGGCGTACCCGGAGTCGTGGAACGTGTACGACAGCCTGGCCGAGGCGTACGTGAACGCCGGGCAGAAGGAGCCGGGGATTGCGAACTACAAGAAGTCCCTGGAGCTCAACCCCTCCAACGCCAACGCGGTCCAGCAGCTCGCGAAGCTCACGAAGCCGTGATCCGTTGATCGCACGGGGACGCGAGCGATGAGCACCCCACCCCGGGCGCCGACGCATCCCGAGAGCGGGGGCCGGGGCGCGCGCAACCTGCTCGCCGGCGGGCCGGCGATCGTGGCGTACGTAGCCGCGACCGTGCTTGCCTTCCGGCTTGCGACCGCCGGCGTCTACGGCCTCTTCGTGGACGAGCTGTACTTCCTGGCGTGCGGCGAGCACCTGGCGTGGGGGTACGTGGACATGCCCCCTCTCACCGCGGTACAGGCGTGGCTCGCCCGCTCGCTGTTCGGGGAATCGATGGTCGCGATCCGGTTGCTGCCCGCCCTTGAAGGCGCCGGACTGGTGCTCCTGGTCGGCGCCCTCGTGCGCCGCCTCGGAGGCGGCCGTTTCGCGCAGGTTCTCGCAGCCCTCGCCGCCGCGCTGGCTCCGGGCGTAATGGCGTTCTACAGCATCCTGTCCATGAATGCGGTCGAGCCTTTGGTGTGGACCGGCCTTGCGTACGTGCTCGTTCGGGTCATCCAGGGGCAGCCACGCTGGTGGCTCGTCTTCGGCGCGGTGGCGGGCCTCGGGCTCGAGAACAAGGACACCGTGCTGGTGTTCGGGTTTGCGCTCCTCGTGGGCCTCGTGGCCGTGCCGGAGCGGCGTCTTCTGGCCAACCGTTGGTTCCTGCTCGGCGGGCTGGTCGCGTTCGTGCTCTTCCTGCCCAACCTCATCTGGATGATCGAGCACCACTTCCCGCACCTCGAGCAGCTCGCCAACATCAGGCGCAACCAGCGCAACGTGGCGCTATCGCCCCTGCAGTTCGTCGCCCAGCAGTTCCTCTTCATGAACCCTCTGGCGGCGCCGGTCTGGGTGGGCGGTCTCGCCTGGCTGCTCGCGAGCCGCGCGGGCCGCGCGTACCGTGCGCTCGGCCTGGCCTACCTGGTAAGCCTGGCCGTGCTGGTCGCCACGCACGGCCGGTTCTACTACCTGGGGGCCGTGTATCCCACGCTCCTCGCCGCCGGCGGCGTGGCACTGGAGACGTGGCTCGCCCGTCCGCGCCTGGTGTGGCTGAGGGCCGCATACCTGGCGCTGGTGGGCTTCTCGGGCGTGATGCTCGCACCGATGTTCACCCCTGTCCTGGAGCCCGAGACGTTCGTCCGATACTCGCGGGCCATCGGGATGGGCATTCCGCAGCTCGAGCACCGGCGCACGAGCGCGCTGCCGCAGTTCTTCGCGGACCGCTTCGGGTGGCTGGAGATGGCCGAGACCGTGGCGCTGGTGTACCGCGCGCTGCCCGCCCAGGAGCGCGCCAGGGCGGCCATATTCGGCCAGGACTACGGCCAGGCCGGGGCCATCGACTTCTACGGCCCGGAACTGGGCCTCCCCAAGGCGATCTCGGGCCACCTCACGTACTGGTACTGGGGCCCGCGCGGCTACACCGGCGAGGTCGTGATCGTGCTCGGCGACACCAAGGAGTCACTGCAGAGGTATTTCGAGAGTGTGCAGGAGGCCGCGGTGGTCTCCCACCCATATTCGATGCGGTCCCAGAACTTCACCATCTACGTCTGCCGGAAGCCCAGGGGGTGGACGATGCTGGACATCTGGCCCCGTCTCAAGAACTGGGGGTGAGGTCCGCGCCTCGCGACCTCACGCGGGGCGGGCGGGCTCGGCGCTTCTGGCGCATACTTGGCGCGTGAGCGAGAGCCA
The DNA here is from genome assembly GCA_963754345.1 of Thermoanaerobaculaceae bacterium. Taxonomy (GTDB): domain Bacteria; phylum Acidobacteriota; class Thermoanaerobaculia; order Thermoanaerobaculales; family Thermoanaerobaculaceae; genus RBG-13-68-16. Next base: position 103,935 of record CAVWFZ010000008.1, on the reverse strand, counting down.
CACACCGGTGGCCGAGAGCTCGGACACGGAAGGCGGACCTCCCGGCGATCATCTGGCGCGCGAGGCGGCGGTACGGATCAGGGAGGGGTTTGCCGCCTACACGGACGAGTTCGCCAGCATCACGCGCCGGGCCAAGTGGAGGTTCCAGACCAGGGACTGGAAAGGCCGCAATGAGGACGCTCTCGAGCGGTTGGACCTCTACGAGCGGTTCCTCCGTGAGGCCGCAGGCGCGCTGAAAGCCTCGCTGGGTCCCCGGCTCGCCAGCAGGACGATGTGGGTTTCGATCAAGAGCTGCTTCTCGGAGCTGATCGCCGGCCGGCATCACGCCGAGCTCGCGGAGACCTTCTTCAACTCCATCACCCGGACCGTCTTCAGGACCGTGGGGATCAACCGGCGCATCGAGTTCTTCCGGTGGAGCCCGCAGACGGCCGAGGTGGCGTCTGGCGACCCGATCTACCGCACCTATCCCGGCGGCCGCGAGAGCAAGCTGGTGATCCGGGACATCCTGCAGGACTTCAAGTTTACGGTGCCGTACGAGGACCGCGACCGTGACGCCGACTTCGTGGCCGGCGAGATCGACCTGTACCTGTGGCCGATCCTGGCGCACTCGCGTGACTACCGCATCGAGGTGATCCGGTCCGCGTTCTTCCGCAACAAGGTCGCGTACCTCGTGGGCCGCATCATCGCCGGCCCGCAGGTAATCCCCCTTGTGCTGCCGCTCTACCACGGCGACGGTGGCGTCTACGTGGACACCGTGCTCCTCACCGAGGGCGAGGTCAGCAAGGTCTTCAGCTTCGCGTTCTCCTACTTCCACGTCCTGGTGGAGAGGCACGACCTGCTGATCGAGTTCCTGAGGTCGATCCTGCCTGAGAAACCCATGGCCGAGCTGTACATCTCGCTCGGCTACCCCAGGCATGGGAAGACCGAGTTCTACCGCGACCTTCACCGTTTCGTTCACCGATCCAGGGAGCGCTTCGTCATCGCGCCCGGCAAGGAGGGTGCGGTGATGACGGTCTTTACGCTTCCCGACTACGGCTACGTCTTCAAGGTCATCAAGGACAGGCCGTGCTTCCTGCGCTCCGGGGCGGTGACCGACAAGACCAGCACCAGGCGGGACGTGATGGAGCAGTACGCCTTCGTGCGCCGGCGCGACCGTGCCGGCCGCCTCGTGGACACCCAGGAGTTCGAGAACCTCCGCCTCAGACGGAGCCGATTCGCCCAGGAACTCCTCGAGGAGCTCCTGCTGGCGGCCCGGGAGGCCGTGAGCGTGGACGACGAGTACGTGGTCATCCGCCACTCCTACGTGCAGCGGAAGGTGATCCCTCTGCCGATGTTCCTGGCGGAGGAGCGCGACCCCGAGACGATCCGGCGCACCGTCATGGACTTCGGCTACTTCCTGAAGGACCTCGCCGCCACCGGCATCTTCCCCAGCGACCTCTTCAACACCTGGAACTACGGTGTGACGAGGCGCGGGCGTGTCGTGCTCTTCGACTACGACGACGTGATCCCCATCGAGCAGGCCACCTTCAGGAAGAAGCCGAGGACGCTTTCTGAGGCCGAGGAGATGGTGCCCGAAGAGGAGTGGATTGTCGCGACCTCGTCGGACTTTTTTATGGAGGAGATGAGGAGCTACTCGGGCGTGCCGGAGCGCCTCAAGGGGGTCTTCGAGCTGGTGCACGGCGACCTCTTCACGGTGGAGTTCTGGCGGCGCGTCAAGGAGGACGTGAGCGCCGGGGAGCTCGTGGACATCACCCCCTACGACCGCTCGAAAAAGTTCCTCCAGCAGCACGGTGGGACTCCGTGGTGAGAAGGGTCGGCGTCGCGCGCGAACGCGACCGCGCGGGGGACCGCACAGGATAGGAGCCTGTCCGAGCAAAACTCCGGCTGCAAATCCCGATGGCATCCAGCTGGCTGTGTCAGCCGTCGCGAAAAGTCCTCGACGTGGCTCTGGCTACGGCTCCGGGTTTTTCGCTCGGCTTCCTTGCCATCTGGCGCCCTCGGAATTCTCGCTTTCGTCGTTTACTCGGACAGGCTCCTGACTCGCCGTCGCGATACACTCTCCGGCCGTGGAGTGGCGGCTCATCCTGGATGCACCGGGCCCGGGCGCCTGGAACATGGCGGTGGACGAGGCGCTGGTGGAGTCCGTGGACACCGGTCGTTCGGCACCGGTGCTGCGCCTCTACCGCTGGCGACCGCCATGCCTCTCCCTCGGCTTCACCCAGCCGTTCGAGGCCGCCGACGCCGCGTTCTGCGCCGCGCACGGCGTGGACGTGGTGCGCCGGCCCACGGGGGGGCGCGCGGTGCTCCACCACCGGGAGCTGACCTACGCGGTGCTCGCCCCGCTCGGACGGGTGCCGTTCACGCCGGACCTGCAGGCGGCGTACCAGACGATCTGCCGCGCGCTGGTGGCCGGCCTGCGCACGCTCGGCGTGCCCGCGGAGCTTTCCGGCGAGCCGGAGGGCGAGCACATCAGGCCCACCGAGCTGATCCCCTGCTTCGTCGGCCCCGCGGCCGGCGAGGTGGTCTCGAGCGGGACGCAAGCTCGTGGGCTCCGCCATGCGTCGCACAGGCGAATCGATCCTGCAGCACGGCTCGATCCTGGAGGGCTGGGACGGCGTGCTGCAGGCCGGATGCCTGGGGCTTCCCGACGATGCCTCGTTGCGGCCCGCGGTGATCACCCTCTCCGACCTGTCCTGGGCGCAGCGCGCCCGGGGCGGAGGCGCTGGCGCAGGCCATCGTCACCGGGTTTGTCGCGACCTTGGGCGTGAGCTTCGTCCCCTCGCGGCTCTCGCCCGAGGAGCGGGCGCAGGCTGAGCTGCTGGCGCGCGAACGTACGGGCACGAGCGCTGGATCGTCCGCCGCGATCCATCCCTGCCCGCCGCCCCCGGTGGCTGAGCGTCCCGTGGACACCGCGACTCTCGAGGGGCCGTCCAGTCGGGGAGCGATACGCCGGCCCCACCTCGCCTAAAATCGTGGTGATGGGCCGAACGCGGCACGGGCGCTTGCTATGGGTTGTCGGCATTGGACTGTTGGTCTGTTTGCCCTCGGGGTGCAAGACCACACCACCGGCACCCCCGCCGGCGCCGGTTCAGGCGCCCCCGGGGTCTCAGGTGAGCCCGGCGCCGCCTCAGCGGTACGTCCGCGTCACCGCCGCCAGGCTCAACGTGCGGGAGAAACCCACCACTGCGGGCCGCGATCGTGGGGCGCGTGCGGAAGGGTGAGCGGCTCGCGGTGCTCGGCGCGGATGGCGAGTGGCTCGAGGTAAAGCTGGAAGACGGGAAGATCGGGTGGATGCACGGCAACTACGTGAGAAGCGACGGGCCGTGCCCGGCCGACAAGGCTGGCGCAGAACTCTTGTCCGACGTGCCGCTCTCGTTCAGCGAGGGCGCTTCGGTGGGCAGGGTAGTGGTCGAAGCCAGGGTCGATGCCACCGGGAGCGTTGCGTCCACGAGGCTCGTGCAGGACACCACCGGCATCCCCGAACTTGTCCAGCGCGCCGAGGCCGAGGTCAGGGCGTTCAAATTTGCCCCGCCGGTGCACAACTGTCGCCCGGTGCCGTTCGTCTACACCTACACGCGCAACTTCTGACCGCGCCCCGGTCGCGGCCTCCAAGAGCGCCAGGAGCCTGTCCGAGTAGACGGCGAAAGCGAGAATTCCGAGGGCGCCGGATGGCAAGGAAGCCGAGCGAAAAGTCCGGAGGCGTAGCCAGAGCTACGTCGAGGACTTTTCGCGACGGCTGACACAGCCAGTCGGATGCCATCGGAATTCGCAGCCGGAGTATTACTTGGACAGGCTCCTGGCGGCGTTGGACCTGCGCCGCGCTCGCAGGAGGCCCCTTCGTGAACGGTCCGCGTCAGGGGCGCCGGTTTCGTAGCGACGCGAGGAGCTCCTCGAGGTCGGTTGGGAGCGGCGCCTCGAATGTCATCGGCGTGCCGGTTGCGGGGTGGGTGATGGTCAGCTTCCAGGCGTGCAGGGCCTGGCGCGGGAAGCTGCGGCAGCGCTCGGCGATGGCCGCGTCCTCGATCATCCGCCACTGGCGACCGGCGTACACGGGATCGCCCAACCAGGGCGTGACCGATGTGGGCCATGTGGACGCGTACCTGGTGCGTGCGGCCGGTGACCAGCCTGCACTCCAGGAGAGCGCAGCCGGAGAGGCGCTCGCGGACCCAGTAGAGCGTGCGCGCCTGCCTCCCGCCCGGGACCACGGCCATGCGCTTGCGCTCGGTCTGGTGGCGGGCGATCGGGGCGTCCACGACGCCCTCGCCGCTGCTGGGCTCACCGTAGACCACCGCCAGGTAGCGCTTGTCGGTTGTGCGCCAACGGAAGGAGAGGGACAGGGCGCGGTGCGCGGCGTCGTTCTTGGCGGCGACCAGCACCCCCGAGGTGTCCTTGTCGAGCCGGTGCACGATCCCGGGGCGCTCCACGCCGCCCACGCCCGAGAGGTTCCGGCAGTGCGCCAGCAACGCGTTTACCAGGGTGCCGTCGGGGTTGCCCGCCGCGGGGTGGATGACGAGCCCCGCCGGCTTGTTGATGACGATCAGGTGCTCGTCCTCGAAAAGCACGTTCAGCGGCATCTCCTGCGGGAGCAGCTCCGAAGGAACGACTGGCGGCGGGAGGACTTCGATCACGTCGCCTGGCTTGAGGAACTGGGCGGGCTTGCAGGGCGCGCCGTTGCGCCACACGCTTCCCTCGGCGATCCAGCGGGCGACCTGGGAGCGCGACCAGCCGTGTCCCGACCCGGCAAGGAAGCGGTCCAGCCGCAGCCCTGCGTTCTCCGCAGCCACAATGAGGGTGATCGGTGCGGGGTCTGCCTCAGTCACCGCGTTACTCGGACACGTGGCTCGTGGTTCGAGGGTGTGCGACGTCGGCACACCGTAGCGGAGTTGGCTCCTCGATCCACGAACCTCGAAACACGAATCACGGCTTCTTCCCTGTACCCTGCGCCCTGCGCGCTGTGGCCTGCCTCTTCTGCGCCCACACCAGGATTCCCATGCCGAGGGGCACCATGACCGCCGCGATAGCCTGGCTGGTGGAGAGCGCCCCGCCCAGGACGAAACCGCGGTCGGGGTCGCCGCGGAAGAACTCGATCACGAACCGTGCGACCCCGTAGCTCATCATGTAGGCGCCCAGCACCGACCCCGCCGGGGGCCGACGGTGGAAGAGCCACGCCAGGAACGCGTAGTTTGCCAGGTTGAACGCCGCTTCGTAGAGCTGCGTCGGGTGCAGCGGTACCCCGAGCGGGGTGCCGGAGATCTCGGCCGCCAGCGGGTGGGTGAAGACCACACCCCACGGCGCGCCGCAGCTGCGCCCGTAGCAGCAACCGGCGGAGAAGCACCCCAGACGCCCGAAGAAGTGCCCGAGGGCCACCGAGGGTGCGAGCACGTCGGCCACCAGGAAGAAAGGGAGCTTGAAGCGGCGCAGCAGCACGACCGCCGCCATGAGGGCGGCGACGAGGCCGCCGTAGAAGACCCCGCCGGCGCGCAGCAATCCCCAAAACCCGGAGAGCGAGGTCAGGTAGGAAGGGTCGGTGATAACCAGCAGGATCTTGGCGCCCGCCAGGCCGCACAGCACCACCCAGGCGCCCAGGTCCATCACGTGGGTGCTCGAGAGCCCCACGAGGCGCGCGCGCCGGCTGGCCAGGAAGATGGCCAGAACGATCCCCGAGTAGAGCAGGACGCCGTAGGTGGGGATCCGCAGGAAACCGAGGTCAATCAGGACGGGGTGCACTTTTCTCCTTCAATTGAGACAGAAGCTCAGCTAAAATCACGCAGCAGGCGCCGACCGTGATCGCGGAGTCGGCGATGTTGAAGGCGGGCCAGTGGTGTTCGTGGCCGCCGGCGACCACGTAGAAGTCCAGGAAATCCACGACCTCGCCCCTCGCCAGGCGGTCGATGATGTTGCCGACCGCCCCTCCAAGGACGAAGGCGAGGCCGATGCCGGCCAGCCCGTCGCCCCCGGCGCGGGCAAGCTGCCACGCAACGAACGCCACGATCCCCGCGACCACGACCAGCAGCGCAAGCTGGACCGCCGGGCCCGAGGCGCCGAGGATTCCGAAGGCGATGCCGCGGTTGCGCGCGTGCACCAGCCGGAACAGCCCGGGGATGATCTCGAGCTCGGTGCCGAGCGGGTAGGTCGCCACGATCCACGCCTTGGTGAGCTGATCCGCGACCACGAGGGCCCCGGCCAGCCAGAGCGCCTTACCGAGCCTCATCGCGGTGGCCGCTCCCCGAGGTCGAGCACGACATCCAGGCAGCGCGCGCACAGGTCGGGGTGTTGCGGGTGCCCCGCGGGCGTGGCCCATACCTGCCAGCAGCGCGGGCACGCCGTGCCCTGCGCGCGGCGCACGCCGACCGAAAGACCGGGGTAGGCTGCCGACGCGGTGGTTCCGCCACCGGCGCTCACCTGGGAGACGATGCACAGCTCCTCCAGGGTGGCGCGGCCCGCCGAGAGGTCGGCGTCCAGCGCGCCGCGGTCACCGCCCAGCAGCAGAACGGCCTCGAGCGACTTGCCGAACTCGCCCGCCTGGCGGTGGATCTCGAGCTCCTTGTTGACCTCGTCGCGCAGGGCGAGCAGCCGGGCAAAGCAGGCGTCCGCCTCGGCGTCGTCGGCCACGTCGTTGAGGGCCTCAAAGGTCGCCAGGTGAACCGACCCGGCAGGCGTGCCGGGCAGGTGCTCCCAGACCTCGTCGGCGGTGAAGGCCAGAACCGGCGCCATTATCGTGGCGAGCATGCGGGCCAGGCGGTAGAGCACGGTCTGGGCCGAGCGCCGCCGCGGCGAGGCCGGGTGGGAGCAGTACAGCCGGTCCTTCAGCACGTCGAGGTAGATCGCGGAGAGGTCCACGGCGCAGAAGTTGTTGAGGGCGTGGTAGACGACGTGAAACTCGTAGTCCCGATAGGCCGCCTCCAGCCGCTTCGCCAGCGCCTTGCCGCGGCGCAGGAAGCAGGCGTCCACGGGTTCGAGGTCGGCCAGGGGAACGGTGTCCCGGCCGGGGTCGAAGTCGCCCAGGTTGGAGAGCAGAAAGCGCAGGGTGTTGCGGATCTTGCGGTACGACTCCGCGGTGCGGGTCAGGGTCTCCTTGGAGACCGGCATGTCCTCGCGGAAGTCCACCGACGCGGCCCAGAGGCGCACGACATCGGCCCCGTACTCCTTGATCAGGTTCTGGGGCGCGATCACGTTGCCGAGGGACTTAGACATCTTCCTGCCGGAAGCATCGAGCACGTGGCCATGAACCAGCACAGCGCGGTAGGGCGCCGCGCCGTGGGTCACGATGCCCACCAACAGCGAGGACTGGAACCACCCCCGGTACTGGTCATGCGCTTCGAGGTAAAGGTCCGCGGGCCAGCTCAGCCCCGGGAAGCGGCCATTGTCGCAGACCGCAAAGTGCGAGGCCCCCGAGTCGAACCACACGTCCAGGATGTCACGCTCCAGCTCCCACGTGGTCCCACCACACCTCGGACAGCTGAGGCCCGGTGGGGCGAAGTCGGTCACGGGCCGGGAGTACCAGGCGTCGGCGCCCTCAGCGGCGAAGAGCTCCTCGACACGGGCAAAGAAAGCCCTCACGGCCCCGGGGTCCGAGCCGTCAGGCCAGATTCCGCCGCAGGAAGGGTTGGTGCACTTGAGCACGGTGATCGGGGACCCCCAGCGGCGCTGCCTTGACACGCACCACTCGAAGCGGTTCTCCACCATCCCGGCAATGCGGGCCTCGCCCCACGGAGGCACCCACTGGACCCTGGCGATCTCGGCCAGGGAGCGCGACCGCAGGTCGAGGGCGGCGTGCGGCGCCGCATCCTGGGTGAGTGCGATGAAGTACTGCTCGGTGGCGCGGAAGATCACCGGTTTCTTGCACCGCCAGCAGTGCGGGTAATCGTGCTCGCCCTCGCCGCTCGCTAGTAGCGCTCCGACGCGGGCGAGCTCGGCGGTGACGCGCGGGTTGGCGTCGAAGACGTGCACGCCCACAAGGTCCGGCACCTCGTCGGTGTAGCGGCCGCCGTCATCCAGCGGCGAGACGATCGGGATCCCCTCGGTCTTGCCGGTGCGGAAGTCGTCCTCGCCGTGTCCCGGCGCGGTGTGCACGAGTCCTGTCCCGGTGTCGAGCGTGACGTAGTCGGCCGGGACCACGCGGTAGACGTCGGAGCCCTCCGGCACCCTGGCCACCCAGCCGGGGTCGAGGGGGTGGCGATAATGCTGCCCCACCAGCGCGGTACCCTTGGCGCGCCCCAGCTCGCGCCCCTGCAAGCCGGCCGCCGCGAGCACCGCAGGGGCCAGCGCCGCTGCCGCCACCAGGCCGCCCTTCGGCGTCTCGAGCAGCACGTACTCGGCGTCGGGGTGGACCGCGATGGCCAGGTTGGAGGGGATGGTCCACGGCGTCGTGGTCCAGATCGCGAACGAAGCCGGGCCGCCCGCCGGCGCCCCGAAGAGGGCCCGTAGTGCCGCGGGGTCGGCCGCCGGGAACGCCACCCAGATCTCCGGGTCCTTGCGGACGCCGTACTCCAGCTCCGCCTCGGCGAGGGCGGTGCGGTCGTGCCAGCACCAGCGGATGGACTTGCGCTCGCGGTAGAGGAGCCCCTGCTCGATGACCTTGCCGAACGCTGCGGCGATGTCGGCTTCGTAGCGCGGCGACATCGTCAGGTACGGCTCGTCCCACGTGCCGAACCCGCCCAGGCGGCGGAACTCCTCGCGCTGCACCTCGACGAACTTCTCCGCGTACGCCCGGCAGGCCGCCCTGACCTCCAGGTCGGACATGGCGAGCTTCTTCGGACCCAGCTCGCGGTCCACCTTCTGCTCGATCGGCAGGCCGTGGCAGTCCCAGCCCGGCACGTACGGTGCGTCGAGCCCCATCATCGTGCGGGTGCGTACCACGAAGTCCTTGAGGATCTTGTTGAGCGCGGTGCCGAGGTGGATGTGCTCGTTGGCGTACGGCGGGCCGTCGTGGAGGACGAAGCGCGGCGCGCCCGCGCGCGCAGCGCGGATCTGGGCGTAAAGCCCCTGCTCTCCCCAGCGGGCAAGCCTCTCGGGCTCGCGGCGTGCGGCGTCCGCGCGCATCGGAAACCCGGTCGTGGGAAGGTTCAGCGTGTCCTTGTACATGCCTCATCCCCCGTGCCCGCACCGCGCCGGAGCGCGAAGCGAAACATCCTACCCTATGCAGCACCACCCGTTGCGTCAAGTTGGCACGAGGCGCTCGACCTCCTCCAACACCTGCTGGAGGGAGAAAGGCTTGGTGATGTAGGCCGCGGCGCCCAGCTCACGGCCACGCCGGACCTCGGCGGGGAGGGAGTGAGCCGTGAGGAAGACCACTGGTGTCCGGCAGTGGTGGGGGTCGTCACGCAGCCATTCGGCGAGCTGGAATCCGTCGGTCCCGGTCGGGAGCGAAACGTCGAGGATGACGCACTGCACTGGCGCGCCGGCGAGGATGGCCATTGCCTCCTCGGCGCTGGTCGCCTCCAGGGCGACGTACCCCGCGCGCCGCAGCTTGAAGGCCAGGATGCGCAGGATGTATGGCTCGTCGTCCACGATGAGCACGCGGGCCGTCATGGGGCAAGTATAGAAGCAAGGCGCCGGGTACAGGGAACAGGGGATTCTTGGGGGGGAATTAATCAAGTTGGCAGAAGGTGCTTCTAGCTGACCCCTGACCCCTGACCCCTGGCCCTCGACTCAGCTCTCCAGGATCACCACCGCCACGGCGACGCCGCCGTCATGCGTGATGGAAAGGTGGGCGCTGCGGACGCCGAGCGCCTCCGCGCGGAGCGCGGCGATGCCCGAGAGGACGAGTCGGGGCGCGCCCTCGTTGCTGCGTTCCACCCTGGGGTCGTGCCAGCCGACGCCGTCGCCCCAGCCGCAACCGAGCGCCTTGAACGCCGCCTCCTTGGCGGCGAGCAGCCCCGCTAGGTGTTGGGCGTCCGCGGGGCGTAGCGCCTCGCCCGGAGCGAAGCAGCGCTCGAGCAGACGGTCGCCGTGCCGCACCAGCATGCCGGCGACCCGCTTCACGCTGACAAGATCGACCCCGAGCCCGACGATCACTCTCTCCTCACGGTTGTCCCGAGCCACGCCCACGCCACCGCGAAATGCACGACGCCGAAACCCGAGAGCGCACCGCGCACGGCCGGGCTCTCGAGCCAGGGCAGCAGCCAGAACGGGGCGGCGGAGACCACCCTGGCCGCCCAGAACCGGCTCCATGGCGCGAGCACGAAGAACCACCCCGCGGCGGTCAGATACACGACGGTGGCCAGGATCAGAACTGCCCGCATGGGGTTGTGGCTCGACACGGGCGGATTGTATCTAACTGGCGGTCTCGGCCCGGCCCGGGCCTTCGAGCAGCTTCATCACCTCGTCCTTGCAAAGCTTGCCGCGATCGGAGGTCGGCAGCTCGTCCACGATGACGATGCGGCGGGGAACCTTGTGCGGTGCGAGCCGCGCCCGGCAGGCCGCCAGCACCGCGTGCACGGTGAGGTGGGTGCCGGGCTCCGCCACCACGAGAGCGGCCACCAACTGCCCCCGGTGCGGGTCCGCGAGGCCGGCCACGACGGCGGTCTGAACGCCGGGCAGCGCCTCGAGTACCCGCCGCACCTCCTCGGGGTGGACCTTCTTCCCGGCCACGTTCAGGAACTCCGCCACCCGGCCGGTGAGGGTGAGGCGGCTGCGTTCGCCGAGCGCGCCGAGATCGCCGGAGAGGAAGCGTCCCGGGGCGAGTGTGCATTCGTCCTCGCTGTCGGGCACCACCCCGACGGCTACCGAGCGCGAGGAAACCAGCACGCGCCCCTCGACCCCGGCCGGCACCGGCTTCCCGTTGTCGTCCACCACTGTGACGTCAACGCGGTCCAACGGAGTCCCGACCGCGCCCGCCGCGTGCACCGGCTCGGCGGAGCGGTCGTAGGTGATGCCGCCGCACTCAGAGCAACCGTAGAAGATGTGCACCTTGTGCCCGGTGGCTGCGTGGAAGGCCCCGGCGTCTTTGGGCGCGAGCGGGGCTCCCGCCGTCAGGCATATGCGCAGGTCGGGCAGCTCGGGGAGGCCCGGGAGGGTCGCGAGCGTCCTGATCATGGCCGGCACCGCCGGGAAATGCGCCACGCGAGCGCTGGCCAGGGTGTGCGCCAGCGCCGCCGGGAGGGCGCAGGTCGGGAACGCCAGAGGTGTGCCGGTCAGCAAGAGCGGGATGAGGCACGAGCCGATGCCGTAGGAGTGCGTGAGCGGGATGGCCGCCAGCGTCACGTCGGCGGGGCGCACGTCCATGGTGCTCATGATCTGGACGGTGTCGGCGGCCAGTTGCCGGGGGCCGACCGCGACCGCGCGCGCCAAGCCGGTGGAGCCGGAGGTCAGCTTGAGCAGCGCCGTGGCCGGTGGCATGGCGGCCGGTTCCGGCTTCCGGCGAGCGGCCACCACGAGGGGGCCTCGCGAAACGACGACCCGTCCCCGGCCGAGCGTCTCCCGGGTGGCAACCAGGAAGCCCGCGCCTACAGCGGCCGCGGCGCGCTCCAGCTCGTCGGCCGGCGCCGAGGCATCCACCAGCGCCACACGCGCCGAGAGCAGCCGGAGCGCGGCGAAGGCGGCCACCAGGTCGGCACCGTTGGGCAGCGAGAGCACGACCGTCGAGCCTCGTGGAAGGACCGGGGCGAAACGCTCCAGCTCGTCGAGAATCGAGGCGGCCAGGGCGGCGCGGGTTCCGACAACCTCGCCGTCCGGCCCGATCAGCGCGGGGAGCTCGCCACCCCGGTTGGCCAGCGCCAGGAAGCGGCGGACGATCGGGCAGGGGGCGTCAGACATTTCCGCCACGGATGCGCGCGAGCATCGCCTCCACCGTGGCGCGGGCGCGTTGCTCGTAGAAATGCTGCAGCACGGTGCGTACGTCCGGGTACTCTGCAACGATCCGGTCGAGGTCCACCCCGGAGATCTCGATCACCGTTGCCGGGGTCTTGGCCACGATCGTCGCGGTCCTCGGTTTGCCGGTGAGAACCGCCACCTCGCCGAAGAACTCCCCCGCGCCCAGCTGGGCGAGCACCATGGGCTTGCCCGAGGGGTCGTTTGTGTGGACCGCCACGTCGCCGTCCGCGATCAGGAAAAACGAGGTGCCAGGGTCTCCCTCCTGCACGATGACGTCTTCGGGGTCGAACGACCTCACCGCCGCGGAGTAGAGCAGCTGCTCGAGCGCCCCTTGTGGGAACTCGGCGAAGAAGTGGGAGGCCGCACGCTCGCGCTCGACCTGCTGCTGCGCGGGATCGGCTGCAACAGGCGGTGGCGGCGCCGGAGGGGGCGGCTCGGCGTGCCTGAGCTGCTCCAGCCCCTCCTTCTCGACGCTCTTGAGCTTGGCCTCGGCCTCCTTCTCGGCCGCCTGCTGCGCGGCGATGAGCTGGGCGAGATCCTTGGTGATGTCCTGGCGGTTGGGGTCCAGACGGAGGACCTTGTTGGTCACGGCGATGGCTCGGGCGTAGAACCCTTGCGTGGCGTAGTGCTCCGCCACCTTGCGGTAGACCGAGATGGCCTTTTCGCGTTCGCCGGCCAGCCCGAGGATCTCGGCCTGGCGGAGCAGGAGGTTGAAGTTTTGGGGGCGCCGCGTGATCTCCTCGGTGATCGCCTCGAGGGCAAGGGTGTAGTTGCGCTGGAACACGTATTGGTCGAGGAGCTCGAAGCGGGGCTTCCCCTTGAGCATCAGGACCATCCCAGTCGGCGACTCACCGCTCGCGCCGCGGCACGGGCCTCGCGCCGGATAGCGGCCCCGTCGGCGGTGGCCAGCTTGCCGTCCCGGACCACGATCGAACCGTCGACCACGACGTGTCGCACGGCCTCTACGCCTCCTCCGTACACTATCATGGCCGCGGGATCGGCGGCCGGTTCCATCGCAAAGCTCTCGCAGGAAAGGACAACGAGATCGGCCTTGCGGCCGGGTGCAATGCGACCGACATCGTCGCCGAGCCCCAGGACTTGAGCGCCCCGCCAGGTCGCCATCTCGAGGACGGTCCACGCGTCCACGGCGGCCGCGCCGTGGGCGAGGTTGTGCAGCGTCCCTGCGAGCGCCATCTCGTGGAAGATCGAGAGCCGGTTGTTGCACGGCGGCCCGTCCGCCCCGAGCCCGACCCGCACCCCGCGCCCGAGCAGCCGCGGCAGGTCCGCGATTCCCGAGGCCAGCTTCAGGTTGGCTCCGGGGCAGTGCGCCACCCCGGTCTGCGTCTCGGCCAGCAAGCCCACCTCGCTCTCGTCCAGGTGGACGCAGTGGGCAAGGACCGTGTCGGGGCCCGCGATGCCCATCTCCGCGAGGAAGGCGGCGTTGCCGCGGCCGGTGAGCTCGCGAACCGCGCGGGTTTCCTCCGCGTTTTCGCTCGCGTGGGTGTGGAGCAGGAAGCCGTGCCGGCGGGCAAGAGCCGCGCTGCCGGCGAGCAGCTCGCGCGAGCAGGAGAGCGCGAAGCGCGGTGCCACCGCGTAGCGGAGCCGCCCGCCCGCTGCGCCGTGCCATCGGGACCCGAGCGCCTCCGCTTTGGCCAGGGAGTCCTCGCGGTCCTCCAGAAGGCCGGCCGGCACGCCGTCGCCGATGTCCATGTGGCACTTGCCCGAGGCGAACCGGATGCCCAGGTCCCCGGCGGCCTCGAAGACCGCGTCCTGGTCGTGGGTCGTGCCCATGTCGAGGGCGGAGGTGGTCCCGCCGGCCAGCAGCTCGGCGATCCCGAGCCGCGCCGCCGCGGCGACTTCCTCGGCCTGGAGCGCCGCCTCATACGGCCAGATTCGCTCGGACAGCCAGCGCAGCAGCGGCAGCCCCTCCGCCCGGTACCTGGCCAGGCTCTGGACGACGTGGACGTGGGTCTGGACGAAGCCCGGGAGCACGATCGCGTCGCTGGCGTCGAGCACCTCGCACCCGTTGCGTGGCAGCAGGCCGGGTGCGACGGCCGCAACCCGGTCGCCTTCGAGCAGGACGTCCGCCTCGAACCACTCCCCGCGGGTCGCCATGGGGACCACAATGCCTCCGCGGAGCAGGACCGAGGTCCGGGCAGCCATCGAGTCTCGATTCTCGTGGCCGGCCCCAGCCCTGTCAAATCACGAGGCGCGAGGGACGAGGCCCGAGGCACGAGTCTGTCCCGCTGTCTGCGCGCACCTCATCACTCACCGCTCATGCCCGGGCGGGCGCCAGGCGGGCCTGGCTCGAACCGGAGCGGGGGTTGGTCGGTATACTCACAGCGTGCGCGGCACCATGCGTCTCGGGCTCGGCCACCTGGTGGCGTTCGTGGCGGTCGCTCTTGTGCTCAACGCGCAGTTCACCTGGTGGGTGGTCTACTCCCTGCGTGACAACCGGGACAGGCTCGACCTGGAGCGGGCGGTCTTCGCCGCCCGCGTCGAGGGCGCAGCCCTGCGCCTGACGGTTCAGGCCGAGGAAGCCGAGCGTCGCGTGGCGCTTCTCCCTCCGGGGGTCATCCCGTCGCCCACGCCTCCCTTTGTCGAGGTCCGGGTGGTGGATATGCCGCCCGCGGCCGCCGGCGCGCCCGCCGGCCAGGCTGCCACGTCCGCGGCAGGCTGGATCACGGTGGACGGGCGCCCGGCGTTCGTGCGCCCGCTGGGGCGCGGCCGGATGGCCATCGTGACCATCGACCCGCAGGCCCCATACCGTTGGCTCGCCGGCGTCGACCCCACGCTGCAGCTCGTGGAGCAGGGCGAGGTCCAGGCAAGCCGCCCTCACGCCCGCCTGGGGCCGCCGTTCGATCGCCTGGAGGTGACCCCCGACTTCCACCGCTGGGAAGACCTGGTGGACCGCTACCGCAAGAGGGTGGTCGGGGTCCTGGTGGAGGGCGCGGCCTTCCTTGCAGCCATGGTGACCGCCGTGGTGCTCCTCTGGCGGGTCATGCGCCGGGAGGGATCTCTGGAGCGGCAGCACCAGAACTTCGTCTCGGCCGTGACGCACGAGCTCAAGACCCCGATCGCCGGCATCCGGCTGGCTCTGGAGACCGTACTCTCGGGACGCGTCGACGACGAGGGCCGGACGCGCTTCCTGAACAACGCCCTGGCAGACTCGGAGCGCCTGGCGGACCTCGTGGAGAAGGTGCTGGAGGTCACCCGCTACACCGGCGGGGCTCACCGCTTCCGCATGGAGCTGGGTGACCTCTCGCAGCTCGTCGAGGACGAGGTGCTGGTGGCCGAGAGGAGGGTCTTGGCCCGGGGCGGCGTGCTGGAGACGGAGGTGACGCCTGGGGTCCAGGGCACGTTCGACCCCGAGGCGATGGCGATCGTGATCTCCAACCTTATTGAGAACGCTCTCAAATACGCGCAGGAGCGTGCCCCGCGCGTCTGGGTGCAGCTGCGGCTCGAGCGCGGGGAGGCGGTGCTCGAGGTGCGGGACAACGGCGTGGGAATCGCGCCGGCGGAGCTGGAGAGCATCTTCAAGCCCTTTTACCGCTCGACCGACCACGTGACTCGCCGCACGCCCGGCACCGGCATCGGGCTGTTCGTGGCGCGCGAGATCGTGAACGCCCACGGCGGCCGCCTCACCGCCTCGAGCCCCGGCCCCGGCCAGGGTGCGACCTTCCGGCTCTCCCTCCCGGGCGCGGAGGTACTACCCGAAGAGGAGTTTTCCGAGTACATTGGTGACCGCAAGGTGAGGTGATCTATGGCGAGTCGCGTGCTGATCGTCGAAGATGAGAGGCACTTGGCGGAGGCGCTGGCGCACAACCTCAAGTTCGAAGGGTATGAGACCGCGGTCGCGGGCGACGGTGAGGCCGCGCTCGAGCGTCTCGCTGCCGAGGACTTCGACCTGGTGGTGCTGGACGTGATGCTCCCCGGCATCTCGGGCTTCGACGTGTGCGAGCGGCTGCGGGAGGGCGGCAACCGCGTTCCGGTGCTCTTCCTGACGGCCCGCAACACCGACGCCGACCGCATCGCCGGCCTTCGCCACGGCGGCGACGACTACATGACCAAGCCTTTCCTGCTGGAGGAGATGGTGCTGCGCATTCGCGGCATCCTGCGCCGGCAGGAGTGGTACCAGACCCCTGTGGCCGAGCGCGGGATCTTCCACTTCGGCGAGAACGAGGTCAACTTTCGGACCTTCAAGGCACGCGGGCCGCGCGGCGAGATCGAGCTCACCGAGAAGGAGTGCATGCTGATCAAGCTGCTGGTGGAGCGGCAGGGGCAGGTGGTTTCCCGCGAGCTCATCCTGGAGCGCGTCTGGGGGTACAAGTATGGGTCCTCGTCCCGCACCATCGACAACTTCATCGTGCGCCTGCGGCGCTACTTCGAGGCCGATCCCCGCCGCCCGAAGTTCATCCACTCCGTCCGCGGCGTCGGCTACCGGTTCACCCCGGAGGGGGAACCCCAGGGTTGACGGAACGGCGCCGACGCCCTAGTTTTGTTGTACGACCTTCAGGCCGTCCCGTCCACGCCTGACCCCACGAGAGAGGTGTCACCATGGCTGAGTACAACCCAGAGAAGCTCAAGGCCCTGGAGACTGCCGTCGCGCAGATCGAGCGGCAGTTCGGCAAGGGCTCGATCATGCGCCTCGGCGCCCAGGACGCGGTGAACGTCCACATCATCCCGACGGGGTCCATCGGCCTGGATGCGGCACTGGGCGTGGGCGGGATCCCGCGCGGCAGGGTCAGCGAGATCTACGGCCCCGAGTCCTCGGGCAAGACGACGTTGGCCCTTCACGTTATCGCGCAGGCACAAATGTCGGGCGGCCTTGCGGCGTTCATCGACGCCGAGCACGCCCTCGACCCGGAGTACTGCCGCAAGCTGGGGGTGGACGTCGACAACCTGTTGGTGGCGCAGCCCGACAACGGCGAGCAGGCCCTCGAGATCGCCGAGACCCTGATCCGGTCCGGTTCCGTGGACGTGATCGTGGTGGACTCGGTGGCGGCGCTCGTTCCGCGCGCCGAGCTCGAGGGCGAGATGGGAGAGGCGTCGATGGGTCTGCAGGCGCGCCTGATGTCCCAGGCGATGCGCAAGCTCACCGGTATCGTCTCCAAGTCCAAGACCAGCGTGATCTTCATCAACCAGATCCGGGAGAAAATCGGGGTCATGTTCGGCAACCCGGAGACCACCACCGGGGGGCGTGCCCTCAAGTTCTACGCCTCCATCCGGCTGGATATCCGGCGCATCGGTGCGATCAAGTCGGGCGAGGACGCGGTCGGCAACCGGACCAAGGTCAAGGTCGTCAAGAACAAGGTGGCGGCGCCGTTCAGGGTGGCGGAGTTCGACCTCATGTACGGCGAGGGCATCTCCAAGTCCGGCGAGCTGCTCGACCTGGGCCTGGAGCACCGGCTGGTCACCAAGTCCGGGACGTGGCTCTCCTATGGTGAGACGCGGCTGGGCCAGGGGCGGGAGAACGCCCGGGCGTTCCTGAAGGAGCACCCCGAAGTCATGATCGAGCTGGAGGAGAAGCTGCGCGCCATGCTCCCGGCCCTCGCCCGGCCGGCCTCGGCCGCCGAAGAATCGTAATGGCAGGGCGCCGGGCACAGGGCACAGGGCGCAGGAAGCCCCTGCCGCCTCGAGCGTTCTCTGTGACCCCGGAGCCCGGGCCCCGGAGCCCGCCGCGACGAGCAGAGCGAGTCGCGGATGAAAGCGTGGCTCGCGCCGCGCTACGGGCCGCCCGAGGTCCTGCGCCTGTGCGAGCTTCCCGACCCGGTCCCGGGTCCGGGGGAAGCGCTCGTCCGCGTGCGCGCCATCGGCCTCAACTTCGCCGACTGCGCGGCCCGGCTCGGCGTCTACCCGCGCGTCCCGCGGACGCCCTTCGTCCCCGGTATGGAGGTGAGCGGCGAGGTTGTTTCGCTGGGCGAGGGGGCTTCGGGCCCGCCACCGGGCACGCGGGTCGCTGCGGTGCCGATCTTCGGCGGGCACGCGGAGCTCGTCAACGTGCGGGCCCGCTTCCTGCGGCCGTTGCCTCCGGGCGTGGACTTCGTGACGGGAGCTTCGCTGGCGGTCACCGGCCTGACCGCGGACCATGCGCTGTTCACGGTCGGGCGGGTGCGTGCGGGGGAGCGGGTGGTGATCACCGCGGCGGCCGGCGGCGTGGGCACCATCGCCGTCCAGATGGCGGCCAAGGCGGGCGCACAGGTGCTCGCGGTGGCGTCGACGCCGGCGAAGCGCGAGCTGGCGCTCTCGCTCGGTGCCCATGAGGCGGCGGGCTACGACGGCTACCGTGAGGCTGTTGCCGGCGGTGCGGACGTCGTGGTGGATGCGGTGGGCGGCGCGCTCTTCCGCACCGGCTGGAGGGCGCTCCGGCCGGACGGACGGTACGTCCTCTACGGCTTCGCCGCGGCGCTCGGCCCGCGGCGGGTCCTCTATGCAAGGGCCGCCCTCGAGCTCGCGCGCATGGGCCTGGTGTTCCCCTCGACTCTCGTCCAGCCCTGCCGCACCCTGGCGGGTTTCAACCTCTCGCTCGTGCCGCACCTAGCCGCGGAGCTCCAGGTACGCTTCGCCCGCCTCGAGGGCATGCTGGCCGAGGGGAGCCTCAAGGCCGTGGTGGGTGCAGTGTTCCCGTTCGCGGAGCTCCCGAAGGCGCACGCGCTCCTGCAGGGGCGGGGCTCCACCGGCAAAGTTGTGGTCACGGTTCCCTGACGGGCGTCACTCCCCCGGTCCCGACTTCCACGCCGTCCTGGCCGCGCCGCGCCCCTGGCCTCGAACACGGCACTCCATGCGCCCACGCGTCAGGGTGGGGCGGTCTCGGGGCCGAGCCCGGCGCGCTCGCCCAGCGCCTCGAAGCGGGCCGCGTTCTTCCCCTCCTGCTTCGCCTCGTACATCAGGTCGTCGGCGGCACGGATCAGCTCGTCGGCGCCGCACGCACCATTCGGGCAGGTGACCGCCCCGAGGCTGAAGGTGGTCTGCCAGCGCTCCGCGATTCCATCCTCGTGAAGCTCGGCCTGCAGCCTGCCCAGCACGGCCTGGGCCTTGACGCGGCCCGTCGCGGGCAGGAGGATGGCGAACTCGTCGCCGCCCAGCCGCGCCAGCAGGTCCGGATCGCGCAGGTTCCTTCGGATCATCTGGGCGATCTCCCGGAGGGCCCTGTCCCCCGCGTCGTGGCCGAAGCGGTCGTTGAGCTGCTTGAAATCGTCGATGTCGAGATAGGCCAGGGTGACAGACGTGCGCGTTCGGCTGCTGCGGGAAAGCTCGACCCCGAGCGCCTCGTAGAACGCCCTGGTGTTGGGCAGGCCGGTAACGAAATCGGTGCGTGCCACATCGCGTTCCCAGTCCACCAGCTCACGCAGCTGTGAGATCATGTACGCGAGCAGCGCGAACGAAGCGACGTTGACCGTGGCGTTCCACCACAGCACGTACGTGCGCACGGCGGCCCACTCGGCGCCGTTGGCCAACGTCGAGCCCAGGGTGCTCAGCGCAACGGCGAAGAAGCCCCACCTGCGGCCGACGTACCACGACATTATGGCGATGGAGGGCCAGTAGAAGATGAAGAAGCGCAGGTCCGACGACGTCACGTAGTCGGCCACGGCCACGATCACGATCAGCAGCACACCGATGACCACGACGAGTTTCCCCGAACGTCGCTCGAGGGCACTTAGGAAGTTCGGACCCGCGTGGCGCGGTCGCGACGACGAGAGCTGGGCACCGCCTGGGCGGCCGGCGCCGGCCGACGCGCTCGGTACCTTCGCCATCGGTGCTTAGGGTATCAGGTTTCCCGCGGGAAAGCCGCGCGATGCGGTTGCGCCTGGAGTAAACTCTGGTCCCGTGGACAGCGCAGGGCGGGTGCTGATCGTGGACGATGATGCGGCCAACCGGCTGGCGGTCCGGACGATCCTCGCCAGCGCCGGCTACCAGGTGAGCGAGGCCGGCGACGCCTTCACGGCCATCGACGCCATCGACCTCGGCAGCCCCCATGCCGTGCTCCTCGACATCAAGATGCCGGGGATGGACGGCCTCGGCCTCCTGGAGAACCTGCGCAAGCGGGCCGTGGACGTCCCTGTGGTGGTGCTCACCGGGCACGGCGACGAGTTCACCGCGGCCTCGTGCCTGCAGGCGGGCGCCGATGCCTTTCTGGACAAGCCGCCCGAACGCGCCAAGCTCCTGCTGGCTGTACAGAGCGCGGTGGCGCGCGGGAGGCTCGTCGAGGAGAACCGGCGCCTGAAGGGGGGCGAGGAGGAGCTGCCCCCGCTGCTGGGCGAGTCGGCCGAACTGAAGGCGCTGCGCGCGGAGATCGCCCGCGTCGCGCCCTCGCGCGTCACCGTCCTGGTGGTCGGCGAGTCCGGGACCGGCAAGGAGCTCGTCGCGCGGCGCATCCACCACCTCTCGCCGCGCGCCCGTGCGCCGTTCGTGCGTGTGAACTGCGCCGCGATCCCCGAGGAGCTCATCGAGTCGGAGCTCTTCGGCCACGAGAAGGGCTCCTTCACGGGCGCGGTCCGCAAGCAGATCGGCAAGTTCGTGCAGGCCGACACCGGGACGATCTTCCTGGATGAGGTCGGCGACATGTCGCTGCGCACCCAGGCCAAGGTGCTGCGGGTGCTGCAGGACGGCGAGGTGGAGCCTGTCGGGGCCGGGGCCGTAAGGCGCGTGGACGTGAGGGTGATCGCAGCTACCAACAAGGACCTGCCCGAGGAGGTCAGGGCGGGCCGCTTCCGCGAAGACCTCTACTTCCGCCTCTCGGTGGTTGTGCTGCGGACCCCGCCGCTGCGCTCTCACCCCGAAGACATCCCCACCCTGGTGGAGCACTACACCCGCACGGCATGTGAGGAGTACAACCGGAGGCCCAAGCGCTGGACGCCGGAGGCGCTGCGCCAGCTCGCGGCCTTCCCGTTCCCGGGCAACGTCCGGGAGCTCAAGAACATCGTGGAGCGTGCGGTGATCATGCAGCTCGAGGACGACATACGCGGACTGGACCTGCTGCCCGCCGCCGCCGCCGAGAGCAAGGGTGACGCCGACGCGCTCTTCGGCGCGCCGACGCTGGCCGAGTTCCAGGAGCGCGCCGAGCGCGCCTACCTGGTGCGGCAGCTACAGCGCCACGCCTGGAACGTGGCGGCGACGGCGCGCGCCATCCAGACACCGCGCTCGAACCTGTACAAGAAGATCGAGGCCTACGGCCTCAAGCGGGAGGATTGATGGGGGGCATCACTCTCGACGACATGACCACGGTGGGAGCGCTGCTGGACGGGCATTTCAGGCTCTCCTCCGGGCTGCACTCCTCGCGCTACCTCCAGTGCGCGCTCTACCTCGCCGACCCCGCGCGGGCCGAGGCCGCAGGGCGGCAGCTGGCCGCCCGCCTGAAGAACGCAGCGGCGCAGGTGGTGGTGGCGCCGGCGCTGGGCGGCGTCATCATCGGGTACGAGGTGGCGCGCGCCCTCGAGGATGTTCCGTTCTTCTTCACCGAGCGCAACGAGGGGGCGATGGCCCTGCGGCGGGGCTTCCGGATCGAGCCGGGAGCCCGGGTCCTGGTCGTGGAGGATGTCGTCACCACCGGCAAGTCCACTCGCGAGGTCATGGACGTCGTGACGCAACAGGGGGGGACGGTCGTGGGGGTCGCCGCGATCGTCAACCGCTCGGGGCAAGAGAACCCCTTCTCGCCTTTGCCGTTCACGGCCCTGCTCACGGTGGAGGTCCCGACCTATCCGCCCGAGTCCTGCCCCCTGTGCGGTGCGGGCGCCCCGCTCACCAAGCCGGGCTCCAGGCCGGAGAAGCCGTAGCGGGCGGCCGTTACGGCTTATCCGCGGGCGATGACGTACGCCCAGCCTGCGAGGATGAGCACGACGATGGCTCCCCTTGCCGACCCGGGCAGCGGGCTCGGGATCTCCGGCACCGGCCAGTTGAAGGCAGTCCAGACCGGCGCGAGAAGCCCGCCCGCCATGAAGGCTATTCCGGCCAGTGCAGCCAGGGGGTTGGCGGCGAAGGCGTCTGCGAGGCGCCCGTTCAGGAGCGCCAGAGCGGCGTGGGTGGTACCGCACGTGGGGCAGGGGATCCCCGTGATGGCGCGGAACGGGCAGGCCGGGACGAGCGGCGCGAGCGCTAACCAGAAGGCGCGCAGGAGCAACGAGCAGACGGCTACCGCGCCCCACAGCCACGAGAGCTGACGCTCCTCGCGGTTCGGCTTGCGCAAGCGCAGCGGGAACGTCTCAGCGTCCCAGATGGCCGAACGCAGCCGCGATCGCCGCGCCAAAGGCGGCCGCCAGCACCGCGATACAGACACAGCACAGCACGAGCGGCAGGAGGACCGCCAGCGCGGCCTTGCCCTGGGTCGTACGGTGGGCAATCGCGACGCCGATGATGTACAGGACGAGCGCCCAGATCCCCGCAATCAGCCCGCCGCAGAGCGGCACTACTTGGACGACCTGGACGGTGGCGACGTAGCACACCACCCGGACCGTGGACGCGAACCCTGTGTTCGCACCGCCCACGAGCATGAGGAACAGGTGAACGATGGCTGCCCAGATAAACACCCAGATGAGCACGAAGACCGGTGCGAAGATCATGACGCCGACGCTCGCGGCCGTCGGCAGGCCGAACATGAGCTTCGGGTTGTACCCTGGGAGGCCCGAGAGCATGCCCATTATGGCCCCCTTGAACGCCAGGCTGTAGGCCTGGTTCGCGATGATCCCGATCCACCCGAAGATTACGGCGTAGAGCAGGGGCCGGCCCAGGGTGCCGGTCAGCGACATGCGCGCGAAGGCCTGGCTGGGCGCGGTGATGACGAGCTTTGCGGTCTCGTAAAGGCCTTCGAGCGCCGGGTAGCCGGGCTGCTCCCAGGGTAGCGGCTGGGCCTGTGGTGCCGGCGGGACGCCGCCCGGGGGGGGTGGGGGCACGGTGCCCGGCGGCTGTGCGCCAGGCGGTTGGGGCGGCACCGGGGGGATCGACGGGGGATACGTGTCGGCCATCGCTGCCTCCTTCGTCCGGAAAGGCTCTCGCGTAGTGTAGGGAGGGACAAGGGGAAAAGGAAGGGGGTACGGTGCGACGAGCCCGGACTATTCACGAAGGAGCCTACTGCGAGCGCGGATCTGGCCGCCCTGGCGGGCGTACTCGGGGCTCGGAGGGTGCCGCCGTACTGCACGAGGTCGGCTTCCCTCCTCGCCCCGGAGCGAGCGGGCCTCCGCCGCGCGAGCGTGGGGGACCGGGGGGCCGAGGCGCCGGGGGTGGACGGAGCGGCGTCGAGCCCCCCGCAACGGAAGCTCGCCCACCATGACAACCACCTGCGCGCTCTCGCTACGGCCCCCATGAATAATCCGGGCTATGCGGGAAGGGGCAAACGGGAAAGGGAAGGCTACAAGACGAGGTGGTTCTTGCTGTCCCCTCTTCGGTTTTCTCTCGTGTTTCCTCCCCGGCCGCTGCCTGAGATTTGCACGCCGGTCTCGACCCGGTGTATGATTCTGCTCCTTGCCAGCGACTGCAGCCCGCGCAGGGGACCAAGCGGTTCTCCTGGTTCTTCGGTGCAGCACAAGCGTGTCTGTTCGGGAGGTGGGCGATGGCTGCCCGGGTCGGGATTCGTCGAGAGGATAAGAGCCGCTGGGAACGCCGCGTGCCGATCACGCCCCAGAAGGCAGGTGAGCTGCGCGAGAGGCACGGGCTCGAGTTCTACGTGCAGCCCTCGCCCGTCCGGATCTTCCGCGAAGAGGAGTTCCAGCAGGCCGGCGCGCATGTGCAGGAGGACCTCTGTCCCGCCCGGGTCATCTTCGGCGTGAAGGAGATCCCGCTCCAGCACTTCCAGCCCGGCAAGACCTACGTGTTCTTCGCCCACGTCATCAAGGGCCAGCCCCACAACATGCCCATGCTCGCCCGGATGATGGAGCAGGGCTGCAACCTCATCGATTACGAGAAGGTGACCGACGAACGCGGCCGCCGCCTGATCTTCTTCGGCTGGCACGCCGGGGTCGTCAGCATGATCGAGAGCTTGTGGGCGTTGGGCCAGCGCCTGAAGTGGGAGGGCATCGCCAACCCGTTCACCGGCCTCCGCCACACCTACACGTATGACAGCCTGGCCGCGGCCCGCGCCAACGTGCATGCGGCCGGCGAGCGGATCGCCTCCGAGGGTCTTCCGCGGGAGATCGCCCCGCTGATCGTCGGCGTGGCCGGCTACGGCAACGTCGGCCGGGGCATCCTGGAGCTCCTCACGGACTTGCCGACGGTCGAGATCTCCCCGGGCGAGGTCGCGCGCGTGGCGAACGACCCCGAGGCCTCCGGCTGCGTCGTCTACCGCGTGCTTTTCAAGGAGGAGCACACGGTGGCGCCGAACGATCCCGCATCCCACTTCGACCTGCAGGACTACTACCTCCACCCGGGCAAGTACCACTCCACCTTCGAGCAGTACCTGCCCCACCTCACCGTGCTGATGAACTCCAACTATTGGGATGCGCGCTACCCGCGGCTGCTCACCAAGGCATACCTCCGCGAGCTGTTCGGCGGCCCGCAACGGCCCCGCCTGCGCGTCGTCGGCGACGCGAGCTGCGACATCGGGGGCTCGATCGAGTGCACCCTCAAGGCCACCGAGCCGGACGACCCGGTGTACGCCTGGAATCCGCACACGGACGAAGCGCAGATGGGCGTGGCGGGCACCGGGCCGGTCATCCTGGCGGTGGACATCTTGCCGAGCGAGCTGCCGCGCGAGGCCTCGGAGTACTTCAGCGAGATCTTGGAGCCTTTCATCCCGGCCATCGCCCGGGCCGACTACTCCGTGCCCTTCGAGGAGCTGGACCTCCCCTCGGAGATCGCCCGCGCGCTGATCCTCTACCACGGCAAGCTGACGCCGGACTACAGGTACCTCTCGAAGTACCTGAACCCGCAGGCCGGTTGACCATGTGTGAGGCGGACCGGGGGCTGGTGAGGCGACATGCGTGAAGCGCTCTTCGTGAAGGACCGGACAAGGAGGCAGCAATGAAGAAGGTTGTCGTGTTTGGGGCTGGGTTGGTGGCCGGGGCCCACGTCAGGTATCTCCTGGACCACTCCTACCAGGTGACCGTGGCGAGCAGGACCGTGAGCAAGGCCAGGGAGCTCGTCGGCGATCATCCCAACGGCCGGCCCGTCGCCTTCGACATCGAGAGGGAAGGGGACCAGAGGCTCGACGACATTGTGCGCGAGCATGACCTGGCTGTGAGCCTCCTTCCATACGTCTACCACACCCGTGTGGCCAGATCCTGCCTGCGAAACCGAAAGCACATGGTCACCACCTCCTACGTCAAGCCCGAGATGCAGGCGCTCGATGCCGAGGCCAAGAAGCTGGGCGTGGCCCTGCTGAACGAGATCGGCGTGGACCCGGGCATTGACCACATGACGGCGATGAAGGTGATCCACCGTGTGAAGGCGGCCGGCGGCGAGATCACACGATTCACCTCGTACTGCGGCGGGCTGCCAGCCCCCGAGGCCAACGACAACCCGTTCGGTTACAAGTTCTCGTGGAGCCCGCGCGGCGTGCTTATGGCCGGCCGCAACCCCGGGCGCTTCCGCCAGGACGGCGACCTCGTCGAGGTGCCCGGACCCGACCTGTTCCTGCACTACTCCTGCGTGCCGATCGAGGTGGAGGGCCGGGTCATCCCATTCGAGGGGTATCCGAACCGCGACAGCCTGCCATACGCCGAGACCTACGGGATCACCTCGACCCGGACGATGTTTCGCGGCACGCTGCGCAACCAGGGCTGGTGCCCGACGCTGAAGAAGATCGCCGAGCTCGGTCTGCTCGACGAGACCGGGATGGACCTGACCGGGCTCTCCTACGCCCAGTTCACGGCCAAGCTCATCGGCAAGAACAGCCCCCGCGGCATCAGGCAGGCGGTGGCCCGCAAGATCGGCCTCGACCCAGCCAACTTCATCGTCGCCAACCTGGAGTGGCTGGGCCTGTTCAACAACGCGCCACTGCCGGCCGGCTGCACCTCGGCGCTGGACGTATTGACGGCGACGATGCTGGCCAGGATGTCCTTCGCTCCCGGAGAGCGCGACATGCTGATCCTGCAGCACCAGTTCGTGGCCGAGTACCCCGGCTACAAGGAGAGGATCAGCTCCACGATGATCGACTTCGGGATCCCGAACGGCGATTCGAGCATGAATCGCACCGTCGGCCTGCCGGCGGCCGTAGGCGTTCGCCTGATCCTGGAGGGCAAAATCGCCTTGCGGGGCGTGCTCGTCCCGGTCCTCCCCGAGATCTACGAGCCGGCACTCGTCGAGCTGCAGCGCCTCGGCGTCCATTTCAGCGAGAAGACGGAGAGGGTGTAAGGCGACCAGTTGCGCCGCCGGCGTCGGACCGTCTGCGGCGTTGCGCTCCGCCGGCGCATTCCTGTCGGGGGGTCCGCGTCCACTCCGCCCACCCTCCCGGACGCTCTTGACCCCCCGAGTCCCCCGCTCGCCGGGAATGAATCCCGGCTCGCCCGCGCTCACGTAGCCTCCGGCTACACTTCGGCGCGGGCCGCTCGCGCGCCTTGCCCGGATGCCGGGTAGTCACACTTTGGTTCGGAAGCGCCTGTGCAACTGTCTCCAAGCTGCTCGATCGCTTGAAACCGCGTTGCCGTACCAGGAGCAAAGTGTGATACCCGGCTCCGACAACGGCGGCGGCGCGGGCTACACGCCGTCCGCCGCGGCCCTGCCGGATTGCCGGAGCCTTTCGCGAGCCTGAGTTCTTGTCGTCGTTCCGGAGCCCGGGGCGCGGACCCCGGAGCAGATGTCCTCAGTGTTTGGGCGGCGTTCGTAGAGGACTGGAGCGCCGAGGCGTGTTTTGATTAATTTGCGAATTGGTCGCAGTCGCAATCAGGAAGAGGTTACGCGCTCTTGCGGGACGGGGCGAGGACCATGGTCAGGTCGCGCCCTTCGAGCGGCCCGGCGTCGCGCTCGAGCCGGATGAGGTCCGCCAGCTCCTCCTTGATGCGCTCGAGCACCTCGTAGCCGTTCTCTGGCCGCCGCATCTCGCGGCGCCGGAACATGATCGTGACCTTGACGTGCTTCCCCTGCTCAAGGAAGCGCTTGACCATATTGAGCTTGGTATGGAAGTCGTGGTCTGCCACCCCGGGCCGGAACTTGACCTCTTTGACCTCGATCTGGTGCTCCTTGCGGCGCGCCTGCCGTGTCTTCTTTTCCTGCTCGTAACGGTACTTGCCCCAGTCCATGATCTTGCAGACGATCGGGCGAGCGGTGGGAGCGACCTCCACGAGGTCGAGGCCGCGCGTGCGGGCGAGCGCCATGGCTTCTTCTACCGGAACGATGCCGACCTGGCTTCCGTCGGCATCCACGAGACGTACCGGCGAGAGCCGGATCATCTCGTTGATTCTTGTACGATCACGTTCGTCGGCGATGTGGTCCTCCTCTTCGAGCGGACGTCTGGTCCGCCCTTGTCCAGGCGGCGAATCTGAACGCCGTGAGTATAGCAAAGGGGCACGAAACACCAGGCTACAGGCTTCAGGTGGAGGCAAACTCCGGCGCGTCCGGGTCTTCCCATCACCCATTCTTTTCCTGTAGCCTGTAGCCTAAAGTCTAAAGCCTAAAGCCTAAAGCCTGGATGGGTGGGCGGCGGTCAGCCGGGCGTGCTCCACTTTGATGCAGCGGTCCATGACGACCGCGAGCCCCGCGGCGCGCGCCTTCTCGGCCGCGGCGTTGTGGGCGAGGCCGAGCTGCATCCATACCGCCCGCGCCCCTCGCGCGATCGCCGCGTCCACGATGGCGGGGATGAACTCCGGCTTGCGGAAGATATCCACCACGTCCACGGTGATCTCGGCGGGGATGCTCGCGAGGTCGGGGTAGCTGCGCTCGCCCAGGATCTCCTGCGCGGCCGGGTTCACGGGGATGATCCGGTAGCCGTGCCCCTGGAGGTAACGCGCCACCATGTAGGAGTCGCGGTCAGGCTTGTCGGAGAGTCCGACCACGGCGATGGTCTTGACGCTCCGCAAGATTTGCCCGATCTTCCCGTCACTGGCGTTAGACAGCGGGAACTCGCAGCTCTTCTCGTCCATTGCAGTCTCCCGGGCGCTTGCCACGCATGCGCGGCCGCAGGCCCCTCCGACATTCATCGACCGGCATTCTCAACCGGCGGCCGGTGCGGCAGCCCGGCCGCGCAACACTCTCACGGCCCCGGCGGCCGCGACGACCGCAAGCACCGCGGCACCCACCTGGGGGGCCGCCACTCCCCAAGAGCCGAGCGCCACCTCCGCGGTAAAGGGCCCGACGACGCGGGCGAGGGATGAGACGCCCTGGAACGCTCCCAGCGCCATCCCCTGCTGGTCGGCGGCGGCGCGGCGCGAGACCAGCGCCGTGAGGGAGGGATTGACCATGCCGGCGCCGAGCGCCACGACCGGCAGCACGGCGAGGATCACACCCAGGCGGTGCGCCGAGGACAGCAGGAGGAGGCCGGCGGCGGTGCAGACGAGGCCGCCGATGACGAGGTTGGCCTCCCCCAGCCAGCGCGTTGCACGGCCGACCAGGCCACCCTGCACCACGACCGCCAGCACCCCAACGTACACGAAGAGGAAGCTCACGCCCGAGTGGGGCAGGTCGAGCCGGGCGTGGAGGAACTGCGCGAAGGTGACTTCGAAGGCCGCAAACCCGGTCACCACCGCGAAGCCGATCGCGATGAGCGGGGCCAGTTCGGGGTGGCGCCACGCGAACGCGAGGCGCGCCAAGCCGGAGGCCGGGACCGCAGCGCTGGGTGTGGCCCTCTCCGGCCGCGTCTCGGGCAGGTACAGCGCCGTCATGACGAGCGCCACCATCGAGCACGTGGCGGCCCCCCATCCCGGCGCGGGGGTGCTCAGGGAGACTAGGAGCCCGGCGAGCGCCGGGCCGGCGATGAAGCCGAGGCCGAAGGCGGCCCCGATCAGACCCATGCCGCGCGCCCGATCCTCGGGGCGGGTCGTGTCGGCGATGACCGCTTGGGCGGTCGCGATGTTGCCTCCTGCAATGCCGGCCAGCAGGCGCGAGGCAAACAGCCAGAGGAGCGAGTCGGCGAGGGCGAACATCGCGAAGCCGACCACCGAGCCGATGAGCGAGATCAGCAGGACCGGGCGGCGCCCGACACGATCGGAGATGTGCCCAAGGATCGGCGAGAAGACGAACTGCATCGCGGAATAGCTGGCCATGAGCAGGCCGAAGACCCAGGGCGCGGGGCGGAAGTGATCGGCGTAGAGGGGCAGGAGCGGAATCACGATCCCGAACCCGACGAGGTCGGTGAAGACGATCAGGAATAGGGTCGTGAGCGTGCGGCGGGGGGACTTCATGGCACCTCCTGCGTCGGCAACCAGTCTATCCGGCGCTGGAATTCCGATGTGAGGCGGGCTCCAGGCTCAAGCCGGAAGGCTCAACACTCCACGCTACAGGAAAGCAGAAAGGCAGGAGTCTTCGCCGTTCGCCTCTCCTGTAGCCGAAGGCCTGGAGCCCGTAGCCTGGGTGAGTGGGGAGCCACCGTGTACACTCCGCGCGTGCGAGTGGTTTTCCTCGGTACCCCCGAGTTCTCGGTCCCGACGCTCGAGGCGCTGGTGGCCGCCGGGCACGAGGTGCTGCTGGTGGTCACCAGGCCCGACAAGCCCGCTGGCCGCCACATGCAGCTCACGCCGCCGGCGGTCGTCCCGGTGGCCCGGAAGCTCGGCCTTGCGCTGGCCCAGCCGGACAAGCTGGGGATCGAAGACTTCGCCAACCGGCTACGCGTGCTGTCGCCCGACGTCGCCGTGGTGGTGGCGTTCGGCCGCCTGATCTCGCCGCGCGTGTTGCGCCTGGCCCGCCAGGGCTTCGTGAACCTGCACCCCTCGCTACTGCCGCGCCACCGCGGTCCGTCCCCGATCGAGTCGGCGATCCTTGTCGGCGATGCGGAGACGGGCGTCACCACGATGCTCCTCGACGAGGGGATGGACACCGGCCCGATCCTGCTGCAGCGCGCGACCCCGGTCGGGCCGCACGAGCGCACGCCCGACCTAGAGGGTCGCCTGGCCCGGCTCGGCGCCAGGCTGGTGGTCGAGACGCTGGCTGGCCTGGCGGACGGGAGCGTGGTCCCGAAGCCGCAGGACGGCGCCTTCGCGACGGTCACAAGCAAGCTTGATCGCAAAATGGGACGCATCGATTGGAGCGGGAGCGCAGACGAACTGGCCCGCCGCTGCCGCGCTTTCGACCCCTGGCCGGGGCTTTTCACCAACTTCCGCGGCATGCGCCTCAAGGTGCACGGCCTGGAGCCGGGGGAGCCGAGGCCGGGCGGGGAAGAGCCGGGTACGGTGCTCGCGGTCACGAACGAGGGAATCGCCGTACGCTGCGGAGGCCCAAGCGTGGCGCTCATCACCGAGGTGCAGCGCGAGGGCAAGCGGCGTCTTCCCGCCGACGCCTTCATCATCGGGGAACGGGTTGCGCCCGGAGAGCGGCTCGTCTGACCCACGCCGCCAGGCGGTAGTCACGCTCGCAAGGGTGGAGGGCCGCGGCGCGCACGCGGCCCGGCTCCTCACCCGTGCGGCCCCGGCCGAGCGCGAGCTGGTGCTCGGTGTCCTGCGCTGGCAGCTGACGCTCGATCACCTGCTTGCCCGCCACCTCAAGCAACGCCTACCCGAGCTGGACGAACAGGTGAGGGCGGTGCTGCGGGTGGGGCTCTACGAGGCGCAACGCATGCGGACGCCGGTGCCCGTCGCGGTGGCGGAGGCCGTCCGGGTCGCCAAGAACGTGGCGCCCCGGGCGGCCGGCCTGGTGAACGCGGTGCTGCGGCGGGCCGTCGAGGAACCGTGGCCGGACCCCGGCGACCAGAGCGTCCCGCTCTCGATCCGACACTCGCACCCCGAGTGGCTGCTGCGCCGGTGGGTCGCCCTCCTGGGCGAGGGTATGGCCGAGGCGGCCGTGGCCGCCGACCAGGAGGCCGCACCTCTCTGCCTGCTGGAGGCGGTCAGCAGCTGCTCGGGGCTCGCCGCCGCGGGCTGTGGCCTTGTGCCGCACCCGGCGGTGCCCGGCGTGGCGGTGGTGTCGGCCGGGGCGGAGGTGGCCGTGGCCGCGCTGCAGGCGGGGCGCGCCTACGCCATGGACCCCACCGCGGTGGCCGTGGCGCGCCTCCTGCCCGAGGTGGACGGCCTCACCGCCGACCTCGCCGCCGCACCTGGGGGAAAGAGCCTGGTGCTCGCGGGCGAGCGGGAGACGCGGCTGCTCGCCACCGACCGCAACCTCGGCCGCGCCCTCCTGATGCGTCGTAACCTGCGTCTGGTGAAGACGCCGCCCGGCCTCGTGGTGGCGGACGCCGCCGCCGCCCCCCTGAGGGCGCGCAGCTGCGCTGCCGTGCTGCTGGATGCGCCGTGTTCGGGCACCGGGACGCTGCGCCGCCATCCGGAGATCCGCTGGCGCCTGAAGCCGGAAGACCTCGCGATGCTCGCGGCCGATCAGCGGAGGCTCGCCGGCAGCGCCGCGGAGCTTGTCGCACCTGGCGGGTACCTGCTCTACGCCACCTGCTCGCTCGAGCCGGAGGAGAACGCCGGGGTGCTCGCCAGCCTGGGTCTCGAGCCGGTGCCGATGGCGCGGCGGCTGCCGCCCGGGCTGCCCTCGCGGGAGCTTCCCAGCGGCGGCGCCGTGATCCCCCCGAGCGCTGCCGGAGATGGCTTCACGGTGCACCTTCTGCGGCGGCCTGTCTGAGGGCCACCTCGGAGCCTTGGCGTACACTTGTTGCAGGCGCCGGAACCTGGACGACCTGCGGCCGTGGCAGGCACCGGGTGTGCAAGGTGGGGGAGGAGGAGCATGGCGGGCAAGACGGAGATCGTGGAGCGTATCGCCTTTGAGACCGGGATGCCGAAGGCGCACGCGGCGCGCGCCATCGAGGTGGCGATCGACGCGATGGCGGAGTGGCTGAGCGCCGGAGAGCGTGTAGTCATCCCCGGCCTGGGGAGCTTTTACACCTCCGAGCGGCCGGCGCGTGAGGTCCGCAACCCTCGCACGGGCAATCTCGTTTCGGTGAGCCCTTCACGCTCCGTACGCTTCCGTCCCGGCAAGGAGCTGAAGGGGTCGGTGAACCCGAAGGGCTAGTGCATGGATACGCGCGCGCTGATCGTGGTGGACGTGCAGAACGACTTCTGCCCCGACGGCGCCCTGGCCGTACCCGACGGTGATGCGGTCGTCCCGGTGATCAACGGTTTGCTGCAGCTCTTTCCCGTGGTGGTAGCCACCCAGGACTGGCACCCTGCGGGCCACGCCTCCTTCGCCTCCTCGCACCCAGGCAGACTGCCGCTCGAGGTGATGCCGATCGATGGTGTGCCTCAGGTGCTCTGGCCGGACCATTGCGTCCAGGGCAGTTTCGGGGCCGACTTCCACACCGACCTCGACCTCAGGGCGATCCGGGCGCTGGTACGCAAGGGCACCGACCCGAGGGTGGACTCCTACTCCGGCTTCCGCGACAACCGTGCCGACCACCCGACAGGGCTCGCGGGTCTGCTCCGGGAGCTCGGGGCGACCAGCGTCGTGGTGGTGGGACTGGCCACGGATTACTGCGTGGCCGCCACCGCGCGTGACGCCGCGGAACTGGGCTTCACGGCCGAGGTCTGGCTGCCCGCGTGCCGCGCGGCCGGGACGCCGCCCGGACACACGGAGCGCACGCTGGCCGGGCTGCGCGACAAGGGAGTCGTCCTGCTCGACGCGCTCCCGCGCTGAGGAGCTGAAGCACCCGCGGCGGGCGGTCACTCCAGGGAATTGCGCTGCGTGCTTACGCTTTTCCTCTTTGCTGTGCCCTGTGCCCTGTGCCCTGTGCCCTGTGCCCTGTGCCCTGTGCCCTGGGCGCTGTGCGGGGGGCGGCGTCAGAACTCGAAAGCGCTGCCGCCGATAAACTCGCGCAGGATCGAGGTCTGCGGCACGTCGTCCTGGAACACCGGCACGAACCAGGCGAGGAACTTGAGCAGGCGGTACGCCTCGGTGTAGGCCGGGTGCTCGCGCGGCACCTCAAGCAGGAAGCGCTCGGCGTACACGCGCATCACGGCCGGCTCGTAGACCAGCGCCGAGTTGAAGATGACGTCCGCCTCCTCTTGGAACGGGAAGATGCCGCGTGCCTCACCCCTCCGCACCGACGCCCACATCTCGATCGTGCGGGTCGTAGGGTGGCCGCGGAAGATGCGGTCGCGCACGATGCGGCGCAGCAGCCGGGCGTCGGACGTGAAGATGCGGTTGTTGTCGTCGAGCGTGAGCTGGGTGAGCGCCGAGATGAAAACACGGTACTTCGCTTCCTCCGGGACGGCGGCCGTGAGGCGCGGGTTGAGCCCGTGGATGCCCTCCACCAGCAGCACCTGGTTGGGGCCAAGCTGCTGGCGCGTCCAGCGTTCGGTGTCGGCGCGCCGGCCGCGCAGGAAGTCGTACCTCGGCATCGCCACCTCCTCGCCGCGCAGCAGTGCCGCGAGGTGGGCGTTGAAGAGCTCCAGGTCCAACGCCTCCACGGCCTCGAAGTCAGGTTTGCCGTCCGGGCCCGGAGGGGTGTGCTCGCGGTCGAGGAAGTAGTTGTCGAGGGAGAGCCCGACGGGCGCGATACCGGCGACGCGCAGCTGGATGGCGAGCCGGCGGATGAACGTGCTCTTGCCCGAGGCGGAGGGCCCGGCAACCAGGACGAGCCGCACGCGCTGGTGCTGCTCAGCGATGGCGTCGGCGATATGGGCGATCTTCTTCTCGTGGAACCCCTCGGCGATGCGGATCACGTCGGAGATGTCCCGCGAGAGGCACAGGCGGTTCAGGGAGCCGACGTTGGCTACTCCGAGCACCTCGTTCCAAAGGCGGGTCTCGCGGTAGCAGGCGAACAGCTTGGGCTGCGGCTGCAGGGAAGGCAGGTGCGTGGGGTCGCCGTTGCGGGGGAAGCGGAGCAGCAGCCCGTCCTCGTATGGCACAAGGGCAAAGCCGCGCACCCGCCCAGCGGACGGCGCGACGGCCCCGTGGGCGATGTCCACGAACGTTCCGCACTGCACGACCGGCACCGTGGAGGACCGGTGGGCCGCGAGCAGCGCGAGCGTGCTGTGCTCACCGCTCGCCCGGAAGACCGCCTCTGCCTCCTCGAGCGTTACCGAACGGCGTACGAACGGTCGGTCCTCGTCGCAGATCTCCTCCATCCGGCGGCCCAGCGAGGCCACGGTCTGGGGCGTGAGGGGAGTCGGGGCGTGCCAGGAGAAGAAGTAGCCGCCGCCGAGCGATTGCCCAACCGCCAGCCGCGCCTCGGGGTAGAGCTCGCGGGCGGCCACCAGGAGGATCAGCGAGGCGGTGCGGCGGGCGACCGCCTCGCCCTCGCGCGAGGGAACCCGGACCGCCTCCAGCTCGACCTGGAAGCCGCGCAGGGGGAAGTCCAGCATCACCAAGCGGCGGTTGACCAGGGCAGCCAGGATATCGGGCGGCACCCGGCCGTAGTGGCCGGCCAGGAACTGCTCGACCGTGGTGCCGCTCGCCACCTGGCGACGCTCGCCGTCGAAACCGACCACAACTGTGCCTCCTGGCACGCACACCTCCGCCCGACGATTGTAGGTCATGGAGGGCGGGCGCTCGATAGTAGAATGAGACCAGGTCCGCCCCGCGTGCGTCCCGGCGCCCGGCGGCGAGGAGTCGACGTGGCAAAGAACCCTCATACCGCCAGGATCGTCCGCGCGATCGAGGTCATCACCCGGCGCGTGGAGGAACGCGGCGAGCCGCTCTTCCACGGCGGCGACGAGCCGCTGCCCCAGAAGCGCGAGGTGATCGCGATCCTGCGCGGGCTGCAGGAGGTGATCTACCCCGGCTACTTCGGGGACCAGTCGCTCTACAGGGAGTACCTGCACGGTCACCTCGGAGACCAGCTCTTCGTCCTCTCGAGGCGCCTGGAAGGCGAGGTCTGCCGCGCGCTGGCCGCGAGCTGCCGCAAGCCCGGGGGCGCCGCGGTGGCACGACCCGAGGTGGACGCCGGCGAGGTCGTGACGGCTTTCCTCGAGCACCTCCCCGGGGTCATGGAGACGATCGCCGCCGACGTCGAGGCGGCCTATGCGGGGGACCCCGCCGCCACCTGTCTGGAGGAGGTGATCCTCGCGTATCCCGGGGTCAAGGCGGTGTTCACCTACCGCATCGCGCACCTGCTCCACGGGCTCGGCGTGCCCCTGATCCCACGCATCATGACCGAGTTCGCCCACAACGAGACCGGGGTAGACATCCACCCGGGCGCGCGCATCGGCCGCGAGTTCTTCATCGACCACGGGACCGGCGTGGTGGTCGGCGAGACCACCGTGATCGGCGACCGGGTCAAGCTCTACCAGGGGGTCACGCTGGGGGCCCTTTCGTTCCCCCGCGACCAGGGCGGGTCGCTCGTGCGCGGCGCCAAGCGTCATCCGACGCTGGAGGACGAGGTGGTGGTCTACGCCGGGGCGACCATCCTGGGCGGGGACACGGTGGTGGGGCAGGGCTCGGTGATCGGCGGCAACGTCTGGCTCACGACCTCGGTGCCGCCGGGCTCCAGGGTCACGCTCTCGCGCGACCAGCTCGCCTACGAGATCACGCCGCGCCCGACCGAGAACCCCGGTTGACCCTGCGCGAGGCCATTTGGTACGGTGGCGGCAAATGACGCGCCGCGCCCTGGTCGCCCTTTGCACCCTCGTCGGCTCGCACGCGTTGGCGCAGGAGCCTCTGCCTCCGGGTCTAAAGGGCGCCGACAAGCTTGCGGCCCTCGTCCAGAGAGTCAGCCAGGTGCAGGCGAGCATGGCCTCGCTGAGCGCGAAGTTCGAGCTGCGCCGTACCAGCCACCTCCTCGCCGCCCCCAGCGTCTCGCGCGGCCGCTTCTACTTCAAGGCACCCGACAGCGTGCGCTGGGAGTACGAGACGCCGCGTCCGATGACGGTGCTGATCTCCGGAGGCGTCGCCATCACCTACCGTCCGGTGGAGAAGCGCGCGGAGAGAGTCGAGGTGGGAAGGGCCCAACGCCGGATCTTCCGCTTCATCTCGGCCTCGGAGCCGCTGGAGAAGCTCAAGCAGTACTTCTCCTTCACCTTTCGCGACCCCGGGTCGAGCGGCAACTACACGCTCGAGCTGAAGCCCACCTCGCACCAGCTCAAGAAGCGGCTTCACTCCCTGGAGCTGGAGATCCAGCGCCAGAGCCTGCTGCCGGTGCGGGTCGCCTACACCGAGGCCGACGGCGACAGGACGGAGTATGTCTTCTCCGACATCGAGATCAACACCCGGCAGCCGGTCGACCTCTTCAACCTCACCCTCCCGCCCGACGTCCAGATGGTCAAGATCAAGCTCGGCAGCGGTGAATAGTCGGTGCCGGCCATGACATTTTGGTGCGCAGCGCCAGGCCGTGGCCTCGAATTCGCCGGCGTTGCGCGCAACTCGCTGACGTGCAAGAGCAAAATGTCATGGCCGGCACCGGGGCGGACAGGCTAGGCACGGCGCCGTGATCGGGACCTTCACTGTTGTTGCCCGCGACGCCGGGACCAGGGCGCGGGCGAGCGAGCTGGTCACCGCACATGGGGTTGTGCGCTGCCCGGCCTTCATGCCTGTGGGGACCGGCGGGAGCGTCAAGGGGCTCGCGCCCTGGGAACTTGAGCGCCTCGGCCCCGAGATGGTGCTGGCGAACACCTACCACCTGCTGCTGAGGCCTGGGCTGGAAACGCTCGAGACCATCGGTGGGCTCCACCGCTTCATGGCGTGGAGCGGCCCGATCCTCACCGATTCGGGTGGATTCCAGATCTACTCTTTGACGGGGCGGCGCTCCTACCACGGGGAGGGCGTGGTCTTCCGCTCCCACATCGACGGCGCCGAGCTGCGTCTGACGCCCGAGGGGTGTGTCGAGGCGCAGCACCGCCTGGGCGTCGACGTGGCGATGGCCCTCGACGTCTGCCCTGCCCTCCCGGCCGCCCGCGCCGAGCTGGAGGCGGCCGTGGAGACGACCACACGCTGGGCGGGACGGTCCCGGGCCTCGCTGCCCGCGGGCGGGCCCACGCTCCTGTTCGGCATCGTTCAGGGCGGCCTGGACCTCGAGCTGCGGCGGCGGTCGGCGGGCGAACTCACGGCCATAGGGTTCGACGGCTACGCGCTCGGCGGCTTCTCGGTCGGCGAGCCGCCGGAAGCGATGTGGGAGGCGGTCGACGGGGCGGCCCCGCTGCTCCCCGACGACCGGCCGCGTTATCTCATGGGTGTCGGCACGCCCAGGGACCTGGTCAACGCCGTGACGGCGGGGTGCGACCTGTTCGACTGCGTGATCCCGACCCGCAACGCCCGCAACGGGCTGCTGCACACCTCGCGCGGGCCGGTAGTGCTCAAGAACGCCCGCTGGAAGCGCAGCGAGGAGCCCGCCGATCCCGCGTGCGACTGCCCGACGTGTCGCCGCTGCTCCCTCGCCTACCTGCGTCACCTCTACCTCGCGCGGGAGGCGGCGGTGGTCGTGCTTGCCACCGTGCACAACCTGCACTTCTACCTCACCTTGATGCGGCGGATCCGGTGGGCTATCATATCCGGCCGCTTCGCTGCGCTCCGCGAGGACGTCCTCGCGGGTGGAACCGCGGGCGACTGAAGAAGAGGGAACGCCATGGACGCCAAGAATCCGCTCATTCAGTTTCTGCCTTTTCTGCTTATCTTCGGGATCTTCTACCTGCTGCTGATCATGCCGATGAGGCGCAAGCAGAAGAAGCACCAGGAGCTGTTGTCCAAGCTCACGAAGGGCGATCGGGTCATTACGAACGGTGGGATCTTCGGCACCGTGGTGGACGTCGGAGACGACAAGCTCACGCTGCGCATTGCGGAACCAAAGGTCGACATCCAGGTGGCGCGTTCGGCCGTCGCAGGCCTCGCCAAGGACGCCGGGAGCGTGGACCTGAGCGCCAGTGAGCCAAAGTAGGAGGACGCGATGAGAGGGAAGCTCACCTGGCGCTGGGGTTTCATCTTCGCCGTCACGGTTGTCGCCGTCTACTTCATGCTGCCTCTCGATCAGCGGATCCACCTCGGGCTCGACCTCAAAGGCGGCATACACCTCGTCCTTCAGGTCAACACCCAGGACGCCGTTCGCGCCGAGGTTGACGACGCCATGGAGCGGGTGCGCGGGGACTTGGCCGAGAAGGGCGCCCCTCCCACCTTGCTGCAACGGCTGCCCGAGGGCAACGGCTTCGTGCTCAGGCCGGCCCCCAACACCCCGGCGCGGATCCTCGACAAGGTCATCGACGACCGTCTCCCCGAGTTCAAGGTCGCCCGAGGTGTGGAGCTGACCGCCACGGTCAAGCCGGAGGTCGCGCGGGCGATCAAGGACATGGCGGTGCGCCAGGGGCTGGAGACGATCCGCAACCGCGTGGACCAGTTCGGCGTTTCGGAGCCGGTGATCCAGCGCCAGGGGATCGAGGGCGAGCGCATCGTTGTGCAGCTCCCGGGTGTGGACGACCCCGGGCGCGTGAAGGAGATCATCCACTCCACGGCCTTCCTCGAGATCAAGCCGGTCTTACGCACCGCGCCCAGCGAGGAGTCGTTGCTCGCGACCTCGGGCGGGAAGGTGCCGGAGGACGCCGAGGTGGCGACGGGCGACGTGGAGGACCTTGAGGGCCGGGTGGCCGCCAAGGAGTACTACCTGCTGAAGAAGGCGTCGGTGGTCTCCGGGCGTGACCTGCGCAACGCGCGGCGGACCCAGGATACCTACAACCAGCCCGCGGTGAACTTCACGCTCAATCCCGAGGGGGCGAAGAAGTTCGGCGCGTACACCGGGGCTCACATCGGGGACCGCATGGCCATCGTGCTCGATGCCAAGGTGCGCTCGGCGCCGACGATTCAGGGGCACATCACGGACAATGGCATCATCACCGGGAACTTCACCGTGCAGGGGGCAGAAGACCTGGCGCTGGTGCTGCGCGCCGGGGCCCTGCCCGCCTCAATCACCTACCTGGAGGAGCGCACGGTGGGCCCGAGCCTCGGGCGCGACTCCGTCATGCGCGGTTTGCGGGCCGGCGTGGTCGGCCTGCTGCTCGTCGCGGGCTTCATGCTCGTCTACTACAAGGGGGCCGGCATCAACGCCAACGTGGCCCTCATCCTCAACGCGATCCTGCTTCTGGGCGCCATCGGCATGCTCAAGGCCACGCTGACGCTGCCCGGCATCGCCGGCGTGATCCTGACTATCGGCATGGCGGTGGACTCCAACGTGCTGGTGTTCGAGCGCGTCCGGGAGGAGCTGGAGCTCGGCAAGACCGTCCGCAACGCGGTGTCCCTCGGCTTCTCGCGGGCCTTCGCCACCATCATCGACACGCACGTCACCACGATCGTCTCGGCCCTCTTCCTCTTCCAGTTCGGGACCGGCCCGATCAAGGGCTTCGCGGTGACCCTCACCGTCGGCCTCGCAATTTCGATGTTCACCGCGGTCTTCGTGTCCAGGACGATCTTCGAGACCCTTCTGGCGCGAAGGGTCCAGGCCAAGACGCTTTCCATCTAGGGGGACGGCATGCGCTTCTTTCACAACACCAAGATCCGCTTCATGGAGTACCGCTGGCACTGGATCATCGCGTCCACCGTGCTGAACCTGGTGGCGATCGGCCTGATCTTCTTCGGGCCCGGCTTCAAGTACGGCGTCGACTTCGCGGGCGGCACCCAGCTCACCCTGAAGTTCAGCGGTGACCCCGATCTCGGCCGCGTGCGCCGGGCACTCGAGGCGCTCAGGATCGGCGAGGTCAGCATCCAGCGCTTTGACGAGGCGACCCTGCACCAGATCCTGGTACACGTACAGAACCCCAAGGGGGAAGAGGGCGACTTCACCGCCCGCATGCTGCAGGCCCTCGAGAAGGAGTTCGGCGGCGGTGCCGGGAAGCTGGAGATCAACCTGCAGGGCGCCGATGCCCTGCGGGACGCGCTGGCCCAGGCCGACCCCGACAAGGTTGGCGGCTCGTTCGACGAGCGCCGGGTGCACTACAAGGCGATGGCCGATGAGATCCTCGGGCTGCGCAAGCGGCTCGGCATCATCAAGGGACCCCAGGCGATCAGCGGCCTGCCCGGGGTCTCTGCGGCGGTGAAGAGCTACCTCGCCGGCCAGGCCCACTTTGGCGACTTCGCCCTGCTGGCCGCCGAGAACGTCGGGCCAGTGGTCGGCAAGGACCTGCGCGAGAAGGCGATCTACGCGGTGTCGTTCTCGCTTCTCGGCATGCTGGTCTACATCTGGTTCCGGTTCAAGCTCCAGTACGGGATCGGCGCGATCGTGGCCAACTTCCACGACACCCTGATTACCCTGGGCGCGCTGGTTGTCACCGGGCGTCCCATCAACCTCCCCACGATCGCGGCGCTGCTGACGCTGGTCGGCTACTCGACCAACGACACGGTCGTGATCTTCGACCGCATCCGCGAGCGGCTCAAGCTGGAGCGTGGCAAGCCGCTCATCACGGTCATGGACGAGGCGATCAACGCGACGCTGTCGCGGACCATCATCACCTCGGGCCTGACGTGGGCGGTGGTGATGGCGCTGTTCATCTTCGGCGGCGACGTCATCAACACGTTCGCGTTCGTCCTGGTGATCGGCATCGTGGTCGGCACCTACTCCTCGATCTACATCGCCTCGCCGATCGCGCTCGGCATGTCCAACTGGCTCGAGAAGCGCAAGGGGGCCCGGCGCCGTCGGTAGAGGTAGAGGCAGGGCTCAGGGCGCAGGGCACAGGGCACCGGGAACAGACAATGATCAGAGACGGGGGCCGGCGCTCGCCGGCCCCGAGTGCGTTGCGCGCTTCCCTCGGGGCATTGGCCTCGCGTCGGGGCCCGGGGCCCTGAGCCCGGAACCCTGACCACCGGCCACCGGCCGCGCCTCTTGCTCGCTGGGCAGCAACGCCCTGATCTGGCAGTAAAATAAAACGATGGTGGAGACCATGCCTCGCTTCGAGGACATCCTCGAGGTCGTCGCGGGATACAACCCGGACTGCGACGAGGAACTGCTGCGCCGCGCCTACGTCTACTCCGCCATGGCGCACCGCGGCCAGGTTCGCGTGTCCGGCGAGCCGTACCTCGTGCACCCCCTGGAGGTGGCGCGCATCCTCGCCGAGATGCACCTCGACGAGGTGGCGATTGCCACGGGGCTCCTGCACGACCTGCTGGAGGACACCTGGGTCAGCGAAGAGGAGCTCGAGACGCAGTTCGGCGAGCACATCACGGGGC
Source organism: Thermoanaerobaculaceae bacterium (assembly GCA_963754345.1). GTDB lineage: Bacteria > Acidobacteriota > Thermoanaerobaculia > Thermoanaerobaculales > Thermoanaerobaculaceae > RBG-13-68-16. The sequence goes on along the minus strand of CAVWFZ010000008.1, from coordinate 63,039 downwards.
TCGTCAAAGCGCTCACCAAGATCACCACCATGGAGCAGTCGTACGCTGCCCAGGAGGCGGCACAGGCCGAGAACGTGCGGCGAATGCTGCTGGCCTCGATCGCCGACGTGCGCGTGATCCTGGTCAAGCTCGCCGACCGCCTGCACAACATGCGCACGCTCGGCCACCTCCACGGCGAGGCCCGCCGGCGTATTGCCACCGAGACCATGGAGATCTACGCGCCGATCGCCCACCGCCTGGGCATGGGGCGCATGAAGGCGGAGCTCGAGGACCTTGCGCTCGCCTTCCAGCACCCCGAGGAGCACCGCCGCCTGACCGAACAGCTGCGCCAGCGCGAGGCCACGGCGGCGGCCCTCATCGCCGAGATCCGCTCGAACATCGTGAAGGTGCTGGAGGAGAACTCGATCCGGGCCGAGGTGAGGGGGCGCATCAAGCACCTCCACTCGATCTGGACCAAGCTGCGCCGCCAGGGCATCGGCCTCGAGCGGGTCTACGACTTCCTGGCGTTCCGGCTGATCGTCGACACGGTGCCCAATTGCTACGCGGCCCTCGGTCTCATTCACCAGCTCTGGCGGCCGGTTCCCGGGCGCATCAAGGACTACATCGCGATGCCCAAGCCGAACGCCTACCAGTCGCTGCACACGTCGGTGATCGGGCCGGAGGGGCAGCTGTTCGAAGTCCAGATCCGCACCAACGACATGGACGAGATCGCAGAGCGGGGGATCGCGGCGCACTGGCTGTACAAGGAGGGGACGGAGCCCAGTCACGACGCCGAGCGGCTTTCGTGGTTGCGCGGCCTGGTCGAGGGCCACCAGGAGAACCCGCGGGATTTCCTCAACTCACTGAGGCTCAACCTCTACCCCGAGGAGGTGTACACCTTCACCCCCAAGGGCGAGGTGTTCGCCTTCCCGCGCGGGGCGACGCCCATCGACTTCGCCTACCGGGTCCACACCGAGGTCGGGCATCACTGCGTGGGTGCGCGCATCAACGGCAAGCTGGTTCCGCTGCGCACCGCGCTCGCCAACGGGGACATCGTCGAGATCCTCACCTCGGCCAGCCAGGTCCCGAGCCGGGACTGGCTCGAGATCGCGGTCACTGCGCGCGCCCAGAACAAAATCCGCACGTGGCTCAACCGGGGCGAGAAGGAGCAGGCGATCGAGGCTGGTCGCCGGCTGCTCGAGCGGGAGTGCCGCAAGCTCGGGATCTCGTTCAAGCAGCTGCGCGAGGAGGACCGCCTGAGCCAGATGGCCGCGGAGCACGGGCACGGGAAGGAAGAGGACCTGCTGGCAGCGATCGGCTTCGGGCGGATCTCGCTGCGCGACCTCCTGGCTCCGGTCGTGCGTACGCGTCCGGTGACGCCAGTGTCAGCCGCCAAGGCGAAGCCCGCGGTGCCCGAGGGCTCGGTGATCATGGTCAAGGGGCAGCGCGACATGCTTACCTACCGGGCCCAGTGCTGCAACCCGCTCCCCGGCGACGAGATCGTGGGTTACATCACGCGGGGGCGGGGCGTGGCGGTGCACGCCGCGAACTGCCCGAACGTCCGCAAGCTGCTGTTCACCGCCGAGCGCGAGGTCGAGGTCGAGTGGGGCGGCGTGACCGGCGCCTTCTCGGTGCCGCTGCATGTGGGCTTCGAGGACCGGCCGGGCATGCTCGCGGCGATCTCCCAGGCGACCAACGGGGAGGGCGCCAACATCCGCAGCTGCCACCTCTCGACCCACGAGGGCCAGCTGGGAACCGCGGATCTGGTTGTGGATGTGCAGGGTCGCGAGCACCTTGAGCGGCTGCTCGCGATGCTGCATCGCGTCCCCGGCGTCACGACAGTGGAGGCCAGCTCGGCGATGCAGCCCCGGCGCTTGCGGGTTTTGTGAGGGCGCTCACACCGAAAGGTGACAGTCCTGGAATACCCTAACCTGAGAAAGTGGCGCTCAACGGCTGGCCTTTACCACCTTGCCGGAGCGCAGACAACGCGTGCAAACCTTAATCCGCCTGTTCCGACCGTCAACGACCGCGCGCACAGCGTGCAAATTGGGGCGCCATTCCCGTCTGGAGACATTGTGGGCATGGCTAATCCGGTTCCCAAGTTGGCTTCCTTTCCCGCAGATCTCACAAACTCGAGCCATGAGTCCTCCCTCCTTCACGTCCGGGCGCGGTATTCTAGCACTCGATAGGGCGATTGACAAGGTGGGAGGCTTGCGTAGTGTCCTTGACATTGCGAATTACCACGGCTACATTAGTCACAAAATGATGTTAGCCACCTATCCTCCTTAGCGCAGGCGAGAAAAACGGGACACAGGGGGCGACAAACCGTGCTGCTACGAAAGAAAAAAGGGATCGTGGGGCTGGACATCGGTTCCTCCGCAGTGAAATTGGTGGAACTGAAAGCCGGCAAGGGTGGCCGGTATTCGCTTCTCCATGCCGGTCATGCCCCCCTGTCCCCGGAGGCGATCGTCGAAGGCACGGTCATGGACTCGTCGCTGGTCGTCGAGGCGGCTCAGCGACTTATCCAGGAGCAGACTGTCAAGAACCCCGCTTTCGGGGTTTCTCTTTCCGGGATCTCGGTCGCGATCCGCAAGATCCAGGTGCCGGCCATGTCCGAGGCCGAGCTGGCCGAATCCATCCACTGGGAGGCCGAGCAGTACCTGCCCTTCGACGTCAACGAGGTCAAGCTCGACTACGTGGTGCTGAGCGGTGACTCCGACAGCGTGGATGTCCTCCTGGTCGCGGCGAAGAAGGACCGCATCGCAGACTACACGGGGATCGTCACGCAGCTGGGGAAGGTCCCGGCGCTGGTGGACGTGGACGTCTTCGCGCTCCAGAACGCCTACGAGTACAACTACGGGGTTCCCCAGGACAAGGTGCTGGCGCTCGTGAACATAGGCGCCCACATCATGAACGTGAACATCCTGGCGCGCGGCCAGTCGGTGTTCTGGCGTGACATCGTGTTTGGCGGGAACGCCTACACGGAGGCGATCCAGCGCGAGCTCAACCTCACCCGCGAACAGGCGGAGGCCGTGAAGGCCGGCGAGCAGCTCGGCGACCACACGCCCCAGACCATCCTGGGCGTGCTCAACGGCGTGAGCGAGGACCTCGCCGCCGAGCTGCAGAAGACCTTCGAGTTCTTCTACACGACCTCCAGCCACGACCATGTGGAGGAGATCACCCTGGCCGGCGGCGCGTGCCAGGTCCTCAACCTCGACACGGTGCTGCGCGAGCGGCTCGGGGCGCGCGTCGAGGTCATGAACCCGTTCCGCGAAGTCACGTACTCGGAGAGCCAGTTCCCGCCCGAATGGCTCAACCGCCACGCGCCTGCGATGGCCGTCGCAGTCGGAATGGCGTTGCGGATTTCCGGAGACTGACGCCGATGATCAAGATCAACCTCCTCGTCGAAGCCCGGGCGGAGAAGGTCGCGCGAGCGCCGTTGATCTCGTTGGGCGCCGCCAACATCAACAACTACGCGCTGGTGGGTCTGATCATCGTCGGTCTGGTCTTCGCCGGCGTGAGGTGGTGGAAGCTGAGCGGGAGGCTCACCGACGTCAAGGCCGAGATCGCCTCCAACCAGCGCGAGTTCGAGCGGCTCAAGCCGATCATCACCGAGGTCGAGGCGTTCAAGAAGAAGAACCTCGAGCTCAAGCACAGGATCGAGGTCATCGAGGAGCTCAAGCAGAACCAGTACGGGCCGGTCCGCGTCATGGACGAGGTGAGCAAGGCGCTGCCCGACCTGCTCTGGCTCTCCAGCATGAGCCTGAGAGGCAACGTCATCGACGTCCAGGGGCAGGCCCTCAACGAGAACGCCGTCGCCAACTTCATCTCAAACCTCTCCGCGAGCCCGTTCTTCGCGGAGCCCAGCTTGTCAAGCATGACCCAGGACGACAGGGGTGTCTTCACCTTCACCCTGTCCTGCACGTTCACGCGCACGCCGCGCGAGGCGTCCGCCGCCTCCGGCAAGCGGAGTTAGGGGGCTTTGCGACATGGCAGGCCTCGACCTCGAAAACCGGCCCTGGTACTTCGCCGTCATCATCGGTGTGATCATCTCGGGTGGGCTCGTCTGGGCGTTCGAGAGGTTCGTGTTCGCCGACATCCAGAAGGACGTCAATGCGCGCAGCAACGACCTCAAGACCCTGCAGCAAAAGGTCACGGAGGGCAAGGCGGCGGAACAACGCCTGCCTCAGTTCCGCGAGGAGTTCGAGCGGCTGGACACCGAGCTGCAGCGCCTTCTCCGCATCCTGCCCACCGCCAAGCAGACCGACGAGCTGATCAAGAAGATCAAGTCGCTTACCGAAAGGGGCAACTTCCGTCTCCTGAGCTTCCAGCCCCAGGGCTTCATCAAGAGGGACTTCTACTCCGAGTGGCCGGTCAACGTCTCGCTCGACGGGAACTACCACGAGCTGGCGCTCTTTTTCGACCGTCTCTCCAGGTTCTCGCGTATCATCAACGTCGAATCTCTGGACATCAAGGCCACGAATCGCACAACGTCTTCCTACACCATCAGCTCGTCCTTCACGATGAAGACCTTCATCTACGGCGAGGTGAGGCAGGAAGGAGCACGGCAATGACGAGGGGAGCGCTGGCGCTGCTGGTGCTGCTGGTGGCCCTTTTTTCCTTTGCGCAGGCGCCGCCACGGCCAAACCCGACGCCGGTACCGGGCGAGAGCCCGATCGACACGTCCACGGTCGAACGCATCCTGCGCGGCGACGAGGCCGTGGATGCCGGCCTGGGCTTTACTTACGACCCGGCCGGGAGGCGTGACCCGTTCCGCTCGCTGCTCGTTCGCCAGGCCAAGGAAGAGTGGGGCTCGCGGCCGCCCGGGCTGCGCGGGATGGGGATCGAGGAGATCAAGCTGCAGGGCATCTTGAAGCTTTCCGAGGGGTACGTGGCGATGGTCCAGGGGACCGACAACATGAGCTACCTGGTGCGGCCAGGATCGGTTCTCTTCGACGGGATGGTCGAGCTGATCGAGCAGGGCAGAGTCGTGTTCCGGATGCAGGTGGCCGATCCGAAGAGCCTCAAGCCCTATCGCGAAGTGGTTCGGACACTGCAGTGATCCTTTGGGGGTTGCGATGATGGCGACAGGTACTCGCTCGTTGATAGCGGTGGTGGCCTTGGGAGTGCTGGCTCTCCTCCTGCTGCCTGTGCCGGTGCTGGGGCAGGCGGCAGTGTCCGTCCTCGGGATTGCCTGGACTCCCAAGCCGGCGCCGGCGCTGGTGATCAGCGCCTCCGGACCGCTCACGTTCACCAAGACGCAGCCCGAGCCAGGGGTAACGGTCGTCGACTTCCCCGAGGCGATCCTGGCAAAGCCCTTCCCACCGGTTGACGAGCCCGCCGGGGGACTGCGCCACGCCGCGCTCTCGACAGTGGATGAGGGCGGCAAGCAGTGGGCCCGCCTTCGTGTCGAGGCCGATCCGGGGGCGAACGTCGCCGTTACCGGACTGCCGTCTGGGGTCGAGGTACGGATCGAGAAGGTGCAGCAAGCTCGGCCCGCGCCACGGGCCGCCGAGCTGAACGACGTCCTGGCCGTGGCTGACGGCACCGGGGTTACGGTCCAGCTGGCCAGCCAGGGCCGCCTCGAGACGAAGGTCTTCACCCTGGAGAACCCGGCGCGTGTCGTCATCGACCTGAAAGGTGCCGTCAACCGGGTCACGCGCCGGATGCAACCCGTTGGAGCGGCCGGCGTCCAGCGTGTCCGGGTTGCCCAGTTCGCAACGGCCCCCGTGCCGGTCGTGAGGGTGGTGGTGGATCTCGATCAGCCCTTGCCGTACCACCTTGAGCCGACGCCCGAGGGTGCGCTGCTGCGAGTGGGCGGCGAGCCCGTCGCGGTTGCGTCCGCTCCGTCCGCCCGGCCGGTGGAAGTGGCCGTCGCCGCTCCGGTGGCGCCCCCGCCGGTTGCACCACCTGCGAAGGCTGAGCCGGTCACCGCCTCTGTCAAGACTGAACCGGCGCCAGCCCCCGTCAAGGATGAGCCGCCCCCGACCAAGGCTGCCGTGGTCCCAGCGCAGATCGATCCGGCCGCCGGGTCCTCCAAGGCTGCGGAAACCCAGCAGGCGCCGGTCAAGATCGCGGACGAGCCAGGGCCGGCGCTGCAGTCCGAAGTGGCCCATCCGGCAGCCGCGCCCGCTGCGGCCGGCTCCCTGACCACTCCCCCGGTGCCCGCTGCCGAGCAGCCGAAGCAGCGCCCGCAGTCCGAGTCGCCGTGGACCACCACGCAGGCTGCCATGGCCGAGCAAGCGCAGGGGACGACCACCATCGTGGCTGGCGCGAAAGAGCTTGAGAGCCAGGTGGCGCGCTTCACCGGTGAGCCGATCTCGCTCGAGCTGAAAGACGCGGACATCAAAGACGTCCTTCGCACCTTCGCCAAGATCACCGGGCTCAACGTGGTCGTCGATCCCGACGTGTCCGGTTCGGTGACAGTAAACCTCGTCGACGTCCCCTGGGACCAGGCCCTGGACATCATCCTGCGGATCAACCGACTCGGCTACGCTGTGGAAAACAACGTCCTGCGCGTCGCCAAGATGGAAAGGCTGACCCAGGAGAAGAGCCAGACGGCCGCCTTCCGCAAGGAGGCCGAGAACGCCGCGCCGCTGCGCACGATCACCAAGACGCTGTCGTACGCGAAGGCCGCGGCGGTCAAGAGCCTGCTGACCTCGCAGGGCTTCATCCTCTCCGACCGCGGCTCCGTGGTCGTGGATGAGCGCACCAACCAGCTCATCATCCGCGATGCGGCCGACCGCCTCGAGGGGATCGTCAACCTGATCGACAGCCTGGACCAGCCCAACCGGCAGGTCGTGATCGAGGCGCGGATCGTGGAGTCGACCCGGCGCTTTGCCCGCCAACTTGGCGTTGTCTGGGGATTCACCGGAACGGCCGATGCGGCGCACGGTACGACCACGGGGTGGAAGTTCCCCAACTGGGTCACGGTCGACGGCAGGTCCAGCTTCGGCGGCGTTCCTAACACGAACATCCAGGGCACCGGCATTATGTCGTTTGCTTTTGGTGACATCCTGGACTCGTTCAACCTGGACTTCCAGCTCAACGCCGCGGAGAACGACGGCCTCGCGAAGATCGTCTCGTCGCCGAAGGTGACAGCGCAGAACAACGAAAAGGCTCACATCCAGAGCGGCATTCTGCTCCCGATCCAGACCGTCGCGAACAACACCGTGACGGTCCAGTACGTCGACGCGACGCTCTCTCTTGACGTCACGCCGCAGATCACGGCCGAGGGAACTGTGCTGCTCGACATCGACATCAAGAAGAGGGAGCCCATCTCGGGCGTCAACATTGCGGGCGGTCAGAATGCGCCCATCTCCACGCGCGACGCCAAGACGCGCGTGATGGTCCGGGATGGTGGGACGACGGTGATCGGGGGCATCTACCAGTTCACCGAAAACGACCAGAAGAACGGGGTCCCCGCACTCTACAAGCTGCCGCTCATCGGCTGGATGTTCGGCAACCGGAGCGTCGAGAGCACCCACGATGAGCTGCTCATCTTCATCACGCCGCGCATCATCAAGTACTAGGGGGAAGGCATGAGAATCCATCGGCTCGCAATCGTCGCGCTGCTCGGCCTGGGGGTACTGGGGATGGTCGGTTGCTACGGCGGCAACAGCTCCGCGAGCACCGAGGCACCGGTCGTGCTCTCGAATTCAATCACCGAAGGTGCGGCGGACGTGGACATCAGCGCTCCGGTCGACGTGATCATCAAGACCATGACCATCAGCTCGAAGGCCAAGAGCCCGAACGTCATCCTGACAACGCAGGACGACGTGATGCTCACCGACTGGGTGATCACCTGCTCCCGCACCGACGGCGGGACCGTGGCGTCGCCCCAGTGGCAGAACTTCTACTCGGTCTACGTCCCAGCGAACGGGAGCGCCAACGTCCAGAACTACCGGATCTTCCCGTCCGATTTCTTCAAGCAGCCGCCGCTGAACCAGCTCTTCCCTGAAAACGGCGGCATCGACAAGGAGACCGGCAAGCGCACCATCCGTCAGAGGCTGCACATCGAGATCTTCGGCAAGACGGTTGCCGGGAAGAGTATCAGCCTGTTTTTCGACGTGAACCTCAACTTCTTCTACGTGAGTCCGTGAAGTAGGGGATGCGGGAGACGACCATGAGACGAGCCCATTCCTTCCTCGCCCTGGCGCTGGCAGCCGCCTTGGCCGGGGTTGCGTGCAACACCAAGAGCCCGACGGCGCCGCCGCCATCGCCGACGCCGTCGTCGTACTCGATCTCCCTGACCCCATCCTCGAGCTCCGCCGAGGTCGGAACCGCGATCCTGCTCACCGCCCGGGTGACCAGCGGCTCGCAGAACGTTCCCGACAACACCTCGGTGACCTTCAGGCTCACGGGTTGCGTCGCCGGCGGGGCCAGCGATCCGTCCTTTGAGAACGGGGCGTGCGAGATCACCCGCACAACCTCGTCGGGCGTCGCCACGGCGGCCGTGTTCTCCAAGGCGGCGATCGGCACGTACGAGGTTCAGGTGAACCTGCCGAACACGCAGGTGAAGATCCTCGTGCGCTTCTTCAACCCGACCAACCCGCGCACGTTGGCGATCTACAGCCCCATCGTCCCGAACCAGGGGCAGTGGACGGGCAACGAGCCGGTTACTATTAACGGCCGGGGGTTCGCCACCCCGGTCACCGTGGACTTCATCGTCAACGGGCAAACGCGCCATGCCACTGTCGTCAGCGTCGCCAACGACGGGTCCTCCGTGCAGGTGACAACGCCCAGCACGCAGTTCATCCAGCAACCGTCGGTCGCCGCCGACGTGAAGGTAACGGCCGCGGCAGGGACGCAGAACGCCGTCAGTGACACGTTGACCTCCGGCTTCCTGTACCTGTTCCCGGTGACGCCCGCCGGCGGTGATCCCCTGATCTACGCCGTCGTTCCCGCCTACGGCTCGGTCGCCGGGGGTGAGACGGTCACGATCTATGGGGCCAACTTCGCCCAGCCGATCAAGGTCAGGTTCGGTGCCGAGGACGTGCAGGTGTTGTCCGTCTCGACCGACCTGGGCACGATGACCCTGCTCACGCCTAAGCACTCCGGCAACCCGGGCACCGTCGACGTGACCGTGACGACCGGGGCCGCAACCCAGAAGAGCGTGACCCGCGCGCAGGGCTGGACGTGGGTCCCCGCCGGCGGGACCCCCCCGCCGGGCGACCCGCAGATCTACTCGATCGTCCCAAGCTCCGGGCTCGTCATCGGGGGGGACACGGTCACGATCTACGGGGCCAACTTCTCGAAGCCGCTGACGGTGACGTTCGGCGCCGAGAACGTCCAGGTCCTCTCGGTCTCGAACGATCTCGCTGCCCTCACCGTCCTTACGCCGAAGCACACCGGCGCCGCTCCACAGACCGTGGACGTGATCGTGACCATCTGGACGGGCAAGACCGTGACCCGTTTTGGCGGCTTCACCTGGTTGCCGCTGAACCCGAACCCCGCCGCGCCCATCATCTACCAGGTCATCCCGAACAAGGGCACGCCACGCGGCGGCGAAACCGTCGAGTTGCTCGGTGCCAGCCTCTGCGGCACCGTGAACACGGTCACACAGAAGTGCGACTCGCTACCCAGCGTTCAGTTCGGCCTCTCCACCGGCGACACCAAGAGCGCGCAGGTGGTCTCGGTCAGCCCCGACGGCAAGCAGTTGACGCTCATCACCCCGCAGGTCTCGCCCAACCCGGTTCTCACCGACGTCGTCGCCCAAATCACCGTGACCAACGGCCTGGTGCCCCCCGGCACCTTCACGCTCACGAACGCATTCACCTACGTCGGCGAGTCGGCGCCGCCGATCATCTACTACCTGCAGCCCAACCAGGGTAGCGCCCGCGGTGGTGACGACGTCACGATTTTCGGCCGCTACTTCCTCAAGCCGGTGCGCGTGACGTTCTCGGCGGGGAACGGCGATGCCCAGGTCGTAAGCGTGGCCGACGACGGTACCTCCATAACGATCAAGACGCCTCCCTCAACGCTGCAGCCGCTCCCGCAGGACACGGCGTCGGGCGTCACGGTGATCACTCAATTCGGCACCGGGCGCGATCAGACGGTGACGATCGCCCAGGGCTACCTCTACCTTGCCGAGGCGCCGACACCGGAGATCTACTCGCTGTCCCCCAACGCCGGGCCCCTCGAGGGCGGCACCCGCGTCACCATAAACGGGAAGGGCTTCCAGACCCCCGTGCAGGTGCTCTTCAACGACCGCCAGGCGCAGGTCATCTCGTCGAACTTCAACCAGGTGGTCTGCCTGACGCCAAGCGTCACGGCCACGCAGCCGGGAACCCCCATCACCTACAACGTCACGGTGGTCAACGTCAACACCGGCAAGACCTCCAACGCCCTGCCGTACCGCTACGGGGATGCGATGTTCATCTCCTCCATCTCGCCGGGCCTGGGCCCGGACACCGGTGGCACCGTGGTGACGATCTTCGGCCAGGGGTTCGTGGCGCCGGTGGCAGTGTCACTGGGCGGCTTTTCGGCCACGGTCCTCTCGGTCTCCGGCACCGAGCTGGTGGTCCGGTCGAGCGGCGTTCTCCACCGCAGCTGCGTTGACCAGAGCGGCCCGACGGTCGTCACCAACGTAGACTCGAATGTCAGCGCAACCGGGCCGACGTTTATCTATCTTGCTGCGGTCCCACTCGTCACGTCCGTGACCGTCAGCGGCGGCGCGCTCGGCGGCGGCAGCAACGTCATCCCCGAGCCCGGCACGGGTTGCACCGACAGCTCGTACATCCACTCGAGCCCGTGGTCGGGCTACACCGCCACGGTCAACGGCGTCAACTTCGAGGCGGGCATGCGGGCGGTGTTCACCAGCCCGGCCGTCGAGGTCCCGACGACGTTCGTCAACAGCACGCAGGTGCAGTTCACGATCCCGGACCTCTCGGCCGTTGCGCTCCAGAAGGTCGCCTGCACGCTTCCCGACGGGGTGACCCAGGGGCAGAGGTCCGTCCCCACCGCCATCGATCTCACGATCAGGAACTTCTTTACGAACTGCTCCAACACGTTGAAGGGAGCGCTCGTCATCCAGCCGTGCGCCGTTGATTGCCAGGGCGCGCTGCCGCCGATCACGATGACCCTGACGCCGGTCACGGCCTCGATCGCGGGCGGTACGTCGATCACCTACGCCGTGAGCCTGAGCAGGCCGGCCGCAACCGCTGGCAACATCCAGATCGTGATCTCTCCGAGCGGTGCCGGCGTCATCGCCTCGGCGACCTCGGTGTTGGTACCGATCGCGGCCGGGCAGCAGACCGTGACCTTCAACGTCACGGCTGGCGCAAACCCCGGAACGGCGACGATCATCGCCACGTACAGCGGCGCGTCGGCGACCGCCACCCTGACGGTGACGACCGCCGTCACTGGAATCATCTTCACGCCAGGCGCCATCAACCTCTCGCCTGGGGGTTCGGCGACCCTTGGGATCTCCATCAACCCGCCGTCCGGCGCCCCGACCACCGTCACCGTGAACCTCATCGGGCCGGCTGGGGTCGTTTCGGTACCGGTGTTCCCGGTGACGGTCACCGTCCCGGCGGGTGGTAGCGGCACCCTCTCGGTAACCGCCGGTGCGACGGGCGGCACCGTCACGCTGCAGGGAACCTCCGGAGGCCTCACCCCCGGATCGGCGACGGTAACGGTTATTGCCCCGGCCGTGACGCTTACCATCACGCCGGCGACACAGACCCTTGCCCCGACCCAGACCGCCTCTTTGAACGTCTCGATCAGCCCGCCGCCTTCGGCGCCCGCCACGGTCAACCTTACCCTGGCCGGACCGAGCGGCATCCTGTCCGCGCCGGTATTCCCCACCACCGTCACGGTGCCGATCAGCGGCACCACGACCCTGGCGATTACCGCCGGCGCAGCAACCGGCACGGTCACCATCAACGGTTCCTACGGCGCGGCTGCGGCGAGCGCGCAGGTCACGGTAGCCGTCACGCCGCTCGTGCTGGCCCTGGCGCCAGCCTCACAGCCCCTGGCCGTCGGCGCCACCGCAAACTTCATTGCCAGCATCGACAAGGCGCAACCCGTACCTGTTGACGTGTACATCACCCAGAATGGCCCGAACGGCGTCATTTCCTTCGGTCCGGAGGTCGTAGGCGCTCCGCCGCGGGTGACGATCCCGGCCAACCAGGCGTTTACCAACTTCACGGTGACCGGCCTCACGGTCGGCGGCCCGGTCACCATCACGGGCACGCTCCCGCCGGGGTACGGCGGTGGCACGGCCACCTCGACCGTCACCGTCAACGCCTTCACCATCACGCTGACGCCCAACCCGATGAGCCTGGGCGTCGGGGCGTCCATCAACATGACCGTCACGCTGAACAACCCGGCCCCGACAACGACCTCGGTGACGCTCACGTCGGCGGCCCCGGGGATCGCCAGCGTCACCTCGCCGGTCATCTTCGCGGCCGGCACCACAACGGCCACCGCCGTGGTCACCGGCGTCGCACCCGGTACGACCACGATCACCGCCGGCCCGGTGGCCTCGCTGGGCAACGCCCAGGCCACCGCGACCGTGACGGTGACGCCGTACACCTTCACCCTCTCGCCGAACCCCATGACCCTCGTGCCAGGGGCGACCGCGACGCTCACCGCGACGCTCAACAACCCGGCCGCGAGCGGCCATACGACCCAGCTCGTGATCGGCGCGCCTCCGGCGGGCATCGCGACCCTCGGCACCAACACGCTCATCTTCCCGCCGGGCACCTCGACCGCGACGACGGTCGTCACCGCAGTGGGTGCGGGCACCGCGACGGTCCCGGCTAACTTGCAGATCGACGCCGTAACCGTTTCCACCAGCAACTGGACCGTCACGACGCTTACGGCCCTCACCCTGTCCGCCAACCCGACCAACATTGCCGCCTGGGTTGGTGGCCTGTTCACCGTACAGCTCACCTTGAACACGCCGGCGCCGGCGGCGATCACCGTGCCGCTGACCGTCACCGGCCCGCTGGGCGTCATCACGCTCTCGGTCCCGAGCGTGACCTTCGCGGCGGGCACCAACACGGCGCAGTACACGATCAACGCCAACCAGGTCAGCCCCAACTCGGTACCCAACACCGTAGTCGCGACGCTCCCCGGCCAGTACGGGGGAGGCCAGGCCACGACCAACATCATCGTCAACCTGCCACTTACGTTCACGCCTAGCCATGGACGCTCACCGGCCGGTTGGCTTCGTCTCCAACGTCATTATCACGATGGCGGCCGCGCAGCCGACGCCCACCGTGGTCACGCTGACCTCTGGCCGGTCACGCCTAGGCTTTCATCACCTTCCCGCCGACCGTCACGATCCCGGCGTTCACGACCTTCACCACCTTCACCGTCACCGCAGTGATCCCGCAGAACCCAGGCTACCTTACCGCCACCCTGCCGACGACGCTGCCTCAGGGGCTGGGTGGGGCCACGGCGACCCTCACCGTTACGGTGACGGGGGCGTACGTCCTCAGTCTCTCGCCGAATCCGTTGATCCTTGCGCCGGGAGCAGCTGCCAACATGACTATTACGCTCAGCCCACCGGATCCCTCGGCGATCTCGGTGACGCTCACCTCGGCGAACCCGGCCGTCGCCACGATCCCGGCGTCCGTGGCACTACCGCTCGGCGCCACCACGGTGACCTTCCTCGTCACCGCGGTTGGTACCGGAACGGTCACGATCACCGCAGGTCACGGTGGCATCGATCAACAACGCACAAGCGACCACGACTGTGACGGTGACCCCGCCGTTCACGATCACACTCACGCCGAATCCGATGACGATTGCCCTTGGGACCGCGACCACCCAAAACCTGACGATCACGTTCAACCAGCCGGTCGCTTGCCACGACGGTGGTGCATCGCTCAGCATCGGCGAACCCGGAGCGTTCGCCACTGTCCGCCGCCGTCGCGTGACCTTCTCCGCCGGCGCAGACCACGGCCACTCGCCGTGAGTTCACCGGGGTCGCTCCCGGCACGACCACGATCACCGCCGGACCGGTGGCCTACTCTCAGCAACGCACAGGCGCAGCGCGACTCGTGACGGTGACGCCGTAGTTGGATGCACGATGCGAACCGGCGGGCCGCGGGATTTTCCGCGGCCCGCTTCTTTGTGTGGTCGTCCAGGATGCGCTCGGCTAGAATGGCTCATTTCAGGCAGCCGCAGCGGAAAATTGGGGGAAGACATGAGCGTTCGTTGGTTCGTCCCGGTTCTCCTGGTCCTCCCGATCTTGGGCCGGTCGGCCGGCGCGGAGGAGAAACCCATCGTGCTGCAGCCGGCCCAGGCCGAGCTCGGTTTCAGCTTCGTGTTGCAGGAGGGCGATTGGGGGAACGGCGTCACCCTCACCGGCCGCTGCGGCTACTTCGTGACGGACCACCATGAAGTGGGGCCGATCGGGTCGGTGATCTACAGCCACCCGAACGAGGGCTACAACTACTGGGGCGGGACCGCCGGCCTCTTCTACCGCTACAACTTCGGTACGTACAGGCGCTTCGTGATCCCGTACGCCGGTTTCTCGACCATGTGGGCGTTCGGCGACGCCCGGCAGGCCACCAGCTACGTGATGCAGATCGAGTCGGGGGTGCGCCTGATGCTCTCCTCCTCCGCGGCTGTCAACATCGGGATGGTCTACCAGCGCGAGCGCATCACGTACGCCCAGCCCGATCTCCAGCGCACGTTCGCCATCGTTTCGGGCATCTCGGTTTTCCTGGATCCTCTGTTCAGCCGGGCAACGAGCAGCCAGGTGCGCTGATTGTTGCGCCCAGGTGAGAACCGGCGCCGGTGCGACCGCAGCCTCTTTTTTCGATGGAAGGCGGTAGAATGACCCGATGAGCGAGAGCGCTCGCAGGATCGCGGAGCTGCAGCGGGAGCTGGCAACTCACCCGGGCTCCAGGCAGTTCTACCAGCTCGGGGAGCTGCTCCGCCGCGAGGGCCGGAGCCGCGAGGCTGCCGACGCTTTGAGATCCGGCCTTGCGCACCACCCGCGCTACGTGGCCGCCTGGGTGGCGCTCGGACGGGCCTGCGTGGACGCCGGCCAGGCCGCGGAGGCCGTCGAGGGCCTGGAGCAGGCGCTGGCGCTCGACCGCCAGAACCCGGTCGCAGGGCGCCTGCTCGGTGAGGCGTACCTGGCGCTCGGGGACCGCCCCGCGGCGCTGGATGCCTGGAAGCAGTGCATCGAGCTGGTGCCCGGGGACGACGTGCTGCAGGCTGCAGTGGACGGGCTCAGCGCGGACCTCGCAGCGGAACCGGCCCCCGAGCCCGCTGCCGCACCTCCCCCGGCGCCCACGGACACCGCGAAGATCGTCATCCAGCCGTTGATCAAGGCCGCGGCCGAAGCACCACCCGCCGCTCCGGGGACCACCGGCCAGGCTGCTGTCACCACCGACGTGGCCGAGGACCTCTTCCCCGAGGCCCCGGCTCTGGCGCCCCTAGAGACCCCCGACGTGCAGGGGGCCGCGAAGGAACCTGTCGAGGAGGTCTTCACCCGGCCCGAGACCGAGGCGCCCGGTGTGCCGCCGCGCCCCGTCGCGCCGGCCCCACAGGCGCTGGACCTCCCCGAACCGCCCGCGGCCGCTCAGGCCCCGGCGGCGGAGGCCACCCACGAGGAGGAGCTCTTCACCGCGCCCGACAGCGAGCAGGCACCCGCGGTCCTCAAAGCCGTGCTGCAGGCGCCCTCGGCTCCGATCTCCCGAGCGGTGCAATCGCACCCGCCCGCCACGCTGGCGCTCGCGCGGCTCTACGTGCAGCAGCAGGCCCTGGGCGAGGCCACGCTGGTCCTCGAGCGCCTCCTCGAGCGACAGCCGGGCAACACGGAGGCGCGAGACCTCCTCTCGCTCGTCCAGGACATGTTGGAACCTCTGCCGGCGGCGCCCCCGCCGCTCTCGCAGCGCGAGCGCAAGATCGCGGCGTTGCAGCACTGGCTCGCGTGCCTTACACTTGGCCAGGAAAGAGCGACGCGATGAACTTCTCGGAGGTCCTCGCCAAGGTGGGGGAGTGCTCGGGGGTGTCACTGGCCGCAATCGCGGACATGGACGGGATCCCGGTCCAGAGCTGGGGTGGCCGCCCGGGGCAATGTGAGGAGTTCATCGCAGAGTACTCGACGTTCCTGCGTGAGATCACGACGGCGAACCGCGAGCTCCAGCTCGGAGAGCTTGAACAGGTCATGGTGACGGCTGAGCGCTCGGTGGTACTCGTCACCGCCATCACCGGCAACTACTACTTGATGACTGTCGTGGGCCGTGACGGCAGCCCGGGCAAGGCCCGCTTCGTAAGCCGGGCCGCGGCTTCGCGTCTGCGCCAGGAATTCACCTGAGGGGAGTGTGATGTTCACCTTTGCAGAGTTGTGCGAGCTGATCCGGATCGTCTCCGAGACGCGTGTCGGTGGCATCGAGGTCGAAAGGGACGGCATGCGGGTGCATATCGACGGTGTGCCTGCGGCGCCCCAGGTCGACGCACGCGCCGGCGCCCCGCTGCTGCCCCCACAGCTCGCGGCGGCGGGCCACCCCGGAAACCCCGTGGCGCTGCCGGCGGGCGGGGTCGCGCCAGCGACCAAAGCCCCTGCGGTTGAGCCCGGCGACGACGGCCTGTCCTTCGTAACCTCGCCGATCGTGGGCACCTTCTATACGGCGTCGAGCCCGGAGTCCGAGCCGTACGTCAAGATCGGCGACCCCGTTTCCAAGGGCCAGGTCCTCTGCATCGTGGAGGCGATGAAGCTGATGAACGAGATCGAGGCCGACGTCTCGGGCACGATGGTGAGGCGATACCCCGAGAACGCCCAGCCGGTCGAGTTCGGAGAACGGCTGTTCGCCATCCGGCCTGCCTAGTGCGCCATGATCTCGAAGGTCCTGATCGCCAACCGCGGGGAGATCGCCCTGCGAATCATCGCGGCCTGTCGCGAGGCCGGCCTCGCCACCGTAGCGGTCCACTCGGAGGCTGACAGGGACTCGCTGCACGTCCGCATGGCCGATGAGTCGGTGTGCATCGGGCCGGCGTACGCAAACGCCTCATACCTCAACGTCACCGCGGTCATTGCGGCGGCGGAGATCACCGGCGCCGATGCCATTCACCCCGGCTACGGCTTCCTCGCGGAAAACGCCCACTTCGCCGACATCGTGCAGGAGTGCGGCCTGGTCTGGATCGGGCCGCCGCCGGAGGCGATCCGAGCGATGGGCGACAAGGCCAACGCCCGCCGCACGGTGACCGAGCGTGGCGTGCCAGTTCTCCCGGGCTCCTCGGAGCCCCTGGCCTCGCGCGAGGGCGCGACCCAGCTCGCAGAGCAGATCGGCTACCCGGTCATCCTGAAGGCCTCGGCTGGAGGCGGCGGCAAGGGGATGAGGGTGGCGCGCGACGTCCGCGAGCTGCGGCACGTGTTCGACACCGCCCGCCACGAGGCCGAGAAGGCCTTTGGCGTGGGCGACGTCTACCTGGAGAAGTACCTCACCGCGCCGCGCCACATCGAGGTGCAGATTCTGGCGGACGGTGGCGGGAGGGTGGTGGCGCTCGGCGAGCGCGAGTGCTCGATCCAACGGCGCCACCAGAAGCTCATCGAGGAGGCACCTTCTCCTGTCGTGGACGCGGAGCTGCGCGACAGGATGTGCGAGGCCGCCGTGGCGGCCGCCGCGGCCGTGGGCTACACGAGCGCCGGGACGGTCGAGTTCCTCCTGGACGCTGGGCAGTTCTACTTCATGGAGATGAACACCCGCATCCAGGTCGAGCACCCGGTGACCGAAGCCGTGACCGGGGTGGACCTCGTGCTGGAGCAGCTGCGGGTGGCCAACGGCGAGGCGCTCTCGCTCCGGCGCCGCCCGCGCTTCGTGGGGCATGCGATCGAGTTTCGCATCAACGCCGAGGATCCCGTGACCTTCGCCCCGTCGCCCGGCGAGATCACCGAGCTCGCATTTCCGATCGGTCCCGGGGTCCGGATCGACACCCACATCTACCGCGGCTACAGGATCCCACCCTACTATGACTCGCTGATCGCCAAGCTCATCGTGTCCGGCGCCAGCCGGGGGGAGGCGATCCGCCGCGCCAAGAGGGCGCTCTCCATGTTCCTGATCGGCGGGATCCGTACCTCGATCCCGCTTCACCTCAAGATCCTCGAGGAGTCCGACTTCGTCGAGGGCCGACTCTCGACGCAGTTCATGGATCGCTTCTCGAACAGGGAGTAGCTCGCCCCGGAAATCGGTGAGGGGTACATGCGGGTTTTCCTGGTTGGCTTCATGGGAGCGGGGAAGACCACCACCGGGCGGGCGTTGGCGAGCCGGTCCGAGGCGCTGTTCTGGGACCTGGACGCAC
This sequence comes from Thermoanaerobaculaceae bacterium, assembly GCA_963754345.1. GTDB lineage: Bacteria > Acidobacteriota > Thermoanaerobaculia > Thermoanaerobaculales > Thermoanaerobaculaceae > RBG-13-68-16. The sequence continues at coordinate 44,793 of CAVWFZ010000008.1, read as the reverse complement.
GGGTGGAGGCGAGCCTGCGCATGGGTGTGGCGCGGATCTTCGAGCAGCTCGGCGAGGGCACGTTCCGAGCCGAGGAAACGCGCCAGCTCGCCACCGCCCTTCGTTTTCCCGCCCTGGTCGTGGCCACCGGCGGCGGGACCTTCGTCCAACCGGGAAACCGCGAGCTGATCCGCCGCCTCGGGGTCTCGGTCTTTTTGGACGTCCCCTGGGGTGAGGTCCTGCGACGCTTGCCCGGCAAGCGCGGCGACAGGCCGCTCTTCGGCTCCCCCGAGAAGGCCTTTGAGCTCTACACCGGCAGGTTACCCCATTACCGCATGGCGGATCTCACCGTGCGGCCGGGACCGGCCGAGGACGCGGAGGCGCTCGCCGGGCGCCTCGCGCTGGAGCTGGAGAGGTTGGCGTGAGGTACCTGATCATCTCCGACATCCACGGCAACCTCGAGGCGTTCCGCGCGGTGCTCGCGCACGCGGCCCGCAAGCGCCGCGACGCGGTGCTCTTTCTCGGCGATGCAGTGGGGTACGGCGCCGCCCCCAACCAGGTGGTCGAGCGCCTGCGAATGATGGGGAGCAAGGTGATCGCGGTGCGCGGCAACCACGACCGCGTGGTGCTCGACCCCGAGCAGGGCGCGGTCTTCTTCAACGCCCACGCACGGCGGGCCGCACTCTGGAGCGCCGAGGTCCTGACCGTCGCGAACCAGCGCTACCTCGAGAGCCTGCAGGTCGGCCCCAAGGTCGTCGAGGAGGGCGTTGCGATCTGTCACGGGTCCCCGGGCGACGAGGATGAGTACCTCTTCAGCGAGAGCGAGGCCCAGGCGGCGTTCCACGACATCCCCGCCAGAGTGACGTTCTACGGGCACTCGCACGTGCCCTGTCTCTTCGAGCTCGAGATCGTGAATGGTCGCGAAAGCCTGGTGGGCGTGCTCCTCCGGGGCAGCCGGGTCGTCATCGACCTCGACGCCAACCGGCGTTACCTGATCAACCCCGGCTCGGTGGGGCAGCCGCGCGACCGCGACCCGCGAGCGTCCTACGCGATGTACGACTCCGAAATCGGCCGCCTCACCCTCTACCGGGTCCCGTATAACGTGGAGGCGGCCAGGAAGCGGATCCTCGGCGCTGGCCTTCCCAGCATCCTCGCTGATCGTCTTCTGCACGGAGCCTAGTTCTTTCTTTCCCATTGCGTGGAGGTTTTTAAATTGCCGTTACCGCGGGTGGTTAGCTTCTCCTTTGCCACTCCGTGGGCTCTTTTTGTGGCGCGCGGGCTTGGAGCAGTCGTTCGCTGCGGCCATCAAGGCCACAGCTCCGACTTGCCTTCGCGTGCGACCGAGCAGGCGCAGACCGGCGTGCGGAGCCTCGCTGTTCCCCTCCCTCGCATGAGGAGCTCGGTCGGGGCCAGCGTCTCCACCCGCCGGTCTGACCGCTCGGGGCCCGCACGCTTCGGCGACATGGCTCCTACCGCCCGCACGCCGGATTTCACCACCACCCTCCCGTTCGCCAAGCACCTGCGCGCACCGGATGCTCTCGCCAGGATTCTCGCCCCCTCGGCAGAACCACCGCGTTACGGGAGGGGGGCATTCAATCCGCCGGTGCCGCGGGTGGCTAATCTCTCCGGAGCCCGTGGGCCCCGAGCGCGGCGATCGCCGTGGGGTGTCGGCAGCCCAGCCGCAGCGAAGCGCAGGCGGGGAATGACGAGGGACCCTACGGTGAGCGCCGCTGCTCGGTCACTGGCGGAGGAGCGTGCCGCCGCAGGCCGCGGGGGCGGCCAAGGCCGCACGGCCAGCCACCCACGGCGCCGGCAAAATCAAAGACGTTACGAAGTGGCATAGGAATCCAGGTCGCGCACCCGCGGGGAAAGAGAAAGGGCGAAGCCACCCCCGGGCAAACAAGAAAGCCGCAACGCAGCTGCAAGAGGAGGACCGTTTCGGGCCTGCGGGGCAAATGAAACCTACGAGGTGGCGAACCCTGGCAGGAAGGGTGGCGGCGGGATGAGGAATACGAGAGAATGCCGCCTGCAATGAGAGGGTCTCAAGGATGAACAGAAACGAACAGGACCCCAGGCGGTGCTTCCGGTGCGGGCGCGACCTGGGGCCCCTGCTCGAGTGGAAGAAGATGGACACGGACGCCGGTCCCATCTGCTACGTCTGCTACAACGAGGCGGCCAGCGATTCGCGCCGCGAGGAGCGAAAGTGATGAAGCGCGTTCTTGCCTGCCTGTTTGCAGTCTTTGCTTCCGTCCCGAGCGTCGTGGCCGCGGATCCCGCGGCCTCCAGCGCCGAACCGCGCGCCCAGGTGCTGGCTCTCGCCGACGCGCGGCGGTTCGACACCGCGCAGCTCCAGACCCTGGTGCGTAACCCGGATCTCGCCGTGCGCGAGGCGGTGGCCCGGGCGCTGGGCGAGCTGGCCAACCCCGGCGCGGTCGCGCTCCTCGGCACCTTGGGCCGGGACCCCGCGGCGGCGGTGCGATCGGCCTCGGCCCAGGCAACCGGGCGGCTGGCCTTCATGCTCCTCGGCAAAACCGCCGAGCGCGAGGCGCTGGGCAAGGAACTTCGGCGCCTGCTGCAGGACCCCAGCCCGGTGGTCCGGGCGGCGGCCGCGTGGGGGACCGGCATGGCCGGCCTGGACGGGAGCGACCTATGGGTTCTCCAGCGGCTCGCTCTCGAGAAGTCCCCCGCCGTCCAGGCGGCGCTCCTGCAGGAGCTCTGGCGGCTCCCGGGCATCCTGTGGATCAAGCGCGCGACCACCTTCATGACCAGCCGCGACCAGGGCGTGCGGTTCGCGGCGGTCTGGTCGCTAGCACGCTCGGGCAAGGCCGAGGCGGTCGCGGGCCTCTCGCAGGCGAGCAGGGATGCCGACCCGCTAGTGCGCATGGTGGCGCTCGAGGGCGCAAGGCGCGGCAAGCCGGGATCTCTGTGGTCCGAGCTGCTCAACGGAATCGTGGATGCGGACGCCCGCGTACGGATCGCGGCTCTCCAGGGGCTGGAGGCGGGGCTGCGCAAGGACCCGGGCCGGGTGCTTCCCCCTGCGGCGGTCGAGAGGGTGCAGCGGCTGGCTGCCGACAGCGACCCGGAGCGGGTACACGAGCGGGTCGCCGCCATCCGCCTCGCCGGGGCGGCCCGGTGTTGCCAGGAGCAGCTCAAGGGCGCCATGACCTCCGGTGAACCGTGGGTGTCCGGCGAGGCACTGGTCGCCTTCGCGCAGCTCGGTGAGGTGGGCAGCGACCGGACCGTCAGGGAGTGGTTCGCCTCCAAGGAGCTGCCGCGCCGCCTGGCGGCGGTCAAGGCCTTCAGGCACGTCAACCAAGGCCAGCGGCAGCTCATCGGGGCCCTTGCCGACCCGCAGGTCGAGGTGCGGCTCACGGCGGTCGAGACCCTCGGCGAGGACGCGAGCCTCGCGGTCACCGCGGCGCTCAACCAGAGCCTTGCGGACCAGGATCCGGCGGTGCGTGCGGCTGCAGTCCAGGCGCTCGCCGAACGGAAGGCGCTGCCGGGTACCGCGGAGCTGCTGCGCCTCTTGGAGCGAGAGAACGGCAAGCAGATCCCCGATGCGGCCGTGGCGCTGGTGGACGCCCTCGCCCGCGGCGATGCGCTCGCCCCCGAAGCGCGGGCGGCCCTCGAGAAGCTCGTCGGCGCGCCCGACCCGGTCGTGGCGCGGGCGGCGTGGGGTGTCCTGGTCAAGCGCGGGGTCTGGCAGCCGCTGCCCGAGGTGAAGACCGGCGAGGACCTCGCGTTCTACCGGCAGGTGGTGGAGTGGGCCGGAAAGACGCGCTGGATCGAGGTGGTGACCGTGCGAGGCACGCTGCAGATCGCCCTCGACGCGGCCTCGGCCCCACTGGAGTGCTTCCGCATCGCCGGGCTCGCGGAGAAGAAGTTCTACGACGACCTCACCTGCCACCGCGTGGAGCCGGACTTCGTGGTACAGGGGGGAGACCCGCGCGGGGACGGCTGGGGCGGACCCGGCTTCGTGATCCGTGACGAGCTCACGCTGGCGCCCTACGAGACCGGCTCCGTCGGCATCGCGCTGGCGGGGCCGGACACCGGGGGCTCGCAGATCTTCGTCACGCTCACGCCGCGACCGCACCTGCTCGGGCGCTACCCGCACATCGGGACCCTGGCCGCCGGCCTCGAGGTCGCCCGGCGCCTGCGCGTTGGCGACCGCATCCTGCGGATGCGGGTGGGCGAGGGCCCACTGCCGGCCTACTACCCGGTCTGGTACGGGCCGATCACCGCCGAGCGCCTCGACCGCGACAACCAGGGCTGGCGCGAGGAGCGCGAGAAGTACAAGGCGCAGGAGAAGTGGCTGGAGATGCTGCGCACCGCGAAGCTGCGCTATGGCCTCGTGGTGGCGATGGGCACCTGGTGCGGTGACTCACGCGAGCAGATTCCGCGCCTGCAGGCGATCCTGCTCGCGCTCGGGCAGCGGTCGCCTTTCGAACCCCCGCGCCTGTTCGGCCTCGACCGCAGCAAGACCATCGACTCCAAGCTCTACCCCTACGGGGCCGTCGAGCTGGTGCCCACCATCGTGGTGACGACCGGCGGCTCGGAGGTGGGGCGGATCGTGGAGACCCCCAAGTCGGGCAGCGTGGAGGAGGACCTGGTCCGCATCCTGGCGCCGATCGAGGGCTGGGTGCTTCCGAATGAGTGAGGTGGCGGTCACGGCGGCGCTGCCCGGCAAGGCCCTGGGACGCCTGGCAGCCCGCCACGATGTACGGGTGCGGGAGCCGGGGCCCGCCCTGACGGGCGGCGAGCTCGCAGCCTTCACGGCCAACGCGGATGCGCTCATCTGCCTGCTCGCCGACCGGGTGACGGCCGACGTGTTCGGGTTCTGCCCCCGCCTCAAAGTCGTCGCCAACTACGCGGTCGGTTTCGACAACGTGGACCTGGATGCGGCCCGCAGCGCGGGCGTGTGGGTGACCAACACACCGGACGTCCTGACCGAGGCCACCGCCGATCTCACCTGGGCGCTCATCCTGGCCGTCGCCCGGCGGGTCGTGGAGGGGGACCGCATGGTGCGCGGCGGGGAGTTCTTCGGTTGGAGGCCGGACCTCCTCCTGGGCGCCGGTCTGCAGGGGAGAACGCTGGGCATCGTGGGCATGGGGAGGATCGGGCGTGCCGTGGCGCTGCGCGCGGCAGGCTTCAGGATGCGGGTCCTCTACCACGATCCCAGCCCGGCAGGGGAGTGCGCCGGCGCCGAGTACGTGGCGGACCTCGAGACCCTGTTGCCGCGCTCCCAGGTCCTCTCGCTCCATTGCCCTTCGAACCCCGAGACGACACCCCTTCTCGATGCCCGCAGGCTGCGCCTGCTGCCGCAGGGTGCCGTTGTCGTCAACACCAGCCGCGGCGAGGTGGTGGACGAGGCCGCCCTCGTGGCGGCTCTCGAGGACGGGCACCTGGGCGGAGCGGGCCTGGACGTCTACGAGCGCGAACCCGGGGTCCACCCCGGGCTGCTGTCCCGCAGTGACGTGGTCCTGCTGCCGCACCTGGGCTCCGCCACCGTCGAGGCCCGTGCCGCGATGGCAGACCTGGCCGTGGACAACGTCCTTCTCGTGCTCGGGGGTGCGGCGCCTCGCACGCCGGTGGTCACGCCGCCGGTGCCGAGAGGCTGACCCGCACCCGCTCGATGCGGCGAGGCGACGCCTCCACGACCTCGAAGAGCAGCTCTCCGACCTGGAAGCGACTCCCGGCGGCCGGCACCTTGCCAGCCAGTTCGAGGAGCAGGCCGGCCACCGAGTTGTAGTCGGTGGCGGGCTCCAGAGGCTTCCCGGTCAAACGGGCGAGCCGCTCCAGGGGGAACGAGCCCCGCACCAGCCAGGTGCCTGGAACCTCGGCCTTCCAGAGCGGCTGGGAGGTATCGAACTCGTCCTGGATGTCGCCCACGATCATCTCCAGCAGGTCCTCGAGCGTCACCAGGCCGGCGAGGTTGCCGTACTCATCCACGGAAAGCGCGATATGGCTTCGCTTCTCGCGCATCTCGCGCAGGAGATCGACCACGCGCTTGCTCTCCGGCACGAACAGCGCCGGCCGCAGAACGCCCGTCCACGGCATCGTGCGTACCTCGGGGCGGAGCAGGTCCTTGATGTGCAGGACGCCGATCACGTTGTCGTCGCGCCCGTGGTAGACGGGGTAGCGCGAGTAGCCGTGCGCATGTACCCGTGCCTGCACCTGCTCGAGGGTGAGGGTGTCCGGGAGGAAGATCACGTCGGTGCGCGGCTTCTGCGCCTGCCTGACCTGGGCGCCCTCGAAGCGCAACACCGCCTCGAGCATGCTGTGCTGCAGCTCGGAGAGGTGCCCCTCTTTGCGTGCCAGGGTGAGCAGGAAGCGCACGTCCTCGGGGCGTGAGGCGGTCGGCGTGTTTTGCAGCGAGACGCGTCGGAGCCGTGCGACAAGATGGGAGAAGCCGAGCAGGGGAACGATGAACGGCGTGAGGAGCCACTCGAGGGTGGCCACTGGAACGATTGCCTTGCGTGAGAACGCCTCGGGATCCACGCGCGCCAGGGTCTTGGGGGTCACCTCGCCGAACGTCAGCACGACGAGAGTGGTCACCCCCACCGCGATGCCGAGCCCCCGGTCGCCGAAGAGCCCGAGGGCGAGCTCGGTGGCGACCGCGGAGATCCCGACATTGACCAGCGTGTTGCCGGTGAGAAGCGCCACCAGGAACCGGTGCGGCCTGGCCCGCCAGCGCCGCCATGCCCATCGTGAGGCGCGGCCGCCCCTCCTGGCCAGGGCGGCGGCGCGCGAGAACGGCAGCGCGGTCAGGGCCGTCTCGACGCTCGCGAAGAGGGCGGAGAAGACGAGGCCCACGAGCAGCAGCGCGACAGCAGTCCCAGTCTGCATCGTGTCCAAATCGTATCAGATGAGTGCTGCCCGCCCGCTCTGCAGGTCGTTACAGGGCGTGGCTGCGGCGAAGAATGAGGGGCGGCTCCTCGCCGCCCCTCGGCTCTTTGCCTTTTCTTCTTTGTCCCCTGTGCCCTGTCTTCTACACCCACCCGCGCAGCTTCATCGCGGTGGCCACCCGATCGATGGCCACCATGTACGCGGCGTCGCGCATGTAGACCTTCTTCTTGGTCGCCATGTCGAGGACGCCGTGGAAGGCGACGGTCATCTTGTCGTCGAGCTTGCCGAGGACCTCGTCCTTGGACCAGTAGAAGTTCATGTCGTTCTGGACGCCCTCGAAGTAGGAACAGATCACGCCGCCGGCGTTCGCCAGGAAGTCGGGGATCAGGAAGATGCCCCGCTTCTTGATGATCGCGTCGGCCTCGGGGGTGGTGGGGCCGTTGGCGCCTTCGGCAACGATCTTGACGCCCTTGGCGATCTTCTGGGCGGTCTCACCGGTGAGCACGCCCTCGATAGCGCACGGCATCAGCACATCCACGTCCTTTGAGATCCACGCCTCGCCATCCTCGATCGTGTAGCTGGCCGCCTTGGCCTTGACCTTGTCGATGGTGCCGTACTGGTCCGTGATGGACATCAGGAAGCGTGGATCGATCCCGCCGGCCTTGGAGAACGTGTACGACGTCTTGTCCTGGCGGTCCCAGCACCCGACGCACACGACGGTGCCGCCGAGCATCTCGATGAAGCCGATCGACGCGTACTGAGCCACGTTGCCGAAGCCGTGGATGGAGACCTTCGTCCCCTGGGAGGTGATACCCAGGTGCTTCATCGCCTCGCGGACGGTATAGATCACCCCGAAGCCGGTGGCTTCGGTGCGGCCCAGCGAGCCGCCGCCGCCGAGCGGCTTGCCGGTGATGACGCCGGGGGTGTACTCGCCGCGCAGCTTGGAGTACTCGTCCATCATCCAGCACATCATCTGAGGCGTGGTGCCGATGTCGGGGGCGGGCACGTCCATGCGCGGCCCGATGTTCTTCCACATCTGGTCCACCCAGCCGCGGCACAGCCTCTCCTTCTCGGGCGCCGACAGCGTTGCGGGCTCCACGACGATCCCGCCCTTGCCGCCGCCGAGCGGGATGTCGGCCACCGCGCACTTCCACGTCATCCAAGTGGCGAGGGCGCGCACCGTGTCGATCGTCTCGTTGGCCGCCCAGCGGATGCCGCCCTTGGCCGGGCCGCGCGCGTCGTTGTGCTGGACGCGGAAGCCGTCGAACACCTTCAGGCTACCGTCGTCCATCCTGACGGGGATGCGGAAGTGGAACTCGCGCAGGGGCCGGCGCAGGACCGCGCGCACCCCGGCATCGAGCCCGAGCTGGTCCGCCACCTCGTCGAACTGGCGCTGCGCCATCTCGAAGGCATTAATTTGCGACATGGGCCTCTCTCCTTGATAGTTTCCCCGACATCGGGTGGGGTTCGAATCGATCATGCCTGTGGAGGCTGCTCGTGGCGCCGGCCCCCGCCGCACACGCACCACATTCTACACGGGGTGCGCCCCTTTGCAACTTGCTTTCACAAGCTTGAATAGCTTACGCGTCTCGTTCTCTGTGATTTCATCGGACGGGCCGGCGCCTGGGCGAAACCGGCTACACTTGCCGCCGTGCCGGACGACGATGCGGTCGTGCTTGCCCGCGTGCTTGCGGGGGACGAGGACGCCTTCGCCACGCTGGTCCGCCGGTACGAGCCCAAGCTGCGGGTCTACGTCGGCGGGATCGTGGGGGTGGAGGAGGAGGCTCGCGACCTGGTGCAGGAGTCGTTCGTGCGGGCCTGGCGCCACCTGGACCAGTACGACTCGCGCTTCCGCTTCTCGACCTGGTTGTTCCGGATCGCCCACAACATGGCCATCGACCACCTGCGGCGCCGGCGCCAGCCGACGGTCTCCCTGGAGCTGGGCGAGGACGACGAGGGCGAAGGGCTGCGGCTCGACCCGGCCGACGCGCGCCGGGGACCGTTGGGGGAGCTCGCCAACAGGGAGCTGGCGGTGGCGTTGGCGCGGGAGATCGAGTGTCTGCCCCCGTCCTACCGCGAGCTCGTGAAGCTGCGCCACCTGGTCGGGCTTTCCTACAACGAAATCGCTGATCTGAAAGGACTACCGCTCGGTACGGTGAAGAACAAACTTTTCCGTGCCCATAGCGTACTAAGAGAGGCCCTGGGCGGATACCTGGGGCAGATGGGGGGTCTGGGGTGAACGAACAGTGCGCCGCGGTGCGCCGCAGGTTGGAGACGGAAGGGTCCGTCCCGCACGCCGACCTCCAGGCCCATCTCGATGCGTGCGCCCAGTGCCGGGCGCACGCTGCTTTGCTGGCGGTGCTGGGCCGGCTCGAGGCCCCGGAGGCCAGCGAGGAGACCGTGCACCGGATCGTCGCGGCGCTCCCGCCGGCGCCCTGGCAGCGGCGCCGCCTGGCGGCCTGGTTGCCCCTAGCCGCCGGCCTCGCCCTGGTGGCAGCCAGCCTGGCGCTCTCGGGCGGCATCCCGGCCCTGGCAACCATGTCATCGCTCTCGGGCGCCGTGGGTGGCGTGCTGGGCTGGATCGTGGCCTCGGCGCTCGACGCCCTGGCGGCCGCCCGTGGCAGCACGGACGCCGCCCAGGCCGTGGTGGCAGCCGGTGGCGTCTGGCTCCTCCTCTGGCTCGTGACGGCCGCCCTCGGCGGAAGCTGGGCGGTCGTCTCGCTCGTGAAGCGGTCCCGCGGGGAGCGGCAGCAGTGATCGCTCTGGTCCTGGCGGGCGTGCTTGCGGCCGCTCCGGTGCCCCGGGTAGGTGTTTCGGTGTCCGTCGAGCAGCCGACGCGCGGGCCGGTGGTGGCCGTGCTCGGCGACGTCTACGTGTCCTCCGAGGTTGATGGGGACGTCGTGGCGCTCGGCGGTGACGTCCAGCTCGCCCCCGGCGCCGTGGTGCGCGGGGACGTGGTGGCGGTGGGCGGAAACGCCTCCGGGCCGGGCACGGTGACGGGCCGTGCGGTGGGCGTGGGCGGGCTCAGCTTCGATCGGGGGCGGGCGGCCGGCGCCCGCGGTCCCGTGGCCTGGGGGCTGGACCTGCTGCGTGCCGGCCTCTGGGTGACGCTGGGGTCCCTGCTGGTGCTCCTGCTCCCGCGGTGGGTGCGCAGCACGGGCGAGCGGCTGGCCCGGCAGAGCTGGCAGAGCCCGGTGATCGGCGTGCTCGCGCTCCTCGTCTGGTTGTTCACCGTGATGCTGGCGCTGGCGGTCACGGCGACGCCCCTGGGGGCGGCCTGCCTGCTGCTCGCGGTGAGCCTCTTGCTGCTGGCAAAGCTCGTCGGCATCGTGGGCGTCGCCTGGGTGGTGGGCAGGGCGGCGATGAGCTTCCTCCCGGGCGCCTGGCGCGGCGAGCTGCCGCGCACCGGCATCGCCCTGCTCGTCCTGGCCGGCCTGTCGCTCGTCCCGGTGGTAGGGGCGAGCCTGTGGTTAATCGCCAACGTGGTAGGCGTCGGGGCCGTGGTGGGGGCGCTTCTGGCCCGATACCCGCTCGCCCTGCTGCTCCCTCGCCTGGCAACCCGCTGACGTGAGACTGGATCCTTGATGCGTGGCCGTCATCCGATGCGCCGCGCTGTGGCTGTTCCTACCGACCGGAATCATCAACAGGGGAGGCACATAAATGAGACGGAATCTCAACATGTTCTTCGTTGCGGCGGCGGTGACCTGCGCCGCCTCTGCTCTTGCGGCCGTCAACGCGCAGCTGATGCGTCAACCGGCCGTCTCGGCCACCCAGATCGCCTTCGTCTACGCGGGCGACGTCTGGGTCGCACCCAAGGCCGGCGGACTCGCCGTGAGGCTTTCCACGCCCCCGGGTGAGGAGTCGTTCCCGCGCTTCTCTCCGGACGGCTCGCTGATCACCTTCACCGGCAACTACGACGGCAACGAGGACATCTATGTGATGCCCTCGGGAGGCGGCGTGCCGAAGCGACTCACGCACCACCCCATGCCGGACCGCATGCTGAACTGGTACCCGGATGGCAAATCCATCCTCTACGCCTCGCCGATGGCAAGCTCCAGCATGAGGTTCAACCAGCTCTACAAGCTTTCCGTCGAGGGTGGGTTGCCGGAGAAGCTGAGCGTGCCGTACGGTGAGTTCGGCGAGATCTCTCCCGACGGGAAGACCCTCGCGTTCGTGCCGAACAGCCAGGACTTCCGCACCTGGAAGCGGTACCGAGGCGGGTGGATGTCCCGGATCTGGCTGTTCGACCTCGCCACCCACGCCTCAAGGCAGGTCGGCGATGATGGCGCCAACTACAGCCAGCCGATGTGGCACGGTTCCACGCTCTATTTCCTCACCGACCGGGACAAGAACAAGCGCAACAACATCTGGGCGATGGACACCGGCACCGGCAAGGTGCGGCAGGTGACGTTCTTCGAGGAGTACGACGTCAAGTTCCCGTCCATTGGGCCCTCGGAGGTCGTGTTCGAGAACGGCGGCCGTCTCTACCTCCTCGACCTTCCCACGGAAAAGGCCCACGAGGTCAGGATCGAGGTCGTGACCGACCGCTCCACGATCAAGCCGCAGCTCGAGAAGGTGGCCGACCTGATCACCTGGGCCGGCATCTCCCCCTCCGGCAAGCGGGTGGCGTTCGAGGCCCGCGGCGACGTCTTCAGTCTCCCCGCCGAGCACGGTCCGGTCTTCAACCTCACCCGCACCTCGGAGTCAGCGGAGCGTTACCCGGCGTGGTCTCCGGACGGCAAGCTTCTCGCCTTCTGGAGCGACCGCGCGGGGGAGTACGAGCTCACCGTCCGCGACGCCGACGGCTCTGGCGAGGAGCGTACGGTGACCAAGCTCGGCCCCGGCTTCCGCTACCGCATCTTCTGGTCCCCGGACTCCAAGAACGTGGTTTTCGCGGACCAGGCCATGAACATCAACCTGTGCGACGTCTCCACCGGTGCGGTCGCCAGGATGGACAAGGGGCTGTACATGTTCGAGGGCACCCTCGAGGCTTTCACCGCGAGCTGGTCCGCCGACTCACGGTGGGTTGCGTTCGGGCGCGATATCGAGAGCCGGAACGGCGCGATCTTCCTCTACGACACGCAGGAGAAGAAACTCACGCAGGTGACATCGGGCTTCTACGACGCCGCCCGGCCGGTCTTTGACCCCGAGGGCAAGTACCTGTACTACGCCTCGGCACAGACCTTCCAGCCCTCCTACGGGGACGTGGACAACACCTGGATCTACGCCAACATGGCGAACCTCGTGGCGGTCCCGCTGAGGGTGGACGTGCCATCACCGCTCGCCCCGCGCAACGACGTGGAGGAGGGCAAGAAGGACGAGAAGAAGGACGAGGGCAAGAAGGAAGAGGGGAAGAAGGCCGAAGGCGGCAAGGAGGAGGCGGCGAAACCGGACAAGGCCGACAAAGACGAGAAGAAGGCGGAAAAGCCGGCCAAGCCCGAGCCGGTCAAGATCGACCTCGCGAACTTCGAGGAGCGCGTGGTCATCCTGCCGCCCAAGGCGGGCCGCTTCGACGACCTCCAGGCGTTGGCCGGCAAGCTGTTCTACCGCAGGCTGCCGCGCACCGGCTTGGGCGAGGAGGAGAAGAGCCCGATCGTCTTCTACGACCTCAAGGAGCGCGAGGAGAAGACCGTGCTGGCCGACGCGGACGCCTACCAGATCGCGGCCGGCGGCGAGAAGATCCTGGTCGTCAAGAAGAAGGACTTCGCGATCATCGACCCCAAGCCCGATCAGAAGATGGAGAAGAAGCTCGCCACCTCCGAGCTCGAGATGACGGTGGACCCGGTCGGCGAGTGGCGCCAGATCTTCAACGACGCCTGGCGGTTCGAGCGCGACTACTTCTACGACCCGAACATGCACGGGGTGAACTGGAACGAGATGCGCACACGCTACGGCGCCCTGCTCGATCAATGCGTCACCCGCTACGATGTGAACTTCGTGCTCGGGGAGCTGATCGCCGAGCTCAACTCCTCGCACACCTACCGCGGGGGCGGCGACCTCGAGAAGGCGATGAAGCGCGGCGTCGGTCTCCTCGGCGCGGACTACACGCTGGAGAACGGCGCCTATCGGATCAAGAAGATCTATGACGGGGCGCCATGGGACGCCGAGGTGCGCTCGCCTCTGCTGGAGCCCGGTTTGAAGGTGAAGGAGGGCGACTACCTGCTCGCCGTGGACGGCGCCCGGGTGGACACCAGCAAGGACCCGTGGGCGGCGTTCGACGGGCTCGCCGGCAAGGACGTGATGCTGACCGTCAACGACAAGTCCACAATGGAAGGCTCCCGGCAGGTGCTGGTCAAGACCCTGGACAGCGAGGAGCGGCTCCGCAATCTGGCCTGGATCAACGCCAACCGTCTCAAGGTGGACAAGGCCACCGGTGGGCGCATCGGCTACATCTATGTGCCCGACACGAGCCTGGGCGGGCAGAATGAGCTCTACCGCCAGTTCATGGGGCAGCTCAGGAAGGAAGGCCTCGTCGTCGATGAGCGCTTCAACAGCGGCGGCCAGATCCCCGACCGCTTCATCGAGCTCCTGAACCGGCCGGTCACCAACTACTGGGCGGTGCGGGACGGCATGGACTGGCAGTGGCCGCCGGCGTCCGTCCCGGGCCCCAGGGTGATGCTGATCAACGGCTGGAGCGGCTCGGGCGGGGACTGCTTCCCGCTCTACTTCAGGATGGCAGGGCTCGGGCCGCTGATCGGGCGCCGCACCTGGGGCGGCCTGATCGGCATCTCGGGCGTGCCCGCCCTGATCGACGGCGGTACGGTCACCGTGCCCACCTTTGGCATCTACTCGACGGACGGCAAGTGGATCGTCGAGGGGCACGGCGTTGACCCGGACATCGAGGTGACGGACGACCCCGCCAAGATGTGGGACGGCGGCGACCCGCAGCTCGACCGGGCCATCGAGGAGATCGGCCGGCTCCTGAAGCAGAAGCCGCCGGTGGTGCCCAAGAAGCCGGCGTACGAGAACCGGTCGGGAAGGTAGCACCGCGCCACATTGTCTCCCTCTCCCTCCGGGAGAGGGCGGGGTGAGGGGAAAATCGGCGGTCCTGTAGGGCAGGACGGCCGGTCCGAACGACAGGGCCTCGAAATGTAGCGGCCGGCCGCGCGTGCCTAGCGGCGGCCGGGTACGGCGTTGACCCTGGGGCGCTGGGCGGACTATAAGCGCTGCGTGACCCTGCTGCAGGGCTTCCTCGAGCGGATCAAGTTCACGCTCACCGCGCTCGTCGTGAGCACGTTCCCAGAGGATGTGAAGCGAACCGGCTGGCCGTCCGTGTACGCCTCCGTGGCCGCGCACGCGTTTGCCGGTTGGGTGGAGGCGCTCTCCTTCGCGGGCCTCTTCGGCGTCGGGTTCCTGCGCTACGTGAACGGTTTCATGGAGGGTCCCGGGTGGCTCTACCTCCGCAACAAGCCGGGCTCCCTGGGGTACGGCGACTTCTTCGGCATGGGCGCCCTGGGCTACGTGAGCTACCTGGTGACGCCGGTCGCCTGGGTGACGCTCTACTGCTTTGCCGAGGGGATCGTGCGGGCGCTCGAGGCGGCATACTCGCAGCGGATGCCGGGGATGGCGCTGGTCGCCCTCCCGTGGCGCGCCATGCGGGCCGTAAGAAAAACGACGCGGCGCAGGCGGCTGGAGGAGATGCTCGGGCCCGATCGCCCCGACGAGGTGGTCATGGGGAAGCCCGGCTCGCCGGCCGCGCTCACGATCTATGCAGCGCGCGAGAAGCCTTGGAGCGATTACCAGGTGCTCGAGTATGCAGGTGATTTCTACGAGTCCATCGGAGTGCGGCTCGTGGGCCGCGGCTTCCACCACGTCTACCGCTACGAGTTCCGGCGCCTCGATCCCGGAGACATCATCCGCGGCGTGCTCGTATGCTACGAGCCAGGCGGTTGCCCGGCGCCGGCCGGACGTGCCCGGGAACAGACCCCTGGCGGGGCCGGGAACGCCGGCCGGTTATGCCATACCTACCGGCAGGCACGCCGCTGCGGGCTGTGCAAGGGAGGAATCACATGGAGCAACGTGAGCTTTCGGCGAAGACGACGGTGAGCTTTTTTGTGGTGGGACTGCTGGCGGCCGCACTCGTTGTCCCTGCGGCGGCACAGCAGGACGTCACCTTTCAGAAGCCCCCCAAGGAAATCCTCGAGCTCGTGGACGTGGATCAGCCGCCGCAGACGATGGTGGACCGGGACGCGCGTTACCTCGTCTTCCTCAAGCGGTCGAGCTTCAGGACGCTGGAGGAGCTGGCGCAGCCGGAGCTGCGCATGGCCGGCCTGCGGATCAACCCGCGCAGCTACGATGCCTCGCGTGGCACCTACTTCCTCGGCATCGCGATCCAGGAGGTTGCCAGCGGCAAACCAGTGCCGGTGACCGGCCTGCCGGATCCGATCCGGATCGAGTACCCGCGTTTCTCGCCCCGTGGGTGCTACCTCGCCTTTGCGCAGGTCCTACCCGCGGGGCTCGCCCTCTGGACCGTGGAGTTGGCCACCGGCCGCGCCAGCCGGGTGACGTCGCCGGCTCTCACGGCGGTGCTGGGCGCGCCGTGCGTGTGGTCCCCGGACGAGACCGGCCTGGTCTGCCGCGTACGGCCGTCGCTCGAGCCCTACACCGACACGGCCGAGCTGCCCACCGGACCCGCCGTCCAGGAGGCGACGGGGAAGAAGGCGCCGTCACGAACCTACCAGGACCTTCTGCACACGAAGGCCGACGAGCGCAGGTTCGAGCATTACGCGGCCAGCGAGGTGAAGCGGTTCGCGCTCGACGGGACGGCAGAGCCCATCGTGCCGAGCGGCATCCACCGTGCGGTCGAGGTCTCCCCCGACGGGCGCTACCTGCTCGTCGAGACGATCCACGCGCCGTTCTCCTACCTCTTCCCTTACGAGCGCTTCCCGTATCGGGCCTACGTCGTGGACCGCACCGGGAAGACGGCGGCCGAGCTTGCCGACAAGCCGCTCCAGGACAGCATCCCGATCGCGTTCGACGCCGTCGAGGCGGGCAGGCGCGACTTCGAGTGGCGGGACGACGCGCCCGCGACGGTGGTGTGGGCCGAAGCGCAGGACGGCGGCGATCCCGCCAAGGATGTCGCCGCCAGGGACAACCTCTACCAGCTCGGTGCGCCGTTTGCGGAGCAGCCGCGCTTCCTGGCCGCGACGAAGAACCGCTTCCGCCGCGTCACCTGGGGCGACGGGAGCCTCGCGATGATCTCCGACAACCGGTGGAAGGACCGCCGCGTGCGGAGCTACCTCATCCATCCGGACCAGGAGAACCCGCAACCCAAGCTGCTGTTCGAGTACTCCTCCGAGGACCTCTACCACCTGCCGGGCACCTTCGTCACGGCGCCGAACGCGGTCGGGCGCGAGCTGCTCCTCATATCCAAGGACCGCGCGAAGCTCTACCTCGTGGGCGAGGGGTTCTCGCCGGAGGGCAACCGGCCGTTCCTGGACGAGTACGAGATCGCCGCGGGCAAGACGAAGCGGCTGTGGTGGGCGGACGGCGCCACCACGTACGAAACGATCGCCCGCGTCCTCGACGTCAGGAAGGGCGTGCTTCTCACCCGCATCGAGGGCCCGATGCGGTTCCCCAACTATTTCATCCGCACGGTCGGCTCGAAGGCGCAGCCGCGCCAGATCACGTTCCTCGAGAACCCGTTCAAGGCGTTCGAGGGCGTAACGAAGCAGAAGATCCACTACAAGCGCACGGACGGCGTGGACCTGTCCGCCGACCTCTACCTGCCGGCAGGCTACGACAAGACTCGCGACGGCAGGTTGCCGATGCTCATGGAGGCCTACCCCATGGAGTTCAAGGACCCGAGCGCGGCCGGGACGGTAAAGGATTCCCCGCACCGTTTCACCTACCTCCGCTGGGGCTCGCCGGACTTCTGGGCCGTGCGCGGGTACGCCATCCTCGAGAACGCGCAGTTCCCGATCGTCGGGGCGGGCAAGGAGGAGCCCAACGACACCTACATCGAGCAGCTTGTCATGGACGCGCAGGCCGCGATCAAGGCCGTGGACGACATGGGCGTTGTGGATCCCAAGCGCATCGCCGTCATGGGTCATTCGTACGGCGCCTTCATGACCGTCAACCTGCTCGCGCACTCGAACCTCTTCGCCGCCGGCATCGCGCGCAGCGGGGCGTACAACCGCAGCCTGACGCCGTTCGGCTTCCAAGCCGAGGAGCGTACGTACTGGGAGGCGATGCCGGTGTACCAGAAGATGTCGCCGTTCAACTACGCCGGGAACATCAAGACGCCGCTGCTCCTCATCCATGGCGACGCCGATAACAACCCCGGGACGTTCACGCTCCAGAGCGAGCGGCTCTTCCAGGCGGTCAAGGGGCTCGGCGGCAGGGCGCGGCTGGTGCTGCTGCCGTACGAGGCCCACGGCTACGCCGCCAGGGAGAACATCCTCCACATGCTGTGGGAGATGGACACCTGGCTCGAGAGGTACGTCAAGCGCGCCGGCACGTGATGGCGCCGGCCCGGAGCGGGGAGCGTGCCATGAAAATCGCGAAGGTCCTCGGTGTCCTCGTCCTGCTGCTTGCGCTGCCAGCTATCGCACAGGGGCAGCAGCGCCTCACCGTCGAGTGGATCTACAGCGACGAGGGGGAGAACGCCACGAAGCTGCCGAAGTTCGCCTGGACCACCGGGGGCGACCTGCTCCTCTTCGACGGCAGGAGGCCGGAAGGGGAGAGGACGATCGAGCGGCTCGCCGCCGGTACGCGTGAGCGGCGGCCTGCGGTGGACCGCGCCGCCGCGCTCGCGAGCCTGAAGGCGCTGCTCGGGGAGAAGGACGCGCCAACGGCGCTGCGCTGGCCCGACGCCTTCGACCCTGCCGGCACACGGGCCCTCTACACCTTCGCCGACGACCTCTTCATGCTCGATCTCGGAACGTCCCGCTTCGAGCGCCTCACGCGGACCCCCGAGAAGGAGGGCATCGCGCGTTTTTCGCCCGACGGACGGAAGGTCGCCTTCGTGCGGGACAACGACCTCTACGTCTATGATCTCGCCGCTCATTCTGAGACGCGTCTCACCAGGGACGGCTCCGCCACGACCCTGAACGGCGCGCTCTCCTGGGTGTACTGGGAGGAAGTGTTCAACCACGAGGAGGCCGGTTACTGGTGGTCGCCGGACTCGGGCGCGATCGTCTTCCTGCGGGCGGACGACTCGCCGGTGAGCGAGTTCCTCTTCCCCGATTTCAGACCCGCGGTGCCGGGGGTTGTGCGGCAGCGCTACCCGGTGGCGGGCGGAGCGAACCCCGTGGTCACGCTCGGCGTCGTCGAGGTCGCGAGCGGGAAGACGGCCTTCGTGGACCCGGAGGCAATGCCGTACGAGTACATCCTGGGGGTCACGTGGCTCCCGGACGGAAACGGCGTGGCGGTCCAGGTGACGAACCGCATGCAGACCCGCTTGGACCTGTACTTCGCGGAGCGCGCGAACGGGAAGGCCAAGCGCATCCTTACGGACGCGGACGACGCGTGGGTCAACCAGCACGAGCTGCAGTTCCTCGACGGCGGCCGGCGGTTCGTGTGGTCGTCGGAGAGGGACGGCCACACCCACCTGTACCTGTACAAAGAGGACGGGACGCTGATCATGCAGCTGACGCGCGGGGCGTGGTCGGTGCGCGGCCCCGACACCTTCTACGGCGAGGCGCTGGGCTCGGCGTTCGTGGACGAGGCCGGCGGCTTCGTCTACTTCACCGCCCTCGAGAAGTCCCCGATCGAGCGCCACCTCTACCGGGTGCGCCTGGACGGGTCGGGGTTCGAGCGCCTCACGAAGGAGGACGGAGCGCACGTGGTCTCACTCAGCACCGACCGGAGAGCCTGGGTGGATGCGTCCTCGGCGCACTGCACGCCGCCTTCGCTCTCGTTGCACGACGCGGGCGGGCGCACGACCGTCCTGGCCACCTCGCGCCTCGACCTCATCGCCTCGCTCGACTGGACGTGTGAGGAGCTGACCACGGCACCGGCCGCCGACGGCTTCCCGCTTCCGGTCCGGCTGCTCAAGCCCAAGGGATTCGACCCCGCGAAGAAGTACCCGGCGATCCTCTACGTCTACGGCGGGCCCTCGGCCCCGGTCGTGAAGGACTCGTGGGAGTTCTCGTTCGCGCGCAACGCGCCTTTCGATCAGATCCTCGCGCGCGAGGGGTACGTCGTCATGAGCGTGGACCCGCGCAGCGCGACCGGCATCAGCAAGAAGCTCGAGAACCTCGTGGTCCGCAACGTCTGGGGCGACTTCGAGCTCGCCGACTTTCTGGCCGGCGTGCGCTGGCTGAAGTCGCAGCCGTGGGTGGACCCGGGGCGCGTGGGCATCTGGGGTTGGAGCGGGGGAGGAACCTCCACGCTGCTGGCTTATGACCCGCTCGCATGAGTTCAAGGCCGGCATCGCGGTCGCCCCGAACACCGACTGGCGCTTCTACGACACCAAGTTCTCCGAGACCTACATGAAGACCCCGGCGGACAACCCGGGTGGGTACGACAACACCTCGCTCGTGAGGCGGGCGAAGGACCTCCACGGGCGGCTGCTGCTCGTGCACGGGGGCGGCGACGACAACGTTCACCTGCAGCACACCTGGGCCGTCGTCGAGGAGCTGGTGCAGGCGGGCACGCCGTTCGACCTGATGATCTACCCGATGCGCAAGCACACCATCGACGACCGCCCTGCCCGCATTCACCTCTTCAACAAGATGCTCGAGTTTTGGAAGCTGTACCTCTGAGGGCTGCCTTCGCGACCGCTGACCCTCGTGGACCGGTGGTAGACTCGTGCGAACCAATACAGGAGACGGCTCCGAGGCTTGAAGGTGAGAAAGTGGTACCTGGTACTCATATGGTACTCATATGGTACTCATACTAGCAGGGGGATCACCCATGGAACGACTCATCGAGAACCTGCCAGTGTTGTTGGGCGCACTACTGGGTATGCTGCTTGCGGTTTCCCTGATCGCCGCGATCCTCCGGACGGACCAGAGCACGCGGGCTACGCTGAATGAGGTGCGGAAGACGAATGCGATTCTCCTTGCCGCCTTCGACCTCGAGGATGCACCACCGGTGAAGGGTAGACCGCGCATCGTGAAGGCGCGCAAGGGGCCAGCACCGCACGGGGAGCCGGCGCACCCAAGCGCAGGAGGTTGACCATGCTCGCAGCAGTGTTCGTCGCGGTTGTGGCGTCGGCCACGCCCACACCGGTCCCAACCGCGGCAGCGACGCCGGCACCAGTGGTGAGCCCCACGCCCACTCCATGGGGCCGCCGAAATCCGCCACCACCCAAAGTGCTCGGCCTGGCTGAATCTCCGGCGACGCCTCCCCCAGCCTCCCTTTCCGACGCAGCGAAGGGCATCAAGCTCCAGAGCAAGGTGATCTCAAACCGTCCGGAGAACCGCGCCGGGACGTTCTCTGACGGCGCCGCCAAGTCCGCACCCCGCAGCGGAATGGGTACCAAAAAATGGGTACCAATAACCAATGGGTACCAGGTACCACCATCTGACCATTGTGTGGTAGAACCCGTCAAAGGTGCTTTGTAGGGGGAGGCCGGTGATGGGGCGGCAGTCGAGGGTGTTCGGACCGCTACCAAAATCGCTGCCAGCGCGACGGGTACGGAGCGTTACCAGGGTGGTACACTCCAACCGGTGCGCCGCTGGAAGTTCTGCGCCTTGACTCTGTGCAGCAGGTGCAGCATCGTGGGTGTGAGCTTCACCCAGAGCGGATCTCGGTAGCGGGAGGAGTGCCATGCGACGATCCTTGGCTACGTTGCTGTTCGTACTCCTGTTCGCCAGCGCCGCGCACGGCAGATCGGCTGCAGGAGGATCGCCATTCGCCGGCAGGCTGGCGCGAGCGGTGTTCGACGGCGACCTCGCTGTTTTGGACCTCGATGCAGGGACGCTGCCCGAAACCGTGCGTCCCCGCTTCGCCCTCTTCCTTGCAAGGTACCGGGGCTTTCGGTCCCACCTCGCGGATCCGGGCCGGCTGAGCGAAGGGCCCGAGCGATGGCAGCTCGAGAAGCGGCAGCGCGTTGAGCGGGGCATCGTGGCGGTGATTGCTCGAGACGGGATCGAGGCGTCCGCGGCCGAGTACGCCACGCAGGCGGTCATCCAGTACGAGTGGGAGGGGATGAGCGACGGGCCGCTGGCCGAGGCTGCGTTTGCCGAGACGTACCTGGAGCAACACCCGGGGACGGCGCTGCGCCCGTACCTCAACCTCTTCATCATCAATCGGCTCCGGTACGCCGAAGCCTTCCTCACTTCGGAGAAGAACTCGACGGCGGCGGCTGCGGCATCTGCGCGACTTCAGCAATGTCGCGCGGCGGCGGCAGGCGACCCCGATCCGCTGATCGGGTGGGTCGCCGCCGACATCGAGGTCGTGCCCGTCCGTGATGCGGTCCGTCCCACCGGGGGAGAAGTCACAGCAACGCCCTGCGGGGAACGGCGGGCGGGGCAGATCGTGAGAGATCCCGCCGTGTGGGTGGCTGAGTGCTTCATGGGCGGGGAGAAGCCGTGCGAGGGGCCCGATGCGCTCCGGCGCTTCGAGCTGGACCTGGATGGGGACGGGACGCCGGAGATCTTCGTTGCCTGTCCGGCCGAGATGGGAAATGCAGGCGGGCCGCACTACGTGTTCCGGAGGCGGGGTCAGATGGCCGAATTCCTCGGCGAGCTCTTCCTTCATCCCAAGGCGATCCGGGTCCTGCCCGGCGGTGCCGAAGGCCCCCCACGGCTGCTCCGTTACGTCCGAAAGGGGCCGGGGGAGGGCACTCTCGACACGCTCGTCTATCAGGGCGGGCAGTTCCGGGTCATTCACTCCGAGGTCGTGTCCCCGCTCGGGAAGGACGAGCAGCGCCTGAAGGAGCTCTTCGGCTGGCCGTGATCGTTTCCTCGATGTTCAGCCACGGATCGAAAAGTCAGTACCAAGGTCCAAGGTCAGTACAAGGTCAGTAGTCAGTACCAGGTACCACCATCTCACCATTATGTGGTAGAATCCCTCACAGCCGCTTAGTAGGGGAGGTGCGTGATGCCGCGACGTCCGAGGGTGTTTGTGGCTGGGGCGGTGTACCACGTCTATGGCCGCGTCGCGCGCGGCGAGGGGGTCTTTGCCGATGCGCGCGAGGCGGCGGCGTTCGTGGACGTGATCCGTGCGGTCAAGCGCGAGCACGGGCTCACCGTACTAGCGTGGTGCCTCATGTCCACCCACTACCATCTGGCCGTACGGACGGACCAGGTGCCGCTGTGGCGCACCATGAAGCTGATCCAGGGACGGTTCGCGCGCTCCTACAACCGCCGCCATCGCCTGCTGGGCCCGTTCTGGCAGGGCAGGTACAAGGCCATCCTCGTGCCCGACCAGCGCTACCTGGAGCAGGTGATCGCCTACGTCCACCTCAACCCGGTCACGGCCAAGGTGGTGAAAGATCCGGCGCGCTACCGGTGGAGCGGGCACCGCGAACTGCTGGGGCGGGTGGGTGACCCGCTGGCGGACGTCAACGATGCGCTGGCGCTATTCGGGGCCAGGCGCGGGCCGGCGCGGCAGGCGTACGTCACCTGCCTGCGCGGGGAGCGCAAGGCCGCATGGATCGGCGAGCGGCCGGACCGGCTGCCGTGGTGGCGGGGGTTTGGTGACTCTGAGGCCCCGGTTGCGCTTGCGGGAGGCAGGGCGAGGGTGGACGCCCTTGGGGCGAGCACCATGCCCGAGAGGGTGCGGCTGAGCCCTGACGACTACCTGGCCAGGGTCTGCCGTCTGCACGACCTGGAGCTGGCGGATCTTGCCGGCCGCCGGAAAGACCCGAAGGCCGTGCAGGTGCGGGAGCTGACGATTCTGGTCGGCGTCGAGAAGTATGGCCTGAAGATCAAGGACCTTGGCCCGCGCCTGGGCATGAACCCCGGCAGCGTGAGCCGCGTGCTGGCGCGGGCGGGGCAGCGGGTGCGGGACGAGGCGTCGTTCCGCAGGCAGCGGGCCAAGCTCGAAGAGCGCCTGGCGGAGCTGAGGTGACTGGATGACGACCGCAGTGGCGCTGTCCGTGACGTCGCAATCCGCAATGGTGAGATAGACGTACCTGGTACCTGAGGTGAGGTGCAAGCGGACGAAGCCAAGGAAGGTTGTGCTTCTTCGCCAGCGTACTAAACGTTGAAGAACCTGCTCGAAGAACCTGCCTACCTTTTCCCGCCCCTCCTCCGCGTGACAAGCGCGGCGAGGCCCAACCCGACGAGGCCGCCGGCGAGCGCGCCCGCGGCCGCTTGCTTGTAGACCTGGGCGTCCAGGAGGTCGGGCTTACCGAGACCCTCGATCCCCGCCTGGATGGCGAGCCCGAGGTGGGTGACGATACTGGTTGACAAACTCTGGACTCCGTCGGTCAGCGCCTTCGCCTCCGCGTCGTACGCGGTCGCCTTGCGTTTGTGTTCCCGGTAGAGGTCTTTGATCCCCGCGTCGATCTTCTCGTTGCGAAGGAAAGCGCTTTCCCTCCCGCCTTCGAGGTACGAGAGGATGCTCGTGTACTTGTCGAGGATTGCATCGGCAGCGTACTGCTCGATGTGTGCCTGGCGATGGAGCGCATCGGTGTAGGTCGATTGGGTCGGGACCGCGGCGCCGCCGAGGCCGCCGAGGACGAGCCCCACCACCAGTCCCGCCTTGATGAGGAAGCGCCTCAAGCCTCTGCGCCGAAACTCCTTCTTAACCGCTCGGGTGACAACGGGATCTTCGCTCATCGGGTCGCCTCGCTCGTGGGCAAAAGCGATGCAGACTCCTTCCAGTTTTGTTCACTGACATTCCCCATATGAACTTCGCCGCGCCACCATCATAGACGATCCCACCCGATCTGCTGCCAAGCTACCACCTTCGGGAGCACTTTCTTTCCGCATCCAGCCCGGTCATCTGCCTCGCGCCGAGAGGGTTTCTTGGCCCTTATGGCCCCCATGTAGTGACCCCCTCAGGCCAAGCTGTCAGGTTGAGTGGGTCACCATAGTCCCGGAAAGTTGGCACCCGAATCGGCACCCAGCGCATGAAAAAAGCCACCGGGGTGGTGGCGTAAGTACTTGATTTTATTTGGTGGAGCCGACGCGGATCGAACGCGCGACCTCCAGAGTGCGATTCTGGCGCTCTCCCAGCTGAGCTACGGCCCCACCGCTGGGCGCGGAGTGTACCACGAGGCCGCGGAAAGTAAAGCCGGAGCCGCGGGTGCCGGCTACAACAGCTCGATCTTGCCCGAGGTCGTCGTGATGAAGAGCTTCGGGCCCTTGCCGGAGAGCTCGAGCTTGATTGTCTTCGGGTCGCTCAGCCCTGGCAGTGTCGAGCGGATCTCGCCCTTGGTGCTGGCAAGCTCGCCTCCCGGCTCGGTCCCGGGCGGAAGCGTGACCCGCACCTTCCCGGAGGAGGTCGTGATGCGGACCTCGTCGCCCGCCGCCAGGGCGTCGAACTTGGCGACCACGTTGCCCGAGGTGGTGTTGATGGCGGCCGGCCCGAGGAGCGCCGACAGGTGGACGCTGCCGCTGGAGGTGTCGCAGGTGACCTTGCGAGCGCCCCCGGTCAGCTCTACCGAGCCGCTGGCGGAGCGGGCCAGCAGCTTCTCGATGGTCCTGCCGGCGCGCAGCTGGAGGCCGCCGGAGGTGGAGCGGGCCTCCAGCTCGGGCGCCCACCCCGCGAACTCGATGTCGCCCGACGCGGAGCGCAGGCGCAACGGCTTCGCCTCGGGGTACTCACCCTCGGCGCGCAGCGTGCCCGAGGAGGTGGAGAGGTCAGGGCACGCGTTCGGCGGGACCACGATCTCGATGCGGGCACGGGTCGCCAGTACGCCCTTGAAGAGGCTGACCCCGCTCGGGTCAGGGGCCGTGATGCGGAGCTGCCCCTCCGCGTCCTCGAGGGTGGGCAGGTGGGCATCGATCCACGCCTTGGCCTGCTTCTCCGAGAAGGCAGCAGCCACGAGCTCGACGTTCACCCTGATGTCCGGGATGTCGGAGGCGCGGACATGCACGTCCAGCGGACCGCCGCTGACCAGCACGACCTTTCCCGGCCGGCTCGGGAACGACTTCTGGATGACCTCGGTCTTCTCGGCGGCGACGGCGGTGGACGCGAGTAGGAGGAGCAGGATGGCGATCGTCGGCGGCTTCATCGTTCCCTCCAAGGCACGGGCATCGTAGGGTTTTCAGGCCCCCGAGCGCAAGGCCACCTTGACAGCCGGGGAGGGTAAAGCTAACTTTCGCCTGCCCGGAAACGGGCACGAGCGGGCATAACTCAGCTGGTAGAGTGTCAGCTTCCCAAGCTGAAAGTCGCGGGTTCAAATCCCGTTGCCCGCTCCATCCCTCAGCACCCGGAGGTCCTGTGGCGAGAGGTGCCGGCAGCGAGAGGCTCGACGTTGGGCAGGCGACCGCCACGGTGATCGCCCGCGACACCCGTATCGAAGGGCAGATCACCGGGAAGAGGCCCGTGAGGGTCGAGGGCGCGCTCAAGGGCGGCATCCACCTCGAGGCATCCCTGGAGATCGTGGAAGGTGCTCACGTCGAAGGGGATGTGAGTGCGACGGTGGTCCGGGTCGGGGGCAGCGTGACCGGCAACGTCACCGGCCGCGAGCTCGTCGAGCTGCAGGCCGGTGCCTCCGTGACGGGCGACCTCGCCGCCCCCGCGCTCCACGTCGTCGAGGGCGCCCACCTCGACGGCCGCGTCCAGATGACCAAGGCCATGGCGCCCGCCCAGCCAGGTTCGGTCCCCGCGAAGTCCTAGTCCACGACGTTCCGTGGGGTTTGACGAGGGGGTGTATACTCGGTTTCAGGAGAGGTACGCCGACCGTGAGCAGCCACACGACGGTAGAGATTTTCGGACGGCGCTTCGAGCTGCGCGCCACGGACGCGAGCGAGAGGGTTGAGGAGCTTGCCCGGTACGTGGACCGGCGGATGCGCGAACTGGCCGAGGTCTCGCCCCACGTGGATACGTCCAAGCTCGCGGTGTTGACGGCGCTAAACATAGCGGACGAGCTTTTCAAGGAGCAGGAAACGGAACCTGGGACGCGAAGCGAAGAGCTGAGACAAAGGGTGGAAGGGTTGATTGAACGGTTGGACGAGGTTCTAGCGGCTCCCTCCGGGGGGTCGCAGAGAGTATGAAAAGGGGGCCCCTGCGCGGTTGGTGATGAGCGAAACTATTCTTGAACCAACGCCTATTTGACGGGTTCGGCGTCCCGGCCTCTCCGAGCAGCCCTGTGGCGAGTGACGGGAGACGGGCAGAACCCCAGCCTGTGGTAAGCAGGTTCAAATAGAGTTGCTCACACGGCCGAGAGCGGGGGCCCTTTTCCTCCCCCCTCCACCCCCACGCGCACCAGCGCGCTCAGGTTCATTGAAAGGGGGTATCCATGAGCGGCGTCATCATCGTCGCCAGTGCGGTAGTAGCTGCAATTGTTTCCTTTACGATCATCGCGCTGTTGGGGCGCCGAGCCAGGGCCCGGGTTCAGCAGCTCCAGGCCCAAACTGAACAGGAAGCGCGCAGGGTGGTCGCGGCGGCACAGCAGGAGGCCGAGCAGCGCCTGCGGGATGCCGCCGTCGAAGCGAGAGAAAAGCTCCTCGCCGCTCGCACCGAGTTCGAGCGCGAGACCCACGAGTACCGGCAGGAGCTACTCGCCCTTGAACGCCGGCTCGACCAGCGTGAGGGGGCGCTCGACGAGCGCTCCCGCGGCCTCGACACGCACACCCAGGCACTGGAGCAGCGCAAGAAGCAGCTCGACGACCGCGAAACCGCGCTCGCCCTGCAGGAGGACGCCCTGGCGGCCGCCAGCGCCGAACAGCGCGCGCAGCTGGAACGGATCGCGGGGCTCTCTTCGGAGCAGGCCAAGGCCGAGCTCGTGCGGGCGATGGAGAACGAGGCGCGCATGGACGCCGCCAAGATCATCCGTCGCCTCGAGGAGGAGGCGAACCAGGAGGCCACCAACCGCGCCCGCCGCGTGATCTCCCTGGCCATCCAGCGGATCGCCGCGGACCACGTGGTGGAGAGCACGGTCTCGGTCGTGGACCTGCCCAGCGACGAAATGAAGGGACGGATCATCGGCCGCGAGGGGCGCAACATCCGCGCCCTCGAGACCGCGACCGGCGTGGACCTGATCGTGGACGATACGCCGGGCGCCGTGCTGCTCTCCTGCTTCGACCCAATCCGTCGTGAGATTGCGCGCCTGTCCCTCGAGCGCCTGATGCTCGACGGGCGCATCCACCCGGGACGCATCGAGGAGGTGGTCGGGAAGGTGCAGCAGGAGCTCCAGGAGAAGATCTTCAAGGACGGCGAGGCCGCCGCCATCGAACTGGGCATGCCCGACTTCCACCCCGAGGTCCTCAAGCTGCTGGGCCGGCTGCAGTACCGCACCTCCTACGGGCAGAACGTGCTGTCGCACTCCAAGGAGGTGGCGTGGCTGGCCGCGCACATGGCCACCGAGCTGGGGGTCAACGTCCGGGTCGCCAAGCGCGCCGGCCTGGTGCACGACATCGGCAAGTCCGTGGACCGCGAGATGGAGGGCACGCATCTCACCATCGGGCGAGACCTGCTGCGCAAGTACGGCGAGTCCGAGGAGGTCATCCACGCGATGGAGTGCCACCACGGCGACGTAGACCCGCGCACGGTCGAGGCGGTGCTCGTCACCGCGGCGGACGCCCTCTCGGCGGCCCGTCCCGGCGCGCGGCGCGAGATCCTGGAGAGCTACCTCAAGCGCCTGGAGAAGCTCGAGGGCATCGCCGGAGACTTCAAGGGCGTCCAGAAGGCATTCGCCATCCAGGCCGGACGCGAGCTGCGCATCATCGTGGAGTCCGACAAGCTCTCCGACGAGGACGCCGTGTGGCTCTCGCGCGACATCGCCAAGAAGATCGAGGCCGAGCTGACCTACCCCGGGCAGATCAAGGTCACGGTCATCCGCGAGACGCGCGCCGTCGAGTACGCCAGATAGCGGGAGCGCGCCCGTCGGGCGCGCTCCCTGCCTTGCCCCCTCTCCCTCCGGGAGAGGGCGGGGTGAGGGTCCACCCGCTCGACACCGCCGCGCCGGCATGCGCGCACGGCGTGCGCGCCCCACATCTGATCCACATGCGACGTGCCGTCCCCTCGCCCTAACCCTCTCCCCCTGGGAGAGGGAACGGGGATGCGCGGAGCTGCAGGACCGTGATGTAGCGGCCGGGCGGCGGCCGCGTGCGGCCCGTGCGCACGGGAGACTGGCCGCTTCCGGCATGGGGAAACCCGCACCCCGGATCCTTCGTACAAGGCGGTAATGGGGCCTGAGGCCCACCATGGAGGGAAGATGCGTGGAGAGCTGCGACGCGCGGTTGCCGCGTTTGCCTGCGCCGTGCTTGTGGCAGGCGCGGCCGCGGCGGCCGGGGACTGGAAGATCCCGACCGCCGTCAAGAAGCTGGACAACGGGCTCACGGTGGTGGTCTCGGAGGACCACTCGACGCCGACGTTCGGGATCTCGGTGGTCTACAGGGTGGGGTTCCGGCTCGAACCCCGCGGGCGGACCGGCTTTGCCCACCTGTTCGAGCACATGATGTTCGAGGGGACGCCGAACGCTTCCAAGGGGCTGTTCTCGCGCGTGATCCAGGGCGGCGGCGGGGTGGACAACGGCTCCACCCGCTACGACTACACCAACTACATCGCCACCGCGCCGGTGTCGGCCCTCGAGCCGATCCTCTGGATGGAAGCGGACCGCATGCGAACGCTCGACTTCTCCCCCGAGAACCTCAAGAACCAGAAGGACGTGGTCAAGGAGGAGATCCGCGTCAACGTGAAGAACCGGCCCTACGGCCTATTCTTCTGGACCGATCTCGCCGGCCTTGCCTTCGATAAGTGGGAGAACGCCCACGACGGCTACGGGTCGTTCGAGGACCTGGACGCGGCCGCCCTCGAGGACGTCAAGGCGTTCCACCGGACGTATTACGCGCCCAACAACGCCGTGATCGGCATCGCGGGCGACGTCAACCCGGACGAGGTCTTCAAGTTGGTCGAGAAGTACTTCGCGTCCATCCCCACGCAGCCGGCGCCGCCAGTCGCCGACGTCGTCGAGGTCCTCAACACCAAGGAGCGCACGCTCACCCAGACCGACCAGTTCGCCAAGGTCCCGGGGCTGGCCGTGGCCTGGAAGATGCCGGTCCCCGGTAGCAAGGACTACGTGCCGGCGGCGGTCCTCGGCCAGCTTCTCGTGGCCGGCGACGCGTCGCGCCTCTACCAGGACCTGGTCAAGGGCAAGGAGGTCCTCCTGCAGGTGGACGGCGGTCTCGGCTGGCCGCTCGGCAGCTACCTCACCAACAACGGGCCGAGCCTGCTGGTGATCTTCGGCCTCTACAAGCCGAACACCAACGCGGCCGCCGTCGTTGCGGCGATGCAGGCGGAGATCGAGAAGATCGCCCGGGGGGGCGTCCCGGCCTCCGAGCTCAAGCGCACGACAACCAAGATGCTCTCCGACTTCTACTCGGAGATGGAGAACCTGATCAGCCGCGCCGACATGCTGGCCCTCCGCCAGGCTTTCACCGGCAATGCGAGCCAGATCAATCAGGTCCCGGCGCAGCTCGAGGCCGTGACCGTGGACGACATCAAGCGCGTGGCGGCGACCTACCTGACGCCCGCCAACCGCTCGGCCATCGATCGCCGCCCCGCGGCGGCCGCGCCGGCAAAGCCGGCCAAGTGAGGAGCACACCCATGCGAGGAGCCACGCGAGTGATTGCGTTCGTGCTTACGGCGGTGCTCGCCGTTGCGGGGGCGGCACAGGCCGCCAAGGAAAAACCGCTTCCCAAGGAGCTGCCGCCTTACGGGCAGGACAAGCCTCTCCCCGTACCGTCCGTCGTTGACGTGGGCATGGACAACGGCCTGACGGTGTGGATCGTGCCGCGGCCCGGGTTCCCCAAGGTCACGACGGTGCTTGCCGTGCGCGGCGGCACGGCGGCCGATCCCCAGACCCTGGCCGGCACGGCCGACGTGCTGGCCGACGTCGTCAAGGAGGGCACGACCCTCCGCACCTCGAAGCAGATCGCCGAAGAGCTGCAGGCCGTCGGCGGTGAGATCTCGGCCAGCGCCAGCGACGACGCCGTCTTCGTGACCGTGGACGCGCTCTCGTCGGGCAGCGTCAAGGTCCTTGAGATCCTGGCCGACGTCGCGCGCAACGCGGCGTTCCCGGAGAACGAGGTCGAGCTGGCCAAGGCCAACACGCTGCAGGGGCTGCTCGCCCGCGAGTCGACCCCCGAGTTCGCGGTGGACAAGGTGTTCGGAGCGGCGGTGTTCGGGACCCATCCCTACCGCACCGTGGCGCCCACCAAGGAGGCCGTCGAAGCGCTCACCCCGCAGGTGCTCAAGGGAGAGTACAAGCGCCGCTTCCGGCCGGACCGGGCGTTGCTGGTCGTGGTCGGAGACGTGGATGCCCAGCGCACCGGGTCCGCCGTCAAGCAGTTCTTCGGCGGCTGGAAGGGCCAGGGGGAGACGGCCCCCGCGACGCCGCCGGTTCCGGCGGGCGGCCAGCACCAGCTGCTCTTGGTGGACCGCCCGGGCGCCGTCCAGTCCGAGATCCGGGTGGGGCGCGCGACGGTCAAGGCGACCGACCCCGAGTACTTCCCGGAGATCGTCGCCAACACGATCTTCGGCGGGGCGTTCTCGAGCCGGCTGGTGGACAACATCCGCGAGGACAAGGGCTACACCTACTCGCCGAGCGCCCGCACGATGGCCTACCAGCAGGCCGGGATGCTGCGCATCCGTGCCGCGGTGCGCAACGAGGTCACCGCGGGGGCCCTCCTGGAGATCTTCTACGAGCTCGACCGGATGGGCGCAACGCTGCCCACCGAGGACGAGTTGGCGCGCGCCAAGCGCTATCAGAGCGGCATCTTCCTGCTCCGCAACGCCAGCCAGGGCGCGCTGGCGTTCACGCTGGCCACCAACTGGGTCAACGGGCTGCCGCCGGCCGCCCTTTCCGAGTTCGTTCCCAAGGTCAACGCCGTGACCGCCGAGCAGGTACGCGAGGTGGGCAGGAAGCTCTTCACCTCGCGCAGCCAGACCGTTGTGGTCGGCGGGGACACCAAGAAGATCGCCGCCGATATCGCAGTGTTCGGCGACGCGAAACCGGCTAACCCCTGACGCGCTCCAGGTTGCGCTCCGCCGGGGAACTGCTCCCCGGCGGAGCGTCACGGGGCCACCGGCTAGAATGGTAGGGCTTCGAGCACTCTGCGGGGCACGGAGGAGGGACAGGTGGAAGGCGACGTGGTCTTGTCGGTCCGAGGTGTGACGAAGACGTTCGGGCCGGTGCGCGCCGTGGACGATCTCTCGTTCGGCGTTCGGCGCGGCACCATCACCGGCCTCCTGGGGCGCAACGGGGCGGGCAAGACCACCACGCTGCGCATGATCAACGGGATCTTCCTGCCCGACGTGGGCACCATCGAGCTTTTCGGGAGCAGCGACGCGGCCGCCGTGCGCGACCGCATCGGCTACCTCCCGGAGGAGCGCGGGCTCTACCGCAAGATGCGGGTGCTCGAGCAGCTCCTCTTCCTCGCCTCGATCAAGGGACGGCGCCCCGCCGGCGTAAGGCCGAAGGCCGAGGCCTGGCTCAAGCGCTTCGACCTCTGGGACAAGCGCCTTTCCAAGCTGGAAGAGCTCTCCAAGGGCAACCAGCAGAAGGTCCAGCTCATCGCGGCCTTGCTCCACGACCCGGAGGTGCTCACCCTTGACGAGCCCATGTCCGGCCTGGACCCGGTCAACGTCGTCCTGGTGCGCAACATCCTCAAGGAGCTGAAGGCTGAGGGGAGGACGATCCTCCTTTCGACCCACATGATGGCTGAGGCCGAGAAGCTCGTGGACGACATCGTGCTCATCCACGAGGGCAAGGCCGTGCTGGCTGGCGAGCTGGACGCGATCCGAACCTCGTTCGGGACCAACACCGTGCACCTCTCGTTCGAGGGCAACGGTGACTTCCTGTTGAACCTCCCCGGCGTGGTAAAGGCCCGGCTCGAGACCAACTTCGCCGAGCTGCGCCTCGAGCCCACGGGAGACCCGCAGACGATCCTCGCGGCGGCCGCGACCCTCCTCAAGGTCAGCCGCTTCGAGGTGGCAGCCCCGTCGCTGGAGGAGATCTTCATCGATCGGGTGGGCGCGAGCGCCGCCAGCATGGGCGTGGCCGCTGCTGCGGCGGGGGAGGCACGGTCATGAACAAGGCCCTTGCGGTCTTCAAGCGCGAGTACCTCGAGGTCGTCCGCAAGAAGTCTTTCATCATCATGACCCTGATCTTCCCCTTCCTGATGGGCGCGATGATGTTCATCCCGACGCTGCTCACGGTGCGCGGCATCGAGGGCAAGCGAGTGGTGGTCGTGGACGGCACGGGTCGGCTGGGCGACGCCTTCCGCGAGAAGCCCAACGCTGCGCTCGAGCAGGAGCGCGCTGTGGGGAAGGCGGACCAGAAGAAGGGACAGCCGGCGCGGGCCGCGGACATGGTCAGGGTGCTCGAGCTCAAGACTGAGTACGTCGCCACCTCCGGGGACCTCAAGGCCGCGGTGCAGCCGTATCTGGACCGCCTGAAGGTGGACCGCGGCAGCGGGGCCAATCGCCTGGACGGCGTGCTCGTCGTCCCCGCCGACGCCTTCGGCAACCCGGACGCGAAGATGACCTACTACAGCCGGGCCGCCAGCGACATCATGACCCAGGAGCGGCTCGGCAACATGGCCAACCACGCGATCTCGCGCGGCCGGTTGGCTGGGCGCGGAATCGAGCCCGCCGAGGCGGACCGCCTGCTCAAGCGGGTGCAGCTCGAGGGCGTGAGAGTCTCCAAGAGCGGCGAGGAGAAGAAGGGCGGTGAGCTGTCCTTCCTCATCGGCTTCGTGTTCGTCGCGTTGCTGATCTTTCCCACCCTCATCTACGGCCAGGAGGTGATGCGTGGGATCGTCCAGGAGAAAACCGAGCGGATCGTCGAGATCCTGATCTCCTCCATGCCCTCGATGAGCCTTCTCTCCGGCAAGGTGCTGGGCCTCGCGGCGGTCGGACTCACCCAGGTCGGGGCCTGGATGGTGATGGGTGGCATGATGGCGGCCTACACCGGGGGCGCGGCCATGATGGGCGGGATGAACGTCTTCCAGTACTTCAACCTCAGCGTCATCCCGTGGTTCTTTGTCTTCTTCCTCTTCGGCTACCTCACCAACGTCTGCCTCTACGCCGTCGGCGGCGCCATCTCCAACTCCGACAAGGAGGCACAGCAGTTCATGGGCCCGATCATGATGGTGACGATGATCCCCTGGATGCTCGCGTTCCCGAT
Organism: Thermoanaerobaculaceae bacterium; assembly: GCA_963754345.1. Taxonomy (GTDB): domain Bacteria; phylum Acidobacteriota; class Thermoanaerobaculia; order Thermoanaerobaculales; family Thermoanaerobaculaceae; genus RBG-13-68-16. The sequence goes on along the minus strand of CAVWFZ010000008.1, from coordinate 11,771 downwards.
CCTCCAGAATCCGGACTCCACCCTCGCGACCGTGCTCTCGCTTATCCCGGTGTTCACGCCGATCACGATGTTCATGCGCGTGCTGGTCGCGGAGCCGCCCCTCTGGCAGCTCGGCCTCTCGATCGCGCTGTCAATCGCTACGGTCCTTGCTTTCTTCTGGGTGACTGCCAAGATCTTCCGTGTCGGGATCCTGTCGTACGGGAAGCGGCCCAGCCCGGCCGAGCTCTGGCGCTGGCTCAAGGTGGCGTAGCGGTGTCGTAGGCAACTCCCTCTCCCTCGGGGAGAGGGCGGGGTGAGGGTCATGCCGGTGGCCTTGGCCCTGCCGCCTGCAATCGACCGTCCCCTCGCCCTAACCCTCTCTCCCCCGGGGAGAGGGAACCGCGATAGCCGGTCCTGCAGGGCAGTGACACTCAACTCCCTCTCCCTGCGGGAGAGGGCCGGCGTGAGGGCACACCCGATCGCACAGGGGGCCGCCGCTACCGGCCGGAGGCGGAAGGCTCCACGATAGTGTGCACCACGCCTCCCCGCACCACGTAGCGCACCCGGCGGAAGTTGGACACATCCGTGAGCGGGTCCCCAGTCGGTACCAGCTATCAGTATCTGGCCATTGTATTTGGGCCAGGGCCCGACATCGAGCCCATTTTCCCGAACACCAGCGGGTCACCTGTGCTATCGTCCCTGTACGTGCTCAGTCGTTTTGCCGTTGGCTCAACCGAGAAAGGTGAGAAGGGGGTACCTGGTACCCATATGGTACCCATATGGTACCCATAGGGAGAATTTGCGATGACGAGAACCTCTTCTCTCGTAGCGGTAGCTTTGGTGGTGATGACCTTCAGTTCAGCGGCGAAAGCACACTTCTTGCTTGCCGGCGCTGTGCATGCCGGCGACCCCAACGAGATCCTGGCCAAGGTCAAGGCCGCGAGCGGTGGAGCGGCCTGGGATGCGATCCGTACGGCGCGGACCAAGATGAGGATCTTCGTCGGAGGGCTCACCGGTACAGGCGAGGCGCTTGACGACGTGACCGCGGGCCGCTATGTGGACCGTTTCCAGCTCGGCCCGATGAGCGGCGCCGAGGGGTTCGACGGCACCGTCGTGTGGTCGCAGGACGCCTCGGGCCAGTCGCGCGCGGAGGAGGGCGGCGACGGCCGCCTCGGGGCGGCCAACGAGTCGTACCGGCGCGCCTACGGGTTCTGGCACCCCGAACGCTGGCCGGCCCAGATCGAGGATGCGGGCACGCAGGAGGAGAACGGTCGGCAGTTCCTCGTCGTGAGAATCACACCCACGGGCGGCAGGCCGTTCGACCTGTGGATCGATGCCGCGACGATGCTCATCGACAGGACCGTCGAGAAGGCGGCAATCGAGACGCGCACAACGTTCGAGACCGACTACCGGACCGTCGGCGGCGTAAAGATTGCGTTCGCGGTGCGGTCCACCAACGGCGACCCGCGCTACGACCAGCGGGCGACGATCGAGAGCGTTGAGTTCAACGTGCCGGTGGATGACGGCGCGTTCAAGCTCCCGGCGCCGCCTCCGCCCGACTTCGCACTTGCCGGCGGCAAGACCTCCACCACCGTCCCGTTCGAGCTGCTCAACAACCACATCTACGTGGAGGTCAAGCTGAACGGCAAGGGCCCCTACCGCCTGATGTGCGACACCGGGGGCGCCAACATCGTCACGCCGGAGCTGGCCAAAGAGCTGGGCCTTTCGAGCGAGGGTGCGTTCGAGGGACGGGGCGTGGGCGAGAAGTCTGAGGACGTCGGGGTCACCAAGGTCGAGAAGGTGGAGATCGGCGATGCCACGATCGCAAACCAGGTCTTCATGGTGTTCGCGCTCGGGCCGTTCGGTGCGGTCGAGGGCGTGCCGCAGCTCGGCCTCGTCGGCTACGAAGTGTTCAAGCGCTTTGTGGCCAAAGTGGACTACGAGAAGAGACTCCTGACCCTTTCGCTTCCCTCGGCCTTCAACTACCACGGAACGGGCACGGTGGTGCCGTTCACCTTCAACGAGCATATTCCACAGGTCCAGGGTTCCCTCGACGGTATCGCCGGGAAATTCGACATCGACACCGGCGCGCGTGACTCGGTCTCGATCCTGGCGCCGTTCGCCGAGCAGCACGGGCTCAAGGAGCACTACGGAGCCACGGTGGGGGCGGTGACGGGGTGGGGCGTCGGCGGGCCGGCGCGCGGCCTGGTGACCCGCGCCAAGACCCTCCGGCTGGGAACGCTCGAGGTCGCCGGTCCGGTTGTGGACCTCTCGCAGCAGAAGAAGGGGGCGTTCATCGACCCGTACGTGGCCGGCAACGTGGGTGGCGGCGTGCTCAAACGGTTCAACGTCACCTTCGACTACGGCCGCCAGCGGCTGATCTTCGAGCCCAACGCGAACAACGCCCGACCCGACACCTACGACCGGGCCGGCATGTGGATCAACCGCGGCTCCGAGGGCTTCGAAGTGGTCGACGTTGTGGCGGGCGGGCCGGCGGAGGCTGCGGGCCTCAAAGTGGGCGATCGGATCACCGCGATCGGCGGGATGCCTGTCGGCCAGCTGTCTTTGCCGGTAGTTCGCGAGCGCTTCCGCACCGAGCCGGTCGGCACGACGATCAAGCTGGCCGTGCGGAGGAACGGCAGGCCGCGCAACCTGAAGCTCGTCCTGCGCGACCTTGTGCCGGAGTCACTTGGCGAACCGGTCAAGCCCATTTCCTAGCCCGGACCATGTGGCGTAAGAACAAATCGGAAGTCGGCCGTGACCTGCGGTCCCAACAGAAGGACCTGATCAGCGAGAGCGACCTCCTGGTGCCTATCGCGTGGGCGGTCCGTCGGATCGGAGGAGGGGGCGATGCAGCGACTGTGGCACGACATCACGGACCATCCGTTCTCGGTGGCTCTGTTTCTGGTCTACTGGTTGGCCGCCTGGGCGATCACGTATCTCACGTGGCAGGGCGGCATGGCTCCGCCGGCCGTGATCCTCCACCTGCTTTCGGCGGTGATCGCCGGAGGCCTGGTGGGATGGTGGCGAGCGCCCGTGCGCGAGGGGCTGCTGGTGGGACGTGGGCACCTCGCCGGGGGGCCACTCGCCGCGGCACTGGTCATCCTCGTCGATATCGCGTTCCTCTTCGGCTCGGACTGGCTGCGCGATCTTCTCCACCGCGAGTGGAAATGGGGTGGAGTCGTCGAGTGGTTGGTGTGGAGCGCAGTCTTCGGCCTCTTTGGTCTCGTGCTGGGCTTGCTCGGAGCGCTTGCCGGCTCGACGCTGGCGCGGGTGGCTCGTGCCGGTGCAGCGCGATAGCCAGGGCATGAGGATTCGTCACGTGGTTGCCCTCGTCGGTTCGGCGGTACTCGCCGAGGCAGCCGCCGTTGTGCACTCGAACATCATCCAAGTCATCCCGGTTGAAAGTGCTCCCGAAGGTGGTAGCTTGGCAGCAGATCGGGTGGGATCGTCTCTGATGGTGGCGCGGCGAAGTTCATACGGGGAATTTCGGTCTACGTGGGAAACCAGATGGTCTGACGATCTCGCTATAATGCGTCGCAGGCAGCAATCATTTCCAGTGGCTGAAGGGGGCAACAGTACCCTTCCGCCAGCGCTTTGAAAGGAGAATTCATGCGATTCCTGATCCGCTCTCTCGCCGTCCTGCTACTCTCCACGGGCCTTCCGGCGTTCGCCCAGGACCTGACGATCGTCTCGAAAGTGACGCACGACGGTGGCCAGCCCGAAACGAAGGTCAGCTACATTTCCAGTGACCATGTCCGGATTTCTATGGGCGATGGCAAAGAATCCATCGTCGATTTCAAGACCGGGCAGATGACGACGCTGGACGCCAAGAAGAAAACCTACTACGTGACCACGCGTGCAGACATGGATGCACTCACGGCCCAAATGCAGGAGCAGATGAACAGCCCGGAGATGAAGAAGGCGCAGGAGCAGATGAAGAATCTCCCGCCCGAGGCGCGAAACAAGATGGGCGCTGCGATGGAGGGGATGTTTGCCGTCGAAGTCCAGGACATGGGCACGACCCGCACAATCGCCGGTTACACGTGCGAGAACTGGAAGATGACTATGGGCCAATTCTCCAGGAGCGAAGAGTGCCTGACCAACGAGCTGAAGTTTCCGCCGCAGGCGTGGGAGATGTATCGGGCCTTCGCTGACAGCATGAAGAGCATGATGGCCGCCTTCGGCCCGATGGCAGCGAGCGCGGCAAAGATGCAGGGGGAGCTCAAGAAGATGAAAGGGTATCCGCTGGCAAACACATCGACGACGGAGATCATGGGACACAAGTCCGTCATCGTCAGCGAGGTGACCGAAGTCAAGCACGGTTCGATTCCCGCCTCGGCCTGGGAGGTCCCTGCCGACTACGCGAAAGTCGACAATCCGATGCTGAAGGCGGTTCAGTCGCGGTCAAGAAGGTAGCGAGTTTCTCTCATCAGAACTCGTTGCGGGCAGAGCTCGGTACGCACTGCGGTAGTGCCTGGCGCGCGAGGCTCTCGAGTTGCGTGTCCAATTCGCGATTACGAGAGCTCGCCAGCCGCTACTTTCACCCTGAAAAGAAAGGCTGGGCCCGCGAAGACACGCTAGCGCTTCGCACCGAGAATGCACTCCGTCAAGCAGGGTCGCGAGACGCCACGAGCCTTGAAGGAGAGCGGAGGGCAGGGAGTGTCAAGAAGCAGCGCCGGCGGCACTGGTGAGGACCGAGCGGAGAAGTCCGAATGCGCGGAGCAGGAGCGCAGCCGATGCGGATTGAAAGTGCTCCCGAAGGTGGTAGCTTGGCAGCGGATCGGGTGGGATCGTCTCTGATGGTGGCGCGGCGAAGTTCATATGGGAAATGTCAGCTTAGCCTCGGCAGAGGGCGCCGCAGCACCCGGGGTCCTCCCCGGCTGCGCGGGTCCCGGGGCACGTGAGAGAGAAGTCCGCTGGCGCCACTGGAAAGGAGAACGGCATGGACACGAGGGCGATCGGGAAACAGGGGTTGGTGGTCTCGGCGATCGGGCTCGGCTGCATGGGGATGAGCGAGTTCTACGGTCCGGCGGACGACGGCGAGTCGATCGCGACGATCCACCGCGCGCTCACCCTCGGGGTGACGCTCCTCGATACCGCCGACATGTACGGTCCGTTCGCCAACGAGCGCCTGGTCGGCCGGGCGATCAGGGAGCGGCGCGCCGGGGTCGTGCTCGCCACCAAGTTCGGCAACGAGCGCCGGGCCGACGGCACCTGGGTCGGTGTCAACGGTCGTCCCGAGTACGTTCGCGCGGCGTGCGACGCATCGCTGTCGCGTCTCGGTATCGACGTCATCGACCTCTACTACCAGCACCGTGTTGACCCCAGCGTGCCGATCGAGGACACGGTGGGCGCGATGGCCGAGCTGGTGCGCCTGGGCAAGGTTCGCTTCCTCGGCCTCTCGGAGGCGGCGCCTGCAACGATCCGGCGCGCCCATGCTACTCATCCGATCAGCGCGCTCCAGACCGAGTACTCGCTGTGGACTCGTGATGTCGAGGACGAGATCCTGCCGACGGTGCGTGAGCTGGGGATCGGCTTCGTCGCCTACAGCCCGCTCGGCCGGGGCTTCCTCACCGGCCGGTTCCGGAAGCTCACGGATCTTCCCGAGGGGGACTACCGCGTCCGTTCGCCGCGCTTCGAACCGGATAACTTCGCGAAGAACCGCGAGCTGGCGGCGCGCGTGGAGACGATCGCATTCCGCCTCGGCGTCACCCCGGGGCAGCTCGCGCTCGCCTGGCTGCTCGCGCAGGGCGAGGGCATCGTGCCAATCCCGGGCACCAAGCGTCTCAAGTACCTCGAGGAGAACGTCGGCGCGGCCGCGATCCGCCTTGCTCCGGAAGTGCTGGCAGAGCTGAACGAGGCGGCGCCGAAGGGCGCGACCGCCGGCGCGCGCTACCCGGAGCCCGCGATGCGCGCGGTCGACCGATAGCGCCCCCACCTGCGGCGGCGTGGTGGGCTGCCCGCCGGTGCCCGTGGCAGAATGGTCAGGGGGGGTATCCGGGCCGCTGAGCCGGCCGGGCGTGTGCTCGCCACCCGAGGGCGACTTCGGCCGTCCGGGGAGGGGCGAAATGGGCGATTCCGACGAACGACTGAGCACGCCCGGAGGGCGTGCCCCACATTCCTCAAACGTGCGGGCGTGCCCCGTCCGTGTCTATCGCTTGACGACCGGTCTCGGGCCGCCTGATAGTTGCGGCCCACGGCCGTGCTCAGTGGATGGAAACGGTCGGGCGTCGCGGGGTGAAAGATGAGTGAGCACCAACGACTCGAAGGCAGGGGGGCCATCGTCACCGGGGGCGGCCGTGGGCTCGGCCGGGCGATGGCCCTGGGACTTGCCCGCGCCGGTGCGCGCGTGGCGATCACGGCCGCCCGGTCGCGCGAGGAGATCAAAGCCGTCGCGCGTGAAGCCGAGCCCGGGCGCATCCTGCCCCTGGTGGCCGATGTCAGCGACGAGGCCGAGTGCGCCCGCATCGTGGCCGAAGCGGGGGAACGCCTCGGCCAGGTGGATATCCTCGTGAACAACGCCGGTCGCGGGATGCGCTTCGTCTCCGAGCTTTTCATGAGCGAGCCGACCCGTTTCTGGGAGACCAGTCTCGAGACCTGGCGGATGGTGATTGCGACCAACGTCAACGGACCGTTCTACATGGCGCGCGCCGTCGTGCCGGCGATGCTGGACCGCGGGTGGGGACGGATCATCAACATCTCGATGAACCACGCGACCATGCGGCGGCGGGGGTTCTCGCCGTACGGCCCTTCCAAGGCCGCGCTCGAGTCCGAGACGATCATCTGGGCCCAGGACCTGGCGGGCACCGGCGTCACGGTCAACGCGCTCCTGCCCGGCGGCGCGACGCGCACCGGCATGGTTCCAGAAGGGATCCCCGAGGAAATTCGCCGCAAGCTCCTCGACCCGGAGGTCGTGGTGCCTCCACTGCTTTGGCTCGCCTCCGAGGCCGCCGACGGCGTCACGGGCCAGCGCTTCAACGCCTCGCGATGGGATCCGGGACTGTCCGAGGCTGCGGCCGCGGCCAACGCCGTCGAGCCCGCCGGTTGGGTGCCCGCGGCCTAGAGGGACGGTCGCTCGCGGCTCATCGGCAAAAGCTTGGAAACCCTCAAGAGCGTAGATGAAGACATTGGTGTCCAAGTAGACGCGGCGGCCGGCGATGGCCTCTAGGATCCCCACGCGTCTCGCTCGTGACGCAGGAATCTTGCGACTTCCTCCGGCGCTGCGAAGCCGCCTTTCCCCGCCCCGACAGGCGTCGCAAGCGGTCGGCACGCACCGGCTGAGGCCTCGACCAGGATGAGGACCTCGGCCGTGGAGCCCTCGGGCAGGTCGGGTGAGCGAACCTCGATCACACCGCCTGGTCGGACAACGGCTCGCTGTTTGATGGCCCGAAGCATGGCGGCTGTCTCCTCCCCCACATATTTTCGTCCACGCCACGGCGCGACGCAAAGGCGGCGCCCAGGCCCAGCGCTCGCGCCCCACATCTTATCTCCCGCTCCCGCTGGGAGAGGGAACCGGGATGGCCGGTCCTGGAATCCGCGTCACCCTCTGAACTTTGATGCGGATGCCACCCGATCACGGCCGGAAGGTGTAGGCCAGGTAGACCTCCGCCGGCACCGGGACCCCGTTGCAAGTGCCGGGCGTGTAGCGCCATCCCTGGAGAGCAATCGTGATCCCCGAGTTCACGTTGCTCCCGCGGCCCTGCACGATCGCGAAGTCGTGGATGAGCCCGTCGGTGCCGATCTCGGCGAGGCACAAAACGGTCCCGTACTCCCGGCGTGCCTTCGCGGCGGCCAGGTGCTCCACCTCTTTCTTCTGGACGAGGTGTGGCGGCTCCGGATCCTCGCAGTGTGGCCACTTCTCCGCTCCCGCCTTGGGGGCGAAAGCGGCCGGGTCCACGTTCTGCTCCGCGGCCAGGTCCGTAACGGTGGCCTCGACCACCAGGTCGGCACCCTCGTAGCAGCGCAGGATCTTTGGGAACACCTTGTTGCCCAGCGCCACCTGGCCCTCGTACTCGAAACGCGGCATGCCCGGCGAGTAGGTTGCGGTGAGGAGCGTCCCGGCGACCGGGTCGAAGCAGAGCGTGACCTGGCTGTCCTTGCTGATGCCCACGGGACTGATGGCGGCCTTCCCAGCCATGTCCTTCTGCCACAGGTCGCTGGTCGGCGAGGCCTCGATACAGAATGCGGTGACTCCGCGGATCTCCTTCTGCCACAGCTTCGTGATCTCCGCGCTCCCCGGTAGCTTTAGGTGGCGTGCCGGGTTGAGCAGTTGCGTGACCTCGTGGAAGCGGTACGGCTTGTCGATCACGTTTCGCTTGCGCCATGCCTGGCCGTCCGAAAGCCCGGTCAACTCGGTGTACCCCGGGAAGCGGGCCTGCTCGAACCATTGCCCCGGGGAGGCTGCGCCGAGGTAGTAGTCGCCCTCGCGGTCGCCCGCGATGAGGCCAGAGAGCTTGACGTGGGCGCGCAGGTGGAACGGTCCGGTGTCCGGCGCCAGGAGCTTCTGCACCTGCTCTGCCCGCGCGATCAGGGCGATGCCTTTCTGCTGTTTGTCGCTGGCGTTCGGCGCCTGCGCCGCCACGATGGCTGCTCCCGCCAGGCACGGGAGCAAAGCGGCGCACACGCGCTGCACGAGCGAGAGGCCGGCCCTGCCAGGACACGCGCGACTCATGATCCGCCTCCTTTTTGTGCTCTGCCGAAAAGCGTAGCGCCGCCGTCCCGAAAGCGCAATGCGGGGCCGGCGCGCTTGAAAACCGGCCGCCCAACGGGCGGCCGCTACAAACGACGTCAACGGAAAATGCAGCAGCCGGCCGCCGGCCGGCCGTGTCCGGCACGACCGCGGCTGGGCCGCACGGCCTCAGCGCGCCGGGGCGGCCAGCTCGGCGATCGAACGGACCTTCCCGCCGCGCACCACGAAGCGCACCTTGCGGAAGTTGGACACATCCGTGAGCGGGTCCCCGGCCAGCACCACGAGATCCGCCACCTTGCCCTTCTCCACCGTCCCAAGGTCCGCCAGGCGCCCCATCGCCAGCGCGGCAGTGCGCGTGGAGGCCATCACCACCTGCATCGGCGTCATCCCGGCCCTCTGCATCGCCTCCATCTCGGCGTACACCGAGGGGCCATGCAGCGTCAGCGGGTTGCCGGCGTCCGTCCCCATTGCAACGGGTATCCCGGCCGCCACGACCTTCATCAGGTTCTCGGCCTCGATCTTCTGTCCCGCCTCGAAGCCCTCCTTGCGCAGCTCGTATCTCCCCTGGTCGAGGCCGCGCTCGCGCGGGATCGTCGAGGTCTCGGCGATGTGCGCGAGAGTGACGGCATCCACGCACCCGTTGGGGTCGTCCACGACCGGCGTCGAGCGGCGGAGCACCGCCTCGAACATCCGCATGTAGCCGAGGCCGACCGTCAGCGTGGGGCAGTAGATCGTGCCGTTGGCGCGCGCCATCGCGATGAACTCCTCGTCCACCTCGGCGTCGCGTACGCCGTGCACCAGCAGCTTGGCGCCCGCCTGCAGGCCAACCTTGGCCTCGCGCAGGCCGGTCGCGTGGACGATCAGCGGCAGCGTGACTTTCTTCGCCTCGTCCCCGGCCGCCTTCACGACCGCGGCCATCTCGTCGAACCCGCGCGTGGTCACCGGGATGTACCAGATCTTCACCGCGTCGGCCCCGTTGGCCGCCAGGTAGCGGACGCCCTCGCGCGTCGCCTTCTCGTTCGAGAGGTAGATGAACTGCTTCTCGGCGGGGAGGTTGAGCCAGAAGTCGCGGGTGGACAGCAGCGGGCCGCTGGCGGCCACGTGCGGCGCGGCGGTGTCGGACTCCGCCCGCGCGCGCATGTCCCACGACCACGGGTAGCCGCCGACGTCGAACACCGCGGTCACCCCGGAGCACAGGTCCGCACGGAAGAACCGCTCGGGGTGGGTCCTCAGGCCTGCCTCGACCTGCTCGTAGGGGTAGCGGTCGCGCATGTCGAGCGCGTCCGGGCGTCCGTCCGCCCAGCCGGTCTGGGCGAAGTGCACGTGCGCATCCACGAGACCCGGCGTGACCCACATCCCCGTAACGTCCAGCACCTCGACGCCCCCCGGCACGGGGCACGCCTTGCGCGAGCCGACGCAGGCGATCTTCCCGTCGCGCATCAGCACGACCGCGTCGCGGAGGAAGGGCCCGCCCGTCCCGTCCACCAGCGTGGCCCCGACCAGCGCCTTCGGCGACGGCGGAGCCCCTCCCGTTGCGGCGGTCATCAATCCCGGGAGGAAGAGAACGATGGCGGACAGACCCAGGCCGAAGCGTCTCATGAGATCCCTCCTTCGCTGCCATCAGCTTAGCGCGGCTTTTCCGGCCCCGGGCCAGGCGGTGGGCGCGAGTGCTCGACCGCCCGGAGGAATACGCGAATGACTTTGACGCTTGACTTCTAGTAGGTGTTTGGAGATAGTGCACGGAGTCACAAAGGGGAGACTATCGTACATGCCGCTGAGAGCTCTTTCGCGGTCGCGGTCATGGTTGTCGGAGGACCGGGGTTGAACGGCATCGAGCCCACCCCCCGGGTCGACGTGGCACTGCCGAAGGCGCAGACCGTGACTTTCACCAGCCACGAGGCCTCCGCATACCGGGGAGAGACCGTTGCTGCAAGCGGCGCGGCCTACACCTCGGCAAAGATAATGTGTTTCAGTCTCGTCCCGGCGAGCGCGGGACCGCTCGTGAACCACGCCAACGGCTGCGCTGGCGGCCGGTTGGCGGCCCGGGCAACGACCGCCGCAGCGGAAGTGTCGGTCGCTCGCACTCGCCGGTTGCGTCAAGAGCGTGTTGCGGTAGGAGAGGAGGTGGGTGCGGTGACGGCGGGAAAGGTGCCCGCCGGCAGGGGCTAACCCGCTCGGAAGACGGGGAAGCAACCCCCTCGGTCGGCTGCTCCGGTGAGGGTGAACACCGAGGGTCGTCGAGGGTGGGGAGGCTAAGCCTCCCCCGAAGCGAACAACGCGGACAACACACAAAGGAGTTGGTAAATGAGAGTCAAGGGAATACTTCTCACAGCACTCGCTCTGGGCTTCACGGCCGCGGCTCTTGCCGCCACCACCGTTACCCTTACCGACACGAGCCAGACAACCACGCTGACCGCCAACGTGGCGGAACAAGCCACGGTGACCGTTCCGGCTGGCGTCACCTTCACTGTCAACAATGTCACGACCTCGACGGTGGCAACCAATGCGACGGTCACCGTGATCGACATCGTTCTCAACGACGGGAAAAAGCTCAAGATCTCCCTCCAGGCGAATACGCGAGCTCACGGCGCCGGCGGGAGGCACCGTCACCTGGGCGGCGGGCGACGTCAGCTGGAACGCCGCGACGTGGAGCAGCAGCGGGGTCGGCACGGCCACCTCGCTGAGCAGTGCGGCGTTTAACACGGTCGCGACGTCTGCGACGAATGCCGCGGACTGCAGCACAACCAACCTCGTGTTCACGCTCCAACCGAAGACCACCGTGGACCGTGCCGGCAGTCACACGCTCGCAGTAACCTGGAAGTTCGAGAGCATCTAAACCGGGATCGGGTGGCCCGCGACGACGCGGGCCACCCCACGCGCAGGGCCGGGGCCGCCTGTCCCGCACGCGCCCCGGCGCCGTTGCGCGGCGGGGAACGGGAGGGGGGAAGGCATGTGCCGTAGCTGGGCGCAAACTGGCCACGGGCACGGTCGTACTCGCCCGCTCGGGAGGGCGGTCGGACAGCAGGACACTTCTTGGGAAGCCGGGTAGGGCGGATGGCCAGGGTGCTCGGGTGTTTGGCGGCCATCCGTCCTCCCGGGA
>CAVWFZ010000007.1:0-490636 GCA_963754345.1 Thermoanaerobaculaceae bacterium | reverse complement strand
GGGCGGCGCGGGCCGCCATCGGAAGGTGAACCCATGAGCAAGTCCCCACGAGCAAGATGCCGGTGCGGCCTGTGGCTGATCGTCCTGGTGGCGCTGCTGTCCGCGCAGGTCGGCGAGGCGGCGTACCTGCGCAATGTGCCGCAGACGGTCACGCAGCCGGACGGCACTGTGCTGCACCTGTTCGCGACCGGCGACGAGTACTACAACTGGCTGCATGACGCCGCCGGCTACGTGATCGTACGTGATCCGCAGACCGGATACCTCGTGTACGCGGTCAAGGTGGACGGCCGCCTGCAGCCCTCCGGAATCGTGGTGGGGGAGGCGGATCCTGGGGCGCTGGGCCTCGAGAAGGGGGTGAAGCCCGACCCGCAGTACCTGCCGGCCCCGGACGAGCTGTTCCCTGCCGGGCAGCGCCATCCGCAGGTGCGCGCGCTGGCTGCCACCAACGCCCCGGCGTTCTCGCACATCAACAACATCGTGATCTTCATTCGCTTCGCCGACGAATCCGGCGCCGGCTTCCAGGCGCTGGGCACGTACCAGATGTGGTTCAACGCCGCAAACTCGAAGGACAGCTCGCTGCGGTGGTACTTCCTGGAGGCGTCCTACGGCCAGCTCACCGTGGACAGCAGCTTCTATCCCACGCCCTCGGGGACGACCGTCGTTTCCTACCAGGACACGCACCCCCGCTCGTACTACCGGCTCCAGGGCAGCAGCAACCCGGACGGCTACACGGAGGGGAACCGCGGCGAGCGCGAGCACCTGCTGCTCAAGGCGGCCGTCGACAGCATCTCGTCCCAGGTGCCGCCCGGGCTCGACCTGGACAACGACAACGACGGCTTCGTGGACAACGTGGTCTTCGTCGTCAGCGGCTCCCCGGACGCCTGGGCCAACCTTCTCTGGCCGCACCGCTGGTCGATGAGGTCCGACTATTCGGTCAGCGCCAAGATCAACGGCAAGGTCGTCGACGATTACAACTTCCAGCTCGACAACAGCATCGCGGTCGGGGTGCTGTGCCACGAGATGACGCACACGCTCGGTGCGCCGGATCTCTACCACTACGACACCTGTTCTTCCGCGGCCAGTCTCGACCCGGTCGGGCGGTGGGACCTCATGTCGCAGGACACCAACCCGCCGCAGCACACGACCGCGTACCTGAAGTTCAAGTACATGGGTTGGATCGCCAATATCCCGCTGATCTCGACCTCGGGGACCTACTCGCTGCACCCGCTGACCTCGGCGAGCAACAACTGCTACAAGATCGCCTCGCCCAACTCCATGGGTGAGTACTTCGTCGTCGAGTACCGCAAGCGCAGCTTCCCGTTCGAGCAGATGGTCCCGGGCGACGGTCTCCTCGTCTACAGGATCAGGACGGGAATCCTGGGGAACAGCTGCGGACCTCCGGACGAGCTCTACGTCTACCGCCCCGACGGGACCGTGACGCTCCAGGGGAACCTCCTCAACGCGTACTTCGCGAGCACCACAGTGCCCCCTCGTACCGCCATCGACGACACCACCAATCCCTCCTCGTTCCTCTCCACCGGGTATCCGGGCGGGCTCTCGATCTCCAACGTCGGCGCGCCGGGGGACACCATCTCCTTCACCGTCACGGTCCAGGAGCCGTGCACGGCGCCCGGTACGTTCAACCTGACCTCCCCGGCCAACGGGGTCTCCGTACCGTCGGGCGCCCCGGTGACGCTGAGCTGGACCGCTTCCGCGGGCGCGACCTCCTACGACGTCTACTTTGGGACCGCCTCGACCCCGCCGGTGTTCGGCAACCAGATCGGCACGAGCGTCAGCGTGAGCGTGTCTGACGGGTCGAGCTACTTCTGGAAGGTGGTGGCGAAGAACTCGTGCGGCGAGACCGTGGCCCCTGCAAGCGGGACCTGGGCGTTCTCCGCCGGCGGCTCGGGCGGCATCACGCTGTTCTCGGACGACTTCGAGAGCGGCCTCTCCAAGTGGAGGCTCGGCAACACTTCGGGCGCCAGTGCGACGGCGTGGGGTGCCGTGAGTTGCAAGACGCAAGAGCGGCAACGGCGCAGCGTGGTGCGCGGCCGGCGGCTCGTCGCCGCAGACCCCGTGCACGCAGTACGCGCCCAAGCAGGGGACCTTCCTGATTGCAGGGCCGTTCTCGCTGGCCGACGCCACGGACGGCACCTGGGACTTCGACCTCTGGGCCGACATCGACGACGGCGGAAACCCGGATGATCCGCCCGACGTGCTCTACTGGATGTGGTCCCTCGACGGGCGGAGCTACTACGGCGAGGGCGCCAGCGGCAAGACGCAGGACTGGGAGCACGTGTCGGTCAAGATGAGCGAGATGACGATGGGCGACGGTACGAAGATCCTGGGCCAGCCCAAGGTCTACTTCGCCTTCGTCTTCCTTTCGGACGCGACCACCCAGATGGAGGGCGCCTACGTGGACAACGTGGTGATCCAGAAGGTGATCACCCCGCCCGCCCCGCCGGGGCCGAAACCTCGCAAGCACCTCCCGCACATGTAGCGCCGGCCTCCCACACGGCGCCCCGGCGCTCGGGCGCTCGGACGCCGAGAGGGGAGAGGCGGAAACCCCGGGCGGGCACGCCGCACATGTGACGCCGGTTACAAATCCCCGCGTCCGCATCCTGAGACGCGCACTACTATTCTGTTTGTAGCTCCTGTGCGTGCAGCGCCTTGCGGTTCCTGGAGGAATTATGAACTTGCACCCTGTCTCGCTTAGGCGCTCCCGTCTCCGGCTGCTCCTTGTGGTCGCGATGGCGCTGGCGGCGCCGTTCGCTCAGGCGGCGTACCTGCGCAACGTGCCGCAAACGCTGACCCAACCCGACGGAACCGTTGTGCACCTGTTCGCGACCGGCGACGAGTACTACAACTGGCTGCACGATGCCGACGGCTACGTCATCGTACGCGACCCCGCGGACGGCTGGCTGGTTTACGCGGCCAAGGTCGATGGCCAGCTCAAGCCCACAACGCTGGTCGCCGGGAAGTCCGACCCTGCCGCCGCCGGGCTCGAGAAGGGCCTGAAGCCCGATCGCCGGTTTATCCCGGACCCGCAGACATTGTTCCCCGCACCCGTGATGGCGCGAGCGCTTGGCACCCCCGGGGTTCCGTCTTTCAGCTCGATCAACAACATCGTGGTGTTCATCCACTTCGCCGATGAGAACGAGTTCAACGCACCCATCGGCAACTACGACACGGCCCTCAACTCCACCGCCGCCGGTGTGAGCTCGCTGCGGAGCTACTTCCGAGAGGCGTCGTACCAGCAGCTCACGGTCGCCAGCACCTTCTATCCGCCGCCATCCGGTGGGTACGTGGTCTCGTACCAGGATTCCAAGCCCCGCTCGTACTACAAGCCCTACGACGCCACCACGAACCCCACCGGGTATGACAAGAACTCCGCCACCGATCGCGCCGAGCGCGAGCACACCCTGTTTGCCAACGCGATCAACGCCATCGCGTCGCAGGTCCCCGGGTCGCTCAACGTCGACACCAACAGCGACGGCTATGTTGACAACGTCTGCTTCATCGTCTCTGGAACTGCCGTCCAGGGCGACTGGGGGAACCTCCTCTGGCCGCACCGCTGGTTCATGAGCTCCGGCGTCGCGGTGACCGCATACATCAACGGCAAGGTCGTAGACGCCTACAACCTGCAGTTGAACGACATCCTCGGCGTCGGCGTGCTGTGCCACGAGATGACGCACACGCTGGGCGCACCCGACCTCTATCACTACACCGAGTCGGCGACGAACCTCGCACCGGTCTGGAAGTGGGATCTCATGGAGGTCAACTCGAACCCGCCGGAGCACATGGGCGCGTACATGAAGTACAGGTACCTGGGGTGGATCCCATCGGTTCCGCAGATCACCGGCTCCGGGACGTATACTCTCCAGCCGCTGACCTCGGCCACGAACAACTGCTACAGGATCGCCTCCCCCAACTCGGCAACCGAATACTTCATGGTGGAGTACCGCAGGAAAACCGGAACGTTCGAGTCTTCGGTGCCTGGTTCGGGACTGCTCGTCTACCGCATCGACACGGCGGTCAACGACGGGTCAGGCAACCGCAACGGCCCCCCCGACGAGGTCTACATCTACCGCCCGGGCGGGTCCCCAACCACCAACGGTGACCCGGGCAATGCCCATCTCGGAATCGATGTTTTGCGCCCATCAATCAACGACACGACGGACCCCTCGTCGTTCCTCTCGACTGGGAACCCGGGCGGCCTTTCGATCTCCAGCATCGGCTCTGCGGGGAACACGATTTCTTTCACGGTCACGCTGGGCGGTGGGGGTGGGACGACGACGACGATCTTCTCCGACAACTTCGAGGGTCCGTTCCCGGGAAGCTGGCGGCTCTGGACGGACTCGAATGCGACGCCGCAGTGGGGCAGGGTCACCTGCGCGAGCAGTAGCGGCAGCGGGTCCGCCTGGTGCGCCGCGGGTGGGTCCGCGCCCCAGCCACCGTGCTCCCAGTACGTCGGGAACATGAACACGTGGATGATCTACGGCCCGTTCTCGCTCGCGGCCGCGACCGAGGCGTCTGCCGAGTTCGACGCCTGGTATGACACCGAGGTGTACAAGCAGTCAACCCAGGAGGGCGACCAGATCAAGTGGCTGATCTCCGTCGACGGCAGTAGCTTCAGCGGGTACTATGCCTCCGGCAGCAGCGGCGGCTGGACTCACAAGGTCTTCAACTTCAAGGACGTCACCAACATCACCGCGGTCGGGAGCGCCAACGTTTGGTTCGCCTTCGTCTTCAAGTCCGATCCCTACGTCCAGGGTGGCGGAGCGTTCGTGGACAACGTGGTGATCAAGAAGACCGTCGCGGAGTCGTGCAGCTACTCAATCTCGCCGACCTCGCAGTCGTTCTCGAGCGCGGCCGGCAGCGGCACCGTGACCGTGACCGCGGGCAGCGGCTGCTCCTGGACCGTGGCGAGCAACGCGGGGTGGATCTCGATCACGAGCGGCACAAGCGGCAGCGGAAACGGGACGGTGGGCTATTCGGTGCAGGCCAACGCGGGCGGCACGCGCTCGGCCACCCTCACGATCGCGGGCCAGACCCTCACGGTCAGCCAGGCCGGGGCAGCCTGCACCTACTCGATCAGCCCGACGAGCGGGAGCGCCGCGACGAGCGGCGGGACCGGGAGTTTCAACGTCACCGCGGGCCCCGGGTGCGCGTGGACGGCGAGCAGCGACTCGAGTTGGCTCCACGTCACCACCGGTGCCTCGGGTAGCGGCAACGGGACCGTCTCCTACAGCGTGGACGCAAATGGCGGCGGGGCGAGGGCAGGACACATCACCGTGCAGGGCCAGACGTTCACGCTCAGCCAGTCCGGGACGAGCGTCAGCCTGCCTTTCTCCCACTGGATTGCGGCGGTGAGCCACGTGGACGGTGCCGGCAGCTCCCACTGGCGAAGCGATATCGCCGTGCTCAGTCGCTCCTCTGCGCAGGCGACGATCGAGTACCGCCTGTACACGCCCGGCGGTGTGGTCTCACAGCAGGTGGTGCTGGCGGGGAACGCGCAGGACTTCCACAGGGACATCGCGGCCTGGCTCGGGTACACAACCGGCTCGGGACCGCTGGAGGTGCGGTCGAACCAGGACGTCTTCGTCATGGGCCGCACGTACAACCAGGTGGACGCGACGCACTCCTATGGGCAGAACTACGACGGGCAGGACCCTGACTCCTCGCTGCTCTCGGCCGGGCAGTCGGCGTGGCTGCCCCTCCTGGCCCAGAACCTGGGATTCCGGTGCAACATCGGCGTCACGAACTCCGGGGCCGCCACTGCAAACGTGACGTTCGCGCTCTACGACGGGCAGGGCACGCTGCTGTGGAGCGGCAACGACGAGTCAAGTGCCATCGCCTCGGGAGGGTTCATCCAGTACCTGAAGCCGTTCGAGAAGTACCCCGGGAGAAACGACCTCGAACATGCCTACGCAAAGGTCACGGTCACCTCGGGCTCAGGGATCATCGTGTGGGCCTCGCTGGTGGACGAGGCCAGCGGGGACCCGACAACGGTGTTCATGAAGCGCTGAATTGTTGCCCCGCGGGTGGCTTGCTTCTTTCTCCTTCCACTCCGTGGCTCTTTGTTTGCCCCACGGGCTCGGAGCGGTCGCTCGGGCCGCGCATCGAGCGCAGCCCTCCGACCCGCCTGCGCGTGCGACCACGCAAAGCGGGCCCGGCATGAGGCTCCTCGGTGTTCGCTTGTCGCCCAACGACCGGCGCCTCGCGCCACCGACACCTCACGCCGGCTCCCGCTGCGTGGTTCCCGCACGCTCCGGCGGGATGGCTCCTATCGCCCGCGGGGCGGATTTCACCCCCACCCTCCTGCTCTGCCACCGGCCTGTTTGAGCACCCCTGTCAACCGAGCATTTCCGCTCCAGCGTTCATGTCTCTAGCCTGAGGGCGGGGGCTTCAATCGCCGGTGCCGCGGGTGGCGGATCTCTCCGGAGCCCGCGGGCGGGGGGTATTCATTCCGCCACGCGGGTCCCAGCGGCCATCTCTCCGGAGGCTACGGGCACCGAGCGGGCGTCTCGCGGTGGGGTGTCGCTGGCGCGGCTGCATGCGAACAGCGAGGGGCCCCGCCGCGGGACGTCCCTGCTCGGTCGCAGCCGAAGGAGTCTCGGCCCGCAGGGTGCGGGGGCGCCCAAGGGCCGAGAGGCCGCGCACCCGCGGGGCAAGACAAGACCACGCAGTGGAAGAACGAAAGCTGCGGTCTCGGGGGCGTCACTTCTTCGCGGCGATAGGGTTGCCTTCCTTGTCCAGCTCGACGATCGGGCCGATCTGTAGCTTTTCCAGCTCGGGCTTTACGACCTTGGCGTCGCCCACCACCACGATGGCGAGGTTGTCGGGCAGGACCACCTTCGCCCCGAGCCTGGCCAGGTCGGCGGCCTTGACCGCCATCACCTGCTTGGGGAACGTCTCGAGGGAGTCGTCCGGCAGACCGTAGAGCACAACCTCCGAGAGCTGCATGGCGATCTGCCCCGGTGTCTCGAAGCGGCGCGCATAGCCGTTCACGATGGTGCCCTGCGCGTACGAGAGCTCCTTGTCGGTGATGGGCTTCTTGCCCGCGATGCCCTCGAGCTCGGCGAGGGTTTCCTTGAGCGCCGGCACCGTGACCTTGGTCTGTACCGGGGCGCCTGCCGTGAACGTGCCCGAGAAGCGGTCGAACTGGAAGCGCGAACGGGCGCCATAGGTGTAGCCCTTGTCCTCGCGCAGGTTGAGGTTCAGGCGGGAGACGAACTGCCCGCCGAAGGCGGCGTTGAGAACGTCGAGCGGCACGTAGTCCTTGGTGCTGCGGGGCAGGCCCACGAGGCCGGTCGCGATCACCGACTGGGCGGCACCCGGCTTGTCGATCAGGTAGATCGTTCGCTTGCCGTGCTGCGGTGCAGGCTTGAGCGCCAGAGACGGGGCCTTGCCCCCCTTCCAGGCGCCGAGGCCGGGCGCCAGCCTGGCCTCGAGCTCGGCCCGCGTCACGTCGCCGACCACGATCAGGTCAGCGTTGGCCGGCACGTAGTTGGCCTTCCAGAAGCCCTTGACCTCGTCGAGCGTGATGGCCCCGACCGCCTTGGGGTTACCGGTGGGGAGGTGGCCGTAGGGGTAGTCCGGGAAGAGGACGCGCGCCAAGGCCAGGTTTGCCAGGTACTCGGGCTGGTCCTCCATCTGCTGGAAGTGCACCAGCAGCCGCTTGCGCTGGCGCTCCAGCTCCGCCGCCGGGAAGTCGGGCTTCGTGAGCACGTCCGAGAAGAGCGCGAGCGAGTCGTCGAGGCGGGTCTTGATGGCGGAGACCGAGATCGCCGTGGCGTCCGCGGAGACGTTGGTCCGCATCTCGGCGCCCAGCCCCTCGAGCCCCTCGGCGATCTGCTGCGACGTGCGCCCGGCGGCGCCCTCCTGGAGGAGCGTGGCAGTCATGGAGGCGAGTCCCGCCCGCTGCGCGGGATCGGCGGCGGATCCGCCACGCACGAGCAGATAGCAGTTCACGAGCGGGAGGTTGTGGTACTCGACCAGCACCACGTCGAGGCCGTTGGCGAGCTTGAAGCGCTGGCGCGCCGGCAGCTTGAACGGGTTCTCGGGTCCCTGGCCGGGTATGGGAGCCCGGTCGAACTTGGTTGCCAGCTCCGAGGTCTCGGGCTTGACCGGGGGCATCGGCGTCACGCGGGCGACCAGGCGGTCGGCGCCCAGGTGGCGGCGCGCGGCGGCGGTGACCCCCTCAGGCGTGAGGTCGAGGTAGCGCTGCAGGTCCCAGCGGTACATGTCGGGCTGGCCGAGGAACTGGTAGTACTCGTTGAGCCGGTCCGAGAGCCCGCGGAAGCCGCCGATGCTCTGCATGGAGCGCACGTAGTCGGCGGTGGTGATGGTCTGGACGCGTTCCAGCTCGTCCTTCGTGATGCCCTTGTCGAGGGCTTCCTGGAGCACCTCCAGGGCGGCGGCCTCGACCTCCTTCGTCGTGCGGCCGGGCCGCGGCGTGAGCGTGATGTTGAAGGTCCCGGAGATCTGCTGCGCGTTGTGGGTGCTCATCGCGTCCTGCGCGATCTGCTTCTCGTAGACGAGCTTCTGGTAGAGGCGCGAGGTCTTGCCCCCGCCCAGGATGCGGCCGAACACGTCGAGCGCGGCGTCGTTGGCGCTGTAGACGGGCACGGTGGGCCAGACGAACGTGGTGCGCGGCAGCTGCACCCTGTCCTGGATGTCGAGCGCGACCTCACCCGAGACCTCGGGGACCCAGCGCTCGAGACGGCTGACAGGCGGTCCCGGCGGGAGCGCGCCGAACAGCTTCTCGACCAGGCGCTTGGCCTGCGTGGGGTCGAAATCGCCGGTCACGCACAGGGAGGCGTTGTTGGGGGTGTAATACGTTCGGAAGAAGTCCTTCACGTCTTCGAGGCTCGCCGCCTGGAGGTCCGTGATGGAGCCGATGGTGAGCCACGAGTAGGGGTGGTTGGGGGGGTAGAGAACGGCTGCGATCTTCTCGCGCACGGTGCCGTACGGGCGGTTCTCGTAGTTCTGGCGCCGCTCGTTGGAGACCACGGAGATCTGGTTGGACAGGCGCTCCTGCGTCATCGCGTCGAGCAGGAACCCCATGCGGTCTGCCTCCATCCAGAGGGCGCGCTCCAGGTACCCGGCCGGGACCATCTCCCAGTACTGCGTGCGGTCGGTGTTGGTGCTGCCGTTGAGGGTGCCGCCGATCTCCTGCAGGGGCTTGAAGTAGCCCTGGTTCGAGTTCTTGCTGCCCTGGAACATCATGTGCTCGAAGAGGTGCGCGAAACCGGTCTTCCCCGGCTTCTCGTTCTTCGAGCCCACGAAGTACGTGACGTTGACTCCCACGATCGGCAGGGAGTGGTCCTCGTAGAGGATCACCGTCAGCCCGTTGGAGAGCTTGTACTGCTCGACCTTGAGCTTGGGCAGCGGGTTCTCCATGGCGGTTACCACGCCGGCCAGGAGTAGTGCAACCGCGAGTACGAACACAACTCTCTTGCGCATCGGAAGCTCCTTCGATGGAATTTGCCCGGCGCCGCAGAGGGCATGCGCCATTGTACGAGACCAGGGGGGAGTGAGTTCCGCGTACGCACGAGACCGTAATTGAGACGACGTCTAAAGTTCGATCTGGGTGCCGAGCTCGAGGGCCCGGTTGGGCGGGTGCTCACCCGCGCGTCCGCGCGTGACTGCCACGGACTGATCCGCTGCCGCTTGTACGCGGGCGGAAATGACTCGGCCTCGCCGGCGGCACGGATCGACTGCACTGAGAATTCCTTGATGCGCAGGCGGTCGGGACTTATGCGCCCTTGACGATACCGGTACTCCAATACGGCCCGACGCGGGCGCTCGGTGCGATGCACCCGGGGCCCGGAATGCGAGCAGGCGGCCACTTCGCTGTTTGTGGGAGCGCCTGCGCTGCTCGCGCGGGAGACTGTGGAGGAAATTGCGATGACCGACCACCTGAAAATCACGGCTGTGGGTGCCCTCGTTGCGGTAATGGTGTGGTTTTCGCCGCTGCGGGCGGTCGCCCAAAGCGCACCGGCTGCGCCGGAAGTGCAGCCCAAAGAGCCTCCGGCCGGCTCACCTGTGTCCGGAAGGGAGCGACAGCTCCTCGACCGCGTTCACGAGCTGGAGCGGAGGCTCGAGGCCCTGGAGGCCCGGGCTGGGATGACCGCTCCGGCCCCAGAGGCGACTCCGGCCGCCGCGCAGGGACCCTCGGCAACGTCTGAAGGGTCCATCATCCTGCCCCGTATCGTGGGACCCGCAACGCCGGGGTCTGCCGCAGTGCCGGCGCGGCTCGACCTCGGGGCGTTCACGGTGCCGGCGCAGACGACCGCGCACACGTCACCCACCTCGATGACGTCGCTGGCGCCGGAGGTTGAACAGGCCCATCCAGTCGAGCCGCACGCGCAACCTGAGCCGGCCCATTTACCGGCCCCGGCGGCTGATCCGGCCGACACGAAGGCGGCCGAGCCGTTCGCCTTCGCGGATTTCACGTGGCTCAACGGGAATCGCCGAACGAAGGAATCGCCGATCGACACCAAAGTCTTCACCGGCGAGTTCCGGGTCGACACGAGCTACATCTACGACTTCAACCACCCGCAGGACGACACCCTGGTCGGGACGTTCCGAGAGCGGCCGGACGGGGGAGTTTCAGGTGCAGCAGTTGGGCATCGGCGGCGACTTCCACTACGACAGCGTCCGCGGCCGGCTGATGACGCAGTTCGGGATGTACTCGACGATGACACCGCGCAACGACGCCAGTCCGTCGCGCGGCCAGTGGAACCTCGCCGATGCCTACCGCTACGTCTCCGAGGCGTACGGCGGCTACCACATCGACAAATTGAACGGGATCAACATCGACGCCGGGATCTTCATGTCGTACGTCGGCCTCTTCAGCTACTACAACTTCGACAACTGGGCGTACCAGCCGTCGTACGTCTCGTCCAACACGCCGTGGTTCTTCAACGGTCTGCGCGTCCAGATCTTCCCGTCCGACAAACTCAAGATCGAGCCCTGGTTTATCAACGGCTGGCAGTCCTACGGCAGGTTCAACAGCAAACCGGGTCTTGGGGCGCAGGTGCTGTGGCGCCCGAATGGTTCACTCTCGATCCTGTCCAACACCTACGGCGTCGGAACAGACACGCTCGGCAACGGGAATCGGACGCGCTGGCACAGCGACGACAGCCTTCAGATCAAGTACTACGACAGGCCCACGAAGTTCCTCGATAAGGCCGCGTTCTCGCTGACCCTCGATGCGGGCTGCGAGAGCGGCGGAGGCGTGAGCTGCACGAGCGGTTCGGCAACCCGCCCCGCGCAGTACTTCCTTGGTTGGATGCTCTACAACCGTTTCTGGTTCCACAAGGACGTGTTCGGCCTCACGATCGGGGGCGGGCAGATCAACAACCCCGGCCGCTATCTCGTGCTCATGCCGCCGATCAACGGAGCGACGGCGTCCTCCGGGACACCTTACTTCACGGAGAACCCCGGAGACCAGTTCAAGGCGTGGGACGCTTCCGTCACCTTCGACTACATGCCCAGCCAGTTCGTGACGTTCCGGTGGGAGTTCGATCATCGCGGCGCGAGCGTTCCGTACTTCGCTGGTGTCGGGGGCGTGACGCCGCCGGGTGGCAATACGGGCCCGGCTGGCTCGCTGGTGCCGGGTTGGGCCCCCGACCTCAGGAAGTCGGAGAACCGGATCAATATGGCCGTGCTCGTGAAGCTCTGATTCCGGTGAGGAGGGCGCGATTGCTGTGGTGCCTCCATCAAGGAGCGGGTTCGTGCCGGCAGGCCGTCGCTCCGGTCCGGTGCACGTCGTCCACTGGAACGCCACGGGGCACAGAGAAGCCGATGCAAGCCTGCCATGGTCAGGGTGCGGTTGATTCGGGCCATGACCGTTGAGACGCGCGTGGTCGTCAAGAACAGGGATGGCCTGCACGCGAGGCGGGCCGCGCTCTTCGTCAAGACCGCAAAACGGTTCAAGTGCCAGGTCACGGTCAACAAGGGCGCGAACCGGGCCAATGCCAAGTCGATCCTGGACGTGATGACCCTCGGAGCCACCTGCGGGTCGGAACTCACGATCGCGGCACGCGGCGAGGGGGCCGAGAACGCAGTGCGGGCGCTCGAAGCATTGTTTGGGCGAGCTGCAAGGAGAGTCTCGGTGGAACGTTGCTGAAGGTAGAGGCGACCAGTGCCGCGAGCTGCGCGCTACATCCCTTGACGTTTTCTTGACATCAAGGTCGACTTTAGCTATGCGTCCTTGACACAAGCGGTGCTCGAATGCTCGCGCTTGGAGGTGCGACGTGGACGTCATCGTACTGCTTCTCGTGACTGCTCTGCTGGCGGTCACGCTTTGGTTCGTCGCAGGCGTCGACCGCCTCGGCCGTGGGAGGACGCAATGAACTGGCTCTACCTCATCGCGGGGCTGATCGCCCTCGGGCTCGTGATCTACCTGCTCGTCGCGCTGCTCAAGCCGGAGGAACTCGGATGACCGCGCTCGCCGCTGTCTCAACTGGTCGTCTACCTGGGCGTGATCTTGGCGCTGGCCAAGCCGCTCGGGGTTTACATGGCCCGCGTGTACGAGGGCCGACACACTGGCCTCGACCGCGCCCTCGGTCCCATTGAACGCTTCCTCTACCGGATCTCCGGAGTGAACGCCGACGACGAGATGGACTGGAAGCGCTACGCGGTCGCCATGCTGGTGTTCAACTTTGTGGGCTTCGTCCTGCTTTACGCCCTCCAGCGGCTGCAAGGGGCGCTGCCGGCCAACCCCGCTCACGTTCCCGCGGTGGCTCCCGATCTTGCCTTCAACACGGCGATATCGTTCGTGACCAACACCAATTGGCAGAACTACTCGGGCGAGCAGACGATGAGTTACCTGGCGCAGATGTTCGGCCTCGCGGTGCAGAACTTCCTCTCCGCCGCGTCCGGGATGGCGGTGCTGGTGGCGTTGATCCGCGGCATTGCGCGACGCACGGCGTCGACCATTGGAAACTTCTGGGTGGACACGGTGCGTGGCACGCTGTACATCCTCGTGCCGTTGTCCCTGCTCGTGGCCCTCGGGCTGGCGTCGCAGGGCGTCGTGCAGACCTTCTCGCCGTACAAGAAGGTGGCGCTGCTGCAGCCTGTGGTGGTGGACCAGCCGAAGCTCGACGCCTCCGGCGCGCCGGTCAAGGACGTCCAGGGCAACCCGGTCACCGAGAAGGTCACCGTGACGGAGCAGACGCTGGCGCTGGGACCGGCGGCGTCGCAGATCGCGATCAAGCAGCTCGGCACCAACGGTGGTGGCTTCTTCAACACGAACTCCGCCCACCCGTTCGAGAACCCGACGCCGCTCTCGAACTTCCTCGAGATGCTCGCGACGTTTCTCATTCCCGGTGCGCTGTGCCTGATGTTCGGCGAGATGGTGCGCGACCGCCGCCAGGGGTGGGCGATCCTTGTCGCAATGTCTGTGATTTTCGTGTTGGCTGCCGTCGTCGCCATCACCAGCGAGCAGGCCGGCAACCCGCTGCTGGCGAAGCTCGGCGTGGACCAGCGCCCCTCGCCGACACAGTCCGGCGGAAACATGGAGGGCAAGGAGGTCCGTTTCGGTCCGGCAGCCAGTGGGCTGTTCGCGACGGAAACCACCTCGACCTCCTGCGGCGCCGTCAACTCCATGCACGACTCGTTCACGCCACTGGGCGGGCTGGTGCCGATGGCCATGATGCAGATCGGCGAGGTTGTGTTCGGCGGCGTCGGCTCCGGGCTCTACGGGATGCTGGCGTTCGCCATCGTCGCGGTCTTCATCGCCGGCCTGATGGTGGGACGCACGCCGGAGTACCTGGGCAAGAAGATTCAGTCGTTCGAGATGAAAATGGCGTCGCTGGTGATCCTGATCCCTCCGGCGTGTGTGCTCCTAGGCACGGCGATTGCTGTGGCGACAGATGCGGGCCGCGCCGGCGTCTCCAACCCTGGCGCCCACGGCTTCTCCGAGATCCTGTACGCCTTTTCATCGGCGAGCAACAACAACGGGTCGGCGTTCGCGGGCCTGAACGGGAACACCCCCTTCTACAACTTCACGCTTGCTGTGGCGATGTTCTTCGGCCGTTTCTGGTCGAAGATCCCGATCCTGGCCATCGCCGGCTCGCTCGTCGCGAAGAAGCTCACGCCGGTCGGTGCCGGGACCCTCGCGACCCACACGCCGCTGTTCGTCGTGCTGTTGATCGGAACGGTACTTCTCGTGGCCGCGCTGACGTTCTTCCCGGCGCTCGCGCTCGGCCCGATCGTCGAGCACCTGCAGATGCTGGCAGCGACGCACTGAGGAGAAGGCACATGCCAGGCAGAGTCCAAGCTCTCAAGCTCTTCGAGCCCGCCATTGTGCGGCGCGCGATCGTTGATTCGTTCAAGAAGCTCGACCCCCGCCACCAGGTCAGGAACCCGGTCATGTTCGTCACCGAGGTGGTCAGCCTGCTCACGACCTGTCTCTGGGTCCAGGCGCTGCTGGGCAAAGGCGAGGCGCCGGCGGGCTTCATCCTGGCCGTGTCGGTCTGGCTTTGGTTCACGGTGCTTTTCGCGAACTTTGCCGAGGCAATGGCGGAGGGGCGCGGCAAGGCGCAGGCCGACGCGCTGCGACGCTCGCGCAAGGAGCTCGCCGCGAAGTTCATGGGCGGGCCGCATTACGGGGCGGGGTGGGCCCCGGTCCCCGCCCAGATGCTGCACAAGGGCGACGCGGTCTTGGTCGAGGCTGGGGACATCATCCCTTGCGACGGCGAGGTGATCGAGGGAATCGCGTCGGTGGACGAGAGCGTGATCACCGGCGAGAGCGCGCCCGTGATCCGCGAGTCCGGCGGCGACCGCAGCGCCGTGACCGCCGGCACGAGGGTCCTCTCCGACTGGCTGGTGGTGACGGTCTCGGCTGAGGCAGGCGAGACTTTCCTCGATCGCATGATCTCGATGGTGGAGGGTGCCAAACGCCAGCGCACGCCTAACGAGATCGCGCTGTCGATCTTGCTTGCGGCCCTGACGATCGTGTTCCTCCTCGCCGTGGCGACGCTGTTGCCGTTCTCGCTCTACTCCGTTCACGTCGCCGGCCAGGGACAGCCCGTCACGGTCACGGTGCTCGTCGCACTGCTTGTCTGCTTGATCCCGACCACCATCGGCGGCCTGCTCTCGGCGATCGGCATCGCCGGCATGGACCGCATGATCCAGGCCAACGTGATCGCCACCTCGGGTCGCGCCGTCGAGGCGGCGGGTGACGTGGACGTGCTGCTCCTCGACAAGACCGGGACAATTACGCTCGGCAACCGGCAGGCGACAGCGTTCATCCCCGCACCCAACGTCACCCCCGGGGAGCTTGCGGATGCGGCGCAGCTCGCCTCCCTCGCCGACGAAACTCCAGAGGGCCGCAGCATCGTGATCCTGGCCAAGGAGAAGTACGGCCTGCGCGGCCGCGACGTCCACCAGCTCGGGGCGACCTTCGTGCCGTTCTCCGCACAGACCCGCATGAGCGGCGTGAACCTCGACGCACGGGCGATCCGCAAGGGAGCGGCCGACGCCATTGCTGCGTTCGTCGCGGACCACGGCGGCCGGATTCCTGACGAGGTGAATGCCAGCGTGGACGGAATCGCCAAGGCAGGCGGCACGCCGCTCGTGGTCGCGGACGGCTCGCGCGTGCTCGGTGTGATCCAGCTCAAGGACATCGTCAAGGGCGGCATTCGGGAGCGCTTTGCAGAGCTGCGTCGGATGGGTATCAAGACCGTGATGATCACGGGCGACAACCCGCTCACCGCGGCCGCCATCGCGGCCGAGGCCGGGGTGGACGACTTCCTCGCGGAGGCCACTCCGGAGACCAAGCTGCAGCTGATCCGCGAGCAGCAGAAGGGTGGGCGGCTGGTGGCGATGACCGGCGACGGCACGAACGACGCGCCAGCCCTCGCCCAGGCCGACGTGGCGGTGGCGATGAATAGCGGCACCCAGGCGGCCAAGGAAGCCGGCAACATGGTCGACCTCGACTCCAACCCGACGAAGCTCATCGAAGTGGTGGAGATCGGCAAGCAGCTCCTGATGACCCGCGGCTCGCTCACGACGTTCTCGATCGCCAACGACGTGGCCAAGTACTTCGCCATCATCCCTGCGATGTTTGTCGCCACCTACCCGCAACTGGGGGCGCTCAACATCATGCGGCTGGCGACGCCGGCAAGCGCCGTGATGTCGGCGGTGATATTCAACGCCCTGATTATCATTGCCTTGATCCCGCTGGCGCTCCGTGGCGTCGAGTACCGGCCGATCGGCGCGGCGGCCCTGCTGCGCCGTAACCTACTCGTGTACGGCTTGGGCGGGATCATTGCCCCGTTCCTCGGCATCAAGGCCATCGACCTGCTGCTCGAAGTGCTCCACCTTGCGTGAGGAGGCTCGCCATGTTCTCCCAACTTCGTCCGGCCCTGGTTTTGCTGGTCGCGCTCCACGTTTTGACGGGTCTCGTCTATCCGCTCGTCGTCACCGGCGTTGCCCAGGTGGTCTGGCACGACAAGGCCAACGGCTCCCTGATGGCGGTCGGCGGGAAGGTGCGAGGCTCGGCCCTGATCGGCCAGCCGTTCTCGGCCCCCGCCTACTTCTGGAGCCGACCCTCCGCGACCTCGCCCGCCCCTTACGATGCATCGGGCTCGACCGGTTCAAACCTCGGACCCACCAACCCGGCACTGCTGAGTGCCGTTCACGACCGCGTCGCTGCGCTGCGCCAGGCCGACCCGGGTGCCACCGGGCCGATCCCGGTGGACCTCGTGACGACATCGGGCAGTGGCCTCGACCCCGACATCTCCGTGGCGGCGGCGCTGGTACAGGTTGACCGCGTTGCGCAGGCCCGGGGCTTGCGGCCGGAAATGGTGCGACGGTTGGTCCAGGCCCACAGACAGGGACGCACGCTGGGGCTCCTGGGCGAGCCGCGGGTCAACGTGCTCGCCCTCAACCTCGGCCTCGATCGCCTGCGGCCGTAAAGAGCGGTATCGTTGGGGGCAGGCATGGAGCACCGGCGACCCGACCCCGATGAGCTGCTCGCAATCGTGCAGGAGGAAGAGGCACGGCGCTCGCGAGGCAAGCTGAAGGTGTTCTTCGGCGCCGCACCCGGAGTGGGGAAGACCTACGCGATGCTGGAGTCGGCGCGGGCACGGAGGGCCGAAGGCGTCGACGTGGTGGTCGGCTGGGTGGAGACGCACGGGCGTCGCGAGACCGAGGCGCTGCTCGAGGGGCTCGAGGTCATGCCGCGCCGCCCGCTCTCCTACAGGGGCAAGAGGCTGGAGGAGTTCGACCTCGAGGCGGCGCTCGACCGCCACCCGGGCCTCATCCTGGTCGACGAGCTTGCCCACACCAACGCACCGGGCGTTCGGCACGCCAAGCGGTTGGGGGACGTGGAGGAGCTGCTGGCCGCGGGGATCGACGTCTACACCACGCTGAACGTCCAGCACCTGGAAACCCTCAACGACGTCGTGGCGCAGATCACCGGCGTGACCGTGCGGGAGACGGTTCCCGACGCGCTGCTCGACCGCGCCGACGAGATCGAGCTGGTGGACCTGCCGTCCGAGGAGCTGCGCAAACGCCTGGCGGACGGCAAGGTCTACATCCCGGAGCAGGCGGAGCGCGCCGCCGCGAACTTCTTCCGGGAGGGGAACCTCATCGCGCTCCGCGAGCTGGCGCTGCGTGCGACCGCCGACCGTGTGGACGTCCAGATGCAGCGCTACCGTCAAGAGCACGCCGTCCGCGAGACCTGGCCGACCGCGGAGCGCGTCCTCGTCTGCATCGGGCCCAGCCCCTACGCCATGCGCCTGGTCCGTGCGGCGCGCCGCATGTCGGCACGCCTGCGGGCCGAATGGATGGCGGTCTACGTGGAGACTCCTTCCCAGCTCCCTCTGCCCGAGCCCGATCGCGAGCAGCTCGAGGACACCCTGCGGCTGGCCGAGCAGCTCGGTGCCGAGACCGTCACGTTGAGCGGCAGCGACGTGGTCGATGAGATCCTCGCGTACGCCCGGCGCCGCAACGTCACCAAGCTCGTGGTGGGCAAACCGGCGGAGCCGCGCTGGAGAACGCTCCTGCACGGGTCGTTCGTCGAGCGGCTGGTGCGCGGCAGCGGCGAGATCGACGTGTACGTGATCACCGGGAGCGCGCAGGAAGAGCCGGTGGCGGCGAAGCCTCCGGTTGGGGTACGCAGGCGGTGGCGCGACTATGGCTTCTCGCTGTTCGTGGTGGCCGCCTGCTCGGTCGTCGCTGCGCTGCTGGCAGACCGGTTCGCGCTCTCGAACCTCATCATGGTCTATCTGCTCGGGGTCCTCGTCGTGGCGCTTCGGTCGGGGAGAGGGCCGGCCGCCCTGTCCTCGGTCCTGAGCGTCGCCGCGTTCGATTTCCTGT
This sequence comes from Thermoanaerobaculaceae bacterium, assembly GCA_963754345.1. Taxonomy (GTDB): domain Bacteria; phylum Acidobacteriota; class Thermoanaerobaculia; order Thermoanaerobaculales; family Thermoanaerobaculaceae; genus RBG-13-68-16. Next base: position 472,297 of record CAVWFZ010000007.1, on the reverse strand, counting down.
TCGTTCCGCCCCGTTACACCTTCGCCGTCGCAGATACCCAGTACCTGCTGACGTTCGGCGTGATGCTGGCGGTCGCGCTCGTGATCTCGAACCTCGCCGCGCACGTCCGCGAGCAGGCCGAGGCCGCACGGGCGCGCGAGCAGCGAACCGCCGCCCTGTACGCGGTGAGCCGTGCATGCGCCGGAGCGGGGGAGACGTACGAGGTGGTGCGGGTGGCGGGACGGCACCTGGCCGAGGTCTTCGAAAGCGGCGTGGCGATCTTCCTTCCCCACAAAGACGGGAGGCTCTCGGCCGCCTTTGCCCACGAGGCCGGTTTCGCCCGGGATTCCAAGGAGGTCTCGGTCGCCCAATGGGCCTTCGACCACGGCCAGCGCGCGGGGCTCGGGACCGATACGCTGCCCGGAAGCGAGGCGATTTTCGTGCCGCTCGTGGTGTCTCGCGGCACCGTGGGCGTGATTGGCCTGAAGCCGGGCGCCGGCCAGGGGCCGCTCGACTCGGAGCGCCTCCACCTGCTCGAGGCGTTCGCCAACCAGATCGCCCTTGCCGTGGAGCGGACCAACCTCGCCGCCGAGGCGCAGTCCGCCGAGCTGCAGGTCGAGACCGAGCGGATGCGCAGCTCGCTGCTCGCCTCCGTGTCGCACGACCTACGCACGCCGCTCGCGGCCATCGCCGGCGCTTCGGGCACGCTGCTGCGGGGCGGCGAAGGGCTCGCGCAGCAGACGAAGCGCGAGCTGCTCGAGTCCGTCAACGAGCAGGCCGAACGGCTGAACCGCTTCATCGGCAACCTGCTCGACATGACGCGCCTTGAGGCGGGAGCGGTGACGCTGCGGAAGGAGTGGCAACCGGTGGAGGAGGTCATCGGCGCCGCCCTCTCCCAGATGGAGGGCCGCCTCGCCGGGCGCGAGGTTCGGACCGGTGTGCCGGGCTCGCTCCCGCTCGTCCCTCTCGACACCGCGCTCATCGTCCAGGCGCTGGTCAACCTCCTGGAGAACGCCGTCAAGTACACCCCCGCCGGCTCCCCGATCGATGTCGCGGCCCGGATCGAGGGGAAGGACGTCGTGATCGAGGTCGCGGACCGCGGGCCCGGTCTCGCGTCCGGCGAGGAGCAGCGCGTCTTCGAGAAGTTCTACCGCCTGCCGTCGGGCAGCAGCCAGCCCGGGGCGGGGCTCGGCCTCGCCATCTGCAAGGCTGTCGTCGCGGCCCACGGCGGGGCGATCACCGCCGCCGGCAGGCCCGGCGGGGGAGCGGTCTTCACGATGCGGCTTCCTCTCGGCGGCCCGCCTCCGGAGGTGAAGCCGGAGGAACGTGCCGCCGGCTCGATCGGCTAAGATCGTCGAAAGGGTGTGCCCAGCATGGTTTCCGCCGAACCCCTGGTGCTGGTGGTTGACGACGAGGCGCCGATCCGCCGCTTCGTTCGGGCTAGCCTCGCGAGCGAGGGGTTCCGCGTGATCGAGGCGTCCACCGCCGCGGAGGCGGTGGCCAAGCTCGAGACCGAACGCCCGGACGTGATCATCCTGGATCTCGGCCTGCCGGATCGTGACGGCATCTCGCTCACGCGTGACGTGAGGGAGTGGTCGAGGGTGCCGATCGTGGTGCTCTCGGTGCGCGACCGCGAGAACGACAAGGTGTCGGCTCTCGAGGCGGGCGCCGACGACTACCTCACCAAGCCGTTCGGGGTGGGGGAGCTGATCGCCCGGGTGCGGGTGGCGCTGCGCCACGCCGCGTCGGCGGGGGCGCCCGCCGGCCCGCCGGAGTTTGTGACCGGCGACCTGCGCGTGGACCTCGCGCGGCGGCAGGTCTTCGTCGCCGGCCGCGAGGTCCGCCTCACGCCGATCGAGTACAAACTCCTGGCGTTCCTCGTCAAGAACGCCGGCAAGGTGCTCACCCACCGCCAGCTCCTGCACGAGGTGTGGGGCCCCGAGTACGGCGACGAGAACCACTACGTGCGCGTCTACGTCGGCCAGCTCCGCCGCAAGCTCGAGGCCGACCCGGCCCGCCCCCGAATCCTCCGCACCGAGCCCGGCGTCGGCTACCGGCTCGTTTCAGAGTGAGGCTTGCCCTCGGAGACGGGCGCCGGATCGAGGGCGAGCCAGTCGAGCGCAAACGCCAGCGTGCGGGCGTCCGAGCTGGCCGGGTCCGACTCGCGCGGGACATCGAGGTGGCTGGCGGTGAAGGCCAGCTCCTGGGGCGCCTCGTGCAGGCAGGCCGCAGGCACGCGGAGGGCATAGACGCTCGGGAAGGCTCGTCAGGATGATCTCGTCGAGCGGGCACTTATTGAGCACGAGACGCAATCGCTGTAGTTTCCCCTGGTGCGGCCGCCCCCAGGCCCGCAGTCGCAGAACCGCATCACCCGGCGGTTTCGCCGCGAGCGGCAGGCGCGAGGACACCGCCACGCTCCAGCGGAAGCTCGGCGTCCAGGTGTTTCCCTCGATGGCCGCGAAGCCGGCCTCGCCAGACAGCGCGCGGTCGGCGTCGTAGAAGACGCGAGTGCCGTCGCGCTGCCTGTCCACGAGAAACACGATCCCTTCCAGAACCTTGCCGTCGATCTCACCGAGGCCGGAGACGCGGGCGGCCTCGTGCGCCACGCCGCCCGTGTTCCAAGCGGCGGCGCGCGCCTCGCCCTCGCTGTCGGCCCGCACCAGGACGAGGGCGGGCCGCGGCTGGCTGGCCGCGGACGCAAGCGCAGCCGCGAGCTGGCTCTCGGTGTCGGTGCGGGTCCAGCCGCGCACGCCGTAGGCGACGAAGGAGGCCCGCCACCACCGGTGAGCGATGGGCAGTCCACGTGTGGGGAAGTGCTCGCGCACCGCCGCGGCTAGCGGGCGCTCGAGGGTCTGGCGATCCAGAACCGGGAGGAGCGAGACGTCGAGGCCGAGACGCATTGCAAGCCCGAGCAGGCACAAGCGGGCCCAGGCGAAGCGGATCGCACCGCCGGCCTCGAAGACGCCAAGGGCGGCAAAGACCAACGCTGCGGCAGCCAAGATCCAGGGGGTTGCGCTGGGCAGGAAGCGGCCGATTTCGGTACGCGCGCTCAGGGCGGCGGCCGCAGCCAGGGCGCCGGCACCGATCAGCGCGGCGCTCCACGCGGTGACACGCGTGAAGCGGTCGGGCCGGGGCTGTTCCAGCAGGTCGTCCGCTGCGCGCCCCAGCCACATGGCGAGCCAGGGCAGCAGCGGCAGCAGGTAGTGCGGGAGCTTGTTGGCGGCGAGTGAGAAAGCGACCAAGGGTACCGCCACCGCGGCCACCTCCGCGACCAGGCCGCGGTCGTGCCTGAGCCTGCGCGCGAGGTCGCGGAAGGCGAACGCCGCGTGCGTCCCCCAGGGGAAAGCGGCCAGCCACAGGGCAGGCAGGTAGAACCACCAGGGCGCCCTGAACCCCCACCCCTCGACGGCGCGCGAGAGCACCTGGTGCCCGAAGAACACCGCGGAGAACTCGGGCCAGAGACCGCGGGCGGCGAGCAGGAGGTGCCAGGGGAGCGCGACGACCGCGGCCGCCGCCAGGGCGGCTCCGAGTCGCCGCCACCGGGCGGCCCGGCGCTCTGCGACGGCGACAACGATCAGCGCAGGAACCACCACGAGGGGCGCCACCGGACCCTTGGCGAGCACGCCCAGGCCGAGCAGCACACCCGAGCCGATCGCGGCCGGCCATCCCTCCACGAGGAAGAGCGCGATCGCTCCGGTCGTGCACAGCGTGAGGACCGGGTCGGTGAGCGCGCTGCGCGCCGCGGCAAGGGGCAGAAACATGGTGAGGTAGGCAATGGCGGCCAGCAGCGCGGCCCTGGGCGAGGCGCTGCGCCGGACGTGGGCGGCGATGACGAGCGCCGTGCCCGCGGTGAGCAGGGTGTTCAGCAGCACGGCCGCCGGGAAGCCCCAGCCGAAGAGTGCGAAGGCGCCCGCCAGCAGCCAGTAGACGAGAGGCGGCTTCTCGAGCCACGGCTTTCCGTCGATCGTGGGGACGACGAAGTCGTGGGTCTCGAGCATCTCCCTGGCGACCTGGGCGTACGAGGTCTCGTCGGGCGAGAAGAACGAGCGCGAGTGCAGCGCGAGCAACGCCGGAAGAACGGCCAGAAGGAGAATCACGAGCGTTGCGGTGCGGCGGCTCACGCGGGGAGTATAGGTAAGACAGGGGACAGGGGACAGCAGAGAGAGAAGACGGGCAAGGGAATACCTGCCTGCAGCGAGACATTCCTGTCTGTTCCCTGTTCCCTGTTCCCTGTTCCCTGTTCCCTGTTCCCTTTCCTCACCCGTGAGACAATTCGCAGCAACGGAGGCACGCATGGCATTTCGCGACCTGCGCGATTACCTGGCGGCGCTGGAAAAGGCAGGTGAGCTGAGGCGGATCGGGGTCGAGGTCTCCCCGGTCCTGGAGGTCACCGAGATCGCCGACCGCACGGTCAAGAAGCAGGGTCCCGCGCTCCTGTTCCAAAACGTGTCGGGCAGCCGCATGCCGGTGGCGATCAACCTCTTCGGGTCGCCGGCGCGGGTGCAGCGCGCGCTCGAGATCGGCGACTGGAAGGAGTGGACCGACCGTGTCAACTTCTTCCTCGAGCCCAAGGTGCCGACCTCGCTGCTGGACAAGGTGAAGACCCTGCCGAAGCTCGCCGAGGTGGCGGGGATCTTCCCCAAGGTCGTCAAGGACGGACCGGCGCACGAGGTTGTGAGGACGGGGGACGAGGTGGATCTGGGCGAGGTCCCGGTCCTGCAGTGCTGGCCGGAGGACGGCGGGCGCTTCTTCACGCTCACCAACGTCATCACGAGAGACCCGGCGAGCGGCGGCCGCAACTGCGGCATGTACCGCCTGCAGGTCTACGACAGGAACACCACCGGGATGCACTGGCACCTCCACCACGACTCGGCGCGGATCTACCGGGACACCTCGGGGCGCGGTCGGCGCACGGAGGTCGCGGTCGCGTTCGGCGGCGATCCCGCCACGATGTTCGCGCCGGCGGTGCCGCTGCCACCGGGGATCGACGAGATGCTGTTCGCGGGGTTCGTGCGCCGCGAGGCGGTCGAGATGGTGCGCGGCGTGAGCGTGGACCTCGAGGTACCGGCCCACGCGGAGCTCGTCCTCGAGGGGTGGGTGGACCCGGAGGAGCGCCGGCGCGAGGGCCCGTTCGGGGACCACACCGGGTTCTACTCGCTCGCCGACGACTACCCGGTTTTCCACGTCACCGCGGTCACGCACCGCAAGGACGCGATCTACCCCACGACGATCGTCGGCAGGCCGCCGATGGAGGACTGCTACATGGGGTACGCGATCGAGAGGATGTTCCTACCCTTCATGCAGAAGATGCTGCCCGAGGTGGTGGACTACCACATGCCGTTCGAGGGGGTGTTCCATAACCTGATGATCGTGGCGATCGACAAGCGCTACCCGCACCACGCGCGCAAGGTGATGCACGGGATCTGGGGGCTCGGGCAGGCGACGTTCACGAAAGTGATCGTGGTGGTGGACGCCGACGTGAACGTCCAGGACCCGGCCGAGGTGGCGTGGCGGGCGCTTGGCAACATCGACCCCCAGCGCGACCTGGAGTTCGTCACCGGTCCGGCGGAGACCCTCGACCACGCCTCGCGGATGCCGTGGTGGGGGAGCAAGGTGGGCATCGACGCGACGCGCAAGTGGCCCACGGAGGGGTTCAGCCGCCCGTGGCCCGGCGATATCGTGATGACTCCCGAGGTCAAGGCCAGGATCGACGCGATCTGGAGCCGGCTCGGGATCGACCGCTGAGGATGGCGATCCGCCGCTATGGGTGGGCAGTACGTTCGTGGCTGGGTCGTGCCTGTCTGCTAGCATGATGAGGAAGAGTCACGCTCGGCATCGGTGGGCGATCCATCGAGGATCTGCAGGCGCGGAGGCGAACATGAGGCTCGCGACGTCGATTGTGGTTACAGGGGTCATCACAACGATCCTCGCGGCCGGCGTTGCGGCCTCGGGTGACGCCGCGAGCGCGCTCGCCAAGGTCAAGACTCGCGGCAAGGTCGCCCTGGTGTGCTTCCCGCACCAGGACAACCCGTTCGTCCACGTGAACCTGGCAACCGGGCCGATGAAGAAGGTGGGCACGAGCGCGGATTTCGAAGGGATCGATGTCGACCTGGTGGCGGCGTTTGCGCGGTCGCTCGGCGTTTCGCTGGAGGTCCGCCCGATCTCCACGCCGAGTTACGCCGAGCTGATCCCGGCTCTTCTCGCCGGGCAGGGTGACCTGATCGCCAGCTCGTTCAGCATCACCGCGGAGCGCGCCCAGCAGGTTGACTTTTCCGACCCGTACTTCGAGGTCTACCAGGTCGTGGTCGTACGGGATGAGAGCACGATCGCCTCGCCGCAGGACCTGGCCGGTACGACGGCCGTCGTCGTGCCGGGGGCCAGCATGGAGGGCAAGATCCGCGGGCTGGGGATCCCCCCGGACCACATCCGTCACGAGGGCTTCACCCGGGACGTGTTGCTCTCGGTCCTCGAGAAGCGTGCGGACTTCACGGTCCTCGGTATCGATCAGTCGGGGATCACGACCCCACTGCTCAAGGATTTCCCGAAGCTCAAGGTGGCCTTCCGGCTGGGTACCACGGAGCAGTACGCCGTCGCATTCCCGAAGGGCAGCGATCTCCGCCCGGCTTTCAACGAGTTCCTTGCGAAGATCAAGTCAAATGGCGAGCTCGCGGCCATCATCGAGCGCGGCTCGAGGGCGGCTAAGTAGCGCCGGACGTCGTCCTCGCGCTCGATAGTTCACCTCAAACACGTTGACCGCCGCGCCGGTCGAAAGTCTCCGACCGTGGCCGAAAACCCGGAGTGGTGTTACTTTTTCCCGTTGTGAGATATGAGCTTTCATCGCGGGTGCTCTTCCGCTCGTGGCGCTGGGCCGCGGCGGCGCTCCTTTACACGGGCGCGATCTACCTGGCGCTGCCGGTCGCGCCCAAGGTCTGGTTCTGGCTGCTGCCCAGGCTCGGACAGCACGTGAGTCGGCTGATCGGCCTCGCCGGCCTCGCCGTCGTCGCGGGACTCGCGGTGCAGAGCTGGACGGTCGGGCCGCGAAACCGCCGGGGCGCACTGGCGTTGATGGCCGCCGTGGCGGTCGCGTACGCGCTGCTGCTGACGTATTTCTACGTCGGGCCGGCACCGGCGAAAAAGGTCCACCTGATCGAGTACGGAGCGCTGGCCTACCTCGCCTTCAACGGCGTGCGTGTGAGCCCTCATGGCGGCAAGGGCGCCGTCCTCGCGGGCGCCTACGTGCTGATGGCGGGGGCGCTTGACGAGGGGATCCAGGCGCTGCTGCCGATGCGCTTCTTCGGCGTCCAGGACATCATCGGCAACTGGCTTGGCTCCGCGCTGGGCGCGCTCGCGTGGGTGGCGGTCTCGGCCAACAGCCCGTGGCGCCGGGGAGGGTCCGCCTCTGGGTAAATGGACACGCGCGTCGCTCGCCGCTGCGGTGGCGGGGCTGGCCGGGTGCGCAGGGACCGCCCCCACGGTGCCGCGCCCGACTCGCCCCAACGTCGTGGTGATCATCGCGGACTCGCTGCGCGCCGACCGGCTGCGCCCGTATGACTCCGGCGGCGTCGCGGTTCCCGCTCTCGAAGCGCTGGCCAGACGGGGCACGCTCTTCCGCAACGCCTGGGCGGTGGCCCCCTGGACGGCGCCCTCGGTTGTCTCGATCTTCACCGGCCTGTACCCGCCCAGTCACGGGGTGGTCTTCCGGGACGACACAACCTCTGAGACGCTGCCGACGTTGCCGCGGCTGCTGGCCCGGCGCGGCTACCGCCTCGGCAACTTCGCGTTCTTCTCCGGGGTCTCGTACTTCCGCAACCTGGGCTTCCCGGAGCCGGAGCCCGGGGTCGGCCACGAAAACATGGGGGCGAGCTTCCGCCGCTGGGTAGCCGGCCGGGCGCCGTTCTGCGCCTGGGTGCACCTCATCGAGACGCACCTTCCGTACGGCGCGACGGGCTACTCGGCCCCCCAGGTGAAGGTGCACGGGTCGTCGGGGTTGGAAGCCGCACAGCTGCACGCCGAGGTGCCGGTCGGCTCGGTGGAGTTCGTCCCCGGTGACGCCGAGAAGCTGCGGGCGCTCTACGACCAGGACGTGGCCTCGATGGACGCGGCGGTCGGGGAAGTGATGGCCGCCCTCGAGGCTGCCGGCCAGACGCAGAGAACGATCGTCGTGTTCGTGGCGGACCACGGCGAGGAGCTGCTCGATCACGGGTGGATCGGGCACGCCTCCACCGCGCTCAAGGCCAAGCTGGTGCCCGAGATCCTCCACGTGCCTCTGATCATGGCGGGGCCCGGCGTCCTGCGTGGGACGGTCACTGACGCCCTGGTTCAACAGGTGGACATCTTCCCGACGCTTTGCCGCCTGACCGGTGTGCAGGCCCCCCGTCCGCTCGACGGCGTGCCGCTGGTGCCGCCTGGCCGATCGCCGCGCAGGTTTGCCTTCTTCGACAGCTCGGCCGGCGGAAACCTCACCCCCGATGCGCTACGCGGCGAGAGGCTGCAGGGAATCAGCGACGGCGTTTGGCTGCTCGTCGTCCATTCCGGGGGCAAGGCCCCCGAGACCACGTTCGGCCCGGTAGCGGATTCCGCCGTCCCGCCTCCGGCGGGATTGAAGGCCCGGTACGACCGCGAGCTGACGCGCTGGCAGAGGCGGCAGTCGAGCCAGCGGCTCAAGCTGCTGGCGGGCAGCATGCCGGCGGGGCTGCCGCCGGAGGCCGAGCTGGCGGCGTTCGCACCCAGGATCGCAGTGCGGGCGCCCGCGGCTGGGGCATCTCTGGGGCATGCCTCCTCGGGTGGGCAGCTCGTGCTGGAGTGGCAAGGCCCCGGCGCACGGTTCGCTGTTCAGTACGAGGTGGGCTCGGGCCTGACGAGGGTGCACGGGGCCTTTTCGGTGCAGACCAACCGCGTGGTCTTCGGGCCCTTCCCCGAGGGTTTCTGGAACGACCTTGCCAACCACAACCCGTTCCGGTTCCGGGTGGTGAGCTTGGAGGCACGGACACGTTCCGAGTGGGTCGAGTTCCGCCTTGTCCCCTCGGGCGTCCACTGAAGCCGCCGGCGGGCGACTTCTTCCCTTTCACTGCGTGGCTTCGTATTGCCGGTACCGCGGGTGGCTGGGTGCGGCCTTGCGTCTCCCCAGCCGCTGCGGCCGATCTATCTTGCGCAGGGGCCCCGCGCCTCTCCTCCCACCCACCCGGCGCTCTTGACCCCCGCACCCCGCGCTCGCCGGGAGTGAATCCCGGCTCGCTAGCCTCCGCCCTCGACCGGACAGCGCGATCCGCGCCGGGGCCCCTCGGCGTTCCCCGCCTTCGCTTCACTCCGGCGGGGCCGCCGTTTCCCCGACACGGCTCGCGCGTCCGGTGCCCGCGGGCTTCGGAGAAATAAGCCACCCGCGGCACCGGCGGAGTTAAGGCCCCCCTCCCGCAAAGCGGTAGGAGGTGCGGGAGGTCGAGAATGCAGGCAAAGCGAGACGACGACGGCAACGCCGTCGCGCACGGGTGGGAGGGGGTGATTCCGCCCCAGGGCGGTACGAGCCATCCCGCCGTAGCACACGGGTCCCGAGCGGCCAGCCCGGCGGGTGGAGACGCTGGCCCCGACCGAGCGTCTCTTGCGAGGGAGGGGACCGCGCGGTGGCTGGTCGGGGGGCGCGACGCGGCATGCACGGCTTCCGACTGGAACCGAGGAGGTCGTGCGGGGGTGTGCGTTGCCGGCGCCCACACGTGGACGGGATGTTGTACGCAATAGCGAGGGTTCACCCGCCGGGCTGTGCCAGCTCGGTCGTGCGCGGAGGCGGGCTGGAGGCGTGGGCTCGATGCCCACGCCGACCGGCGGCTCATGGCCGTGGGGCAAAAGAAAGGGCGAAGCCACCCCCGGGCAAACAAGAAGGCGTCACGCAGGGGAACAAGCGCAAACCGCGGAGCCGCCGGGCAAACAAGGAAGCTCCAACGCAGCCCAAGAAGAAAGCGACAGGTGCGCACCCTTGACCACCTGGGGTGCCGGCAAAAACCAGATGCCCCATGCGAGCGCTTACTGGAGCCGCCCTTCTCCGGGGGAATGGGCCGAAAGGCCCGTCGCTGGTATACTTTCGGGCCATGGGACAGGCCCGGGCGGGAGGTTCCCCGCTCCTCGATGTGCTCTCCCGGCAGGGGTGGCGGTTACCCAGATCGGCCAAGGTCGCACGAAACTTGCCGCCGGCCCGGCTTGATACCGCGCTTCGCCTCGCCCTCGACCTTGCAGGGCTGAAGTGCGAGGACGGGTTAGCACGCTGGCATGAGCCGCTCTTCACCGAGGCGTGCCGCCGGCTCTACCCCGAGACCTTCCCGGCACCGACGCCCGAGGTCGAGAAGCTCTCGGGCTACTTCTTTCCGCTCGCCGAGGCTGTCCTGCGCGAGCAGGCGGCGCAGGAGGGGCGCGGGATCATCCAGCGCCTGCCGTTCGTGCCTCTGGCGGAAGAGGAGATTGCGCGCTCGCCCTCTGGCAAGGAGTACCGCCGCCTGCTGCGGCACCTCGAGGACGACGCCTTGCTCGTGTGCCTCGCGATGGGCCAGGAGTGGAAGGGGTTCTCGATCTACGAGCACGTCCTCGGCGTGACCGGCCTCTGCCTGTGGATCGGCCGGCAGCTTGCCAGCGTGGTGCCCGTCGACCTGCCCCTGCTGCACGGGGCGGCGATCGGGCACGACATCGGCAAGTTCGGATGCGTCGGGGACGAGGTCACGCGTATCCCGCGCCTGCACTACTACTACACCCACACCTGGTACCAGGACCGCAATCTCCTGAGCCTCGGCCACATCGCGACCAACCACTCGTGCTGGGATCTGGAGTTGGTGCGCCTGCCGGTGGAGACGCTGCTTTTGATCTACGCCGACTTCCGCGTCAAGGAATCGGTGGGCGCCGGCGAAAGCATGGGGATCATCTCGCTCCAGGCGTCGTTTGCGGCGATCCGCGGCAAGCTCGAGAACCTCGACGCCGAAAAAGTGCGCCGTTACCGGGGGGTCTACCGCAAGCTGCGCGACCTCGAGGAGTACCTGCAGTTCCTCGGCGTCCAGAACGATCCTCCGGGCTTTGAGTGCAAGCAGCCTCCAAGGCCTCCGATACCCAGAGAACTGGACATTATCTCGGTGATGGCGGGCAGGGCCCGGCCGGATGCGGTGGCCCTCGCCACCGGACATAACATCCCGGCCCTGCGGCGGCTGATGGTCACGGCCCACAACCTCGGCGTCATGGAGCGGCTGCGCGACCTGCCGGCCCTGCGCGCGTTGCTGGAGGAGGCGCGCTCGTTCGAGCGGTGGCGGGACCTGCGGACCTACCTGGCGATCCTCGGCGAGTACGCCCCGGCGCTGTCGCGTGAGCAGAAGGCGCTGGCCCTCGACTTCTTCATCGAGCTGCTCTCGCACCGGGACGACGACATCCGCTACCACGCCGCCAACCGTATCGGGGACCTGCTTGCGGAGGAGGAGGCCTTCTGGCGAAAGGACCTTCCAGAAGGCATCGTGCTGCGTCCGGAGCGCACCACGCTGGATGAGCTCGGTCGCGTCCTGGCCCTGCTCGACCTGGCGAAGCCCGAGTCCGAGGAGGACATGGGCCCGACGGAGCGGGTGCTCTACGCGATCCCCATCATCGTACGGCGGCTGCTCCGCCATGCCGGCCCCGAGCTGCGGCGGAGAGCCTGGGAGCTGGTCACGGGTACCCTCAGCCTGAAGCTGGGGGACGGGCGGCCGCTCGTGGGGCTGTACGTGTGCGAGACGATGGAGGTCAGCCTGGAGTGGGTGGACCCCGAGCGGCGGCCGGAGATGCTCCAATTTGCGGAGGCGTGGTGCGACCATCCCGTGTCCGCCACCCGGCTGATGGCCTGGCGCCTGCTGCTGGCGCTTGCCCGGGAGGCCGAGGGCAAACCCGAGCTGCTGGCGAGGATCCGGGAGCGCGTCGAGCTCCTCTCGGAGCGCGTGGGTGGCAGGTTCTCGGTGGCCGAGCTCCACCTACTCCAGGAAATGGCCAAGGCGTGCGACCTTCCCAGGCTCGCCGAACGCGCCAAGAAGCAGCGCACGGAAGGCCGTGACCCGGTGCGCGAGGTGCTGCTGCGGAACCTCAAGAGCAGGGTCGACTGGGTCGAGAAGAAGGTCAACTGCGATTACCTCACCGCGTCCGCCCACCGGCGGCACGAGGAGGGAAGAGACCCGGGCTCCTACTACGCGACCGAGGTGGCCTCGCACTTCGCCAACCTCCTCAAGGTAAGTCGCGTGGAAGGCACCCGCTTCCACGCGGGGCGCTGCTTGCTGGAGCTCTTGCCGCTCCTCACGTTGCCACAGCGCAACGACCTCACGGTGGAGCTGCTCCGCTCCCTCGAGCTGGACATCGAGGCCGTGACCCGCTACATCCCCCGCTTCCTCGGAGCGGCGATGGTCAGCCTGCCGGACCAGGAGTTCCTCGAGGTGCTCGACGACATCGAAGGCAACGTGCGACGCGGGAACGAGTCGCTTCAGCGCCTGCTCCTCCAGACGGTGGGCTGGATCCTGCTGCTGCTCCAGGTGGATCGCCTGCGTGGAGAGGTGCTCCGGCGCCTGGCCGGGATCTTGCTAGGGGCGCTCGCCGAATCGCGCTCGTCCACCGCCGTCGAGGGCTTCGCGCAGATCGCGATGGTGCTCGAGCGTCTCTCCCGTCAGCCGAGGGATGACGGCCGGCTGCGTCTTTTCCTGACCCTGGCCACAAAGAAGCTCCTCTCGCTCGTCACGCACCGTCCGGGGGACCGGGTGCACTTTTTTCTCGCGGCCTCTGCCCTCAACCACCTGGACCGGGCGGTGGCAACCCTCCACCCGCCGGTCCAATTCCCCGAGAAGCCCTCGGTGGCGTTCATTCCAGGCACGTACGACCCATTCACCATTGCCCACCAGGCGGTCGTCGGCAAGGCGCTCGAAAACGCAGCCGAGGCGCTGGTCCAGATGGACGATTACTCCTGGCGCAAGCACGCCCTGCCGCGCCAGTTGCGGGAGGAGCTGGCCTGGATGGCGCTGGCCGCGGTGCCAGAGGCGTTCCTGGCCCCGTTCCGGCCGCCGGTGAACCTCGCGAGCCCTGCGGGCGTGCGCCACCTGCGGCACGCTCTGGGCTCGCGACGCCTGATGCTGGTGGTGGGCTCCGACGTGCTCGCCGGGGCGAGCGCCTACGCCGAGGCGGCCAGCGCCATTTTCGACATTCCGCACGTGCTCGTCATGAGGGACGACGCCCAGCTCGAGGGCCTGCTCGACCGCATCGAGCGCTTCCGGGGCGGGGTGGTGGTGGTGCCGGCCCCACCGCGGGTGCGCCTGGTCTCCTCCACATCGCTGCGTGCGGCCCTCGACCGCCGGGAGGACCTGGAGACGCTCTGCCACCCGTTGGTGGCGCGCATGCTGCAGGAGCGGCGGCTCTACGTCAATTACCCGGCCCTGAAGGAGCCGGTTCCGCCTCCCGCCGACCGCGTGGTGGTGGGCAACGGCGGCTCGGTGATTCCGTCTGGGCTGCGCACGGTGGTGAAGATCGCCGGCTCGAGATCGCCGGACGGCGCGAGGGGCAGCACCCTGTGCACCCTGACCTCGGGCGAGGAGGACCGCCGCCCGCTTGCCGCGCTTACGTGGCGTAGCGTCTCGGCGGCCACCTTGCCCGTGGTGGTGGGGGATGCAAGCCTCGCCTTCGCCGGCGGCGGTCGGCTGATGGGGCAGGGTGCGCTGGTTGAGACGGTTGCCTCGATCGCACGCGCCGACGAGAATGCCCCCCTGCAGAGGCTGTTCTCCGAAGCGCTGGCGCACTGGCTCGACGCCGGGATGCTCTTCGGCCTGGTGCCACTACCGGCCCGCGGGGGAGGTACGCTCGCGGACGCGCTCGGCCAGCTCGGGGCCGCCGTTCCCGCGGCGGTAAAGGGACAGGAAGCTCAGACGTTCGCCGTGATGCGCCTGACCAACCCGCTCGTTCTGTTGTGGGACGTCGAAGGCGTGCTCCAGCCCCCGTACGCAGCTGCACCCGTGGTGCGGCGGGTCCTCGATGAGAGCCGCAGGGCGATCGCGGGATTCTTCGCCGCCCTCGCCCCCGGTGCCGCCTTGCTCCACCTCAACGAGGAGCGGCTCAAGCGCCAGGTCGTGGAGTGGGCAAAGGAGCGGCTGGCGGGCGAGCCGGCGCACCGCCGGTGGGTGGTCCTCGGTCTGGGCCGGCAGTTCTCCCGTGACATCGTCGGCAATACCCCCACTCTCGCCATCGACCTGGAGCGCTTCCTCACCTGGCAGGGCTACGAAGGAGGCAGCTACCCGCTCGTTGGGAGTCCCGCTCTCGAGCTGCAAGTCGCGGTCGCCGGGGAGCTCGGACGCAACGCCCTTCTCCTCGCGCCTTTCCTCGACAGCGCGGAGGCTGTGGTGAAGGTCGTGGAGGCGGCGTCGGCGGTGGGCCTTGCCGTCCGTGAGGTGCTCACGGGTGTGACGAGCGCGGCGGTGCGGGCCACCCTCGAGCTGCGCGGGATCGCCCACTCGTGCATGGCGGTGGTGCCAGGCTGGTTGGGGGTGCTGCGGGAAAGCGTGGTGGCGCCATACGTGGGAGGCTGGAGCATCGTCGGGCGGGAGCCGCTCGAGACCGGCTCGTTGTTGCCCTCTCTGCCCGACTGCCTGCCCTACCACTACCCGCACCACCTGGGGCTCGACGAGGCCTCGGCCCTCGACTTTTCACGCCTCGCCCTCCAGCAGGCGAGGAAGCTACTGCTTGCGATCGAGGACGCATTCCGGGAGGCGGAGGGCCGCCTCCTGTCGGTACGGGACCTGGGCATGGTGATTCGGACGCCTCGCTGTCCGCCTCTGCCGGAGGGTTTCCTCCCACCCAGGGAGCGCTTCCCCAGCGAGCTTTTGGCGGAGGACATCGAAGCGCTTGCCCGCCTGCACCCCGAGACTCACGCGGCACACCGCGAGAGGTGGAGGGAGCGGTGAAGGTCTTTGGCAACGGGCGCGCTGCGCTGGTCGAGGACGGCGCCACCGCCGAGAAGCTGGGCTGGGGCGCGCGGAGGCGCTCGCGCCCGGAGCCCGAGGTGTTGCTGCGGCCGCGCGGAGGGGATCCGCGGTGGGAACCATGGATCGTTCCCGGGTGGTGCGAGCCGTCGGTGTCGTTGGAGGCATTGAGGACAAGATCCAGGCGATCGCACTGGAGCTACCTGCCGGCTGCGCCGGGTGTGGTTCGGTATCTGGAGAGGCTCGCCGCACCGGCTGCGGAGCGGCCGGGCCGCTGCGTGGCGCTGGCCGGTCTCGGCAGGGTCGGTGGGGTGGCGGCCACGATGCTTGCGGTCACCCCGTCACGCGTCTCAGGGATCCGGGAGTTGTTGATCTACGACGTCGACGCGGCCAACCAGGAGCGCTGGCTCATGGAGCTGGGCTCGATCGCGCGCTGGCGCAGCCGCGACGCACTGCCGCGTGTCCACCCCGCGGGCATCGCCGAGGTCTTCAGCCGCTGCGATGTATTCCTGTTCGCCGCCAGCGAGGGTGTTCCGCCGCTCGATTCGCAGGCCGATGTGAGGATCGTGCAGTTCTCGCCGAACCGGGCCATCCTGCGGGCGTTCGTCGAGCAGGCGAAGGCGGCCGGCTACACGGGGCTGTTCCTGGTGGTGTCGGACCCTGTCGAGCTGCTGGCGCAGACGGTCTTTCACGACAGCAACCGGAGCGCCTCGGGCACGTTCTCGGGTGAGGGCCTGGCGCCGGAGAGCGTGGCCGGCCTCGGCCTCGGCGTTATGTGGGCGCGCTCGCTCGCCTGTGCACGGCGAGAAGGGTGGGAGCAGGCCGTGGCTCAAAGCGGCGTCGCGTATGGACCTCACAGTGCCGAGGTCGTGGTCTTCGACGACGTCCGCAATCCAAACCGCCGGCGGAGCGAGGACCTGACCGCTGCGGCCCGGGAGTGCAACGTCCTGATCCGCAACCTGGGGCACCTGCCGTACGTCGGCCCCGGCGTCTCCTCGGTCGGCGTGACGCTTCCGGCGCTGCTCGGTGGCGAGGAGATCCTGGCGAGCGTGTTCGTGGGCGGGATCTACTTCGGTGCGCCTGCTCGCCGCGACTGGGGGCTCTACCCGACCGGCCGGCCCATGGCCGCCGAGGTCTGGCATGCCGTGGGTGAGGCGCATGCCCGCCTCCGAAAGCAAGCAGCATCTCACGGGCTGACCTGGTAGGGGCACGGCGGATCTTCGCCCCCGGGCTCCCGGTGTTGACAGCGCCCATGGATTGGACGTATGTTTTTCTGGAGCATTGGCCATAGAGGTCCTGCACACAGAGGCTCCGCGATTACGCGGGGCCGTGAGAGCTTGGAGGGGGAAGAAGGGGCCGCCGCCACGGCGGCCCCGGGTCTTGTCCGTCGCGCTGCTGCTAGGAGGCCGCGAGGGCCTCCATTGAACGCCTCCGCGCCTTGGCCCCGTCGACAAGCTGCTCGAAGCGCTTCGAGAAGCGGGCCTCCAGGCAGTCGAAGGTGAGAGTGGCGTGGGGCTGGCCGGCGGCTGGAAGTGCATTCCAGTCCGGCTCCAGCCTGGGGAGCGCAAACCGGCCTGCGTCCCACAGCCCGTCGTTCCCCGGATCGTCGATCTGGACGCTTCGGTAGATCGGAACCGCCAGCCTGATCTCGTCTGTGACCTCGTCCACGCTGGCGTACTTCATCTTGAAGCGGTGGCCCATGCGTGCGCCCAACCGGGTCAGGATCCGCCAGGTCTCCATGCCGTTGCGGGGAGGGATCGCCTGCCGCACCCTTTGCACGCGGCGCTCCGAGCTGGTGACGGTCCCGCTCGTTTCGGCCATGCTCGAGAGCGGCAGCACGACGTTGGCGGCCGCCGCCGTCGTGGTGAAGAGCACGTCCGCGACGACCAGGAAGTCCACGGCGAGGAGGCCGTTGCGGATATCCTCGGGGAGATCCTCGTTCCCGAGCGGGTCCTCGCCGATCACGAGGGCAACCTTGATCTTTTTCTCTGCCAGAGCCTTTGCGAGGTCGCTGTCCTGGCCCTTCATGTCGCGCAGGACGACGCACCACTCCTTCTCGAGCGCTTCGATGGCCGCCTTGTCGCCGAGCGAGACGTAGCCCGGGAGCCAGTCCGGGCTCGCGCCCATGTCGAGCAACCCCTGTGAGTTCGACTTCTCCCGCAGGGCGAGTGTCTGGCAGCCCAACAGCTCGGCTGTCGCCGCGAAGAGACGCTCGTCACCAGGAAGCCGCGGCCCGCGGAAGTCCTTGTTGAAGACGAGGACCTTCAGGATGCTCTTCGCGAGCAGCTGAGCTGCGGCCTCCACGTCGGCCCAGGAGACGCCGGCCTGCGTCTCCACCGTCTTGGGTCTGATGCCCGCGAGAGCCTTCGCGAGCGCGGGGCGTTCCGAGAGGTCGCTCCCGCTCTTCTGCACGAACTCCTTGACGACGCCCAGGAGCACCTGGGTCTCGGTGCCGGGCCTGCACTGCAGGAACACCTCGGCAGTGGCCGAGGTCCGGTTGTCCAAGCCGCCGATGTAGATGAGCTTGGTGCCCTTGCGGATCGCGCGCTTGCCGAGCAGGTCGACGACGAAATGCTCCGAGTCGAGGTTGGAGTTCACCACCAGTATCGCCTGCGCGTCCACGAGGTCGGCGTAGGTCGCGGTGGAGACCACCTCGGGGCAGTCGAACTCACGGTTCACGAGCCGGGAGAACGAGCTTACGTTGTGCGTGCGCAGCGCTACCCGGGCCAGCTTCTGGGCGAGGTAGATCTCCTCGTTGGTGAGGCGGGGCGAAACCAGCACGGCCATCTCTTCCGGCGAGTAGCCCCGTGAGAGTTCTTTCAGGCGCATCCCGGCGTAGTCGATCGCATCCTCGAGGGTCGTATCCTGCAGCTCCCTCCCCGGTCTGATCTTCGCCCGCAGCAGCCGGTCGCGCGCCTGGGCGTATTCGAAGCCGAATATGCCCTTCTTGCAGTGGTTGCCGAGGGTGACCGGGCTGTCCTCCCGGCGGCTCACCCGGATCAGCGAGTCGCCGTACGCCTCGTAATTGAGCTGGCAGCCCACGCCGCAGTAGTGGCAAACCGAAGGTACCGCGGTGCTTTCCCACGGGCCCGGCTTGGCGAGCGGGAGCTTCGGCGCGATCGCGCCGGTGGGGCAGGTTCCAATGCAAAGCCCGCAGCTCACGCACTCGGTGTCGAGCAGGGAGCCGCCAAGGGCGGGGCGAACCATGGTCGCGAAACCGCGGTTGATGAACCCGTACGCGGCCACCCCCACGACCTCGCCGCACATCCGCACGCAGCGCCCGCACAGAATGCACTTGTTGGGGTCCAGCTCTATGAGGGGGTGGCTGCTGTCCACTTGATACTGGTTCGCCTCGCCCATGAAAGACTTGAGCTCGACCTGGTACTCCGTGGCGTAGCGGCGCAGGTCGCACTGGAAGAGCGCGGTGCACCCGCACTCGAGGCAGCGACCGGCTTCGGTCATCACGTCATCGAGGGTGTATCCGAGCTCGACCTCGGCAAAGCTGCCTCGGCGTTCGTCGGGCGGGATGAGCGGCATGTGCCTGTGCGCGATCTTCTCGGTCGACCTGAGGTCGACGGGCGTCACCTTCGCAAAGGCATCCTTGCGGCTCACGAACTCGAATAGTTCCGGCTGGGCCTTGCCGGTCACGATGTAGCGGTCTATGGCGTGGGCTGCTTTCCGTCCGGCCGCGATCGCCTCCACCGCGGTGGCCGCCCCGGTGACCAGGTCGCCGCCGGAGAAGACACCGTCCACGCTGGTCTCGAAGGTCCTCTCGTTGACCTGGACGGTCTGCCAGCGGGTGAGGCCGAGCGTCTCGCCGAAGGGCAGGAAGTTGGGCACCTTGCCGTCCAGCAGCTCCGAGATCGTGGTGTTCTGACCGATGGCCGCGATCACGAAGTCGCACTCAACCTGGAACTCGGACCCGCGGACCGGCTTGGGGCTGCGCCGCCCGCTGGAGTCAGGCTCGCCCAGCTCCATGCGCAGACACTCGAGGGCGCCGACGCGGCCGTTCCTCTTGATGACCCTCGTGGGAGCGACGAGGAGCTCCATCTTCACGCCCTCACGTTCGGCCTCGTCGATCTCCACCTTGTTGGCCGGCATCTCGGTGCGGGTGCGGCGGTAGAGCAACCTGACCTCGCCAGCCCCAAGGCGGAGCGCGGTGCGGGCGCAGTCGATCGCGGTGTTGCCGCCCCCGATCACGAGCACCGTGCCGTGGATGTCGATCTTCTTCCGGAGGCCGAAGTTCTCGAGAAACTTGATGCCGGGCAGCACGCCCTCGGTCTCCTCGTCCTTGACCCTCATGGTCGAGCTCTGCCAGGCGCCGAGGCCGAGGAAGACCGCGTCGTACCCGTCCTGCTTGAGGCTCGCGATCGTGTAGTCCTTGCCGAGCGCGACGTTGGTGGAAAGCTCGACGCCGAGGTCGAGGATCTGGCTGACTTCGAGATCGAGGACCTCCTTGGGGAGGCGGTACTCGGGAATGCCGTAGCGCAGCATCCCGCCGGCCTCGGGCATGGCCTCGAAGATGTGGACGTGGTAGCCCTTGAGCGCGAGGTAATAGGCGCAGGAGAGCCCGGCGGGTCCGGCGCCCACCACCGCGACGTTCCGGCCGGCCGGCGGCGCCAGCGTGGGCCGGAACGGCTCCGCCTTGCCCAGGTCGAGGTCGGCGATGTAACGCTTGATGTAGTCGATGCCGACGGCCTGGTCCAGCATGTTGCGGCGGCAGCCCTTGACCTCGCAGGGGCGTGTGCAGACGCGGCCGCAGATGGCGGGCAAGGGGTTGGCCTGTTTGATCAACCGGATCGCATCCGTGAACTTGCCGAGTGCCGCGAGAGCCACGTAGCCCTGGATGTCCACGCCGGCCGGGCACGCCAGCTGGCAGGGGCCGATGCAGTCGGCGTAGTGATTGGAAAGCAGCAGCTCGAGGGCGGCCTTGCGTGAGCGCCGCACCTCGGGGGTGTCGGTTTCAACGACCATCCCGCCGGTCACCTTGGTGGAGCAGGCGGGAAGCAGAGAGCGCGCACCCTTCACCTTGACGACGCACAGGTAGCAGGACGAGAAGGGTTCGAGCTGCTCGTCGTGGCACATCGTCGGAATGTCGGCGATGCCGTTCTCCCGGGCCACCCGCAGGATGGTCTGCGAGTTGTCGGCAATCATCCGCTTTCCGTTGATCTCCAGCTTGACCAGCGCCATAAAGAGTTCTCCGCCTCCTCAGTAGACAGCAATCGCGTCGACGCGGCAGGCCTTGTGACACTCGCCGCAATGTGTGCATTTGGACTGGTCGAGGACGTGGACCTTCTTGAGCTCGCCCGTGATCGCCTTGGTCGGGCAGACCTTGGCGCAGATCAGGCAGCCGACGCAGGTGTCCAGGATCGTGTAGGTCAGCAGCGGCTTGCAGCGGTGTGCCGGGCAGCGCTTGTTGGCGATGTGCGACTCGTACTCGGACCGGAAGTACTTGAGCGTGGTGAGGACCGGGTTGGGGGCAGTCTGCCCGAGGCCGCACAGGGAGGTGTTCTTGACCAGGGCTGCCAGCTCCTCCAGGAGCTCGATGTCGCCCTCCGCGCCTTCGCCCTCGCAGATGCGGGTGAGGACCTCGAGCATGCGCTTGGTGCCGACCCGGCAGAAGGTGCACTTGCCGCACGACTCGCGCTGCGTGAACTCGAGGAAGAAACGTGCGACGTCCACCATGCACGTGGTGTCGTCCAGCACGACCAGGCCGCCGGAGCCCATGATGGCGCCGGTCCGGTTGATGGACTCGTAGTCGATGACGGTGTCCTGGAGTTCGGCCGGAATGCAGCCGCCAGACGGGCCTCCCATCTGCACCGCCTTGAACTTCCTGTCCTGCTTGATCCCGCCGCAGATGTCGAACACGATGTCTTTGATCGAGATCCCCATCGGCACCTCGACCAGGCCGCCGCGCTTGATCTTGCCGGCCATCGCGAAGACCTTGGTCCCCTTGCTGTTGGCCGTGCCCATCGCGGCGAACGCCTGCGCCCCGTTGAGCACGATCCACGGGACGTTGGCGAACGTCTCCACGTTGTTGATGCAGGTGGGGCAGTCCCACAGGCCCTTGGTCGCGGGGAACGGGGGACGGATGCGCGGCATGCCCCGCCGCCCTTCGATGGATGCCATCAGCGCGGTCTCCTCGCCGCACACGAACGCCCCCGCGCCCTCCTTGAGCTTCACGTGCAGTGAGAACCCGGAGCCGCAGATGTTGTCCCCGAGGTACCCCTTCTCCACCGCCTGGGCGATAGCGATGTTGAGCCGCTCGATCGCCTTGGGGTACTCGGCGCGGACGTAGATGTAGCCGTCGCCGGCGCCTATGGCGAACGCGCCGATGGCCATCCCCTCGAGAACGGAATGCGGGTCGCTCTCGAGCACCGAGCGGTCCATGAACGCGCCGGGGTCGCCCTCGTCGGCGTTGCAGATGATGAACTTGCGGTTGCCCTGGGCGAGGCGCGTGAAGCGCCACTTCATGCCCGTCAGGAAGCCCGCGCCGCCGCGGCCGCGCAGGCCCGAGTCCACGACCGAGGCGATCAGCGCGTCGGGGTCGTTCTCGTCCAGGACCCGCGCGAGCGCCCGGTAACCGTCGGCTGCGAGGTAGTCGTCCAGGGACTCCGGGTTGATCTTGCCGCAGTTGCGCAGCACGACGCGGGTCTGGTGCGAGAAGTACGACCGCTCGCTCCCGCGGCCGTCGTCGGACCAGACCAGCCAGTCCTCGATGGCCTTTCCCTGTGCCACGTGCTCGTCCAGGATTCGTTGGATCCTGTCGGGGGAGACGTTGCCGTACTGCACGCGGGAACCGTCAT
The DNA here is from genome assembly GCA_963754345.1 of Thermoanaerobaculaceae bacterium. Classification (GTDB taxonomy): domain Bacteria; phylum Acidobacteriota; class Thermoanaerobaculia; order Thermoanaerobaculales; family Thermoanaerobaculaceae; genus RBG-13-68-16. Next base: position 450,573 of record CAVWFZ010000007.1, on the reverse strand, counting down.
CGGCCCTGATCTCGACCAGCGGCTCCCGGTAGCACATCCCGATGCAACCGGTCTTCTCAAGCTCAAAAGTGATGTCCGCGGCGGCTTGCTGCTCCGCGAGGGCCTGGTAGGTCTTCTCGGCTCCGGCGGCGATCCCGCAGGTGCCCAGCCCGACCAGGATCTTCATCAGTGCACCTCCACGACGACGGCCTTCTGGCACTGCTTGATCACCTTCTTGACCTCCTTCTCGGTGAGGTTCCCGTGCGTGGTGTGGTTGACCATGATCACGGGAGCGAGGCTGCAGCAGCCCAGACAGGAGACGGTCTCGATCGTGAACAGCCGGTCCGGGGTGGTTTCACCGTTGCAGATGCCGAGGGTGTCCTCGACGGCCTTGGTGATCTCATTGGCCCCGCTCACGTGGCAGGCGGTGCCATGGCAGACCCGGATGAGGTTCTTGCCCACGGGGTGCAGGCGGAACTGGGCGTAGAACGTGGCCACCCCGTAGATCTGTGCGAGGGGGATTCCGCACCGGGCGTGGATCTCCTCGATCCGGGCACGGGAGATGTACCCGTCCGTCTCCTGCGCCTGCTGGAGCAGGGGGATGAGGTGGCCCTCCTCGCCGGCGTAGTGCTGCTTCTTGAAGTCGAACTTGCGTCGTTCACTCATTCCGGGTTTTCCTCATGCGGCGATGCATCGTCTTTCGATTCCCGAGCCCCGAACCCCGCGTCCCGGCCTCAGTCATACGGTGTCTCGCACATCTTGTTCATGAGGGAGATCAGATCGTCGACGTCCCCAATGCCGCCGAGGGCGTGGCCCTTGCAGCCCTGGCGACAGCAGAACTCGACGTAGCCCCCGCTGGTCAGGTTCAACGATGCCATCGGCGCCCCGCACAACCTGCACGGCAGCGTCAGCATGATACTGGTGTCGCACTCCGGGCAGCGGAACTCGACGATGGCCCCCGGGGGGATCGAAAGCTCGGTCTCCACGGAGTAGTCCCCGAAGAGGGCGGACAGCGCGACCTGCCCGTCCTGGTGCGTGTCTCGCACGAAAGCATCCAGCGGCACCTTGGTCCCCTTGGTCAGCACCCTGTTGCAGTTGGGGCACGCGAGGTCCATCACCAGCAGCTTCTTGGTCATCCGTCGCCTCCACTGCGGTCCGACTTTTCCTTCTCGAGCGACTCGAGCCTGACGAAGACGCAGTCGGTACGCTTCGCCTGGCCGCGCACGACGTCCTCGGCCAACGTCTCGCAGTTGGGTGCGCCGCACGCCGCGCAGTCCTTGCGGGGGAGCTGCTCGAGCAGGGCGTCCTTCTCGCGCTTGAGCGCAATGGCCTCGCGCAGGTCGCGCGCCAGCGGCCGCACGGGGCGGGCCTTGATCTCGGCCTCGAAGTCGAAGAAGTGCTCGCGGAGCAGCGCCCGCACCTTCTCCTCCTTGACGAGTGTCTGGTCGCCGAGCAGCCGGTACGCCTCCTGCAGGTTGCGCTGCGCCGTGTAGCGGCCGGCGACGGTCAGGCCCCCGCTGACGCAACCGTCGGGGCAAACATAGGCCTCGATGAAGTCCACGCTCTGAAACGTGCCGGCCTCGATGCGGTCGAACACGTAGATGACGTCGTGCAGCCCGCGAACGGTCATGGAGTTCGCGTTGCGCATCCCGGAGATCTCGCCACCCGCCATCGCCCAGCGCAGTCCCCGGACGCTCACCGTGTCCACGGGGTCGCTGCCGGGATCCTCCTTCATCGACTTGAGGAGAGGCCCATACAGGTCGGCGATGGAGAAGGCGCCGTCCAGGTGCGAGGCCTCCAACCCCACCGGTGCCACGATCGAGTGGATGATCGCGGTGCACTGGGTGATGAAGAACATCCCGATCTCCGCAGGGTCGAGGCCCCTCTCGGCGGCCACGCGGCGACGGCGGAGCTTGGCCGCGAGCTCGCGCGGCGTCTCGATCGGCACCAGGTGGGGGATCAGGTCGGGGTACTGGATCTGAACGAGACGCACGAGGGCGGGGCAGGTCACCGAGATCTTCGGCCACGGTCCTTTGGACTCGGAGAGGTACGCATCTGTGGCCCCCATGACCATCTCGCACATCCACGACAGGTCGTACGTCTCGTCGAAGCCGAGCTGCCGCAGCGCGTGCAGCGCCTGGCCCGGGTGGAACTCCTTACCGAACTGAGCGTACAGCGTGAGCGACGGGAGCGCGACGGTGTACTTGAACTTCTTGAGGTCCGCGGGCGAGGAGGTCTTGGGCCGCACGGCATCGTACCGGCACACCTCCATGCAGGTCCCGCAGTCGATGCACAGCTCGTCGTCCACCTCGGCGAGGTTGCTGCGGACCCTTATGGCCTTGGTAGGGCACGCCACCGAGCAGGTGACGCACCCGATGCACTTCTCCTTGTCGGTGACGATCGCGTGGGTGCGGTAGGGCATGGCTCAGCTCCCCGCTGTCCCGTTGGCGTATACGGCGTACCGCAGGATGGTTCCCACACGTACGGTGGACTCGATCTTGAACTCGTCGCTGTTGCGCTTGATGTTGGGCAGGCCGAGGCCCGCCCCGAAGCCGCGCGCCCGCATCTCGGCGGTTGCCGTGGAGTGGCCCTCCTGCATCGCCCACTCGATATCCGGTATCCCCTGGCCGTGATCGGAGACGGTGACACGGACAGCGGTGGGCAGCACGGCCAGCTCGAGTGTGCCCTCATGGGCGTACATGATCACGTTCATCTCGGCCTCGAAGTTTGCGATCGACAGCCGCCGTATGGCGTCCGTGGGAAACCCGAGTTGCTTGAGGATGGCCTTGACCCGCGTCGCAACCTCGCCGCCGTGTTCGAAGTCGTTGCCCACGATCCTGAACGTCTCGCGGTAGAGGACCTCCTCCTGGACGTCGCGGACCTCGGGGCGGTCGGAGGCGAGCGGTGGTCTCACCGGATCCTCACGCCCTTCTCGACGGTGGCAGCCCGTGCTGGGAGAGGACGCCGCACGAGTCGAACATGGAGTGCTTCGTGGACAGGAGGGGTATCTCCCGGCCCCTGGCGAGGTCGAGCGCCTCGGGCGAGGGCTGCTTGCCCGAGACGAAGAGGATGGCCTTGCAGTCCGCGACGTCCGCCGTGTGTACGGCTTGCACGCTCGTGAGGCCGGTGATGAGGAGGGCATTCGCGGCGGAGAAGGCCAGCACGTCGCTCATCAAGTCCGCCGCGAAGCAGGAAAAGACGTGCGCGTCGAGCACCTCGTGCCCACACATCACGTCGCACTCCAGGAGTGCCACGATTGCACGGAGCTGCACGGTTTCCCCCAGGGATTCGCCGGCTCCGCGCCGCTGGGTCAGCGGAGCCCCGCCTCGTAGAGCTTGGTCGCCACCTGCCAGCGGGTGAGCGCGGTGGAAAAGATCGAGATCTCGGCCTTGGTGGCCATCTTGATCACGTCGTCTGTCGGTTTCTTGCCCTGCGCGAGGATGATCCCACAGATGTCAACGAGGTTGGCGGCGGCGAGCGCGTTCGCATGGACCTGGACGGTCACCAGGAGGTTTCCGGCCTTGGCGTTGGCGATGACGTCGCTGACCATGTCCGAGATGTACACGCCGGTGACGTCCTTCTCGAAAACCGGCGTGAGCTTCTCGAGCTCGAGCTTGTCGGCAATTTCTCGTAGTTTCATTGCGCGCCCTCCTTGGCGGGCGAGTCGGCTTGCTCCTCCATCGCTGTGAGGCCGAAGTCGAGCATGATCTGACCGTAGGAAAGCTTCGTGTAGAGCCCGAAGTAGTCGGGGAGGATGAGGATCTTCTTGCCCCTGCTGCGCAGCCGCTCGTTGAAAGCCCTGTTGAGGATCGTGAGCTTCTCGATCGCGATGTCCAGCCGCGAGCCGTCCGGAGCCTCGTAGGCCACGGCCACGTAGATCGAGATGTTGCTCTCGTGCGCCAGCTCGCCGATGCGGTAAAGGTCGCTGTCCCGGTCGCAGCAGGCGTAGTACATGAGGCCGAGCATCTCGTCGAACTTGACGACCTCGCCGGTCTGGTTGTCGCGCACGGAGAAGCGGAACGACTGCGCCATCTCCCAGAACGCCCAGACCTGGGAGCCCTCGCGGTACGGCTCCTTCGGCGGCACCGGCTCGGCAGAGAAGTAGGACCGCGCCGCCTTGCTGTACATCTCGCGTTCGATGATCACGTAGCCGGGTCGAACGTCGGCGAGCTCGTGGCGGGACTGGGGGAACGCTTCTATCATGTGCTGTCTTCGCTCCTGGGTGCCGTCCTGAGAGCGCCGTCCGAGGCTCGCGGGGAGAAGCACCCCGCAGTTTGCCCGCCCGGCCGCGCCGACGAGGAGGAGGGACGCGACCGTGGCTGGAGGCGGACACCCATACCGCAAGCAAGATAGGCTGGTGGCGGAGATGCGTCAAGTGGCCTGGGAACGATGTCTTAAATGAGACAATATCGCAGGTTGCGGCGATGGGGTGATTCTCGCCGGTCGCTCCAGCGCGCGGCGTCAGGAATGAGCCAGGGTGAGGGTGGCGTGCGGCGTCTCGATTCGGCGTTGGATCAACGTGTTACGCGTCCGGGCGTGCGGCCTTGTGCTTGTGAAAGCGTTCCCTCTTGCAAAGTGGTGACAAGTTTGGGGAGAATGACCCCAAGGTCGAAGGGCTCACGCAGCCGCCCGGACCAAAAGGAGGAGAGCATGAGTGTCACCCAAACCGTGGGCGTGTTCATGGAGCGTCTCATCGCCAAGAACCCAGCGGAGCCAGAATTTCACCAGGCCGTGAGAGAGGTGGTGGATTCCCTCATCCCCTGCCTCGAGAAGCATCCGGAGTACCTCGAGCACAAGATCCTCGAGCGGATTTCGGAGCCGGACCGGACCTTCATTTTCCGGGTGCCATGGCTCGACGATAAAGGCCAGATCCAGGTGAACCGCGGGTTCCGGATCGAGTTCTCCAACGCGATCGGGCCTTACAAGGGCGGGCTGCGCTTCCACCCGACCGTCAACCTCGGCATCCTCAAGTTCCTCGGCTTCGAGCAGATCCTCAAAAACAGCCTCACCACGCTGCCGATGGGCGGTGCGAAGGGCGGCAGCGACTTCGACCCCAAGGGCAAGTCCGACTTCGAGGTGATGCGTTTCTGCCAGAGCTTCATGAACGAGCTCTACAGGCACATCGGGGCCAACATCGACGTCCCCGCCGGCGACATCGGCGTGGGCGGGCGCGAGATCGGTTACCTGTTCGGGCAGTTCAAGAAGCTGACCCACTCGTTCGAGGGCGTGCTCACGGGCAAGGGGCTCAACTGGGGCGGCTCGCTCATCCGTCCGGAGGCCACGGGCTATGGCTGCGTGTACTTCGCGGAGGAGATGCTCAAGACCAAGGGCCAGTCGTTCAAGGGCAAGGTGGTGGCGGTCTCGGGCTCTGGCAACGTGTCCCAGTACGCCATCGAGAAGGTGAACCAGCTCGGTGGCAAGGTGATCACTGCGTCTGACTCAAACGGGACCATCGTGGACAAGGACGGGATCAAGGGTGAGAAGTGGGACTTCCTGATGGAGCTCAAGAACGTCAAGCGCGGCCGCATCAAGGACTACGCCGACAAGTTCCACGGCGAGTACTTCGAGGGCAAGCGGCCGTGGTTCGTGAAGTGCGACGTGGCCCTGCCGTGCGCCACGCAGAACGAGGTCGGCGGCGAGGACGCCAAGACGCTGGTCGCCAACGGCTGCACTTGCGTCTCCGAGGGTGCCAACATGCCGACCACGCTCGATGGCGTCGAGGTGTTCCTCAAGAAGAAGATCCTGTACGGCCCCGGCAAGGCCGCCAACGCCGGCGGCGTGGCCACCTCGGGTCTCGAGATGTCGCAGAACAGCCTGCGCCTCTCCTGGACCCGCGAGGAGGTCGACGAGCGGCTCCACAACATCATGAAGGGCATCCACAAGGCCGCCCTGGAGACGAGCTTCGAGTACGGCGATCCGGGCAACTACGTGCTGGGTGCCAACATCGCGGGCTTCATCAAGGTCGCCAACACCATGATCGACCAGGGGCTGGTGTAGCCGTCACCGGCATTTCCTGGTTTCTCCCCGGGAGGGCTTCGGCCCTCCCCCTCTTTTCTTATTGGGCGCCGCCGATAGCGGACCATCCGCGGCGTCAGGCTCCGGCGCCTCGAATGTTCATGTAGCCTCCGGCTACGCTCCGCTTCGGGCGCTTCGCCTTCCTTGCATCTGGCCCACTCTCGGCGGCGCGGCTACACGCTCTCCGCCGCGGCCCTGCTTGTACGACAGCGTTCCGTGCTTTTTGTGACGTTCCGTTTTTCCGGACCCCGGTGCCCTGAGGCCGGATCCCGGCCTTCGCGGTGGCGCGGCTACACGCCATTCGCGTCAGTCCTGCTGGTTCCGCGGCGGGCGCCCGCATCCGCTCCGGCCCCGCTGTTTCCGGTCCACGACCCACGAAGCACAGTTTTTCGGTGCCCTTTCGCCATCGTCCTCCAAGGATAGTCGGGTTGGGTTACCAGGGAGAAGGCGGAGCGCGGGAGGCACGACGCTGTCCGGCCCAGCCGGTGCTGCCCCAGGGCCCGACTCCGGTCCGCGCCGGGTCGAGGCTCTTCCTTGACTCCGCTGTGACGGCGGGCGACACTCGTGGTGTCTCCGGGGAGGGCCCGACACCGTGGCTGCCGCGCCGTTCAACCCATTCGCCATGGCCCAGTCGCAGTACGATCGTGCCGCCGAGCTGCTCGGGCTGGACGCGGCCACGCGCGAGTTCCTGCGCGATCCGATGCGCGAGATCGTGTTCTCCATTCCGCTCCGCCTGGACGACGGCAGCGTGCGGGTGCACAAGGGCTTCCGCGTCCAGCACAACGACGCGCGCGGCCCGGGCAAGGGGGGCTTGAGGTTCCACCCGCTGAGCACCCTCGACGTCGTGCGCGCCCTCGCGATGTGGATGACGTGGAAGACGGCCGTCGTGGACGTTCCCCTCGGCGGTAGCGCCGGCGGCGTCGTGGTGGACCCCCACAACCTGAGCGCGGCGGAGCTCGAACGGGTGTGCCGCGGCTTCATGCGCTTCGCAGCTCGCGACCTCGGGCCCGACGTTGACGTGCCGGAGCCCGACCTCATGGCGAGCCCGCAGCAGATGCTGTGGATGCTCGACGAGTACGAGGCGATCCACCGGCGGCGCGCGCCCGGCGCGCTCACCGGCAAGCCGGTGGGCCTCGGGGGCTCGCTGGGCCGCAAGGAGGCGACCGGGTTCGGGGCCGTGATCTGCGTGCGCGAGGCTCTCAAGGAGATCGGTCTGGCGACACGCAACGCCCTCGCGAGCGTGCAGGGGTTCGGCAACGTCGGGCAGCACGCGGTGAGGCTTTTCGACGAGCTCGGCGTCAAGGTCATCGCGGTGGCGGCGCTCGACACCAGGGGGCGGTCGCCGCTCACCTTCCGCAAGGAGGGCGGCGTGCAGGCCGACGAGCTGGCGGCAGCCACCGACGGGTTCGGCGGCATCGACCGGGAGGAGGCCGAGCGCCTGGGGTACGAGGTGCTGCCCGGGGACGCGTGGCTCGCACAGGACGTGGACGTGCTGATGCCGGCCGCGCTCGAGAACCAGATCACGGCCGAAAACGTGGGCGCCGTTCCGCCACGCGTGCGGGTGGTGGCCGAGGGCGCCAACGGGCCGACGCGCCCGGAGGCGGAGCAGGCGCTCGCGGCGCGCGGGGTGCTTGTGATCCCGGATCTGCTGGCCGGGGCGGGGGGCGTGACCTGCTCGTACTTCGAGCAGGTGCAGTCCAACATGAACTACTTCTGGGAGCGCGACGAGGTGCTCGGCAAGCTCGACGTGAAGATGACCGCCGCGTACGTCGCGGTGAGCGACACCGCCCGCAAGCGCAAGCTCTCGATGCGCGACGCCGCCTACGTAATCGCGGTGTCGCGCGTCGCCGGCGCGTGCAAGGCGCGGGGGTGGCTGTGAAGACCGTGGACCGTGGTCCGTGGTCCGAGTAGCGCAAGGATGACGGGGGCGGGGAGCGGCATGAAGGCGGAAAGCGGAGCGGTGGCGCGCTTCGAGCGTGAGTTCTTCAACGGCGAGACGCCGTTCACAGCGATCGGCGAGGGCGAGCTGGGAGGCAAGGCGCAGGGCCTGGCATTCATCCGGCAGACGATTGCCGAGCGCCTGACCGGCTGCGAGGTGGCGGTGGCGATCCCGCAGCTCGCGGTGATCACGACCGAACACTTCGACGCCTTCATGAAGCTGAACGATCTGGCCGAGGATGCGGCGTCGGACCTGCCGGACGAGCGCATCGCGCACCGGTTCCTGCAGGGCAGCCTGCCGACGCAGCTCGCCGGCGACCTGCGGGCGTTGGTCGCGGCGGTGCAGCAGCCACTCGCGGTGCGCTCCTCGAGCCTGCTCGAGGACGCGATCGAGCGGCCGTTTGCCGGCGTCTACGCGACGAAGATGACGCCCAACAATCAGCTCGACGCCGACTCGCGGTTCAAGCGGCTTGCCGAGGCGGTCAAACTGGTGTGGGCCTCGACGTTCTTCCGCGAGGCCAAGGGCTACCTGAAGACCGTGCGCCGCTCCGTGGGCGACGAGAAGATGGCCGTGATCGTCCAGGAGGTCGTCGGACTGCGGCACGGCGACCGCTTCTACCCCAACGTGTCGGGCGTGGCGCGCTCGTACAACTACTACCCGTCGGGGCACGCGCGCCCGGAGGAGGGCGTGGCGAGCCTCGCTCTGGGGCTCGGCAAGGCGATCGTGGACGGCGAACCGTGCTGGAGCTACTCCCCGGCGTACCCCAAGGCGCCTCCGCCGTACAACTCGATCGGCGAGCTGCTCGACGCGACGCAGCGGGAGTTCTGGGCCGTGACGATGGCGGCCGCGCCGTACGACCCGGGCAGGGAGGCCGAGCACCTGGTGCGCTGCTCCCTCGCCGACGCCGAGGCCGACGACACGCTCCGCTTCGTCGCCTCGACGTACGACCACGAGTCGCAGCGCATCACCGCCGGCACCTGGGGCAAGGGGCCGCGCCTCGTGAACTTTGCACCGCTCCTCTCCTACGGGCAGGTCGCGCTGAACGACGGGGTCCGGCAGGTGCTCGCGGCGTGCGAGGAGGCGGTCGGCGAGCCGGTGGAGATCGAGTTCGCCCTCACCCTTTCCCAGGATGGGCCGGCGCGACTGGGCTTCCTGCAGGTGAGGCCGCTCGTGGTGGCCCGCGAAACGGTGGCGGTGGGCGAGGAGGAGCTGGCCGCGCCGGGCGTGCTGGCGGCTTCCCACCGCGTGCTCGGCAACGGCGCCGACGAGTCGGTGCGCGACGTGGTGTACGTCAAGCCGGCTGCGTTCGACGTCACGGCCACGCCCGCGATCGCGAAGGAGCTCGAGGGCATCAACGACGCGCTCCTGCGCGAGGGGCGGCCGTACCTGCTGGCAGGGTTCGGGCGCTGGGGGACCTCCGACCAGTGGGGCGGGGTGCCGGTCGAGTGGGCGCAGATCTGCGGCGCGCGGGCGATCGTGGAGGCCAGCACGTCGGGGATGCACGCGGACCCGTCGCAGGGCTCGCACTTCTTCCACAACCTGACGAGCTTCCGCGTCCTCTACTTTTCGCTCGACGAGGGCGAGAGCCGGCGCGTCGACTGGGGTTGGCTCGACGCCCGGCCGGCGGCCGCCGAGACGCGCTACCTGCGCCACGTGCGGCTGGACGCGTCGCTCTCGATCAAGGTCGACGGGCGGACCGGAATGGGGGTGATCGCACACCGTGGTTGACCAGAGCACGAGCAACGAGAGGCTGTTGTGGGCGCTGCAGGAGCGCGCCAAGGAGCTCGCCTGCCTCTACGAGGTCGAGGAGCTCCTCGACGCCGCCGAGAAGCCGCTCGAGGACGTGTTTGCCGGCATCATCGAGGCCATCCCTCCCGGGTGGCAGTACCCGGACATCTGCGCCGCCACGATCGAGTTCGAGGGCCGCAAATTCGGGCCCGCCGGCCTCGTGGGCACGCCCTGGACGCAGAGCGCCGACATCGTGGTGCAGGACAAGAAGGTCGGCACGATCAACGTCTACTACACGGAGAAGATGCCAGACGCCGACGAGGGACCGTTTCTCAAGGAGGAGGGAAAGCTCATCCGCACCATCGCGGACCGCGTCGGGCACTTAATCCTCCACCGGCAGTTGCGCGGCGTCGTGCAGGAGTGGCGGCACGCCCGGGCCTCGCTCGCGGAGAAGCGTCCGGAGGAGTGGCGCGTCGTCCTCAACCTGCTGCGCCGCACCGACCAGGACCTGTTCGTGCGCATCTCGCGGAAGATGGCCACGCACCTCGCGTGGAGCGGCATCGGCGAGGCGCAGGCGCTGCTGCAGGGGTTCGGCCAGGACCGCCGCGGCGACGACGGCGTCGTCGGCGAGACCAACGAGCCGAGCCAGCGCGTGCCGCTCGGCAACCCTCTGAAGCTTGCGGACGAGGTGGTCGCGCTGGCGCAGGCGCGCCTCTCGGGCGGCGAGCTCTTGGAGCGGATTGAGCGCTGGATCCACGAGGACCGCTCGGCGTTCCTGGTGCAGACCGTCGCCAACGTGCAGGCCTCGCCGGAGGAGGTCGCGAACGCCATCCGGCGCTACCTGCACCTGGTCCCTGAGGGCGCCGGCCTTGCGCCCCCGACGCTCAACATCGCCCGGGTCTCGTTGATTCGCCGGTTCCTCTCGCGCGAGCCCGCGTACATCCGGGTCGCCAAGGAGTTCGTGGACCTCGAGGACATCCTCTTCCTGCTCGACCACCTGGTGTGTCTGCCCGGCAGCCGGGGCATGCTGGGCGGGAAGCTGGCCGGGATGTTCCTGGCGGAGCAGGTGCTCCGCAGGATGGCGAGGACCCACCCCGAGATCGGCGCCGTGCGCGTGCCGCGCGCCTGGTACGTCGCCTCGGATGCCGTGCGCGGCTTTGTGCGCCACAACAACCTCGAGGAGGTCTACGAGCAGAAGTACAAGGAGATCGACCAGGTGCGCCTGGAGTACCCGCACCTCGTCCAGGTCTTCAAGAACTCGGAGTTCCCCCCGGAGCTGGTCAAGGGGCTGTCGCTCGTGCTCGACGACCTGCACGACACGCCGATCATCGTGCGCTCCTCCAGCCTGCTCGAGGACCGCTTCGGCGCGGCGTTCTCCGGAAAGTACAAGAGCCTGTTCCTGGCCAACCAGGGGACCAAGCGCGAGCGCCTCAACGCTCTCATGGACGCAATGGCGGAGGTCTACGCCTCGATCCACGGCCCCGACCCCATCCAGTACCGCGCCGAGCGTGGGCTGCTCGACTTCCAGGAGGAGATGGGGATCATGATCCAGGAGGTCGTCGGCGCGCGGGTGTGCCGCTACTACTTCCCCGCGTACGCCGGCGTCGCCCTCTCGCGCAACGAGTTCCGCTGGTCGCAGCGGATCAAGCGGGAGGACGGGCTGATCCGGATGGTGCCGGGCCTCGGGACGCGCGCGGTGGACCGCGTCCGCGAGGACTACCCGGTCCTGGTGGCGCCGGGGCAGCCGGCGCTGCGCGTCAACGTCACGCCGGACGAGGTGGCGCGCTACTCGCCGCAGCAGATCGACGTCGTGGACCTCGAAGACCGCTGCCTGAAGACGCTCAAGATCAGGACGCTGCTGGCCGAGTGCGGCCAGGAGTACCCCGAGCTCCACCGCATCGTGTCGCTCAAGCAGGACTCGCGGATCGTCAAGCCGGTCGGCACGCTCGTGGACCTCGAGCCGGGCGAGCCGGTGGTGACCTTCGACGGGCTGATCTCGGACACGCCCCTCGTCAAGCGTGTGGGGGCGATGCTGCGCCTGCTCGAGGCGAGCCTCGGCCACCCCGTGGACATGGAGTTCGCCTCCGACGGGTCCGACTTCTACCTGCTGCAGTGCAGGCCGCAGAGCTTCAACCGCGAGAACGTGGCGGCGGCCATCCCGCGCGACCTCGCCGAGAAGAGCATCGTGTTCTCGGCCAACCGCTACGTGTCCAACGGACGGATCCCCGACGTCACGCACATCGTCTACGTGGATCCCGACCGCTACAACGCGCTCGCCGACCACGCGGAGCTGCAGGCGGTGGGGCGCGCCGTCAGCCGGCTCAACGTCGTGCTGCCCAAGCGGCAGTTCATCCTGATCGGACCCGGGCGGTGGGGGAGCCGCGGCGACATCAAGCTGGGCGTGAACGTGACGTACTCGGACATCAACAACACCGCGATGCTCGCGGAGATCGCGCGCAAGCGCGGGAACTACGTGCCCGACCTCTCGTTCGGCACGCACTTCTTCCAGGACCTCGTCGAGGCCTCCATCCGTTACCTCCCGCTGTACCCGGACGACCCGGGCACCGTCTTCAACGAGCGCTTCCTGCGGGAGTCGGAGAACGAGTTGGGAAGCCTCGCGCCGGAGTTCGCGTACCTCGGTGAGGTCGTGCGCGTCGTCGACGTGCCGAAGGCGTGCCCCGGTATGGTCCTTCGGGTGCTCATGAACGCCGACGAGGACCGCGCCGTGGGCATCCTGGTCCCGGCCGGCCGGCCGCCCGACATGCCGTCCGAGGAGGCGCAACCCGGCGAGACCCCGCGCGAGGGGCACTGGCGGTGGCGCCTCAGGATGGCGGAGCGGATCGCCGCCCAGGGGGACGCCGCGAGGTTCGGGGTCGTCGCGATGTACGTGTTCGGCAGCGCCAAGAACGCGACGGCGGGGCCAGGGAGCGACATCGACATCCTCGTGCACGTCCGCGGGACGGAGGAGCAGCGCAAGGCGCTGACCACGTGGCTCGAGGGGTGGAGCCTGTGCCTTGACGAGATGAACTTCCTGCGCACCGGCCTCCGCAGCGGCGGCCTGCTGGACGTGCACCTCGTCACCGACGAGGACATTGCGGCGCGGTCGAGTTATGCGGTGAAGATCGGAAACGTCACGGACGCGGCGTGGGAGCTGCCATTGCGCCGCTCCTGATGGCGACGCCGATAGCGGACCATCTGCTGCGTCAGCCGCGGCCGTTCGCATCCTCATGTAGCCTCCGGCTACACTCCGGTGCGACGGCCTCGCCTTCCTTGCATCTGGCCCACTCTCGGCGTCACGGGCTGCACGCCGCTTGCCCCGGCGCTGCCGGTAGCACCTGGAGGTGTTCGCAGCGATCGCTTCTTCGGACCAGGGACCACGGTCTTTGCAGCGTCGCAAGCTACCCGCCGTCTGCAATGGTCTTGGAGAAGGCGTCGCGGGCGACGCTCCACTGGCTCGTAGCGGCCGGAGTTCGGGCAGCCGGCCTCTTGCCCGATGCGCTCTCTCCTGGAGTACGAGGTCCCACGTTCTCACCTTCGTGCCTTCACCGGCAGCGATCCGTACGGCCGTAGGCCAATTAAGCGGTGGTGCTGGGTTCAGCCTCTGACGCACCGACTGCTGGCTGACCTGCCGCTCTTTGCATCTGTATCTGCGCCCTGTGCCCCGTCTCTCAGATCAGGTCGCGGGTGGCGGAGGCCGGGTCGTCGAGGTCGAGGCGGACGAGGGCGAGCTCGGGGCCGTCGTGCGACGCAGAGAGGCACCAGGTGCGGCCGATCTGCTCGCGCCAGGAGCCGGTGAGGCGCGCCGACTCGTGGACATGGCCGTGGAGGGTCATGAGCGGCTGGCGCTCCTCGATGAACCGGCGGATGGCGATACTGCCGACGTGGACGTCGAGCGGCACGTGCTCGAAGGTGCGCCCGTCGAGGGCGGCGCGGTCGAGGTTTGTCCGGTACGGCGGCGAGTGGAACAGCATCACGGAGCGGGCGAGATCCTCTTCGCCGGCGAGCACGGCGAGGTCGCGAGTGATCGTGCCGTAGCGCACGTCGGAGGGGTCTGCCGGCGCTGACCGGTACCCCTCCTCCGGCGACAAGCACCCGGGCTCGAGGTGCCGCGAGACGTCCCACCGCTCCCAGTCCTTGAGCAGGAACGACGTCGGCGGCACGCAGGCGTAGCCCAGCACCGCAAAGGCGCCGACCGGGACGCGGCGCATGTGGACGTGTTCGAGGAGCCCCTCACGGGCCAGCTCCTCGAGAGCGCCGGCCTCGGACCTGGGGTCGTCGTTGCCGAGGACTGCGAGGACGCGGGGGTAGTCGTCGCCGAGCGCGCGGCGGAGATCGGCGAGGCCAGGTCCGAGAAAGTGCGCGAAGAAGTCGGCGGGGGCGCCGTTCGCGAACGGGTTGGGGAGCAGGTCGCCGCCGAGCAGGAGCGCGGACGGGTGCTCCCGCTTCACCGCGGCGAACAGCTTCTCGTAGCGGTCGGCGTGGCCGTGCAGGTCGGCGGCGAACAGGCAGCGAGTCACCGGCGTCGCGTCCCGGCCGGGATTATGGCAGCATTGGGCGATGAACGAGCTTCGCGTCGAGGTGCGCCACGAGCTGCCGGGTTGGACGCTGGTCTGGACCGAGCTCGATCTCCAGCTCCAGGCCGGAGGCGAGGCGGCGCTGGCGGCACTGCGCGCCGAGGTGGCGGAGAGGGCGCGGGCCAGCCATGCGCTCGAGCGGCTCGCGGAGCACCCGACGGCGGCGGCGGTGCGGCGGCTGTTCCGCCAGGCCGGGTGCGACCCGACCAGGCACCGGCCATCGTCGGAGGCGCTGCTGCGGCGCGTCCTCAAGGGCGAAGAGCTGCCCGCGATCCACCCGCTGGTGGACCTCAACAACTGCCTCTCGGGGGAGCTGGTGGTGCCGGTGTGCGTCATGGCGTTCGGCTCGGTGACCCCGCCGTTCACCTTGCGGGCCGGGTTGCCGGGAGAATCCATGCTCTCCATGCGCGGCCCGTACGAGCTGCACGGCAAGCCCCTGCTCGCCGACACTGCGGGGCCCTTCGGGACGCCGATCACGGACAGCGAGCGGGTCCGGGTCGGGTCGGGGACGGAGCGCGTGTGGCTGGTCGCATACCTGCCGTCGGGCGTGGTGGACGCGGCTTGCGCCGGCTCGGCGCTCGCCCGGCTGCTGGGCGAGGCTCCCGTGGCCCGCGTGCTCGCGGGCGCGGTGACGCGGAGCTGAGATAGAATCTCTAGCCCCGGCCGGGGCGGGGGGATCATGTCGCAGCTGATACGCATCGCACACTCGCCGGACGCCGACGACGCGTTCATGCACTACGCCGTGGTCCGCGGCAAGGTCGCGGCCGAAGGGCTGCGCTTCGCCGAGACGCTGGCGGACATCGAGACGCTCAACCAGAAGGCCAAGGACGGGGTGTACGAGGTGACCGCGGTGTCGCTGCACGCGTTCGCGTACCTCGACGAGCGGTACGCACTGCTCAACTCCGGGGCGTCGCTCGGCGACGGGTACGGCCCGGTCGTCATCGCCCGCGAGCCGATGGCGCGCGAGGACCTAGGGGGTGCGACGGTCGCAACACCGGGCCGGCTGACCTCGGCGCGGCTGGCGCTGCAGCTTTGGCAGCCGGGTACCCGCTGCGTGGACATCGACTTCGACGCGGTGATGGACGCCGTGCGGGAAGGGAAAGCGGACGCCGGCGTGATCATCCACGAGGGGCAGCTCACCTACGGCGACGAGGGGTTCGCGAAGATCGCGGACCTCGGGGAGTGGTGGACCGGGGAGACCGGCACGCCGCTGCCTCTCGGCGGGAACGCGATCCGGCGCGACCTCGGCGAGGAGCTGATGCGTCGGGTCGCGGCGGCGCTCGAGGCGTCGATCCGCTACGCGCTGGAGCACAGGGACGAAGCCCTGTCGCACGCGCTGGCTCTTGGGCGCGGTCTCGACCGCGCCAAAGGGGACCGCTTCGTCGGCATGTACGTCAACGAGGCGACGCTCGACTACGGCGAGCGCGGCCGCCGCGGCGTGGACCTGTTCTACCGCCGCGCGCACGATGCCGGCCTGATCCCGCGCGTCCCGCGCCCCGACTTCGTGCGCGGCTGACCGCCCTCCGCCCGAACCGGGCGTCTGATTTGTTGCTAGAATCCGACGATGGTCCGGCGCCCCCCAGCTCTGCGGTCCTGCAGGCAGCGTGCGGGCGTCGCGGCCGCCGTCCCCAGTCATCCCAGGAGCACAAGGAGACAGCGATGAACCAGAAAGGCCGCTCCTATCAGTGGTTCGCCATCGGCGACGTGAACGGGTTCTTCGGCCTGATGTTCGACAACGTGACCGTGCTGTCGTTCCTGGCCGGGATCCTGGTGTTCGCGTTCGGATTCCCGGCCGACATCGTGTACACCAAGATGTTCCCCGGCACCGCGTTCGGCGTGTTGTTCGGGGACCTGGTCTACACCTGGATGGCGTTCCGGCTCGCCAGGAAGACGGGCAACACGAGGGTGACGGCCATGCCGCTCGGGCTCGACACGCCGTCCACGATCGGCATCGCGCTGGTGGTGCTCGGGCCTGCGTTCGTCTCGCTCAAGGCGCAGGGGATGGAGCCGCGCGAGGCCGCGATGATGACCTGGTACATCGGCATGGCCACCATGGTCATGATCGGGGTCATCAAGCTGGTGCTCTCTTTCTGCGGCCGCTGGGTGCAGAAGATGGTCCCGCAGGCCGGCCTGCTGGGGTCGCTTGCTGGGATCGGCCTCGCGCTGATCGGCTTCGTGCCGCTGCTCGACATCTTCGGGATGCCGCTCATCGGCCTTATCTCGCTCGGCCTGATCCTGTACAACCTGGTGGCCCGCATCAAGCTGCCGAAGAACATCCCGGGGGTGCTGGCGGCGATCGCGATAGGCACGGCGCTGTACTACATCCTGGGACCGCACGGGTGGGTCGGCGGGACCTACAGGCCGCTCCCGGCGGCCGAGCTGCACTTCGGGTTCCCGGTGCCGACGCTGCTGTTCGTCAAGGGGTTCGTCGCGGCGCTCAAGTACCTGCCGCTCGCCGCGCCGTTCGCGCTGCTCACGGTCGTCGGCGGGATCAACGTCACCGAGAGCGCCCGCGTCGCCGGGGACGACTTCAACACCCGCAACATCCTGCTCACCGAGGCGGTCGCGACGCTGATCGCCGGCGTGTGCGGCGGCGTGGCGCAGTCCACGCCGTACATCGGCCAGCCGGCGTACAAGGGGATGGGCGCCCGCGCCGGCTACACCGTGCTCACCGGGCTGTTCATCGGCCTGGGCGGGATCCTCGGCTACGTCGGGTACATCGTCGAGCTGATCCCGCGCGCCGTGTTGGCGCCGATCCTCATCTTCGTGGCGCTCGACATCATGGTGCAGGCGTTCCTCGCGTGCCCTGCCCGTCACGCCCCCGCGGTGGCGTTCGCCTACTTCCCGACGGTGGCCCGGCTGCTCGCCATCAAGTACGGGACGTTCCTCGCCGCCGGCACGATGGCGGAGCTCCTCGCGAAGCACGCCAAGGAGCTGCCCGAGGTGCTGGTCACAGTCGCGGTGGGGAACGGCTTCATCCTCACCGCCATGCTGTGGGGCGGGTTCCTGGCGGAGCTGATCGATCGCAACCTCAAGCGCTCGGCGCTCTACCTCGGCATTCTGGCGGTGTTCTCGTTCTTCGGGGTGATCCACTCGGCCTCGCCGGACGGGAACATGTACCTGCCCTGGTCGCTGGCGAGCCCCCTGCAGCGCGCGATCCCGTACCAGTTCGGCCTGGCGTACGTTGTCTTCGCTGCGATGCTCCTGCTTCTGTCGCTCTCCAAGGAGAGCAAGGAGCCGCCGCCGGGCGACCTCGAGCACCCGGGGGTGGCGCCCGAGCCAGTGCCAGAGACGCTGCCTGCTACAGGCGCTTCTTGAGCCAGCGCAGGGGGTGCTCGAAGGAGAGGTACAGGAAGATCGCCCGGCTTCCGCTCGAGGGTCCGACCCCGATCGTGTACGCGATGCCGGGGACGATCTGGAGGCCTGAGGGGCGGTTGATGGCAAAGCGCACGCCCGGGTTCAGGAACATCACCCGCGTGCTCTGGATGGAGCCGTCGGGCTGCACCGACTGGACGCGGGCTCCGAACACTTCCACGAACGTGTCGAGGGTCGAGCTCACGTGGATGACCGCCGACGCCCCGGCGCTAGTATCCACGGTCGCGCGGCGCACGCCAACGGCCCCGGCCGCGCGCGGCGTCCACGTGGCGCCCGCGTTGAAGTGGACCGTCACGTGCTTCGACGCATCCGCGCTCACGGGGAGGCTGGCCTGGAGGCCGGGGCCGCCCTTGCCGTAGCCGTCCTGCCAGCGGCCGGTGGGGAGCACCAGCGACAGGCGCGGCGCGAAGGCGAGGCGCTCGGTCAGGACGGCCTGGTAGCGGTAGTTGAGAACGATGTCCCCGAGACCGGAACCGGACGGTGCGGCCTTCGCGACCGGGACCATGAACGAGAGCTGGTGCTTCTGCCGCGGCGTCGGCCACTCCTGGGTGAACGAGTACACCCACGCCCGACGGCTCCGGTCCCACTGGAACGTTGAGATGTGCTGGATGACGCCGTCCTCCTGGTTGTAGGCCTCCTCGATCAGGAACGAGTTGTCCTGGATCTTCTCCCCCGCCAGGGCGCTCCCGGCAAGCACAATGCAGCCGAGCACACGCAACGTGGGCCTTCGTCCGCTTTGCATCTGTCCGGATACTAGCGCGCGCGGCGACGCCGGCCGGGACGTCCCCGGCGGGACGGTGCCTGACGCCTGCGAGCGCTCGAAGTAGACACCTTCGTGAATAGTCCGGGCTAACGTGGGCGCCCGCCGATGGGGACCGGTGAGGACGCACGTGCGCTCTTCCAAAGATGGGCGCTCGGTGGCCGCGCGGCCCAGTGGTTGCAGTCGCACAAAAACAAGACAGAGACTCAATAGACCTTGACAACCGCGCCGGGAGGTCCCATGTTCTGGACAACGGCAAGAGGGAAGAGGGTCTGCTCACGTGCAGGGCACCGCTTCGGAGCCTTCGGCGACCAACGCTGCCGGCCTCAGCGGCATGCCCTCCGGTTTGAGGTGCACGATCGAGAAGAGCGCCACGGCAACGGCCGTGGGCCTTCATCCGTGACCCTCGCTGGAGCGTAGGCGGAAGAACATGGAGGAGGACGACATGGCAACGTCGAAGAGTCCCGTTACAGCCACATCCGGTGGCCTTACCGTCGTCGCATATCCAGGCGACAACATGGTCCTACTCGCGTTTTCGCTCGACGACACGATGCTGTCGCGGCAGGGCGGGCTGGCCGGCTTCGCCGTCACCCGGACGCCCAAAGGCGGTCAAACGGTCGCGCTCCAGAACCGGCTGACGTTCGAAATCCCGGCGACCGCGGCCCACACACCGTGGACGCCGACCGTCGACGCGCCGCTGCAGAAGTTTCGCTGGGTGGACGTTCCTTCGGACGGTTTCATCTTCACCACCACCTACCGCGTGACGCCACGGTACTTCGCGTCGCCCGGGAAGAACGACCTCGTCGACGGGCCCTCGGTGACAGTGGACGTGGATCCAACCGACCGAACGGGTTGGCGGTTTCTGGTGAACTTCACCCGCGGCTACGTCGCGTCCCAGGCCTACGTCGACAGGTTCCACAACGCCCCGATCCGTCCAGACGGCGCGAAGACGATCGACTTCGACGCCAAGCCGTTCGAGACGCAGTGGGCATGGCTTGGCAAAGACGCGCGCAAGGCGCTCTATGCCTTCCTGGCGGAGTGTCTCGCCGACACCAGCGCGAGAGTGGACGTATTCGCCTACGACCTCGACGAGCCGCACGTGATCGACGTCATGTGCCAGCTTGGTAAGCAGAAGCGGCTGCGGGCCGTGCTCGACGACGCCCCGCTTCACACGAAGCCAGGGGCGTCGGAGATCCTTGCGAGGACGGCGATCGTCAATGCCGCCGGCGCCGGCAGCGTGGTCAGCGGCCACTTCGGCCGCTTCGCTCACGACAAGATCTTCATCAAGCGCGGCGCCGACGGAAAGGCGCAGAAGGTCCTGACCGGTTCCGCGAACTTCTCGATCCGCGGGCTCTACGTGCAGGCCAACAGCATCATCGTGATCAACGACCAGGCGGTGGCCCGGACGTATGAGGACGCCTTCCAGACGGCGTTCGCAGGGGGGGCCAAGCTGGCGGCCTTCGCGAACGCGCCCGTAGCGCAGCGGTGGTACGACACTCCAGAGGGCAACGGCCTGCCGAGGTTCTCGGTGAGCTTCGCGCCGCACAAGGACCCGAAGCTGTCGCTCGCCCCGGTCGCGGCCAGCATCCAGGCCGCCAAGAGCTCGGTCCTCTTCGCCGTCATGGACATCGAATCCGGCGGCGGGCCGGTGCTCGACGACCTGCGCCAGATTGCGGCGAAGCCGACGATCTTCTCCTACGGGACGGTGCAGAACGCCAAGGGGCTCGCGCTGCAGAAGCCTGACGGCGCGCTCGGCGAGGTGACCGCCTTCGCCGCCCTCCAGAAAGAGGTCCCGCCGCCGTTCAAGGCCGAATGGGCCGGCGGGCCGGGCCAGACCATCCACCACAAGTTCGTCGTCGTGGACTTCAACGGCGACGACCCCGTGGTCTACTGCGGCTCCTCGAACCTGGCGCAGGGCGGCGAAGGGGCCAACGGCGACAACCTGATCGCCATACACAGTTCGGCCCTCGCGTCCATGTTTGCGGTCGAGGCGGTGCGCCTGTTCGACCACTACCACTTCCGCAGCAACCGGGCCGCGGCAACGTCGGCCAAGCCGCTCACGCTGCAAGGGCAGGGCGACCCGCATCCGTGGTGGGGACCCTACTACGATCCGCACGACATCAAGCTCCGCGACCGCTGCCTCTTCGCCAACGTTTCGCTGCCCACGGGCGTGGCCACGGTCAAGGCGGCGCCGTCGCCCACTGCACCCGCGACGGCCGGCAAGAAGCCCAAGCCCGCGCCCGCTCGGCCGGCCCCGAAGAAATCTCCGGTGCCGCGCAAGAGGAAGCCTTCGCCAAAGCCACGGCGCAAGGCGGCGACGAAGAAGCCGACGAAGAAAGCCCGCCAAGAAGGTGGCCAAGAAGCCCCCGAAGAAGCTGGCCAGGAAGCCGGCCACGAAGGTGGTCAAGAGACCAGCCAAGAAGTCGGCCAAGAAACCGGCGAAGAGGCCGACCATCAAGGGACCGGCGACGGCGAAGCGCCCCCGGGGGTCAAAGGCGAAGAAACCCACGGCGCGCAAGGGCGCTAAGAGGTAGCACATTCCGTCGCAGGCTGCTGCTCCTATCGCTGTCGAAGGACAGCAAGGAGCGGCCACCAGTCGACCTGGAGCACCCCGGCGCAGGCGCATGAGCGCGGGACAGCGAGGCTCAGCGCGAGCATCGACGTGAGACACCGATGGTGGCCAGCGTTACACAGAGGGCGCGGTGCCCATGTGCGCGTCCTGGCGTCCTTCCACCTTAGCTTCGCCAACCGATAGCTCCTTGCAGATGCGGCGGGGAAGGAAATCTGGCAAACTAACGCAAATGACCGTGCTTGAGATCAGCGAGCTGCACTACGGTGACAACCTCGAAGTCATGCGGGAGAAGATCCCTGACGAGATCGCCGACCTCGTCTACCTCGACCCGCCGTTCAACTCCTCGCGCAGTTACAACTTGCTCTTCAAGCAGGTCAAGGGCGATCCTTCGCCGGCCCAGATCCATGCCTTCGAGGACACCTGGACGTGGTCGCCGCTGCTTTACGAGCAGTTCAAGGCCGACCACCGCAACGCGCGCCTGTTCGAGCTGGTCGAGGCGCTCCACCACATCCTGGGCCAGTCCGAGATGATGGCCTACGTCCTCATGATGGCGCCGCGTCTGCTGGAGCTGCACAGGAAGCTCAAGCCAGCGGGAAGCCTCTACTTGCACTGCGATCCGGTCGCGAGCCACTACCTCAAGATCGTCCTGGACGTGGTTTTCGGCGCTGCAGGCTTTCGAAGTGAGATCACATGGAAGCGGACCAGCTCGCATGGCAACGTGAGCCACGGCTACGGTCGCGTTACCGACACGATCCTCTTCTTCACGAAAACCGACGGCTTCACATGGCATCAGGTCTTCGTGCCTTACGACCAGAAGCACGTCGATTCGAAGTTTACGCTTGTGGATGAAGCTGGCCGCCGCTTTACAACAAGTGACCTTAGGAACCCAGGGGTCAGACCAAATCTGCGCTACCCATTCGCGGCAAGGGATGGCGTCACCTACCAGCCCCACCCCAACGGGTGGGCAGTCAGCAGAGAGAAGATGGCGGAGTACGACGAAAAGGGGCTTCTCTACTACCCATCCAGCCCGTCCGGCCGGCTGAGACTCAAGCGCTACTTCGACGAAGCGCGGGGCGAGCGCGTGCAAACCCTGTGGGATGACATTTCGCCGATCAACTCGCAAGCCAAGGAGCGTCGCGGCTACCCGACCCAAAAGCCGCTGGCACTGCTGGAGCGGATCATCGCGGCATCCAGCAACGAGGGCGACGTCGTCATGGACCCGTTCTGCGGATGCGGCACCGCGCTGGTGGCTGCCGAACGGATGAACCGCAAGTGGATCGGCATTGACATTACCTACCTGGCCATCAACGAGGTCATCCATCGCCTCTGGACCGAGTGTGCCGAGGGCCGGCCGCTCAACTACAAGCTAGTCGGCTCACCCAAGGACGCGGACGGCGCCGAGCAGCTTTTCCGCTCCACCGTCGGGCAGAACCACAAGCCGTTCGAGCAATGGTGCGTCACGCTGGTGGGTGGCGAGTACCGCGACCGCGGCGGCGCCGACCGCGGCGTGGACGGGGTCATCCCTGTGTGGGATTATGCGGGCAAGCTGCACAGGATCGTCATCCAGGTCAAGGGCGGTCAGGCGCTGACGCTGTCGGCCGTCCGCGACTTCGCCAGCGTCATCCGCGACAACGACGCATTGCTAGGCCTGATGATTGCCATGAAGGAGTCCACCCGCGAAATGCAGCTCGTCGCTGAGCAGCAGGGTTACGCGGACTGGCAATCCGAGAAGAAGTACCCGCGCCTGCAGATCCGCACGGTCAAGGAGCTGCTCGAGGACCCGCTGTGCCCCTTCGAGATCCCCGACCACGCCCGCGTCCCCCGCTCCTCCGGCGTCGGCAAGCTCCAAACCGACGCGCAGGGGAAGCTGTTTGAGGAGTAGGCATGCAACAAGACCCGCCAGAGCCGACCGGCACGGCGACGCAGCAAGGCCAGGAAAAAGGGACCATGGAAGCCCAAAAAGAGGTTGCCTACTACGCCGCGCTGGTTGGCGCGTGGATCAATACCCGCATGGAGTTCGACAAGGCGCTAGTTACTATCTCGTCGGCAGGCATTGCACTCCTCGTAACCCTGGCCACTGTTGTGGGGGCTTCGACTGGGTTTGAATTCCTGGTATTCATCCTTGCGGTCATTGGTTTCCTTGCGACCATCCTCTGCACCCTGTTTGTTTACCACCAGAATTCGCGTGTGATCGAGGCGGCAATCAAGGAGGGTACGAGCCACGGGCCGGACCTTCGCCGCTTAGACCTGGTCAAACTTGTGACGTTTGTCGTCGCCCTTACGTTAACCGCTACACTTATACCGTTCACAGCGGCGCGGAAGCTATAGGGAGGGTATGTCATGGCTGATGAACCAAAGCATGAGCAGAAGGTTGACGGGAAAGTTACCGAAGGGATCGTGAAGAAAAGTCTCGATGGCATCAAGGGTCTTCGCCCAGACACCGACGCGTTCAGTGTGCAAGGCATTCAGAATCTCCGCCCGGCCCCCAATGAAGCAAGCCTTGAAGGGGTCCAGAACCTGAAACCAAGTCAAGCCCCGACGCAAGCGCCACCGAAGACTTCGGAGGATGGAAAAGACGCCGGCAAGGATTGAGCAAGACCGGCCCTCAAGAGCCACGCAAGATCATTGTCCAGGTCAATTGCGGGCCGGCACTAATACTCTGGCGGTGCGCGACCTTGCAAGCGCAATTCGCGACAACGACGCACTAATGGGCTTAGTGATTTCGATGAAGAACCCCTCCCACGAAATGCAGCTCGTTGCCGAGCAGCAGGATTACGCGATCTGGTAATCCGAGAAGCAGTACCCGCGCCTGCAAATCCGTATCGTCAAGGAGCTGCTGCAGGACTCGCTGCGCCCCTTCGAGATCCCCAACTACGCCCGCGTCCCCCGCCAAGAAGGCGTCGGGAAGCTGCAAGCCTCGACTCAAGGGAGCCTCTTCGAGCGGTAGCTCAAGAATTCACCCAAGGTGGCCGCGTCGCCCCCCGCTGCATCCAACACCTTTGGCGCCCACGCCTCCCAGTCAGGCGAGACTCGCCCAAATCCAGATAAGGCCCATCCGACACGCTCCGAGGCCGCCCGGATGCATTCCGCGGCCTTTACCGGATCGCGGAGCGCCGCCGCACGGACCCTGAACTCCCGCGATGATTGCCAATCCTCGAGAACGGCCCGGTCGCTGAAGATGATCTCCTTGAAGCTGTTGCCGATTGCCCGGTGACGGAACTCACGGAACTTGCTCGCGCTGATGCGGTCCCGAACGAGCGGGAGATTCTCATACCTGGCCACGTTCAAGTTGATTTCGAGCAGAAGGCGCGGTGAGAGAACGGCCATCACACCGTCTCGGTTAACCATGACCGGGGAATCGCACAAGGGAAATCTATGATCATCCGTTCGGTACAGAATCCATTGACCCATGGCAAGCGGGACCGCGGCGCGGCCCAGGATGAGGCGGTTGCCGAACGCATTCCTTAACAACCAGAAGTACTCGAACTTCTCAAGCCCAATCGCCCCACCCTGCGTCATGCTTGTCATGAGTTCATGGCTGCGCATCGCATGCAGCACGAGGGTGCAGGCGAGGAAGCCCTTGTGTTCAAGCGAATCTACATTACCGATCCTCGAAGCCTTCATCAGCGCCCCGTAGACCCCAAACCGTTCCATCCCAGCCAGAACATCCTCGAAGTCAATGAAGTATTCGTCGTCCCGATGCACTCTCAACCAAGCCTTCAGGCCAGGCAACTTCTCCGGGAACCATCGGCGGCAAAAGCGCTCGGCCGACTCGCTGGTGATTTCAGCTACGCCGAGGCCCTTGTCAAGGTGGACGTTGGCCACCTTGTTTTCTAGGATCTTGCAGCCACGGAGATTCAGCGCCCAAACGAGCTGCTCGCGTGGCTTCCCCCTCTGCGCCGCGTCGCGAAGCCAGCTCTCAAAGAACGGCTTGTTCCATAATGCCGTCCAGAAGCACGGGTTGTAATGGTTCCGTTTTGTCGCCACGTGACTCATCGACCTGGCCCCCGCCTCCTGAACTTGAACGTCGGGGCCCCGAGAGCGCAACGCCATCCCGGCTGGCTCACCCCTGCCCTTCGCGGCCAGTCCTTGCCGTGATCTCAACAAGAAACCGCGGGCCCCGACCAGGGTGCTTGCCCCTGGCCCTCTCAATCGCCTCTCGGCGCTCGTCGCCGGTCCAGAGCCCGATGATGTCCAGCAGCAGCCAGTTTGCTAGCGACTTCGCCGCTCGCGCCGCAGGGCCCCTTCCAAGCCGCGATTTTGCCTTGCCGCCTTCCATGAGCGCACGGACTAGCCTGGCAGGCACAACCCAACATTCGTCCCTGAGCAGAGGTGGGACCAGGAACAGGTAGAAAGCTGACTCCGTCTGCGCGATGAGGTCATCACGCTGAACCGGCTGGACCTTAAGCGAGGGCTGCCACGGCCCGTCGTGTGCGTCACGCTCGAGCTTCTTGCACTGGACGAAGGTTGCGCGCTCCGCCTCGAGCAGCCCGCCCGCTTCGACGCGCATGATGAATGCGACATCGACGCCAAAGCTGCTGGTACCGAGACCCGAACCGCCTTCCTCGAGTTTTGAGGTCTCACGGTAGGCCAGCTCGATCTCGGCAGGCCTCCCCAAGCCGGCCTCGACAGCCAATCGAAGTCGCTCCCTGGCATCCCAAAACTCGTGTCGCATGGCCTCCAACAGCCTCGCTATCAGCCTTTCTTCCTCGGTGGCCCACTGGTCGGGGTAAGCCGAGCAGAAGGAGCGCTCCGCTGAGGCAATGGCCCGGTGGATGAGTCCCTCCACCACGGGGTCCCCAAGCCAGGTCCGCGCGGCCGCCTCGACGCCCCTTACACCGCTGAACTGCGCCAATCCCTCCGCGAGCGATCGCCGGTGCGAACCGCCAGCCGGCTCCTCGAGGAAAATGTCGAGCCTCCCGTCCGCCACCGCACTGAGCGCCCTCGACCGGAGCTGAATGGTGCGGGAGACATGTTTTGCCAGACCGCGCAGGTGGGCGCGATCGCGCTTGGTCCGAAGCAACTGGAGGGCGGCCAGCTCGGCATCGTCGGCGGCAGCAGTCGGAGCGCACCAGAGCAGGAACTCAACGGCCACCGGCCGGAGGCGCGGGTTTCGCCTGAGCCGCTCGACAACCTCCGTCCGCCATGCAGCACGCTCGGGCGATCGAAGTGCCAGTTGTGCCCCGTAGTCCCGTCGCTGCGTCAGTTCGCGGAGGCGCGCCACCAGCCAAAGCAACAGCTCCCCTTCAGCCTCCCCACGCAGCCGGCCCTCGGCCTTGGTCCACCGGGAACACGCCATCTCGCGGTCCCTGTAGGCGTCGCACAGCCTCGACTCATGCCACGCGAGGACCAGTGAGAGCGCCGGGTCCCCCTGCCGCCAACAGGACCATGCCTGATCGAGGACGATCTCGAAGGCGTCGCGGGTCTCGTCCTGAAGGTCAGCCTCACCGAGGCAGTCAAGCAAGGCTCTTGCCGCATCGTTGTCGGGCCGCTCGAACAGCTTCAAGCGGTCACAGCACCCGCGCAGGTGGCCCTGCCAATTGAAGGACCCCACCGCATGAAACGATTCGGCGAGCCTTTCCCGGGCTGCACCGAACCAGCGCGGGTCGCGGCGCGCGGGGGAGTAGAAGGAGAGCAGCGCTGTGGCTTCTTCCCCCAGGATTGTGTGGTCAAGAGGCCCCGTCCACTTCTCGAACAGCGCCGGCCCAAGCACCGGCCAGCGTGCGGACACGCTGGCGTCCACGAGGCCTGCCAGGTTCATGTGGGACTCGGGGTCTGTCCCCCTACGCAGAAGGGCGCGCAGCTCCTCGAACGCCTCCCAGCCCGCGTGGGCGAACATAGCTCGGAGCGGAAGCTCCAGCAGCCCGCCAAGGACAAGCGTCGACCCGTCAAAGGTCCACGGCTCCTCCCCCAGGACGGTTGAGAGGCTGTTCAAGTGCGTGCGTGCGTGTATCTTCAGATCGGCGCTCGCGATCGCCAAGACCTCTCGCCGAACGTCTCGCGTCTCCGCCGTGCCAAGTGCCTCGAGCGCAAGCGCAAGCAGCATTGCGGCGGGCAACAGGTATCCGCCAACGTTGCGGGGCTCGCTGTAGCGCCAACCGTGCCGATTGAACCAGTCCAGAGCGGCGAAGCAGAACAGCAGTAGGGCCGGCTGCACTTCACGAGTCTGGGGCCGGAATTCCCAGAGCTTCCCGAAGACAAAGCCGGAGAACTCCTCTTGCGCCGAGCGGGCCGCCGAGGCTGCCCATTGCTGTATCGCTCGCTTCCAGGCCTCCCATTGGGCCACGCCATCGGGAAGAGATGAGCGGCTCACCTCCTCGAGAAGACTGCTTAGCTCATCGGGGCACTCGCTCATGGCTACCCCTCTCGCGGCGCTACGCAAAACTCACGAACCCAGGATACGCGTTCGACCGCCGGGCGGCACCAGATGGGTGGCGCCGGCTTGCGCCCTAAGCCACCTCCCGCTCCATCCTCGCCGCCTCCTCGTCGCTGATCTGTGGGGTAAGGAGGAACCGCTTTATCGCCGCCGCGGAGCACGCTTTTTTCGCCTGAGCGGCCGGCGTGCCAGTTCCTACAACAACCCAGCGTCCCTTCCAGCTTAGTCGCGCGGGGCGTCACGCCTGTGCGCAGTGCAGCCGGGGATCAGCCTGGTGACCGCAGCCAGTGCGGGGGACCAGCAATTACGGTTAGCCATTGCCAATAGCTCGCTGCCGAAGATTCGGAGCCTCCCTAACGATGTCAGCCGCGAGAGCGCCAACGATCTCCTTGACCGCAGCGAGCGTTTCAGTCGAGATCCACGCCGCCCACGCTGGCAGCTCCTGGCCTTGGGGCAAGACGTACTTCTCAGCACCTGCTAGCCGCTTGGTGAGATCGCGGGGCGCCCTAACCGTCAAGCGCGTGTCTTCGCCCGGTTCAGACGAAAGAGGCGTGGCTAGTTGGACGGACGCGAAATCCTTCCCACGATGGAAGAGTTGGGCCCGGTAGTCGCCGAGACGCTTCATCAGGCGCGCCTCGTGTGCAGCGAACAGTTTGCCCGATTGGGAATCCGCGACTAGTTTATGCCCAGTCTCCCGCCGTTCCTTCTCCGGATTGGCGACAAAAGACAGGACGCCTTTCCACTTGAGAGCTGAACGCTGTTCCCCGTGAAAGGCGAAACCAACGAGGTTGCCGATGTATTCAAGAAGGGAGACGTTGTGCGACACGAGATCGTCGAGGATAAAGAGTTCTTGCTCCTGTGCGGCGAGCATCAGATGGAGGCTACGCGCGTCATCCACCGCGAACTCACTGGCGCGAGCTACCTCAGACAGCTGCTGATCCATAACGAACAGCCAGGCAAGATGAAACTCAATGCACTTGGTCCTGTACATGGCCGAATCCCTTAGCTCCATGCAGCGTTTGAGAGGGCGGTCGCCTTTGGGCGACAGACCCCCAAGCACCGCGTTCATGTACGTCAGCCCGAAGGAAACAAGGTCGCGCCGCAAGTCCGCACCAAGCGCAAATGGCGACACTCCGGCCCTATCTTCGCTCGGCTTCTCCTGCTCGTTCCCTGGTGCCATGAGACAAGGCCCTCCATGGCCTATGAACGGCGAGTTTGATCGCAGCCAGGCGGAGTGTTTTTCCGCTCTCGGCGTGGACCCAAGCTGGGGCCTTGCGCACCGATGAGGCCCCGCGGCCGGAAGCATGCCCTCGCATTCAAGGCCCGAACCCCCAAAACGGCACCGCAGCCTCGATCCTTATCGCCTGGTCGTCGCTGATCTCGGAGGCGCCGAACAGCCGCTTCAGTGCTGCGCCGCAGCATGCCCTCTTCTCCCGGTGGCGCGGCGTGTCGAACGCGTGGTTTTTCCGGTCACCGCGCACACGTCGCGCGGGCGAGTGTCCCACCACTTCATGCGCCGCGCAACGTCGGCCTTGGCGTAGGCCGGCGTGCCACGTGGCATCGTGGCCTGCCAGCAGGCGGCGATGGGGTGTGTTTGGTAAGGGGCCACACTTTGGCGTTCAGGGCCCTCAGACCGGGAGTGTGCCCGTTGCTAGCCAAGCGGGCGCACGCCACCCTGGCAACCCCTCTCCCGTCTCGATTCGCGCCTTCATGCCGCCGTGATAACGCGCGAAAGCACTCTGCATCGCGCCACGAAGCTGATCCTTAAGAGCCCTCACAGGGACGATTGGGAACGTCTTGCCCTTGATCCACTCGTTTAGCCCCTCCAGTTGGTTAACAAGTTGGCAAAACTCGTGCGGCGACAGGGCTGGGTCCGCAAGGCGGGTCTGGATTGTGCTTACCTGTGATTGGGCATCATAAGCGCCCATCGTGCTGGTGCACGACAGACAACTGATCAACGCGAAGCCTGGGGCTACGATCGTCAGCCACCTCATCGCTGTCCTCCCTAGACCGTGCTGGTCCAAGGATACGCTGACCGGCGTCACTCCCTATGCTCTGATGGCCTTGGGTGGTACCTCGCGCCGGCTTCTCGGCGCCACCGTGGCGTCGGCCGCCAGCGTGAAGTCCGTGGCAACGTGGCAGGGCATCGAGCGACCACCGCTGGCGGCGAAGTGCAAGGGCTTGTCGTGGGCGTCGTCGCTCTTGACGCTTACGGGCGGCGCCATTAGCGTGGGCGCCTGCCCATGGCGACCGGTAACGCCGCCCTTGATCTCTTCCACCCGCTGATCCGGCGCTGGTTTGCCGAGCGCGTCGGCACGCCGACGGAGGTGCAGGCCATGGTATGGCCTCGCATCGCCGAGGGCAGGCACGTGCTCGTGACTGCGCCCACCGGCAGGGGCAAGACGCTGGCGGCGTTCCTGTGGGCGCTCGACCGGCTAATCTCGGGGGCGTGGCCGGGCGGCGGCGTGCGGGTGCTGTACGTCTCACCGCTCAAGGCGCTCAACACCGACATTCGCCGCAACCTGCTCAAGCCCCTCGAGGAGCTGCGCGCTGTCTTCGAGGCCGCCGGCGAGCTGATGCCGGCCGTCCGGGTGCTCACCCGGTCGGGGGACACGCCGGCCGAGGAGCGGGTGCGCATGGCGCGCCGGCCTCCCGAGATCCTCATCACCACTCCGGAGAGCCTCAACATCCTGCTCACCTCGCGCCGCGGGCGCGCCATGCTCGGCGGGATTGCCACCGTGATCCTGGACGAGATCCATGCGGTGGTGGGCGGCAAGCGAGGCGCCCATCTGATCACCGCGGTCGAGCGCCTGGTCCGCCTCTCGGGGGAGTTCCAGCGCATCGCGCTCTCCGCGACGGTGCGGCCGCTCGAGCGGGTCGCCGAGTGGGTGGGCGGCTTCGAGAAGACCGGCGAGGGCGAAGGGGCCACCTACCGCCGTCGCCGCGTGGAGATCGTCGCCTCGCGCGCGCCCAAACGCTACCACCTCGAGGTGCGCTTCCCGGGTGGGGCCGGCGAGCCAGGAGTCGCGGCCAGCGGCGACCTCTTTCCGTGGCTGGTGGGCCAGCTCAGGCGTCCGCTGGCGCGCAACCGCTCGACGCTCGTCTTCGCCAACAGCCGGCGCATGGTGGAGAAGGTCACGCGCCTGGTCAACGAGGAGGAGGCGGGCGAGGTGGTGTACTCCCACCACGGCTCGCTCTCGCGCGAGGTGCGCGGCGTGGTGGAGGAGCGGCTCAAGAACGGCGAGCTGCGCGGCATCGTGGCCACCAACTCGCTCGAGCTGGGGATCGACATCGGGGCGCTCGACGAGGTGGTGCTGGTCCAGACCCCGCCCAGCCTGGCATCCGCGGTTCAGCGCATCGGGCGCGCAGGCCACGCGGTTGGGGAGACCAGCCGCGGCAGCTTCCTGCCGCTCTATCCGCGCGACCTGCTCGGGGCCGCCGTGACCGCGCGGGCGGTGCTCGACGGGGAGATCGAGCCGGTGAGTCCGGTGGAGGGCGCCCTCGACGTGCTCGCCCAGGTGCTGGTCTCCATGACGGTCGGGGAGACCTGGCACGTGGACGAGCTCTACGCCACCGTGCGGGGCTGTGACCCGTACCGCAACCTCTCCCGGCGCCAGTTCGACCTCGTCCTCGAGATGCTCGCCGGGAGGTACGCCGAGGTGCGCGTGCGGGAGCTGAAGCCGCTCGTGGCCATCGACCGCGTGGACGGAACCGTGCGCGCCCTGCCCGGCGCCGAGAGGGTCGTCTACCTCTCCGGTGGCACGATCCCCGACCGCGGCTACTTCCACCTGCGGGTGGCCGACTCGGGCGCCCTGCTCGGCGAGCTGGACGAGGAGTTCGTCTGGGAGCGAGCGGTGGGGGACGCCTTCACCCTCGGGGTGCAAACCTGGCGGATCGAGCGCATCACCCACAACGACGTGCTGGTGCGGCCCGCGCACGCCCGCCAGGCCATGGCCCCGTTCTGGCGCGCCGACGAGCGCGACCGCGGGTTCGAGCTTTCGGAGAAGATCGGGCTCTTCCTCGAGCACGCCGAGGCGAGGCTGGATGAGCCTACCTTCCGCGCGGCGCTCGAGTCCGATCACGCGCTGCAGCGCGAGGCCGCGGACGGCCTGCTGCGCTACCTGGAAGCGCAGAAAGCCGCCACCGGTGTGCTGCCCCACCGCCACCGCGTGGTGGTCGAGCACGTCGCGGACCCGCTGGCGAAGGGGGAGCGGGTCGAGACCATCCTGCACACCTTCTGGGGCGGCCGCGTCAACCGTCCGTTCGCGATCGCCCTGCAGGCGGCGTGGCGCCAGCGGCACGGCGTGACGCTCGAGGTGATCCACGACGACGACTGCGTGGTGGTCACCGCTCAGGCGCGGGTCTCGGCGGACGAGCTGCTCGGACTGGTGCGAGCCGAGGCCGTCGAGGCGCTGCTGCGCGAGCAGCTCGAGAACACCGGTTTCTTCGGCGCGCGCTTCCGCGCCGCCGCTGGCTGTGCGCTGCTGCTCCCGCGCGAGGGGTTCCGCCGGCGCACGCCGCTCTGGCTCTCCCGCCAGCGCGCCAAGGAGTTGCTCGATGCGGTGCGCCGCTTCGAGGACTTCCCGATCGCGCTGGAGGCGTGGCGCACCTGCCTGCGCGACGAGTTCGACCTGGGCAACCTCACGCTCGTGCTGGACGAGCTGCGCGGCGGCCGGATTACCGTACGCGAGGTGACGACCACGGCCCCCTCGCCGTTCGCCGCCAACGTCGCCTGGAAGCGTACCAACGAGATGATGTACGAGGACGACACGCCGACCGGCGGCCGCTCCCGCCTCCGGCCCGACCTGCTGCGCGAGGTCGCAATGTCGGCGCACCTGCGGCCGCGTATCGCGCCGTCCCTGATCGCCACGTTCAGGCGCAAGCTCCAGCGCACCTTCCCCGGCTACGCGCCGCGCACCGCGGGCGAGCTGCTCGCCTGGATCGTGGAGCGAGTCGTCATCCCCGTGGAGGAGTGGCGCGAGCTGCTGGACGCGGTGGTCAGGGACCATGGCCTGGAGCCGGCCTGCCTGCTCCGGGAGCTTGACGGCAAGGTGGTCGCGCTGGCGTGGCCGGGTCAGAGCGCTCCTGCGCTCGTCTGCGCGGTGGAGTCGGTGCCGCGCATCCTCGGGGCGCTCGAGATCGAGCGCGGGAACGCGGCCTTCTCGTCGGCCGTACTCGACGGCGCACCCGCCGATGCGGCGCTGGCAGCGCTTTCATCGTTGCGCGCCCGCGCGGCCGGGACCAGCGAGGAAGAGGTTGAGCGGGGTGATCCCCTTGTAGAGCTCGTGGCCGACGTTCTGCGCTTCTATGGACCCGTGGGGCGCGGGTTGCTCGCGGAGGTCCTGGCGTTTGCCGGCGAGCGGGAGCGCGCCGCGCTCGATACGCTCGTGGACGAGCAGCGCGTCGTGGTGGATGAGCTTTCCGAGGGCGCGAGCGGTCCGGAGATCTGCGATGCCGAGAACCTCGAGCGCCTTCTCCGCCTGACCCGGGCCGCGGCGCGCCCGAGCTTCGAACCACTGCCGCCCGATCGACTCCCGGCTTTCCTCGCGAGCTGGCAGGGTCTGGCCACGCGGGGGGCGGGGATCGAGGACCTGAGGGACTGTCTGGAGAGGCTCTTCGGCGTCGCGGTCCCTGCGGAGCTGTGGGAAGCCGAGCTACTGCCCGCGCGACTGGAGCCGTACCTCCCGGCGTGGCTCGACGCCCTCATGGCCGAGGGCGACCTGGGCTGGCTCGGGTGCGGGCCGGAGCGGCTCGCGTTCGTCCTGAACGCGGATCGCGAGGTGGTGCGCGGGGATTCGGGATCCGAGGCGGAGGACGCGGCCCGGGCGGCGGTCGAGCTTGACGCCGTGCTCCCCGCCGGTCCCGGCAGGTTTTCCTTCGAGGATCTGCTTGCCCACTCGGGGCTCGGCTCGGGGGAACTGACGCGGCGGCTGTGGCAGCTCGCGTG
Source organism: Thermoanaerobaculaceae bacterium (assembly GCA_963754345.1). GTDB lineage: Bacteria > Acidobacteriota > Thermoanaerobaculia > Thermoanaerobaculales > Thermoanaerobaculaceae > RBG-13-68-16. The sequence continues at coordinate 417,308 of CAVWFZ010000007.1, read as the reverse complement.
GCGCGGTCTGGTTGCCAACGACGGTTTCGCGGCGGTGCGCCAGGGCATTGCAAGCGGGTTTAAGCCGGCAGAGCCCGACCCGCCGGCCGGCCGCCACCCTCGGCGTCTGCGCTTCGAGCGGTGGAAGGGCTCACGCCCGTTCGCGGGGAGCTGGTTTCGCGTGCCGGTCGCCGAGGAACCCGGCGATGCCGTGGAGAGGGAGGAGCTTGCCAAGGACCGAGTGCGCGTGCTGCTCGGCCGCCACGGCGTCCTCTTCCGGGAGCTGCTCGAGCGCGAGCTGCCGGTGCTGCAATGGCCTGCGGTCTTCCGCGCCCTGCGCGTAATGGAGCTTTCGGGTGAGGTTGTGGCGGGCCAGTTCTTCACCGGCGTCGCGGGCCTGCAGTTCGCCTCGCACGACGCCCTGAGCCGGCTGCGCGAGGGCGTGCCCGAGGACCGTGTCTGGTGGGTCAACGCCGCCGACCCGGCCTCGCCGTGCGGCCTCGGCCTCGACGCGCTGGGTGACCTTCCCCGCCGCCTGCCGGGAAACCACCTGGTTTTCCACGGGCACCGGCTTGTGGTGCTCTCGGAGCGGCGCGGGCGCGCGCTCGACATCCGTGTGGGCCCCGACCACCCGAACCTCGCGGACTACCTCGGGTTCCTCAAGGTGCTGCTCACGCGGGCGGTTCGCCCGGCAAAGGCGGTCGTGGTCGAGACCATCAACGGCGAGGCCGCGGCGGACGGGCCGTACCGGCCGGCGCTGGCGGCGCTCTTCCACACCACCCGCGACGCCGGCACGCTCCGGCTCATGCGCCGTTACTGACGCCCGCGCGCATCGGCCGGAAAAGCGTATTGCATCATTGACTCATTCTCAGAAAAGTGAATGTGACAAAGCGACCGTGGCGCGCGTACATTGTTTTTTGAGGGCTCCATGGAGGCGCTACCCGCTTCGCCGGGAGGGTCGTCCCCACGCTCCTGTGGGGACCGCCGTCTCGCCAGTGCCCGACCGCGGACGGGCGCGCTTGCCAGTGCCTCGGTGCTGATGCTCGTGCTGGTCGCCGGGGCGTGTGGGCGGGCTGCGGCCCGAACGGACGCCGGTGCAGCCCCGGGCCCCGAAGATCTGGTGGTCCGGCGTGGGACGTTCACCCGCCGGCTGGTGCTGACCGGCGAGCTGAAGGCGGGGCGCGCCGCGGCCATCACGGTCCCGCGCACCAACGAGTGGGAGGTCCAGATCAAGTGGCTCGAGAAGGACGGCACGCCGGTGAAAGCCGGCGAGCGGGTCGTGGAGTTCGACAGCTCGCCGTTCACGTCGGGCCTGGAGGAGAAGCGCCTCGCCGCCTTGCGCGCCCGGCGCGAGCTCGAGCAGGAGCAGGCGCAGACCGACGGCCAGCTTGCCGAGAAACGGTTCGCGGTGGAAAAGTGCCGGATCGCCCTCGAAAAGGCGCATGTCGACGCAGCGGTGCTCGAGGAACTTCTGAGCCGGCGCGAGTTTCAGGAGCGCCAGCTCAAGCTGGAAAAGGCCCGCGTCGAGCTGGAGAAGGCCACCGACCTGCTGGACGCCGCGCGCACGTCGGCCAAGGCGGGACTCGCGATTCGGCGGATCGCCCGCGAGACGGCGAACCGCGAGGTTCGGGTCGCCGAGGAGGCGATTGCCACCCTCGTGGTGATGGCGCCACGTGACGGGATCTTTCAGGTTGCGGAACACCCGTGGGAGGGTCGGAGATTCCAGACAGGAGACACCGTCTGGGTCGGCCTCGCGGTGGCACTGATCCCGGAGCCCTCGAGCCTGATGGTGGAGGCGGCCCTTGTTGACGTGGACGACGGGCTTGCCGCCGCCGGAATGCCGGTCACCTGCACGCTCGACACCTACCCGGAGAGCACCTACAAGGGCAAGGTGCTGGCCGTCTCGCCGGTGGCGCAAGAACCGGCTCGCGGGTCACAGCGTCGGGCCTTCCGCGTTGACGTTGGGCTTGAGGCGGTCGACGTGGAAAGGATGCGCGCCGGGATGTCCGTCAAGATCGTTGTGGAGGCCGAGCGCCGCGCCGGTGTCCTGCTTGCGCCGCGAACCGCGCTCGACCTCGGCGGTGACACGCCGCACGCGTTTCTGCAAAACGGCCGCGCGGCGGCTATTACCCTCGGGCCGTGCTCCGCGCAGGAGTGTGTGGTGCTGACCGGGCTCGCAGAAGGCACGCGCCTTGCGGTGCGCCGGGGAGGCGCGATGTGAGCGGGTCGTCCTTCCTCCCGAGAGGCCGGAGTCGGTGGGTGGCTGCCGCGGCGGCCGTGGCCCTGCTCGCGGCGTTGTGGGCCCTCGCCGGCAGGGCCCTGGTGGCGGGACGCGGCTGGGCGACGGTCAACACGGGTGAGCTCGTCCTCTCCGTCCCGGTCACCGGAACCCTGAAGGCGGTGAACAGCGATCAGATCGGCCCGCCTCGGGTCTCCAACTATTGGAATTTCAAGATCGCCTTCCTCACCCCTGAAGGCGCCGAGGTGAAGACGGGTCAGGCGGTCCTGCGGTTCGACACCAGCGAGCTGGAACGGGAGCTCGAGGTGAAGAAGGCCGAGGCCGAACAGGCACGCCAGGAGGCGGAGAAGAAGCGGGCCGAACTGGCCATCGCCGCGGAAGATGCGCGGCTTCGCCTCGCGGAGGCGGAGGCGGCCCTCCGACGCGGCGAGCTGAAGCTGCAGATCCCGGCCGAGATCCAGGCCGGCAACGCGGTGAAGATGGCCGTGCTCGACCGCGACCAAGCCGCCAAGGAGGTCGCCTACCTGAAGGAGAAGGCGGAGAAAGACCGCCAGGCCGCTGAAGCGGAGATCACCAAGCTGCGGGAGATCGAGCAGCGGGCCGCGGCGCGTGTGCTCGAGATCGGGGACGCCATCGGGCGGATGAACGTCACGGCCCCGCGGAGCGGCACCGTCATCTACGTCACCAACTGGCGCGACGAGAAGCGCAAGGTAGGGGACACCGTATACCGCCGCGATGTCGTTCTCGAGATCCCCGATCTTTCCCTCATGGTGGCGATCGGCCAGGTGGACGAGGCGGACGCGGGACGGGTCGCCTCCGGCCAGCGCGTCATCCTCCGCCTGGACGCGCACCCGGACGTGGAGTTCACGGGCAGCGTGAGCGGGATCTCACAGTCCATGGAACGGAAGAACCGCGCGAGCCAGGAAAAGGTCGCACGTCTGGAGATCGCCCTCGACGCCACCGATCGGATGCGCATGCGGCCTGGCATGCGCTTCGTCGGCAGAGTGGAGGTACGAAGGATCGCGAACGCCGTGCTCGTGCCAATCGAGGCCGTGAGCACGACGCCGCAAGGACCGATGGTCATCCGCAGAACCGCCATCGGCACCAGCGCGACGAGGCTTCGGCTCGGCGAGCGCAACGATGAGTTCATCCGGGTTCTCTCCGGGCTGGAGCCGGGCGACCGGGTGGCTCTCCAGGGCAGGGCTGGGAGTGCGCCGCGGTGAGCGGTCGTGCGATTCTTGCTGCCTCCGCCGTCGCAGGCGCGCTCGTCCTGGCGGCGGCGATCGCCGCCAGCCGCCTCGGGGCGTCTGACCCGGTCCCCAGTGCTCGGGCCGTGCGCGAGCGCTTCGTCGCTCGCGTGTCCTGCGAAGGCACACTCCGCGCCGCGAAGGCGACCTCGATCACCATCCCCATCGAGGTGGATGCACCGGTCAAGATCGGGTGGCTCGCGCCCGACGGAACCTTCGTCAAGGCGGGGGACCTGGTGGTGCGCTTCGATCCGACCCCCTTCGAGACCGCTCTCGAAAAGGGCCGGGGAGCACGCAGCACATCGGACCACAAGATCAAGCGTGCCCAGACGGAGGCGGGAGCGGCCCTTCGCGGCCTCGGTCTCGACGCCGAAATGGCGGCGCGCGAAGTAGACAACGCCCGCACCTTTGCGAGCCGCGACGTCGAGATCTACTCGCGCTTTGAGATCATCGAGTCGGAGATCGACGCAGCGCTTGCGTCCGCGCGCCAGGACCACGCCAAGGGCGTACGAAGCACAAAGGAGCAGGTGGCTGCCAGCGACATCGCCCTGCTGGACATCGAGAAGCGCAAGGCCGACCTCAGCATCTCCAGAGCGGAGCACGGGCTTGCCGCGCTGCAGGTCAAGGCACCCCACGATGGCATCCTGGTCCTGCAGCGGGACTGGCGCGGCAACACGCCCCGGATCGGAGACACCGTGTGGAGCGGTTTCAAGCTGGGCGAGATCCCGAGACTTGACAGCATGGAGGCAGACGTTTTCGTGCTGGAGGCGGACGCAGGAGGCCTGGCGGTGGGCGAGAAAGCCGAGGTGCTCCTCGAATCGCGCCCCGGTTCGGTCTACCCGGCGAGGGTGCGCCAGGTGGATACGCTGGCGCGGCCACGGCTCCGCGGCTCGCCGCTGCAGTTCTTCGGAGCAGTGCTGGAGATCACCGGCGGCGATCCCACGGCCATGAAACCAGGCCAACGCGTGACGGCGACCCTGACCCTCGCGGAGCGGGAATCCGCCGTTGTGATCCCTCGTCAGGCCGTCTTCAACAAGGACGGCGGCAAGATCGTCTACCGCAGGAAGGCGTGGGGAGGGTTCGAGCCGCGGGTGGTGAAGCTCGGCCCGGCAGCTCTCGGCCGCGTGGTGGTGGAGGCGGGATTGGCCGAGGGTGATGTTGTGGCCCTCGCGGATCCGACGCGGGCACCCACCACCCCGACGCCGAGCCAGCCGGCGGCCGCGTCGCAGCCGCGGGGAAGCTCGTGAACACTGCCGAGGCACTGGACCTTGCCCGCCGCAATCTCCGGGCGCACCGTCTGCGCTCGGCGCTCTCGATGCTCGGCATGGTGTTCGGCGTGGCCGCGGTGATCGGGATGCTCTCGATCGGTGCCGGTGCCGAGCGCCAGGCGCTCGCGATGATCGAACGCCTGGGCGTGCGCAACGTCCTTGTTCGCGGCAAGGATCTCAAGCCCGACGAGCTGGCGGAGGTCCGGAAGAAGTCGCCGGGCCTGGCGCCGCGCGATGTGGCGGCGATCTCCGAGGCAGTCGGAGGCGTGGACGTGGTGGTGCCCCGGATCGCCGTGGATGCCGCCAAGGTGCGGTCGGCGAGCGGCAAGGCCGAGGCGCGCGTTCAGGGCGTGTCCTGGCACCACGAGAAGCTCTTCTCGGTCCAGGTCGCCGAGGGGCGCTTCTTCGACCCCGCCGACGAGCGCCAGCACGCCCAGGTGGCCGTGATCGGGTCCGGCGTGCGGCGAGACCTGTTCGGGTACGGGCTAGCGCTCGGCCAGGACATCAAGGTGAACGACGTTTGGCTCGAGGTCGTCGGCGTGCTGGCAGACGCGGAGGGAGGAGGAGCCTCGGTGGGCGGGGTGCAGGTCGGGTCAAGCAACCGGGAAATCTACATCCCGGTCTCGACCGCTCTACGGAAATTCGATCGCGACCCTCTGAAGGCGGCCTACGACGAGATCGTCGTGTGCTTTGATCCCGCAACCTCGCCGCAGGCGGGCGCGGCGGCGGTACGCGGCCTCTTGGAGCGCCTCCATGGCGGAGCGGAGGACTTCGAGATCGTCGTGCCCGAGGCGCTGCTGGCACAGAGCCGGCGCACTCAACGCCTGTTCACGATCGTGATGGGCTGCATCGCCGGGATCTCGCTGCTGGTGGGCGGCATCGGAATCATGAACATCATGCTTGCCTCGGTCCTGGAACGGACCCGCGAGATCGGGGTGCGACGGGCCGTGGGTGCGACGCGCGCCGCCATCCGGACCCAGTTTGTGGTCGAGGCCTCCGCGATCAGCCTTCTGGGCGGGGGTGCCGGTATCATCGTCGGTGTGCTCATCGCTCTCGGGGTGGGGGCCTCGGCCGGTTGGCCGACGGTCGTTACCTTGTGGTCGATCGCGCTGGCCTTCGGCGTGTCCATCGGCGTGGGCCTGGTCTCGGGCATCTACCCGGCCACGCGCGCGGCGGCCGTCGATCCGATCGAGGCACTTCGATACGAATAGCGATCCGGTTGCCGAGGCGACACCGCCCCGGGGCGCGAATAGAATGGGTCAATGGCGAGTTGACCCTTGAGGTGAGACCGTGAAGGAGGAGCGACGGGCATGAAGGTATTCCTGACAGGCGCAAGCGGGTATGTGGGCTCGGCCGTCGCGGCAGCGCTGGCGAGGGTCGGGCACGACGTGTTCGGGCTCGTGCGGTCGAAAGAGAAGGCGGCAAGCCTGGAGGCGCTCGAGGTGACGCCGGTCATCGGCTCGATGGGGGATCCCTCCGGCTACCGGGAGGCGGCACGCTCATGCCAGGTGCTCGTCCACTGCGCCGCGGAGTACTCGGCCTCGTACTTCGAGCTGGACAGGAAGACCATCGACACCTGTCTCGCCGTCGCCCGGGAGTCGGGCCAGCCGAGGCTGTTCGTCTACACGAGCGGTGTGTGGGTGCACGGTGACACCGGTAACACCATGGTGGATGAGGAGTCGCCGCTCAAGCCTCCGGCGTTCATCGCTCCGCGAGTGGAGCACGAGAAGCTCGTTCTCGCCGCCAACCAGGGAAGGGTCCGGGCCTTGGTCGTCCGGCCGGGGTGCGTGTACGGCGGGCGCGGTGGCATGACCGGAGCCTGGTTCGACAGCGCGAGCCGGGACGGTGCGGCCCGCATCATCGGTGACGGCGCCTTCCGCTGGGCGATGGTGTACGTGGACGACCTCGCGGACGCGTACGTTCGGGTCGTGGAGTCACCTTTCAGCAACGAGGTGTTCGGCGTCACGGACCGCAGCCGGTTCACCGTTCTGGAGTGCGCCCAGGCGGCGAGCCGGGCCGCGGGCGCCAACGGCAAGGTCACCCACGTACCGCTCGCCGAGGCCACGAAGGCGATGGGCCCATACGCCGAGTGCCTGACGCTGAACCAGCACGTGGACTCCCGCAAGGCCGTGCGGATGCTGGGATGGCAGCCGCGCCACGGTGGATTCGTGGACGGTGTATCGAGGTACTACGCGGCGTGGAAGGCTTCGTCCGTCCGCTGAGCTAGGAGCCTGTCCGAGTAATACTCCGGCTACGAATCCCGATGGCATCCGGCTGGCTGTGTCAGCCGTCGCGAAAAGTCCTCGACGTAGCTCTGGCTACGCCTGCGGGCTTTTCGCTCGGCTTCCTTGCCATCCGGCGCCCTCGGAATTCTCGCTTTCGTCGTTTACTCGGACAGGTTCCTGGGCCCGGATCTCTGAAACCGAAAACACGAGGAGCCCGTTCCGGCTTTCCGGAACGGGCTCCCGTCGTCCGTTATTTTTCGGGCGCGCGGCAGCTCGCTCTGTCGCGTGGCTCAGAAGCTGACTCTCACCCCCAGTCGGATGGCTGTCGGCGGTGTTCGCAAAACCGCCTGGCCGTAGGTCGGGTTTACGGGGGTCGGTGAGGCGTTGTCCGCCTCCTGGAACCCCCAGCGCTGATCGAGCAGGACTGGTCGTTGTGCGTTGAGCAGGTTGAAGATGTCGAACAAGATGTTGATGGTCACGGGCTTGACCTCGATCGGGTAACCGAGGTGCAGGTCGGCCTCGTAGGTATCGGGTGTCCTCCCCTCCGAGCCCCGCGGAGTGAGGAAGAACTCGTAGCGGCTGTAGGCGTCGGAGTACCCCATCGGGGAGAGCGGCGTGCCGGTTCGGTAGTAGGCGGCGAGGCCGATCGAGAGCTTGAACGGCGTGAAGTAGACACCGGAGACCTTGAGCTGGTGCCGTCGGTCGTTGGAGAGGTAGCCACGGTTCGTGATCTTGTTGAGGTCGCGGCCGTTGGTGAAGAAGTCGTAGTAGTCGTACGCGGCGGAGATGTTGGGGTCGGCGCCGATGTTGGTGAACGGCGCGTACTCGCCGTCGTAGTTGCCCTCGAGCTTGGAGTACAGGTAGGAGGCCATCATCTGCCAGTTGTTGGAGAACCGTTTGGTGACATCGAGTTGGACGCCGCGGAAGATCCGCACCGGGCGTGGCGCCGGGAATGTCTGCGAGTAGTCGAGCGTGTAGATCTGGCTCATGATCCCCGCGCCCGGGTTGCCGACGCAGTAGGTGCCGTCGTTGATGCACAGAAAGTCCTCGATCACGCGGCCGTAGGAGCGGTAGATCCCCTTGACGCCCACCGAGACGTCGGCCCATACCTCGCGCTCGGTGCCCAGGATGTACTCCTCGACGAACTGGCTCCGCAGGTTGGGGTCCGCGGGCTCGGTGAAGCCGCCGAGGATCTTGGAGGGGGTCCCGAAATCGGCCTCCGCGTTTGGGTCGGGGTGGAAATCCGTAGGGCTGTAGTTCACGATGGTCGGCTGGCGCTCGTAGGAGTACGACCGGATCACGAGGTCCATCGGGAGCTCCTCGTAGAAGCGGCCGTACGACCCGTACACCTTGGCGCGGTGATCGCCCAACGGATCCCAGACGAAGCCGAGGCGCGGCGCGAGGTCCTTCTTGAGGTCGATCTGCTTCACACCTGAGGAGTCGATGATCTCCTGCCTGTCCCACCGGACGCCCAGGTTGAGCGTGACGCGGTCCGACACGGTCCAGCGGTCCTGCAGGTAGAGCGTCGTGTTGTGGTGCTTCGGCGAGGCAAGCAACGCCGAGAGCGGGGCGTTGCCCACGGTGGCGTCGGGTGTGGTCCAGTAGTAGTGGGTGTAGATCGGTTTTCCGGGGTTGACCGTGTTTGTGTACTTGGTGACCTGCTGCCCGCCGGAGTAGCGCTTGGTGACGTCGGCCTCGTCTGCCTCGTACTCGCCGCCGAACTTGATCTCGTGCCCGGCAAGGAAGTGGCTCAGAGACGCGCCGAAGAAGTCCCGCTTGAACTCCTTCCCCTCGATGCGGCCGAACCCGCCGGTTTGGTAGTAGTTGTTGACTGCGTCCTGGTACTGCACGACGTCGCCGGCGGCGCTCGCCGGCCCGACGTTGTGCTTCTCCTGGTGGCGGGCGACCTGGGCCTGGGCGGACCAGCTCGTTCCGAAGATCCCCTCGTAGCGCAGCGCGTAGTCGCGGCCGCCGAACTCCCTTTGGCCGAGGTAGGTGAGGGGATCGCCGTTGAGCGAGTGGTCGGCGTCGTTGATGGCGCCGGTGTCGGTACGCGGGTCCTGAAAGAAGGTGGCAACCAGCGACTGGTTCTCCGCCAGGCGCCACGTCAGCTTTGCGGATCCGAGGTCGTGCGTGCTGTCGGACTCGGCGATCTGGCCTGCGGCAGGACCTTCGGGAAGGGCGCTCCTGGTGGTGTTCTTGACCTGGTCGAAGGCGCCGTAGAACCACAGCTTGTCCTTGAGGATGTACCCGCCGATGTCGGCCCCGTAGTCCTTCTTGGTGAACCCTTGCACCGTGCCGCCGGTCGAGACAACCGACTTGGCGTTCGCCTGGTACCTGTCGTTGTCGTAGTAGCCGAAGACATCCCCGTGGAACTCGTTGCCTCCCGACTTGGTGATCACGTTGATGATGCCGCCGGTGGAGCGCCCATACTCGGCCTCGTACCCCCCGGTCTTGACGTCAATCTCCTGAATGAACTCGAAGTTCAGCTCCTTGCCCTGGAAGCCGTACTCCACGTTGGTCGTGTTGACGCCGTCGATGAAGTAGGAGTTCTCGGCGCCCGAGGACCCGTAGACCGTGATCGTGGTCTGGTCCTTGTTATCGGCGTTGGCGTCCGACGAGGTCCCGGGGGCGACCTGCACGACGGAGGAGTAGTTGCGGCCGGTGGGGAGCGTCGCAATCGTCCGCGCGGTCAGGTTGGTGCCGACAGTGGTGGAGGTGACGTCCACCACCGGCGCCTCCCCGGAGACCGTGACCGACTCCTTGACGGCGGGGCGCAAGACCGCGTCCACCGTTGTGTCCTTGCCGAGGCTCACGGTGACGTCAACCCGGGTCTCGGTCGCAAAGCCCTGGAGCGTAAAGGTCAGCGCGTACTGCCCGGGCGGCAATAGGGGCAGGCGGTAGAGGCCCCTTTCGTCGGTGGTGCTGACCCGGAGGCCCTGCAGGGTGGGACCTTTCGCCTCCACGGTGACACCCGGAAGCACTCCCTTTTGCTCGTCGGTCACCGACCCCACGATGCGGCCGGTGACCTGGGCCCCGAGGGCACTGGCCAACAGGCACGAGACGGCCGCGGTTACGAGAACACGGAACACGTCGTGCGACTTCATCATCCCTCCCCCCCGCAACGTCAGATCCTTGTGCGGATTCGCTGGTGGAGCTTATAGCAAGGGAAGATTGTGAATTCAAGTCGCAAATGGTCCTTCTTGCCCCTCGGGTGCGAGGTCCCTCGGTGCTTGCTCGCCCCTGCTCGCTGCACACCGAGACTCCTACGGCTGCGACCGGGCAGGGGCGCCCTGCGGCTGGGCCCGTCGCTGTCTCCCGCTTCGCGGGATCAGCGTTTCCCCGCCGCAGGGCGCCCGCCCGGTAGCCCGCGGCCTTCGGAGCCATTGACCTCGCACCCGAGGGGCGGGTAGCACCGCCACCCCCGGAGGGATGGCCGCGTCGCCCGAGGAGCCGTAGGAATACCCGCCAAGCGACTGCGGGAGAGGGGCCCGCTCGCTCCGGCGGAATGGCACCACCACCCGAGGGGCGGTGGACGCCACCACCCCCCCGAGGTGCGCGTGGTCGCGCCGGCGCGCTCGCTGAGTGGCGCCTCGCCGTTCGCTGCGCGGCGGTGCCTCCCCCCGGCGATCGCCCACGCAGTGCCCGCGCGCTGCGGCGCAATCGTGGCAGGCGCACGCGGGGCAAGAAAGAAACCCTCCACGGAGTGGCAAGGTCACATCACGAGAGGCCGAGCGAGCGCCGTACCATGCCGGCGGTAATCCGCAGCTTCTTCTTGCCATCGCCGGTATCCTCCAGCGCCCCGACGCTCCAGGGATCGAACTCGATCGGGTTGATGATCTTCGAGAGGACGGCCCGCAGCGCGCGTGCGCCGGTTCGCGAGTGCTTCTCGGCCTGCTCTGCTATGACGGCAGCCGCCACGTCCTCGATCTCGAGCGAGATCCCCATCACCTCCAGGTAGTCTCGGGAGCGGACGAACGGGGAGTCGAGCGCCTCGAGCAGAATCTGCTTCAGGGCGTTGACGCCGAGGTCCGAGAGCAGCACGACGTTGTCAAGGCGGGCGATGAACTGCGGCACCATGCCGTACTGGAAGAGGTCCTCGATCCTGAAGTAATCGACGAGCGAGAATCGCGTCTCGATGCTCACGTGGCCGTCGGCGCTGCGGACAACCACCGAGCGGAGGCTCTGGCCGCTTCCTGGGTTGGTAACCCGCGAGAAGACCTGGTCGTAGAGCCCCTCGAACGCGCCGCCACAGATGAACATCATGGCTTTGGTGTCGATCTCGATGGTGACGGGCTTCTCCGCTCCGTCCACCATCACGTGCGTCCTGATCGGCACGATGTCGCCTTCCATGAGCGTCAGCAGCCCCTGCTGGAGGGCGACGCCGATGGCGTTTGGCTTGCCGGCGAGGATCGAGGACATCTTGTCGATCTCATCGATGCAGACAGTCGCGCGCTCCATCGCCGTCTTGAGCTCCGCAGCCGTGGGAGGGTGCCTAATCACCGAGCGCACCCGCTGCTCGACCGCGGTCAGCAGCCGGTCGGGTCGGAACTCCAGCCGGTCGGAGTCGACCAGCAGGTTGGCGTTGAGGATCGCCATGGCCCGGAACGGGGCGTACTCGGGCACCTCGTTGTAGAGCCGCTGGATGTTGTTCATGATGGTGGTCTTGCCGGTGCCGGAGTTGCCGATCAGGATGATATTCCCCGGCACCTTTCCGGTGGTGTGCTTGTAGATCGCCACCGACACGAACCGCAGCGCGTCGTCCTGGCCGAGCACGCCGGCCTGCAGCTTGGTGAGGATCTGCGACGGCATAATGGCCTCGATGCTGCGCAGCTTGCCTGCAGGCCCCGCTGTACCCGGGTTGTTGCCCTCTCTGACCTGGTCCTTTCCCAAGGCCCCGCCTCCTGGTCCACCTACGGGCGCTCCCATCCTCTCCGGGAGACGTGCCCGTCGCGGAGCATTGTGCCAGATTCCGGTGGCGCCAGCGCTACGGCGCCGCGTCTACGGGTGCCTGCGAGGGTCACCCAGAACGACTTCGACGCACGCTGTGAATGGGGAGAACAGCCAGTATCCCAGCTCGCCGGATGTCCAGGCTGGGCTTGCTGCGTACCACGGTCCGAGCGCGGACCTGGGTCGGTTGCCGAAAGGTTGCGGTTGTGGCGAGAAGTTGATCGAACGCGGTCATGAGGACGAGGCTGAACTGGCCTTGAAGCTGGGCGTCAGCACCCGCGTTCCGATGCCAGTTGACGAGGCCTGTGTCCACGAGACCGACTGACCCGAGGTTGCACCGGTCTCCGCCCCGCCTACGCACGGCGGCGCCGCCAGACGGCGTTGGTGGATCGCCACGAACATCCTGCAAGAGCGTCTCAGGCGCCGAGATGGAATTGGATATCCCGCGTGGGGAGAACGACAAATGCCTCGACGCCGTCTTCTTGTGTTCGGTTTTGTCGTCACCACAGCTACTGTGGTTTCGCCCTTCAGCGCTGCGCTTCTCGCTCACCAGCACACGGTCACGAGGGTGGTGTCCCTGGCCAGGGAAGCGGCTTGTTCGGGCCCCTTTCCGGCCGAGGTTCAGTTTCTGGCCACGATCGTCGTGGGCGGGTATCCGACAACCGTTGAGTATCGCTGGGAGCGTAGTGACGGCACCGGCGGCGAGCGGCAGCGGTTGGAGATCTGTGGTGCGGGCGAGGGTGTGTGCGAGACCTGGCGGCTGGGCGCGCCTGGGAAGCAGCTTCAGGTCTGGGACAAGCTTCGTGTTCTCGCTCCCAGGGGTCTCACGTCTCCTCCGGCAACCGTCACGGTCAGATGCCAGTAGGGCATGAAACGAGACTCGCGAGCACCGGTCCACCGGCGCTCTCCTCGCTATGGGACCGTTTATGGTCTGATAGGGGTAGCGGTGGCCTCCCGAGGACGGATCGGGCGCCACCGGCCCGCGGCCTCCGGAGGGATGGCCGGGTCGCCCGAGGAGCGGTAGGAATACCCGCCAACAAGCTGCGCGTCGGGGGCCCGCTCGCTCAGGCCCAATCGCGCCTCCACCCCGCCGCTGCGTGGCCCGCACGGTTTTGTGTTTGAGACCAGAGTTCGATACGATCCCGGGTACGGAGGAAAAATCCGATGCCCCGAGCTCGATTCTTCGTCTCAGGCTTCGCAGTGGTCGCGGCGCTTGCGGTCTCGCTCCTTGCCGGCGAGCTGCTCGCTCAGCAACACACCGTCACGAAGGTCGTCGCCGTTGCCAAGCCGAAGACCTTTTTGGGTCCGTGTCCCACCGAGATCCAGTTCATCGGCACGATCTTCGTCAGCAGGCATCCGGTGACGGTCGAGTATCGGTGGGAGCGCAGTGACGGCGCCATCGGTGAACGTCAAAAGGTCGAGATCCGCAGCGCGGGGCAGGGTGTGTACGAGACCTGGAAACTCGGCGCGCCCGGGAAGCACTACCGGGTGTGGGAGAAGCTCCACGTGTTGGCTCCTACGGGAATCAGTTCGGCCCCAGCCGCCGCCAAGGTCACGTGCCAGTAGAGCTCGGGGAGATCCGGCCGGAGCGCACTGGGCTTCTGCGGGTCTCGCTGGCACGTTCACTTTGCCGCTCGGGCGCGCGCGGGAAAGAGGAGAGACGGCAGGGTGGCCCACCCACGTCGGGTGCGTTCGACTCGGACCTCGGTGCAATAGAGTTTCCGCGACCGGCTTTACAGAATGCGAGCGTGAAGGTCTGGGGCGGCCGTCGTCTTGTGCCTCACGAGGAGGGGTGATGAAGCTTCGCACGGGTGATCCATGGATGCCGGCACGCGACTACGGCCGCTCCCTGACGGGGCTGAGCGTGAATCTGCTCGTCCGCGACATCGGCGAGGCGGTTCGGTTTCAGCGGGAGGTCCTGGGCGCCGCTGTCGTCTATCAGGACGAAGACTTTGCGGTGCTCCGGGGTTACGGCGGGGAGTGGATGCTCCACGCGGACCACACGTACGAGGGCCATCCCCTGGAGAGCGTGTTTCGAGGGGTGGCGCCCCGCGGGGCCGGCGTGGAGCTGCGCCTGCACGGATGCGACCCGGACGCCGCAGAGGCGGCGGCGAAGCGGTTGGGGTTCAAGGTTCTGGCGAGTGCCACCGACATGGGTCACGGCCTGCGGGAGGCGTACTTGATTGATGCGGATGGCTACGTATGGGTGCCGGATGTCCACTCGAAGCCCTGAGCTACGAGCCGGGCGCCTGCGCCCCGCCGCGCCCCCGGGGCGAGAGCCAAACTTGGCGCCCGGGGAAATCCAGTGGGAAGGAGGTTGGGAAGATGTTGCTGATTCGGGTTGTGGGCGCAGGTGCCATCGGGGGCTTTCTCTCGATCTTGACGAGCTGGCTCATCACCGGCTATCTCTTCCATCGCTTCCAACGTCTGACGCCCGAGACCTGGCGCCCGGAGGGCGCAAAGCAATACGGCCTCAGCAGCGTGATCCAGGTCCTGGGGGGTGCCGCAATCGGGCTTCTCTTCTTCGCGACCGGCGGGCTTTCCCACCTCGGTGTGGCTGGTTGGCTCCCCAACGGGCTCCTGTTCGGTGCCCTCGCCTGGCTCGCCCTCGCATGCTCGGTCCAGGCCACCAACGCCGTCTACATCAACCTCCATCGTGGGGTCGTGGTGGGGCTGTTCCTTGATTCGCTGGTCGGCGTACTCCTGGCGAGCTGCGCGTGCGCCTGGGCTGCCCGCGTCTGAGCCCGGGTAGAACGCTCACGTTCAGAGCGTCGACGGGGCGCATCATGGCGCTCGACGCTCCCTCGAACGGTTGCGGCCGTCCTCCACCTTCACTCGCGCGTGCCCGGCAACGTGGCGAGTCCCGTTCGTCGTGGGGCCAAGCACTTGGTGGTCCCCGGGGGAAAGGGGAAGCCACGCAGCGTCAAGCTACGGCAGGTCCTCCTCGCCGAGACCGAAGTAATGGCCGACCTCGTGGACCACGGTGTCCTGGATCTCGTGAATGAGCTCGGTCCGGTCGCCGCAGAAGTCGAGCAGGGGCCGGCGGTAGATCACGATGCGGTCGGGGAGGACGTTGCCGTAGGTGCTGCCGCGCTCGGTCAAGGCCAGGCCGTGGTAGAGACCGAAGAGCGTATCGGTCTCGGGGTCGAGCCCGGCCTCGCGGATGTCCTCGTCGGTGGGATCATCCTCGACCACCACCGCGACGTTCTCCAGGAAGCCCGCGACCTCGGGGGGCAGGCCGTCGAGCGCCTTCCCGACGACGCGCTCGAACTCCTCGCGGCTCATCCGCATCATCCAGGGTATGATACGCGGTGTTGTCCGCGGAGTCGGGAGGATTCATGGAACGTGCGATTTCGGCGCTCGGCCTCGTGGTCTTCGTCGGCCTGGCCTATGCGTTCTCCAGGAACCGCAAGGCCGTGCGCTGGCGGACGGTCCTGTGGGGGCTCGGCCTCCAGATCGCGCTGGCGGTGATCGTCATCCGGACGCCGTGGGGGTACGCGGCGTTCAACTTCCTGGGAACGCTGGCCAAGAAATTCCTGGACTTCTCCGATGCAGGCGCGAGCTTCGTGTTCGGCGAGAAGTTCACCGATCACTTCTTCGCCTTCAAGGTTCTGCCGACGATCATCTTCGTCTCTTCGGTGACCACGATCCTCTACTACTACGGCGTCCTGCAGCGGGTCGTGCAGGGGATCGCGTGGCTGATGATGAAGACGATGGGCACCTCGGGTGCCGAGTCGCTGTGCGACGCCAACGTCTTCGTAGGTCAGACCGAGGCGCCGCTCATGATCCGGCCGTACCTCGCGACGCTGACGCAGTCGGAGTTGCACGCGATCATGGTGGGCGGGTTCGCGCACATGGCCGCCGGCGTGCTGGTGGTCTACATCTCATTCGGTGTTCCGGCGGTGCACCTGATCGCCGCGTCCGTGATGGCGGCGCCAGGGGCACTCGCGATCGCCAAGCTGCTCTTCCCTGAGGACGGCGAGCCTGAGACACGCGGCACGGTGCGCGCGCACGTGGAGCGGCCGTGGGTCAACGGTGTGGACGCCGCGGCCTCGGGTGCCTCCGACGGGATGAGGCTGTGCCTCAACGTGGGGGCGATGCTGATCGCGTTTCTCGCGCTGCTGGCCCTCGTCAACGCGCTGTTGGGCTGGGCCGGAGGGCTGGCCGGGATGCCGCAGCTCTCGCTGGAGTGGCTGTTCGCGAGGGTCTTCGCGCCCGTCGCCTGGCTGATCGGCATCCCGTGGAGCGATTGCGGCGCGGTGGCTGTGCTTCTCGGAAAAAAGACCGTGCTGAACGAGTTCATCGCGTACCTCGACATGAAGACGCTGCTCGACAACGTGAAGCTGGTCGCGAGCGGCGCCAAGGCTGCGGGGTCGGTCCCGGTCGTGTCCGCGCGCGCCGCCGTGCTGGCGACCTACGCGCTGGCCGGTTTTGCGAACATCAGCTCGATTGGAATCCAGATCGGCGGCATCGGAGGTCTCGCCCCCAACCGCCAGCACGACCTGGCGCGACTTGGCGTGCGCGCCCTGTTTGCCGGCGCACTGACCAACTTTGTGAGCGCCTGCATTGCAGGCATGCTGCTGTAGTGAGATTGGAGCGGTCCATGCGCCGATACCTGATCGTCCTCGCCGTGTCTATTGCCGCCATGGGTTGTGGCATGCAGGACACGAACGCGCCGGTGCCGCAGCCGGACAGCCTGATCCTGGGAAGGATCGCCGCGATCCGCGAGGTCGCCGGCGAGGCCGGTGTCTGGGAGCTCGAGGTAAGGGAAGGGCTGCCCGAGCCAATGCAGAACGCGATGCGCAAGGAAGGGCGAGCCGTCCCGCAGCTGGACAAGGACGTCACGGTGAAGGTGCGTGTGACCGGCGACGCCGTGTGCGTGGCGGGTCTGCGCGCAGGCGGCCTCGAGGAGTTCCGGGTGGGGCAGGAGGTGGCGGTGAACTCGGTGCCCGGGACCACCGCGATGGTGGGGACCAAGCTGGTGACCGCCGACGCGGCGGAGGTCTACCTGTTCTCGGCCTACCAGCTCCGCTACCTGCCGCGCTCCCTGGACGTGATGCCTCCGGATGTCACGTCGCCGGCCGACCCAAGGAAGATCAACTCGGCCGGGCTCGAGCTGACGCCGCTGCCGCTTCGGGGCGCGAGAGTTGTCTACTTCGCGGCGGGGCTGATCCCCGGCGTACCACTGGGTGGCAAGGAGGCTCAGCCGGTCGGTGCCGTGCGGCCGGGCATGCGCGACCGCGCGGGGGCGCTGGCGCCGTGGGCCGTGGGCGGCTTCCGCCCCTTCCGGGTGGCGTGGGGCAAGGAAGGCTGGGAAGAGCCGCAGCCGGTGGACCTGCCCGGCCTGGCGCCGGCGGCCAAGGCCCGTCTCACCTGGGTCAACGAGGACGAGACCTCCTGCCTGGTCGAGCTGACGGGTGCCGACGGGTCCAAGCAGCTCCTCGCCAGTCAGCGGGCCAACGCGCGTGCGCCGTGGGGAAAGCTCGAGAAACTGGATCTGGCCGGCGGGCCGATTACGGGCGACGGCCAGCGTTTCGGCAAGCAGCTCAAGTCGCTCGTCTGGACGGTCTACGACGCCAACGGGAGCGACATCTGGCTCTCCACGGAAGGCAAGCCCGGCCAGATGTTGGAGCCGCGCATCAACACGATGGGCCCTGAGTACGCGCCCCGGCTAGGCCCCAATCAGACGCTCTACTTCTGCCGCGCCGACCGGCAACTGCTGTTTGCCGCCGGTGTGGTCCAGGAGGTGCGGCTCCCGGGTGCCCAGCGGCACCCGCTCCTCGAGGCTGTGCCCGTCCCAGACGGCTCACTGCTGTTTTTCCGGGTGCCGCGCTTCACGCCAAGTGGAATGGACTGGGACTTGGCGGTCGCTGCCAAAGCCGGCTCCGGCTGGGGCAAGGCCATCCTGTTGGACGACTGGAAACCGCAGTAGAGAGACAGGGAACAGGGAACAGGAGATTCTTGGAGGAAATTAGTTAACGTAGCAGAAGTTGCCTCTCGCTGACCCCTAACCCCTGACCCCTGTCTGCTGTCCTACTCGTTCTTGACCGCCCAGAGGTCCTTCACCGACGGGTGGTCCCAGGGGACGCGGTACTCGTCGGGGTCCTCGAGGTCGAAGCAACGGTTCACCATGTAGAAGAGCCCGCACGGGACGGTCAGGGGCCGGTACCCGTGCGCGACGCCCTCCGGGATCTTCACCAGGGCATCGCGGCCCTCGCCCAGCACGACGACCTGCGTGGCGCCCGCTGTCGGGGAGGCGCGCCGGAGGTCGAGCATCACGACCTTGAGCTTGAACGGGGGCGGGCAGAACCACACGTCGCTCTGCTTCAGGTGGTAGTGCAGGCCCTTCACGTGGTCGTCCGTCGAGATCAGCGAGTAGTTCATCTGGGAGAGGTCCACGCCGGAGAAGAACGCGGCCAGCTTCTCGCTCCCGGGGTGGGTCGCCTTGCCGCGGAAGACCTCGAGGAAGAGGCCGCGGTCGTCAACGATCCTCTGAAGGTTGAGAATCTCGACGCCGGCGATCGAAGCCGGCTTTTTGTAGCTCTTCTTGTCCGGGACGAAGCCGTCGAGCAGGTCCTTGATCGTGATCTCCATGGCAAGGAAAGGCTAGCACAGGAAGACCGGGCACAGGGCACCGGGCACAGGAAGACCACGACACGAATCAGTTCGGGGGGCGGGGGAACGGAGCCCGGAGCCCGGACCCCGGAGCCCGGAAATGGGGCCCAGGGCACAGGGCACAGGGCACAGAGAAGACTGCTTGGTCGTCCTTGCGGCGCATGCCCTCGTCCTTGCCTGTCATCCTGAGGGGCGCCGCAGGCGCCCCGAAGGATCTCCCGGCACTCGCGCGGCGACCTGCCCCCGATGACCGCCTCGTCGCCTGTGTCAATGCCCTGGCTGATTTGGCAGCCCGAGCCGGGGGCCCAGGAAGAGGATCAGCAGCAAACCGATGTTGACGAACACCCCAATCCGCGCTTCCGGCCACTCGATTGCGCACAGGAGCAGGGGAGCGCCCGAGAGGGCAAGCGTGAACGGGAGCGCCCAGGGCGCGTGAAAGACGAAGGCGCCGGCCGCCGCGACAAAGGCCGCGGCCGCGAGCAGCCAGAGCAGGCCGACAACGCGGATGCCGGCTTCGCCGAGGTCCACCCTGCCGCCGAGGATCGTGGTCTTGTATGCCATCTGCTTCAGCGTGGCGAGCCGCCACGGGACCACGAACCCCACGAGGTGGGCTACACCGTGAGCGAACAGGACCAGCAAGAGCACGTATCGCATCAAGTCATCTCCATGAGGGACGCTTTCAATCTGGGCCGCTTGGTTTTGCCCATCCTGAACCCCTTCCAGCGTGAGGCCACCGTGTCTACTTTATCGGGGCAACGTCCGGCTCCGCTGCAAGCGCTGGTTAGGCGTCGGGGACGTCTACTCACTCATGGGTCAGGAAACACGGCCCAGAGGAGCTGCCACACCAGTCCCTCGACGTAGGCTTCAGCGATTACCGCGCCGTCTGACGGTTGGGTCGATGGGGGTGGCAAAGGAACGAAGAACCCTCGGCAGTCCGTGCAGGCCAATAGGGAGCGTTCACCAACTGTGCCGGGCTGGAGGCGACCGGTACCGCAGCGACTGCAGCGGCGCGTAGGTGGTGCTGGGGACGGAACGAAGGGTTTGACGGGTTGAGATGCAAGGGAGAGCGTCTTCGCTCGGTTGTAGCTCAGCGCTTCGCGTTCACCCGCATCGAGCCAAATCGCGGGGCAATGATCACACTGGTCGATCGAGACGCCGGCGAAAACGTGCACGGCCATTTCAGACGAACAGTAAGGACAGCGCATCAAGCCGCTTTCCCAAGTCTAGACGTCATGACTTCCGGTGCGAGGTAGGGCTGACCTTCGGGAGACTCGAGGGTTGGCCCGGTGCGGGTCAGAGCCGCACGCTGCACGGCAGCGGATACTTCGAGCCGGAGGTCAACCATATCTAAGCCTACTACCCTTTTCGTCGGTCTGGATGTTTAGAAGGACCTCATCCGCCTCGCCCTTGCCGGACACCCGATGAGTGGCCCCCGGGTCATGCACCGTCCCGCATGACGGCTCTGGTCACGGTGCCGGAGCCGCCCTTCGGATTTCAGAATGGTGAGAAGGAGGTACCTGGTACCCTTATTAAGCAGCTCGGCCTATTTTTCTTGGAGCAGATAGTGGTACCGATAAGCGCTGGCTAGGCCCCGCCATTGGAGCTGGACTTGAGCGAGTTGTACCATTCTGCGAAATGGTCACGCAGGTGTTGGATCGCCGCGACTTGTGGCAGTTCAAGATGCGAACCGAGCAAATGCGCGGTTTGCAGCAGGCATGGGGTAGCTACGGCGGTCGCAAAAGATGCGTGGAGGTGGGAGATTGGAGAGCGGTAGGTGATGCCGGCCTCGTGACTCTCGAGGCGATCGCCGAACGATTCCGGCGACCAATGCGCCCAGGAAGAGTAGGGGCTGTACGCGAAATCGAGGAGCTGTGGGTCACCTACAAAGCGGATAATGCTGGTGATTGTCTCACCGGCTCGCCAGTCCCTGTAGTAGGGATCAGGAGGGAGAGGCTGCCCTTGTGTGCGCAATGCCTTGGCCCTCTTGGTGAGAATGAGGTCTTCGCTTTCACGTAGTGCGTCGTGCAGGGTTTGCAGATCCTCGGCTGATGGTGTCCAGCCAACGGTTGCTGGACTTCGACGCAACCGACGGAAGTCGTGGACAGCCGCGAACGCCCGCCACCGACGCGGTCTTATCTTCATGTCTCCCGCCGCCCAGAGCAGTTGGCAGAGACCTTCAAGCATGCAGCGCGCGATGAGAACGCTGTCCTTCAGCGGTACCAACCGGAGAAGAGACTCGGCATGGTCCAACTGCTTCCCGAAGAAGCACAGCGCCATGAAGGCGAAGTGATCGTCGTCACTATACTTGACACTTGGAAACATGGCTTTACATTCATTTGCGGCACGCTCAAGCCACTCCACAAGAGCTGGCAGCCGCTTCGCTGCAGCAGACTCATCCAGTGGCATAGTTAATCCAAGCGATGCCTAGCGTCGCGTTTTGGCGGCAGCCCGGGTGACCGACAGGACAAACGCATAGCAGGATGATGCGCGAAACAATGCCCACCAAGCAAGCAAATCCGCGGGCATGCCCGTTGCAGGCGCTCGTTGGTTGGCTGGCGCCCGTGACTAGGCCGTGTAGTTGTAGTGCACACCATCTGAATGATCGTAGATGGAAACCAGCGAACCGGAGACGTGGCCAGTGAGATGCGTTCCGGACCCGTGGTCGTAAGCCGTGAAGTAGTTGCCCCTTACAGAAAGAGTGAGGTGTACGCCATCCCCATGGTCGTAGACGGAACTGCCTGACCCTGAGATGTGACAGCCCCGTTCGTGGTCGAAGACGGCGACGCCCGCCTGAGTGACTGTGCCGGAGAACGTGATGTGTTTGCCCTGGGAATGGTCGAAGACGAAGGTGCCACTGTGGGCGGAAGTCAGCCGCGAGATGATGAAGGCGAGGCAGGCTCGACGATTAGGATTCATGGGGGCCTCCAACCAGACACCAAGTGCTCAGCCTCAGCTGCGGCGTGACGCGCCGCCAGCTGCATGCCGTTGGGTAGCCCCCTCGCTCTCTTCCGACCTCATTCTGAGTGCTCATGGGATGTTCAGGATCGTGCTGGAGGCCGCCAGCTTTTGAACGAGCTGCTGCAGGTCTGCATACACGACGTCAATCCGTTGGCGATCTGTTTTATGAGGCCAGTTCATGTGTCCGACGATGTTGCGAGGAGAACGGAGCTGCTCTATTCGCGCGATCCACTGATCGATGTCCGGAATCACCGGCCTAAAAAGATGACTGTTGGCTGTAATGATCTTGCTCAGGTCAGAAAGAAACGTGTAATAGATGTCGTGCTTCCCGGGTGTGCTGTGCCAGGGCTGGTTTGTGTACTCGGACCTTCGACGGTGTACGTTGGCCCGCATCCCAGGATCGACGGCTACGTCCCACCAGTTCGCCCCGACCTGCGCAGTCAGTATGGAATGTGCCACCACGCGAACTAGGTTTTCGATCGCGTACAGCTTCCAGTACACCCTCTGCCCAACATTCTTCCCGGCAGCGTCAACGCGGCGTGGATCGAAAGAATAGCTTCGGAAGTCGTTCGTGGCCGGCATCTAGTCCCCCGGGGGAATCTACTTCCGCGGCCGTTGGGGCTTCGGCTTCTTCTTCGGCTTGCGGCGCGCCTCGAATAGGCGCTGTGCCACAACGCCCGTAGTCGTCTGGAGGAGATCCGCAATCTCGGTGTTGGTGAAACCCGCGATACTCAAATTTAGCGCCTTCTCGCGCTGTGGCGCTGCCTTCATCTGCTGCAGCAGCAACAAGGCAAGGAGCTTCTCGACGCGGTCGTCCGATTGCATTTAGCGCGCCCTCCTCTTCGACCTTAGGTTCGCGGTTAGCGTCCGAATCGTCGCAGGGGAGGTGTTCAGGACGTCTGCGATGGTCTGGTTGTCCAGCCCCGCAAGTTTGAGCAGCCTGGCGCCTTCCGTGACGCTCTTGGTGCCCGCAGCCTGTATCGCCTCGACCTTCAGGATTTGCGTGAGGAGTGCGATAATTGTCTCATCTGTCTTCATCGGTCGGCCCCCGTTTCTCCTCGCTTCGCGCTCTTGAGATGCTTGACGATATCGTTGACACGATTGATGCTGCAGCCAACGATTTTTCGAATGCTGTGTTGCGGTACTCCGGCGAGGCCGAGCTGGGTGATGAGGATGTCCTTCAGCACCTCAACGGCCTCGTCTAATCCCCGGTGGCCCCTTTGCGGTTTCGCCATCTTTCGTTCCTCCGATCTCTTGGTAGCTTGTCTGCCCAACCCTCCGTCCGCTGCCTAACGAAAACCGCGAAATCCTGCGGAACGTGCACTGTTTGTCGGCAGGCCAGATTTGCGCAACTCCGCGCAATGCCTTGCACCGTCTAGCGGTTGCAAGCACAGGCAGCGCCGGCTGTCTCCAAGATACGCGGCGCGATCTGCAGCCCATCCTGGTTCGCGAAAGGCTGTGCCGGCCGCCCTTCGACAGGCGGTCAGAGGCGGTCGAATGGGCTGTGGACACCCTGTCCTCCGAGGTTCAGGACGCGAGTATAGATCAACGGTGTCGAGTGACACACGTGGTGTGGACTCTCTCAGGCGCGACGCCGTTTGTCCGTGTTCCCCCGCCCAGATCCCTCCTCGCTTCGCTCGTCGGGATGACCCCTTGGGGGGCGGGCCCAGCCCTGCGCTTCCGGGAAGATGGACTCAGGTCGGACGATGACCTGGGTCAGGGCTGAGCGCCACCACCGTCTGCCCCTGGTCTGCGAGCTCGAACGGCAGCACCTGCCACCCGGCGAGGCCGGCGACCGACGCCATGAGGTCCATGCTGGTCGCCACGTTGCGCACCGCGCGCCACCGCTCCTCCAAGCCAACGCGCCCCGAGTCGAGGAACGCCCGGCGCCCCCAGGCCGTCTGGATCGGCAGGCAGGTAAGAACGAACAGGCCGTCGGGCCGCACGATGCGCCTTGCGTCCGCCAGGTAGCGATAGGTGTCCTCGTGCTCGAGATGGGTGAAGACCGAGAAGGCGCAGATCATGTCGAAGCTCTCGGGGCGGAAGTCGAAGCGCGCCTCGATCTGGACCGCCCACTCCACACGGCAGCCGGGCCCGGTGGTGCCGAAGCTGGCGCGGGCCCGCTCGATCATGGTGGGGGCGACATCGACCCCGGTGTACGAACCGGAGACGAGGTAGGGGATGGCGAACTTCGCGAGCCTGCCGATACCGCAGCCGAAGTCGAGCAAGTCCGCCTCGGGACGCAGCCCCTTCTCGCACAGTATGCCGAGCTCACCGCGGCCAATGACATCGAAATCCCCGTCGCCGATCGCCTCGCTTCCGGCGTGGGCACGGGCGTGCGCCTCGTACAGGGCCTGGTAGTCGAATCGGGGCCCGGTCAGGCGCGACCGACCCTTGCCGGGTCTCAGGCGGTTGCCGAGAGAGTGCAGGAGCCGCCGGAGTGCGTCGCTCGCCATGGCAGTCCTACGGCTCGTACGGGGCCGGCAGCTTTTCGAGGGCGGATCGAACGGCCTGGCACTGGCGCACGAGCGTGCGGAACTCCTCGGGCGAGAGCTGCGTGGGGGCGTCGGAAAGCGCCTTGGGCGGATCGTCGTGCACCTCGACGAACACCGCGTCGCAGCCGGCGGCCACCGCACCGCGCGCAAGCTCCAGGTGGAACTCCTTGGCACCACCGGTGGCATGCCCGAGCCCGCCCGGGAGCTGCAGGGAGTGGGTGACGTCGAAGACGACCGGCGCGAAGGCGCGCATGATCGCGAGCGAGCGCAGGTCCACGACCAGGTTGTTGTACCCGAAGGCGCTTCCACGCTCGGTCAGGGTCACGGCCTCGTTGCCGGTGGAGCGCACCTTTTCGACCACGTTCCCCATGTCGTGGGGGGCCATGAACTGCCCCTTCTTGACGTTGACCGGTTTTCCGGTGCGCCCGCAGGCGAGCAGCAGCTCGGTCTGGCGGCACAGGAACGCGGGCACCTGCAGCACGTCCACGACCGCTGCGGCGGCCTCCGCCTGGGCTGGCTCGTGAACGTCGGTGAGGACCGGCAGGCCCGTCGCGCGCTTGACCTCGGCGAGGGCGGCAAGGCCTTCAGTGAGGCCCGGCCCGCGGTAGCTCGCGAGCGAGGACCGGTTCGCCTTGTCGAAGGAGGCCTTGAAGAGCAGCGGGAAGCCGAGCTCGCCCGCGACCCGCTTCAGCAGCTCCGCCATGCGAAGGACGTGCTCGCCGGACTCGATCACGCAGGGTCCGGCGATGAAGGCGAGGGGATGGCCGAGGCCCACGCTGACGCCTGGGGCGAGCCGGACGGTTGGGGCGTGGCTAGTTCTCACCTTGCACCTTCCCGGATCCCGGTGCCTGCTCGAGCTGCGAATCCTGGAACACCTCGCCGGCTTGGGACGCCAGCCTCTCCTCGTGCTCCTGCCGAAGCTCCTGGTGCTTCAGCGCGGCCTTGACGAAGCCCACGAAGAGCGGGTGCGGCGCGAACGGCTTGGATTTCAGCTCGGGGTGGAACTGGCACGCCACGAACCAGGGGTGGTCCGGGATCTCGACCATCTCGACGAAGATCCGGTCGGGGGAGCGCCCGGTGACCATCATGCCGTGCTGCTCCAGGATGGGGACGTAGTCGGGGTTGACCTCGTAGCGGTGGCGGTGGCGGTCCCAGACGGTGTCCGCCTTGTACGCTTCCCAGGCCTTGGACCCCGGCTTGAGCTGGCACGGGTACTTGCCCAGGCGCATGGTGCCGCCCATCACGTCCACCCCGACCAGCTCCCGCATCTTGTAGATCACCTTGTAGGGCGGGTCCTGGGCGAATTCCGAGGAGTTGGCCCTCTCGAGGTTGCACACGTTGCGGGCGAACTCGATCACCGCGGTCTGCAGGCCGAGGCAGATGCCGAGGTAAGGGATCCTGTGGCCGCGGGCGAACTCGATGGCGCGGATCATCCCCTCAATGCCGCGCTTGCCGAAGCCCCCGGGCACGAGGATCCCGTCCACCTGGAAGAGCTCCTCGACGTACGCTTCCTCCTCCAGCTTCTCGGAGTCGATGAACACGAGATCGACCTTGGCGTCGTTGGCGATCCCGCCGTGAAGGAGCGCCTCATTGAGCGACTTGTAGCTGTCCACCAGGTTGACGTACTTGCCGACGATGCCGATGCGCACCCTGCGGGCAGGGTTGCGGAGGCGGTCCACGATCGTCTGCCACCTGGCCAGGTCGCGCTGCCCGCGTGGGAGGTTGAGGAGCTCGAGCAGGATCCCGTCCAGGCCCTCGGCTGCCAGGCGGAGCGGGACCTCGTAGATCGTGTCCACGGTCCGCGCCGGGATCACCGCCCGCTCCTCGACGTTGCAGAAGAGCGCGATCTTGCGGCGCATCTCCTCGGGGAGGTGGCGGTCCACACGGCACACGAGAACGTCGGGCTGGATCCCGATCGAGAGCAGCTCCTTGACCGAGTGCTGGGTGGGCTTCGTCTTGAGCTCGTCGGTGGCGGCGAGGTAGGGCACCAGGGTGACGTGTACGTTGATGGCGTTGCCGCGCCCGGCGTCCTGGCGGAACTGGCGGATCGCCTCCAGGAACGGCAGCGACTCGATGTCGCCCACGGTGCCGCCGATCTCCACGATCACCACGTCGCAGTCGTCGGCCACGTCGCGGATGGCGGCCTTGATCTCGTCGGTGATGTGCGGGATCACCTGAACGGTGGAGCCCAGGAAGTCGCCGCGCCGCTCCTTCTCGATCACCGATTGGTAGACGCGTCCGGTGGTCAGGTTGTTCTTGCGCGAGGTCGCCGTGGTGGTGAAGCGCTCGTAGTGGCCCAGGTCGAGGTCGGTCTCGGCGCCGTCGTCGGTGACGTACACCTCGCCGTGCTGGAAGGGCGACATCGTCCCCGGGTCCACGTTGATGTAGGGGTCGCACTTCATCAGCGTGACCTTGAGCCCGTGAGCCTCGAAGAGCGCCCCGATCGAAGCGGCCGTGATCCCTTTCCCCAGGGAGGAGACCACGCCGCCGGTGACGAAAACGTACTTCGTTGCCATCAGCAACCCCCATCCCGCCCAGGGGTCCGGGGATCGGGGTCCGGGGTCCGAACGGCCCGCGCTCCGCACCAGGCAGGGCTCCACTTCTTTTCGATGCTGAAACGGTGCATTTCACACCCCCGATCAATCGGCCGCCCGGTCATTTCCCTGACCCCTGTGCCCGGAGCCCTGTGCCCTGGCGCGCCAGCGCCACCAGGGCGGCCTCCGCGCGCGCGACGTCCTCGGGCACGTCCACCGCGACGGAGTCCGCCACGGCGGGAAGCACGTGCAGCGCCATGCCGTGGGCGAGGGCGCGCAGCTGCTCGAGGCCTTCCAGGCGCTCGAGGTCCGTCTCCGGCCAGGAGGCGAAGGCGAGCAGCGCCTGCTTCTGAAAGCCGTACAGCCCCAGGTGGCGGCGGACGAGATCCGCGCCCGGGTTGCGCGGGTAGGGGATGGCGGCGCGCGAAAAGTAAAGCGCCCGCCCCGCAAGGTCGCACACCACCTTCACCACGTTGGGGTTCTCAAGGTCCTTGGGCGAACCCGGGAGCGCGAGCGTGCCCATTGGCACGTTCGGATGGTCGCGCAGGAACCCCGCGAGCAGCCGGAGGTTCTCGGGCGCCTGCGCCGGCTCGTCCCCCTGCACGTTGAGCACGACCGAGGCGGGGATCTCGCGCACTGCCTGGGCGACCCGGTCAGTACCGCTGCGGCACTCCCCCGTCAGTACGGCCCGGGCGCCGGCCGCCTGGGCGGCACCTGCGATGCGCTCGTCGTCGGTGGCGACGATCACTTCGGCAAAGCACGAGGCCTCCAGGGCGCGCGCGACGACGTGCGCCACCATCGGCTTTCCGGAGATCAGTGCAAGGGGTTTTGCGGGGAAGCGGGTGGAGGCGTAACGCGCCGGAATCACGGCAAGGACGCGGATCGTCTCCATCCTGTGCCGGCACTTTAAGCCATGCGCCCGGGACTGTCAAACCCCCCGGCGGAGGAGGGTTGCTACACTCTCGCAGTGCACGAACAGGTCCGCAGGCAGCGCCTCGTCCTCCTGGCCGTCGCGGCCGGGGCCATGCTGGCGGCCTATCTGGTGCACGGCTTCTGGAAGCGCGAGCTCTCGCATCTGACCGGGCGGGCCGAGTGGATCTGGGTCACCGACGTCCTCGACCCGTTGCACGCCCAGCCCGCGATGTTCGTGGCCTCGCTTCGCCTCGATTCGCCGCCGCCGGGGGCGCTCCTGAAGGTATGCGGGGACCGCGAGTACGTCGTGTACCTGAACGGCACGCCGGCAGCGTGCGGCTGGAACCGGCCCGGTTTCCGGCTCGACCTCTACGACGTCGGACACCTGCTGCGGCAGGGCAACAACGTGCTGGCGGTCGAGGTGCGCTCGCCGACACCCGTGGGCGGGCTGCTCGTCGCCCTCGACGTGGATGGGGTCGGCCGGAACGTGCTGATCAGCGGGCCGGCGTTCGTCGCGCGGTCGCACTTCACCGTCGGTGCGAGCGATCCCAGCGACCAGCCGGTACCCGTGACGTGGGGGATGCCTCCCAGGTTCCCGTGGGGGTACCCGAAGCCGCTTGCGCACCCGCGCACCCTCGACGAGACGGTCGTCGAGGACCCGGTTCGGCTGGACGACTCGGGCGCGCGGGCCCTGCCCGGCGGCGGCTGGGAGTTCGTGCTGCCGAAGCCGGTCATGGGGTATCTCTGGCTGGAGTTCGGCGGGGACGAGATGACCTTCGTGGCCACCGCCCGCGAGGACGAGGCCGGTGAGGCGGATACCTGGCGGGGCGACGCGGTGCCGGTGGTGCGGTTGCGCGGCCAGCGCAGGTGGATGGATCCACAGCCGCGGGTGATTTCGAGAGTCTATGTTTTCGGCCTGCGGCCGCCGCTGGCCGTGGAGGTCTGGCCGGTGCCGGAGGAGTTCAGCTCAGCTGCTCCAGGAGTTGTGCCAGGGAGCTTCGGGCCCGTGCCACGTACTCGTTGGACGACTCGAACCCGCCCAGGATGACCACCCTGCGGAAGCAGGTGACCGCCCCCTGGGTGTCCTGGAACTGCCGCCAGGCCAGGTGACCTTTCAGCAGCCAGGCCTCGAGGTTGCGCGGGTCTTCCGCGAGGAGCTTGTCGCAGAAGTGATCGGCGAACCGCCAACGACCCTCGCCGAGTGCGCGCAGTATTTGGGTTCTGAAGGCGGCGACCAGGGCGTTGTGCCTGGCGGCTTGGTCTTCCCGCCCCACCACCTGTCGCAAGATAGCAGTTACCATGTCTGAAAGACAATGTAATGCCTGAATTCGTAATTGGCAAGGGCACTAGGGGCGGCCCCACACCCGGTATTGCCAATCGGATCAAGGCTGAAATGGCATAACTCCTTTATAGAGAACAAGATCAAGCCTCAGTCTAGAGATCAGTCTCAGAATTTGCGTCAATCTATCGTGAATAAAAGGGTTATTTCGCAGCATCGCCAACGATAGTGGTACTAACTTTGCGGTGCCGCTTCCGGGCCCCCTGCAGCCTGGATCAGGGGTAGCCCGGTCGGTCTTGCGGGTGTCGAGGGGCATGTCCGAGCGAACAAGAGGGGGTCAGACGTTCGGGGATGAGCCGGGTCGCGTCGCGAGAGCCGGCGGCGCCATCACTGCCGCCGCGCGGGTGCCGGCGGCTATTCCCCCGTCGGCCGCGGGGACTGGGACGTGGTGGGTGGGGTATTTCCCGCCCCGAGAGTCATCACCGTCGCCAGTATTGGGTGGGGGTTTCCCGCCCGCGTGGCCTAATAGTCGCGCTCAACCACGAACCGCGGCGCGATCGTCAGGGCGTCCAGTTCGAGACCCTGGGGCAGGCCCGCAAGTGCAGCCACCGCGCGCCGCCCAAACTCGTCCGCGGTGCGGCGTGACTCCTCAACCGCCCCGTGCCGTTCCAGGAGCTCTCGCAACTGCTCGGGCGAGGTGCCCTGGATCTCGCCGGTGGCCAGGATGCCCTCGATGGTCGCCCGTTCGGCGGCGGAGAGGTTGGGCATGACGAGGATGAAAGGCAGGGTGAGCTTGCCCTCGTGCAGGTCGGAGAAGACGGGCTTGCCGAGGTTCTTCTGCGAGCCGGTGATGTCGAGGATGTCGTCCACGATCTGGAAGCACATGCCGATGTTTCGGCCATACTCCTCGAACGCGAGGCGGTGCCGCTCGAAGTCGGGGGAAAGGTAGGTTGGGAGCGAGCACGCCGCCGAGAACAGCTCGGCCGTCTTGCGGCGGGTGATGTCGAGGTACTGCTCCCGGGTGACCTGGCTGGCGCCTTGCAGTCCGAGGCCCAGGATCTCGCCCTCGGTCATCTGCGTGGTCGCGCGGGAGAGCGCGCGCATGGCCGGAATGTCGCCCTCGGCGAGCGCGAGCTCCATGGCGCGGATGTAGAGCCAGTCGCCCAGCAACACGGTGAGCTGGTTGCCCCAGCGGTGGTTGGCGGTGGCTCTTCCGCGCCGGACCGTGGCCCTGTCGATGATGTCGTCGTGGACCAGCGTGGCGGTATGGATCATCTCCACCATCGCCGCGTACCGGATGTCACGGTCGCCCTCGTAGCCCAGGAGCCTCGACACCACCAGCAGGATGGCTGGCCGCAGGCGCTTGCCGCCCGCCTCGAGCACATAGCTGCCCGCTTTTTGCACGGGCACCGGACCCCGGCCAACCTCGTCAGCGATGAAACGCTCGACGAGCTCGAGGCGCGGACGGATGGCGTCGAAGCTCGCCCCGAGCGGGGCGGCCTGCGGGCCCGGGCTGGCGTTGGGTGCTCTCAGGGTTCCGACCTCCTGCCGCGTCCGGCGGCGGCCCTCATCGTAGCCGTAACCGGCTCCGGTGTCATCACTGTTCCGGGAGGCAAGGCCGCGACCCCGGTAGGGCGGGCTGGAAGAAAGCCGGCCCCGGCACCGGGACCGGCCGCCAGCCGCTGAAGGTGAACTGGTTTCGGTTGCCGCTCGCGTCGCGCACCGTGACCGTGCGGGGGAGTTTGGCCTTGTCCAGGGTCACGGTGACCTCGGCCAGCTCAGGGCTGGGCTCCCGGGGCACCAGGCGCACCGCCGCGCCCGAGCCTTCGACGGTAAAGACGCGCCGCGTCAGGGCCGGGTCGAGAACTGCGGCGAGCGGCAGGCGGCCCCAGGTTCCGGCGTCCAGGCGCACGGCGTCGCATGAACCGGCGGACGGGTCCACGAGACGGCCGATGCCGTCATCCGCCGCGAACACCCTGGGGCTCCCCGAGGTGTAGTCGAAGCGCAGGCTCGCCGGCGGTGCGAGGGTGAGCCTACCCCTGTCGGTCGTGCCCTCCTCGAAGCCCTCCGGCGTGTAGATCTGAACGAAGTCAGCCTGCCACGCTCGAGCGGCGCGGAGCGCGGATGCCAGCCGGTCCAGCCCGTCCGGGGCGGGGTCAGCGGCGAGCGCCAGGGCGAGCAGGAGCGCCGTCATGGTGGTCCTAGTGCCGGAAGTGGCGTCGGCCGGTGAAGACCATCGCCAAGCCGAGGCGGTTGGCGGTGGCGATCACCTCGGCGTCGCGCACCGATCCTCCCGGCTGTGCCACGGCGGTCACCCCCGCGGCGGCAAGCACCTCCACCCCGTCGGGGAATGGGAAAAACGCGTCACTGCCGGCCGCCGTGCCCGCGAGCGAGAGCCCGGCAGCTTGCGCCTTCTCGACCACGATGCTGCACGAGTCCACACGGCTGGGCTGGCCCGCCCCGATCCCCATCGTGGCGGTGGCACTCGCCGCCACCACCGCGTTCGAGGGCGCATGCTTGGCGACGCGCCACGCGAGCGTCAGCGCGGTGGACTCCCCGTCGCTCGGGCTGCGCTCGGTGACCACGCGCCACTCCTCCTGCCACCCCTCGTCGGCGGTCTGCACGAGCAGGCCGCCGTCCACCACGCGCAGCCGCGGCATGCCGCCGGCCGGGGGTGGGGCCTCCAGCACGCGGAGGTTCCTCTTCGCGGAGAAGACCTCGCGCGCCTCCTCGTCCACCGCGGGGGCCACCACAACCTCGGCGAAGAGCTCGCTGATGCGCCTCGCCGCCTCTGCGTCGACGGGTAGCGAGGAAGCGATCACGCCGCCGAAGGCGGACACCGGATCGCAGGCGAGGGCGCGCACGTAGGCGGTGGCGGCGGAATCGCCGAGGCCGGCGCCGCACGGCCCGCCGTGCTTGATGATGGCGACGCCTGTGGACGGGAGGTCGTGCACCAGCCGCCAGGCGCCGTCGGCGTCCATGAGGTTGTTGTAGGAAAGCTCCTTGCCCTGCAGCTGCTCGAACGCTGCCAGCCCCCGCGCGGCCGGCGGCCGCGCGAACACGGCGCGCTGGTGAGGGTTCTCACCGTAGCGGAGAGGGACCTCTTCGGCTGCGAGCCACGGCGCCACTCCCTCCAGCAGCAGGCTTGTCTCGAGGCCGAGGTGGCGCGGGAGCTGGTACGCGATGGCGGCGTCGTAGGCGGCGGTGTGACGGAACGCCTTGACCGCGAGGCGGCGCCGCATCTCGATATCCGGGCCGCCCGCGCGCAGCGCGTCCAGCACGGCCGGGTAGTCGTCGGGGTCCACGACCACCGTGACGTGCCGATGGTTCTTCGCGGCCGCCCGCAGGAGCGAGGGTCCGCCGATGTCGATGTTCTCGATCACCTCGGACGACTCGACGCCGGGCCTGGCGGCTGTCGCCGCAAACGGGTAGAGGTTGACCGCCACGAGCGCGATCGGCCCGAGGTCCCACTCCTCGAGCACCTTCCGGTGGGAGGGCTCGTCGAGATCGGCCAGGATGGCGGCAAAGACGCGCGGGTGGAGGGTTTTCACGCGGCCGCCGAGGACCTCGGGCGTCCCGGTCATCTCGGTGACCTCCCGCACCGGCACGCCCGCAGCCGAAAGCGCCCGTGCCGTGCCGCCGGTCGAGATGATCTCGAAGCCCAGCTCGACGATGCCGCGCGCGAAGCCTTCAAGGCCGCGCTTGTCGGAGACTGAAACCAGACACTGGGGCTTCACGGGGCTGCGGTTCTCCCTTCCAAACGAGGATCATATCGTGCTGCATCGGGATGTCCGGCACGAGGCCGCCGGCGTGGGACCAGACCCACGAGGCCAGGACCGCAAAGTCGGTGGCCGCGTGGTTGAGCAGCAGCGACGCGACGCCGAAGGTGGACGAGCGGTCGTCGAGGCGCTCCCACGAGGTGGGTCCGCCGACCCTGTCCAGGTCCTCGCGCACGAAGTCGGCGAGGAAAGCCGCCTCACGCCGGCGCGCCGAGAGGAACGGCGGGAGGCCCCTGGCGGCGCCGAGGACCACGGCGCGCTGCTGGCCGTAGAACACGATCGGTATGCGCGGCGCGGCCAGCGGGAGATAGCTCGCGAATGCGTGCGCGTAGGCGTCCTTGACGTTGGCATCGAGGAACGGCGCGTCGAGGTCTACGGCCAGGTGGGCGAGCGAGCCGAACCCCGCCACGACCTCGGAGAACGGCGTGCGCGCACGGATGGCCGCCGCCAGTCGCTCGCACTGGGCCCGGATAGCGACTTCGAGGCCCCGCTTGCCTCCGGGTTGGTGAAAGGTGCGGTTCCAGCGTGCGGCTGCGGCCGCACCGGCATTGAAGTCGCCCTCGTGCCGCACGATCTGGCGCGCGAGGTCAGGGGGCAGCCACGGGATCGCACGCCGTCCCACCTCGCGGTCGAGCGTGGCCGGGTGGGCAGTGCAGGTCGCGGCGACCGCGGCGATGAGCACCGGCAGCACGCCGGGATTGTACGGGCGCTGGCCGCAATCCGCCAGCAGTGATAGGCTCACCGGACACGGAGGCAGGCATGGCGAAGGTCCTCGCGAGCAGGAAAGTGGGGCGGGGCGAGATCGCGGTCGTCCTCGGCGACCTCACGGAGGAGGCCACCAACGCCATCGTGAACCCGGCCAACAGCGCGCTGGCGCACGGCGGCGGGGTCGCCGGGGCGATCGTCCGCAGGGGAGGCGAGGAGATCCAGCGCGAGTCGCTCGCGAAGGCGCCCGTGCCGGTGGGCGGAGCGGCGGTGACCGGGGCCGGCAGGCTGCGTTGCCGCTGGGTCATCCACGCGGTCGGCCCGGTGTGGGGAGAGGGTGGCGAAGAGGCCAAGCTGCGAAGCGCAGTCGGCAGCGCGCTGGCACGCGGCGAGGAGCTCGGCCTCGCATCGCTTGCCATGCCGGCCATCTCCACCGGGATCTTCGGCTACCCGAAGTCGGACGGCTGCCGGGTGATCCTCGAGGTGGTGGCCAAACACCTGGAGCGGCCCGGGGGTAGCCTGGCGACGGTGCGCCTCGTGAGCATCGACGAGGAGACGGCCTCGCACTTCCTGGGGGCTCTGAACCGTTTGTGATACGATGACTTGAGCGCCCTCTTCGGGCGCTATTTCTCGCGGGAGGAGTCATGGCAGACCTGGTACCGCTCTGGAGCGCCCCGGAAGAGCCGCTCGACTGCCTCTACCTCGCAACGGCGGAGGGCACGCACCCGCTCGAAGGGCTCGTGCTTCCCGGGAGCGTCCACAAGACCATCGCCCGTGCGGTGAGCGAGCTTGGCGTTCGCGGCCTCGAGGGCGAGGTGCTGGTCACCGCCAGCCCGAGCCGGGAGTTCCGTCGCATTGCCTGTTTCGGGATCGGCAAGCCTGGGGATTTCACCGTTCACTCCATGCGCAAGATGCTGCGCCGTGTGCTGGAGCAGGCCGGACGGAACCGCGAGTACCAGATTGCGCTGGCGTTGCCGTTCATGGCGAAGGGGCTCGACCCCGACCAGGCCCGCACGGTCGCCCTCGCCGAGCTGGCGCTCGCCGACTACACCTTCGACCGCTTCCGCTCCCGCTCCGACGAGTCCACCAAGGTGGACGGCGTCCACGTGGTGCCCCTCAAGGGGGAGACCGAGAAGCAGCTGGGTTCGCTGCTCGCGCAAGCCCAGCGCGTGGACTCCCTGGTCCGCCTGGCGCGCGACTTCGGCAACCGGCCCGGCAACGACCTCACCCCCGAAACGTTCGCCTCCGAGCTCGCCACCATGTTCGCCCGCTCTCCCGTGCGGGTCACCGTGATGGGTCGCAAGGAGCTCGAGAAGGACAAGCTGCAGGGGATCCTGGCGGTCGGGCAGGGCTCCGTCCAGGAGCCGCGCCTCGTGCGGCTGGAGTACCGGGCCAAGAAGCCGCGTGCCTCGATCGTCCTCGTCGGCAAGGGCGTGACGTTCGACGCGGGCGGAATCTCCTTGAAACCCGCGGCGGACATGGCCGAGATGAAGCACGACATGGCGGGTGCCGCAGCGGTCGTGGCGGCGATGCGCGCTGTCGCAGAGGACCAGCCGGCGCTCAAGGTCGTGGGCCTCCTGCCGCTGCTGGAGAACCTCCCCTCGGGGAGCGCGCTCAAACCCGGTGACATCCTCAGGCTGTGTAACGGCCTCACCGTGGAGGTGGACAACACCGACGCCGAAGGACGGATAGTCCTGGCAGACGTGATGGCATATGCGGCGCGCTTCAACCCCGAGATCATGGTGGACCTTGCCACACTCACCGGCGCCTGCAAGGTGGCGCTGGGCTCCGAGCTGGCCGGGTTGTTCGCTAACGACGACGCGCTGGCGGGCCGGCTCGAGCGTCTCGGCAACCGTACCGGCGACCGCGTCTGGAGGCTTCCTCTGCTGCCCGAGTACCGCGAGCTGTTGCGCAGCGAGTGGGCCGACGTCAAGAACAGCGCCGGGCGCTGGGGTTCGCTGCCCGCGTCGGCCTCGTTTCTCGCCCGGTTCGTGCCGGAGAAGGTCCATTGGGCGCACCTGGACATCGCAGGCGTCGCCGACATCCCGAAGAGCCACAACGGGCTGCCGGCCGGTGCCACCGGCTTTGGCGTCAGGCTGCTCTTGGCGCTCCTCGATGAGCTGGCGCTGAAGGCATGAGCTCGTACTGGGTGCGCCCGGCCCGTTCTACCGACCTCAAGGCCGTGCGGGAGCTGGCCCGGCGCGTGCGGCGGGAGTTCCACCTCGCCGTGCGCGGGTCGGAGCAGGTGTCCGCGACGCGCGCGGCAGACCTGCTGTGGGTCGTCGAGGCCGGGCGGGCGGAGATCGTTGGCTCCTGCGGCGTACGCGAGGGCGCGGACGGCGTCTGGGAGCTGCACTCGCTCTTCCTGGCGCCGGAGTGGCGCGGCTTCGGCCTGGGGCGCGCCCTCGTAGAGAAGGCCGTCCGGTCGGCACAACAGTCGGGAGCGCTGCGGCTCGTGTGCTCCGTGCCCGCCGAGATGCCGGAGGCGATCTCCCTGATCAGGAGCCTGGGCTTCCGGGAGGAGACCTCGGATCAGGGTGCCCTGTCGCGCCGCTTCGCCAAGGCCCTTGGCCAGGTGAGCTAGGCGTCATCCCGTGTGCATCCTCCTCGCCGTCCGGCGCTCTCACCCGGCCGGTGAGCTGTGGGTCGCGGCCAACCGCGACGAGCGGCTGGACCGCCCCTGGCAGCCGCCCCGGCTCCTCACGCCCGACCCGCCTGTCTTCGGCGGGCGCGATCTGGTAAGCGGCGGGAGCTGGCTCGCCGTCAACCTGGAGGCCGGCTTCCTCGTGGGCGTGACCAATGCGCGGCGCGGCGCGCCGCCTGCCGAGCGCTCGCGCGGCCAGCTGGTGCTCAACTTGGCGGCGGAGCCGAGCACGGCCGAGACGCTGGCGCTGCTCTCCGAGCTGGACCTGGCTCGCTACGGCGACTTCAACCTGTTGCTCGCGGACGGGCACGAGTGCTGGCTCGCGACCAACACGCCCGCGGCGCGGATCGAGGCCGGCGAGAGCGGCGTCGTGGCCATCGGCAACGATCCGCTTGAGGAACCGGGTGAGCGCGTGCTCGCCGCCGCGGCGCGCGCGTCCTCCGTGGCGCAGTCGAACGCCTCGACGCTGGCGGGCGCGCTGCAGCAGCTACTGGCCGACCATGAGGGGCCCGATCCTCTGTGCCGGCACGGGGAGCGCTACGGAACGGTCTGCTCCTCGATCATCGTTCTCGAGAACGGTGCCGTCTCGAGCTACCTCTTCGCCCCCGGCCCGCCGTGCACCACACCGTTCGGGGACGTTGCCGTCCCGAGGCCGCGGCTCAACTAGTTTGTGATGCGTCCCTGAGCCTCGCGCCCGGCTTCCTCCGTACTGTGCCCTGCGCCCTGTCACTCGTACCGCAGCGCGTCGATGGGATCGAGGCGGGCCGCCTTGGCGGCGGGGTAGAAGCCGAAGAACACCCCGACCATCCCGGCGAACACGAACGCAGCCAGCACAACCTGGGGCTGTACCAGCGTCGGCCATCCTCCGAAGCTGGCGATGAAGCGCGCGGTGAAGATGCCCACCACGATCCCGACTCCGCCACCCAGCCCGGAGATCATGGACGACTCGATGAGGAACTGCGTCCGGATGTCCGAGCGGCGGGCGCCCAGGGCCCTGCGCACACCGATCTCGCGCGTCCGCTCCGTGACCGACACCAGCATGATGTTCATGATGCCGATCCCGCCCACCAGCAGGGAGACCGAAGCGATCGCACCCAGGAGAACCGTCAGCACGCCGCTCATCTGGGTCGCGGTGTTGGCGATGTCCTGCTGTGAGCGGATCTCGAAGTCGTCATCCTGGTCGGCGCCGAGGCGGTGCCGCTGGCGCAGCAGGACCTTGATTTCGTCGGTCGCCCGCTGGATGGCCTGCGGGGAGACCGCCGAGACGATGATGTTTCCGATGTAGGTGACGCCCATCAGGCGCTTTTGCGCGGTGGTGTAAGGGACGCAGATGAGGTCATCCTGGTCCTGCCCCATCGCGCTCCCGCCCTTCTTGTCCAGGACCCCGAGGACACGGAACGGGACCCCCTTCATGCGGATGATCTGGCCGACGGGGTTGGCGTCGCCGAACAGGTTGTCCACCACGGTCTGGCCGAGCACGGCGACTTTCGTGGCCGCCTTGACGTCTTCGTCGGTGAAGAACGACCCCTTGGCGACCGCCCAGGCGCGGATCGTAGGGTAGCTCGGGCCCACACCTTGCACCGACGTGGCCCAGTTCTGGTCGCCGAACACCACCTGTGCGCCGGTCCGGACGCCCGGGTCCGCGGCCGCCACCGACGGGCACTCGCGGGCGATGGCCTTCGCGTCGTCGGCGGTCAGGTTCTGCCACGAGCCGGCGCCTCCATGGACCCCCCCGCGCGAGTGCGAGCCCGAGTGGATGAGCAGGAAGTTGGTGCCGAGCGCCCCGATCTGGCTCTGGATGGCGGCGGTGGCACCCTGGCCTATGGCGACCATTGCGACGACGCAACCCACCCCGATGATCACACCCAGCATGGTGAGAACGGTTCTCATCGGGTTTCGCCTGAGCGCGACCAGCGACACCCGGTAGATCTCGAGAACGTTGAACATGCGCGCCCCCTAGCGGCGGCCGCCGCGCGCCATGCCGGCCAGCCCGCCGATGTCCTGACCCTGCGAGGTCGCGAGCCCGACAACGATCTTCTCGCCGTCGGTGAGTTCGCCTTTCCGGACCTCGACGAACTGCCCGTCGGTCAGGCCCGGCACGAAGTCCACGGGCCTCAGGCTTTCGCCGGCCTTCTCGGCCGGCACCCAGACGCGCGCAAGTCTGGCCTTGGCGGATCTCTCCCCGGTCCCGCGGTCGCCCGAGGGACGCGCCTCTCCCGGCCCGCCGGGTCCGGCCTGCGGGCGGGCCTCCTGGCCATTGATGCCGAGCATCTCGGGACGGAAGCGCAGAGCCGAGGCGGGCACGCGCAGCGCGTCGTCGGCCCGGGCCACCTGGATCCGTACGTCGGCGGTCATGCCCGGCAGCAGGATCAGGTCCTTGTTGTTGACCTCGACGATCACGGGATAGGTGACGACGTTGTTCGTGATCTGCGGGGAGAGCCGGATCTGCGAGACCTTGCCCAGGAACTCGCGCTCGGGGTAGGCGTCAACGGAGAAACGGACCGTCTGGCCCTCCTTGACCTGGCCGATGTCGGCCTCGTCCACCTGGCAGGTGAGCTGCATGCGGGTGAGGTCCTCGGCGATGGTGAAGAGCGTCGGGGCCTGGAAGGAGGCCGCCACTGTCTGGCCGACGTCGTAATCGCGTGAGACGACGACGCCGTCGATCGGTGCCGTGATCACCGAGTAACTCAGGTTGGTCTCGGCCTTCGCGAGCGTCGCCTGGAGCTGGCTCACCTGGGCCGCGGCCTGGTCGTAGACGGCCTTGGCGGACTGCAGCTCGTCCTCGGACACCAGCTTGGCCTCGAAGAGCGCCTTCTGGCGCTTCAACTTGATCTCGGCATCGAGCGCCGCCACGCGCGACCGGTCGAGCTGGGCCCGGGTCTCGTTGACGGTGGCCTGGAACGGGGTCGGGTCGAGGGTTGCCAGCAGTTGACCCTTCTTGACCTGGTTGTTGAAATCGGCGTGCAGGGTCGCGATGATGCCCGAGACCTGCGAGCCGACCTTGACCGTGGTTACGGCAGTCAGCGTTCCGGTCGTCGCCACGCTCTGGATCACAGTGCCCCGGTCCACGAATGCGGTCAGAAAACCCGACGACTTTTTGTCGCCCCTGCTCAGGAAGGCAAAGGCGATGGCCGCCACCGCACCCACAACCACGACCGTGATGACGACTCTGCCTATCTTGCGCACTTCTTCCTCCGGAGCGCGCCGCGTCTACCCAGCGGCACGAGCATGCAGAAGGATACGCCATTTTCGCGAACTGTGTTTCATGTCCCCTGCGTGTCACAGGGCGGAGCGGGATTGCGGCCTGCGGCGGTGAGGACGCGGCGCAGGCGTGCCACCAGCTAAGAAAAGCGCTCTCCGGGCGGCGGTTTCCCCAGGGTGGAGGCGAGGACGACTCGCCTGCCGCCGTTCTGGATCACCTGCAGCCGGACCGTGAACGCCGCGTCCGAGCCTTCGCCTCCATTGACGGTCTCCGGAAACTTGGCAAAGCGGGCAGCGGCGAACGCTTTGAGAACCTTCGCAACTCCTCCGGCGCCGATGCTCCATCTTTGCTCCGCCGGCGCGGGGCAATCCAGACGCCATCCATGTTAGACCACCACGCCGTCCCCGGACAGGTCAAAGCGCTCCTCGCCTGGGTTCGCCCCACCCTCGGTCGTGAGGAGGCTCAGCCTCAGGTCCGGAGGCGGAGGCCCGCCGGTGAGGAGCGCGAAAAAGAGCGCCGCGAACATGAGAGTGCGACGTCAGGTTAGCGAGGTTTTCGGCTAGAATCCCGGCGTGAGCCGTCCCGCCTGGTGGACGTGGTTGGGCCTCGTCGTCATCGCCCTCGGCATGGGGTTTTCCGTGGCCGATGTAGGGGTGGCGGCACAGAACCTCACCCCGATATGCTGGACCGGCCTCATCCTCACGGCGGACGGGGTGCTGGCCTCGCGGGGCCGTTCCTGGCTGCGAAACGCTCCCTGGGAGCTGCTCCTGATGGCGGCGCTCTCGATCCCGTCGTGGCTGCTCTTCGAGTTCTACGATCGGCCGCGTTTTTGGTCCGCCTCGGGCCCAGAACTCTGGTGGCACTACGCCGGCCTTCCCCCCTGGCCGTGGCGCGGCTTCGGCTACGCCTGGTCGTTCGCGACGATCACACCAGCGATGCTGTTGCTCGCCGAGCTCTTCGAGCCCTCGGCGGCACGGCTTGTGGGGCGCGGCGGGGGTGGCCGGGTACCGAAAGAGCTGGGAGCGGCGCTTGTCTGGACCGGCGCCATCCTGGCGGCGGTGCCGCTTCTCTGGCCCTCGGCGCACTTTGCCGCCGACGTCTGGCTCGCGTGGCCCTTGCTCCTGGACCCCGTCAATCACGCCCTGGGGAGGCCTTCCCTGCTCGGGGACCTGGAGGTGGGTCGCAGGTCGCGGCCGCTGGCGTTGCTCGCCAGCGGTCTGGCGTGTGGGGTGCTCTGGGAAAGCTGGAACTGGATGGCCAGCGCGCGTTGGAGCTACACCGTGCCCTTCCTGGGCTGGCTGAAGCTCTATGAGATGCCCTTGCTGGGCTTCCTCGGCTTTGCACCGTTCGGCCTCGCGGTGTTCGCGCTCTACCACTTCCTGCGCGGTTTCCTGCCCGGGCGGCCGCCCAGCCCCTAGGTCTTCGGCGCAGCGTGAAGCTGGAGCACCGCGATGGCAAAGGCCAGGAACGCAATGGTTCCGCGCCAGAGGGTGGTCCCGCCCTTTCCGAATACAGACGCTGCGAAGAACGAGGCGTAGAGGGCCGCGAGGAAGACGATTGCGGCCACGACGATCAGGACGATGGCAAGCTGACGCATCGCAACCTCCCTTGCTGTACCGATCCGTTGGCCAGAGTCTAGCAGATTCGCACCTGCCGGTGGGGATACGGCCAACCTTGGGTCGCAGGGGCCCGCGGGTGTGCCTCCGAGTCGCGCGATCGGCTCGTTTCGCCCTGGCGCTCGCAACAGAGTGGAACCGGCTGCGATGCTCTGCGCAGTGGCGCGCTGCGGCCGGCACGGCGCTCGTCTCAACGCGGGAGGGGCAGTTCCGGTCAGTCCGCCGCGGCGAGGACCCGGGCTAGCTCGGCGGGGTCCTCGAGGGGAAGGCGGCACACGCCGCTTTCACACAGGTAGGCGCGCGCCCGCCCATGTTCGACGTTCTGGCGCCCTGAGAAGAGAGGTACCTCGCGAAGTACCTCCTCGGGCACCGGTACCGCCCGCGAAGGAGCCAGCGCGAAAGCGGCCGGCCTTGCCCGCCACGCCGCGGTGAGTAGAGATCTCGTGGACCGCCACGCCGGGTCGCCGACGATCACCAGGGTGATGGGCGGCCTCGCGGCGGCCCGGGCCGCTTCCAGCAGCGTGGTCGTCGCCTCCGGAACCCGCGCCACCAGGGCGGCTTCCCCCTCCATCGCACGCTCCGCGGCCGCCCGCAGCGCCCCGTCCTCCGTCAACGCGGCCAGGCGTAGCAGCGTTGCGACGAGCACCCCGGCGGCGGCGGGCACCGCCCCGTCGGTCGGGTTGCGCGGCCGCATGATCAGCTCGGAACCGTCGTCTGGAGCGTCGAACAGCTCGCCGTCCGCACCCTGGTAGCGCGAGAGTCGACGCGCCACCAGCTCCCTGGCGGCGGCGAGCCACGCCGGGTCCCCGTCCGCCTCGTAGAGCTGCGCGAGGCCGGCGCTCACCCAGGCGAGGTCCTCCAGGGTCTCCGTTCCGGCGCTGGCGCCGTCACGCCATGAGCGCACGAGGCGCCCGTCGGGCTGTCGATGGGTCAGCAGGAAGGTTGCAGCGCGCTGAGCTGCCTCCAGGTAGCGGGGCTCGGGCAGTGCCGCGCCAAGCCAGGCGAGCGACCAGACCGCCATCCCGTTCCAACCCGCCAGGCGCTTGTCGTCGGTCGCCGGAGGCACGCGCTTCGCGCGGGCCGCCAGGAGTCCCTCGCGCGCTTTCCGGAGGCTCTCGGTCGCGGGACCAGGGGCGATGTTCAGTTCGGCAGCCACTTCCTCGATCGACCGGGAAGGGCGGAGTACGCTTGCCTCTCCCTCGAAGTTCCCCTTTGCGCCGAGCGCACAGAGGGCGATCACCAGATCGGCCTGCTCCGGAGGCAGGGCCTCGCGGACCCGCGCGGTGGTCCAGGTGAAGTACGTCCCCTCGTGCCCCTCACTGTCGGCGTCCGTGGATGAGAAGAAGGCCCCCTCCGGCCCACGCATCTCCCGCAGGAGGTAGTCGGCGGTCTCCCGTGCAACGGTGACCCAGTCCTCCCGGTCGAGCGCAAGGCCTGCCTCGCCGTAGGCGCGGGCGAGGAGCGAGTTGTCGTAGAGCATCTTCTCGAAGTGGGGGATGAGCCACCGAGAGTCTACCGAGTAGCGGTGGAACCCGCCTCCCAGCCAGTCGTACATCCCGCCTGCGGCCATGGCGTCGAGTGTCCCGGCCAGCATCGCTCGGGCCTTCTCGTTCCTGCGTGCGTGGTCGAGCAGGAAGAAGAGCCTGGACGGGGTCGGGAACTTGGGTGCTCCGCCGAACCCGCCCCAGCGGTGGTCGTATTCGCCGGCGAGCGCGGTGAGCGCGCGGCGCGTGGCTGCAGGGGCGTCGAGCTTCGAGCCACCGGGCGCGCGTGAGGCCCCCGCGAGGTGCGAGGTGAGGTTCGCCGCGCCGCTCTCGACTTCCTGCCGTCTGTTGTTCCAGGCGTCGGCCACCGCGAGCAACACCTCGCGGAACGAAGGCATGCCGTACCGCCGCTCGGGCGGAAAGTAAGTGCCGCCGAAGAACGGCTTCCCGTCCGGCGTGAGGAACACGCTGAGAGGCCAGCCGGCGGAGCCGGTCATGGCCTGCACCGCGGCAACGTAGACGGAATCCAGGTCGGG
This sequence comes from Thermoanaerobaculaceae bacterium, assembly GCA_963754345.1. Lineage (GTDB taxonomy): Bacteria > Acidobacteriota > Thermoanaerobaculia > Thermoanaerobaculales > Thermoanaerobaculaceae > RBG-13-68-16. The sequence goes on along the minus strand of CAVWFZ010000007.1, from coordinate 374,641 downwards.
TCTCTCCTCGCGGTCAACCTTGATGGCGATGAAATGCTCGTGGAGAACCGCGGCGGTGGCCGGGTCTTCGAAGGATTCGCGCTCCATGACGTGGCACCAGTGGCAGGCGGCGTACCCGATGGAGAGGAAGACAGGCTTGTCCTCGTTCCTGGCCCTCTCGAGCGCCTCCTCGGCCCAGGGGTACCAGTCGACCGGGTTGTGCGCGTGTTGCCGGAGGTAGGGGCTCGACTCGCCGGCGAGGTGGTTCCGCGGTGAGGCGTCGCTCACACCACCCCCAACCCGTTGGTCCGCCCGTGGGCGCCTCGCTGGCAGCTCAAGGGCGTCGTCCACCTCCGGCTCTTTCGAACCACGAACCACGAAGCGCGATCCACGGTCTCTCACTCCACCCAATCGGCCAGGAACACGTTGGTCTGGTGCGGGCCCGAGTCGAAGCGGTTGGAGCAGAAGACGAACATCTTGCCGTCCGGTGCCCACATCGGGAAGCCGTCGAATTGCTCGTAGTAGGTGACGCGCTCGAGGCCCGTGCCGTCGAGGTTGACGAGGTACAGGTCGAAGTTGCGGCGCGCCGGATCGTCCATGTTCGAGCAGAAAACTATCTTCTTCCCGGACGGGTGGAAGAACGGCGCGAAGTTGGCCGCCCCGTTGTCCGTGAGGCGGTGCGCGTCGCTCCCGTCAGCATTTGCAACGCAGATGTCGAGCGCGTGCGGTTTGATGAGGCCCTGCGCCAGCAGTTGCTTGTACTCGTCCAACTCGGGGCCAGGTTTGGGACGGGAGGCGCGCCACACAATCTTGCGTCCGTCGGGCGAGAAGAACGCCCCCCCGTCGTAGCCGACCTCGTGGGTGATGCGCCTGACGTCGGTGCCGTCAGGCTTCATCGTGTAGAGATCCAGGTCCCCGTCACGCAGCGAGGTGAACACGATCCGGTCCCCACGCGGCGAAACGGTCGCCTCGGCGTCGTACCCCGGCGTGTCGCTGAGGCGGTGTGGGGCGGGGTCGTCGAGCGAGGCCACGAAGATGTCGTAGGTTGGGTAGACCGCCCAGACGTAGCCGTGCGACAGGTCGGGCGGGACCGGGCAGGCGGGGTTCCCCAGGTGGGTCGAGGAGTACAGGTAGTGCCGGCCGTCGGGGAGGAAGTAGCTGCACGTGCAGCGCCCGAGGCCGGTGGAGAGCAGCCGCACGTCGCGGCCCTGCAGGTCCATCGTGAAGATCTGGTCGCACTCGTAGGGCGGGCGGGTGGACTGGAAGATGAGCCGCGTGCCGTCGAAGGAGAAGTAGGCCTCGGCGTTCTGGATCCCGTCGGTGAGCTGGCGCAGGTTAGCGAGGTGCCGCTCGCGGGGGTCGGCTTGCCGGGAAATCGGGAAGCGGTTGGTGACGCCGGTCACAGCCACTGCCGGGGCGACGGCCGCACGACCGCAGGCGAGCGTTGCCAGACAAAGCAGTGCAGCTAGGGTCTTCACGGTGTCCTCCCCACGCGATAACGGATTTCGAGTCTCGATAATCCACCCCGCGGCCGTCATGCAGCGCGGGTATGGTCGGTCGGGTTGGAGGCGGGGAGTCGTAGCAGCCGGCCGGAAGGCCGCGTTCAGAGCCAGAAGCCTATCCGAGTAATGCTCCGGCTGCGAATCCCGATGGCATCCGGCTGGCTGTGTCAGCCGTCGCGAAAAGTCCTCGACGTAGCTCTGGCTACGCCTGCGGGCTTTTCGCTCGGCTTCCTTGCCATCCGGCGCCCTCGGAATTCTCGCTCTCGTCGTTTACTAGGGACAGGCTCCTAGCGTTTCATGGAGCTCCTTCTTTGACAGGTCGGACGGTCCGGTTTAACGTGGAAGAAGGGCTGTCAGTCCCGAGACGAGCGACTGGGGGACGATTTCATGCAGATCAACGACATCCTGAAGGCGGCCACGGAGCGGAAGGCCTCGGACGTTCACCTAAAGGTGGGCGCGCACCCGCTCATCCGGGTTGACGGCGTCCTCGTGCCGCTCGTCGAGTTCAAGCGCCTGATGCAAGAGGACACCATCGCGATGGCTTTTTCGATGATGTCCACCCAGCAAAAGGAGAAGTTCAAGCAGTTCCTGGAGATTGACATCGCCTACTCGGTCCCGGGGCTCGGCCGCTTCCGCTGCAACATCTTCCAGCAACGCGGCTCGGTGGGTCTGGTGCTGCGACTCATCCCGGCGCGCGTCCTCACCATCCGGGAGTTGCTGCTGCCGGCGGTGCTCGAGAAGATCGTGCAGGAGGACCGCGGCTTGGTGCTGGTCACCGGAACGACCGGGTCCGGCAAGTCCACCACGCTCGCGGCGATGATCGATCACATCAACAGCTTTCGGAACTGCCACATCGTGACCATCGAGGACCCGATCGAGTTCCTGCACCGCGACAAGAAGTCGATCATCAACCAGCGCGAGGTGGAGGTGGACACGCGCGGCTTTTCGGTGGCCCTGCGCTCCGGCCTGCGCCAGGATCCGGACGTGATCCTCGTGGGTGAGATGCGCGATTACGAGACGATCGAGACGGCCCTGCTGGCGGCCGAGACCGGCCACCTCGTGCTTTCGACCCTGCACACCCTGGACGCCACCGAGACCGTCAACCGCATCATCTCGGTGTTCCCGCCCCACCAGCAGAAGCAGATCCGAATCCAGCTTGCGGCCGTGCTGAAGGCGATCATCTCCATGCGGCTGCTGCCGCGGGCGGACGGTCTGGGCCGCGTCCCGGCCGTTGAGATCCTGATCTCCACCGCGTACATCCGCGAGTGCATCGAGCAGAAGGAGAAGACCAAACTGATCCGCGACGCCATCGCGTCCGGCACGTCGCAGTACGGCATGCAGACGTTCGACCAGTCCCTTTACCTGCTCTTCAAGTCCGGCCTGATCACCCTCGACGAGGCGCTGCGCCGCGCCTCCAACCCCGACGAGTTCCGGCTGCGCGTACAGGGGATCCAGTCCACGGCGGACATCTCCCGCGAGGAGATGGAGAGCACGCTCGAAGGGACCAACTCCCACGATCCCATGGGTGCGGACAGCCCGTTCCAGTTCGGCGGCAAGGAGGGGAGCGGAGCGTAGAGGCAGGGATAGGGGCTGCGGGCACAGGGCACAGAAGTGCGTTTTCGAGCCGTCCGTCGAGCGGGGATTGCCGCGGGCGACATCCACGAGGTCGCGCTGCGGATGCTCGGGCGGCGTGCGCTCTCGCGGGCCGAGGTCTTGCAGCGGCTCGAGCGTCGCGGCTTCCCGCCCTCGGCTGTGCGGGCCGAGATCGCCCGCCTCGAGCGGGCGGGCCTGCTGGACGAGCTCACCCTGGCCCGCGCGGTGTGCCAGGCGCAGATCCGGGCCGGTCGCGGGAGGCGCGCGATTGCCGGCGCCCTGAGGCGCAGGCTCGTCGGCAAGGACGCCGCGGCCCAGGCGCTCGACGAGGTGATTGAAGGGGACGAGTCGGCGGCGCTTTCGGCTGCGTTCACCCGCGTCGCCGCCAAGCACCGCTTCTGGCGTCGGCTTCCGGAAGAGCGGCGGAAAGTGGTCCGTTATCTGCTCGCACGCGGGTTTTCGCTCGACCAGGTGCGCCGCGTCATGCAGCAGCCCAAGCACGAAGAGGACATGGGCGCGGAAGGCATTCCCGCCGAGGGGCCCGACGCTCCGCCTGCGGGCTCACCGCACGGGCGGCGTCGGTAGGCCGAAGGGCGTTGCCAGGTTGTACGTCCGGTAGAGCCTTGGCCCCTCAACGATTCTTCGCCCTGCCGGCGGCGGGCGCCGCGCGTCTGACTGTCCCGGACCCAAACGGCGCTGCGCCGCGCTTCGATCTACCTCATTCCTGTCTTGTTGAGGAGATCCTGGTGCAGGGCGTTCTGGGACGCGAGCCAGGTTGCCAGCTCCGGACCGGCCAGCCAGGCGGGTTTCAGGGCATTGTCGGTGAGGTAGGCCTGAAACTCGGCACTGTCGTAAACCTTCTTGAGCAGGGTGCGGAAGTAGCTCGCCGCTTGGTCGGACATTCCCGGCGTCCCGAAGAAGCTCCTCATCATGACGTAGCTGGCCGGATAGCCCTGCTCCTTCATGGTGGGGATGTCCTTCCATTTCGAAAGGGCTATGCGCTGCTCATCGAACAGGCCAAGAGGCCTGACCTTCCCCTCCCGCCAGAGATCGGCGGCCTCCGACGGGTTGTTGACGGTCGAGTCGACCTTTCGGTCGGCAAGAGCGTTGGCGACGCTCTGGCCGCCGCCCATCGGAATATAGGTGAACTGGACGCCGGCGCTTTGCTCAAAGAGGACGGTCACGATCTGGTCCTCCTGGCCAGCTCCGGTCCCGCCCATCTTGAAGGTGCCAGGGTTCGCTTTGATGGCCGTGACGTAGTCGCCGGTCGATTTGTAGGGAGCCGCGGCGTTCACCCACAGGACAAACTCGTCGAGGGCGAGGCGGGCGAGCGGCGTGAACTCGTCCGGCCGGAAGGCGGTGCCCATTGCAACCGGTAGCGTGAACAGGCTCGACAGGGAGATGAGCAGAACATGGTCGTCGCCTCGCTTGCCCTTGACGTAGAGGTACGCCTCAGAACCAGACCCGCCCGGCTTGTTCACGACCACGAAGGGTTGCGCGCAGAGCTTCTCCTTTTCGACCATCCGGATTACGGTTCGGACCATCTTGTCCGCTCCACCGCCCTCGCCCGCAGGGATCACAACCTCGACGGCCTTGCTGGGCTGCCACGCCCACGCACTTACCGCGCCCGAGGCGGCCAGGAGTGCGCAAGAAAGAACAAGAAGCTTGCGACCCGACATGTGCACCTCCTGCAAATCAGGGTATCACCTGGAGTGTTCCGGCGGCAGGTTCATCTTGCGCGGCTGCGGCCCGAGGGACGCTGGCGGCCGTGGATCAGGGATGGCTGGAGGGCTCCGGCGCATTGGCCGTTCCTCCTACATTGGCTGTCGGTATTTGTCCGATTGACGCTGTGACGGGCGGCCTCTAACGTAATTGAAGTGACGTAGTCGGGGAAGCGGAACGGGGAGCGCCCAATGCGGAAGAAGTTCCTGTTGATGATCACTGGCGCGCTGGTCGTCGGTGTCGTGTCGGTGGTGACGGTCCTTTCGTACATTCAGTGGCGATCCACGCTGCAGGCGCTGACGGAACAGCAGCACTCCGTGGTGGAGTTCGCGGCGCTCAACGCCGAGCTGGCGGTGTCGGCGGGTCGCCTCTACGCGGCCAAGGACACCCTCGGTCGGCTGAAAACCTACTCGAGCTTCGAAGGCGCGGCACTGCTCGGGGCCGACCGCACCTTGCTCCTGGCCCTGCCCGACTCCTTCAGTCTTCCGAAGGGCATCGAAGATCAGCTCTTCCAGACCGGCAACGTGAACGCGGGTAGGACCGTCTACCAGGCACAGGCCCTGAAGTCGCGAAGCGGCGAGACTATCGGTCATCTCGCGGTCGCGTTCACGCTCGCCCCTATGCGGGCGCAGGCCCTGCGGGCGCTTACCGCGACCTTCGTTGCCGGTCTCGTCGTGCTGGTGCCGATCGTGCTGCTTGCCGCCTGGCAGATCAGCCGCATGATAGCGCCGCTCGCTCAGATGGTGGGTCGCTTCCAGGACATCGCCGAGGGGGAGGGTGATGTCACACAACGGATCGCCGTCGGCGGTCGGGACGAGGTCGGCCAGCTCGCCGCCAGCTTCAACACCTTCGTCGGCAAGCTGCAGGAGTCCGTGCGTGCGATCGCGGCATGCACGCGGACGCTCGCCGGCTCCCTCGCGACGCTCGCCGGGGCGAGCGACCGGATGAGCAGCAATGCGAACGAGAGCGCCGCTCGGGCTCGGATGGCGTCCACGGCTGCCGACCAGGTCAATTCAAACGTGCAGTCGGGCGCCACGGCGGTGGAGGAGATGGTGGCCAGTATCCGGGAGATCGCAACCAGCTCCAACGAGGCCGCACGGGTGGCGAGCGACGCGACCCACATGGCGGCCGAGGCGCACGCCAACATGACCCGCCTGCGGGAGAGCGGGCTGGAGATCGAGGAGATCCTCAACGTGATCACCGCGATCGCGAAGCAGACCAATCTCCTGGCCCTCAATGCGACCATCGAAGCGGCGCGGGCCGGCGAGGCGGGAAAGGGTTTCGCGGTAGTTGCCGGGGAGGTGAAGGCGCTGGCGAACGAGACCACGAGGGCGGCCGAGGGCATCGCCGGACGACTGGACGGCATTCGGAGCGAGACTGAAACGGCTGCGGGAACGATGGACAAGATCACCGGCATCATCGCCCGCGTGAACGAGCTTCAGGCGTCGATCGCGAGTGCGGTCGAGCAGCAGTCGGCCACGACCGCCGAGATCGGCCGCAACATCGCCACGGCCGCGGGGCTCACCTCCGACATCACGGCAAACATCGCGCGAGTCGCCGGCGCCGCCCAGAACACGACGCAAGGGGTGGCGGAGACCGAGGAAGCCGCCACGCAACTCGCGGCCGTGGCCACGCAGCTCCAGGGGCTTCTCGCGCAGTTCAAGTACTAGGAGCCTGTCCCTAGTAAACAACGAATGCGAGAATTCCGAGGGCGCCGGATGGCAAGGAAGCCGCGCGAAAAGCTCGGAGGCGCAGCCAGAGCTACGTCGAGGACTTTTCGCGACGGCTGACACAGCCAGCCGGATGCCATCGGAATTCGCAGCCGGAGCATTATTCGGACAGGCTCCTAGCCCGGGCTATTCACGAAGGTGCCTACTGCGAGCGCGGATCTGGCCGCCCTGGCGGACGTATTCGGGGCTCGAACCCTGCGGCGTACGGCACCCTGTACGCCTCGGGCCCTCACCCCTACGTTCGCCCACCATGACGGCCACCTCCGCGCTCTCGCGACGGCCCCTAGTGAATAATCCGGGCAAGAAAGGTCCGTAGGTTTGGAAGGGCGATGACATCGGCGTTCGCGGGTGCCCTGTCGGCGCGAAGCGTGTCCCCTGGCGCGGGCTTCCGGAAGTGCCGCGGAAAGTGGTACGTTACCTGTTCGCGCGCGGCTTTGCGGTGGACCAGGCGCGGCGCGCCAGACACGAGAACGGGGAGACCAGCCGTATGGGAAGCAAACCGACGACGCGGGAGATCCGCCAGGCCTTTCTGGACTACTTCGCCGCGCACGGGCACCGCGTGGTGCCATCATCGTCGCTGATCCCCGCCGGCGACGCCACGCTCCTCTTCACCAACGCCGGGATGAACCAGTTCAAGGATGCCTTCCTCGGGCGCGAGCAGCGCGACTACACGCGCGCCACCTCGTGCCAGAAGTGCGTGCGCGCCGGGGGAAAGCACAACGACCTCGACAACGTCGGCTACACCGCACGCCACCACACCTTCTTCGAAATGCTGGGCAACTTCTCCTTCGGGGACTACTTCAAGGCCGACGCCATCCGCTTCGCCTGGGAGCTCGTCACCCAGGTCTACAAGCTCCCGGCGGAGCGGCTCTGGTTCACCGTCTACACCGATGACGACGAGGCTGCACGCCTTTGGCACGAGGTGGGCGCACCGCCCGAGCGCATCCTGCGTTTCGGGGAAAAGGAGAACTTCTGGGCGATGGGGGAGACCGGCCCCTGCGGCCCGTGCAGCGAGATCCACTGCTTCCAGGGCAAGCACCTCAAGGACAACAGGGCCGAGCTGGTGAACGGCCCCGGGGACGAGACGGTCGAGATCTGGAACCTGGTGTTCATGCAGTACGAGCGCGACGTGGCCGGGCACATGCACCCGTTGCCGAAGCCGTGCGTCGACACGGGTGCCGGGCTCGAGCGCATTGCCGCCGTCATGCAGGGGGCGCGTTCGAACTACGACATCGACGTGTTCGCCCCGATCCTGGCGCGCATCGTCGAGCTCTCGCAGCGCCCGTACGACCCGGAGGGCGAGCACGGTCCGGCGTTTCGGGTGATCGCCGACCACGCCCGGGCCGCGGCGTTCCTGCTGGCCGACGGGGTTGTGCCCTCCAACGAGGGGCGCGGCTACGTGTTGCGCAGGATCGTACGGAGGGCATTGCGCTACGGGCGCACCCTGGGCTTCGACGGCGTCTTCCTCGCCGACGTCGTGCCCGCGGTGAACGCCACCATGGGCGACGTGTACCCGGAACTGGTGCAGCGCTGGCCGGTCGTCGAGCAGCTCCTCCGCACCGAGGAGGAGAGGTTCTCGCGCACGCTCAACGTCGGCACCGACCTCGTGGGGCGGGAGCTGGACCGCGTCAAGCGGGCGGGCGGGGCCACGCTGCCCGGCGAGACCGCGTTCTACTTCTACGAGACGCACGGCATCCCGCTCGACATCCTGGAGGAGTTTTCGCAGGAGGAGGGCCTCACCCTTGACCGCGCGGGCTTCGAAGCGAGGCTGGAGGCGGCCCGCACCCGCGGACAGGAGAGCTGGAGGGGCGACCTTCTGGCGCGCTTCCGGGAGGAGTACGAGCTGCTGGCTTCCCGCGGCGTGAAGAGCGAGTTCGTGGGCTATAACGAGTTCGCCCTCGACGGCGCCAAGGTCCTCGCTCTGCTCTCGCCGAAGGGAGAGACGGACTTCCTTACGGGCGAGGGCGAGGTGATCCTGGACCGCACGCCGTTCTACGCGGAGTCCGGCGGCCAGATCGGCGACCAGGGCGTCCTCACCTGGCAGGGCGGCCGCGCCGCCGTCCGCGACGCGCAAAAACCGGTGCAGGGTCTGATCGTTCACCGCGTGGTCGTCGAGGAGGGGACCTTGCGCCAGGGACGTCCCGTGCGCGCCGAGGTCCACCGCGGGCGGCGCCTGGACACGCAGGCCAACCACACTGCGACCCACCTCCTTCACGCCGCCCTCCATCGCGTGCTGGGCCCGAGCGCCCAGCAGGCGGGCTCGCTGGTGGAGCCGGAGCGCTTGCGCTTCGACTTTTCGTGGCCGCAGCCGTTACTGCCGGAGCAGCTGGAGGCAATCGAGACGCTGGTCAACCAGAACGTGCGGGCAAACTACGAGGTTGGCGCGCAGGAGATGAAGCTCGAGGAGGCGCGCGCCGCCGGCGCCATGGCGCTGTTCGGCGAGAAGTACGGCGAGACCGTCCGGGTCGTGTCGGTGGCCGGTGGGACCGTCTCGCGCGAGCTATGCGGGGGTTGCCATGTGCGCCGGACCGGGGACATCGGGGCGTTCAAGGTCACCTCGGAGCGCGGGATCGCCGCGGGCGTCCGGAGGATCGAGGCTGTGACCGGGCGGGCAGCGGTCGAGCTTTTCCAGGTTTACCACCGTCTCTTGCGGCAGGCTTCGGCACGCGCCAACGTGCCGGTGGACGGCTTGCCCGCCGCCATCGAGGCGCAGGACAAGCGCCTGCGCGAGCAGGATCAGGAGATCAAGAGTCTCAAGCTCAAATTGGCCTCCGGCGGAGGCACCGAGGCCGAGGTCCAGGAGGTCCGCGGGGTGAAAGTGCTCATCCGGGACGTGCCCGAGATGGCGCCGGCGGACCTCCGCACGCTCGCGGATGCGCTGCGTAGTAAAATCAAATCAGGGATCGTGGTGCTTGGCATGGTCAGCGGCGAGTCCGCCACGCTGCTGGCCGCCGTGACCGAGGACCTGGCGCCGCGGATCTCGGCGGGCGAGATCGTGCGCCGCCTCGCCCCGGTCGTGGACGGGCGAGGGGGCGGGAAGGCATCGCTGGCGCAGGCAGGCGGCAAGGCGCCCGCGAAGCTCCCCGAGGCGCTGCGGATGGCGACCGGGGTGGTGGAGGAATTGCTGGCGTGAGCAAGGTGGCGATCGCAGCGGTGGCAGCGGTGCTGGCGGCCGGTTCCGCAGCGGGCCAGCGCCTGGGTGGCGTGGTCATCTTGACCGCCCCCGACGGGACCCGCCATGTGGTCAACGTACCTGCCAGCGCCGCGCGCGCGGGCTCGGTGCCGGACGGTGTGCCGGAGCGGCGCATGCAGCTCTGGCCTGCGGTCCAGGAGACCGCGCGCACCCACGGCCTCGACCCCACCCTGGTGGACTTGGTGATCCGCATGGAGTCCGGCTACAACCCGCGGGCGTTGAGCAGCAGGGGTGCCCGGGGGGTCATGCAGCTTATGCCCGAGACCGCAAGCCTGTACGGCGTGCGCAACGCCTTCGACCCGCTCCAGAACATCCGCGGCGGCGTGCACTACCTGAGCGACCTCCTGCGGCGCTTCGACTTCGATCTCTCCCGTGCGCTCGCCGCCTACAACGCGGGCCCCGAGGCGGTCGAGAGGCACGGCGGTGTGCCCCCATACGGCGAGACGCGAGCGTACGTGCGGAACATCCTGGCCGCCTACAAGGGGGACGTCGCCGCGGCGAAGCTCACCGGCGGCTTCGGCCGCCCGGCCCACCCGCCGCGCCCCGTGGAGCTGGTCGGGGACTCCGGGCAACCTCTGATCTCGAACGTTCGCAGGCCAGGCGAGGCGATCCTCTCCCGCCAGCTTGCGCTCCACTGAGAAAACAGGGCTCCGGGCACAGGGCACCGGAAAGGCAACACAGAGCAGCGCAGGCGCTCAGCACACCGGCACCCTCGCACGCTTGAGGCTCGCCACCCACGCCGCCGCACGGCTTCAGGGTTCACGAACGACCTTCAGGTCCCGCTCTGTTGAACCCCGCCCCCCGCACGCTGGTCCGATCTTTGTTCTGGATGGCTGAGGCCTGAAGCCTTAAGCGTGAAGCTGAAGCCTCATCCTGTATCATCCCCCGGCAAGGAGGTGTGATGCGCATCCTGTCGGGCGTACAACCGTCCGGAAACCTGCACATCGGCAACTATTTCGGCGCCATCCGCCAGTTCGTACAGCTGCAGGCCGACCCGGCCAACGAGGGCTTCTACTTCGTGGCCGACTTGCACGCGATGACCACGATCAAGAACGGGGCCGAGCTGCGGGAGAACTCCTTCAAGGTCGCCGCCGACTACATCGCCCTCGGCCTGGACCCTCGGCGCTCGGTCCTCTACCGGCAGTCGGACATCGCCGAGGTCGCCGAGCTGGCGTGGATGCTCTCGACGGTCACGCCGATGGGGTTGCTCCAGCGGGGCCACTCGTACAAGGACAAGGTCGCGAAGGGGATCACGCCCAACCACGGGCTGTTCGCGTACCCGGTGCTGATGGCCGCGGACATCCTGATCGTTCGCGCCGACAGGGTGCCGGTGGGCAAGGACCAGAAGCAGCACCTGGAGATGACCCGCGACATCGCCGCCGCCTTCAACCAGACCTACGGCGAGGCCGTCCTCAAGGTTCCCGAGGAGCTGATCTTGCCCGAGGTGGCGGTGGTGCCGGGCGTCGATGGGCACAAGATGTCCAAGTCCTACGGCAACACGCTCGAGATCTTCGCCCCCGAGGGCGAGCTTACCAAGCGCGTGATGTCCATCGTCACCGACTCGACCCCGGTCAGCGAACCCAAGCCCACGAGGGGCAACACGCTCTACGCGCTCCTCAAGCTCTTCACCCCGGCGGAGCAGTGGCCCGCCACCAAGCGTCTGTTCACCGAGGGAGGCACGGGTTACGGCGAGCTGAAGAAGCGCCTGCTGCGCCTTCTCCTCGATGCCTTCGGCCCGGCCCGGCAACGGCGGGAGCAGCTCGAGCGCGACCGCGGCTACGTGGAGGATGTCCTTCGCAAGGGGCGCGAGCGGGCCGGCGCGGTGATCGCCAAGGTGATGGCCGACTGCCGCCGCGTCACCGGGGCAGGCGCGTAGCGACTTCACCACGCGGGTATCCAGCCTCCGGGCAGGGGGCGGACGCCTGCCGGGCTGCACGTACGAGGAAGGGGCGCGGTCTCCCGCGCCCCGATGTCAAGAAGCGCCGAGAGCCAGTGCGGCTCAGGCGCTCCCCGCGAGTTCGCTGACGGCGCGCCGCTCCCGCTCCTCCCAGAGGTGCTTGGCGATCACGTACGCGCCGAAGAGCACGATCGCGAGCGGCCACCAGTCCTCCAGGAAGGAGAAATCGAGGGGGTAAAACTGGTTGTACAGGAGCACGGCGCCGCCGAGCAGGAGCAGCACGCCGAAACCCAGGTTGCTGGCGCGCAGCGCCACGGGGCTCGCGAGCTCCCCCGGCACGCCGGCGGTGGCCTGGCCGAGGTTGATCGCCTGCGCGCAGCGGAACGCGTCGATCAGAGTGAAGAACCAGATGAACGGGATGATGACGCCGAGGGTGCCGTGGTGCGAGTGTGAGAGCCCGAGCGAGAGCACCCAGGCCGCGAAGAACATGATCCCGCGCCGGTACAGGCCGAGGTAGAGGTGCCCCAGCCCTGGCAGCGCCGACAGCACCACGGCGAGGGCCGTCGAGCGCCTGACGATGGGCGCGGTCCCGGAAGGGTGCGAGGGGCTCGCAGGGTTTGCGGGGGCAGCGGTCTCGAATGTGGTTTCCATCTTCGTCCTCCCTCTCACGCCATAGAACGCAGGCAAGCCCGGCAAGGTTCTCGCGGGCGGATGACGCAGCGATGCCCGCGCGACGGTGGACCACAAAGGGAAAGCCGGGCGTGGGGAGACCACGCCCGGCCGGCAGGGCAGAGCGATCGGCTAGATGAACAGCGGCGCCAGCACCAGGGTGATGGTGGAGAGCAGCTTGATCAGCACGTGGAGCGACGGGCCGGCGGTGTCCTTGAACGGATCTCCAACGGTGTCGCCGACGACCGCCGCGGCATGTGTCGGGTTCTTCATCTTCGTGCCGTCGGCGGCGGTCAGGTACTTGCCGCCGTGGGCGCCCGTCTCGATGAACTTCTTGGCGTTGTCCCAGGCGCCGCCGCCGTTGTTCAGGAAGAGAGCGGTGAGGATCCCGGTGATCGTCCCCACCATCAGCAGCGCGGCCACGGCCTCGGCCGAGATCAGCTTGTCCTGGGCCGTGATGAAGACCTTGAAGACGAGCCCGACGCCGATCGGGGTCAGGACGACCAGGAGGCCCGGCGCGACCATCTTGCGCAACGCGGCGCGGGTGACGATGTCGACGCAGGAGCCGTAGTCTGGCTTGAAGTCCGCAGGGAACTGGATGATGTCGTGCAGGCGCGGAAGCTTGGCGTACTGGCGGCGGACCTCCTCGATGATGGACTGCGCCGCCTTGCCCACAGCGCGGATGGCCATGGCCGAGAAGAGGAACACTAGCGCCGCCCCAAGCAGGCCGCCGACGAAGACGACCGGGTTTGCGAGGTTGACCCCGTGCATCTGCTGCCCGGCGTACTGCGCCACCTCGTCCATGTAGGCCTGGAAGAGGAGGAACGCCGCGAGGGCCGCCGAGCCGACCGCGTACCCCTTGGTCAGCGCCTTGGTGGTGTTGCCGACGGCGTCCAGGCGATCGGTCTTCTTGCGGATGTCCTCCGGCTGCTCCGACATCTCGACGATCCCGCCGGCGTTGTCTGTGATGGGGCCGAAGGTGTCCATTGCCAGGATGTAGGCCGCGGTGGCCAGCATCCCCATGGTGGCGACGGCGGTCCCGAACAGCCCGGCGTGGGGCAGCCCCGAGGACGCGCCCAGGTAGTAGGACGAAAGCAGCGCCGCGCCCATGACCAGGGCCGGCATCCAGACGCACTCGAGGCCGACCCCGATGCCGGCTATGATGTTGGTGGCCGGACCGGTCTTCGAGGCCTCGGCGATGTGCTGCACCGGCGAGTAGCGGTACTCGGTGTAGTACTGGGTGATGTAGACGAAGGCCACGGACGTGAGCACGCCGATGATCCCGCACAGGAAGAAGTGCCACCACGCGTTGGGTGCGCTGGGGGAATTGAGCAGCCAGTAGCTGGTCCCGCCGAACGCCACCATCGCCAGCACCACCGCATAGTAGTAGCCGCGGTTGAGCGCCTGCATGGGGTCCATCTTCTCTTCCTTGTCCATCTTCACCATTACGATGCCGACGATCGACGCGACGATCCCGAAGGCACGGGCGACGAGCGGGAACATCATCACGCCGACGATTCCGGCGGAGAACCCCATGCCGGCCTTGTCCGCTGCGGCCGCCAGGGAAGCGCCCAGGATCATCGCGCCGATGTTCTCGGCGGCGGTGGACTCGAACAGGTCGGCGCCGCGGCCCGCGCAGTCGCCCACGTTGTCGCCCACGAGGTCGGCGATCACGGCGGGGTTGCGGGGGTCGTCCTCGGGTATCCCGGCTTCGACCTTACCGACGAGGTCGGCGCCCACGTCGGCGGCCTTCGTGTAGATGCCGCCGCCGAGCTGGGCGAAGAGCGCCACGAAGCTGGCGCCGAAGCCGTAGCCGACGATGAGCAGCGGGATCTTCGTGGGCTCCACCCCGCCCACGGCGCTCACCAGCGCGTACAGCCCGGAGACGCCGAGCAGGCTCATGGCCACCACCAGCAACCCGGACACGGCGCCGCCGCGCAGGGCGATGCGCAGGGCGTCGTTGAGGCTGGAGAGCACCGCCGTGGCGGTGCGGATGTTGGAGCGGATCGACACCCACATGCCGACGTACCCGGCGAAGACCGAGCACAGGGCGCCGAGGACGAAGGAGAGCGTGATCCAGACGGCCAGCTGTATGGAACTGCCCACCGGGTCGAACTCGCGGTGGCTGCGCACGAAGCCGTAGCCGATGAAGAGCACGGCGGCGAAGAGCACCGCGAGCGTCAGGATCGTGCGGTTCTGCCTTCGCATGAACGCCTCCGCGCCCTCCTTGATGGCGTTCGAGATGCGCTGCATCGCCTCGCTGCCCATGCTGTGCCGCAGCACCCAGCGGGCCAGGTAGGCCGCGAACGCCAAACCGAAGATCGAGAACCCGATGACGAGAAGAATCAGTTGCGCCGTTGGACTCATCTGCCTTTCCTCCTCCCCCAGAGGTGTTCTGGCGCCCGCTCCGTGTTCCTGCAGCATGCCGCCGGGCTGCGCCCTTTTCCTGCAGCGATCGTTGGTTCACACCACCCTATAGCTGTACCGCCGCGCGACTGGCGCGCATCATACACGAACAGAGTGCGATGTGGAGACTGGGCAACCCAAGCCCGGACTATTCACGAAGGAGCCTACTGCGAGCGCGGATCTGGCCGCCCTGGCGGGCGTACTCGGGGCTCGGAGGGTGCCGCCGTACTACACGAGGTGGGCTGCCCTCCTCGCCCCGGAGCGAGCGGGGCTCCGCCGCGCGAGCGTTGGGGGACTGGGGGGCCGAGGCGCCGGCGGCGGATGGAACGGCGCCGAGCCCCCCGCAACGGAAGCTCGCCCACCATGACAGCCACCTCCGCGCTCTCGCTACGGCCCCTCATGAATAATCCGGGCTTGGTGGTGAGGATGTCGGGGGCGCAGAGGAAACGGGCACAAGAAGCCCCGCCGCGCTGCAGCGGGGCGGGGCTTCGGAACACGTGGCGCGGGCGGGCCTCAGATGCCGGGGCTCGTGCCGGCCGGCGGTAACTCGGCCTCGGCGGCGCGCCTGGCCTGGCGCTGCTTCTCCCGGAAGTGGGCCGTGACGAGGTAGAGCCCGGCCAGCACGAGGAACAGGGGCCACCAGTCCTCCAGGAAGGTGAAGTCGATCGGGTAGAACTGGTTGTAGAGCAGAAGCACGCCGATGACCAGGAGGAAGATGCCGAACCCGAGGGCGCCGCGCCGGGGGGCGTTTGCCTTCGCGGTGCCCATAACCGGCTCGGGGCAGAGGCCGAGGTTGATGCACTGGGCCTGGCGGTAGGCGTCGATCACCGCGAAGAACCAGACGAACGCGAGCAGGATCCCGAGGTGCGAGTGTTCCGACAGCCAGATCGCAATCGCGAAGCTGAGGAAGATGGCGAAGGCTCGCTGGTAGAGCCCGAGGTAGAGGTGACCGAGGCCTGGGAAAAAGGACAGCACGAGGGCGAGGCCGGGGGAGCGCCGGAACGGCGCCGCTGGTGGCACCGGTGCGAGCGGCACGGCTGCGGGCTCCACGGGGGCGGGTGTGGCCGCCGGGGGTTGTTGTTGGCTGGTGTCCTGTGTGTTCATTGCCGTCCTCCATCCTTAGAAACGTCTCCGTTCGGTTTCGGGTTCTCCTGCTTTCCGCCGACGAAGGCCTGCGCCTGCTCCCAGGCTTTCAGGGCATGGTCGCGGACCCAGCCCTCCGCCGCCACGAAGGTCTCGATCGCACGCTCCGAGTAGCTCGAAAAGCGGTTCTGGACCGCCGCGCTGGCGTACGTGGCGGCCTGGTCCATCCTGTCGCTGCTTGCGCGTGCGAGGGTGGCGGGGTTCGACAGCAGCGACACGGTGATGGCCGCGATCAGGTACGCGGCGGCAGTCGCCAGGCGCAGGTCGAAGTAGCGGGCACGCCGGCGCATCTCCACGCGTCGCGTCACGGGCACTGCGAGGGCCGCTCGCAGCCGTCCGGGAGCGCGGACGCTCGTCCCCACCTCGCGGAGCGTGGCGAAGGCCTCCCAGACACCCTTGCAGACCGCGCAGTCGTGGATGTGCCCCATGAGCGTGGCACGGTCGTCCTCCGAGAGTTCGCCCTCCAGGGCGATCCCGAGCAGCTCGAGGGCCTGCTCGCAACCCGGGGCAAGGCGAGGCATGGCCTTGATCCGCTGCTTGAGGGAGGCCGGGGCGCGCACCGGGTCGAGCATCAGGCCGCGCGCCCGCTCCACCGCGAGCTGGCAGTCGGAACATCCGGCCAGGTGATCGGCGAGTTCGGCCGGGAGGGTGCCTGCAACCGCGGCGTCCAGGTGGTCGAGAAGGGCCTCGCACGGCGTCATGAGTCGGCTCCTGCGGGCGCGACCTTCATCCTGGGGGTGAGCTGGAGGGCGACCGCGGCCGCCAGCTCCCGCCGCGCCCGGTTGAGGCGGGACTTGATCGTGCCGAGGGGGAGCTCCAGCTCCTCGGCCAGCTCTTCGTAGCTCCAGTCGGCGAAGTCCCGCAGGAGGATGAGCTGCGCCAGCTCCTCCGGCAGGCGCTCGAGCGCCGACTTGGCCATCTCGAGACGCTGCCGCCGCACCGCACGGGTGTGGGGGTCCTCGCCGCCCGGCAGCAGCTCCAGGAACTCGGGGTCCACCCAGGTCGCCCTTCTCTGGTCGCGCGAGCGCCGGTAGGCATCCACGAAGAGGTTGCGTGCCACCCGAAACGCCCAGGCGCGGAAGGACGAGTCGGTCGTGTAACGGTGCAAGTTCTGCCAGAGCTTGAGAAAGACCTCCTGGGTGAGGTCCTCGGCCTCTCCACGATGGCGCGTGAAGCTCACCGCCATGCGGAAGATGTCGTCGGCCGTGGCGTCCACCAGTTCCTCCCAGGCGCGCTCGTCGCCGGTCCGACACCGCTCAACGATGGCTTCGAGCGCCTCGTGCTTCATCACCGTCCTATCCAACGCAAAGGGAGGGTTTCAGGTTCACGGACTCATCCACCGAGAGCCTACAGTAGCAGAACCGACCCGCGGCGGCGATGGGAAGATCGGACCGGGAGGGGGTGTTCCCGTTCGTGTCAGAATAGAAGGGGTTGGGAGGTTTGGATGACGATTCAGGTCGAAACGTTGGAGCAGCAGGTCAAGGACGCCCTCGAGGAAGTGAGGCCGGCGCTCCGCATGGACGGCGGCGACGTGGAGCTTGTCGGAGTCAACGAAGGCGTGGTCCAGGTGCGCCTGCTGGGCGCCTGCGGCGGCTGTCCGATGGCCATGATGACCCTGGTGGGTTTCGTCGAGGAGAGGCTCAAGCAGCGCGTCCCCGAAATCCGCCAGGTCGTGAGCGTGTGAGAGACGGGGTACCGAGCACCGGGCAGAAAGGACACCGTGGAGGAGCAGCGGGTCGCGCATCGAGAACTGGCGACCCCGTTCTTGCATCGCCGCTGCGTGCGCCCAATAATGGCGTTCTGATAAAGGGGGATTGAATGAGAAAGCTCAGCGGGCTTGTGGTGGCGGTCTTTGTTCTTGTTGCGGCGCAGTCTTTTGCCGGCGTTGTCTTTGTGGCCAAGACGACGGCCGAGGGCGGCAAGGCGGCGGAGCAGCAGAACTCCGTGGCCAAGACCTGGGTGAACGGTGACAACGGCAAGGTGCTTTTCGAGGAAGGCTCGAACCCGATGATGGGCAAGGGCACCTACCTCATCACGAAGGACGGCGGCACGAGCATGTTCCTGGTCAACCCGAAGGACCAGACCTACATGAAGTGGGATTTCGACTCGATCATGGGCATGGCCGGCGGCGCCATGAAGATGATGAACATGACTTTCACCGACCCCAAGGTCGAGAGCCTGGGTTCGGAGCCCGATGGCGTAGTAGCAGGTATCCCCACCGTTCACTACCGCTTCCGCACGACCTACACGATGTCCATGAGCTTCATGATGATGAAGAAAACCAGCAGGGTCGTGAAGGAAGAGGAGATCTGGGCCGCGCCCAAGCTCGTCGAGGCCGCCCTCGGGATCTGGCTGCGCAAGGCCCCGCCCAAGACGGGCAACGAGCAACTCGACGCTCTGGTCAAGGCCGAGATGGGTAAGGTGCAGGGCTTCCCTCTCAAGCGCAAGACGGTGACCACCGGCACCGACGAGAAGGGTAAGGTCGAGACGAACACCGTGACCATGGAGGTCAGCGAACTGCAGGTGATGGCGGTGCCCAACTCGACCTTTGAAATCCCCTCGGACTACAAGGAGACCAGCCTGCTCGGCGCGGAGGGCGATGAGTCCAACCCGATGGCCAGGATGATGGGCGGCAAGAAGAAGAAGCCGTAGACCGCCAGCCGGTATCCGATCCTCACGGACAGTCCCCGCACCCCGTCGGTGCGGGGTGGTGTTTGTTGGCGCAACCTGCCGCACCGGCGCGGGCCCCCCGACGCGGGAGGCCGTACAATGGCGCGCATGTCGCATCGGGGGTGCACGATGGCTTTCAGGAAGCTGGCGATCGGTCTGGCGATCGCACTCGTTGCGTCGGCGGCCGTCGCCGGCGAGTTCTTCGGCGTCCTTCCACGGGCGACGTTTGACGCTGCGGCGCCGACGATCGACAAGACGCTGGGTTTCGCCTGGGGCGAGGAGATCACCGACCCTGGGCAGGTCTTCAAGTTCGCGCAGGCGCTCGCCGCAGGAGTACCGACGCGCGTGCGCCTGCTGGAGTACGGCCGCTCGTTGGAAGGCCGTCCGCTCGTGCTGCTGGTCGTGAGCTCGCCCGCGAACATCGCCCGGTGGGACGACGTCCAGAACCGGCTGGCGCGCCTGGGCGACGCCCGCCTCGTCAACGCCTTGCAGGCCGACGAGGCGATCCGCGACCTGCCCGCCGTGGTTTGGATCCAGTGCTCGGTCCACGGCGACGAGGCCTCCGGAGGCGATGCGGGTCTTGCCCTCGCCTACTACCTGGCGGCGGGTAGCGGGCCGGAGATCGCCCAGATCCTCGACAACACGTTCGTCGTCATCGACCCGATGGAAAACCCCGACGGCCGGGCGCGTTTCGTGGGCTCCACGTGGCGGGCGCGCGGCGTCCGGCCCGACCCCGAGCCGTCGAGCGCCGAGCACATCCAGCCCTGGCCGGGTGGCCGTGTCTCGCACGAGCTTTTCGACCTCAACCGTGACTGGATGGCGCTCACCCACCCGGAGACCGTGGGGCGTGTGAACGCGATGCTGCGCTACCACCCGATCGTGGTCGCCGATTTGCATGAGATGGGCGCGGAGATGGGCTACTTCTTCGCGCCGCCGGCCGAACCTCGCCACCCGTTGCTCTCGGGGGAGGAAACCGGCTTGCTCGACGTTCTCGGGCGCGCCAACGCGGCAGCCTTCGATGCGCACGGCTTCCGCTACTGGACACGCGAGGTTTTCGACGAGTTCTACCCCGGGTACGGCGAGTCCTGGCCGGCCTTGACCGGCGCCATCGGCATGACCTTCGAGGAGGCCTCGAGCAGGGGCCTCGTGGTCGCCCTGCGGGACGGCTCCCTTCTTACCTATGCGGAGACCGTCCAGCACCACCTGCTGGCGGCCTTCACCACCTCGCTGACGACGGCCGAGAACCGAGCCCGTTTCCTCCATGCCTGGTACAGCTTCCGTCAGGCGGCCGTCACGGACGGACAAAAGGGCTCGGTGCGCGCCTACGTCCTCGGGGAGGGGAAGGAGACGACCCAGGCGGCCGAGCTCGCCGAGCTGCTGGCCCGCCAGGGCGTCGAGGCTTTCCGCGTGACCGAGGGCCGGGAAGGGATCGCGACGGGCAGCTTCATCGTGCCGCTCGATCAACCTCTGGGCCGCCTGGCGCGCACGCTCCTGGAGCGCGGTGCGTCCATGGGGCAGGCGTTCGAGAAGGAGCAGGAGCGCCGGGACGCCAAGCGCCTGCCCGACGAGATCTACGACATCACGGCGTGGTCGCTTCCGCTCCTCTGGAACGTCCCGGCAAAGCCCCTGCAGGCCCTGCCGCGCGGCCTGGCCATGGAGCCCGTAAAGGCGGGAAGCCTACCCGCAGGCTCCGTCACCGGCGAAGGCAAGGTCGCGTTCCTCCTGCCGTGGGAGGGAGGCGCCTCGGCCAGGGCGCTGGCGCGGCTGCTCCAGCAGGGCGTGAAGGTATCGGTGGCCGCCAAGCCTTTCACGCTCAAGGGACGGCAGTACGGGCGCGGCACGGTGGTCATACGTCGCGCCGGCAACGCGGATGGCCTGCTTGAGCGTGTCGTCGAGGTCGCACGCCTGACAGGTGCCAGCTTTGTGGGCACCGACACGGGCTATGCGGATCGCGGGATCGATCTCGGCTCGACCAATGTCTTCGCGCTGAAACCGCCGCGCGTCGCGATCGCCTGGGACGTGCCGACCGCTGCGTTCAGCACGGGGGATCTGTGGTACGCCCTCGAGATGTACTTCGGCTACCCGGTGAGCGTCGTCGCGACTTCGACGCTGGCGCGCGCAGAGCTCTCGCGCTTCGACGTGATCATCCTGCCCGACTCCTGGGAGCGGGCCGGATCGTACGCGTCGGTGCTGGGCGAGGAGGGGGTCAAGCGCCTGACCGCCTGGGTGGGTGAGGGCGGCGTGCTGATCGGCGTGGGGGGAGGGGCGGCCGTGCTGACCGGGGAAAAGGTCGGCCTGCTCGCCTCCAAGCTGGAGAACCGGTTGGGCTCGGAACCGCCGACCGAGAAGGGCAAGCCCGCCTCGTCCTCGGAGGCCAAGCCTCCCGCCGGCCGAGCCTTCGACTACGACAACGCGATCAAGCCGAGCGAGGAGGATCCGCCGCTAGTGCCGGGCGCTATCCTGCGCGTGGAGCTCGACGCCGAGAGCTGCCTCGCCGCCGGCTTCCCGGAGGGCGGTGTGGACGTGCTGGTCAACTCACGGCGCGTCTTCGCCCCCCTGAAGCTCGACAAGGGGACCAACGTGGGCATTTTCGCCGCGCCCGACAAGCTGGTCCAGTCCGGGTTCCTGCTGGCTGTCTCCCGCGAGCAGCTCCCGCGCAAAGCGTACCTCATGTTGCAGCCCTACAAGCGGGGCAAGGTGGTGGCTTTCGCCGACGACCCCGCGGCGCGTGGTTTCACCCGTGCCAGCATGCTGCTGCTGGCCAACGCGGTGTTCTTTGGCCCGGCGTACTGAGCTTGCGCGCCGCGCCCCGGGACCTCGCTGCTAGCATCGTGGCGGAGGAGGTTGCTCGGTGACCGCCTGGTGGTGGCTGGTTTTTGCCGCGGTGGTCGTGGTGCTGCTGGCGCTCGACCTCGCGGTGTTCCATCGCCATTCCAAGTACGAGAGCACCAGGAGGGCGCTCGCCTGGAGCGCCGTGTACGTCGGCCTGGGACTGGGGTTCTCGCTGGTCGTTGGTCTGGCCCGCGGACACGACGCAGCGCTTTCATACCTCACCGCCTACCTCATCGAGGAATCCCTCTCGGTCGACAACCTGTTCGTCTTCCTTGCGCTTTTCACCTACTTCGGGGTGGCGTCCGAACACCAGCACCGCGTGCTGTTCTGGGGGATCCTGGGCGCGATCATCTTTCGCGGCCTCTTCATCTTCGCCGGCGTCGCTCTGATCTCGCGCTTCCACTGGGTGATGTACATACTGGGGGTGGTGCTGGTCGCCACAGGGGCCAAGCTCGGGTTGGGGGGCGGCGAGGAGGTACACCCGGAGCGCAACGTCGTGGTGCGCTGGGCGAGCCGCGTGCTTCCGATGGTGAAGAGCTATCACGGCGAGCGCTTCACGGTGAAGACCGAGGGCGGCACGCGATTCACGGCGCTGTTCCTTGTGCTGGTGGCCATCGAGAGCACGGACGTGATGTTCGCGGTGGACTCGGTTCCGGCCGTGCTTGCGGTCAGCCGGGACCCGTTCGTGGTCTACACCTCGAATATCTTCGCGATCCTTGGCCTGCGGGCGCTCTACTTCGTGCTGGCGGGCGCTCTGCGGTCGCTGCGCTTCCTGCGCCCCGCGCTTGCCGTGATCCTGGTGCTGGTCGGCGTCAAGATGCTCCTCGGCGAAGTCGTGGAGATCCCGACCGAGGTCTCGCTGGCGGTCGTCGCCGTCATTCTTGCGCTTGCCACCGCCGGCTCGCTGCTGATCCCCGAAGCGAAAGCGGGCAGAACCAAGCACCGGAGCTAGAAACCCGCGCGCCGGCGTTTCGGAAGGGAAGCGCAACGCGCCGGCGTTTGCAGAAGGAGAGGTGAGAGCCATGGTGCGTTCATCAGGCACGACCCGTCTCGAGAAGGACACGCTGGGCGCGATGGAAGTCCCGGCCGGAGCGCTGTACGGGGCCCAGACCGCACGGGCCGTGGCCAACTTCCCCATCAGCGGGTGGACGCTTCCGGCCGGTTTCCTCGCGGCGCTCGCGCGGATCAAGGCCGCCTTTGCCCGCGCCAACCGGGATCGCGGGTTGCTGGCGGCCGACCTGGCCGGGGCGATCGCAGGAGCGGCGGACGAGGTCGCATCCGGCGGGCACCTCGCTCACTTTCCCGTGGATGTTTTCCAGACCGGCTCGGGGACCTCCACCAACATGAACATGAACGAGGTGGTGGCGCACCTCGCCAACCGCGCCCTCGGGGGCGACCCGGCCGCGCACACGCCCGTCCACCCGAACGACCACGTCAACCTGGGGCAGTCCTCCAACGACGCGATCCCTGCCGCGCTGCGCCTCGCGGCGGCCCTGGCCTGGCGCGACCGCGTGAGGCCTGCCGCAGACAGGGTTGCGGCGGAGCTCCGCCGGCTCGAGAGCGAGCACCGTGCGACGGTCACGCTCGGGCGGACGCACTTCATGGACGCCGTCCCCACCACCTATGGGCGGGTCTTTGGAGCCTGGGCCGATCGGCTCGATGCCGCCCTCGCGCGCGGCGGCTCGGCGGCGGATTCGCTTCTGGCCCTGCCGTTGGGCGGCACGGCCGTTGGGACCGGCATCGGGGCCGACCGCGCGGCCGTGGCGCGCGCGGTCGAGCTGCTGGCCGCGTCCACGAAGCTTGCGCTGAAGCTCCACGGCAACCCCGCCGCGGGGATCGGCGCCCAGGACGACCCGATTGCGTTCGCGGATGGGCTGGCCGGACTGGGGCGGGTGCTGCTCGCGATCGCCAACGACGTGCGCCTGCGGGCGTCGGGGCCGTTCGGCGGCCTCGGCGAGCTGGAACTGCCCGCCGTGCAACCTGGTTCGTCCATCATGCCCGGCAAGGTCAACCCGGTGATCCCCGAGGCCGTGGCCCAGGTTGCGCTGGAGGTCGAGGGCCTGGCCGCGGCGTGCCGTGCCAGCGCCGCGCTGCACCAGCTCGATCTCTCGCACGCCAACCCGCTGCTCGCCTGGAACCTCGACACGATGGCGCGCCTGCTGGCCGGAGCCTGCGACGTGTTCGCCTCGCGCTGCCTCTCGGGAATGCGGGTCAACGCGGATCGTGCGCGGCGGCTCGCCGCCGCCAGCCCGGCCCTCGCGACCGCCCTCGCGGCTCGCATCGGCTACGAGCGCGCCGCGGAGGTCTCCAAGGCCGCCGAGAAGACGGGGGTTAGCGTAATGGAGGCCGCCCTCCGCCTGAAGGTCCTGCCCGAGGACGAGCTCGCGAAGATCCTGGACCTCGCCCGATTGGCTGGGGTAGAGGACAAACAGGGAAAGGAAAAAGAGCAAAAGAGGGCAAAGGTCAAAAGCTAAAGGGTAAAGGGAAGGCGGCAACAAGCACTCGTTTTCCCTTTACTGTTTCTCCCTTTTTCCCCTCCCAGTTTAGATGCGTGACAAAATCGCAGGCGTGATCCGTCTTTCAGGATGTGGGCGACGGCACCGGGAGCGCCGTGGTGTCGCTGGCGGCCAGGGTGGCGTCGAGGGCGGGACGCGCGGTGGCTGTTGACGCGGGCGAGCTTGCCAACGCGTTCGCGTCGCTCGCCGCGGGCGACCTCGGGGCACTCGCGGTCGTCTACGACGCGTGCGCCGACGACCTCTTCGGTCTGGCCCTGTGGCGCACCGGCTCGCGAGAGGACGCGGCGGACGCGGTGCAGGAGGTTTTCGTGCGGTTGGCCCGGAGAGCCGGCAGCCTCGCCGGGGTGCGTAACCCGCGGGCCTACCTGCTCGCCATGGCGCACAGCGCCGCCGTGGATATTCTGAGACAACGTCGCAACACCGTGCAGGCGGACGACACGCTGCTGGAGCCGGTCAGCGCCGACCACGAGACCGGTGCGGATGCACACCGTCTCTCCAACCTCTTGCAAAGGCTGCCCGCCACCCAGCGGGAGGCGGTCTGGCTCCGTCATTTCGCAGAGCTGTCGTTTGCACAGATCGGAGAGGCCACCGCGGTGCCGACCTTCACCGCGGCCAGCCGGTACCGGCTCGGAATGCGCCGCCTGCGCAAGCTTCTGGGGGTTGAGCCATGAAAGAGGATCTCTTCGCCGGGACGAGGACACCGCGGCCCCCGGGTGATCTCAGGGAGCGCGCGCTGCGGGCGGCTCGCGCCGCGGCGCACCAGCAGACTACTGCGAAGCGCGGGCGCTGGTGGTTCAACCCCTTCGACCTTGCATGGGTGACCGCGCTGCTCCTGCTCGTGCTGTGCCACGCGCTGCTCTCGCTCCCGCGCCGGCCATCACCCGTGATCCCTGCCGGATCGCAGGCGGGCACCGAGAGGAGAGAGTTGGAGAAGGAACTCGGCCTGAAGGGCGTGCCGATGGTCGTCGCCGGGCGCGACGCCGGGCGGAACAACGACGTCGAGAAGCAGTTCATCGAGGAGCTGGACCGCCTGTGAGCGGCCGCGGAAGCACTGGAGGGGGAGATGAAGGCATCATCGATGATTGTGCGCTGGACGCTGCGGGTCGTGGGCGTCGTGCTGGTGGTGGCGCTTGCAGCCCTGCTGGTGGTGCGGGTGTACTGGGGGAGGAGACTCGCCAGTGCGGAGCGCGACCTCCGAGAGCAGCTCGGACCGCTCGTCGCAAGCGCCTTCGAATCACCCAGAATCCCCGACAGTGACAACGGTGGCATCTTCCTCCGCGCGGGGTCGGAGGCGCTGATCCTGCTGGGCAACGACAAGCCGCTTGTGAACGAGATGAGCACGACTCCGCCCGAGAGCTGGACCGAAAGCCAGCGGGCGGATCTCCGGCGCATCGTGGCAGACAACCGCCCGGTGCTCGAGCTGCTCCACCGCGCGGTCGGCCTGAAGAAGTCGAACCTAGGGATTGCCGACTCCGCTGCCAAGATGGTGAAACCCGGGCAAATACCATCGCTGCTCAAGGTCCTTTCTGTGCAAAGGCTGCTCTACGCGGACAGCCTCCTTGCGCTCCAGGGGCACGACTTGGCGCGGGCTGTGGCCAACGCCGAAGCGATGTCGGCGATGGCCGCCGCGCTGGAGCGAGAGCCCCTGCTGGTCGCGGAACTGGTAGGGGTCGCGTGCGAGAAGATGCTCCTGGGCGTGATCCAGGGGGCGGCCGCGAGCCCCGATCTTGATGGTGCTGGGACCTCGCGCCTGGAGCAGGCCTTTGTCCAGATCGATCTCCGCGTGGCGTGGAAGCAGCTGATGGCCAGAGTCGCGCTGGATCGGCTGGGTGCCGGCGCTTCGGGAAGGTTCGAGGGTGTTGAGAGGGTCGTCGACCTGCTGCTACCGGGCCGGTACGACGCGCCGGCCATGGAGTACTGCGTGAAGCTTGTCAACGTCATGGACGAACCCTACGGCACCGACCTCCGCCGTAAGGCCGTTGCGACGCCCTTCGCGACACCCAACCTTGTTAGAGCAGCGGCTCGCAACCAGGTCGTGCTCTCGCAGCGTCGGCTGGCGAGGATCGCCCTTGCCTTACGGCGTCAAGCGTTGGAGACGGGCGCATATCCGAGCTCCCTGAGTTCGTTCCCCGAAGCGAGTACAAACGACCCGTTCACCGGCGGCCAGCTGTTCTACACGGTCCGCTCCGACGGATCTGCACAGCTTTCCGTGCCCGATGGCGAGAAGCTCTGGGACCAGGCGAACCCCGAGGTCCACAACCCAGGCCCGTTCACCTGGGAGCTTCCTGCGCCGGCGCGCACGGCCCCGCCCAGCCGATAGCCCCGGCGGAGGTTCTCGGAATCGGGCCACGCGTCGTATCATGGTGTCAGGAAAAGGATTGCCCACGTGTTGATCCCGATCGGGCTCGACCAGGACACGGTACGGCGCCTGCCTTGGGTGAGCTTCGCCATCATCGCCCTCAACATCCTGTCCTTCATCGTGCTTGCCCCCCAGGTCAACAGCGCCGACGAGGCGCTCGCGAAGAAGCGCGCCGAGACGATGGAGTTCTGGTCCCAACACCCCTACCTGCCTTTCCCCGAGGGGCTGATGCCGGGCGGCGTGTCCGATGCGCAGCGCGAGAAACTCAACATGCTGACGGAGAGCGTGAGGAGCATGGCCAGACGCGCGGCCGATGACGAAAGGGAGCGGCAGAAAACGCAGCACCAGCTCGACACGCTCGTGAATGCCTACCGTGAGGCCCTGGCGGATCACCCGTTCATGAACTGGGGGCTGGTCCCTGCGCATCCGAAGGCGGTAACCTGGCTGACCAGCCTCTTCGTGCATGCCGGGATCCTGCACCTGCTGGGGAACCTGCTCTTCTTCTACCTGTCGGGGCCGTTCATCGAGGACGCCTTCGGCCGCCCTCTCTTCCTCGTCCTCTACCTGGCCTCGGGTGCGATTGCGAACCTCGTGCACATTGCCGGCTTCCCGAACTCCGAGTCGCCGCTGATAGGTGCGTCGGGTGCGATCGCGGGGATCATGGGTGCGTTCCTCGTGCGTTTCGCCACCAGGAAGATCCGGTTCTTCTACTTCTACTTTATCTTCTTCATCCGCACCGGTACGGTGGAGCTGCCGGCCTGGATCGTGTTGCCGCTATGGCTCGCTCAGCAGCTGTTTTTCGCCGGCCTCACCGCCGAATCGGGCGTCGCCTACCGAGCCCACGTGGGCGGGTTCGTGTTCGGGTTCCTGTTCGCTTTCGTGATCAAGCAGCTGCACATCGAGGAGCGTTTCATCGCGCCCAAGATCGAAGGGCAGATCTCGGTTAAGCAGCACCCGGCGCTCGAGGAAGGCCTCGAGCTGATGGCCCGGGGCGACACCGCGGCGGCGCGGAAAGCCTTCCAGAGGGTGCTCGCGGCCGAGCCCAGGCACCCGGACGCCCATCTCGCCATCTGGCAGAGCCATTGTCAGGACGGGACGGCAGCCCAGGGCGTCGCGCACGTCGCGCACGTGATCGACGAGGACCTCCGGCGGGGCGACTTCAACCTGGGTTTCGAGCACTGGCACGAGATGGTGGCCGACGCCAAACAGGGCGGACCGCCGGCGCTGCGCTGGCGCCTGGCGGCGATGCTGGAGCGGGAAAACGGCGAGGCGGCGGTCGAGGTGCTCAAGAACCTGGCCGAAGACCCGGCTGCCGGTGTCCTGGCCGAGAAGGCCGCCCGCCGCCTTGCGGCGTTGGGCGTGTCCGTGCTGCACGTGGCCCCGCTGAAGGTGGATGAGGTCCACGCGATGCCGCACACCGCTGCCGCCGCACCGGCCAACACCCCGGTGGCGCGGAAAGCGCCTGCGGCGGCGACGGCGGCCGTGGCCGTGGCGCTGGACCCGGTCGCAATCCCGCCGCGCGCGCCGACGGTGCCGAGCGCGCCGTTCGTAGAGCCCGTGCCCGCGGCTCCGTTTGAGGACGTGTTCCCGCTGCCTTCGGCCGACGAAGTGCCGCCAGCGCCGGGGCCGCTGGCCATAGGGCAGCCGGCACCGCTGGAGGTCGAGGAGTGCACCATCGAGAGCCTGCAGGAGGAAGGACTCATGCTGCGCGGCGCGGAGGGGAGCCCGGAGCTGCTGCCGTACGACGAGGTCGAGAAGATCGCGGTCGCCGGTATCACCACCGGCGAACGCCCGTACTTGGTACTCGACCTCGTCCTGCGCCGGGGTGCCGGCCGCTCCCGCAGGGTGGAGCGGCTCGTGTCAACGCACCTCGACCCGCGCCACCTGCTTGGCAGGACTGACCTTGCACCCCTGGCGGCGTTCCGCGAGCTGGTGCGGACCATCGCGGAGGGGGCGCGGGCGCAGATGCTGCCGGCCACGTTGCTGGTGCCCACAGAGAAGATACCCACCTTCACCACCGTTGACGACTACGAGCGCGAGGTGCTGGTTCCGTCCGGCTGAGTTGCAGTCCTGTTGCGCAATCGAGTAGGATGTGCAGGCCGTGTCACGCTAAGCCCGAAGTCTGGCCGGAGAGGCCATGAGAAAGGAAGGGGTGAGCAATGGCGAAACTCAAGGAAACCCTGCTGGCGAAAATCCAGGAGCACCGTCCGCGCACGCAGAAGCTGGTCAAGGAACACGGGGATCTGAAGATCGGCGAGGTGACGGTAGCCCAGGCCATCGGCGGCGCCCGCGGTGTCCGCATGCTGGTGACCGACATCTCCTACCTCGACCCGTTCGAGGGGATCCGCTTCCGCGGGAAGACCATCCCTGAGACGTTTGCGGCGTTGCCCAAGGTGCCCGGCTCGGACTACCCGTACGTCGAGGCGTTCTGGTGGTTCCTGCTCACCGGCGAGGTGCCGACCAAGGAGCAGACACTGGAGGTGGTGGCGGACTTCCAGGCCCGCCGCGCCGTTCCTGCGTACGTCGGGAACATGCTGCGCGCGATGGCCCCCGACACGCACCCGATGACGATGTTCTCCGCGGCGATCCTTTCAATGCAGCGGGAGTCGCTCTTCGTCAAGCGCTACAACGAGGGGATGAAGAAGGACGAGTACTGGGACCCGACGTACGAGGACTCCACCAACCTCCTCGCCAAGCTGCCCTCGGTCGCCGCGATGATCTACCGCCTGAAGTACAAGAACGACAAGCAGATCCCGGCCGACCCCAAGCTCGACTTCGGCGGCAACTTCGCCCACCAGATGGGCTTCCCGAAGCCGTACGACGACGTCGCGCGGATGTACTTCATCCTGCACTCCGACCACGAATCCGGCAACGTCTCGGCGCACACGACCCACCTCGTCGCCTCGGCGCTCTCGGATGCCTTCTACTCCCTGTCCGCCGGCATCAACGGTCTCGCCGGCCCGCTGCACGGCCTGGCCAACCAGGAGGTGCTGCGCTGGATAATGAAGTTCCAGGAGAAGCTGGGCGGCAAGGAGCCGACAGAGGACAACGTGAAGCAGGCGCTGTGGGACACGCTCAAGGCCGGCCAGGTGATCCCGGGGTACGGGCACGCGGTGCTGCGCAAGACCGACCCGCGCTACATCGCGCAAATGGAGTTCTGCGAGAAGCATCTCCCGAACGACCCGCTGTTCAAACTCGTCCACATGATCTACAAGGTCGCCCCCGGCGTGCTCACCGAGCACGGCAAGACCAAGAACCCGTGGCCGAACGTGGACGCCCAGTCCGGCGTGATCCAGTGGTACTACGGCCTCAAGGAGTGGGACTTCTACACGGTTCTGTTCGGGGTCGGCCGTGCGATCGGCGTGCTCGCCAACATCACGTGGGACCGCGCCCTCGGCTACGCGATCGAGCGCCCGAAGTCGGTCACCACGAAGATGCTCGAGGACGTGGCGTCGAAGGCGATCAAGGCCGACGACCTCGGCAGTGATTGAGGCAGGGAACAGGGGACAGGGCGCAGGGCGCTGCAAAGCCCGGCACCCTCAGCATTGCGACAACGTCAGGCGCCCGGGGCAACCCGGGCGCTTCTTTCAGGCCTTCACGTTTGCTGTCGTGACGGCGGTGCGGCCGGAGGCGAAGGCAACGCGGTTGAGATCGAGGAACTTCTTGGGGACGCGCTGCGCCAGGCACTCCCACCACGTCTCCTCGGGAAGCGGCAGGAGGCGCGAGACCGCACCGAGGAGGACGACGTTGGCGGCCTTGACGTTACCGGCCTCCTGGGCCAGTCGCTCCCCCGGGACCATCACGAGTTGGGCGTCGAGGACGCCAAAGACCCGCGCCAGGTGCTCGTCGCCCGGGTAGACCGCGGTGCCCGAGGAGACGGTCACCGGGATGACCGCCATGTCGTTGACGACTGCGGTCCCGCCTCGCCGCAGGATCTCGGCGAAGCGCAGCGCCTCAAGCTTCTCGAACGAGAGCAGGATGTCGGCCTCGCCCAGGCCGACGAGCGGCGAGTGCACCTTCTCGGGGTGCCAGCGCACGTGGGAGGCCACGCTGCCGCCGCGCTGGGCCATGCCGTGCACCTCGGACTTCTTGACGTCGAACCCGGCCGCGAGCCCGACCTCGGCCAGGATGTTGCTCGCGAGCAGCGTTCCCTGGCCTCCGACGCCGACCAGGACGAAATTCCACGCCTTGTTGGCGGCCATGACTCAGTTCCCTCCGGAGACCGGCGTCGAGCCGCTCCCCGGCTGGTGCTCCTCGGCGAGGCGCATCTTGTCGCGGGTGGGGATCGCGTCGTGCGGGCAGAGCTGCGAGCACACCTCGCACCCCGTGCATGAATCCGAATCGATGAGCGCGAGGGGCTTGCGGGACTTCGGGTCCAGCTCGTCGCTCTTGAGGATCGCGGGGCAGCCGATGCGGAAGCAGATCCCGCAGCCGGTGCACTTCTCCTCGATGACCTCGAGCGGCACCCACTGGCGGCGGATCTCCGGAAGCAGCACACACTCGCGACGCGCCACCAGCACGGCGGGCTCCTCGTGCGCCATCAGCTCCTTGTAAGCCTTCTCGAGCCCGTCCACGTCGTAGGCGTCGGTCGTCGCCACGTGGCGGATGCCGAGCGCCCGCACCAGCGGCTCGAGCTCGATGACCTCCACGGGCTGCCGCTGTAGGGTGAAGCCGGTCCCTGGGTTGGCCTGGTGGCCGGTCATCGCGGTGGTGCGGTTGTCGAGGATGATCGTCAGCACGTTGGACTTGTTGTAGGCGATGTTGGCGAGGGCGGGCAGGCCGCTGTGGTAGAACGTCGAGTCGCCGATCACCGCGACCATGCGCTCGCCGATCCCGGACTTGGCGGCCCCGTGGGCGACGCCGATCCCGGCCCCCATGCAGCCACAGGTGTGCAGAGCCGACAGCGGCGGAAGCAGGCCCAGCGTATAGCAGCCGATGTCGCCGGTGACCGCCACCTTCTTCTTGGACAGAAGCTGGAACACGCCGCGATGGGGGCAGCCGGCACAAAGGACCGGCGGGCGTGCGGGCAGCTCCGGCAGCGCGAGGTCCTGCACGCTCACGGGCGACCTGTCCACGGGTAGCCCGGCCCCCGACGCAGCACTGCGCACGACGGTCGGATCCAGCTCCCCGCAAAGCGGGAAGATGACCTTGCCCTCACAGGGGATGCCCAGCAGGCGGACGGCCTCCTCGAGGACCGGGTCGAGCTCCTCGATCACGATCAGGCGCTCAACGCCGGCGGCAAAGGTGCGGATGAGCTGCTGCGGCAGCGGGTAGACCATGCCTAGCTTCAGCACCGAGGCGTCAGGGAGCACCTCGCGGGCGTACTGGTAGGCGACGCCGGCGGTGATGATCCCCACCTTGCGGTCGCGCCACTCGATTCGGTTAAGCGACAGACTTCTCCGCCCAGGCGGCGATGTTGCGCACCCGCTGCTCTACCAACGGGTGGCGTTTGCGGGCGTTGGCCGGGATCATCACGTACTTGGCCGGGTTGCGGGGGAACTTCTCGCGTCGCGGCGCACGCTCGGTCCGCTCGCCCAGCTCCACCAGGGTGGAGGAGTGGTTGGTCCGCGTGGTCGTGCGCAGGAGCACCGGCGTATCGAAGCGCTCGGAGAGGTCGAACGCCGCGATCGTGAAGTCCTTGCACTCCTGGGAATCGGAGGGGTCGAGGCAGGGCACGCGGGCGAACTGGGCGAAGCGGCGGTTGTCCTGCTCGTTCTGGGAGGAGTGCATGGCGGGATCGTCCGCCGAGACGATCACGAGGCCGGCCTCGGCCCCGGTGAAGGACGCGTAGAAGAGCGAGTCGGCCGCAACGTTGACACCGACGTGCTTCATCACCGCCAGGGCCCGCCGCCCAGCGTACGCTGCGCCCACCGCCACGTCCAAGGCGACCTTCTCGTTGGTGGACCACTCGCAGTAGATGTGCGGGAAGCGCGAAAGCTCCTCGAGAATCTCCGTCGAAGGCGTGCCCGGGTACGCGGCTGCGAGATGCGCGCCCGCCTCCCAGGCCCCGCGGGCGATCGCTTCGTTCCCCGAAAGTACGCGCTTCATCGCTGGCCCTCCTTGTCGGAGCGCGGTCGGCTCACGCGCCAGCTCCCAGGATCTCCTGGGCCGTCACGCCGCCCGCGCGGCGATTCTATAGTGTTCCGCCCGGCGGGGGAGGGCGGAGGGGCCTTCTCTCGTACGCCGGGCGGACGTGCGCATTCGCTTCTAGAAAAAAGAACCCCCCGGCGGGGCGGTGGGGACCGAATGTCGGATGGCTTGGGGGGGAGATCCAACGGCGGTACCCTGCGGGGCGCCCCACCGGGGAAGGTCCGTTTTCAACGAGCGGTCCTCACTTCTTGCGACGAATGCCAAAGTGAAGACCTTCACAAGATCAAACTAGCACCGTAGATCTGAATTTGCAAGTGTGGCGGCGTCAAGGCACCTGCGACAGCGTTGTGGGCGCCTTGTTCGGCGTGGCTCAGCGGCTTAGAATGCGATAAAGGAGAGGCGCATGCATCGCACCTACGAAGGAACGCTGGACGCCAAAGGGTTCCGCTTCGGCCTGGTGGTGAGTCGCTTTAACGAGATGCTGACGGCCCGTCTGGTCGAGGGTGCGCTGGACTGCCTGGCTCGCCACGGCGCCCGCGACGAGGACATCACGGTCGTGAAGGTCCCCGGCTCGTGGGAGGTCCCCCTGGTGGCCGAGCGCCTCGCGGTCTCGGGCAAGGTGGATGCGGTCATCGGCCTCGGCGTGCTGATCCGGGGGGCCACGCCGCACTTCGACTACATCGCCGCCGAAACGGCCAAAGGCCTGGCCCAGGTGGCGCACTCCAGCGGTTTGCCGGTGTCGTTCGGCGTGCTCACCTGCGACTCGCTGGAACAGGCCCTGGAGCGCTCGGGCGGGAAGGCGGGCAACAAGGGCTGGCAGGCGGCCCAGGCCGCGGTCGAGATGGTGCAGCTCTACCGGCGCCTCGGGGAGTAAGGCATGGGGGTGCGACGCCGCGGGCGGGAGTTGGCCCTCCAGATGCTCTACCAGCGCGAGCTCGCCGGCACCGACGTGGAGGACATGTTCTCCTCCTTCGACGAGCTCCAGCAGGTGCCGCCGGCGACGCGCGATTTCGCTGTCGGTCTGGTGCGGGGCGTCATCTCCCGGATCGCGGAGCTCGACTCGCACCTCGTGGACCAGGCAGACCACTGGCGGCTGGAGCGGATGGCGGCGGTGGACCGGAACATCCTGCGCCTCGCGCTGTACGAGCTCATGTTCGAAGGCGACACGCCGCCTGCGGTCGTGATCGACGAGGCCGTGGAGATCGCCAAGCGTTTCGGGAGCGAGCGCTCCAGCCAGTTCGTCAACGGAGTCCTGGACGGTTTCCTCCACCGCGGCAAGGCTGCCGGGGCGAGCTGATGCGGCTCGCATTCGGCCTTGCGTTGGCAGTGGCGGGTGCCGGCGTCGTCTGCGCGGACGAGGCCGCCATCTTTCTGCCGACGCCTCTGGCGGCGCGGGTTGAGGCGGGGGAGCGGTCGGGCCTCTCGATCGCTCTCGAGGCACGGCCGGGCGGGGTGCTCGTCTTCCTGACGCAATCCGTGCGCGCATTCCCCGTAGCCCCCGACTACCCGCTCGCCCGCGCGGAAGGCTGCGGCGACCCGACGGCCATGGAAGTGCCGCCCTCCTTCGCCCTGCCGGCCGGGCTTTCCGAACTCAAGGGGCGGCGCGATTCGGCCCTTGCGGTGGTGTCCGGGGTCGTCGAGCTCGTCTCACGCCGGATTGCCCTCGACGAGAACGACGCCGGGCCGCAGGACGCCTCCACGGTACTCCTACGCGGCCGGGCCCGCTGCTCGGGGCGCGCCAACCTCGCGGTCGGCCTGCTGCGCGCAATGGGGATCCCGGCGCGGGTGGTGCAGGGCCTGGTGGTGGTGAGGGGCGGGGCGCGCTGGCACCGATGGGGCGAGGCGTGGCTCGGCCCGCTGGGCTGGACGCCGTTCGATCCCGGGGCCGCAGTGGGCCTGGTGAGCGTCCGCTACCTCCCGCTGCGCGGGTCCGGGGAGGGCTCGCCGCTCGCAGGAGTGCGTCTCGAGCACCTTTCCGAGCCCAGCTACCTGCGCCTGCCCGTGCGGTGTGGGCTGCGCACCGTGCCGGTGGGTGGGGTCCGGCTGCACTGCCTGGCGCTGGCAGAGGGTCGTCGAATCACCGCACTGCTGGTCGCGCCCGATGGCTCGCGGTGGGCACGCCGGGGCGTGCACGAGGTGGTCTTCGAGGGGATGCTGCCCGGACGGTACCGGCTGATCTGGAGCGGCCTGGGCCCCACCTGCGCCCGCAACCTCGATCTCGATGGGACGCGCGAGGTCCGCGTCGAGCTGCAGGGTGCGGGGGAGACCGGTTCGTGAAGACGATCCTCGGCCGCCTGTCGGAGCTCGGGCTGCGGGAGCTCTTCAGGCTCCTCACCTCCGCGGGTACGGACGGCGTGCTCGACGTGGACGGCCCCGCGGGTCCTGCCCGTCTCCTCTTCCACGACGGCCAGATCGCCGCGGAGATCTCGGCCGCCCTCGTTGCGGCCTACTCGATGCGCAGCGGGACCTACTGCTTCCGCCCCGGGCCTGTCAAAGACGTCGGCGGCTGGGAGTCGGAGGAGGACCTCCTGGCGCACCTGGAGGCCGATGCCGGCGTGACCCAGCGGGTGACGGCGCCGGCGGGCTGGGCGCGCCCGGCGCGCACGGCCGGGGCCACCGATCCGCTCGCTGAGCTGCGCGACTCGCTCGAGGAGATCCCGATCCCCGGCGGTGGCGCGCGCGTCCTCATCGTGGCGGCCGACCCGCGCCCGTACCGCGCACTTGAGCCGGAGTGGAAGCAGCGCGGGTGGGAGGTCGCGCAGACCGACACCCCGACGTGGCCCGAGGGATCCTCTCCGAGCCTTCTCGTGGTCCACATCCCAGCGACCTCCAGCCGGGCGGAGCAGAGCGAGGGCTGGCTCGACCTCGCCAAGCGCGCCGCCACCGAGCGCCCGCGCGTTCCAACGATCTGGGTAGGCGGCCTCGCGGATCCCTGGCTCCGCCATCAGGCGATCCTCTCCGGGGTCGATTTCATCTTGCCGGTCCCCGTGAGCGAGGTGGGCGAGACGGCGCGCTGGTTCAGGGAGGAGCTCACGCTGCTCGCCGACCGGTTGCTGACCCGTCGCGGCGCGCGTGGGGAGGGGGACGCGGAGGCGTTCCGCGATTTCTTCCTCGCGCTCCACGTGGACGCCAGCCCCGCGGAGGTACGAGCCTCGCTTCTTCGCTTCGCTGGCACCTTCTTCGCGCGCGGCGTCCTTTTCGGCATTCGGGACACGTTCTTCGAGTCCCTGGGCGGCTACGGTTTCCTGCTGCCCGGCCCGGTACGGGTCTGGCGAGGCGTCGCCCCGCTGGAGGACGTCGTCGTGGAGCGCAGGCCTGTCCGCCTGACCGGCTACCCGGAGGAGGACGTCGCCGCCATCGCCAAGTCCCTCAAGCCGCGCGGCGGTCTGGAGCACGCCGAGGTCTTCCCGATCCTCACCGCCGGGGACTGCCTGGCCATCTTCCTCGGCGACCAGCCGATCCCCGAGGCGGGCGGACCCGTGGCGCTGGCCGGGGTGCTGGCGCGCAGCGGCTCCCTCCTCGGTCTCTAGCGTGCCAGTAGCGCTACCGTAGCACTAGAGTTCCATCGCTAATCCATCGCTAATCCCACATCGCTAATCCCAGAGTGCCAGGGCCGACGAGTTTGGCGACTTTATGGTAGTATGCGGCGAGCGAGGAGTTCAGGATGCCGCGCCGGCCAAGGGTGTTCGTCGAGGGGGGGCTGTACCACGTCTACAACCGGTTTGCACGCGGCGCCGAGATCTTCCGGATTGGTGACGAGCCCGAGCGTTTCCTGGACCTGATCCGAGAAGCGCGGGATCGAGACGGCCTCGCGATCCTCGCCTGGTGCCTGATGTCCAACCATTACCATCTGGCGGTGCGCGCCGGTGCGGTGCCGTTGGCGCGAACGATGGGTTTCGTGCAGGCCCGCTTCGGGCAAGCGCACAACCGCCGTTGGCGCAGCTCTGGTCCTCTGTGGCAGAGCCGCTACAAGGCCAAGCTGGTGGAGGGCGACGGCTACGTGCGCCAGTTTATCGCCTACATCCACCTCAACCCGGTCGCGGCCGGCCTCGTGTCCGCGCCCCGCGAGTACAACTTGAGCGGCCATGGCGAGATTCTTGGAACATCCGACCGCCGCCTCGTGGATGTGGACGAAGTGTTGTCCCTTTTCGGCGAGGGCGTGCGCGCCGCGCGCAGGGCCTACCGCAACGAGATCGAGGGTGTGCACACGGCGATGTGGCGCGACGCGCTTCCCGGCCGGCTGCCGTGGTGGGGTGCGGAACCCGATCGGCCGGTGCGGCCCTCGCCCGGGCGAAGGCGGCTGGACCCAAGTGGAACCAGCACAGGAAGAGATCGTCCCACGCATCCCGCGGACGTGTTCGTGGTTCGATCTTGCGAGGTGATTGGGGTCGAGCGGGCTGTGCTCCTGGGAGGCGGGGCGAGCCGGGAGGTCAGCCACGCGCGGTATCTCATCGCCGCGCTCGCGGTGGAGCGCTGGCGGGTGAGAACGGCCGACCTGGCAAGGGTGTTCGATCGCCGCGGTGACGTGATGAGCCGGTGGGTCCGCCTGGGCGTCGAGCTGCGGCGCACGGACGACGCCTTCGCGCGGGCGTTCGAGAACCTTGACGCAACGCTGGCGACAGCGAGGCCCCGCAAGGCGCTTCGAGACTAGGCGGCAAAGGTCGCCAAACTCGTCGGCCCTGGCACCCGCGTTACGTTACAATCTCCGGGATGGCCGAACCGTACGACCCGCAACAGATCGAGCCGCGCTGGCAGGAGACCTGGGCACGGGGGCGCTTCGCCGCGGCCGACACCGCGCAGGCGAAGGATCTCTACATGCTGATGATGTTTCCGTACCCCTCGGGAGACCTGCACGTCGGACACGGCCGCAACTACATCCTGGGCGACTGCCTCTTCCGCATGTTCCTGATGCAGGGGCGCGAGGTGCTCAACCCGATGGGCTGGGACGCGTTCGGCCTGCCCGCCGAGAACGCCGCCATCAAGCGGAACATCCACCCGCACGAGTGGACGATCGCCAACATCGGCCGGATGAAGGACCAGTTCCGGCGCTGGGGGATCCTCTACGACTGGGACAAGGAGATCACCTCCTGCGAGCCGGAGTACTACCGCTGGAACCAGTGGCTCTTCAATCGAATGCTGGACAAGGGCCTGGCGTACCGCGGGAAGTCGCCGGTCAACTGGTGCCCCTCGTGCCGAACCGTGCTGGCCAACGAACAGGTGGTGGCGGGGGGGTGCGAACGCTGCGGTACGCCCGTCGAGCAGCGTGAGCTGGAGCAGTGGTTCCTCCGAATTACCGGCTACGCCGACCGCCTCCTGGAGGGGCTCGACCGGCTGCCCGACTGGCCCGAGAAGGTCAAGGTGATGCAGCGCAACTGGATCGGCCGCTCGGAGGGGTGCGACCTGCGCTTTGCCGTGGAGGGCGTCGAGGAACCGCTCACGGTGTTCACAACGCGGGTGGACACCATCTACGGCGCCACCTTCGTTGCCCTTGCGCCCGACCACCCGCTGGTCGAGCGCTTCCGCACCTCGGCCCCGGGCCCCGACTTCGGCGAGTTCGTGGACCGCCTGCGCAACCAGACCCGACTGCAGCGAGAGTCCGAGGGAGGCGAGAAGGAGGGCCGCTTCACCGGCGCGTACGCGGTCAACCCGTTCAACGGGGAGCGCGTCCCCATCTGGGTCGCCAACTTCGTCCTGATGGAGTACGGCGCCGGCGCGATCATGTCGGTACCGGCGCACGACGAGCGCGACTTCGCCTTCGCCACCAAGTACGCCCTGCCGATCCGCCTCGTCATCGCAGGCACCGGCATGGGGCCGGACACCGTGCTCGCCGAGGCCTATACGGGGCCTGGCAAGGTCGTGAACTCCGGGCCGTTCTCCGGGCTGCCGAGCCAGGATGCGATCCCCCGGATGGGCATGCACGCCGAGCAGCACGGCTTCGGGACCCGGAAGGTGCGCTACCGCCTCCGCGACTGGCTGATCTCGCGCCAGCGCTACTGGGGCACGCCGATCCCGGTCGTGTACTGCGAAAGCGACGGCATCGTGCCGGTGCCCGACGATCGGCTCCCGGTGCTGCTCCCCACCGACATCGCCTTCGGCAACGTGGACGGGAACCCCCTCGAGCGGAGCCCGTCGTTCGTGAAGACCACCTGCCCGAAGTGCGGGAAGGCGGCGCGCCGCGAGACCGACACGATGGACACCTTCGTGGACTCCTCGTGGTACTACGCGCGCTTCATCAACCCGCACGTCCACGACGCGATGTTCGACCGTGAACGCGTGCGGGTCTGGATGCCCGTGGACCTCTACATCGGCGGGGTCGAGCACGCGATCCTGCACCTCATGTACGCCCGCTTCCTCTACAAGGTGCTCTCCGACTTCGGCCTGGTCCCCGGCGACGAGCCGTTCTCGGTCCTCTTCAACCAGGGGATGATCGTGAGCAAGTCCAGTGTCACGGGCAGGCTGGAGAAGATGTCCAAATCAAAGGGGAACGTGGTGGCCCCCGACGCGCTCATCGCCCGCTACGGTGCGGACACCGAGCGCGTCTACACGCTCTTCATGGGACCGCCCGAGAAGGAGGCGGAGTGGACCGACGAGGGCGTCCTCGGCGCCCACCGCTTCCTGCAGCGCGTCTGGGCGCTCCAGGACGCCCTGACGGTGGCGAGCGGCAGGGCAGGGGACGCGGCGGTCGACGAGCGGCTGCGCATCGCGACCCATCGCGCGATCAAGCGTGTGCACGACGATCTGGCCCGCTATCACCCCAACACCGCGATTGCCGCAATGATGGAGCTGGTCAACTCGATCTCGGAGGCGCAGCAGGACGCCGGCGAAGGCGTGCTGTGCGAGGCCTACGAGGCGCTCCTGCGGCTTCTGCATCCGTTCGCGCCTCACATCAGCGAGGAGCTGTGGCTCCGCGCGGGCCACGAGGGCTCGCTCCTGCGCGCCGGCTGGCCCACCTACGACGCCGGTCTGCTCGCGCGGCAGCGAGTCACGCTCGCGGTGCAGGTCAACGGCAAGCTGCGCGCAACCGTCGAGGTGGACCCCGGGCTGGATGCCGGCGCGGCTGCGACGGTGGCCCGAGAGGCCGCGGCAAAATGGCTGGAAGGCAAGGAAGTGGTCAAGGTCGTCCATGTCCCCGACCGCATGGTGTCGCTGGTGGTGCAATGAACAGGGCACAGGGAACACCAAAGAATCATTGGTGGCCTCTGGCAGCCCTGGCTGCTGCCACTGCGATGGCGGCCACGGGGTGCGGGTATCACCTCGTGGGGGCTTCGAACAACCTCCCGGCCCGCCTGCAGACGCTCTACGTCGCGCCCTTAGTCAACCAGAGCGCGCGCTCCGAGGTTGACCAGCGGCTGACCGAGCAGATCTCCCAGGAATGGGTTCGACGCGGGCGCTTCCAGCTAGTCTCGAGCGGCGACAAGGCGGATGCTGTGCTCTCGGGGACGGTCAAGAGCGCGGTCATCAACCCGGTGCAGTTCGACCAGCAAGGTCGCGCGACCCAGTACCAGCTCACCGTGACCATCGATGTCCAGCTCGTGGACCGCACCGGGGAGAAGCCAGTCGTCCTGTGGCGCGACGAGCGCTTCGCGCGCAACAACAGCTACCCGGTCGACCCCCTCGCCAAGGACTACTTCGACCGCGAGATCGAGGCCCTGGACCTCCTGTCGCGAAACATGGCGCGCGACCTCGTGACCACGATCCTGGAAGGGTTCTAGAACAGGGCGCGGGGAAAACCCAAGAGAAGCAAACCTCCGAAAAGAAGACGAATTCGGGCGTGTTGGTCCTGCCCGGACTATTCACGGAGGTGCCTACTGCGAGCGCGGATCTGGCCGCCCTCGCGGGCGTACTCGGGGCTCGGAGGGTGCCGCCGTGCTGCACGAGTACGGCTCCGCTCCTGGCCCCGAAGCGAGCGGGGCTCCACCGCGCGAGCGTGGGGGACCGAGGGGCCGAGGCGCCGGCGGTGGATGGAGCGGCGCCGAGCCCCCCGCAACGGAAGCTCGCCCACCATGACAGCCACCTCCGCGCTCTCGCTACGACCCCTCATGAATAATCCGGGCTAGCTTCTAGCGGCGCACCGGGCTGGGCGGCGTCCACCACACGACGCGGCCGATGACCACGT
Organism: Thermoanaerobaculaceae bacterium; assembly: GCA_963754345.1. Classification (GTDB taxonomy): domain Bacteria; phylum Acidobacteriota; class Thermoanaerobaculia; order Thermoanaerobaculales; family Thermoanaerobaculaceae; genus RBG-13-68-16. The sequence continues at coordinate 334,224 of CAVWFZ010000007.1, read as the reverse complement.
CTGCGAGGGTCTGGCCCGCCCGCAGGCGGATGGCGCGCGGAAGGTGCGCACGGTTGTCGGAGAGCAGGATGAGCACCCGTGACGCCGTGTCCAGCACCAGCCGTTTGATCGTGCAACCGGGCTCGCCGCCGCTGTCCTCGCGGACTGCATAGATCCCCTGCGGCACGATGTCGCGCACGGGCGTCCGGTCAAGCAGCACGGTCGAGCCCGGCGGAATGGTCTCCGCCATCGAGTCCTGGTCGGGCCCCAGCCGGACGAGCACCGGTTGGCGCGGATCCACGCCCAGGTTGCGGAGCAGCGTGTAGGGGATGCGCTCGTAGCGCTCGACGTGGTCGGCCAGGAACATGGCAGGGCCGGCGGCAATCCGGTCGGCCACCAGCGGCACCGGGACGGTATCGCCGGGCTCCACGGCCGGGACCTCTTCGCCGAGCAGCTCGCCCACGGTGGTGGCGAGGGCCATGGCGAGGCGGGTGAGGGTGGAAACCGTGGGCACGGATTCGGCCCGCTCGATCTGGGCGACGAAGTTCCTCGAGAGCCCGGCCCGGTCGGCGAGTGCCTGCTGGCTCATGCCCCGGTGGTGACGGGCCTCGCGCAGCGCAGTTCCGAGCTCCTCGACGCTCATCGCACAACCCCCGCTTTCGTGGCCCCGGCGGTTTCGGCCCCGCGCCTGGTGCCGGTGGCATTCGCGGATCAACCGCATGTTGGGACGGGGTGAGGTGATACGCGCGCCTGCGGCCTCCGCCTGACAACTCCTGTTGTCAATCTAGGCCGGGGTGAGGCGAATGTCAACTCCATGGAACGGAGAAATGGCAGGTCCTGCTGTGGAGACAGGTGCAGAAGGGCCGCAGTTGAACCATGGAGACCAGGGCGACTTGACAACTATAATGGTGTAACCTAAATTTGTCTTGACCATGATGGTTTCTCACGTGACCGCGCCCACTATGGAGGGTCTGAGAGAGGCCAGCGAGCGCTGGGCGCGCCGGGAACGCGCCCGTGTCCGGCTCGTCTCCGGGACGGCCGTGCTGGACGCGCTGCTGGGAGGAGGGTGGCCGCAGGGGAAGGTAGGAGAGCTGGTGGGGCCGGCCTCCTCGGGCCGGTCGGGGGTGGCGGTCGCAACGGTTGCGGCCGCCACGGCCCGCGGCGAGGTAGTGGCGTGGCTCGACGCCGCCGATGCTTTCGACCCCGCCTCCGTAGCCGCGGCGGGTGTGGACCTCCGGCGGGTGCTGTGGGTGCGAACGCGCGGCGTGGAGGAGTCCGTGCGTGCCGTCGAACTGGTGCTGGAGACCGGCGGGTTCACGGTGGTGGTCCTCGACTTCGGGTCGGGCGCCCACGGCGTGATGGGTGTAGGGGCGGTTCTTGCGACCGCCCGCGGCTGGGCGGGGGAACGAGGTGGCGCGTCAACGGGCGGGGGCAAGCCCCGCCCCTGCGACGGCGCGGTAACGGTACGTGTGGAAACGGACCTCGCGGGTGCTCGCAGGCGCCGGCGCGAGCGCGGGGGAGCGCTCCGATTACGGCTGGCGCGGGCGGTGGAGCGGGCGGGGGCGGTGGCGCTGGTGCTGGCCGGGCGTCCCTGGGCGGGGACGCTTGCCGGGGTTACGGTGGTGCTGGGGCGGGGGACGGTGCGGTGGGGCGGCGAGCGTTCCCGCTGGCTGGACGGCATCGCCCTGCAGGCCCGGGTGCAGCGGGGCGGGGTCCGCGGGGGCGCACGACACGATCTAAACGTGGGGGCGGGGCTTGTCCCCGTCCGGCAGGGGCGGCGGGAGCAAAGAGCCCTCGGAGCTTGATTCATGCGCATCGCCGCCCTCTGGGTCCCCGACTTCCCCCTGCAGGCGTTGCGCCGCAGCACGCCCGAGCTGGCCGAGGCGCCGCTCGCCGTCGCCGCCGGCCCTGCTCCTCGCGATCCGGTTGTGGCGGTGTCGGCGGAGGCCGCCGAGCTCGGCGTGCGGGCCGGCATGACCGCGGCGCAGGCGCGGCAGGTGGCGCCGGCGGTGCTGGTGCGCGCGATCCCCGAGGCGGCGGCGGCCGCGGCGGGGGAGGCGCTGGCCGACGTGGCTGGCGGCTTCTCGCCGCGCATCAGGCGCCACCGCCCCGGTGAGGTGCTGCTCGATGTGGGCGGGCTGACGCCCCGCGAAGAAGCCATCGCTGGTGAGCTGCTGCGCGCCTGCCGGCACGTGGGGTTGGAGGCACGCGTCGGCATCGCCGCCAGCGTGGGGGTTGCGAGGACCGCCGCACGTTGCAGCGAGCTCACGTTGGTGAGGCCGGGTGAGGAGAGGAGGTTCATGGCCCCGCTGCCGCTCTCCCTGCTGCAAGCAGGGCTCGGACCTTCCCCTGACCTCGCGGCGATGCTGGCCCGCTGGGGGCTCGCCGCCGCCGGCGAGCTGGCCCGGCTCCCGCGCCAGGAGGTAGCGCTGCGCCTCGGGACCGAGGGGGTGGTGCTCCACCGGCTCGCGTGCGGGGAGGAGACGGCCGCCTTCGTCCCCGACCTGCTGCAGGAGGTGCTGCGGGAGGGGGTCGAGGTGGACTTCTCCCTCGGTGCCCTCGAGCCTTTCCTTTTCCTGCTCAACGGCGTCCTCGGGCGCCTGGAGCGGCGCCTGGAACTGCGCGGGGAGGGATTCGCCGAGGTGCTCCTGGAGCTGCGCTTGGAGGGGGGCGAGCGCCGGGAGGTCCGCCTCAAGCTGGTGGCCCCGACGCGCGAGGTGCCGGCAGTGCTGGCGCTGGCGCGGCTGCAGCTCGAGGCGAGCCCCCCGGGGGCCGCGGTGGAAGGGGTGGCGGCCCTGGTCACACCGGGCCGGGTGCGGCTGATGCAGGGCTCTCTGTTCGGCCCCCCCATGCCGGCGCCCGGGAAGCTCTCCACCACGCTCGCCCGCCTGGCGGCGCTGGTCGGCCCGGAGCGGGTGGGCGCCCCGGCCGTCCCCGACACCCACCGCCCCGGCGCCTGGTCCCTTGTCCCGTTCGCCCCCGCATCCGAGGACAGGGGGCAGGGGACAGGGGACAGGGAACAGGGAACAGAAAAGCAACTACAGGAATCGAGTCGGGGAGGGGGGGAACTGTGTCCTGTCTTGCGGGCGTTCCGGCCGCCGCGGGAGGCCAGGGTGGACGCCGTCAACGACCGCCCGGCGGTGGTGTGGGTGGACAGCCTCGGCGGCATCGTGGTGGGCTGGGCGGGCCCGTACCGCCTTGTCGGCGAGTGGTGGGGCGACGAGCCCTTCGCACGCGAGGACTTCGACGTCGCCACCACGGACGGCTCGCTGCTGCGGATCCACTTCGACCGCCTCGAGCGCCGCTGGTTCGCGGACGGCATCTATGACTAGGGCTTCGGGCTCCGGACTCCGGGCTCCGAAAAGAGGAGGACCACATGACCAGCACGGTTCAGAGCTTCATGGACCTCAAGGTGTGGCAAAAGGGGATGGAACTCGTCCCGGAGACGTACCGCCTGACCGCGAAGCTACCGAGGCAGGAGCAGTATGGACTCGGAGGTCAGATCCGCCGAGCGGCGGTGAGCATCCCGGCCAACATCGCCGAAGGGCATGGCCGACAGCACACCGGGGAATTCGTCCAGCACCTCTCGATCGCTCGTCAAAGCCTGGCGGAATTCCAGACGCTGCTGATCCTCACCGTGCGCCTGGGCTACTCCAGGGAGCGCGAGATCGATGTTGCCAACGAGCTGATAACGGACATCCGAATGCTCCTTTTCGATCTGATCAGACGTCTTCAATCAAAGGTCTGATCGGCGCGAAGGGCAGTCCCGGAGCCCGGTGCCCGGAGCCCGGTGCTCGGTATTGCGAGCTACACGCGCACACGGCGTTCTCGTTCCTGGAGGGGGCGAGCGAGCCGGAGGCGATGGCCGAGCGGGCGGCGCAGCTCCGCCTCCCCGCGGTGGCCGTGACCGACCGCGGCGGGGTGTACGGGATCCCGCGCTTCCACAAGGCGGCCAGGGAGGCCGGCGTGGAGGCGATCGTGGGTGCCGAGGCGGTGCTCGAGGACGGCAGCCGGCTGCCGCTGCTCGTCCAGGACGCGCGCGGCTACTCCAACCTCTGCCGGATGCTCACCTCGGGGGCGCTCGGACGTGCCAAGGGCGAGGGACACGTCTCGTGGGAGCTGGTCGAGCAGCACGCCGGCGGCCTGGTCGCCCTCGCCGGCGGGGTGAGCGGTCCGCTCGTGCGGGCGTTGCGGCGAGGTGGTGAGGAGGCCGCGGGCTCGGTGCTGCGCAGGCTGGTCGAGATCTTCGGCGCCGGGCGCGTGGCGGTCGAGGTGCAGCGCCACCAGCGCCGGGGGGAGGAGGCCCGCAACGCGGTGCTGGTGTGCCTGGCGCACGCGGCGGGGGTGCCGGTAGTGGCGACCCAGGACGCCCTGCACGCGACGACGGCCGACGGCGCCCTCGCTGACGTGCTCGCCTGCATCCGCGAGCACCGCACCCTGGACACGGCGGGGCGCCTCGTGGAGCCCAACCGCGTCCGCCACCTACGCTCGCCGGACGGAATGGCGCACCTGTTCGCCGACCTTCCCGACGCGATCGCCAACACGGTGCGCGTCGCGGACGCCTGCCCGTTCCGCCTGCACCAGCTCCCGTACCGCTTCCCCTCGGCGCGCCTGGAAGCCGGGCGGGACGAGGCCGCCGAGCTGAGGGCGCGCGTGGAGGAGGGGGCGCGGGAGCGCTACCTCACCATCACCCCCAGGGTGCGGGCGCAGCTCGAGCGCGAGCTCTCGCTCATCGGCAAGCTGGGACTCGCCGGCTACTTCCTGGTCGTCCACGACATCGTGCGCTTCTGCCGCGCCCGCGGCATCCTGGCCCAGGGGCGCGGTTCGGCGGCCAACAGCGCGGTGTGCTACGCGCTGTCCATCACTGCGGTGGACCCGATCGCGATGGAGCTGCTGTTCGAGCGCTTCCTCTCCGAGGAGCGGGGGGAATGGCCGGACATCGACATCGACCTGCCCTCCGGAGAGCTGCGGGAGGAGGTGATCCAGCACGTCTACCGCACCTACGGCGAGCGCGGCGCCGCCATGACCGCCAATGTGATCACCTACCGCAGGCGCAGCGCCATCCGCGAGGTAGGCAAGGTGCTGGGTTTCTCCGCGGAGCACCTCGACCGCCTCTCGGCACTCTCCGGGAGCTGGGAGTTCGCGGCCCACGTGCGCGAGGAGCTGCCCGAGCACTTGCAAATCGCGGGCCTCGCCCCCGAGGAGCGCCGCAGCCACCTACTGGTCGAGCTGGTCGCGCGCCTCACGCACCTGCCCCGCCACCTCGGCCAGCACTCGGGCGGCATGGTGCTGGCGGCGGGTCGCCTGGACGACGTGGTGCCGCTGGAGCCCGCCAGCATGCCGGGGCGCGTCGTCATCCAGTGGGACAAGGACGACTGCGCCGACCTCGGCATCATCAAGGTAGACCTGTTGGGGCTCGGAATGTTGCAGGTGCTGCAGGACGCAGTGCCGCTCATCAGGGAGCACGAGGGAGTCAAGATCGACCTCGCCCACCTGCCGCCCGACGACCCGAAGGTCTACGAGATGCTCTGCCGCGCCGACACCGTGGGCGTGTTCCAGATCGAGAGCCGGGCGCAAATGGCCACGCTGCCGCGCATGAAGCCGCAGCGCTTCTACGACCTCGTCGTGGAGGTGGCGATCATCCGCCCCGGCCCGATCGTCGGCAAGATGGTCCACCCGTACCTGAACCGGCGCGCCGGCCGCGAGAGGGTGGTCTACCCGCACCCCGACCTGGAGCCGATCCTCAAGCGCACCCTGGGCGTGCCGCTCTTCCAGGAGCAGCTCATGCGCGTCGCGATGGTGGCGGCGGGGTTCTCCGGCGGGCAGGCCGAGGAGCTGCGCCGCGCCATGGGCGCCAAGCGCTCGGTCGAGCGCATGGCCAAGCTCGAGCGCCAGCTCCGCGAGGGGATGGCAGTGCGCGGCATCACCGGTCGCGCCGCCGACCATATCGTGCAGGGGATCACCTCGTTCGCGCTCTACGGCTTCCCCGAGTCCCACGCGGCCAGCTTCGCGCTGATCGCCTACGCCTCCGCCTACCTGCGGGCGCACCACCCTGAGTGCTTCCTAGCCGCGCTCCTCAACGCCTGGCCGATGGGTTTCTACCACCCCGCCACCCTCGTCCAGGACGCCAAGCGCCACGGCGTGCGCGTCCTCCCCATCGACGTGAATCACTCCGGTTTCCTCTGTCGTGTGGAAGAATCAGGGAACAGGGAACAGGGAACAGGGGACAGGAAGGAGAAAGGGAGAGATGACTGGGCAGGTGATGGATTTCCGCGATCTGACTACATGGCAGCGGGCGATGGATCTTGTGCCCGAGGTCTATCGGTTGGTGAAGAAGTTGCCGCACGAGGAAACCTTTGCGTTGGGGGCACAGATCCGACGAGCGGTTGTGAGCATTCCGGCGAACATCGCGGAGGGCCATGCCCGGCAGCACACAAAGGAGTTTCTGCAACACCTCTCGATTGCCCGGCGCAGCCTTGCAGAGCTCTGGACGTTGCTAGCCGCAGCTGTGAGGCTCGGTTACCTGGGAGTAGAGACGGTCGAAAGACTCGAAGAACGAATGGCAGAGATTCGGAAACTGCCGTTCGGTCTGAGCAGTCGTCTCCGCACCCGTACCTAACCCCTGAGCCCTGTCCCCTGTCCCCTGGGTGGGTGGGAGGGAGGCTTGCAGTCCGACTCGGGCTGCGGTTCGTGAAGGGGCTGCGCGAGGAGGCCGCCAGGCGCATCGAGGAGGAGGCAGGCAGGGCGCCGTTTACCTCCGTGCGCGAGGTCGCGGCGCGCTTCGGCCTGCGCAACGACGAGCTGGAATCCCTCGCCGAGGTCGGTGTCTTCGCGAGCCTCGGGCAGACACGGCGCTCGGCACTCTGGCAGGTGTCGGCCCTGGATGGCCGCCGCCCGCCGCTCGCGCAGGCGATGCAGCCCGACCCGCCGCCGAGCCCGCTCCCCGAGATGACGCTTCGCGAGCGGTACGTTGCGGACTACCTGGGCGCGGGGGTGACCGTCGGCACGCACCCGCTCGTGCTGCGCCGCGCGGAACTGGCCGCACGCGGAATCCTCTCCGCGGCGCAGCTCGCCTGCGCGCGCGACGGCCAGCTCGTACGCATCGCCGGCGTCGTGATCGTGCGCCAGCGCCCGTACACCGCCAAGGGAATGTGCTTCATGACGCTGGAGGACGAGACCGGCTTCGCCAACGTCGCGATCATGCCGAACAACTTCGAGCTCCAGCGTGGCGTCATCACTTCGAGCGCCCTGCTGGAGATCGAGGGCCGCGCGCAGGCGCGCGACGGCGTCGTCACCGTGCTCGCCGGCCGCTGCCAATCGCTCGACGTCGCCACGCCCGCGTCACCCTCGCGGGATTTTCACTGAATCCATCGCCTCTCGCTTGCGCGCGAGGGTGTGACCCTCTAGACTCGTTTCAGGTACTGCAGACGTTCAGCGCAACAGTTCTGGGGGGCTTCACGGTGCCCACCATACGCACGCCGACGGTCGGAACCCGCAGCACGTGCCTATCAGGGGCCGTCCTCTGCGCCGCGTCCTTGGTTGCCTGGCAGTGCCTCGGTGTGACTTCAGCGGCGGGCGCGCCGCCGCCCGGCAGGCAGGCGCTGCCACAGGCCAAACCTCTCCTGCAGAAACTCGGCACGATATCCGAAGACCCTTGGATCCTCGCGAAACAGAGCTTCGCCGGCGGGCACACCCTTGTGGTGGTCGAGGCGCCGGTCGAGGAGCCTGGTGCGCCCCCACGCGCGCCCTATCAACCACCAGAGCGGTTCGCACTTGGGGCACTCGTGCTTGCCACAGCGGAGCAGAACCCGAGCGTTGAGTTCGTGCTCGATCTTTTCACTCTGCGGAGGTACGTCAACCGAGCGAAAATCGAAACCGTTGCCGAGCAAAACGCTACTGTCGTCCTTCCTGGAGACCCATTCGACTATCCGGTGGACAAGCTGACGTACACCTTCGACCTCGCCGCCAAACGGGTCATCGCCAGCTCCCATCTGCGGGCACTCGACGTGCTCACCGTTCAGCCCTACCGCGAGCGCCTCTACGCAGCGGCCAGCACCGACCTCAAGACATGGATGGTGATCGCGATCGATCCCCAGGGGCGTGACCTAGCCTCCGCGTCAAGGGTGCTCGAGAGGATTGACGGCCTGCCGATCTCGCCCATCAAGACCGTCCGCGCTGTGGGCGATTGTCTGGTCATGTCGGGGGATGACGTGGACTACCGGCTCTGCGGCGAGACGTGGGCCCGGGTGGCGAAGGAGAAACCGCGGCCCGCCGCTCGCCCCAGCGTGGCTGACGTTCCCGTGACCCCGGGGGCACCGTCGTGGCTCACGGCTGAGAGAGCCGCCGAGTTCGTGGTGAGATTGACCGACTCCAAAGGGGCGCAACACGCGGTGGTCGTGTCGAACGGCGCTGCTGAAGAGCGACTGCGCCTCAGCGGTGGTGGCGGCGGCGAGGTGGCGTCTGGAGTCCTCGAAATTGGTGAGACCTACCACTGCTTTACGCAGCTTCCCCAGTCAAGCTACAAAGATATGAAGAAGCTGCGGTGGCCGGACGAGCAGGAGGGTGACTGCCCTGGGTGCATTACGCCAACTGTCAGCGAGGGCATAGGACCGTTTGCGCACGTTGGGGGCACGATCTGGTTTGGCCTGAGCTTCTATGACGGCGAAGGTTCTGTTGGGTTCGGTGGAATTGGCAGCTACGACGCAGGGACCCGGAAGTACGAGATCTTCCACCCGCGTGGGCTCATCGACTGGTCCGCATCGGCGATTCTTGCGGACGGAGGAAGCGTCTGGGTCGGCCTCGTATGCCACGAGGAGTACATCAACCCGACGGGCGGCGTTGCCCGCTACGACCTTGCAAGCAGGCAAGTGCAGAGGTTTCTGGTGCCCGGACTCGTTCGAGCAATTGTGAAGCACGGAGACGGCGTGCTGGTGGGTACCTCCACTGCTCTTGGCACGATCCGGTCGGGTGGCATTTCCTGCTTCCAGATCGGCAGCGAAGGTGGTGGAGCAACGAGGCTCGTCGGCCTGGCGCAGCCATTTGGGGGTGTCTTCATGCGATCTCAGGAGGCACCGGGCCCGTAGCGCTAGTGTGGGAGGGTCAGGAATGGCGGCTTGGCGTTTCTCGGTCGTTTTCGGTGCCCTGATGGTGTCCTGCGCGGCCCTCTCCGCGCAGATTCCAATCCCCGGGGCCGTCGCAAGAGAAACGGGAAAGCCGGAGGATCAAGAACACGCCCTGAGGGACGCCGAGGCGTACTTTTGGCCTTTCGGCACGCTGCGTTTTCCCGTAACGACCCTCGCGTGGCAGCGGCTCAACGGAAACACCAGTTTGGCGGTCGCGCGCGGCGTCGTCGAGCGCCAGGCACCTTGTCCGGCCGCAGCCTGAGCGTCATGCCGTTTGACATCCTGCTTGGGATCTTCATCGTTGACAGCACCTCCAACCGGCCACGTTTCGCTCTCGAGATGTTCCGGCCGCCGGAGCTGCAATCCTCGAGCCAACGATCGTGGAGTTGACGGCGACGCGGGCCGTAATTTCCCTGGAAGGGAAAGACCGCCGCGACCAACGCCACACGCTGTCGTACACCTTCGATCAAGCAAGCGGGAGGGTGATGTCGAAGTTGCGACCCATTCCTTGAACATAGCCCACAGCGTGCGCTTCGGCGAGCAGATCTACAGCTTCGCCGTAGATGCCTACGGCGAGATACGTGATCGTCACTGAACGTCCCTCGGCCGCTGAGTTCGCGTTCTCGAATGTCCTTGCCAGCATTGCCGGCGCCAGTTCCGAGACCAGCGACAGCCGATGTGTCGAAGAGATGCCTAGTTCTGACGACCGAAGATTTCGACGAGTACCAGCTGTGCAATGGTACGTGGAGCGTGAATAACACGGGAACGAGAACTGGATGGAACTAGCGTCCGCGTCCCCCACGCTGGCCGATGCGCTCGTGGAAACCGAGGGGCCGTGACGTGCTCGTTACAGCGGGACCGCAGGCGGCAACCCCACCGCGTCGTCGTAGCGCCCGACGGCATGTACGTTCTCTCGAGCTAGCTACCGCTTCTACCCCCTTCAACGGTCCGACCGCGACGCCGTTCTTCGTGCGCGCGGAAGCTACCGACCGTGGAGCCGCGTTTGGAGGATAGGGGAGCGCATCGGTCCTTCTCATGAGCTTGGTGGGTGCGCTTCGGGATCGTGTTCAACGGCAACGAGGCGTGGACCGGGGTCGGTGGCGTTGGTGCCTTTGACCCGGCAACCACTCAGTACGCCGTGGCGCGCCCACCGTTTCTGGCGGCCTGGTCGGTTTCGGCACTTCTCGCCGAGAGCACGGAATCTGGATCGGACTTGGCATGATGGAAAGACAGTGGGCTTCGAGCGGCGGTTTAGTGCGCTACGAACCCGTCTCGGCGAGGTACAGGGTTTTAAGGTCCCAGGATTGATCCAGACCATTACTCGCTTCGGGAGCCAGATCGTGTCAGCACAACCAACGCCCTCTGCTCGGTGTCAGAAGGCAAGGTCTCGTGTCTTCACCTCAAGGTCCGTGAGACGGTCGTTGAGCCTTGCCTCGTGTCTCAGCGTTCATGCGCCCAATGTGGACTCGAGCGAGCTCGTCCGAGCGCAGGTGTCTGTACCGCGACACTGACCCCAGGTAGCTGGCCGTTCGCTGGATGCCGCCACGCCCGCATCGCCCTCGCGGGATTTCCATTGATTTCCGGGAACGTCGGGATCAGTGCGGCAGGTGGCCTGCCCGGTACGGGTAGAAGTGCGGTTTCCCCTGCGCCCTGCGGATCACCGCCGTCAGCTCCTCGTCGCCCAGCAGCCGGCCGAGCCCGGCGTCGCGGGCCTCGATCGCGACCGCGCGCGCCACCGTGAACGCCACCTCGCCGATCACCTCCATGTCTGGCAGCAGGCGACCGCGCTCGAGGTTCTCGGCCGTGACCATCGCGGCGAGCACCTTGGCGGCCTGCATGAACATGCGGTCGGTGATGCGCGCGGCGCGCGACACCAGCGCACCGAGCCCCACGCCGGGGAAGATGTAGAGGTTGTCGCACTGGGCGATCTCGAGCTTGCGCCCCGCCCACGGCACCGGCTCGAACGGGCTCCCGGTCGCGACCAGCGCGCGCCCGTCGGTGCAGCGCAACGCCTCCACAGGGGTGCACTCGGACCGGTCCGTAGGGTTGGAGAGCGCGAGGATCACCGGCCGCGCATCGTTGGCGCCCATCTGCCGCAGGAGCTCGGCGTCGAAGAGGCCGGGTACGGCCGTGAAGCCGATCAGCACGGTGGCCCGCGCGTTGCGCACAACGTCCTTGAGGTCGATCCGTTGGGGCGAAGCGAGCTGCCACCCCGCGACCGCCGCGCGCGGCTGGGCGTACGGCCTTTGCGGCTCATCCAGGGTCTGGTCGTCCTTGAGGAGCAGCCCCTGTCGGTCCACCGCGAAGATGCGGCGGCGCGCCTCGTCGTCCGGCAGCCCCCCCTCCACGAGGACGGCCCGCAGGGCTTCGGCCGTGCCGATCCCGGCCTGGCCAAAACCCGCGATCACGAACCGTTGCTGCGCGAAGGTGCTGCGCTTAATGCGCATGGCGGCCAGCAGGGTGGCGCAGGCCGTTGCGCCCGTGCCCTGGATGTCGTCGTCGAAGGACAGCACGCGCTCGCGGTAGCGCTCGAGCAGCCTGAACGCCTTGTGCTTGGCGAAGTCCTCCCACTGGATCAGCGCGTCGGGGAAGTTGCGCTTGACGCCGAGGACGAAGCGCTCCACGAAGCGGTCGTAGTCAGCACCTCGAGCGCGGCCGCCGGGTGCCGAGGTAGAGCGGGTCGGCGAGCAGCCGCTGGTTGTTGGTGCCGCTCGAGGCAGCCCGGCAGGCAGCACGCCGGGTGGAGCCCGCCGGCCGCCACGTAGAGGCTGACCTTGCCGACCGGGATCCCCATACCGTCCGCCCCGAGGTCGCCGAGGCCGAGGATGCGCTCGCCGTCGTTGACGACCATCAGCCGCACCTCGGGCAGGGGCACCGCCTGGAGGATCCGGTCGATGTTGGCGATGTTCTCGGGGTGGAAGTAGATCCCGCGCGGGCGTCGCATGATGCGCGAGAGCAGCATGCACGCCTGCCCGACCGTCGGCGTGTAGACGATCGGCAGCATCTCGGTGAGGTTCTCCGCCAGCAACCGGTAGAACAGCGTTTCGTTACGGTTGAGGAGGCCGAGGAGGAACAGGTAGCGCTCCAGGTCGTCGGGCTTCCGCCGGTAGCTGTCGAGCGCGCGGCCGATCTGCTCCTCGACGGTCGAGACCCCGGGCGGCAGCAGGCCGGAGAGCTCCAGGGAGGCGCGCTCCTCGATCGTGAAGTACGAGCCCTTGTTGAGCAGGGGATCGGCGATGAGCTGCTGGCCGCGCAGGTAGACCTCGTAGTACTTCTCGCCGGTCAGCGGGTCGATCTTGAACGCGAAGCTCTTCATCCTGTCCCCCGGTCGCCACGGCGTATCAGGCCACTCTGATCCTATCAAGGATACTTCGGACCGCGACCTTGCGGGCGGATCGGCAGCCGGCCGGCTGTATCCTTACCCGAAAGGAGGACCGGTCCCATGTCGGCCAGAAACCTTGTGCTTCCGGCGGTCACGCTGACTCTGCTGGGGTGCCAGACCTTGGCCCCGGCGCGGTCCACCGCTCCGCGGTACCTTCCCTCGCCCCAGGCGGCGATCCGCTCGCTGCCGTTCTCGGAGGCGGTCCAGGTAGGCGATCTGCTCTACCTCTCCGGTCAAATCGGCACAGCCCCGGGAAAGCTCGAGCTCGTCGCGGGCGGCATCGTTCCCGAGGCCAGACAGGCGCTGGAGAACATCAAGACCGTCCTGGAACGGCACGGGTCGTCGCTCTCAAACGTCGTCAAGTGTGCGGTCTTCCTGACGGACATCAAGGAGTGGCCTGCGTTCAACGAGGTGTACCGCCAGTACTTCACCCGCAACCTCCCGGCACGCAGCGCGCTGGGGGCCAACGGTCTGGCCATGGGCGCCCGGGTCGAGGTCGAGTGCATCGCGTATGTGCCCGGTCCGAAGCCCTAGGCGCACCGCTCCGCCCGATGGCGGGCGGCCGCATCGCCCGGGCTCGACGCTGAAGGTGCCCCCGAGGCGATCGGTGGACCTGGCCAGGTTCGGGACGGCAGGCCATGTGGGCTAGGTTGCCGCTCGCGATTCGTGCGCTCTTGGTCGGCGCCTGTGTCTTTGGTTCCGCGAACGTGGTGTGGTCGGTCCTCGTCCTCACCAACCTCCGCTATCAGCCGAGAGTGCCCTGGTCGGTCCCGGCGACGGCGGTGTGCCTGTGGCTCTACTGGCGGTACCTGCGCGGGGACGGCCCGCCGCAAAGGACGGCAGAGGCTCGAAAGGAGTATCTTCGGGGCCGCGCTCTCACAGCGCGCGTATGGCGGTGGTCCCTCGCAGCGGGCGGAATGGCCGTGGCGGCGCTCTGGGCTTTGTACTTCGCGCTCGGCCGTTTCCTCCCGATTCCGCGGGACCACTCGGATGCGAAGGCCTATTCCGTATTGACCGTCGTGGTGGTGATTCTCATGAATGCTGCGGTCGCAGCCGTCTCCGAGGAGGCGGGGTTCCGAGGGTACATGCAGGTACCGCTCGAGGCGCGGCACGGGCCGGTTGTGGCGATCGGCCTCGTGAGCGTCGCGTTCGCTCTTGCCCATCTCGCACACGGATGGCAAGCCGTCGTGCTCGCGCCTCTCTACGTGGTCGTTGGAGTCATCTACGGTTCGCTGGCCTACCTCACGGGGTCGATCCTGCCGGCCTTGGTCCTTCACTTCGTCGGTGACGTGGTGCTGTTCTCGCTGCGGTATTGGCGGTCGGGGCTGAGGGCGCCGGTCGCTCCGTTGGGGGCGCACGTGTCGTGGCCTCCGCTCGTGGCGGCAATGGTCTGCGCTGGACTCGCTGCGTACTCGTTCCATGTGCTCGCTCGTATCCGCGGCGGGAGCAAGAGACGTGTGTCATCGGCGTCGCCAGCCCGGGGGTAGCAAAGGAAGTCACCCGACGGCGGGAGGCGCGATGTTAGGCCGACTGGGCTGAGCGGCAGAATAGTCGAGAATCGCCGTGGGGCGGAGCGCGGAGGTGGGCATGACTTTGCGGGCACTCCTCTTGGGCATGGTTGTGCTGTTCCCGATCTCCGAGATCGCGCTTGCCGTGTTCAAGCGGGCCAACCCACGCGGGGCCGAGGTGGTAGACCAGGGCTCGATGAGACTGCTCTGGATCACCATCGCTGCGGGCGTCGGATTGGCAATCGGGTCTCAGTGGGTCCCGTCCGCGGGCATCCAGATCTCGCCAACGCTCCGGCGGGCACTCGCCCTTGGGCTGATGGCCGCCGGCCTGAGCGTTCGTTGGGCCTCGATTCTCACGCTCGGGCGTCTCTTCACCGTTGACGTCGCGATCCAGGCGGACCACAGCCTCGTTGAGACCGGGCTCTACCGGTATGTCCGGCATCCCTCGTATGCCGGGCTGCTCCTCGCTTTCCTCGGTCTGGGAGCGTTTTTCGCAAACTGGCTCAGTATTCTGGCGCTCATGGTGCCGATCACACTCGCCGTTCTCAACCGGATCGAGAAGGAAGAGGCAGCCCTTCTCGGGAAGCTCGGTGCTTCCTACGCGGACTACTGCGCTCGAACAAAACGTCTCGTCCCCGGTGTGGTCTGACGGCAACGCATGACTTGACCATGCGCGGGATGCGGCCTCAGCCCACTTCGGCGCGGGCACTCGACTCAGGTGTGGGCCTGTGTTGACACCGGCGGTGGGCTCGTGCCTGCAATCTCTGGCCACGCCGCCCTCGGACTCGCGGCCGGCTCGGCGCTGCCGCGCTCTTCCTCTACTGATCTACGTGGGCCTACCGCCTCTGCCGTTCGTACTCGGGACGTGGTGGGTTCGCAGGCGCTCCGGGACCGTTAGACTGATCTGATGACGACGGCTCGTCCGCGGTTCGAAACCGAGCGGCTCATCGTGCGCCTTCCGTTCCCGGGAACTCGTCCGCGATGAACGAACGGGTGCGGCTGCTGATCGCCGAGCTGAAGCTGGAGGCCCATCCGGAAGGGGGCTTCTACCGCAGTGCGTTCCGCTCCGAACGGAACGTGAAACCCGCCGACCCCAGGTCAGAGAGACCCGCGCTCAGCTCGATCTACTTCCTCCTGATAGAGGGCCAGCACAGCCGCTGGCACAGGGTGCTCTCGGATGAGGTTTGGTGTCTGCTCGAGGGCGACCCGGTCACGCTCTCCTGCCTTGACGAGATGATGGGCGAGATCACGAGGATGGTGGTCGGACGGCACGGACCGGGCGCGGAACCCCTCCGAGTGGTGCCGGGGGGGACGTGGCAGGCCGCCGAGCCGGCGGGAGAGTACGCGCTCGTGAGCTGCAGTGTCGGGCCGGGTTTCGAGTTCAGCGACTTCGCCTTTGCGGCCGATCATCCCGAGGTTGCGGCCGCGATCCGCGCTCTTGGTGCCGGTTTCGCGAGACTCCTTTGACCCAGGGACCGCAGACTTGGCCCGACGATGGGGGCGGCAGCGTGAACGGGCGGACCGCACTCGTGCTCGTGATGGCGATGACTGTTCTCGCGGGCTCCGTGCCTGGAGCGTGGGCGGGCGGACAGACGGTCCGGGGCAGCATCGAGGTCGGCGGCCTGAGGCGAACCTATGGCGTTCACGTGCCCGCTTCGCTGCGGGGAAACGAGCCCGCTGCGCTGGTCCTCGTCTTCCACGGCGGCGGAGGCGATGGGGCCGGCGTCGAGCACCTGACGCACTTCAGCGAGCCTGCGGATCGCGAGGGTTTCCTGGTCGTCTACCCCGACGGGTTCGCAAAGAACTGGAACGACGGGCGGGACGCGAGCGTCTCGAAGGCGCACCGGGACAACATCGACGACGTCGGCTTCATCTCCGCGCTCATCGGAAGCCTCACCCAGCAATACCGGGTGGACCCGAAGAGGGTCTTCGCGACCGGCATCTCCAACGGCGGCATCTTCTCCCATTACCTTGCCGCACATCTCTGCCAGCGGATCGCGGCCATCGCACCCGTTGCCGGGGGTATCGCGGAAGAGTTTCGCGGCGCGTTCAAACCCTCAAGCCCGGTCTCCGTTCTCATCCTGCAGGGCACGGGAGATCCCCTCGTGCTGTACCACGGGGGGGGCATCCTCCGGGGAAAGCGTGGCCGGATCATCGACACCGACCAGGCCGTGAAGCTCTGGGTCAAGACCGACGGGTGCGGGCCGCAGCCCCGGACCGGCGCCTTGCCGGACAGCGACCCGAACGACGGATGTCTCGTGCGTTGGAGCACCTGGGGGAACGGGCGTGACGGGACCGAGGTGACCCTCTACACGATCGAGGGCGGGGGGCACACGTGGCCGGGCGGCGCGCAGTACCTCCCCGCGTTCGTGATCGGCCGGGTGTGCCGCGATTTCGACGGCACCGAGGCCATCTGGGCATTCTTCAAGGCGCATCCCAAGCCGTAAGAGGCAGCCGCAAGCCGGCCTCTGAGCGGACCAGTGGTGGTCCTCCTGCGGTGCGCGTCTCCCGCCGGCGCATCACAGGGTTTCTCGCGGCCCCAGGACCTGGGGCAGACTCGCGACCCTGGTCAGCGCACGCGTACCGACACGTGAAGGAACCGCCCGGTGGTCTAGCATTGCTTTGGAATGGACCGTGGTTCGCCGTCGGGACGTGCGTTCAATAGGCTCTGAGCGGATCTGCGTGGTGGCGGCGGTCGGCGTGCCGGTGCCGAAACTCGGGCCCTGGGTGGCTAGCCCGGATTATTCATGATGGGTCGTAGCGAAAGCGCGGAGGTGGCTGTCATGGTGGGCGAGCTTCCGTTGCGGGGGGCTCGGCGCCGCTCCATCCACCGCCGGCGCCTTGGCCCCCCGGTCCCCCACGCTCGCGCGGCGGAGCCCCGCTCGCTCCGGGGCGAGGAGGGGAGCCGACCTCGTGCAGTACGGCGGCACCCTCCGAGTCCCGAGTACGCCCACCAGGGCGGCCAGATCCGCGCTCGCATTAGACACCTTCGTGAATAGTCTGGACTAGAATCACCTTCATGTCCGAGCTTCGGCAGCTCCTGCGCCACTTTCTCGCAGCCGTGGCCTACCGCACCCAGAAAGCCCTCCGGGGTGCCCCGAAGTCGTTCGGCCCGTTTCGGGCTGCTCCCCCCAGGTCCGGACGCCTCAGGAGCTCGTGTGCCACATGAACAGCGTCCTGGGCTACGCCCGGACGTTCTTCATCGGTGGGGCCTACCGGCCCGAGCCTCTCCCGAACCTGGGGGATGAGGTGGCGCGGTTCCACGAGACCCTCGAGAGCCTCGGATGCCACCTCGACATGGGGACACGGCTGCACGGGACCACGCTGCAGCGTCTTCTCCCGGGGCCGCTCGCGGACGCCATGACCCATGCCGGGCAGCTCGCCATGCTTCGGCGCCTTGCGGGTTCACCAGTACGTCCCGAGAACTTCATCATGGCCGACCTCACTGCCACAAACCTCAGCCCCGAGCAGGCGGCGGCGGCCAGTCCGGACGCCAAGTGGCCTGAAGCGCCGGAGGGTTCACCCTGACGGCGCGCCGCCTGACCACTCGTTGTGGCAAACGCCGCCCCGCTGGAGATCTCCGCGGGTCGTCAAGCCCAGCGGTCGGGCTCTCGAACAACACGCTCGTGCCGTCTCCCGAAAGAACGAGGTCGGAACGGAGTCACGCCGGTGCTTGATACAGTGGCCTGGGTGGTGTTCCTCGGCGTCGGCCCGGTTCTCTGGGTGAGTGGCATGCGGCTCTTCGTCCACTCTGGTCTCTCACGCTCGAAGAAGATCGGATGGGTTCTCTTGCTGGTCGCGGTGGGGGCCGCCATTGGTTGGTTCCTGCCGCTGCCCGCCATCCGCAACCGGTTCCTGGCGCTCCTGATCGCGCTGCCCCTGCTTGCGATCGCCGATGTCATGTTGGCCCGGTCGGACCGCGGCTTCTCCTTCTGGTTCCACGCCTGCGCATTCGAGGTCTGCACGGTCTTCGGCAGCGCCACGATGACACGGCTTGCGGTCGAGCTACTCAAGCCAAGCCCCTGACTGGCCTTTCGAGCGGAGGCGTGGCCGCTGAGGTCCGGCGCTTTCTTCAGGCCGTGCCGTGGCGGCAGGGGCTATAGTTAGGTGATGTGCGTCTGATTGAGCCAACGAGGGACCTCATGACGAAGACTCTGCATGTCACCAGTCGGAGCGAATGGCGGGCGTGGCTGGAGGAGCACAACGACAAGGAGACGGAGGTCTGGCTGTTCTACTACAAGGCCCACACGGGCAAGCCGCGCGTGCCCTATGAGGATGCGGTGGAAGAAGCGCTGTGCTTCGGGTGGATCGACAGCATCGTGAGGCGTCTCGACGACGAGTCCTACGCGCAGAAGTTCACGCCGCGGAGGAGCACGAGCACCTGGTCGGCGTCGAACCGGAGGAGGCTGGTAAAGCTCATCGGCGAGGGCCGGATGACCCCGGCCGGTCTTGCCAAGGTGGGCGATCCGGCGGCGGCAGGTCCGGGGCAGGGCGACAGGGATGGCACCGACAGAAGGCCCGACCCCGTGCTGCCTCCGCCGATGAGGCGCGCGTTGATGGCCAACGAGAAAGCGTGGGCGTTCTTCAACCGGCTTGCCCCCTCCTACCGTCGCACGTACATTCGCTGGGTGATGAGCGCCAAGAGGCCGGAGACGCGCGACCGACGTCTTCAGGAGCTTGCGGACACCCTGGCCCAGGGCAGGAAGGTGGGCCTGAAATGAACCGGTTGCGCAGAGAGAGCGGCGCCGACTGCGTCGACTCCGTGACGCGAACGATTGGGGGCGAAGCGCGATGGTAGGCCGGGCGAAGGCGAAGAGGGTGGCGCGACCGAAGGCCGCGGCGGTACCAAAGCCGGCGAAGTTCACCGTTCGTGCCCTCGCGAATGACGACCGCGAGTGGGTGGCCGGCTTCATTCAGGAGCACTGGGGAGCCCCGGTCGTGGTGGCCCACGGCTCGGTGTACAGGATAGAAAGGCTACCGGGTTTCGTGGCCGAGAGCGCCCGGGCGAAGCTCGGGCTCGTCACGTTCCGCGTCGAGGGCCGCGGTTGCGAGGTCGTGACGCTCAACAGCATCCAGAAGGGAGCCGGGATCGGCACGGCTCTGCTCGAGGCCGTGAAGCAGGAGGCGATACGCGAGGAATGTGTGCGCCTGTGGTTGGTCACGACCAACGACAACCTCGACGCCCTGAGGTTCTTTCAGCGGCGCAGTTTCGAGCTCACGCGCGTGTACCGTGGTGCGGTCGCGGAGTCGCGGAAGATCAAACCCGAGATCCCGCTCCTCGGGTACCACGGGATCCCGATCCGGGACGAGATCGAGCTGGAGCTGCGCCTGGCACCCTCCACCTGATAGGTCGCTGCGCCATGTGGTGGGCGAGCCAGCTATGATGGTACAAACAGCGCCGGCTGCTCCATGGCCGTGCTAGCCCGGATTATTCATGAGGGGTCGTAGCGAGAGCGCGGAGGTGGCTGTCATGGTGGGTGAGCTTCCGTTGCGGGGGGCTCGGCGCGGCTGCATCCGCCGCCGGCGCCTCGGCCCCCCGGTTCCCCACGCTCGCGCGGCGGAGCCCCGCTCGCTCCGGGGCGAGGAGGGGAGCCGACCTCGTGCAGGTCGGCGGCACCCTCCGAGTCCCGAGTACGCCCGCCAGGACGGCCAGATCCGCGCTCGCAGCAGACACCTTCGTGAATAGTCCGGGCTAGGAGCTTGGGCATCGGTGGCGGCCCGGCAGACGGGCGAGGGGTGGGCGACGACGGTGAGGATAGACATTCAGGGCAAGATCAACATCAACAGGAAGATCGTCGTCAACGGCCGGGAATACGCGAGCGTCGAGGAGATGCCGTCGGACGTCCGCCGCGTGTACGAGCAGGCGATGGCCGAGGCCGGCACCGCCCTCCACGCCACGGGCGAAGGTGGTGTGAAGGCGAAGATCGTCTTCAACGGCCGCGAGTATGCCAACGTGGACACCATGCCCGAAGGCGTCCGGGGTCTGTACGAAACCGCGATGGAGGCGGTGAGGGCCCAGGGGCACACTGTGCCGGGAGCGGCGCCGCTGGAACCGGGGGCGGCGGACGGGGTGCCGCAGCGTTCCATGGCCCCGATCGAGGTCGGAGGCGGTCCCTCGTCGCGGGCGTTCAGGGTGTTGGCTGTCGCCTTCGTGATCCTGGTCGTCTTCGGTTTGCTCTACTTTCTCTTCCAGATCGTCCCACTGCGATGAACACCCGCTCCGGGGCCCGGTGCCTCGTCTGGTGGAAGCGTCACGCGTGAGTGTCGAGGGAATCGGCGGATGGGTGGCGTGACCGTCGCGCGTGAGGAGCGGGAAGGGGACGCGGAAAGCATCCGGTGCGTCAACGAGCTGGCCTTTGAGCAGCCGCTCGAGGCCGACCTCGTGGACCGGCTCCGCGAGCGGGGAAAGCTGCTCGTCTCACTGGTGGCAGAGCGGCGGGGCGAGATCGCCGGCCACATCGCCTTCAGCCCGGTCCGGGTCGAGCCGGGGACGCGCGGGCTGCGCGGTGCCGGGCTCGGCCCGATGGCCGTGGTCCCCGATCTGCTAAACCAGGGCATCGGGTCTCTCCTGGTCCGCGAGGGCCTCGCGCGTTGCCGGGAACTGGGCGTTGACTACGTCGTGGTGCTCGGACACCCGCACTACTACCCCCGCTTCGGCTTCGCCCCTGCGAGCGGCTTCGGCCTGAGCTGTGAGTGGACGGTCCCCGACGAGGCGTTCATGGCCATGGAGCTGCGCCCCGGGGCTCTCGCCGACGTGCGCGGAACGGCCCGGTACGAGCCAGAGTTCAACGACGTCTGACACCCGTGCGCCATGGTCAGAACGTTTCCTGTGCGTCGCTGCGCGCTCCGGCTCCGTACGTCCGCACGTCAAGACGCCTGCCCGGGGGCCCCGCCGGACGCGTCGGAGGGTCGTATCATCGGGCCAGAACGAAAACCCCCTGTCGGCAGGTATCGGCTCGACCGGGTGCCGGGTGGGGAACCCGGCCCGGGGAAGGTAGGCGCTCATGGTCTTTCCAGGATGGGTCATCGTGGTTGCGGGAGTGGTCTTCGTGATCTACATCGTCAGGAGGCGGCGGCGTCGCTGAAGGCCGGGTCCGCGAGCCTTTTTCGCGAACTCCGGGTTTGAGGTTGCGACAGCAAGATGCAGGGGTCCTTCGCGAGGCACCCGGCTTGCCGCCGCGCAGTGGCGGCTACGGCTCGACCTTGATGCGGCTGACCATCCCCACCGGCTCACCCTCGCTGATCGGCGGGGTGGCGATCACATAGTTGACCACACCGGAAAACGGGGCGCGCACCTCGCCGACCTGATCGCCGAAAAGGTCGCTCAAGGTACCGAGAACCGCCCCCGCCGCAACCGCGTGTCCCTCCTTGACCGCGGGGTGGAACATGCCGGTCACCGGAGAGCGCAGCACCTCGAACTTGTCCAGCCAGACCACGGCCGGCGGAGGCGCGGGCGTGCCGCCGACCATGCCGAGGTGCCGGAGCAGGTTCCAGCAGCCGCGCAACGCGAGCGCAATGGACTCCTCATCGCTGGCCCCCAGCCGACCGGTCTCGGTCGTGATTGCCGGCTTCCCGCGCAGCACCGCGGTGTTGGCCGTGTAGACCGAGGCGTTCGGATCCCTGGGCCTGTCGGTGTCGATCACGATGTGGTCGAGGCCGAAGGCAAGAACCATCTGCTTCGACTCCTCGTCGACCTTCTTGTTGCCGCTCTGCATCCAGTAGCTGTATGGGCGCAGCGCCTCGTTGCCGTCGCCCCCGTGGATGTCGGCGAGGAAATCGGCGCGCTCGATGACCTCACGCGTAATGACGTAGGCGATGCGGTCGCACTGCGTGCCGTCGGCCTTGCCCGGGTAGACGCGGTTGAGGTTCTTGCCGTCGACCGGGGAGTAGTAGATCGTGCGCTTGAGGAAGGACGGCAGGTTGGCGATGTGGACCAGGATCACGGTCCCGGAGAGATTCCCCGGCACCAGCTCGTGCCGGAGTCGCTGCAGGGCGAGAATGGGCGGGTACTCGTAACCGTGGGTGCCGGCGATCAGGGCCAGCACCGGCCCGGGGGAAGCGCCGCGCACGACCGTGATCGGGATTCTCGTGCCCTCGTCCACCCCGCTGGGTACCTCGAGAAATCCGGAAACGCTCGTTCCCGGCCGCGCCGTCACGCCGCCGACCGAGAACGGTCCGCGCTCGTGGCCATCAAGCGAGGCCGCAACCGCGAACATCAGCACCACCACGCACGCGCTCAAACCCCCTGCCTGAACCATGCCGCACCTCCGACGGGACGGCCGGTATTGTACGGGAGCTGGCCCTGGCAGAGGTTACATCAGACGGCCGGAGGCACACTTGACGAGCCCGAGGGAGGGGCTAGACTGGGGCAACCTCGGCGGAGACGTAGGTGACGGACTTATCGTAAATGAGTCTTGAATTCATTGATCTTCGCTCCTGTGGATGACGGTTAACGATCGGTCGCTGTGAATGCGTGCGGCGGGCATGAGGGTGTGCGGTCTGAGACCGCGGTCGGGGAGTGGGTGCGATGGACTCGTTGATCGTCTTTGAATCGGCTTTCGGCAACACTCGACGGATTGCCGAAGCGATTGCCGCGACGCTTCGAAGCAAGGGCAACGTCCGAATGATCGGGACGGACGATCTCAACGTCCTCGATTTCCGGGCCGTCGACCTCGTGGTGATTGGTTGTCCGACGCACAACCGCGGAATGCCCGAGGCGGTTCGCACTGCGCTTGCAGGGCTGCCTTCCCGGGCCCTGCGCGGGTTGGCGACGGCGGCCTTCGACACGCGGTATCGGATGCCCTGGTGGAGGAGCGGTTCCGCGGCACGGAGGGTCGCCTGGAGACTGTGGTGGCTCGGGGGTGCGCGAGCCCTTGCCCCGGAGAGTTTCTTTGTTGTCGGTCCCGAAGGGCCTCTTGGAGAAGGGGAGCTCGAGCGCGCGAAGCGATGGGCCGAAGCGATCGTCGGCAAGCTCGAGGGCCAGGTTCCCTGACGGGATTGACAGGCTCGGACGGGGGACGCACGGCAGGAGGATCGGCGAATCGAACCGTTGGGTGGGCGTGGGTCGGCCTCACGGGCGCCCTGGGCCTCCACGTGACCGATGAGGCCCTGAGCGATTTCCTCGCCGTCTACAACCCGGCCGTGGCTCGGATCCGCAGCGCCGCTCCGTTCCTTCCGCTTCCCACCTTCACCTTCGCGACCTGGCTCGGCGGCCTCGCCATCGTCGTCCTCGGCCTCGCGCTCGTCTCGCCCTTCGTGCTTCAGGGCAGGGCCTGGACGCGGCCCGCCGCAATCGTGTACGGGACCCTCATGGCGCTCAATGGCATGGTGCATGCCGTGGGGTCCCTCCATTCGGGGCGGGTTCTGCCGGGCACGTATTCAGCGCCGCTCCTCCTCGCCGCGGCCCTCGTGCTCGTATGCGCCTCGGTTCGGGCAGGAAGGAGCCGCGGCGGGGGCCCGTAAGCCACGCTGAACGCCACGGCGGATGGCGCCGTTGCCGACCCGGCCTGAACCGCTTGCGCCGCACCTGGGCCGTGGGAATTCCCTTGACCCGAAAAGGCTTTTCCTGGTCGGCTGCGGCACGACACGGGGAGGCTGGTGCATGATCAGAGACACTGCTCGGTGGACGGTGGTCGGGCTGTCCCTGTGCGCTGCGCTCGTGGCCTCGCACCGGGCAGGCGCGCAAACGGTTGCGAGGTCCGACAAGGCCTGCTCCCTGCTCACCGCATCGGAGCTCGAGCAGGTCGTGGGAGGGAAGCTCGAAAAGCCCCTTGCCGGAATGAAGGTCCCGTACACGAAGGATGCGGACCATGACCATGACGGCGCGATCCTCACCTGTCAGGGAAAGCTCGGCGCACGCTTCGTGATGGTGGTGTATGGGACGCAGCCGGTCACGCCCGAGGGCAGGAAGCGCGGCGAAGAAAGGGCGAGGCTGGCGCAGGAGAAGCTTCGCCAGTCGGGGTACACGATCCAGGAAAAGGACTTTGGCGACCTGAAGTGCTGGACCATGCAGCCCCCCGCCAACCAGAAGGAAGGCTTCAGCGTTTTCGGGACCAACTGCGGCGGGACCCGAGGGGACTACTTCTACTCGGTGTCCATCTCCGCACCCGGCGCCGATGACCTGATCCCGATCGAGAAGCTCAAGGCTGTGGCGGACACGGCGGCCTCGCGGCTGCCGTAACGTGTCCTTGGGACCGGTGCCCTGGGACCGGCCACTCGCACGCGCGGCTCGGGTGAGCGCTGGCACGACCACGGGAGGCGTGATGGAAAGGGTGACCGGGATCGGTGGGATCTTCTTCAAAGCGGACAACCCGGAACGGCTCGCGGCCTGGTACCGGAAGCACCTGGGGCTCGCACAGGCCGAAGGGGGGTCGTCGGTGTTTGAGTGGCGCGAGAAGGCCGACCCAGAGCGGACCGGCATGACCGTATGGTCGCCCTTCCCGCGCGACACGCGGTACTTCGACCCGAGCCGCACGCCGTTCATGATCAACTACCGGGTGGCCGACCTCGACGCGATGCTGGTGCAGCTCCGTGCGGCGGGCGTCAGCGTGGACGAGCGCGTGGAGGAGTCAGAGTACGGGCGGTTTGGCTGGGTCATGGACCCGGAGGGGAACCGCATCGAGCTCTGGGAGCCACCGCACGCCGAGTGAAACGTGACCAGCGGTCAGGTGCCGTTTCACCGCGACCGCCGGCACGCGGTGACCGCTACTTGCGCAGCAGCTTGAAGGCGTGGTTCCAGGTGCCCGTCCGGATTCCGTAACCCACCCAGGCAATGCACAGTGGCTCGAGCAACCGGGCGCCCTCGATCCCGCCCACGTCGACGGTGGACCAGCCGAAGTCCGTGAGGATTTCGGTCACGACCCTCTTGGAATCCGCGTCGTTCCCGGCAATGAACATGTCGGGAGGTCCACCGGGGAACGCCGGCTTGAACATGTGTGCGTTGCCGACCGTGTTGAAGGCTTTCACGACGCGGGCCCCGGGCAGCCAGCGCTGCACCTGCTCGCCGCCCGAGTCGGTGTGCCCGAGGGCGAGTGCGGGCGGCGCGTTCGGCGTGAACACCAGAGGGTTGGTCGCGTCGATGACGACCTTGCCCTTGAACTTCTGCGGTCCGGCCAGCCTAATGGCGCTCTCGGTGCCGCTCCACAGCGTCGCGAGGACGACCACCTGGCCGAACGTGGCGGCCTCGGCAAACGAGCCGGCCGTGGCCCCGTGGCCGATCTTGCCCAGCAACGCGTTCACCTTGTCGCTGGCGGGCTCGCGTGAGCCGATCTTGACCTCGTGCCCGAGGGTCGCGAACGCGACGCCGAGCGCGCGGCCCACGTCGCCGGTTCCCAGAATCCCAATCTTGGTCTTCTTCATGGGGGGAGAGTATCACGATCTGCAAATGAGTTGCAATCGCCTTATTGTGCCCCCGCCACCGAAATCTCGGTGAGCACGAACGGTTCCCTGATGACGACGCCGTCCGCGGGGAGCATCTGCCGGCGGAGCGGCCGCGCACCCGCCACGACGCGTGACCAGACGGCGGAGGGGATGCCGAGGTTCTCGACCCACGCCGAGGTGGCGCGGTCGAGGACGTCGGGGGTGACCCAGAGCGAGCGCGCGCCCCGTCCCGCCTCCATCCAGTAGGCGAGGGCGGCCGACGGGGCGCGTCCCTGGGCGCGGGCGCTCTCCGCGTCGAGGGTCAGCGAGACGACGCGCCGGCCGGAGAGGTAGGGCAGCGCGAGGCGCAGGCGGGGCTCGACACCCACGGTCAGCAGCACCCCATCCCCGGGGAGGGTTTCGGCCACGAAGGAGGCGATGACGCACTCGCGGCTGTTCTCGGTCTTGGACTGCGGCACGGCCGAGCCAAGGCCGTTCGTCACCAGCATCAGGAACAGTGCGAGGGCGAGGAGCAGCTCGCCGGAACGCCTGGGCAACTTCGCGGCTCCGAATGCCACGATGATCGCGAAGAGCGGCGTGGCGGCCACCACGTGCTCCACGTTCCCCACGTCCCAGACCAGCCAGAGCGGTACGTACGCCGCGATTCCGAGGGAGGCGGTCACGGCCAGGGGGTGGCGATCGAGGACGGCTGCACGCAGGCCGACCGCGAGTGCCACGAGAAGCAGGAACACCGCCGTTCCTCCCGCGACGTTGAACCAACCGGTGACCTCCGGAGTGAACACCAGTACCGAGCGGTACCACTGCCACAGGGCGAGGTCGCGGAGGGCGCCCAGCATGGCGAACGGACCCGCAGAACGCAGGTAGCTCTCGCGATGCCCGGGTATCACCGTCTGCAGCCACTGGTCGGGGGTATGGGCGTGGTGGAAGACGGCGAAGATCGCGACGTAGGTGACCACAGCGAGGCCCAGGGCCACGGCGACCGCCTGAACGAGGGCGGTCGGCCGGCGGCGCAGGCGGATGGCGGTGGGAACCACGAGGAGCCCAGCGGTGAGGTGGCACAGCATCGCGAGCGACACAGAAGCCCCCGCGGCGAGTGGCTTCGGTGTGTCGGTGCCGACGATCGCAAGCCAGATCAGGACCGCGGCAGCGGTCAGGGTGTAGACCTCCATACACGTGCCGAACTGCCAGAGACCGCCGCTCGCCGCCGCTACCGCGCCCGCGAGCAGGGCAAGTCCCTCCCGCAGGCCGGCCCGCCGCAGGAGCAGCACCAGCCCTCCCGCCACGGTCGCCGCTGCAAGTGCCGAAACGGCCGCGCCCGCGTCCGGAACGAACGGGCGGAATCCCACCGATCGCAGCAGCCAGCACACCGCGGCCACGATCGGGTTGTAGATCGGGTGGTGTGGGTGGAAGAGCTCGCGGGAGACGCCGCGCCCGGAAAGGAAGCCGTCCACGGTCATGGCGTAGACGGTGTCGTCGCCACCAAGGTCCCGCGTGCGTGTGAGCAGGTAGGTGACGAGGGCGACCGCGCCGACGACTGCGGCCTGCCAGGCGGGGGACGCCCACTTTCTGCCTGCGTCCATCGTGAATTCACCTTAGCACGACGGATGCGGGCATTTCGTCGCGAGCGATAGCTGGTGGGCATCCGAGTTGAAGCCCCGGGAAATGCGG
Source organism: Thermoanaerobaculaceae bacterium (assembly GCA_963754345.1). Taxonomy (GTDB): domain Bacteria; phylum Acidobacteriota; class Thermoanaerobaculia; order Thermoanaerobaculales; family Thermoanaerobaculaceae; genus RBG-13-68-16. Next base: position 307,186 of record CAVWFZ010000007.1, on the reverse strand, counting down.
AGGGGAAGGGATTGCGGGAGCATCGCCACGGCGTGGGCGACCGGACCGGACGCCAGCCTCCCACCCGCCGCAACCTTCGGGCGCAAGCCGTGCATCCCGCGTCGCGCATCCTTCCGCCTCGCGCCCGCGCGGTCGAACCCCTGTCCACCCGCCCGTCCACCCGCAGGAGTTCTCACCCCTCCTCTCCGCCTCCTTCACGTGGAACACAGCGGATCTGGGTCCGGCGACTTGGAGTTTTCGGCGGGGTGGCAACGCTGGCGGAGGGGAGGAGATTCGAACTCCTGACGACTTGCGCCGTGCCAGTTTTCAAGACTGGTGCCTTAGACCGCTCGGCCACCCCTCCGCGGCGCTCCAAGGATACGGTCCTGCGGGTGGAAGCTCAAGGAAAGCTACGAAACCCCGCGGGCTGCTCTACACTCCGCGGCCATGACGATGCTGGCCGGCCTGGTCCCGATCTTCCTGCTCCTCGGGCTCGGGGTGGTCACGCGCCGGTTCGGGTTGCTCGACGAAGCTTCGGCCACGGGCCTCAACCGCCTGGTGGTCTACATCGCGCTGCCGGCGCTGTTCATCGCCAAGGTGGGCACGTCCCCGCTCGCGTCCGCCCTCTCTCTGCGCTTGATGTTGGCAACTTCGGTGATCAGCGCCGCGGCGACGCTCCTCGCGCTGGGCTGCGCGCGCGCACTTCGGTTGCCGCCGTCGCACAGCGGCGCCCTTGCGCAGGGGGCGATGCGGGGCAACATCGTGTACTTCACCTTCCCGCTCATCCTCACGGTCTACGGCGACGACGGCCTCAGGCTGGCGGCGGTGACGTCCACGGTGCTCGTCCCGGTCATGAACCTCCTGGCGGTTGCGGCTCTGGAGCTGTACCGGCCAAGGGGCTCGAAGGACACGCACATCGTGCTGAGGGTGCTCGCCAACCCGATCGTCGTCGGCGCGCTCGCAGGTCTGCTGCTCGCGATCGTGCACTGGCGGCCCTGGGGCTGGCTGGCCACGACCCTGAACGCGCTTGCCGATCTGGCCTTTCCGGCCGCGCTCCTGGCGCTCGGCGCGCAGCTCGAGGTTGGACATTGGCGGCGTCTGTGGCGCAGCCTGGCCGCCGCCTCGGTGATCAAGCTCGTGCTCATGCCGGCGGCCGGGTGGTGGCTTCTCAGGCTGATCGGCGCCTCGCCGCGCGAGATCGCCATCGGCGTGCTTCTTCTGGCGGCCCCGACGGCCGTGGCGAGCCACTCGGTCGCGGCGGAGCTGGGTGGCGACCCCGATCTCGCGAGTTCCTGCGTGCTCGTGACCACGGTGCTCTCGGTGGCCACGTACGTGGGCTGGGTCCTGCTCCTGGGGAACTGACCCCGCGCGCCCGGCGCGCGGGGTAGAATCAGCCTATGCACGACGCCAGGATTGCGGAGGCCGCGGAGATCCTGCGCCCGGCATCGCGGGTTGTCGCACTGACCGGTGCCGGAGTGTCGGCCGAGAGCGGCGTGCCCACGTTCCGGGGTGCCGGCGGCCTGTGGGAGGGCCGCCGGGTGGAAGAGGTCGCGAGCCCGCACGGCTTCTCCGCTGATCCCTTGATGGTCTGGCGCTTTTACGAGCAGCGCCGGCGTAACCTGGCGGGCGTGAAGCCAAACCCCGCGCACCGGGTGCTAGCCGCCTGGCAGGACCGCTTCCCAGGCTACCGCCTCGTGACTCAGAACGTCGATGGCCTGCACCAGGCTGCGGGTGCCCGCCAGGTGCTCGAGCTGCACGGCTCGATCTGGACGGTGCGCTGCCTCGGGTGCGGGCGGGAACGCGAGGAGCGCACGGTGCCGCTGCCGCAGCTCCCGCCGCGGTGCTCGCATTGCGGTGGAATGGAGCGGCCTGGGGTCGTGTGGTTCGGGGAGTTCCTGGCTCGGGAGGTCGTGCTGGCGGCACACGCGGCGGCGGAGAGCTGCGAGGTCCTGGTGGTCGTTGGTACCTCCGGCGTCGTGCATCCGGCCGCCGCCCTGGTCGAGGTGGCTGCCGAGGGCGGGGCCAAGGTGATCGAGGTGAACCCGGAGGCGAGCGCCAAGTCGCACCTCGTGGACGTTGCCCTGCGCGGGCCGGCTGGGGAGCTGCTGCCGCTCGTCGAGGCAATCCTGGCGGGGGCGTGAGCGTGCGCGTTTCCGAGCTCTCGCGCTCCGAGCGGCCCCGGGAGAAGCTCCTCGAGAGAGGGCCCGGGGCGCTCTCGGACGCGGAGCTGCTGGCGGTTCTGCTGCGAACGGGTACGCGCGGCACGGGCGTTCTCGAGATGGCGGAGAAGTGGCTCGAGGAAGCCGGCGGCCTCGAGCACCTCTCGCTGTCCGACCCCCGGCTGGTCATGAGCCGCAAGGGGGTTGGCTTGGCAAAAGGCACCGTAGTGGCGGCCGCTCTGGAGCTGGGGCGGCGGATAGCCAAGAGGAGCCTCGTGGACCAGGCGCTTCTCGACAGGCCGGAGGCGGTCGCCGACTACCTGACGCGCTGCTACGGCCCGGTGCGGGTGGAAGTGTTCGGCTCACTCACCCTCGACTCCCGCAACCGGCTGTTGCGTGTGCACGAGCTGCATCGCGGTGCGCGCGCCCACTCGGACGTGGAACCCAGCGAGGTCTTCAACAGCGCGATCGTGGACAACGCGCACAGCCTGATCCTCTGGCACACGCACCCTTCGGGGGACCCCTCCCCGAGCGACGACGACGTGAGCCTCACGCGCCGGCTCGCGGATGCCGGGCGGCTGCTCAACATCTCGGTGCTGGACCACGTCGTCGTTGCCCGCGGTGGTTTCGTGTCGCTGCGCCAGCGCGGCATCCTGCGGTCGCCGTAGTGTCAGAACACGTGCGCGCAGAAACGTCCACACAGTTCCGAGTGTGAGCGGCAAGTGCTGCGTTGACAGAGAAAAACGTGTATGCTGCCGAGAGAGGGGCCGGCAGCAAGCGGCTCCGAAAAGCTACAGGGCGAGCTTAAATCGAGCCATCGTCCGCGCAGGAGGCCCTTGGACGTGAGTCAGATGACAGCCAGCTCGGGGGCCAAGACAGTCGCTGGCAGGTTGGAGGACATCCCGCTTGCCGGCCTGCTGCACATGCTGTCCGAGAAACGAATCACCGGCAAGCTCACCCTGAAATTCTCCGGTGGCGACGGGCTTGTGGTTGTGAGAAACGGCAGCGTCATCTACGCGGCCTCGAACTCGGCGCGCGAGACTCTGGGTAACATCTTGGTCTGTCGCGGTCTGCTCGACGAAAAGACGCTCCTCCGCGCACTCGAGGTGCAGCATGAGCTGGCCGATGAGAAGCGCCTCGGGGCGATTCTGGTGGAGTTGGGCGCCATCTCGCAAGCGAGCCTCGAAGACGTGCTGCGCCAGCAGACGGCGAAGGTCGTCCGCGAGTTGCTGGGCTGGGAGCAGGGCTTCTTCCGGTTCGAGCCGATGGATATCGTCGAGGGTGGCGAGATCCGCGTGGACGTCCGCGATCTCGTGATGGACGCCGGCTTGGATGCGACGTCACTGACGCAGGAGTCGCTCGAGTCCCTCGAGACCGAGGAGCCGAAGGAGAAACCGGGGCGCCAGAAGGGTCGCAGCGGTCGCAAGCCCGCGAAACGGGCGCAGGGGGACACCGGCATCGCGTCGCTCAAGTCGGTGCTGGCGGAACTGCGCTCGCCCGCATTCACGGGAGAGTTCACCCTGTGGATCCTGCGCTACGCGTCGCGCATCGTGCGGCGCTGTGTGTTCTTCTCCTACTCCAAGGAAGCCGGGATTCGCGGCATGGCGCAACTCGGGCTCGACGAGGAGGCCAATGCGAGCGGGGAGGGGGTCGGCCTGATCAGTATTCCGGCGGACGAGCCCTCCATTTTCTCGGGCGTGATCCAGACGGGCCAGAGCTACAAGGGCGAGCTCCCGCGTGGCACGTGGAACGAGTACCTGGCAATCCAGCTCGGCGGTATGCAGCCGCCCGAGGTCGTCGTGGTGCCGATGGTCGTAAACGGAAACGTCATCGCGCTCCTGTACTGCGACAACCTCCCGAGCCGTGATCCCATCGGGCCGATCGAGGGTCTCGAGGTCCTGCTGATGGAAGCCGGCCTTGCAATGGAGAAGACAACACTCGAGATCCGGCTCAAGACGTTGCAGTCGCGGCTTGGCGTCGGCTAGGAGCCTGTCCGAGCAATACTCCGGCTGCGAATTCCGATGGCATCCGGCTGGCTGTGTCAGCCGTCGCGAAAAGTCCTCGACGTAGCTCTGGCTACGCCTCCGGACTTTTCGCTCGGCCTCCTTGCCATCCGGCGCCCTCGGAATTCTCGCTGTCGTCGTTTACCGGGACAGGCTCCTAGGCCTGCAGCGACCCCAGGTCCTCCCGCGCTCGAGGGCCGGGCCTGGGCCTACTTCGTCTTCACCTCGACGCTGGTGGCGATCATCCGGTACTGGATCGTCACCTTGGCGCCGGCGTCACGGGCGATCTCCCACTTATCGTCACCCTTCTGAACGACGATCATGGTGTCGTTGACGGAGAGCACCGGACGGGTCACCTGGTAGGTCTTCGCACCGGCTGCGAAGACCGCGCCGACGATGAGGGCCAGCACCACGACGGCTGCAGCGAGGATGGACGCTCTGCGCATGGTCGACTCCCTTCTCTGGTGTCGAATTCTCGGCCGGATTATTCATGATGGGTCGTAGCGAGAGCGCGGAGGTGGCTGTCATGGTGGGCGAGCTTCCGTTGCGGGGGGCTCGGCGCCGCTCCATCCACCACCGGCGCCTCGGCCCCCCGGTCCCCCACGCTCGCGCGGCGGAGCCCCGCTCGCTCCGGGGCGAGGAGGGGAGCCGTACTCGTGCAGTACGGCGGCACCCTCCGAGCCCCGAGTACGCCCGCCAGGGCGGCCAGATCCGCGCTGGCAGTAGGCTCCTTCGTGAATAGTCCGGGCGAGCGCATGCGCGGCCGCAACCGGGGCAGGCACGCTGCGGGCGATGCTATGCTCTCCGTCCTGTAGGGCGAAGGAGCGGCTGTGGCTTCCGAGACCTTCTACATCACGACACCGATCTACTACGTCAACGACATGCCCCACGTCGGGCACATCTACACGACCGTCGTTGCGGACACGCTCGCCCGCTACAAACGAATGCGCGGCTTCGACGTGCGTTTCCTCACCGGGACCGACGAGCATGGCCAGAAGATGGACCGCGCCGCGAGGCTGCAGGGGCTGGCGCCCCGGGAGCTGGCCGACCGCGTTGTGAGCCGGTACCACGAGCTTTGGCGGCGCCTCGCCATCACCCACGACGACTTCATCCGTACGACCGAGTCTCGCCATCGTGCGGGCGTTCACGCGCTGATTGCGCTGCTCCAGAAGAGAGGCGACATCTACAAGGGCTCGTACGAGGGCTGGTACTGCGCCGGGTGCGAGGCCTTCTACCCCGAGACCCAGCTGGTGGATGGCACGTGCCCCGACCAGGGGCACCCCGTCGAGCTGCTCAAAGAGGAGTCGTACTTCTTCCGGCTTTCGGCGTACCAGGGGCCGCTGCTCGACTACTACCGCGAGCACCCGGAGTTCATCCGGCCCGCCTCCCGCTACAACGAGGTCGTGAGGTTCGTTGAGATGGGCCTCAAGGACCTTTCGATCTCGCGCGTCTCGCTGAAGTGGGGCATCCCGTGGCCAGGTGACCCGGAGCACGTGGTCTACGTGTGGCTCGACGCCCTCGCCAACTACATCACCGCCCTCGGCTTCGGCTCCCAGGACCAGACCCTGTACGGGCGCTACTGGCCGGCAAACCTGCACCTGGTCGGTAAGGACATCCTGCGGTTCCATTGCGCGTACTGGCCGGCTTTCCTGATGTCCGCTGGGCTGCCGCTGCCCGCTCAGGTATATGGCCACGGGTGGTGGCTGCGTGATGAGCGCAAGATGTCCAAGTCCCTCGGCAACGTGGTCCGCCCCGACGTCCTGCTCCAGAGGTTCGGCGCCGACGCCCTGCGCTACTTCCTCGTGCGCGAGATGACGTTCGGCCAGGACGCCAGCTTCTCCGACGAAGGGTTCCTTCAGCGATACAACTCGGACCTCGCCAACGGCCTCGGCAATGCCTCCGCACGAGTGCTGGCAATGGCGCGCCGCTACTTCGGCGGGAAGACCCCAGACGAGGCATGCGACTCGAGCGTCCTGCGGGAGACGGCCGAGGGCGTGGTGTCGCGGTACACCAGCGCGATGGACGCGTACGAGTTCCAGCGCGCCCTCGAGGCGGTCTGGGAGCTGCTGGCGGCGGTTGACGGCTACGTCAACGAGAAGGCGCCGTGGGCGATCTTCAAGGCCGAAGGGGCCCGATCCGAGAGCCTGAGGCGCGTCCTGTACAACTGCCTCGAGGCGCTGCGCCTCGCGGCGGTGATGGTGAGCCCGGTCATGCCCGTGACCGGTGCCCGTCTGCTGGAACAGCTGGGCGTGGCCGGCACGGCAGCCAGCGACAACTCGCTGCGGTGGGGTGCGCTGCGCACCGGGGTGATGCTCGGCGAGGAGGGCGTGCTGTTCCCCCGCGCCGACATCGAGGCGTTTTTTGCGGAGGTCAAGGTGGACGAGAGCAAGCCTGTGGCAGAGACGACCCCGGCTGCGGCGGGGAAGCCCGAAGCTCCACAAACCCCTGTCGCAGCACCCGCGGCCGGCCAGGTGGCAGAGGTGGAGCAGATCGGAATCGAGGAGTTCGCCCGCATGAAGCTGGTGGTGGGACGGGTGAAGGTGGCCGAGCGGGTCCCCAAGTCCAAGAAGCTCGTACGGATGGAGGTGGACCTGGGGGAGGGCAGCCTGCGCCAGATCGTGGCCGGCATCGGCGGCCAGTACGAGCCCGAGCAGCTCGTCGGCCGGCAGATCGTGGTATTGGCCAACCTCAAGCCGGTCGTGCTGATGGGCGTGGAGTCGCGCGGAATGCTGCTGGCGGCATCGGTCGATGGAGTGCCGTTCCTACTCTCGGTGGACGCCGAGGTTCCTCCCGGAACAGGAATAAAGTGACCCCGATTCGCCGTCGGCGAATCGGGGTCATTCTGAGGAGGGCGAAGCCCGACGAAGGATCTCATCGCGAACCGACCGGAGCCTTGGGCCGTGAAAATGGGGTAGAATCCGCTGCAAGCGCGACGGAGCGTTGGGCTTCCTGCCGCGGGAGGTGGCAGATGAGGCGGCCTTGGGTAGGGTTGCTGCTGCTGGGTACGTTGCTCACACTGGCGTGCGGGAGCAAGAAGCTGATCGTTGGGGTGGTGCTCCCCGAGACCGGGGTCGACAAGGGGTACGGGGCCTCGTTGAAGTCCGGCATCAGGCTGGCGCTCGACGACGCGGTGGCAAAGCAGTCGCCCGAGGGCATCGAGGCGAGGTACCGCGACACTCTCTCGCATCCCGAGTACGCCCAGAAAGAGACGTATGAGCTCTTCAAGTCGGGGGCGCTCATCGTCATCGGCGGAGCGACCTCGGCAGAGGCGAAGTTCATTATTCCCGAGGCCGAGAAGGCAAAGGGCGTGATCATATCGCCGTCCGCCAGCGAACCCGGTCTAGCCGCTTCGAGCAACCTGTTCTTTCGGGTAGTCCCCTCGGATGACGTCGAGGGTGTGGTGGCTGCGGACTTCCTGGTGAACCAACGGAAGGCCCGTTCCATCCTGGTTCTCTACCAGGACGGCGTGTACGCCGAGGGGATGCTGCCGGTCTTTACGGGGGAGGTCACGAAGCTCAGCGCCAAGGTCACGGACAAGCTCAGGATCGGGCCCACCGACTGGGACAAGCCGATCAGCGAGGCGCTGGCAGCCAGCAAGCCGGATGCGGTCTTCATCTGCGCGTTCGCAGAGGAGACACTCGCCGCCCTCGAGGTGGTCCACAACGCGAAGTATCCGGGCTCGGTGTGCGCGACCTCTGCGATGATCACCGGCGACGTGATCCGGCGGGCGGGGGCGTTCGCGGAGGGGATCTTCGTCCCCATGGTCAACCTCGACCTCGAGTCGCAGCAGGAGCCCATGAAGTCCTTCGTGAAACGCTACAAGGCTGCCAACAAGGGCAACGCCCCGGATCTCTACGCGGCGTACGGCTACGACGCCGCGATCGCTGCCCTGTACGCCCTCCAGGGGCCGCCGCCGGTGAACACCACCGAAATCCTGCAGCACCTCATGGGCCTGGGGGACAAGCAAGGCGTGACCGGTAAGCTGGCATTCGATTCGGCCGGCGACATCTTGCACCGGCCGCGTGTACACTGCATCAGGAGCGGCAAGCTCGAGGACTGCGATCCATCACCGGTGTCCTGAGGGGCGGCCCTCTCGCAGCTACCATGACCAGTAACCCCGCCAGCCCGCCGGGACGAGTGACGTCCGAGAGCCTCGCAAGGTGTCTCCGCCTGTGTAGAGTGGGTCCGTGATCCTCAGGCTTCCGTACGGGCGCGGGTTCCTCGCGGCTGACCTCCGGGGGCTGCGCGTTTGGGATCTGCGTCCCGCCACGCCAAGGCACACGCCCCCGGTCGCACAGCTCCTGGACAACGCGCTCGACCGTCCGGCCCAGGGGCCGCCTCTGACCGAGCTGGCCAAAGGCCGAAGGCGCGTCACCGTTCTCGTGCCCGATGCTACCCGCAAAGCCTGGCTGGCCGAGGTGCTCCCCGAAGTTTTCGCCCGCGTGCAGCGGGCGGGGAGCGATGCCATCACGGTGCTCGTGGCCTGCGGCACACACCCGCCGGTTGCCGGCGAGGCGCTCGGGGGTCTGCTCGGCCCGCTTCCCGCCGGGGTGCGTGTCCTCCAGCACGACGCGCACGACGCCTCCGCATTGGTGCAGGTTGGCACGCTGGCTTCGGGGCAGCCGGTGCGCCTGAACAGGCTCGCGGTCGAGGCGGACCTGCTGGTCGTGGTCTCCACCGTCCAGCACCACTACTTCGCCGGTTTCGGCGGAGGGCCGAAGCTGGTGTTCCCAGGCGTCGCTGGCTACGAGGAAACCCAGGCCAACCATGGCAAGGTCATCGACCTCGCCAGCGACCCGCCGCGGCGCCACCCGCGCTGCGAGCCGGGTGTGCTCGATGGCAACCCGGTCGCCGAGGAGATCGCGGCGGCGGCAAGGCTGCGCCCCCCCGACTTTGCGCTGCTGCTGGTGCCCGGGGGGGAGGGCAGGCCGGCCTGGTGCGTGGGCGGTCCGCTGGATGTAATCTACCCGCGGGCCTGCGATCAGGTGCGGGCGTGGTTCGAGGCAACCGGTGGGCCTTTCTGCAGGTTGGTTGTGAGCGGGGGCGGCTTTCCCTTCGACCACACGCTGATACAGGCGCACAAGGCACTGGACGCCGCCTGCCGCTTCGCGGCACAGGACGCGGAGGTCCTTTTCGTCGCCAGGTGTGACGGCGGCGTCGGCTCGCCCGACATGGAGCCTTTCCTGGCCGACCCGAGGGCCGCAGCGATCGTGGCACGCCTTGTGGAAAAGTACGTTCAGTACGGCCACACCACGCTCCGGCTCGTGGAGAAGACAGGCGCGTTCCGCGTCCTCGTCCGGACTGAGCTGCCGGCCGAGCTTGCGGAGAGGTTGGGCATGGCAGTGGTCCCCGACCTCGGGGCGGTCCTCGATCGCTGGCGGCACGAGGCTCCCGAAGAAACCGTGGGCCTGATGGACGGGCCCGCCGTCTACCCGCGAAGCAGGTAGGCAAGCCCTAGCGGCTGGCGCGACGCGGCAGGAAAGGCCGGCGCCGATGCGGTTTGCCGTCGCCTCGAGCCGAAAAGCCCTCCGGCGGCTGGCTCGGTCGTCACCCGGAATCGGCCATCAGTTCCCGCCATGTGTCGCGCTCGAGGAAGGAGCCGGGCACGTTGGCCTCCATCTCCTCGAAGAGCGCGAGTGGCGCGGCGAAGGTCAACAGGTCGTGGCCGAGCTGCCCGGCCACGTACTTCCGCGCGGACAGGTCGGTGAGGCCGACGACGGCCCGCGGGCGGGCGGAGCGCGCCTCGCGGTATGCGAGGATGCCGATCGTCTGGCAGCCGGCGCCCCACGGGATGATGACGTTGTCGTTGGTGTCGCGGCCGTAGTTGGCGAGCACCACCAACGCCGAGAGGCGGTCAGGGTCGACCAGGAAGATCACGACCTCGGGGCGCTCGTCCTGCCGCACCTGGGAGAGCGGCTTGAGGACGACGTAGCGGGTCGGGACGTCGATCATCGGCATGGCGTCCACGAACTTCTTGACGGCCTCAGGGGTCTTGATGTAGCGCTCGCCGTGGACAAAGTCGCTGGACGCCCCTCGCCGGGTGAACGAAGCCCCGGGGAGCTCAGACCTGTCTTCCTGCGGCCCGTTGCCGGTGGACAGGAACTTGTAGAAGCACTCGATGCCCCCGGGCCAGTTCTCGTACTGGTTGCCGAAGCCGAGCCCCGTGCCGCCACCGAGGCAACCGAAGGTGCGGCGGCCGGCGGCGGCCGGCTTGCCCTTGGCGGCGGCGGCCAGCAGCAGCCACATGACACAACCCCACCTGGCCTCGGCGAACTGCATGGCCCCGTCGGGCAGCTCCTCGGAAAAGAGCAGTGCAACCGGCTCGAACTTCGCTTTGATGGCGCGCGCGATAGCGCTCTCCATGGCAGCCTCCGTGACCACCGCCGGGCCGATTGTAGCGGCGACCGGTCAGGGTGGGGGCGTGGACGCGGTGAGTCAGGAGCCGACGGGTGTCGAACCGAGCTTCCGCAGGATCAGGATCCGGACGTAACCGCCGAAGGCGGCCGGCTCGTCGTGGACGACGGAGAGTGGAGCCCCGGCCGCCCGCAGGATGTCTCCGAACCGGCGGTTGAGATCGGTGGCCACGACGACCGAAAAGGCATTGACCAGCCGTCGTATCGCGCCGGGTCTCGCGTTATCGGCGAGGAACTTGTCCAGCACCGCGACGCGACCGCCGGGCTTGAGCACCCGGGCGACCTCGCGAACGCAGCCCGGCGGGTCGGGCATGACCGCCAGGACGAGGTGGAGGATCGCCGCGTCGAAATAGGCGCCGGCGAGGTCGAGGTTGGCGCCGTCCATGACCGCATAGTCAACACCGGCGCGCCCGTACCGGCGAGCGCGCGCGATCATCCCGGGGGCCACGTCGGTGACGAGCACGTGCGTGCTGGCCGGAAGGAGCGACAGCTCGTGCGCGGGCCCGGCACCCACCATCAACACGCGCTCGCCGGGCTTGAGGTCCAGCAGTTCGATCGAGCGCCGCCGCTGAGCCGAGAAGAAGCGCACGCGGTCGTACAGCGATGCGACCAAGCTCCAGCGCCAGCGGTTCCAGGGGACGGTGTTGATCCTCACGCGGCCCCGGTCATTCAGGCGCTTTCACCGATCAGGAATGCCCGCACGGGCGAGGCCTCCACGCCCTGAAGGCGCAAGGGCGCGGCCACCAGCGTGCAGAAGCCGGGGGCCGCCCTGGTGAGGTCGAGCCCCTCCAGGATGGCCATCCCGTGAGCCACGCACCGCCTGTGAGCGGGCAGCCCGGTAGCCGACGGGTCGTCCACCGAGGGTGTGTCGAGCCCGACCAGCACGACCCCCGCGCCGGCCAGAAAGTCCACCAACCCGGGCGACAGGCTGGTGAACGACGCCGGAATCGGGGCGCCGGTCGGCCATGTCCCGGTTGCGAACAGCACCCGCGGCGTGGACGGCCTCCAGCCTGGGGGCAGGTCCTCTCTCGTGATGGCCCCAACGCGGTCGTTCACCGCCACCACCTCGCACCGCCCCACGCACACGCCGAGCGGGAGGGTCGCCACGTCGTCACCCGCCGGGTCGAGGTGCAGTGCCGCGTCGAGGTGCGTGCCGAGGTGGGGGGAAAGCTGCAAGCACGAGACCGCGGCGGCGCCCGTGCCATGACGCTGCGTCCATCGCACGGAGAAGGGCTCGTCGCCGGGCCACGCCGGGCTGGACGGCCCGAGCGGGCGGGTAATGTCGGTGATCGATCCGTTCACGGTCCCATGCTCTCACGAAGCCGGCTGGCGGCCCAACAGGACGGGTGGGTTGACAAGCGCGTTCCGCGCACCGATTCTTTGCCCGACTCAGTTCGTGCTTGAAGTCGCGGCGCTTTCCGACTACGCTCCGCAGTCCCCGCGCGGCGGGGGGGTGACAGGGAGGGCCGGATGCCAACCAACCTCGTGCCGAAAAAGCTCTACTTGACGAACGGTGTGGGCGTTCACCAGGAGAAGCTGCAGTCATTCGAGCTGGCCCTCCGGGACGCCGGGATCGCGTACCTGAACCTGGTGTCGGTGTCGTCCATCTACCCGCCGGGCTGCAGGATCATCACGAGGGCGAAGGGCGAGGAGTACCTGGAGCCCGGGCAGATCGCGTTCGTCGTCATGAGCCGCTCCGAGTCCAACGAGCCCCACCGCATGATCGCCGCCTCGATCGGCGTGGCGGTGCCGAGGGACCGGCGCATGTACGGCTACCTCTCGGAGCACCACACCTTCGGCCAGACCGGCAAGGAGGCGGGGGACTACGCGGAAGACCTGGCAGCGTCCATGCTCGCCTCCACGCTGGGCGTGGAGTTCGACGAGAACCAGTCGTGGGACGAGAAGCGCCAGATCTGGAAGATCTCCAACAAGATCGTGACGACCCGCAACGTCACCCAGTCAGCGATCGTGGGCCGCTCGGCCAGGTGGACGACCGTGGTCGCCTGCGCCGTGCTGCTGTTCGACTGAGGGGGGGCAATGGCCAACGCCAAGCGCAAGTTCCTGGGCGGGGCGCGGATCCTGCCCCCGCGCATCCGGCCCGACATGACGGCCGCCCAGCTCGTCGATGTTGCCTTCACCGCCTACAACGCGGCCCGGCTGCGTGAGGGGGCCAGGCTCCTCGCCAGGAAGATGCTGGCCAGCGACACGACGGTCGCCGCCTCGCTCACCGGCGCGCTCACCCCGGGCGGTTACGGGATCTCGTGCCTGATCCCGCTCGTCGAAGCTGGGTTCGTGGACTGGATCGTGTCCACCGGCGCGAATCTCTATCACGACATGCACTTCGGCCTCGGCATGCGGCTCCACCACGGGTCGCCGTTCGTCTCCGACCTGGATCTCCGGCGCGCCGGGGTCATCCGGATCTACGACGTCTTCTTCGGTTACGAGGTGCTGCTGGACACCGACGCCTTCGTGCGGGAGGTGATTCGCGGCCTCGGAGTTCCAGAGGGCGATGTCCTCGGCGGAGTTCCACTACCGGTTGGGCGGCTACGTGGCGGAGCGCGAGAAGGTGCTCAAGACCGAGGGCCACTCCCTGATCGCGGCCTGCCATCGCGCCGGCGTGCCCGTATACACCTCATCCCCGGGCGACTCCTCGATCGGCATGAACGTGGCGGCGATGGCGCTGACCGGCTCCAAGCTCACGATCGATCCCAACCTCGACGTCAACGAGACGGCGGCCATCGTGTACGAGGCCAAGCGGCGCGGAAAGAGTGCGGTGCTGATCCTGGGCGGCGGCAGCCCGAAGAACTTCGTGCTGCAGACGGAGCCGCAGATCCAGGAGGTCATGGGCCTGCCCGAGAAGGGGCACGACTACTTCCTGCAGGTCACCGACGCGCGCCCCGACACCGGCGGCCTCTCGGGCGCCACGCCGGCCGAGGCGGTCTCGTGGGGCAAGGTGGACCCCGATCAGCTTCCGAACGCGGTCGTGGTCTACACCGACACCACCATTGCGCTGCCGCTGTTGACCGCCTACGCCCTCGCCAACCGCAAGCCGCGCCGGCTCAAGCGCCTCTACGATCGCCGTGAGAAGATGTTGGCGAGGCTGCGCGACGACTACCTCGAGGGCAGGAAGTCGTGAAGGCCAGAAAGACGGGTGGGGTGTGAGCGAGGAGCGGTACGCGTCGTACCAGGAGTTTCTCGGGTTGCCGCCCGACCTCAAGCCGCACAAGCCGCCGCGGGCGGCGATCCTCCCGGTTCCCTACGACCTCACCACCTCGTACCAGCCGGGCGCGCGGCGCGGGCCGATCGCGATTCTCGAGGCCTCGACGCACCTGGAGACGTTCGACGAGGAGCTGGGGCGCGAGACCTGGGAAGAGGTGGGCATCGAGACCCTGCCGGCCGTCGTGCCCGACACCTCGGGTCCCGCGGCCACGCTGGAGCGCATCGAGCGGGTGGCGAGGGAGGTGGTTGACGCCGGCAGGTTCCTCATCGGCCTGGGCGGGGAGCACTCGATCACGCCGGCCCTCGTGCGCGCCGTCCGGGCGAAGCACCCGGGGCTGGGCTTGCTGCAGCTCGACGCCCACGCCGACCTGCGGAGCTCCTTCGAGGGCTCGCCCCTCAACCACGCCTGCGCCATGCACAGGGTGATCGACGAGGGCATCCCTCTGGCGCAGGTCGGCATCCGCTCGCTCACGGGAGAGGAGCTGGCGCTCATCCGGGAGCTGGGGATCTGCACCGTCTTTGCGCCTGAGGCCGTCGGGACACCTGTGGATGACTGGATCGGCCGCGTGCTGCAGGCGCTTCCCGAGGACGTCTACGTCACCGTGGACCTGGACGCCTTCGACCCGGCGGTGATGCCATCGACCGGCACACCGGAGCCCGGGGGCCTCGACTGGTACCGCGCCCTTGCGGTGCTGCGCGAGGTCGCTCGCCGAAGGAGGATCGTCGGGTTCGACGTCGTCGAGCTGGCCCCCACCCCTGGCAACGTTGCCCCGGACTTCCTCGCCGCCAAGCTCGTCTACCGTCTCCTCGGGTACGCATTCCTCATGGATCGCGCCTAGATCGCGGCGAGTCCGCCGTCGCCGGCACAAGTGGTCGCTTGACGTGTCCTACCGGCGAGGCTAGCTTTGATTCCCGTGACATGCGCCAGATTGCCCTGCGAGAATTCATGGTCGAGGTCTCGGTGAAAAGGGCACCTTTGCGCCCGTCACCCGTGCCCGTGCTGGCGGCCACGTGGAGGGGGGCCCGGTGTGCCTCCGTCGCGGTCATGACCGTCGCGCTGCTGGCCGGTGCATGCGGCGGCGGGGGACGCGACGCGGATGATGAGGAGGTCCGGCCGGTCTCCGCGGCGCCCCGCATTACTACCGGAGAGGGAAAGACGGTGGTCACGCTGGACGCCGCAACCCAGGCGCGGGGCGGTCTCGTCGTCGAGGCGTTGACTGCCACTTCTCACGGGGCCGAGGAGACCGCCTACGGAACCGTTCTGGACCTCACCGGGCTGGCTGAGGAGCGCGGTGCCGTGGCGGCGGCCGTTGCGAGGGCAGACAAGGCTCGCGCGGCACTTGCTGCCTCCAAGGCTGAGCACGACCGTGTCAAGGCGCTCTCCGCCGACGATCACAACGCCTCCGACAGGGCTGTGGAGGCTGCGGCCGCCGCCTGGCGGGCGGACGAGGCCGAACTGCGAGCCGCCGAGGCTGCGCTCGCGGCACAACTCGGAGCCGGCCGGCAGCGTTGGGGCGCCACGATTGGCGGCTGGATCGCGGGAGGTACGGCGGAGCTCGAGGCGTTGCTGCACCAGAAAGAACGGCTCCTGCAGATCACTTTTCCGCCAGGCTTTCCGCTCTCGTCCCCGCCCACGACCGGAACGGTGCGTACAGGGGATGGCCCGGGTGTGGCTGCGCGCTTCGTCTCTCCGGCACCACGCACGGACCCCCGAATCCAGGGTGCGAGCTTCCTCTACGCCGCGCCCGCAGCACCGGCGTTGCTGCCCGGGGCCAGCGTGGTGGCGCTCCTGCCGGTTGGGCCTCTATCGTTCGGCGTGGTGGTGCCCGAGGCGGCCGTGGTGTGGTGGCAGGGGAGAGCGTGGGTGTACGTGGAGGCGGGGCCGGGACGCTACGTGCGGCGGGAGGTTGCCACCGAGGTACCGGTCACCGGCGGGTGGTTCGTGACGGGCGGGCTGAGCGCCGGGGAAAGGATCGTTGTGCTGGGCGCCCAGATGCTACTGTCCGAGGAGGGGCGCGCCGCGGTGCGCGGGGCGGAAGGGTGACGCTCGCGGAGCGGTGATGCTCTCCGCATTGATCCGCCTCGCCCTGCGCTTCCGGGGTGTGGTCATCGCCCTGGCCGCGGTCCTCGTGGGCTTTGGCAGCTCCACGCTGCTGCAGTCGCGCTACGACGTCTTCCCGGAGTTTGCCCCGCCCGAGGTCGTGATCCAGGCTGAGGCGACCGGGCTTTCCCCCGAGCAAGTCGAGCTCCTCGTCACTCAGCCAATTGAGAATGTTCTCAATGGACTCGAGGGGATCGAGGCGCTGCGCTCCGCCTCCATCCAGGGGTTGTCGGTGATCACGGTCATCTTCAAGCCCGGCAGCGGGATCTTCCTCGACCGGCAACTGGTGGCGGAGCGCCTCGCGACCGTGGCGAGCCGCCTCCCGGCGGGGGCGGGGCCTCCGGAGATGACCCCCCTGACCTCGTCAACCAGCACCGTGCTGGCGGTGGGCCTCACCTCCGAGCGCCGCAGCCTCATGGAGCTGCGCACCATCGCCGACTGGACGGTGCGGCAACGGTTGCTGGCGGTGCCCGGAGTGGCCAAGGTCTCGGTGTTCGGTGGCGAGGTGCGGCAGCTCCAGGTGTACATCGAGCCCGAGCGCCTGATCCGGTATGGCCTCGCGCTGGAGGACGTGGTCGGCGCCGCGCGGCGCGCAACTGGCGTGCGGGGTGCCGGGGTCGTGGACACCGAAAACCAGCGTCTGGTGATCCGCACCGAAGGGCAGGCCCTGACGCCGAGCGAGCTTGCGAGGACCGTCGTGACGTACCACGGGGGCGCCAGTGTCCGTCTCGGCGACGTGGCGCGGGTGGCGGAGGGCCCCGAACCCGCGGTGGGGGCGGCGAGCGTGATGGGCAGGCCAGGCGTGATGCTCATGGTCTCAGCGCAGTACCGGGCCAACACCCTCGAGGTGACCCGCATGGTGGATCAGGCGCTCGCCGAGCTGCGGCCGACGCTGGACGCCCACGGCGTGCGGGTGGATGCCGACATCCTGCGTCCCGCCAGGTTCATCGAGACTGCCACGGGAAACGTGAGGTCGGCGCTGCTGCTGGGCGCCGCGCTCGTGGTGGTTGTGCTCACCCTCTTCCTGTTCAGCCTCCGCACCGCCGCCATCTCATGTACGGCGATCCCGCTCTCGCTTCTCGCCGCGGTCACGGTGCTGGAGCGCCTTGGCATCTCCCTCAACACGATGACCCTTGGCGGCCTCGCCATCGCCATCGGCGAGGTAGTGGACGACGCCGTCATCGACGTGGAGAACATCCTGCGCCGCCTGCGGGAGAACCGTGGCCGCGAGCAGCCGCTGCCGCGTCTCCAGGTCATCCTCGAGGCCTCGCTCGAGGTGCGAGGCGCCGTCGTCTACGCCACGTTCGCGGTCGTCCTGGTCTTCGTTCCGATCCTCACCATGACCGGGGTGGCGGGGCGGCTCTTCGCGCCTCTGGGCCTGGCGTACATCTTCGCCACCCTCGCCTCGCTCGGCGTGGCCGTGACCGTGACGCCCGCCCTCTGTTCGCTCCTCCTCAAGGACCGCAACACTCCGCTCGCTGAGCCGCCGCTGGTGCGGTGGCTGAAGGCACGCTACCGGCCGCTGTTGCTGCGGGTGGAGCGCCACCCCGGTGCCGTTCTTGGCGCCGTGGCTCTCCTCACCTGCGCGGGACTCGCGGCGTTGCCGTTCTTCGGGGCGGGCTTCATCCCCGAGCTGAAGGAGGGGCACTTCATTGTCCACATGACCGCGGTTCCCGGGACGTCGCTTGCGGAGTCGCTGCGCCTGGGCGGCAGGGTGACCGAGGAGCTGATGAAGCTCCCGGAGGTGCGTGCCGTGGGCCAGCGGGTGGGGCGTGCCGAGGCCGCCGACGACATCATGGGCACCCATTCGAGCGAAATCGAGGTGGATCTCAAGCCACTCGGTGCCGCCGCGAGCGCGAGGGCGCTCAAGGAGATCCGGGCGGTCCTGGTCACGATTCCCGGCGCCAACTTCGCGGTCAACACGTTCCTCACCGAGCGGGTCGAGGAGACCCTGTCGGGCTTCACGGCACCGGTGGTGGTGAACATCTTCGGCCCCCACCTCGACGTCCTGGACCAAAAGGCGGCCGAGGTGGCGTCGGCGCTCGCCAAGATTCCTGGCGCGGCCGACGTGCTGGTGCAATCGCAACCGGGCAGCCCGCAGCTCGTCGTGCGGCTGCGCCGGGGTGACCTTGAACGGTGGGGTCTCACGGCCGTGGAGGCTCTCGAGGCCGTGCGGACCGCCTACCAGGGGGAGGCCGTCGGTCAGATCTACGACGGGGACCAGATTTTCGCCACCACGGTGATCCTCGAGCCGGCGCTTCGGCGAAACGTGACCGCCCTCGGCGCGCTCCCGTTACGGAACCCGGACGGCACCTACGTGCCACTCGCCGGGGTGGCCGACGTGGCCGTGGCGTCGGGGCGCTACTCCGTGTTGCACGAAGGCGCCCGCCGGGTGCAGGCCGTGACGTGCAACGTCGTGGGGCGCGATGTCGCGTCGTTCGTGTCGGAGGCGAGGCGCCGGATCGCCGCCGCCGTACCGTTGCCGGTCGGAACCTACATCGACTTCGCCGGCTCCGCCGCCGCTCAGGCGCGGTCGCGTCGCGACCTGCTCGTGCACGCGGCGATGGCGGGAGTGGGGATACTCATCCTGCTCTCCATCGTCTTCGGTACGGCGCGCAACCTCATGCTGGTGCTCGCCAACCTCCCGTTCGCGCTGGTTGGAGGGGTGCTGGTGGTGCTGGCTGGCGGCGGTGAGCTTTCCCTGGGCTCGCTGGTCGGCTTCGTCACCGTCTCCGGCATCACGCTGCGCAACTCCATCATGCTCATCTCTCACTACCAGCACCTGGTCGTCGCGGAGGGTCAAAGTTGGGGGTTGGAGACTGCGCTGCGCGGAGCCGAGGAGAGGCTCGCGCCAATCGTCATGACCGCGCTCGTAACCGGGCTCGGGCTGCTGCCGCTCGCCATCGGAAGCGGGGCGCCGGGGCGCGAGATCGAGGGTCCGATGGCGCTTGTCATCCTGGGTGGTCTGGCAACCTCCACGGTGCTCAATCTCCTCGTGCTGCCCACACTCGCGGTGCGTTTCGGCCGCTTCGAGCCACGCTCCCGGGAGCGTGAGCTCTGAACAGTTGGTCGGCGTGGCATTCCGAAGCCGGCAAGATGGCCCCGCCCTCTTCACGCGTCGTCGGCTACACTCAGTCCGCGGAACGCGCGGCGGCACGTGTGCGAGTCGCGTCCGACACATCGAGGCGGCCGGTGGCCGCGGGAACTCGAGGTTGACCATGGCATGGCTGATCCTCATCGTCGGCGGGATGTTCGAGATCGCGTGGGCGGTGGGTCTCAAGTTCACCCATGGCCTGACCCGGCTCTGGCCGAGCGTGCTCACCGTGACGGGGGGCCTGGCGAGCTTCGTGCTCCTGGCCCAGGCCGCGAAGTCGCTGCCGATTGGCACGGCCTACGCCGTGTGGACCGGTATCGGAGCGGTGGGCACCGCACTGCTCGGCATGGTGCTTTTCGACGAGCCGCGCGACTGGCTGCGCCTGGCCTGCATCCTCCTGATCGTCACCGGGATCGTAGGGCTGCGGCTGATGTCATCGCATTGAGACGGGTGGGGGAGGGAGGTCGTGGGGCGGCGGGGCTTGACTCCGACGCGAGTGAGACTTAATATTAGTAGAAGCAATATCAAACAAGGGGGAATCGCGATGATCCTCGTTCGGGACGTTTTCCGCCTCAAGTTCGGCACGGCCAAGGAGGCGCGGGCTCTGATGAAGCAGGGGGTCGAGATCTCGGCCAAGGCCGGGTTGGGCATTCAGCGTCAGCTGATGGACCTCGCCGAGCCGTACTACACGCTGGTGCTGGAGAGCACCCACGCCAGCCTCGCGGCGTGGGAGAGCGCGCACGCCAGCGCACAACTCGGCGCCGACTGGGAGGCGTGGTACGAGAAGTTCAAACCGCTGGTCGAGTCCGGTTACCGCGAGATCTTCACGGTGGTGGAAGGGCGATAGCTGGGGTTGGCCGCCGCACCCGTCGGTGTGAGGAAGCGACGACCGGGCGCTCGTACAGGAGCCCGTGGTGTTCTGCCATCTCGAACAGGAATGGGGGTGTGGCCATGATCCTCGTGCGGGACGTGTTTCGGCTCCGCTTCGGGAAGGGCAAGGAGGCGCGCGCGCTGCTCCCGCAGCGTGCACAGATCATGGCGGCGGCCGGGATCGCACCCAGCCGTCAGCTCATGGATCTGGCCGGCCCCTACTACACCCTGGTGATCGAGAGCACCCACGCCAGCGTGGCCGCATGGGAGAGCGCGCTCAGCAAGGCGCATGCGGACCCCGAGTGGGCGAGGTGGTTCGAGAAGTTCAAGCCGCTGATCGAGTCCGGCTACCGGGAGATCTTCACGATCCTGGACGTAAAGTGATCGGTCTCTCCGCCGGCGAGGGACGGCCGTTCGGTGCCCTTGACGAATCCGCAACAGAGATTTAGTTTTCTTGTGTTCGGCTTGGACAAGGGGGAGGATCGTGGCCCAGCAATGTGAGGTCTCCCGCTTAGGCGTCGCCGGGGCCGACACGGCGGGGGGCCGTCCAGAAGCGGGTTCGAGACGGGCCTGAGGCGCTCGCCCCGGACCCGCAGGGAGAGCTAGCCATGTCAGCAGCGGAGAATGGCGAGAAACCCGCGGGGATCAGCGACGCCGCCGTCAAGGCGAGGACAGGCAAGACCTGGTCCGAGTGGTTTTCGATCCTGGATCACGCGGACGGCGTCAAGCTGGGGCACCGGGGAATCGTGGCCTACCTCGACGAGAACTTCCGCGTCGGTCCCTGGTGGCGGCAGATGCTGACCGTCGCCTACGAGCAGGAGCGCGGCCTGCGGGAGAAGCACCAGACACCAGAGGGGTTCCAGGTCAGCGCCAGCAGGACCGTCGCCGCCCGCGTGTCCGCCCTTTTCGACGCCTGGTCCAGCGAGGATACGCGCACCGCCTGGCTCGGAAGTGTGGACTTGAACGTCCGCAGGTCCACCCCTGGTCGCTCGATCCGGATCACCTGGGCGGACGGCAAGAGCACGCTGGATGTCAACTTCTACCCCAAAGGGCCCGAGAAGAGCCAGGTGGTGGTGGAGCACAAGAGGCTCGCGAACGCCGACGAGGCGGCGCGCATGAAGGAGTTCTGGTCCGGCGCACTCGAGAGGCTCAAGGAGCTGCTGGAGAGCTGACACCGGTTCGGCGCCATGCCCAGAGGCGTGGTGACTGGCGGGGCAAGGCGGCGCTGGCGCGCCTGAGGTCCGCGCGTCCCGGCCGCAGCAGGCGCCAGGGAGAGTTCGTTCAGATTCCGAGCACTTCACCCAAGAAGCACCTCTCCGTTCGAGGAAGAAGACGAAGAAGTCTTTCCGGGGTGCCGGTGTGGCCGCGTGCGTCGGCGAGGGGAGCGGGAGGATCCCTGGGCCGGCAGGCGACGGAAATGCGACAATCGAGCCATGGCGGACGAGAGCAACGGTGGCGCCGGCGCAAGCCCTCGCGGCCGGAGGAACTGGCTGTACAGGATGATGAGCTTCTACCCGCCGTTCCTCGGTGCGGGCATCCGCGTGGTGCGCGTCAGCCCCGACCGCCGCACCTTCGAGGTGCGGATGAAGCTCAACTTCTTCAACCGCAACTACGTTGGGACCCACTTCGGTGGCTCCCTCTACGCGATGTGCGACCCCTTCTTCATGCTCATCCTGATCCCGGCACTCGGCCCCGACTACGTGGTGTGGGACAAGGCGGCGACAATTCGCTTCAAGCGGCCGGGGCGAGGCACCGTCCGCGCCAAATTCCACGTCCCGCAGGCGCGCGTTGACGAGATCCGGCGCGCGGCCGACACAGGTGAAAAGGTGGAGCCGCTCTTCACCGCCGAGGTGGTGGGTGAGGACGGCAAGGTGGTGGCCGAGGTGGACAAGATACTGTACGTTCGTCGGCGGCGGGAGGGCGAGGCCTCCTGACCGTCCGTGCGCCGTGCAAGGAATCGTCCGCGCCCGCTTCCTCCACGGGGTGCTACATTTGGCCGTGGCCAGCAAGGCGACCATCGGCATCGTCGGCGGCGTGGGCCCGTACGCGGCTCTCGATCTCGCGAACAAGATCTGCGACGAGACCCTCGCGAGCCGCGACCAGGACCACCTGCCGGTTGCTCTGATCTCATACCCACACCTCATCCCCGACCGCACCGCCTTCATCCTCGGCGAAACCGACCTCAACCCGGCCACCCCGATTCTCGGAGTGATCGAGGAGCTCGAGCGGGCGGGCTGCCGCGTCGTCGGCATCCCGTGCAACACCGCGCACGCGCCGGCGATCTGGGACGTCATCGTGAAGGGCCTGCTGGAGCGGGGCAGCGCCGTGAAGCTGCTTCACATGGTCGAGGAGGCGGCGGCCTTCGTGCGGACGAGGTGGCCCGCCGTGGGCAAGGTTGGTGTGCTCTCGACCATCGGCACGCAGCGCTCGGGTGTCTACCCGGAGGTTTTCGGTCGGCACGGCCTGGAGGTGGTCACCCTGGAGGAGTCGGAACAGCGCGAGCTGGTCCACACCTCCGTCTACGACCCGCAGTTCGGCATCAAGGCTCAGGCGAGCCCGGTGAGCGAACGTGTCCGGCGCAACATGGCCGCCGCGGTGGAGCGGGTCAGGGCGGCCGGGGCCGAGGTGGTGGTGCTCGCCTGTACCGAGCTGCCGCTCGCGGTCCCGGAGCGCGTCCTCGGCGGAACCCCGATCGTGGACTCCACGCGGGTGCTGGCGCGCGCCCTCATCCGAACGGTCGCCCCCGGGTTGCTCAGACCCTGAGAACCGCGACGGGGTGCCGTTACCTGACCGGGTCGGGGTACCCTCGCCCCCGGGGCCGGCGTCAGGGCTTCGCGCGGGGCTTCTCCCTGACGAGGACCTCGTGGCTGCGGAGGATCTCCAGAACCCGGTCCACCGGGAGCGCCTCCACGACGTGGCCGGCTAAGCCGCGCACGGTGGTGGCGGCGAAAAGCGAGTTGAGCACCGCCTCCTCGGTGCTCTCGACGGCCGCCAGGAAGAGCGGGGAGAGGTCGTCGTCGGCGAGCACCGGGACGCTTCGCGTTCCGCGTGCCTCGGAGGGGGCGCGGCAGGCCTGGTTGGCCGTGAAGGCGACGGCGTAGTCGCCGCTGCCGTTGGAGGCGAAGCCGCCGACGCGCGAAAGTCCCATCGGCATGCGCGCCGCCAGGCGCCTGAGCTGGCGGGCATCCAGGGGAGCGTCGGTGGCGATCACGACCATGCACGAGCCCGGCTCGCGAGCTGCCAGCTCGTCCTTGAACGAGTGGCGGCCGAGCTCGACCCCTACGGGCACGCCCGCCACGGTGAGCACGCCCCCGAAGTTGGACTGCACGAGCACGCCGACGGTCCAGCCGCCGAGCGAGGGCGGTAGCTTGCGCGAGGCGGTGCCGATGCCGCCCTTCCAGCCCAGGCACCTGGTCCCCGTGCCGGCCCCCACGCTCCCCTCGGCCACCGGTCCGGAGGAGGCTGCGGCGATTGCGGCAAGGAGCTGATCGCGCCCGACCGGGCGCCTGCGGATGTCGGAGAGGTAACCGTCGTTGCACTCGCCGACCACCGGGTTGACCGATTGCACGTCCTGGTTGCCGGGCAGGCCGAGCACCCACTCGGCGAGGGCGTCGGCCACTTTCCACGTGCTCAGGGTCCCGGTCAGCGCGACGGGTGTCTCGAGCGTGCCGAGCTCCTGCACCTGGGTCACACCGGTGAGCTTGCCGAAGCCGTTCCCGACGAAGACCGCCGCCGGCACTTTCTCCCGGAAGATGTTCCCGGAGTGGGGGAGGATCACGGTGACGCCGGTCCGGATGTCGTCGCCGACCGTGAGCGTGGCCTGCCCGACCAAGACGCCGGCCACGTCGGTGATCGCGTTTCGTGGGCCCGCGGGGAGGATCCCCACCACCACGCCGGCCTCCCGCGCGCGTGGGCGCAGCTGCTCCGCGCCAAATGCGGCTGGAAGCGTCGAGACTGCGGCCAGGAGCGCGCAGGCGAGCGGACGGGTCATGGCTCCTCCAGATGCCTCGTGGCCACCATCGTAGCGCCGCGCCCCGCGCAACCCCTACTTCGAGGACGACGCTGCCGGGCCCGCGTGCTCGGGGGCGACTGGTGGGAGGTCCATCTCCTCGATGAGCACGTCGGACGGGGGCCGCGTCTTCTGCGCCCGCGCGGCCACCTGCTCCGCCTGCCGCATCACCCTTAAGATGTTCCCCCCGGCGAGCTTCTTGATGTCCTCGGCCGACCACCCGCGGCGCATGAGCTCGGCGAGCAGCGCCGGGTACTTCGAGACGTCCTCGAGGCCGACCGGAGTCCGGGAGATGCCGTCGAAGTCGGAGCCCAGCCCGACGTGGTCGGCGCCGGCCACCGTGCGGATGTGCTCGACGTGGTCGGCGACCTGGGCCATGGTCGCCGTGGGTCCCGGGTGCTTCGCGACCCAGGCGCGCAGCTCCGTCCAGACCCGCTTGGGATCGTTGGGGTAGAGGTTGCCCAGACGCCTCCATTCCACAGAGACCGGTTCCTCCCAGATCCGTACCTCCTCGGAGACGAACCCGGGCGCAAAGTTCACCATCACGATGCCGCCGTTGGCGGCCACCTTGCGGAGGATGTCATCGGGCACGTTGCGAACGTGATTGCAGAGCGCGCGCGCCGAGGAGTGGGAGAAGATCACCGGGGCCTCGCTCACCTCCATCGCGTCGAGCATCGTCTTGTCGGATACGTGGGAGAGGTCGACCAGCATCCCGAGGCGGTTCATCTCGTGCACCACCTCGCGCCCGAACGGCGTGAGGCCGTTGTGGCGCGGCTTGTCGGTGGCGGCGTCGGCCCAGTCGGTGTCGTTCCAGTGGGTGAGCGTCAGATAGCGCGCCCCGAGGGCGTACGCCTGGCGCAGCACGGCGAGGGAGTTGTTGATCGAATGGCCGCCCTCCATGCCGATCAGCGAGGCGATCTTCCCCTCCTTGTGGATGCGCACCACGTCTGCGGCGGTGGTCGCGATCGCGAAAGCCTCGGGGTAGCGGCCGACCATGCGGTACACGAGGTCGATCTGCTCGAACATCGCCTGTACCGCCTCGGGGCCCTTGAGGCTCGTGGACACGTACACCGACCAGAACACGCCGCCGACGTGCCCGTGCCGCAGCCGGGGGATGTCGGTGTGCATCGGCTCCTCGAGCTTGGCGAGGTCGGAGGTGAGGTCGAGCCTGGCGAGGTGGTCCTTCACGCGGTCGCGGAACTGCTCGGGGAGGTCGTTGTGCCCGTCGATCAGCGGTACCTCGGCGAGGATCGCAGCGACCTTGGCCTCGAGCGCCTGCTCCGGCGCGGAGGGCTGCTGACGTGCGGCGCCTGGTGTGACGGCCGCGGCGACCGCGGCGACGCAGCTCAAGACCAGAAAAGGAAGACGACGTGGTTTCGATGTGCTCATGCGCTCCCCCCGTCTCGCGCGGCGAACCGCCGCCCGCCATCTTGCACTGTCTCGGCGTCCGCGGCAACCGCCATTGACATCGCCCTTGTGCGACCCGACGATGCGCGTGGGGGATCCGAATGAGCGATCCGACTGGACGCTTCTCCAGCAGGGTCGAGGCGTATGTCCGCTACCGCCCCGGCTACCCGGGTGGCGTGATCGAGCTTGTGAAGGCCGAGTGCGGCCTGACCCCCGAGTCCGTCGTTGCCGACGTGGGCTCGGGCACCGGCATCCTGTCCGAGACGTTTCTCCGGCTCGGCTGTCGGGTCTTCGGTGTGGAACCCAACCGGGAGATGCGCGGGGCGGGCGAGCGCCTGCTCGCAGGACACCCCCGCTTCGAGAGCGTCGACGGCCGCGCAGAGGCCACCACGTTGCCCGATTCCAGCGTGGACTTCGTCACCGCGGGCCAGGCGTTTCACTGGTTCGACCGCACGCCGGCCCGGGAGGAGTTCGCCCGCATCCTGAAACCCGGCGGTTGGGTAGTGCTGGTCTGGAACAAGCGACGCAAGACCGGCACGCCGCTCGCCGAGGCGTACGAGCGACTGCTGCTCCGGTACGGGACCGACTACCGGGCGGTGGACCACGAGAACGTGACCGACGACGTGATCGCCGCTTTCTTGCAGCCTGCCGTGTGCAGGCTGCGGAGCTTCGACAACCGGCAGGCCTTCGACTACGAGGGCCTCGAGGGTCGGCTCATGTCCTCGTCGTACGCCCCCGAGCCCGGCCACCCAAACCACGGGCCCATGCTTGCCGAGCTGCGCGCGATCTTCGACACCCACCAGCGGGACGGAGCCGTGATCTTCGATTACGAGACACAGGTGTACTTCGGCCAGCTGAGCCCGGCCATCTGAGGCGATCCGGCGGCGATCTCCGGGCCAGGGGCCTCGACGAACTAAGAGACTGAGTCAACGTTGCTTGTCCAGGGGCTTGCATTTTTATGCGCATGGAAATATCATCTTGCGCATACGCGTTGCGGTCGGGTGTCACGGCCGCGAGATAACGGATTCCGGAGGTTGAAGATGCCGATCAAGGCGGAGGGCTGGCAGCAACGACGGGCGGTGATCGAGGAGATCCTCCGCCGCGAGGGAATCCACAACCAGCTCGAGCTGGTGGCCCGGCTCACCGAGCGCGGGTTCGTGGTCACCCAGTCGAGCGTCTCCCGCGACCTGCACGAGATCGGCGCGATCCGTGTGGACGGCCGGTACCTCCCTCCCGACGCCCTCGGGGCCGGGGAGCGGCAACCCTCGGAGCTCGCCGATGTCGCGGGTTTCGTGCAGGGGATCGCCGCCGCAGGGCCCTACCTGCTGGTGGTCAAGACCCCGCCGGGGATCGCCCCCCTGGTGGCGCTCTCGCTGGACCACGCGAACTGGCCCGAGGTCACCGGGACGGTCGCCGGGGACGACACCTTTTTCATCGCCACTGCGGGCCGCCGCCAGCAGGCCCGGGTCGAGGCGAAGCTGGCCGCGCTGGTGAAAGGGGCGACCCATGCCTGAACGCATCGTCCTCGCCTTCTCGGGTGGGCTCGACACGTCGTTCTGCGTCCCGTGGCTGATGGACCGGTACGGCGCGGAGGTGGTCACCGTCA
This sequence comes from Thermoanaerobaculaceae bacterium, assembly GCA_963754345.1. Classification (GTDB taxonomy): domain Bacteria; phylum Acidobacteriota; class Thermoanaerobaculia; order Thermoanaerobaculales; family Thermoanaerobaculaceae; genus RBG-13-68-16. The sequence goes on along the minus strand of CAVWFZ010000007.1, from coordinate 280,326 downwards.
CCGTGGACACCGGCGGGCTCTCGGATGCGGAGCGCGCTCGCCTGGACGCGTCCGCGCGCGCCCTCGGCGCCGCGCGGCACCTGCTCATCGAGGCGCGCGACACCTATTTCCACGAAACCCTCAAGTACCTCGTGATGGGCAACGTGCTGCGCGGGAACGTCTACCCGCTCTGCGTGGGGGCCGAGCGCGGCCTGCAGGCCCGCCTGGTGGCCCAGGTCGCCCGCGAGGTCGGCGCGCGCGCGGTCGCCCACGGCTGCACCGCCGCCGGCAACGACCAGGTGCGCTTCGAGGTAGCGCTGCGGACGCTGGCGCCGGAGCTGGAGATCATCGCCCCCATCCGCGACGAGGGGTTCTCGCGGGCGCAGGAGGTGGAGTTCCTGCGCGCGCGCGGCTTCGACTGGCCCGCGGCGCGGGCGGCGTACTCGGTCAACTCCGGCCTGTGGGGGTGCACGATCGGCGGGAAGGAGACGACCGACACCGTGGAGGCGCTCCCGGAAGAGGCCTGGGTGCTCACGCACGGGGCGTTCGAGAACCCGCGCGCCCCCGAGTCGCACACGGTCCGCTTCGAGCGCGGCGTGCCTGCGGGGCTCGACGGTACGGCCATGGCGCCGGTCGAGCTGGTGGAGAAGCTCAATGCCCTCGGCGGCGCGTTCGGGGTCGGGCGCGGGATCCACCTCGGGGACACGATCCTCGGCATGAAGGGGCGGGTTGCGTTCGAGGCGCCGGCGGCTGTCCTGCTGATCACCACTCACAGGGAGCTCGAGAAGCTCACCCTCACGGCGCGCCAGCAAAGGGTGAAGGACGCACTGGCAGCGGTCTACGGGGACCTCGTGCACGAGGGTCAGTTCCTTGAGCCCGCGTGCCGCGACATCGAGGCCGCGTTCGGGCGCTCGCAGGAGCGGGTGACGGGCGACGTGCGGGTCCTCCTGCGGCCGGGCTTGGTCTTCGTCGGAGGCGTCTCGTCGCCGCACTCGCTCAAGGCGGCCTCGCGGGCGGTCTACGGGGAGGCGGCCGGGGAGTGGACTGCCGCCGACGCGCGTGGCTTCTCGCGCATGCTGGCCCTGCCCGGGATGCTGCACGCCAGGGCCGGCGGGGGGACGCCGTGAGGAAGGTGCTGGTGGACAAGATCGGCTCGGTGACGGCCACCTGCCGCCTCTCGCGCGAGGTGCGCCTGGGCAGCGAGATCCCCGCCGTCGAGGGCGGCGTGGTGGTGGTGCGGGTGGTCAACGCCAAGAGCACCTACAACCAGCTCGAGCTGCCCTCTGGCCGCCTCTCGGTCGTCAAGCCCGGCGACGTCGTGGCAGGTGCGCTCGGCCACCGCAAGGCGCTCTTCGGCTACTCGGGCTTTCTGCCGAAGGAGGTCAAGGTCGGGGACCGTCTCAACATCCTCAACACCGGCGGGGTGATCGGCGTGTGCGACGGCGTCAACCCCGACCTCGGCAACCCGTTCGTGGCCGAGGTGCTCGGCCAGGTCCTCCACTTCCCGTACCTCGGCGAGCGCGTAGGGCTGCCGGCCCATATCTCGCAGGGCGCGCTGCCCCTCGGGGATGCCCTCGACGTGCGCGGGGTCCCGGTCGTGGCGATCGTGGGGACGTGCATGAACGCCGGCAAGACGCAGGCGGCCTGCTCGCTCACCCAGGCGTTCGCGCATCGCGGCCTGCGAGTGGCGGCCGGCAAGGCGACCGGGGTGTCGCTGCGGCGCGACGTCCTGGCCATGGAGGACGCGGGGGCACAGCACACCCTCATCTTCACCGACCTTGGCGTCGTCACGACCACGCCCGACGTGGCCCCGCGCGTGGCGCGCACGATCCTCACGCACCTGGCCGCCGACCGGCCGGACGTCATCGTGCTGGAGCTGGGGGACGGCCTGCTCGGGCTCTACGGCGTGGACGCCATCCTCGCCGACCCCGAGCTCTCCAGGAGCTTCACCACGGTGGTGCTGGCGGCCAACGACCCGGTGGCGGCCTGGGGCGGCGTGCGGCTGCTGGAAGAGCGCTATGGCCTGGCCGCCACGGCGGTCACTGGGCCGGCCACCGACAACGTGGCCGGGACAATGCTGATCGAGCGGGAGACCGGCATCCCGGGGATCAACGCGCGCACCGACCCGGCCGCCCTCGCCGAGCTGGTGCTGGCAAAGCTCGCGATCACGACGAGCGCCAACGGTGAGCGCGATGCCTGAGCGCGAGCCGATCCCGGTGATGGTCCTCGGCGGGACCGGGTACGTGGCAGGCGAGGTGCTGCGGCTGCTTACGGGCCACCCGGTGCTGAAGGTCGCAGCCGTGTCTTCGACGAGCCAGGTCGAAGTGCCCGTGACCTCGTTCTTCCCGCACCTCGCCGGGCTCTTCCCGGAGGCGCTGCGCTTCGAGGGGGTCGAGGCGCTGGGGCGGTTCTTCGAGCGGGACAGGGCGGTGGGCATCTTCGCGGCGACCCCACACGGGACCACGGCCGCCCTGCTGGACGCCATCCTGGCGCAGGCCGAGGCAGCCGGGGCGCCCGTGCGCGCCGTGGATCTCTCGGCCGACTTTCGCTTCGCCGACCCGGCACAGTTCGCGGCCATCTATGGGCATGCCCACGGCGCGCCGCATCGCTGCGCGTCCTTCGTGTGCGCCGTGCCCGAACACGTCGAGGGGCGCCCTCCGGCCCACGCCGCGCAGCCGGGGTGCTTCACCACCGCGGTGGCCCTGGCCGCCTACCCGATGTACGCCCTCGGGCTGGCCGAGGGGAGCGTGTTCGTCTCGGCAGTGACCGGGAGCTCCGGCAGCGGGCGCACGCCGGGCGCCAACACCCACCACCCGGAGCGCACCGGGAACCTCTTCGGTTACTCGGTCCTCCGCCACCGGCACGAGCCGGAGATGCGGCGGCTGCTGACGCCCGCCTGCGGGGGCATCGAGCCCGAGGTGGAGTTCGTGGCGCACTCCGGGCCCTTCGTGCGCGGCATCCACGCCACGCTGCGCATGACGCTCACGCGGCCGGTGGAAGCTGCCGAGGTCGCAGGAGCGATCAACGGCTTCTACCGGGGGGGCGCCTTCGTGACGGCCTCGGTGGAGCCGCCCAGGCTCAACGAGGTGGTGGGCACCAACCGCTGCCGGCTGGGCATCGCGACGCGCGGACGGACGGCCGTGGTGACCGCGGTGCTTGACAACCTGGTCAAGGGGGCGGCGGGTGGCGCCGTGCAGTGGATGAACCGGCTGTTCGGCTTGGGCGAGGACGCGGGGCTGCGCATGCCCGGCCTCGGGTGGCACTGATGGCCGAGACGGCAACGAAACGACCGGTGCGGCTCTCCTCTGCCGCGCTGCTCGACGTCTTCGAGCAGATCCCCTTCCGCCCGGTGCGCGGCGAGGGTGCCTGCCTGTTCACCGCGGAGGGCGAGCGCTACCTGGACTTCTACGGCGGCCACGCGGTGGCGCTGCTCGGCTACGGGCACCCCGCCCTGGTCAAAGCGCTCGACGAGCAGGCGCGCGCCCTGTTCTTCCAGTCCAACCTGATGCCGCTGGACGTCCGGGACCGGGCCGCGGAGAGCCTGGTGCGCTTCGGCCCGCCCGGACTTTCGCGGGTGTTCTTCGTGAACTCCGGGGCCGAAGCGAACGAGAACGCGCTGCGCATCGCCTTCCGAGCCACCGGGCGCAAACGGATCGTGGCGTTGGAGGGCGCGTTCCACGGGCGGACCGCCGCGGCCGCCGCGGTCACCGCGGGCCACGAGAAGTGGTACGCCTTCCCCGAGGACCCCTTTCCGGTCACGTGGGTGCCTTTCGACGACCTCGGGGCGCTCGAGCGCGTGGTGGACGGAAACGTTGCGGCCGTCATCCTGGAGCCGGTCCAGGGGGTCGCCGGAGCACGCGCCCTCTCCCGCGCCTTCATCGAGAAGGCGCGCGAGGCCACGAGGGCCGCGGACGCCCTGCTGATCTTCGACGAGGTGCAGTGCGGCATGGGACGCACCGGGTTCCCGTTCGCGGCGCAGGCCCACGGTGTGCTGCCCGACGTGCTCACCACCGCCAAGGGTCTCGCCGGGGGCTTCCCGGCGGGCGCCGTGATGGTCGGTGAGGCACTGGCCGGCCGCCTGAAGAAGGGCGATCTCGGGACCACGTTCGGCGGCGGGCCGATGGCGGCGGCCCTCGTGGAGGCGGTCATCCGTGCCATCGAGGACGGGGACCTGCTCGCCGGCGTCCGGCGGCTCTCGGCACGGTTGCAGCTTGAGTGCCTCGTCGGGCCGGTCACCGCGGTGCAGGGGATGGGGTTCCTCCTCGGCCTGCGCACGTCGCCGCCCGCGAGGGATGTGCTGGCGAAGCTGAGGGCGAAGAGGATCCTGGCCGGCGGCAGCGGCGACCCGAACGTGGTGCGGCTGCTCCCGCCGCTGGTGCTGGAGGACGCGCACGTGGACGAGCTTGTGGCGGCTTTGAAGGAGATCGAGGCATGAAACGATTCCTGGACCTGGATGACCTCCCGGACGAGCGACTGGAGGCTGTTCTCACCGGGGCGCGCGAGCTGGAGCAGCGGCCCCTGAGCCGGGCGCTCGCCGGCCGCATCGTGGGCCTGCTATTCATGAACCCCTCGCTGCGCACCCTCGCCTCCATGCAGGCCGGCGTGGCGCAGCTCGGCGGGACCTCGTTCGTGATCTCGCCGGGGCAGGGGTCGTGGCAGATCGAGATGCGCGACGGCGCCGTGATGGACGGCGACGCCGCCGAGCACGTGCGCGAGGGGATCCCGGTGCTCGGGCAGTACGCGGACGCCCTCGCGGTGCGCTGCTTCGCCCGCGGCAAGGACCTGGCGGAGGACCTCTCCGACGGTGTGATCCGGAAGATGGCCGATCTTTCTCCGGTGCCGTTCATCAACCTGGAGTCGGCGGTCTCGCACCCCTGCCAGGCGCTGGGGGACTGGAAGACCCTCGAGGACCTGGGCATTCCCCGGCAGGGGGGGAAGTTCGTGCTGTCCTGGGCGTACCACCCGAAGCCGCTGCCGTACGCGGTGCCGGCCTCGGCGCTCACGATGGCCGCGCGGCGCGGGATGCACGTGACGGTCCTGCGCCCCGACGGGTACGCGCTCCCCGAGCCGATCATGGCGCGGGCGCGCGCCCTGGCCGCCCGGTACGGGGGCTCGATCGAGGAGACCTCGGACCGCGAGGCCGGAATGGAGGGCGCCCACGTCCTCTACGCGAAATCGTGGGCCTCGCCCGCGTTCTACGGGCGACCCGAGCAGGAGGCGCCGTTGCGGACACTGCTGCGTGACTGGTGTGTGGCCGAGTCGTGGTTCGCGTCTGCCCGTCCGGAGGCGAGGTTCATGCACTGCCTGCCGGTGCGGCGCAACGTGAAGGTGATGGACGAGGTGCTGGATGGGCCGCGCAGCGTGGTGGTGCGGGAGGCGGCCAACCGCCTGCACGCGCAGAAGGCGTTGCTGCTGGAGATGCTGACGGGGGAGGGCGTATGACCGGAGCCTACGACCGGGAGGCGACGATGGCGGGCCTTACGCGGGCCCTGCCCTATATCCGGCTTTACAAGGGGCGCGTGTTCGTGATCAAGCTCGGCGGGGCGGTGGGCTCCGATGCGGTGGTGCTGCGGCAGATCGCCGAGCAGGTCAGCGTGCTGCGCGAGGTGGGCATCCGTGCCGTGCTCGTGCACGGCGGAGGTCCCCAGACCACCGCGCTTGCGGCGCGCCTGGGGATCGAGACGCGCTTCGTGAACGGGCGGCGCGTGACCACGCCGGAGGCGCTGGAGGCTGCGGTCATGACCCTCAACGGGTCGGTCAGCACCTCGGTGCTGGCGGCGTGCCGGGCGGTGCACCTGCCGGCCGTGGGCGTCTCGGGCGTGGACGCGGGCCTGCTGCAGGCCAGGGTGCGCCCGCCGGTGGAGATGGACCTGGGCGAGGGCCCGGTAACGGTGGACTTCGGTGAGGTCGGCGACCTGGTGTCGGTGGACCGCTCGGTGCTGGAAAGGCTGCTGGCCGAGGGGTTCGTGCCGGTCGTCAGCCCGATCTCGGCCGACGACGAGGGCCGCGTGCTCAACGTGAACGCGGACACCGTTGCGGCCACGATCGCGTGCGCGCTGGATGCCGAGAAGCTGATCTTCCTGACCGAGACGCCGGGCATCCTGGAGGACAGGAACGACGCCCACTCCATGATCAGCTGCACGGACCTGGCCGGGCTGGCCGCGATGGAGGCGCGCGGGGTGCTTGCGGGCGGCATGCTCCCCAAGGTCAACTCCGCTCGGGCGGCGCTCGCGGGCGGCGTGCGGAGGGTGCACATCGTCGGGTTCCGCCAGAAGATGAGCCTTCTGGTGGAGGTCTTCACCAACGAGGGGGCCGGGACGCTCATCGTGGGGGACATCGCCGAGCTTCCACCCACCGAACAGGGGTGCGAGGAGCAGGCCGACGCGGCGGGAGCAGGGCCGTGACGGACGCGGAGCTGCTCGCGCTCCACCGGGAGATGGTCACGATCCCCTCGGTATCCGGGCAGGAGGGGCCCCTGGCCGACCACCTGCAGCGCCGCCTCGCCGGGGCCGGCGTCGAGGCGCGTCGCCTCGGTCACAACCTGTACGCCGTTGTCGGCAACGGGCCGGTGGTCTGCCTCAACTCGCACCTCGACACCGTGCCGGCCTCGCCGAGCTGGACGCGGCCGCCGCACGAACCGGTGGTCGTGGACGGAAGGGTCTTCGGCCTGGGCAGCAACGATGCCAAGGCCGCGGCGGCCGCGATGACGGCGGCGTTCCTCCGCTTGGCCGGGCGCAGGGAGGGCCTCGGCGTGCGGCTGCTGCTGGCGCTCTCCGCCGAGGAGGAGATCGGCGGCAAGGGGACCGAGGTCCTGGTGCCGGAGCTGGTGAGACAAGGTCTCAGGCCCGACGCCGTGATCGTGGGTGAGCCCACCGACCTGGAGGTGGCGACCGCCCAGAAGGGGCTTCTGGTGCTCGAGCTGCGGGGTGAGGGTCAGTCGTGCCACGCGGCGCACGGCCGCGCCCTCGGCGCCCCCAACGCGCTGCGCAACCTGGCGCGCGACCTCGTCGCGCTCGAGGCGGTGGACCTGGGCCCCGCCCATCCCCGGCTGGGGCCGGTCACGTTCGAGCCCACGATGGCGAAGGGCGGCACGGCGCGCAACATGGTCCCGGCCGAGGCCTCCTGCATCCTGGACGTGAGGACCAACCCGCAGCCCGAGCCGGGTGAGATCGTGGCGCGGTTGCGCGCGGTGATCTCCGGCGAGCTGCGGGTGATCTCCGAGCGGCTGCGGCCCTACGAGATCGCCCCCGACCATCCGCTGGTCGCGGCGGCGTTGCGCGCGCGGCCGCAGGCGCGGACGTTCGGCTCGCGCGGTCTTTCCGACCTGGTGTTCTTCTCGGAGAGCCCCGGGATCAAGGTCGGGCCCGGCAGCAGCGAGCGCTCGCACACGCCCGACGAGTACGTGCTGGAGAGCGAGGTGCTGGAGGGGGCGCGGTTCTACGAAAAGGTGGTGCTCGCGTGCCGCGAGTTCCTCGGCACAGGGAGGGCGGCGTGACGAGGCTGTGGGACCGCAAGGAGCCCCTCGACCGGCTGGTGCTGGAGTACACGGCGGGCGAGGACCACGTGCTCGACGACCGGCTGGTGAGGTACGACGTGCGGGCGTCGGCCGCCCACGCCGCGATGCTGCACGCGGCCGGCCTGCTGACTCACTCCGACCATGCGGCGCTGCAGGGGGCGCTGCGCACCATCGGCGAGGCCCACGCGCGGGGCGAGTGGCAGGTGAAGCTCGAGGACGAGGACTGTCACACCGCCCTCGAGAACCGGCTCGTCGAAACGGTCGGGGAGGCGGGCCAGCGCATCCACCTCGGCCGCTCGCGCAACGACCAGGTGCTTGCCGCGCTGCGGCTCTGGCTCAAGGACGAGCTGGATGCCCTCGCGGGGGAAGCGGAGGGCGTGGCCGTAGCGCTGGAGGGAATCGCCGAGCGCCATGGGGATCTCGTCATGCCGGGCTACACCCACATGCAGCGCGCAATGCCCACGACGGTTGGCCTGTGGGCGCTCGCCTTCGCCTCGGAGATCCGCGACGACGCGACCGGGCTGCGGGCCGCCAAGCGCCGTGCCGACCTCAACCCGCTGGGATCGGCCGCCGGCTACGGGGTGCCGGTGCTGCAGCTCGACCGGGCGCACACCACCCGCGAGCTCGGGTTTGCCGCCACCCACGAGCCCGTCACCGCGGTCCAGCTCTCGCGTGGCAAGGCGGAGGCCTCCGCGCTCTTCGAAGCGGCGATGCTGGCGCAGGACCTTGGGCGCCTCGCAGCCGACCTCTGTCTGTTCGCCACCTCGGAGTTCGGCTTCGTCCGGCTGCCCGCCGAGTTCACCACCGGCTCCTCGATGCTGCCGCAGAAACGCAACCCCGACCTCTTCGAGCTGGTCCGCGGCCGCACCGCCGAGGCCGTTGCGGCGCTCCTCGAGGTGTTGGTCGTGACCGCAAAGATGCCCTCCGGTTACCACCGTGACCTGCAGCTCACCAAGAAGCCGCTCTTCCGCGGTTTCGACTCGGCGGGCGCGAGCGCCCGGTTGCTGGCGCACGCCCTGGCGGGCCTGGCGTTCGACGCCTCCCGGATGCGTGATGCCGTGGACCCGTCGCTGCTGGCGGCGGAGAAGGCCTACCGCCTCGTGAAGGAGCAAGGGATCCCGTTCCGCGAGGCCTACCGGCGGGCCAGGGAGGAGTGAGCGTGGCAGGGCGTTCTCCCCGGCACCTCCCGGTGGCGCGGCGCGGGTTCGGCGACCTCGTGCTGGTCGAGCAGCCCGCGGGCTCCCCGCGGCGGCGCACCAAGGGCTCACGCCCGCGCCCCGGGGGCCCGGCCAAGCAGGGGCCCGTGCGCGGCGGCTCCACGCCTCCTTCCCCGGCGATTGTGGCCGCCGCCCGGATCGGGTACCCTCGCGCCTCAATGGACAGGTCGCTGATGCCGCCGCTCCTGGCCGGGCCGCGCCTCGCCTGCCTCGGTCTGGCCGACGGCACCGTCTTCTGCGGCTTTGCGGCCGGCGGCGAGGCGCTCGCGTCCGGCGAGGTGGTCTTCAACACCTCGATGTTCGGCTACCAGGAGATGCTCACCGACCCGAGCTACCACGGCCAGATCCTTGTGCTCACCACCGCCCACGTGGGCAACGTGGGCGTCAATTCGGAGGACGAGGAGTCCCGGCGGGTGTGGGCGGAGGGGCTGATCGTGCCGGACCTGACTTTGGTCCCGTCCAACTGGCGCGCGGAAGGCGGCCTCCTGCAGCGGTTGGACGCGCAGGGCGTGCCGGTCGCCTGGGGGTTCGATACGCGAGCGCTGGTGCTCCACCTGCGGGAGAAGGGCGCGCTCCCCGGCGTGCTGGTATGCGGGAGGGAACCTTCACGCAGGGAGCTCGAGAGCCTGGTGAGGCTGGCGCGCGGGACCGACGGCTGCGACCTGACCCGCGCGGTGGCGCGCGGCGAGACCGAGAGGTGGAAGGCCGCGCCGTGGCAGCCGCCCGGAGAAGATCCGCGCAAGGCCAACGGCGGGCCGCGCGTCGCGGTCATCGACTGCGGGACCAAGCACTCCATCCTCCGCCACCTCGTGGGTGCCGGCGCCGAGGTCGTCGTCGTGCCGCCCGACGCGGGTGCGTCCGAAATCACCGCCCTGAGGCCGGCCGGCGTGGTGGTGTCGAACGGACCGGGCGACCCGGCAGCCGTGGCCGGGGTCCCGCAGACGATCCGGGAACTGCTGGGCAGCGTGCCGATCCTGGGTATTTGCCTGGGCCATCAGCTCATGGCGCTCGCGCTGGGCGGCGAGACCTACAAGCTGAGATTCGGCCACCACGGCGCCAACCACCCGGTGCGCGACGAGGCGACGGATTCGGTCTGGATCACCTCCCAGAACCACAACTACGCGGTGAACCGGGACTCACTGCCGGACCGCGTCAGGGTGAGCATGGTCAACCTCACCGACGGCTCGGTGGAGGGGATCGTGGCCGAGGACGTCCTGGCGGAGGGGATCCAGTTCCACCCCGAGGCCGGGCCCGGGACCGCACGATGCCCTCGGGGTGTTCGCGCGCTTCGTCTGGCGCTGCCGGAGGGCGAGGTGAAACGCGCTCGGTTCTTCGAGCCTCTAATCCCGAACCGGCCAGCGGGTTGCCGCCTTGTGTGCCGTCCCCTGTGCCCTGTGCCCTGCGCCCGGTGCCCTGTTCATTGTGCCCTGAGCCCGGGGCCCGGTGCCCGGTCCAGGTGGGGGACTTGATGCCGCGGCGGGACGATATCCGGTCCGTGTGCGTGCTCGGGGCGGGCCCCATCCGCATCGGCCAGGCCTGCGAGTTCGACTACTCCGGCGTGCAGGGCGTGCAAGCGCTGCGCGAGGAGGGACTGCGGGTCGTGCTGGTGAACTCCAACCCGGCGACGATCATGACCGACCCGGAGCGCGCCGACGCCACCTACGTCGAGCCGGTCACCGCGGAGGTGGCGGCCGCGATCCTCGAGAAGGAGAAGTGCGACGCGCTGCTTCCGACGCTGGGTGGGCAGACCGCCCTCAACGTCGCGGTGGAGCTTGCCAACGCCGGCGTGCTCTCGCGTCTGGGCGTGCGTCTGTTGGGCGCGAGCGTGGACGCGATCCGCACCGCCGAGGACCGCGAGCGCTTCCGGGAGGCGATGCGCCGGGCCGGATTGCCGGTGCTGCCCTCGCTGACCGTGACCTCGCTAGCCGCCGCGGACGAAGCCGCCGACGCCCTCGGCTTCCCCGCGATCTTGCGCCCGTCCTTCACCCTCGGCGGCACCGGCGCGGCCATGGTCTACAACCGTGAGGAGTACGCCAGGGCGATCAAGAACGCGCTGGCGGCGAGCCCGGTCGGCGAGGTGCTCGTGGAGCGCTCGGTCGAGGGGTGGAAGGAGTTCGAGCTCGAGGTCATGCGCGACGTGGCCGACACCGTGGTCGTGGTGTGCTCGATCGAGAACGTGGACGCGATGGGCGTGCACACCGGCGACTCCATCACGGTGGCCCCGGCGCTCACCCTCACCGACAAGGAGTACCAGGTGCTGCGCGACGCCGCTGCCACCTGCCTGAAGACCGTTGGTGTCGAGACCGGGGGCGCCAACGTGCAGTTCGCCGTCCACCCGCACACGGGGGAGTGGGCGATCATCGAGATGAACCCCCGCGTGTCGCGTTCTTCGGCGCTCGCGTCCAAGGCAACGGGTTTTCCGATCGCCCGCATCGCCGCCAAGCTCGCCCTCGGCTACCGCCTGGACGAGATCACCAACGCGATCACCGGCTCCACCCCGGCCGCGTTCGAACCCGCCCTCGATTACGTCGTGGTCAAGGTCCCGCGCTTCGCCTTCGAGAAGTTCCCCGGTGCCGAGGACGTCCTCGGCACCTCCATGAAGTCGGTGGGCGAGGTGATGGCGATCGGGGGGTGCTTCGAGGAGGCGCTGCTGAAGGCGGTGCGCTCGCTCGAGCTGGGGCGGGTGGGCCTGGGTGCTACGCCCGCGGTGGCGGCGCTCGACGAGGAGGCGCTCGCCTCGCGGCTGCGCGGGGCGAACACGGAGCGGTTGTGGGCGGTGGCCGAGGCGCTGCGGCGCGCCTGGGACGTGGAGCGGGTGAGCGGCCTCTCGCGCTGGGACCCCTGGTTCGTGCGCCGGGTCGCCGGCCTGGTGCTGGCGGAGCAGGAGATCGCGGAACGCGGCCCGTCCGACGGCGGGACGCTGGTCGCGGCGAAACGCCTGGGCTTCGGCGATGCCGACCTGGCGCGGATTTTCGGCAAACCCGAGGGCGAGGTGCGCGAGCGGCGCCGCAAGGCCGGGGCGGTGCGCCGCTACCGCAAGGTGGACACCTGCGCCGGGGAGTTCGCGGCCGCCACGCCCTACCTCTACGGGGGGTTCGGCACCCTCGACGAGGTGCCCGACCGCCGGCGCCCCGCGGTGGTGATCCTCGGCTCGGGGCCGGTCCGCATCGGGCAGGGGATCGAGTTCGACGCCTGCTGTGTGCAGGCGATCGCGGGGCTGCGCGAGGCCGGGCGCGAGGCGGTGATGATCAACTGCAACCCTGAGACCGTCTCGACCGATTGGGACGCCGCCGACCGCCTCTACTTCGAGCCCCTCACCCTCGAGGAGGTGCTCGACGTGGTCGCGCGCGAGAAGGCCGAGGGTGCAGTGGCGCAGTTCGGTGGGCAGACCCCGCTCAAGCTGGCCAGGGGCCTGGCCGCGGCCGGCGTCAGGATCCTGGGCACGTCCCCGGACGCCATCGACCTGGCCGAGGACCGCGAGCGCTTCGCCGAGGTGATCAACCGCCTCGGGCTGCGCCAGCCCGCCTGCGAGGCGGTGATCGCGCTCGACGACGCCAAGAAGGCTGCTGGTCGCCTCGGGTACCCGGTGCTGGTGCGGCCGTCGTACGTGCTGGGGGGTCGCGGCATGGAGGTGGTCTACCGGGAAGGGGAGCTGACCGGCTACTGGAAGCGCGAGGTGCTGGCCGCACCCGAGCACCCGGTGCTCATCGACCGTTTCCTGGAGCGCGCCGTCGAGATCGATGTGGATGCCCTTTGCGACGGGCGGGACGTGGTGATCTGCGGTGTGCTCGAGCACATCGAGGAGGCCGGCATCCACTCCGGCGACTCCTCCTGCGTGTTCCCGAGCGTCTCGCTGCCGCTGGAGGTCACCGCCGAGGTGCGCCGCATAGTGCGCCTGCTGGCGCGCGAGCTGGGCGTGGTGGGCCTCATCAACGCGCAGCTCGCAGTGCGGGACGGCCTCGTCTACGTTCTCGAGGCCAACCCGCGCGCCTCCCGGACCGTGCCGTTCATCTCCAAGGCCACCGGCGTGGCGTGGGCTTCCCTCGCCGCCCAGGTGTGCTGCGGCGCGCGCCTTTCCGACCTCGCCGTTGCAGACGGGGTGCCGCTGGGCGTCGCGGTCAAGATGCCGGTGTTCCCCTTTGACCGCTTTCCGGGCGTGGACCCGCTGCCCGGGCCCGAGATGCGCTCGACTGGCGAGGTGATGGGGATGGCCGAGACCTTCGGGGAGGCGTACGCGAAGGCGGCGCTCGGCGCCGGTTTGTCGCTGCCCCTGGAGGGCAAGGTCTTCCTCTCGGTGGCCGATGCCGACAAGCCGCGCGCCACCGCTCTCGCCGCTCGCCTGGAGGAGCTGGGCTTCGCGCTGCTCGCCACGCAGGGCACGGCGGCGGCGCTGGGGCGGGACGGCATCTCTGCCCGGCCGGTGCACAAGGTCTCGGAGGGGCGGCCGCACGCGGTGGACCTGATGGTCAACGGCGAGATTCAGATGGTGATCAACACCGCGAGCGGCTCGCGCGCCCACCTGGACGGGGTCGCGATCCGCCGCGGTGCCCTCGAGCACAGGGTCCCCTACGTGGCCACCGTGGCCGGCGCGTTCGCCGCCGCGGAGGCAATCGCCGCCCTGCGCCGGGGGGTTCTCGAACTGCGATCGCTGCAGGCCTGGCAGTCGCGGGCCGCCGCCCAGCGCCTGAACAGCTCGCGGGTCGCTTCGCACTGAGGGCGCCCGCACGGTGGAGGCGCCTCGTGTTGTTGAGATGACGTCGCAACACTTTGGCGCACTTTTCCCCGTGACCGTGGTGGCGCTTTCCCGATCCTCCCGTTTCGTGTAGGCTGCCTGCGCCGCCGGCGGCGAGGCGGCCAGGAGGGTGGCATGACCGCAAAGATCGAACACGAGTGGGAGCTCGAGCTTCCGGCCGCCACCGCGGACCAGTTGCTGGCGGCCCTCACGACGCGCGACCGGCTCTACGGCCAGACCATCACGCTGGAGCCCGAGGACGACCCGAAGAAGGCCGTGGAGGTCTGGCTGGCCTCGGTGGAGTCGCTCGAGGCCCAGAAGTATCGCCTCGGTCTCTACGCCGAGATCTCGGGTCCCAAGCAGTTCCTGGAGGCGGCCCGCGACGCCTTGCAGGACCTTGTCTCCGAGCAAGTCGAGGCCGCGGCGGCCGAGGCGGGGGAAGCCACGCTGCTCGAGCGCCGTCCCATTGCCGAGGTCCAGTTCCGCAAGGTGGGCGAGGCGGATGAGCGTCCCCAGCTCGTGATCCCGGAGTGGCTGGCCCCCGGCGAGGTGGACGTCCCGTGGAGCTTCCGTTCGTACGACGCGAAGGGCAAGCTGTGGCCCGACGAGGACCTCGTCAAGGCGCACGACCGGCTGGTCCTGATCCCGTTCGGGGGCGAGCTGCTCCTTTACGCTCTGCCCCCGATCGAGGACGAGGAGTAGGCGGGAGGCATGAGGCGCGAGTCGTGACTTGCGCCGAAGACCTGCGTGGTCGCGAGGGAAGCCGGCAAGAGGTGGCCCGGACGGTGAGGAGCTGGGTTGCGGCGCCCCCCCGGAGACCGAGGCCGGTTTTACCTCCCCGCCGACCCGATCCTGGCTGGCGCTCCCGCCGCCTCACGCAGTGCTATTCTGCGCGGCGGTGAGAACCAGAACGACAATCCTTCAGCGGGCACCGTAGGGGGCACACCATGGGCACAAAGTTCTTCTATGCAGTGATCCTCACGATCTGTTCAATCGTCCTGCAGCTCCTCCTCTTCTTCACGGGCTTCCAGACGGAGAAGCTGGCAACCGGACAGTACCTGGCATACGTGGGCTTCGCCATCATGGCGGTCGTGCTCTGGCTGGGCATCCAGGCCGTGCGTGACGAGAAGCCCGACCACACGCTGACCTACGGCCAGGGCGTGGGTGCTGGCGTGTTGATCTCGCTTTACTCCGGTGTGATGAACGCCGTCTACACGTACATTCACTTCAAGTTCATCAACACCGGATTCGCCGACCACATGATCGACATGATCCGCACAAAGTGGGCCGCGGCCGGCATGACCGAGGCCCAGATGGAAAGGACCGAGGGCTTCACGCGCATGATGATCGGGCCGGGCGCGCAGGCGATCATGGCACCGTTCATCACGGTGCTGGTCGGTCTTGTCCTTTCGTTGATCATCTCGGCCCTGATCAAGCGGAAGACGCCCACCATCGCGGAGAGCGCCCCGCCGGCATCATAGCCCGGCCACGATCGCCGGGCCATCCCGGCGGGACAGGCTCCTAACCGGTCCTGGTGTCGCCCAGACCCACCAGGGCGAAGACCTGTCTCGGATAGCTGGCCACCCAGAGCAAGAGCGGGAGCGCGAAGGTCACCGGGATGTCGAAGAAGTAGCGGAGACCGCTGTAGAGGGTGCGCTCCAGGTCCGAGTAGGTGGCGAGGCTCCACGGCCCCATCGAAAAGGCCTCGAACACCTTGAGCTGCAGGAGCAGCGACAGGATGTGGGAAGCGAGAAGAACCGCCAGGGCGAGCGAGAGCCTGCGCCAGCGTCCGCCCGCGATTGGATGGGGAAGCGCCAGCACGAGAGCAAGGAAGGGCACGAGGTTGAAGTGGATCTGCGTGAGGGGGACCTTGAGCCAACCTGAGCCGGCGCGCATGTCCGTCCTGCCGAGCAAGGCGTTGTTGCCTTGAGGGGTCACCACGGATGCCCGTGGAACCTCGAACGTGCGCGCGAGGAACTGGGCCGCCCCGCACAGGATCGGGGTGTAGGCGGGCCGAACGACGGCCCAGACGACCACCGCGACGACGAGCGCCAGCGGGAGGCGGCGTAGAAAGGAACGCAGGTCAGCGCTGGGCGTTCGCAAGGCCATACCGTCGCACCCACACCAGCCAGAGCACAACCCCGAAGACGATCACCAGCGATTGCCACACAAGGACGTGGGAGACGGAAAACCAGTCCCGGCGGTAGATGCCGACGTAGAAGAGCGAGACCACCCGGATCACGTTGAACACCTGGATCGCCACGAAACCCGCCACGATCCCCAACACCTTGGCCCGCAAGGAGGCGGGGAACGCCACGACCCCCGCAACGAAGATCAGTATCGCCTCGAGCCCGTTGCACCCGTTGAAGATCGCCACCGAGTAGCGGGAGGAGGACAGGACCTGACCGGTGACCGTGGCGTGCTCGCCGAACACGTTCAGCGCCAGCTTCGCCTCGTGCGCCACGAAGGTCGTGTACGGGTTCACGACGTGGTCGTTGACCGGCCGCAGTGCCAGCACCAGGAAGCCGATGCTGAGAGCCAGCACGTAGATGCCCACGAACCGTCCGGCCCGCGTTGCAAGGAAAGCCCGCAGCGAATCCATTGTCGGATTATGCGGGCCGGAGCAAAGTCCGTCAACAACGGTGCGCCGATGGTGCTGGGGTTGCCCTGATGCGCCAACAAATACGTCATTTCGAGTCCTGCCGCAGGCGGGACGAGCAACCGTCTTGTGTGTCAAGGGTGCGCGGCTGCGAGGTCAGGGTTCCATGGGGTGCCGTCTCGTTTCATCGCGTTGAGGATGACGACGAGCTTGCGCATGCAGGCGACGATGGCCACCTTTTTCGGTTTACCCAGGCCAACCAGGCGTTGGTAGACATCCCGAACGGGAGGGTTGTACCGGATCGCGACGAGGGCGGCCAGGTAGAGCGACCTGCGTACACTGCGGCGGCCACCCCAGATACGGCGCTTGCCTTGGCGTTTGCCCGAGTCGTCCGCCAGCGGGGCAATCCCCACAAGCTTGCTGATTTTGCGCCCGGAAAGACGGCCGAGCTCCGGCAACTGCGCCACGACACTGGTCGCGAGTGTGGGCCCGATGCCCGGAACGGTGCAGTACAGGTCCACGTCGGCCTGCCACGCCGGCGTCTTCGCGACCTGCCGGCGCAGTTCGTCATCGATGTCCTCCAGCTCGCGCTCGAGGAACGCGACGTGTCTCTCGATCCGCTGCCGTACCTCCTCACTAGCCGTTCGCTTCAGACGGTTCTGCTCGGCCACCCGCATGTCCTGGATCTGTCGTCGGCGGTTGACAAGCTCCGCCAAGGCCTGCAGCTGCGCTTCGGGCAGGGCGCGCACCTCTGGACGAATCGCCTCGCCGAAGTGGGCCAGAACGTCAGCATCGATCCCGTCGCTCTTGGCCAACTCACCCGTCGCCTTGGCGAAGTCGCGAACCTGGCGCGGATTGACCACCACCGGGGTCAGCCGTGCCATCTGCAGGCGCGCGACCAGGGGCGCTTCCAGCTTGCCGGTCGCCTCGAGCACGATCCGGGTTGGACGCAGCGGCTGGACCCGACCCACCAGAGCCTCCATGCCATCGCCGTCATACGGCACACGAAACCTCTCACCACTCGGTCGAACCCCAACATCCAGGAAGTCCTGCGACACGTCAATGCCGACGAAGACCGCTTGCCTCATCCCTCACCTCCTGCCTCTCCGCTCCCCACCTCCGCCCAGCCTTGTGGATGCGGGCTTCAACCAGGCAACCGTTCGGGCTCTTGCGGGGAGCTCCGGCGCGGCGAGCCATGCTCGCTCTCGGGCTTTGAACCGAGGAATCTGCGGTCTACCGCGCCGTCTCTCCAACTTCGACTCACCAAAACTCCTCATGGGCGAAGATACAAGGAATCTGGGCGGGTGGAAGCCCTGACCCAGAAGCCCCCGGATCCATCAACGCGCTCGGGATGACTGCGACGCTCTACAGGGGGGTGTGAAACCGCTCTCAGCCGGCGGAGGCGCCGGCGAAAGGGTCATGCCGGAGGCGGGATTCGAACCCGCATGGGCTTGAGGCCTCGCGGAATTTAAGAACCCGGCTGGCGATCCGGACCTGCGGACCCTGCGCCGGCGCTGGGCGCAGCTCATCCGCCGCATCTACGAGGTCGACCCGCTCGTCTGTCCACGGTGCGGCGCGGAAATGCGCATCATCGCTTTCATCACCGAGCCGAACCTCATCCGAATGATCCTGCGGCATCTCGCTGCCACGGGCGCCGACGGGCGCAGCCCTCCGGGCTCGACCGAGCGCCACCCCACCGCGGCCTGACGCCTCGTCTCATCCCGCCGCTCGCGCCGTTGACCCTGGCGTCCCGGTGAAACCCTGCCCGGCTCCGCCGCCGAACAGGGCTTTGCCACTGTTCCGGGTTGCCTCAACCACCTTTTCGCCGTCGTCCCTCTCCCACCTGGACCCTGAGACAGCCCGGTTGGCGTTGACCCCATCGTTGAGTGGGTGCATCCTCGAACCCAGTGAAAAGCAAATTCCTATCCATTCGAAGATTCCGGCGGGCTGACTACTGTTTCTGGCAGTTCTTGTAGGCCTCATCCTTGCTCCCGTAGCAGGCACCGCCCTTGGCCTTGCAGTCCGCCGCCGGAATCTGCACGACCTTGCCGTCGATGCAGCACCAGCAGAGCTGCTCGCAGTACCTGGCAGCCTCTTCCTTGGTGGCGAAGCAGCGCCCGCCTTTTGCCTTGCAGTCCGCCGCCGGAATCTGCACGACCTTGCCGTCGATGCAGCACCAGCAGAGCTGCTCGCAGTACCTGGCAGCCTCTTCCTTGGTGGCGAAGCAGCGCCCGCCTTTTGCCTTGCAGTCCGCCGCCGGAATCTGCACGACCTTGCCGTCGACGCAGCACCAGCAGAGCTGCTCGCAGTACCTGGCAGCGTCTTCCTTGGTGCCGAAGCAGCGCCCGCCTTTTGCCTTGCAGTCCGCCGCCGGAATCTGCACGACCTTGCCGTCGACGCAGCACCAGCAGAGCTGCTCGCAGTACTTGGCAGCGTCTTCCTTGGTGCCGAAGCAGCGCCCGCCTTTTGCCTTGCAGTCCGCCGCCGGAATCTGCACGACCTTGCCGTCGACGCAGCACCAGCACGACTCGGTGGTGGTCTGCGCCAGGACACGGTCCTGGGCGCCCGACACCAGCAGCCCGATGCCGAGCAACACCACGAGACAGGAGAAAGACAGGATCCTTTTCATCGGCCCCTCCTTGAACGATCGACCCTAGACCATGGAGCGAGCAGAAAGACAGCCGTGCCATGGCCACATGAGATGATCACCAGGGTGTACCTTTGTCAACTGCGTCGATGATAGCCCTGTGCGAGGCCGAGTCAAGGCCCCTGAAAGCCACGTCGCAGGCGCCGGGTGTCATGGCCCGCGGGGCCTCGAGGGAACAGGCTGAAGCCGCTGCTGAGGCTCTCCTACTGTGGGTGCTCGCCGACTGCCTGGAGTAGTCTTGATCCCTGGGGTCGAGGGCGCCGCCGCGGGTGAGCCATGGAGAGCGCACAGCCGGCACAAGCAAACGGGCCGTTGCCGGGTGTGCCGTTCCCGAACCGCCTAGTCTCGGCGGCGCGCCGTGAGGGCCTCAAGCGTGACATCGACGCGGCGCACGCTGCCGGGCTGCTCTCGGACCTGATCTTCCAGAGCTACAGCCGCATCTTCGACTGCCCCCTGCCGGACGACTGCTCGGGCGCGCGTTCCCTGATCGTCGGCGCCCTGCCGCACCCGCAGTCCGCCGTCACCTTCACCTGGCGCGGCGCGTGCTTTTCCGCCCTCATCCCGCCGTCGTACATCCGCTACTGGGAGCTGACGAGGAGGGCTATGGAACTCCTCGACGGGGTGCTCGCGCCCCAGGGGCACTGGGCCCGCTTCGCGCGCGTGCCGCAGAAAGCCTTCGCGGTGCGCAGCGGCCTGGCCCGCTATGGGTGCAACAACATCACCTACGTGCCCGGCCTCGGCTCCTTCCACATGCTCGTGAGCTACTACTCGAGCCTGCCGTGCGAGCAGGAATGCTGGCTCGAGCCGCAGCTCCTCGAGCGCTGCGAGCGCTGCACGGCGTGCCGCCGCGCCTTCCCGACCGGGGCGATCCCGGCACTGGGTGCTTCGCGGGTTGGCGCAAGCCCTGGGGTTGACGGTCTCGGTCTTCGTGTGGGAGCCTCGCTGCACCCGTCCACGCCACGACTCCGAGGCGAGCCGTGGCCGTTTCCGCCTGCGCGCTCTACCGTCCGCGCCGTCCCCAGGCGGCGCCGCTGTACCGCCTTGTCCAGGCGTGCTACGCCGACGTGCGCAACGACTGGGAGGAGCAGTATGAGGGCCGGTACAGCTTCTGGCGGGGTTTCACGGACAAGGCTGTTGGCGGCTACCTCGATTACGGCATCCTGGAGAACGGGTTCGCCAGGGTGCGGTGTGGCGCCTGCCACGCCGAGTTTCTCGTCGCCTTCTCCTGCAAGGGCCGCGGGCTGTGCCCCTCCTGTGCCGCCAAGCGGGCTGCGGCGCTGCTGTTCCGGCACCAGGTGTTTTCGTTCCTGCAGGCGGAGTGCTTGCTCAGCGAGGAGCGCACGCGGCTGCTGCTGTCGTGGCGGCACTCCGGCTTGCGGGGTCACCGCGACACCGTTGCCGACAGCAACACCCAGCCTCGACCCAACCGCCGCAGCTTTGGTCGCACGCATTGCAGCCCGCGTCTCGCCCCCCACCCCGCCTCTGCGAGGTCTCGGTGCACACCTCGGTGACCGTTCTGCCCGATGATCGGGACGGACTGGAGCGCCTCGCTCGCTACCTACTCCGGCCGCCAGTGAGCCTCGACCGGCTGAAGGTGGACGAGCACGCGCAGGGGGTCGCCTACGCCGCGCGCGTCCGGCCCCGCCACGAACCCCGAGCGGCGCCGGCGCCACTGGATGTCAAGGACTTCCTGGCCCGCGTCGTGATGCACATGCCAGACCCACGCCGCCATGTCATCCGCTATGAGGGCGCGTACACCAGGGTGGTGAGGGCCCGTCGCCGGCGTGAGGCGACCGTGACTGCAGGCGCACCGCGGGGAGAGGCGTCAGCGGCGCCCGTCCCCGACGCGCCGACCGCCCCTGAGCTGAGGGTGTCTCGCCGACGCTGGGTGGCGTTGATCCGCCGCATCTTTGAAGTCGATCCTCTCGTCTACCCACACTGCGCCGGGCCGATGCGCATCATCGCCTTCATCACCGAGCCCCGCGTGATCAAGAAGATCCTGCGCCACCTCGCCGCCACGGGCGTCGATGCGCGCAGCGCGCCCGACCCGAGGGAGCGCCCCCCCACCGCAGCTTGACCTCGCGGGGCCTGGCGCCGCTCCTCCCTTGACGTCCTCGACGCCATGGCGAAGCCCTGCCCGGCTTCGCTGCCGGGCAGGGCTTCGCCGCCTTCGCTGTCTCGTTCACCCCTCCACGTGGTCGCGCCCGCTCGCCGACCGCCCGCCGCGTGCCCTCCTGAGGCCTTGACGCCTCCCCTCACCGGGGTACGATCGGTCCAGGTGAGAAAGGAAATTCCTATCTATGACTCCCTCGACCAGAAGCACTTCTCGGGCACGTTCACGATGACGGTCAAGGCGGTCGTGGCGAAGCCCAACGGCGACGCCCGTGAGGAGACCCTCGAGGTCGTCGAGGTGGCATCGAGCCCCGGCAGCCCATACAAGAACCACATCGTCAAGGCGACCGAGAACGGCAAGGACGTCACGGCGGAGCGGCAGCGGAAAGAGGACGAGCGGGCGCGCGAGGAGGCCGTGAAGACGAAAAGGGCCAAGCCGGAGAAAGAGGAGGGCCTCAGCCTGGAGGTCAGGGTGCCCGCGGGCGAGGACCTCACGCTCTTCGAGTTCGGCCCCGCGAAGGAGGAGGGCGACCTGCTCGTGGCGCCGTTCTCTCCCCTCGCCCAGCATCGCAAGGGGGAGGGGATTGCCGAGGACCGGCTGGCGTGGCGCAAGGACACTCTCGACCCCGTCTGGATCGAGGCTAAGCCCATCACCATGCCGAGCCACGTGTCCGAGATGGCGATGCGGTTCGAGCTCGGCCGCACGGGCGACCTGGTCTACGCCCACCGGACGGTCACCGACGGGCTCGGCGGCGTGCTCTGGATCAAGCGGCGCTTCCACCTCGAGACGGCGATCAGCCATGTCCGGCCCTCATCCGCGCCCTCGCCCACACACCCGCCCGCCTCGTAGGCGGTGTCGGGGTCGGAGGCTTTGTCTCCGCCTTCGGTGGGGGTATGCTCAGCCATGGTTAGCAAGAAAACTCCTATCCTTCCGGAGGGGCAGAAGGTGGCGCCGAGCGAGTGGGGCGAGCTCGTGCAAGAGGGCACTGGCCTGCTGGAACGAGGCTGGTGGGAGCCGGAGCTCGCGGCAGAGAGCGACTGGTTTGCCTGGGGTGGCGCGAGCTCGGAGATCATGCTGCCGCCGTTCCTCCTCGGCACCAAGATGGAGCTCGATTTCATGCCCGCCAAGGGCCCTGCGCCCCTGGAGGTGGCGGTCAACGGAAAGCGGGTCTTGCAGATCGATGGTGCGGCGATTCGCAAGCGGTACTGGCTTCCCGAGGATCTGCTGGTGGCCGCGGGCAAGAACACGCTCAGCTTCACGCGGGCGCAGGGCTACGTGCCGAGCGCCGCCGATCCGCGCGCCCTGGCGGTTCAGTTCTTCGGCGTTCGCGTGGTCGGCCCGGGGGTCGCGTGGGCCGGCAGGCTGGCCTCGGAGGAGGACCGTAAGCGCGTGTGGGTGCGGGCGAGCGGCATCCTCGGTCCGGAGGTCTTCCCGAGTGGGCATGGCGCGTGGACCAACCCGCAGGCTCGGCTGTGGTTTCCGATCGGCCCTGGTACGTTGACCCTGACCGTCTGGGCGCCGCGCCCCAAGCCGCCACTCGTGGAGCTGGTGGCGCGCGACAAGCGGTTGCTGGGTCCCGTCGAGGTCGGTGGTGACCCGGCGACGTTGCAGGTGCAGGTCGGCGCTGCCCACGTCGCCAAGGGAGGCCTCGACCTGGAGCTGCGGGCCACTCCGTTCTGCCCGGCCAAGGAAGGCGTGAGCAGCGATTCGCGTGAGCTGGGCATCGTGATTGCTCACGCCCGCTTCATACCGGCCGCCGCCACAGGCTGACCTCGTCGGTCAAGGCGCCCTGAAGCCGGAAACCGCAGTCGGATTCTGCTGCGAGGGCGGATCTTGCCGCGCTGGCCAAGGCGGGCATAGCCGCCCCTTTCGAGGATCCTACCTCCGCAACGGTCTTGCGGCCCAGCGATGTTTGGCGGGTGAGCGCCCCTTCGCTGCGAGGGTGTCTAGCCGCGTGGCGGGCGCTGGTGGACGCGTGTTGCTGGGCTCGCGTGGCGGTGGCGCTGGCGGAACTGGCGCACTTTTAGGAGGTTTCCGCACCCGGTGGAATCGCACCAGCGGCGCGTGCGGCTGCGACTTTGGTCGTAGATCACCCAGCCGCAGTCGGGGTTGGCGCAGACCTTGATCCGGGTGGGGTCGCCAGTGGCGAGCAGCCCGGCGAACGAGGTGGCGATCTCGCCCATCACGCCGGCGATCCCCTCCGCGATGGGCAGCAACACGGCCGAAAATCCGCCTTCGTCCCTTGCGATGCGCCGCGCGACCGGCGCGCCCCGCCTACACCATCGCCTTCACCGTTGATGGGCGGCGTGTCGAGGAGGTGTTCCCGCCGACCTACGTGCGCTACCAGCCGCTCTTCGAAGAGGTGCGACAGGACTTGCAACGCCACGGTCTTGCAGGCGCACGCGTCGAGCGGCTCAATGTCCCTCTCAAGTCACTGGCGGCGCGTCTCGGCTTCGTGCGGTACGGCCGCAACAACGTGACGTACTCCCCCCGGGTCGGCAGCTACTTCCAGCTTTTCGGCTACCTCACCGACGCGGCGCTCCCGCTCTCCGCCGACTGGCGGCCGTGCGAACCTGAGCTGCTGCCCGCGTGCGAAGGGTGCTCGGTGTGCATCGCGGCAAGCCCGACCGGCGCCATCGGGGCGGACCGCGTCCTCCTCCACGGCGAGCGCTGCCTCACGGTCGTCAACGAGAACCCCGGGGCGTGGCCCGCCTGGGTCCCCACCTCGGCCCACAACTGCATCCTCGGCTGCCTCCTCTGCCAGCGGCCGTGCCCCGCCAACCCCGACCTGCCGGTCGTGAGCACCGGCGTAGTGTTCACCGCCGAGGAGACCGGCGCGCTGCTCGACGCGGACGGCACGCACGAAGGCCCAGCCTGGAAAGGTGTTCGCGCCAAGCTCGAAAAGCTCGGCCAGCCCTACCAGGAGCCAGTGCTCGGTAGGAACCTCCGGGCGCTTCTGCACGCGCGACGGTCTTGACCCCTGATGAGCGAATCCGCTACCGCCGACTCGAACGAGAGTCGGTACGACGGTTCCTGGTGGGCATGCTCCTCCTCGTAGGTGGAAAGGAAGCGCGGCTCAAAGCATGGCCGAGGCACTCGTTAGAGCCAAGGGTCGCGGCCTGTGTCCCTCCTGCGCCGCCAAGCGCGCTGCCGCGGTCGCCGCCTTCCTGCGCGAGGAGGTGCTCGCGGAGGTTGGCCACGCGCAGTGGGTGTTTTCGATCCCGAAGATGCTCCGGCCGTACTCCTCTACACCGGCGACGGTTGGACCGGCTCCGCCGTGCGCCTTTCGAGAGAAGAATAATCGATCCATGGGGTATTGATTGATCATGGGACACCAACACGACCGCGTTGGGGAAGGCGACCGCGAGGGTGACAACCTCGTACATCCTTCGAGCCCCGCCTTCTTTCCCTCGAAAGCCGGTCACGACCGCGAGTCCCCCGACAAGGGTAGTCCCGAAAGCCCGTCCCCTCACATGAGGCCACGTTGGCGAGGGAGGGCCGCTACCCCCTCTCCCTCGCCCCGCGTGATCGCCCGGCCTCGGGCGGCGTGGTGAGCCGCTCTTGCGACACCTGGCAGCGCCGCCGCTGGGTACCGCTCATCCGCAGCATATTCGAGGTTGATCCCCACCTCTGCCAGCCGTACGGTGCCGAGATGCGCATTTCCGCGTTCATCACCGAGCCGAGGGTGGTCCACACGATCCTGCGCCGCCTCGCCGCCACGGGCGTCGATACGCGCAACCCACCCGGCCCGAGCGAGCGCCACCCCACCGCAGCCTGACCTCGCGGGGCTTGGCGCCGCTCCTCCCTTGACGTTGTCGACGCCATGGCGAAGCCCTGCTCAGCTCCGCTGCCGGGCAAAGCTTCGCTGCCTTCGCTGTCTCGTTCACCCCTCCACGTGGTCGCGACCGCTCGCCGACCGCCCGCCGCGTGCCCTCCTGAGACCTTGACGCCTCCCCTCACCGGGGTACGATCGGTCCAGGTGAGAAAGGAAATTCCTAGCCATCATGCGGGCCGGACCACCGAGCTGGCAGGCGGTGATCTGCCGGCCAGCTCGGCCAGTTGTCGAGCTCACTGGGTGAAGGTGAAGGTACCGGAGCAGTCCGCCCACTTGAAGACGCCGCCCTCCGCCGAAGTGGCCACAAAGTGCTCGATCTTGCCCTTGCCCAAGGGGCCGGTGAGCGTGTTGGTGGCGGGGAAGCTGCCGCAGTCGGCCTTGTACGTCTTCGACTGACCTGCGCTGAACTTGCCGTCCGGCTTGAGGCCAGTGGCGTGTGACGAGCCAGAGGGGCACGTCACACAGATGCATGCGTACTTCGGCCCATTCAACGAGAGGTTCACGCCTTCGAGGTTGACCGCGGCCTTGAAGGTGATGTCGCCCTTGTAGTGGAGGAAACCATTGGTCTTGTCGGCTGGATCCAGCTTGACTTGGCCGACAACCGAGCAGGGCACAAGGGTCCTCAGGGCCTGACTGGCTGCGACCGGCGATTGGGTGACCGGCTGTGCACCCGGCTTGGGTGGCTCGGCGGCCAGAACGGGAAGGATGCTCACCGCCATCACGACGACGACCAACACCACGAGTCGGCGAGTGTTCATAGGTTTCTCCTTTCGGTGTGTCGCCCCATGGAGTTGATAACGGACCCCAAGGACGCGACGATGGATAGGAATTTGCTTTTCACTTGGCCTGAGGATGCACCATCTCAACGATGGAGTCAAGGCCAACAGGGCAGTCTTAGGGTGCATTGGGTAGAGGGGCGACGGCGAAGAGGTGGTTGAGGCAACCCGGAACAGTGGTGAAGCCCTGCCCGGCGGGGGAACCGGGCAGGGCTTCACCGGGACGCCACGGTCAACGGGGCGAGCGGAGGGATGAGACGAGGCGTCAGGCCGCAGTTTTTGTACGACCTTGGGAAGCTCGTTCTCAGGCTCAAGGGCTACCGGATCGAGGCGCGCAATTGGCGCTGCCGACTCGGCGAGATCGACATCGTCGCGTGGGATCGCGACACCCTGGTGTTCGTCGAGGTCAAGATGCGGACGGGAAGGAGCGCGGGCGCGCCCGCGGAGGCCGTGACGGTGGCGAAGCAACGGCGGATCGTGCGACTCGCCCAGTCCGACCTGACACACCGCCGGGGCGAGGTGCCGCCGTGCCGGTTCGATGTCATCGCCGTCGCCGGCCGCAACGGTGGCTCTGCCGGTCGCTTGCGTCCCAGATCGCTCTGTGTTCTCATAAGGCAAACAGCGCGAGGATCGGGACGTTCCGTAACGAAGATGAGCGCGTTGCGAATCGCTCCGAGCCGTCTCTACGAGAAGCTCGGAGGAGAAAGGAGGCGCGAGATGAGAGTCAGGGAAGGCGTAGGGAGGGTGGGCACGGCGTTTGGCATCGCGCCGGCGCTCGTGTTCCTCGCGGTGGGAGTGACTCTTGCCGCCCCGCCGCTGCAGCCGGCGACCCAGGTTCAGAAGGCCCCGCCGGTCGTGACGCCGGCGGGCCTTGGTGCGCCGGTGCAGGTCAAGCCGCCGTGTGGCGCCGTGCTTCACAACCTCCCCCGTGACATCACCTTCGTCTGGAACCCGGCGCCGCCGGCCAACGGCTATCAGGTCGAGGTGGACTGCTTCGACTGCCGCCAGGTGGGGCACTGGGACAGCGAGGTCGGGCCGCCGCAGTTCGTCTCGACGGCGGGCGCCACGACGGCGACATTCACCTTTCCGGGGGACAACAAGGGGCGGTGGCGGGTCCGAGGGACGCAGACCGCCTCCGCGCCAGGGATGAGCGCCATCCAGGCCGGGCCCTGGAGCCCATGGTGCGAGTTCAGCTACAAGACCGGCGGCACGCTCGGAGAGCCGCCCAAGGGGATGCCGGACATCACGAGTCAGAAGGGGATCACGATCGGCGGCGCCGTCGGCGGTGCGGGGGGCAAGTTCGTTCCCTGGGGCGGGAGCGTCGTCCTTTCCGAGGGCGACGCGTTGCACGGCTCTCCCAACTCGGAGTGCGCGTTCAACCTGTCGTACGACATGGTGAACCTGTACCAGGTCGAAACGGGAGCGACGAAGTTCTTGAACCGGATCAAGGCGGACTCGAAGATCGTGTCGATCCAGAGCGCCCTCAGCTTGGGAAAGGGTGAGCACAGGCAGATCAACACCCAGGCATACCTGCCTATCGGCCACCACACGCTGAGCCTGTGGCTCGACAACGACAACAACGTTGCGGAGATGCCCCCCAACGGCGAGTCCAACAACGTCTTCCGCATCACATACGATCTCCAGGGGAAGTGCTTCGAGGCCTACAACCCCAAGCCGTAACCGGCGGGGCGCGCGCCAATCCGAAATTCGCGGGGCCTGCCGGCGGCGGGCCCCGGTCCCTCTCTAACGGACGGGTTCCCTACGATCTCTCGAGAAGGTAGGCGAACCCCATCCCGCCGCCGATGCACATCGTGACGCCGCCGCGCTTGGCCTTCCGGCGCTTCATCTCGCCGAGGATCTTGCACGTCAGGACGGCGCCGGTGGCGCCCGCCGACCCCGAGCTGCGTGCCCTTCGCCGGCGCTGGGCACAACTCATCCGCCGCATCTACGAGGTCGATTTTCTGGCTTGCCCGAGATGCGGCGCGACCATGCGCGTCATCGCCTTCATCACCGAGCCCAAAGTGATAGGCAAGAGTCTCTCGCACTTTGCGGTCGAGCAGGCCGATGGGCCTTCGGTCGCGACCGCTCGGCGAGCCGCCCGTCGCGTGCCCTGAGGCCTTGACACCTCCCCTCACCGGGGCACTATCGATCCAGGTGAGAAACGAAATTCCTATTCATCATAGGCCCTTGACGCGTTCGTGGGATCTGGCATCGTGTGCGCAGGTGCGACGTGATTGCTGTTTCTTCCACGTCGCACGGGCCATGTCGGTCCGAACACGAGAAGCGTTGACTTCGGACCACCGCCGAGGAAGAAGACCAGTATGACGAGTGTGCGTTCGTTGGTCGCTTGCGGTGTGTTACTTGTGATCCTGGTCAGCGCCGGGGACGCGGGGGTCGTCCAGTTCACCGGGACCCAGACAGCACCGGGCGAGTGGACCTACACGCTGACCTACGATCCCAACGACAACTACTCCGTCTGCCAGGCCAGCACGACGATCACGCTCTCCGGGCTTGTCGGGGTGACGCAGGCCTTGGCCCCGACCTCGACGGATTTCCCCAACCCCGGGCTCGACGCCATCAACCTTCTCTGGACTCCGCAGGTGCTAAGCGGCGGAACGACGGTCACCTGGAACCACGCTGGGGGAGGGACTGGCAACTTCGGCATCGCGCTTCACGTTTTCGGCTTCAAGGTCATAGCCCCGGGGGCCTCGACCGGGACCGTGACCGTCGCGACCAGCGGCTTCGCGCTCGACGGCGCGTGTCCGGCGCCGGTCCTGGACATTAGCGGGTCGACCGCAGGTCCCGCGGCTGCGCAGCCGATCCCGACCCTTGGAGGCAAGACAGTCGTGCTCTTCGTCTTCGCCCTGGCGGCCGCCGGAGCCCTCCTGCTCCGGCGCGTTTGACCGAAGCCTGCGAGCCGCACTAGCTGCGCGCCAGTTGTGCTGCGAAGACGGCCGGGGAGCGCCCTCGCATCGCAGGCGCACTCCAGACAAGGCGTTTCGTGCGTCGGCATTGGACGGGGTGATTTTCGTCTTAACGTCGGAGAGTTCCATAAGAAGCTGTTCGTAGGGTTGCGAGGTTGACGCCGGGGCGTCAGGTTGACGGTCTCCGTCTTCGTGTGAGAGCCTGGCTGTACCCATCCACGCCACGGATCGGCAGCGAGCCGTGCCCGCTTCCCCCTTTGCCTTCTACCGTCCGCGTGTCCCCCAGGCGACGCCGCCACCCGGGCTCACAGGATTACGTATCGGAAGGTGACGAGATAGCGGCACCGTGAGATGGTCGCATCAGGCACGCATTGGGTACACTCAAGCGTCTGGAGCTGAGATGAATACGAAAAAGAGATTCACATGGTCTTTGTGCTCCGCTTCTGTGCTGGCAATGGTCCTAAACGACGCCCGCGCTCAGGACTTGCGCAAGGTCGGTG
The DNA here is from genome assembly GCA_963754345.1 of Thermoanaerobaculaceae bacterium. Classification (GTDB taxonomy): domain Bacteria; phylum Acidobacteriota; class Thermoanaerobaculia; order Thermoanaerobaculales; family Thermoanaerobaculaceae; genus RBG-13-68-16. Next base: position 251,488 of record CAVWFZ010000007.1, on the reverse strand, counting down.
AGCCGGTGATTCCTCCTTCTTGCACGACCTTGCTTGCGAAACTCTCTGCCCAGGGAGCCTCCCTCGCCGAAGCCTATGAGGGCAGGCCGGACACGCAAAGGGTCCAGCAGGCTATCGACAGTTGTGCGCAGGGCCATGCGGTTCGGCTCCAGGCGGACCGCGGGCTGAACGCGTTCCTGTCCGGTCCGCTGCAACTACGTTCCGGCGTGACGCTCCTGATCGATACGAAGGTGACGTTATTTGGCTCGCGCAACCCGCGAGACTACGACCTTGCTCCGGGGAGCTGCGGCATCCTCGATCAAAAGGGGCGCGGGTGCAGGGCGCTGATCAACGGCGATCACGCCGACAATGCGGGGGTGATGGGCGAGGGCACGATCGATGGCCGCGGCTGGGCCAAGATGCAGGGGGCAGAGATCTCCTGGTGGGATCTGGCGCAAGAGGCGAAGACGACGCGAACGTACCAGAACTGCCCCCGTCTCATCGTTCTTACGCACAGCGACAGCTTTACCCTCTACCGGGTCACGCTCAAGAATGCCGGCAACTTCCACGTCTACTTTGCCAATGGCACTGGGTTCACCGCGTGGGGCGTTACGATCGACACGCCCAAAAAAGCCAGGAACACGGACGGGATTGACCCTTCAAGCGCCTCAAACGTGACCATCACTCGCTGCTTCATCCACACTGGAGACGACAACGTGGCCGTCAAGGCAGGCTCAGCCGGTCCGGCCACTCATATGACGATCGCACACAATCATTTCTACGCGGGCCACGGGATGTCCATCGGCAGCGAGACGCAGGGCGGGGTCTCCGCGATTCGGGTCACCGACCTTTCGATTGAAGGCGCCGACAATGGGCTGCGCATCAAGTCCAATTCCGAGCGCGGCGGTCTCGTGCACGATGTCGTCTATGAGGATGTCTGCATTCGCGACACGAAGAACCCCGTCTTGATGGACACGCACTACCCGTTCTCGGGTCCGGACCGGGACAAGCTCCCGACGTTCAGGGACATCGTCTTGCGAGGTGTTCGAGTGTTTGGTGGCGGGGAGGTCACCCTGGAGGGTTATGACGCGGGGCATCGCTTGGGGATCACGTTCGACGACGTGACGCTCGAGGCACCCGGCACCAAGGTCTTTGCGGCACACGCTGCCGTGACGCTGGGCCCCGGACCGGTGAACTTCCGGCCTGTTGGTGAAGACGTCACGGTGGCGGGCAAGCCCGCCAAGCCAAGCCCCAATCCATGCACGGGCAAGTTCGTCCCTCTGCCGAGGACGTGATCCTGTCGGACGTCAGGCCGTGGCGCTCGGTGCTGGTGGGGCGAGCACACGCCGGGGCGGGGCTGGGTCCGCCTCATCCGGCGGCGGCCCCGCCCGCGTGAACATGCGAATCATCTTCAAGCAGAGGTGAACCCGTTGAGTCCCGGGCTATGATTGCCAACATGGCCAGCCAAGGTGGCGACGCGAGGCGGAAGCGCACCACGGATCGCGGCTGCCTGGTCATGGCGCTGGCGTTCTTCCTCGTTGGCGCCGCGTTCGGGAGCTTTTTCGTCGCGCGGGTGTGGCGTGACGTCCGCATCTTCACGGTGTGGAAGCCGACCACCTGCACGATCATGGAGAAGAAGATCTCCAGCACGGGTGGCTCGGGCAACAGCAAGCCGTCGTACCGCCCCGACATCACCTTCCGCTATGAGATCGGCGGCAAGGAGTACCGCTGCACGGGGTGGGACTCCTGGGCGCTCTCGGGACTTTACGGCGGCGGAAGCTCCGCGTACTACGGGCGCGTCCTCGACCGCTTCGAGATCGGACGCACGTACCCGTGCTGGTACGACCCGACCGACCCGACGCGGGCCGTCCTCACGCGGGGCGTGAGGGCAGGGTACGTGCTGGCGGTGTTGCCGCTGGCCCTGACGGTGCTCGGGGCGATCGGCCTGTGGAGCCTGCTCTCCCGGACGCCGAGACGGCTGGGTATCAGCGGCAAGGCCGAGGCGCGAAGGAGGTCCCGGGAAGGTCACGACCGAGCCTCCGCCGGCAAGCGCCCGTGGGATGTCCAGCGCCTGCCGGTACGCCTCCAGGCGGAATCGAGGCCGGCGACCCAGTCGTGCGGCGCGCTGCTCGTTGCGATCGCGCTGCTGTTCGTGGGAGCGATTGCCGGCTACGCGCTCTGGAGCGCGGCGCAGGACGCCTCCTTCCCGATCCTGCCTGCGATTTTCGTAATCGTTTTCGGTGGCCTGGGCCTTCTGTTCCTGTGGATCGCCGCCGCCTCGGCGCTGGCGTCGCACGTCCCTGAAACCATCCTCGAGGTCAATCGCTCCACGCTCGCGCCCGGCGAGGAGGCGGAGATCATCCTCCTGCAGCCGGGCCCGTTGCGGCTGCGCTCGCTGCGCGTGAGGCTGGTGGGCAGGCAGGAGACGCCGGCGAAAACCGGCACACCCGACGTCATCATTCTCCACGACGAGGTCGTGACCGACATCGGCCCTGCGACGGTCGGGCGGGAAGCCCCCCTCGAGCACGCGGCAAGGTTCCGGGTCCCCGGCGATGCCAGGGCATCCGCCGCCGGCCCCCCGACGGTGAGATGGCGCCTCGAGGTGTGGGGGACCCCGCTGGTGTGGCCGCGCTTCATGTTGACGTTCCCGATCATGGTCGCAAAGGCAGCTGCGCCAGTCGAACCCGGCGCGTCCCAGCACGATCGGGCATGAGATGGTCGTTGACGCGATTCACCAGCGGGCATTGGCCCATCCACCGGCAGCACTCGGACTGGGGCTCCTTCATTCTTGGAGCTTCGTACGAAGGCGCGGAAGGTGACAAGGGCAAATTCCCTAGGAGCCTGTTGCGCATAGATTGGTGTTTGTGCCTGTTTGATGGCGTGAGAAACTATGCGCATGAAGGGTTTTCGAGCATGGGATCCGCTCCAGGAGATGCTGCTACCTACGTCGATGCAGGACTGGCTGCCGCAGAATCACGTGGTTTATTGGGTTCTTGACCTGATCGACCAACTTGACCTCTCGGGGATCGAGCGGTGCTACCGGCACCGGGACGCCCGGGGAGAGAAGGCGTATCACCCGGCGATGATGACGGCGCTGCTGCTGTACGGGTACGCCACGGGTATCACGTCGTCGCGACGGCTGGAGCGAGCGAGTTGGGAGGACGTGCCGATTCGGGTGCTGACCGGTGACCAGCATCCGGATCACACGCGAATCTCGGAGTTTCGTCGCGAGCACCTGAAGGAGCTGGCGAAGCTGTTTGTCGGAGTTCTGCAGGTATGCCAGAAGGCCGGCATGGTCAAGATGGGCCATGTTGCGCTGGACGGGACCAAGGTGAAGGGCAACGCATCCAAGCACAAGGCGATGAGCTACGAGCGCATGGTGAAGAGCGAGCAGGAGCTTGGCGCCGAGGTCAAGGCGCTGCTTGAGAGAGCGGAGCAGGCCGACGCCGAGGAGGACGCGCGGTACGGGCGTGGGGTGCGCGGCGACGAACTTCCGAAGGAACTGCAACGGCGGGAGGAGCGGCTGGTGCGATTGCGGCAGGCGAAGGCCGAACTGGAGGGCGAGGCGGCTGCGGAACACGCAGCGAAGAAGCGAGAGCATCCCGACGACGAGCCGCCGGCCGCCGCGGGAAGCAGCGCAGCGCTGCCCCGCCACCGGACCAAGACGACGCGGGACGGTGCTCCGGCGCCCACGGCACAGCGGAACTTCACCGATCCCGAGAGTCGCATCATGAAGCATCAAGGCGGGTATCTGCAGGGGTACAACGGCCAACTGGCTGTCGACGAGCACCATCAGGTCATCGTGGCGCAGGCGCTGACGAATCAGGCCCCGGATGTCGAGCACCTCGAGCCGATGCTGGACCTGGTGGAGGCTTCCACCGGCATGCCGCCGAAGCGGCTGTCGGCCGATGCGGGGTACTGGTCCGAAGACAACGCCGCCGTGTGTGAGGACCGAGGAATCAACGCCTTCATCGCGACGGGTCGTCTCACGCATGGGGAGGTCCTGCCGCCCTTGCGCGGTCGGCCGCCGAAGAATCTGGATGCCAAAGGGCGGATGCGGCGCAAGCTGCGGACGAAGCAAGGCAAGGCGGTCTACTCGCGCCGCAAGGTGATCGTCGAGCCATGCTTTGGGCAGATCAAGGGCCGGGGCTTCTGGCGGCTGCTCCTGCGCGGCATCGAGAAGGCACGGGGCGAATGGGCGCTGATCGCCACCGGTCACAACCTCATGAAGTACTACCGCGTCGCCTGGCAGCCAGCATAGCCGGCTACCGGCCGTCTCGGGCGCCGTCAACGGCTCGAAACGTCACGACAGCCTCAGACAACGCGATTCCCTGCTGCTGAAGCCTTGTCGATCCTGCACACGAACCAACCGGTGAATTCTTTCCTCGCCCACCTGTCAGTCGTCGGGCGTCAAACTGCCGATTCCGTGCAACACGCTCCTAGCAGCTCCCAGGCGGCGCCGCGGGTTTGCCCCGCACCGTGACCCCTCGCCACGCGTGATCGCCCGTCGTGGGGGCAGCCTGGGATGCCGTCTGTCGGGCGGCGTTTCTTGGAGGTTTAGGGGTTCGAGAAAAGGCCTTGGCGGCGTGTCCACACCTAACGCTAGGGTGCTAACGGCGCCTTCTTCCGGGCCTCAAGGTACTTCCGACATGCCACTTCAACCTCGTCAGCGAGACGACGGACCTCTCGCACGGTAGGGAGGACAAAGAACCCGGGATAAAAGTCACCGAATGCCTTGCCCGAGCCCTCGGTCTTTTCGAGATGGCCCAGCACCGTCTTCAGGTACCTCACGGTTGCCTCGCAGGTGGTTCTGACGTCCTCCTCCGATGGTGGCGTCGCAGCGGGGTCCTTCAGTGCTTTCGGAAGTTGCTCCACGTCGCGGGTAAACTTGCCTGCTGGGAAAGAATTCATCCGAACCCAAAGATCCTTCATTCGTTTCAGCGCTCGTGCCAGGCGCTTGGCCTCGCTCTCAAGAGGCTTAGGCATTTTGGATCACCCCGCCCGTATTCTATTCCCAATGGCGGTGAACGCCTGGGCTGCGGCGTTGCTGGCGCGTGGTGTGCGTGGCCAGGCGCGCGCACCCGTGACCCCTCGCCCCGCGTGATCGCCCGTCCTGGGGCGGCGTTGACGCGAGCCGCCCGGCGCTCCATATTGGTATCAAAACGACGCCACGATCTCGACCGGGGTGGCAAGGCCATGGCTCTCCCACGACGTCACTAGGTTTGTCGCTGTGACCCTGGATGCCGTGTCAGTTCGCAACAAGGGGAAGGAGTAAGGAGGTAAGAGGTCTTGGGCAAAGTCATCCTGATCATTGCGGCTGTCATCGAGTTCGTTTTTCGGGGACTCCCGGCGTTTTTCGCCTGTGCGCCGGTCGCGAGGCTCTTGGGCCTCGAATACATCCCCGGAGCCCTCGTGTACATCCATCCGTTCGGGGCGCTGATGCTTGTTTTCGGCGTGATGTTCTTCGTGGCCTCCAAAGACCTGGCGAAGTACAAACTGATCTTCGACGTGGGCATCCTGCGTTACGCTTTGGGCATCGGGGCCTACGTTGTCACGCTGGTCAGGCCTGGCTCGATGGCCACCTTCTGGTGGATTCACCTTGTCATTGATGTGGTACTTCTGATCCTGTTCGTGGTTTCCCGGCCGAAGGCTGCCGTGGCGTCAGCCTGAGCCGGCTACGGGGTCACAGCGACAGCCGTTGTTCGCGGAGTGGGGCGCTGAGAATCGCCCGCGGGGTGCTGTGGGCCAAGATACCCACTCTCACGACTTCTTTGCAGCCAGCGCTGTCCCGCTTCCCGTCCACGAAGCCCTCTCGGGGTGTCGCGGCGGCTCGTGGTCGCTGTCGCGAAGCCGTCGGAGCTGGCGGCTACCGAGGACCCGCTCGATCTCGCCACCGGGGCGCTTGAGAGGCTCGACGCCCTGGTCGCGGACGCGGGGTCAGGGGTCCAAGTAGCCACGGAGGTGTTGAAGAAGCTCTTCGCCGACGAGGCGGACGCCGAGCGCGAGGCGTTCGCGGCTGCGATAGCGCAGGGCAAGGCGGGGCCCGGAGACCTCGTGAGCGTGCCCAGTGGTACGGGGGGTGGTGACCCTGCGCTGTCTCGCCGAGCGCCTCTACGGTGCCACTGTGGCGCTCCCGGACCCAGCCCGTGGGGCACTCGACATGCGCCCAGGCGCGTCACCTTTGCCGCCGCCGCGCGCCGGCCGATCGTGGGTTGGAAGAGGGAGTCAACTGGATTGGGCAGAATGTCGGGAAAGGAAAAGACCGATGGTGAGCGTGAGCACTGTTAGGAAGGCCTTGGTTGAGTTTATCGCGGAACAGGCCAGGTGGCGGCGGGGAAAGGCAAATGAGTATCCGGACGACCAAAGGAACGAAGTCTCGGCGTCGAGGTTAGAGGATCTTGCCCGCTATGTCGCCGGGCTCCCCGACGACAATTTTGCCTTGCACAGAGTGGTGGCGCTCGCGACGGAAGAGTGCCCCGAACTCCTCGAGGAGGACGGTCTGTTCCTCCCGCCGGCGGGCGAGGAGGGTCTGCAGTCGCAGTGCGCCCGGAGGGTTTCGCGGCTCGGTTTCGATCGCGACGAAGAACCCAATCCAGCGGCCTTCTTCGAAAGCTGGGTGGGAGACGTTGTCGAGGAGGCGCGGAAGCAGGCAGCATCGATGACGGAGGTGGAGGTCAGCAAGAAGGAGCCGGACTGAATGGTCCGGATGTGGCCTCCGGCCGCCTTTTCGTTTGTGAAAAGGGATGTTCAAACCACCGGCGCTGACGGTCTTCACCTGCAGAAGCGGCGACTCAATCCTTAATGAGCTCGTCGACGTAGCGCAAGCTAGGGACCTTGTCTTCGATCTCTTCAACGATGGCTTCGACCGCATCAATTAGGGCTAGCAGATCCCTCCGGTTTGCGGTGACGGCGTCGGGATCGCTGGCTTTGAAGCCTTTCCTGAGCGTGGTCAACCGCTCTCTCGCCTCACTGAGTTCCAGGTTCATCGTGCCATCCGGCACCTTGCTACCCTTCCTTTCGACTGGCGTAATCCTGGGCGGAGTGTAGACCTTTCTGGCCTGGGCCGCGATCTCAAGGAGACGGGGCGGCCTCGGGCCCCTCTCTGCGCTAGACTCAGCGCCGAGCAACCGGAGGCGACCATGGAAGACGATCTCGCAGCGTTCTTGACAGAGTGGAAGGGCAAGAGGGTCCTTATCACAACCGTCGCAGGTGACGTCGTTGAGGGCGACCTCGGCAACATCGGTCGAGCGTACCTGATTCTCGAGGACACCAAGAAGGGTACCGTCTTGGTGAGTTTGGCGGGGGTTGTAACGGTGGGCCTCACTACCAAAGCGTCCGTGTCCAGCCCCCGGGCAGGCCAGACCACGCGGCTCTAGTTGGCGCACTCCGACGCCGGTAGCCCCGGGGTAGACCCGGGCTTTGCAGGGAACCGTTGGGGCGGCTTCGGCCGCCCCTTTGTTGTGCCCGCCCCGCGCCCTCGCTGGCGCGCGATGCGCGTGGCCGGCCTGCCCGCACCGTGACCCCTCGCCCGGGGGATCGCCTGCCTGAGGCTACGCAGCCGATCAGCGGGCGGGAGGTATCCGTACCCTAGCGAGATGCGCCCGGACACGGCCACGACCACCTCAGCGGGCTTGCGGGGTGGGGGAGTATGCTGGGCCCATGATCTGCACAAAGGTGGCGGGGCCGCTGAACCGCGGCGTTGACAGACCACCGATTGCCGTCAGGAGGTTCCATGCCTAGCGATCCGCTTGAGGATGTTACGGAGAAAGCTCTCGCGGGTGCAGGGCTCGAGCTCCGCGAAGGCGAGCGTGAGTTGATTCGTGCATCGGCCGCTTGGCCCAACGCGTGGGCATCCGTAGCGGCCTCCATCTATCCGTCGCGCCTGCTTGAGCGCTCAATTGAAGCCCATGCCTCAGCGCTGAAGCAGGCCTCCGATTCGGCCGATCGCCTCTCGACGCGCCTCCTCAGGGCGACCTGGGCTTTGGTCGGTGTCACTTTCGCTCTCGTTCTCGCGACGGTCGCTCTTGTGCTGACGGCGGCGCGGTAGGCTCCGGCAAATGCCATGGGCATCACCACTCAAGACAACTGGCCTGCCCCGCACCCTGACCCCTGCACCAGGTGCATTCCCCCCAGCGGCGAGCCTCGGTCCCGGCGGGCTGCGCCGGCTGACCAAGAGCCCGGCGGAAGGCCCGGCCAGCAGCGCAGACTACTCGGGCGCGCGAAGGGCTCCGGCTCCCCAGGTAGACTTCCCTTTCTCCAACGATTCAAAATAGTTAGGTGCGTTATAGCCCGCAAAAGGCCGCAAAGGGTGCTCCGGAAGGGCACCAGAATGCTAAACTCAGCAAACTTGGAGGCGGAGGTGAGCGTGAACGAGCGGATCGCGCTGATCCAAGAGCTCGAAGAGGTTAGAGGCTCGCGGTTGATTGTCTACGTCACTTCAGACCGTCAGCCCCCGTTCGCCGCCAAAATGGCTTCTGACGTGATTCGGCCATTCTTTGAGCACCTCCGGGCAATAGGGCGGGTGCCGCTGCTGGACGTCCTGGTCTATAGCCTGGGCGGCGATACCATCGTGCCGTGGCGACTTGTAAACCTTGCGCGCGAATCCTGCGACCGCCTAGGGGTTCTGGTGCCTTATAAGGCGCATAGCGCGGCGACCCTCCTTGCCCTTGGAGCCGATGAAATCGTCATGGGGCCGTTGGCCGAGTTGTCGCCGATTGACCCGAGCGTTGGAGGGCCATTCAACCCGCCAAACCCGGACAATCCCAACGAACCCAAGCAAGAGATTGGGGTCGAGGATGTTGCAGGTTTCTTCAGTTTGGCGAAGGAGCAGGTGGGCCTGACGGAACAGGATGCCCTGGTGCGCGTGTTCGAAAAGCTGGCTGATCGGCTACACCCGCTTGCTATCGGGGGAGTGTACCGCAGCCATGCGTTGATTCGGTCGCTTGCAACCAAGATGCTTGCGCTGCACATGAAGGAGCGTGGCGACAAACAGCGTATTCCGCACATCGTGGACGATCTTGCAGAGAGGTTGTATTACCACGGGTACCTGATCGGACGGGGGGAGGCTGAGGAGTTGGGGCTCAAGGTCACGCGGGCGAACCAGAAAGTCGAACCTGTAATGTGGAACGTCTTCAGGGCTTACGAATCCGCATTAGAGCTCGGCGCGGCATTTGACCCCGCTGCGTTCGCGGCGCAAGGTCCTCGCGCACATGAGGTGCCAATTGCTGTTGTTGAGAGTCGAGAGTTGCTATCAGAAGTGAGGAAGACAATTGAGGTGGCAACCGTCGCTCAGCCGCCGCAAACAGGTGGTCCGTCAGTGCCACAGTATGTGTTCCGCGAGCGGACCGCAGGCTGGGTGACGAAGACGAGAAAGGGGTCACAATGCTGACCACGTCGGTCACGTCGTCGGGTTTTGGGCGGGTGTTCCCCGTCCTAGTGGCGACCGTGTTCGGATGCCCAACATCCCCGCAAGCCGCAGTCATTCAGACTGAGGAGTATCGGTGGCAGGCACCAGCCCTACTCCTGGTTGCTGAAGCACTCCCTATTTCCGAAGCAGAACTTGCCACGTTGTACAGCCAGGCTGCGGATGAGGATCGTGCACTAGCAGCGGAAGGGGCCGCTGCGTGGAGCGCCGCTTTGGATGAGCTGGACCGCGGCGCATGACCTCCCCGCCCCGCCGGGGCGAGGTTTGGTATGCAAACCTCGATCCACAGAAGGGGTCGGAACAAGGCGGACAGCGGCCGGTTGTCATCGTTCAGACGGATCTACTCAATGGGGTGGGCAATACGGTCGTCGTGGTCCCATTTACGACCAACGTGACGCGGGCAAGTCTGCCTAGTGCGGTGCTGATTCGCGCTGGCACGGGCGGTTTGTCCCGCGATTCCGTTGCGTTGTGCCACCAGATTCGCGTGCTAGACAAGACTGGGTTGGTGCGCTTGATCGGCAAGCTCTCACCCGACGCACTTTCCTTCATCGAGAGCAGGATGCGTTTCACACTCGGCTTTTAGGCGCGGGGCGGCTCCGGCCGCCCCTCTTCCTTGCTCGGCGCGGTTGCACTGCACAACGTCAGCTCGCGGCGGTCGCCCCGAGGTACGCTGACCGTCACCGCACGAGCGACTCACGGCAGGCCGACACGTCGCTGGCTGGGTCGTTCACGAGCAGGCTGACCGGGTAGGCCATCATCGGCGCCGAATCGTACGGGCGCAGCAGGCCAGCCACGCGGCCGGCGTCCCGCACCCGTGACCCCTCGTTCCGCATGATCGCCCGTCCTGGGGCAACGTGGCGTGCCCGGCGGGCGGGGGGTGGGCACTCGTTCGCGGCACGGAGGTGCGAGCGAAATGACCGTCCCTGCGAGCGCTTGCGGCCCTTCTTAGGGCGCAGAGCCGGCGGCTGCAGGCACTGGTTTTGCTCGTGACTTCATGTCGCGAGCCATTCGATTGATGGCGTCGGTCACAACAGCCAAAAGGTCTTGCGCTTCGTCGATGTCGTAGCGAGCGTCCGGGTGTTGTGTGGGGTTTCGGAAGTTCTCCCTGATGTTGTCAAGGTGGTCGAGTAGCGCCTTTGGTGGTGGGTCGCGCCTTTTCTTGCGGAGGTGTTCGATCAAAGCCTTCCAAAGCCGGGTATTGATCCGGTTCCTCTGGACAACTGTCTCGTAGTAGTGGCGAAGCATACCTTCCGTGCAGCGAAGCAGGTGGAAGGCCGCAGCTGTTGGTAGGGAGAATGCAAGCGCCTTGCAGCCTGAGGCAAAATCGAACTTGCTGATCCTTGGCATTTGAAGCGGCGCGTCGGCAGAAAGAAGAGCAGCCGGTTTCTCGAGGAGTGATTCGATGGGGAAGCGCTTCGGGGTCACGAGATAGGCACTGCGCAAGAGCAGCTCCGAGTCGAGGGTCTTGTCGAGTTCGTTACAGGCGCTGGAGATCCGGGCAGCGAAAGGCCGGTCAACCACGGCATCAGGGCCTAGTTTCGCCATCTCCTCGCGAATAGTTACGAACTGTTCAGCTGCTTGTTGCGTTACTCGCAGGTCGAGCGAGTCGAGCATCTCCAGAAAATTGTTGCAGGTCTCTTCCGCGTCTCCATGCACCCTCCGTCCCGCCATGGCATACCGCAAATTGTTGTAGTTGTAACCAAAGGAATAGTATTCGTAGATACTGACCTTCTTCATCGCTAGACCTCCACTAAGCGGCAGAGAGGAACGCCACAGCGGCAGCTAGTGCCGCGCATCAGCGGCACGCCCGATGAACTGCAGGGCGTGGACATGGCACGATGATGGGCCTAGCCGCGCCCACCGTGCAAGCGCGCCCGCGGGCGGGGCCGCGGCACGCGGTTGAGCCGGGGTTGAAACGCCGTTCTCCCAAAGTCCCATGCGTCGCGTAAGTCGTGGTGCCGGAGGCGGGGTTCGAACCCGCATGCCCTTTCGGGCCGGGGATTTTAAGTCCCCTGCGTCTGCCATTTCGCCACTCCGGCACGTGCTCTCGAGACAGTGTACGGGCGCTGTGCTGGCGCCGGGAGATCCTTCGTGGCGCCGTTGGCGCCACGAAGGATGACCCGTTGGCGCCCGCACGAGCGAATGTCAGGAGTGCATTAACGCCGCGACCTCGGCGACCGAGCGGAGGGCCTCGGCCGCGGGCCCATCCACCATCTCCACGTGGCCGCCGCGCTCCAGCACGGCGCGTGCCATGCGGTCCACCATGTGCGGCTCCACCTCGATCTTCTTGCTGCACACCGGGCAGCGCTCATCGGCCGGGTCGAACAGCATGTTGCAGGCGTTGCACACCCCGCCGTCGAGCTTGACACCCTGGAGGTACACGAGCTTCCAGACGCGGCCCTCGTTGATGGCCTCCAGGGTGGCGGCGAGGCCCGCCACCGCACGGCCGCCCTTGCGGACCTCCTTGAGTAGGTCGCGCACGACCTCCAGTTCCTCCGCGCGCTCCAGTCGGAGCTGGACCTCACCGGCGCGCGCGAGGATGTCCTCGTCGGAAGCGGTCAACGGGATCGGGAGCACCTCGATCAGACGCCCGCGCAGGCGCTTCGGCAGGGCGCGCGCCAGCTCGGAGGCCACCCCCACGTTGCCGCCGATGATGAGCCGGTCCACCTCGAGCTGTTCCATGAGGCGGCCGATCTCCCCGGCGACGAAGCGCACGTGCGAGGAGACGCTCTGGTCGTGGTGGCGCTCCATCCTGGGTTGCGAGCGCAGCTTGTCGGCCGAGGGCGACTCGGGGCGCGGCGGGATCTGCGAGATGAGGTCTTTGTGCTCCTCGATGTCGCCCAGGAACACCGTCAGCAGGCGGGCGCGTTTCTGGTCCACGAGGACGATGCCGAACCGCTCGTGCTCGTCCAGGGCCTCGAGCAGCGGTCGCAGGAAGGCCCCGTTGGTCCAGTACACGCCGGACGGCAACGCGATGCGGATGACCTTGCGGAAGGTGACCCCCAGCTTGCGGTGCCGGGCGAGGACGAGGGTTCTGCCGCTGGGCTCGACGCGCTTGACGATGTCCTCGACCTCGCCGCAGGTCGTCGCGAGCTCTTGGTCGTCGGGGTGGGAAGCGCGCAGCTGTTTGAGCAGGTCCCGCAGGCGCGTCTGGAACTGCCGTTTGCGGTTGGCCGGTTTGGTCTGGTCCAGGTCGAGGTAGACGGTGAGCGTCTTCCCGGGGGCCTGGGAAATCTGTTGCAGCTGCTCGACGTCGCGGTGACGGATCATCGCGGCCTCCCTCGTTTTCTCTGCCCTTCAAGTATAGGAGCCCCTGCAACCCCGGCGAGCGAGGCCAGGATCACGCCGGCGGCGACCGCCACGTTCAGCGAGTCGACTGCGCCTTGCAGTGGGATGGTGACGTGGCGGGCGCAGCCGGCGAAGACCTCCTCGGAGAGGCCCTGGCCCTCGTTTCCGAGGACGAGCAGCAGGGGGATCCGCGGCTTCCACTCGTGCAGGGACGTGCCACCCCTGCCCACCGTGCCAACGATCTCACCGCCGGCGCTCCGGATGCCCTCGGCCAGCGGCGCGAAGGCCGCCTCAACCTCGACCGGGACCACGAGCGCCTGTCCTGCCGAGGCGCGCAGCGCCCGGGGGGTGAAAGGGTCGGCACACCCCTGGGAGCAGGCGACCCCCGCGGCTCCGAAGGCGGCGGCGCAACGGATGACCCCGCCCACGTTGCCGGGGTCTTGCAGGCGGTCGAGGTACAGCACCACGCCCCGCGGCCGGATCCGTGCCGCCGGCACCGGAACGACTGCGAGCACCCCTTGGGTCTGCCGCGTGGGGGCGAGGTGCGTCATGGTGCCGGGATCGAGGAGGTGGGCGCGGCCTTCGTCGAGGACCCGGCCGAGTGCGGGGACCGCTCGCAGGGTCTCGAGGTGCTCACTCACCGTGAAAAGCTCCACGATCGGCACGCCGCCCTCGGCGAGGTCGGCGACCAGCTTGAGGCCATCCACGACGGTCAGGTCGGGCTCCTCGCGCTGGATGAGCCTGCGCAGGCGCGCCACGCGCTGGTTGTGACGCCCGAGCAGTTGGGGTCGGCCGTTGCTGGACACCGTCTCCAGCCCTCGCTCAGCCCTTTTCCATGACAGAAGTGTACCCGCTCCCGGAGGCGGCGGGGGAAGGCAGTGGCCTGCCACCGGGGTGAGCCAGGCGGGTACCCGGGTTCCGGGGGTTTGACTTGACCTCTGGTGTAGAATCCACCGCACTGTCACCTCGAGTGGTTGCGCTGTGGGTTCTCGGGAGCAGAGGGGGAGGAGGGCATGGTGAAGTCTGGCAGCGCCTTTGCGCTAGGCATCCTGATCCTGGCCGCGGCCGTCGTGCACGCGCAGGTACCGGACCCGCGCACAGCGGCGGGCCAGCTCGCCGCCTGCGGCGGGGCGGTGAAGTGGAGGGCGGTGAGCTTCCTCGAGTTCGAGGTGAAGATCAAGAACGCCGGGGGTGCGGTCCAGGGACCGTTCCACTACCACTGGGATCGGCGCAACGGATACCTGCGCGTGCAGGGCGCGAACGCCACCGGTGGCAAGGTGGATACTGCCATCGATCTGGGCTCCCGCAGCGGCGGCGCCTGGGAGGATGGCACGCAGCTCAGCGGCAAGAAGCTGGCCGAGGCGGTGAGCTGGGCGCTGGCACGTTTCGGCGAGGACGTCCTCTGGGTCACATTTCCGCTCGACTGGGGCGCGGCTGGTGTCACGGTGACCCCGCTGCCGGACACGCCCGCCGAAAGCGGCAAGGCGAACCCCACCGTCGAGATCAACTCCGCTGCCGGGAGGTGGAACGTGATGCTCGACCCGGCTACCGGCCGGATCGTGCGCACGGTGGTCACCCGCAAGGGGGCGGCGCCTCTCACCGTGGGGTGGGACGACTGGCAGGCGATCGGGGGGGTCTACTTCGCCCGCGCACACTCGATTGCGGAGACCGGCGAGACCCTGGAGGTGAGCGTCACCCAGGCCCTGCCGGAACCCCCCAAGGGCGCGTTCTGACAGCGGCCGCACGCGCTTCCTGGCATTCGTGGCGCCCGCCCCAAGGCGGGCGCCTCGTGTCTTGCGCCCCATCGGCAGCCCGACTAGCATCGCTCCGGTGATGGAAGCCGGAGGGCTGCAGCCGCAGCTGGTTTGCGATCCGGCCGGCGTGCAGCACGTTTGTGCGCGCGCGGCCGCCGCGGGGGTGGTGGCCATCGACACCGAATCGGACTCGCTGCACTCCTACTTCCACAAGCTCTGCCTGATCCAGATGTCCTTCGCGGGCCAGCACACCGTGCTCGACCCGCTCGCCCTCGGCCGGGACGGCTTGCGCCCCTTCGCGGATCTGCTTGCCGACCCCGGGGTGGAGAAGCTACTGCACGGGGCCGACTACGATCTCCGTGTGCTCGACCGTGACCTGGGGGCACGGGTGGTTCGGCTGCGCGACACCCAGGTGGCGGCCCAGTTGCTCGGGGAGCCGCAGACCGGGCTCGCGGTGCTGATCGAGCGCGAGGCCGGGGTGACCCTCGACAAGAAGTACCAGCGGGCCGACTGGGGGCACCGCCCGCTCACGCCCGAGCTGCTGGCGTATGCGACCGGGGACACCGCGCACCTGGAACTGCTGCGCGGCCGCTTGGCTGAGAAGCTCGCGGCGCTCGGCCGCTTGCCCTGGTGGGATGAGGAGTGCCTGGCGCTGGAGGCCGTGCGCTGGGAGGAGCCGGTCCCCGATCCGCTTGCCTTTGAGCGCATCAAAGGCGCCAGGAAGCTGACGGGGCAGGCACGGGACCGCCTGGCCGCGCTGCACCTCTGGCGCGAGCGGCAGGCTGCCGGAGACGACGTGCCGCCGTTTCGCATCGCAAACTCCGAGGTACTGCTGGCGCTCGCGCAGGCACCGCCCGCCGACCTCACGGAACTGGCGGGCGTGCATGGCGTCGGCAAGTCCACCGTGCGGCGTTTCGGCCGAGAGATCTTGCGCGTTACCTCACAAGCTCCGCCGGTGCCCGCCCGCGAGGCCAGGGAGCGCTTCACCGTTGACCGCGTTCGCGAGGCCCGTGTCAAGCAGGCGAGGGTGGTGCGGGACCAACTGGCCGGGGAGCTGGCCGTGGAGCCGGGCGTACTCGCGTCACGCGCCGCGCTGGAGGCCGTGGTGGACCGCAGACCCCGCAGTGAAGCGGAGCTGCGCGGCTGCCTGGCGAGGGCGTGGCGCACGGCGGTCCTGGAGCCGGTCCTGCTCCCGCTGGTCGAGAGTTGGCAGGGCACGGGTGCCCGCAATGCCCACCAGGCGTGACGAGGCCTTCGTGCTGGCCCGCTACCCGTTCCGGGAGCGGGATCTGGTGGTGGCGCTGCTGACCCGCGGGTCGGGTCAGGTGCGCATGGTGGCGCGCCGCGCCCGCACCCTGCGCTCCTCGCAGGCGACCGCGATGGAACCGCTCACCCTCATCCGCGTGGACTACTTCGAGCGGCCAGGGGCCGAGCTCGCCACCCTCCACGAGGCGTCGGTCGTGCGGTCGGGCTTTCCCCTGGCCGCCGACCCGCCGGCCTGGGCGGCCGGCCAGGTCGTGGCCGAGCTGGCGTTGCTCTACTGCCAGCCGGGGCAGCGGGCGGAGGCGGCGTTCCGCCTGGTGGACCGGTGCCTTGCCTGCCTCCTGGACGGACACGAGCCGGAAAGTGCCGCGTGGTACGCGGAGCTCTGGTTTCTCAAGCTCGCGGGGGTCTTCCCCGAGCTGGACAGGTGCGGGGTGTGCGGCGTGGACCTGCCGGACGGGCCGAGGGTCTTCGATCCTGCGGAAAAGCGCTTCACCTGCCAGGAGCACCGCCCCGCGCTCTCTGCGGTCAGGATCGGCGCGGCCGGCGCGCACTGGCTGCAGCAGGCGTCGCGCCTCCCGCTCGAGCAGGTGACCGAGCCCGCCCCCCCGGATTCCGGCGGGTGGCTGGTGACGCTCCGCGAGCAGTTCACCGAGCGGCAGCTCCAGAGCTGGCGCTACCTCCGCCACTTGCTGGACCACCGGGACTCGGGGCCCGGGGACCGAGCTGACTAGGTCTCAAGACGGACCCCGGTGCCCGGGGCCCGGAACCTGCAGTCCGGCCTTCAGGCCGGGACGGCCTTGTGGCCGTAGGCGATGACGCCGGCCTCGCCGTCCTCCTGGATGCGGCGGAACTCGAGGCGAACGGGGAGGCCGATCTCGACCTTCGAGGGGTCGACGTCGGCGATCTGACAGGTCATTCGCACGCCGCCCTCCAGCTCCACCACCGCCAGCGCGTAGGGAACCTCGTGCCGGTGGCTCGCCGGACCCACGTGGATCACCGTGAAGGTCACCACGCGGCCCTCGGGCTTGACCTGCACCATCGTGAACTTCCGCCCGCGGCACTCCGGGCAGACCAGGCGGGCAGGGTAGGAGACAGCACCGCACTTCTCGCAGCGCGCACCCTCCAGGCGGTAGCGTGAGGGGAACTCGCGCGCCACGCGCGCCGAGTTGAGAGGGCTCATGACGCCACCTCCAGGATGTGGACGACGGTCGAGGCGCCGGTCCCGCCCATGTTCTGGGTGAGGCCGACGCGGGCGCCTTGAACCTGCCGCTTGCCGGCCGCACCGCGCAGCTGCGTCGTGATCTCCACCGCCTGTGCGACGCCGGAGGCCCCGACCGGGTGCCCTTTGGACTTGAGGCCGCCGGACGGGTTCACGGGCAGCTCCCCGCCGAGGGCGGTGCGGCCGGAGGCAGCCTGGGACCCGCCCTCGCCCGGTTTGCAGAACCCGAGCGCTTCGAGAACGATGATCTCGGCGATCGTGAAGCAGTCGTGTACCTCGGCGACCTGGACGTCCTTTGGGGACTTGCCGGCCATCTGGAACGCGCGCTGTGCGGCCAGCGTCGTCGCCGGCAGTGTCGTCATGTCGGCGCGCGACTGCAGGGCGATGCGGTCGGTGGCGTGGCCGACGCCCGCGATGCGGACGAGGGGACGGCCGCGCGCGAGCCTGCGTGCGACCCCGATCTCCGCCAGAACAACGGCCGCGGCGCCGTCCGTGATCGGCGAGCAGTCCAGGATGTTGAGGGGCTCCGCGACCTTGGCCGAGTCGATCACGTCCTTGACGGTGATCTCCTGGCGGTACTGGGCGTGGGGGTTGAGGGCGCCGTGCCTGTGGTTCTTCACGGCCACCATCGCGAGCTGCTCGCGCGTGGTCCCCCAGCGAGCCATGTGGGCGCGCGCCATCAACGCGTACAGGCCCGGGAAGGTGGCCCCGTAAAACACCTCCAGCTCCGCGTCCGCGGCGGCGGCGAGCGCGGCTGTGCAGTCATCGCCGGAGACGTCGGTCATCTTCTCGACGCCGGTCACCAGCACCACGTCCGCGAGCCCGGAGGCCACCTCGGCGAACCCGGCCTTGAGCGCTACGCCGCCCGATGCGCACGCGGACTCCACGCGGGTCGCGGGAACGCCCGCCATGCCCAGCTCGTCGGCGAGCAGGGCACCCAGGTGCTCCTGGCCCACGAAGAGGCCCGGCGCCATGCTGCCGACCGTGATGGAGTCGACGCGATCGAGGCCGGCGTCGTCGAGCGCCGCCAGCGCCGCCTCGGTCCACAGCGTCCTCAGCGACGCGTCCCACACCTCGCCCCACCTGGAGAGGCCCACCCCGACGATTGCGACGTCTCGCATGGTCTCCTCCCCTCACTCACCCATTCGGATCTTGCCGCGCAGCTTGGCGTAGGTCCCGTAGCTGACGTACAGCTTCGCGTTGTCGAGCTGCTCGCGGGTGCCCGGCGCCGCGGCGCGGACGTCATTGATGCGCTCCGTCACGGTCCACACGAAGCCGTCCGACCCAGCCCCGGAGCCGTAGGAGACCATCAGGATGCGGTCCCCGGGCCTGGCCTTGTCGAGGATCGCGGTCAGGCCGATGGGCGAGGCGCCCGAGTAGGTGTTGCCGAGCCAGGGGGAGAGCCACCCGGTCTCCAGCTGCTCGCGTCGGAAACCCGCCATCTTCCCGGCGCGCATCGGGAACTTGCCGTTGGGCTGGTGGAAGACGGCGTACGCGAAGTCCTCCGGCTTCAGGCCGGTCTTCTCGAGGAGCATGCGCGTGGCGCCAAGCGTGTGCTTGAAGTACGCCGGCTCGCCGGTGAAGCGCCCGGCGTGGCGGGGGTAGCGCATGTACTCGCGCCGCCAGAAATCCGGCGTGTCGGTCATGAAGGAAACCTGGGCATCCATCGTGGCGACGAGGTTGGAGGCGCCGAAGATGAACGCCGCGGCGCCCGCCGCGGCGGAGTACTCGAGGGCGTCGCCGGGGGCCCCCTGCGAGGTGTCCGCCCCGACCGCGAGGGCGTGCTCGACCTCGCCGGACTTGACCAGGGCGGCGGCGAGGAACATCCCCTCGCTGCCGGCCTTGCAGGCGAACTCCAGGTCGGCGCAGTGCACGGCGGGGGTCGCGCCCAGCGCCTCGGCCACCACGGTGCCGGAGGGCTTTACCGCGTACGGGTGCGACTCGGAGCCCACGTAGACGGCGCCGATGGACAGGGGGTCGATCGCGGCGCGCGCCAGAGCCCGCCGCGCCGCGGTCACCGACATGGTGATGGTGTCCTCGTCCGCGGCGGGGACCGACTTCTCGTGGAGCTCCAGCCCGCGCTCGTACGCGGCGGCGTCCGCTCCCCACACGGCTGCGATCTCAGCCAGGCGGATGCGGCGCCTCGGGATGTAGGCTCCATAGCCGACGATGCCGACGCTCATGCTGGCCTCCCCCCAGGTGCGGCCCGAGACTTCCGGGTACGGGCACCGTCTCGAAGGTAACCCGGATCGGCGGCGCTCGCAAGGGATAAACTAATACGCCATGGGCAGCGTCATGCGCATCGGGAACGGGCAGGGGTTCTGGGGCGACAGCGTCGATGCCCCGATCGAGCTGCTCACCCGCGGTCCCCTGGACTACCTCGGCCTCGACTACCTGGCCGAGGTCACGCTTTCGATCATGATGCGGCAACGGCTGCGCGATCCCCACAAGGGCTACGCCGCCGACTTCATCGCGCTCCTTCGTCGAGCGCTCCCGGTGATCGTCGAGCGTGGCGTCAAGGTCGTGACCAACGCAGGCGGCCTCAACCCCGCAGCCTGCCGCGAAGAGGTCTTCCGGGTCGCCCGCGAGCTCGGCGTGTCTGGCCTGAAGGTGGGCGTCGTCGAGGGCGACGACCTGGTCCCCAGGCTTTCCGCTCTCTGCGAGGCCGGGCACCACCTCGAGCACATGGACACGGGAGAGAGATTTTGTGAACGTAATCACAAAGTGCTCTCGGCCAACGTGTACCTCGGCGCCCGCCCGGTGGCGGAGGCCCTCGACCAGGGGGCCCAAATCGTGCTCGCCGGCCGGATCACCGACACCTCGCTGGCGTTGGGGCCGCTGGTGCACGAGTTCGGCTGGCCTGAGGACGCCTGGGACCTGCTGGCGAGCGGCACCGTGGCCGGCCACATCATCGAGTGCGGCGCCCAGGCCACCGGGGGGAACTTCACGAGCTGGTGGGAGGTGCCGGAGCTCTGGGACGTGGGCTACCCGGTGCTGGAGTGCAAGCCCGACGGCGGTTTCGTGGTCACCAAGCACCCCGGCACGGGCGGCCTGGTCTCGACCGCCACCGTGGCGGAGCAGCTCGTCTACGAGATGGGCGACCCGCGCGCCTACATCACGCCCGACTGCGTGGCCGACTTCACATCGGCGCTGTTGCACCAGGAGGGGGACAACCGGGTGCGGGTGCACGGGATCAAGGGTTCCGCCCGGACGGCGAGCTACAAGGTCTCGGCGTCGTTCCAGGCCGGGTGGAAGGCGTCGGGCCAGCTCGTGATCTCGGGGCCACGCGCGGTCGACAAGGCGCGCCTGGCCGCGGAGATCGTTTGGAAGCGGCTCGCCAGAGCCGGGGTGAGCTTCCCCGAGAAGGACCGCGTCACGGAGATCCTTGGCACGGGTGCGTGCCATCCGGGGCTCGGAGAGCCGGGCGCGGACCCGCCCGAGGTGGTGCTGCGTCTGGCGGTGCGGGGCAAGGACCGCGCCGCGGTCGCCAGGTTCGGCTACGAGCTGGCGCCGCTGGTCACCGCCGGCCCGCCCGGGGTCACCGGCTTCGCGGGGGGCCGTCCCAAGCCACAGGAGGTCATGACCTACTGGCCCGCGCTCATCCCCAAGGAGCTCGTGGACCCATTCGTGAAGGTCAGCGTCGAAAGCGTGTAGCCGCGCGAGAGAAAGCACCGCCCGCTCCGGGCGCGCTGCCGCGCGAGGCCTTTCTGCGTTGGCAGGCACCAACCGGATGCCCGCCATGGACCGCTACCTTTCGACTTCGCCTATCAGCGTCTCCCCTTGGCCGTGTTGCCCGCGCCCTCCGTTACTGTGCCGGCACGTAGATGGGGTCGCCGGTTCGGTTTTCGACCACCGAGCCGTAGGCGAAGTAGCGCGCCCCCGGGGTGGTCGAGTTGACGATCGCGTACCCCGAGTCGACGGCCTGCGAGGTGACCTTCGAGAAGCTGTTGGTCTCCTGCTTCGACTCGTACGGCCTGAGGTCGAAGGTGCGCCGCCCCAGGTACACGCCGGCCTTGGTGTAGAGATCGACGTTCACCGTGATCGCCACGCCGCAGGCGCTCGCCACGCCGATGTTGGTTCGAAAGCCGGTGCTCGCATCGGGGGAGTAGGAGAGCTGGACCAGACGGACCTCCTGGTTCTCGGCCGTCGCCTTGTCGTCGCCGAGGCCGGCGATGAACTGCCCGAAGGTGCCTGTTGGCTGGTCGTTGTAGGTGTTCGCGGAGACCAAAAGGTCCCCGGAGGTGACGGTCGTGCGCAGGGTGGCGGCGCCGGTGAAGCCGAACAGCGATGACAGTGCGTCGGTGTAGAGGACGCTCTGGCCTGGGTCAAGCTGGAAATTGGCCGTCTGGGGGTTGGAGTTGTCCTGGTCGCGCTGCAGGAGCGCGATGCTGTACTGGGCCTGGACCGAGCCGCGGTTGTGCACCTCGAACCGGGTCTTCCAGAACGTCGGCGGCACGCCCTGGGAGTGAGCGGTGCTGGGAACGTAGATCGTCGCGCGCGGAGCGACGAAGACCCAAGTGGCACCGGCGTTGCCGCTCTCGTAGGGACCCCCCATGATGGCAGTGTTGGCGTCGGCGGAGAGGGCTACAGAGGTGCCCTGGTGGGCCATCCCGACCGCGCCGCTGCCGATGAGTTTGCCTCCCCGCTGTGTCCACACCCCACTTGCGCGGGCGAACACCCAGATCGCACCGGCGCCGGCGTTGTCGGTGGGACCTCCTGTGAGGGCAAGGTTGCCGTCGGCCGAGACGGCGACGGAGTAGCCTTGATCGCCCATCCCCACGCCGCCGCTACCGACCAGCTTGCCGCCTTGCTGCGTCCATACCCCGCCCGAACGGGTGAAAACCCACGCGGCTCCGACCTGGCTGTTGTCGCCCCAGCCGCCGACGATTGCCGTGTTGCCGTCCTGGGAAATGGCGACGGCGCGGCCCTGGCGTGCGGTTCCCACCGCGCCGCTGCCGACGAGTTTGGCACCCTGCTGCGACCACGTCCCACCCGAACGGATGAACACCCAGACTGCACCGGTGTTCGCGTTATCGCCGGGTCCGCCGACGATCGCTGTGTTGCCGTCGGCGGAGAGCGCGGCTGACGAGGCCATGTAGGACCCCACGACGGCGCCGCTCCCAATGAGCTTGCCCTGCTGCGTCCACGTTCCGCCCGAGCGGGTGAAGACCCAAGCTGCACCTTGGCCGGCGTTGTCGTTGTTGCCTCCCAGCAGGGCTGGTGTTGCCGTCGGCGGAGAGAGCGACGGAGACCCCCTGCTGGGCGTGCCCCAACGCCCCGGTGCCGACAAGCT
This sequence comes from Thermoanaerobaculaceae bacterium, assembly GCA_963754345.1. Lineage (GTDB taxonomy): Bacteria > Acidobacteriota > Thermoanaerobaculia > Thermoanaerobaculales > Thermoanaerobaculaceae > RBG-13-68-16. The sequence goes on along the minus strand of CAVWFZ010000007.1, from coordinate 229,265 downwards.
TGCCCTGCTCCGTCCACGTCCCGCCCGAACGGGTGAAGACCCATGCCGCACCGAGGCTGCCGTTGTCGTTGATGGCTCCCACAATGGCGGTGTTGCCGTCGGCAGAGAGGGCGATGGAGGACCCTTGCCAGCCGGTGCCCACCGCTCCGCTGCCGACCAGCTTGGCGCCCTGAGGCGTCCACGCACCACTCGTGCGGATGAACACCCATGCCGCGCCGGAGTCACCGTTGTCGCGGTACCCTCCGACGATTCCAGTGTTCCCGTCGGCCGAAAGCGCAACGGTGTAGCCCTGTTGTGCTGCACCGACTGCGCCGCTGCCGACGAGCTTGGGGCCTTGCTGGGCGAGTTGGGCGTTCGCAAGCTGCCCCCATGACGCCGCTAGCGTCACCGCCGAGACGATCGTACCGAGAGATGCGCGCCTCACGATCGGCCTCCCTTCCATTCATCGCAAATTGGTCAAATTCCAGCGTAGACCGTCTCGTGATCTTGGTCAATTCTCGTAACGTAAGTTGCGCGGCGTGAGCACTTGCAGTTTCGCAACACGCGACCCGACCGCACGCGGCCCGCGTCAAGCGCCAGCAGGCACGCGGTTGTGCACGTCGGGTGGCCGCGCGCGCGTGGCGGTTGGCGCGGTGCGGTTGGATGGACGCGCTGGGAGGCTCGCGAACCTACCAGGTGCCTGGCACCCGCGCTGCACGTCGTGGCCGGCGATCGCTCCGGCAGCCCTGTGATATGCTACCGAACCGTGTGCGCCTGAAGCGGCGCACGAAGGTGGCATCAAGTGGATCTCCAGTCGCTTATCCTCTCCCTCTCGCGCTTCTGGGGCGAGCACAACTGCGTGGTGCAGCAGCCCTACGACCTCGAGGTGGGGGCGGGGACCATGCACCCCGAGACGTTCCTGCGGGTGCTCGGTCCCGAGCCGTACCGCGTGGCGTACGTGCAACCCTCGCGGCGGCCGGCAGATGCGCGCTTCGGCGAGAACCCGTTCCGCTTCGGCAAGCACCTCCAGATGCAGGTGATCCTGAAACCCTCCCCGGACGATGTGCAGAGCCTCTACCTCGCGTCGCTGGCCACGCTGGGGATCGACCCCGCCGCGCACGATGTGCGCTTCGAGGAGGACAACTGGGAGTCGCCGACGCTCGGAGCCTGGGGCGTGGGCTGGCAGGTGCTGCTGGACGGCGTCGAGATCACCCAGTTCACCTACTTCCAGCAAGCTGGCGGGCTCGATCTCAAGCCGATCTCGGCCGAGCTGACCTACGGCCTCGAGCGCATCGCGATGTTCCTCCAGCGCAAGGACTCGGGGTTCGAGATGGAGTGGGGCGGCGGCCTCACCTACGGGCAGGTCCGGCACCAGGACGAGGTGGAGCTTTCGCGCTACGCCTTCGAGGTGGCGGACGTTGAGATGCTGCGCCGCCATTTCGCCGACTGGGAGCGCGAGGCAGGGCGGTGCCTGGAGGTCGAGGAGCCGCTGGTGATCCCGGCGCTCGAGGCCGCGCTCAAGATGTCGCACCTGTTCAACCTGATGGACGCGCGGGGCGCGATCGCCGTGACCGAACGCGTGGTGCTCATCGGCCGGGTGCGGAAGGTTGCGCAGCGGTGCGCCAGGGCGTACGTCGCCCAACGCGAGCGGCTGGGCCTCCCGCTCTTGCGGCCGGCGCGCAACGACGGTCCGCAGGGAAACGGAGCGGCGCCGCGCAACGGGGGCAAGCGATGAGCCGCGGCGAGTTCCTGCTAGAGATCCTCTGCGAGGAGATCCCGGCCAACGCGTTGCCCTCGATCAGGGAGCAGCTTGCCGAGGCTTTCCGCGCCGAGCTCTTGTCGGCAGGCTACGAGCGCTTCACGGTCACGACGTACTCGACGGTGCGGCGCCTGGTGGTCCACGTTGCCGGACTGCCCGCGATGCAACCGGACCGCGAAGAGGAGGTATTCGGCCCGCCGGTGCGCGCCGCGTTCTCCAGCGACGGTTCACCGACCCCGGCGGCGCTGGGGTTCGCGAAGGGCCAAGGCGTCGCGGTGGACAAGTTGCGAGTGGCGCAAGGTCCCAAGGGGGAGATTGTGGCCGCCACCAAGCAGCTCCCCGGCCGGCCGACCCCGGCGGTGCTGGCCGAGATCTGCGAGAAGGTGGTGCCCGCGCTGCACGTCCCCAAGGCGATGCGCTGGGGGAGCGGCGAGCACTCCTTCGTGCGCCCGGTGCACAGGATCGCGGCTCTGTTCGGCGCGGGGACGCTGACGGAAAAGGTCCCCGTCACGCTCTTCGGGGTGGTCTCGAACTGCAGCACCGTGGGGCATCGGATCGTCAACCCCGGCCGGCTCGACCTCAAGGGCGCGGCGGGCTTCGTGGGCTACCGCGAGCGCCTCGCCGAGGCCGGTGTGGTGCTGGACCCGGCAGAGCGCCTGCGCATGATCGAGAAGCGGGCGACGGAGCTGGCGCGCGAGGTCGGCTGCGACGTGCGGCCCGACCCCGAGCTCGTAGCCGAGATGGCCGAGCTCGTGGAGTGCCCGGGCATCCTGCGCGGGGTGATCGCTCCGCGGTTCCTGGAGCTGCCCGAGGAGGTTCTGGTCACCACCCTGCGCCACCACCAGAAGTGCCTGGTGCTGACGCGTGACGGTGCCGTGGCACCGTTTTTCCTGGCCGTCTTCGACCGCCCCGATGACCCCGAGGGGCACGTGCAGCGGGGCAATGAGTGGGTCGCCGGCGCACGCCTGGCAGATGCCGAGTTCTTCTTCACCCAGGATCGCAAGACGCCGCTGGCCGCGCGCCGCGACGCCCTCGAAAAAGTGATCTTTCACCAGAAGCTGGGCTCCTACGCCGAGAAATCGCGCCTGGTGGCCGAGCTGGTCGGGACCGGTGCCCTCGCTGGCTCAGCCGGCCAGGGTGTCGATCCTGAGCATGCGGAACGGGCGTGTTCTCTGATGAAGGCTGACTTGGCCACAGCAATGGTGGGCGAGTTCCCCGAACTCCAGGGAGTGGTCGGCGGAATTTACGCGAGGCTGGATGGCGAGCCAGATGTGGTCTGGCAAGCGATCTACGACCAGTACACGCCGACGGGCCTCGAGGGGCGACTACCGAGAAACGTCGAGGGTGCGTTGCTAGGGGTCGCTGATCGCCTGGACACGCTCGCTGCGATGTTTGCTGTCGGCGAGGTCCCGAGTGGTAGCAAGGATCCATTCGGACTTCGGCGAGTCGCACTCGCGATCGTGAAGATCTGTGCCGAGTTTCCTTTGGGCTGCTCCTTGCCTCTCGCCGCCCAAGCGGCAGTGCGTTTGCGTGAGTCGCTCGTGCAGGGCGAGATCGCGAAGGTACGGGCAGACGTCGAGCATTTCCTGCAGGAGCGCGAGCGCTTCTACCTAACTGCGGTGGCCGGCGTGGCACCCGAGGTGGCCGATGCGGTGATCGCCGCGCGCTGGGGGCTGGTCGCGGAGGACGTCGCCCGCGCGCGGGCCCTGGAGCAGGTGCGCGGCGAGGAGGTCTTCGCGTCCCTGGCCGTGGCGTTCAAGAGAGTCCGCAACATGGTCAGCAAGAGCGGCAAGGGACGGCTCGTCGTCGAGCTCCTCAAGGAGCCGGCGGAGAAGGAGCTGCTAGCGGCGGTCGGCACGGTCGAGAAGGAGGTCGAGCGCACGGCCTCGGCGGGCGACCACGGCGGCGGCCTTCGTGCGCTCGCGAAGCTCGCCGCGCCGCTCGACCGCTTCTTCACCGACGTGCTCGTGCTCTGCGAAGACGAGAAGGTGCGGGCGGCACGCCTGGCGCTGCTGGCCCGAATCGAGAAGCTCTTCCTGCGCCTGGCGGACGTGTCCAGGCTTTCGGCTCAATGAGTTTGTGAAGCAACTGGGCGGCGGGTGATGCCGCCCGCGGCTGCGGGTCAGGCCCCGCCGCGACAACGGGAGGGTGAACGTGGCAAAGCAGACGAAGCAGAAGATGGTCTTTTCCTTCGGCGGTGGGGCGGCGGACGGCCGTGCCGACATGAAGAACCTGCTCGGGGGCAAGGGTGCCAACCTCGCGGAGATGGCAAACCTCGGCATCCCGGTGCCCGCGGGGTTCACGATCACCACGGAGGTGTGCACCCATTACTACGAGAGCGGCCGGACGTACCCGAAGGCGCTCGAGGGTGACGTGGCCAAGGCTCTCGCCAAGGTCGAGAAGATTATGGGCGCCCGGTTCGGGGACCCTGCCAACCCGCTTCTCGTATCCGTCCGCTCCGGCGCCCGCCGCTCGATGCCGGGCATGATGGAAACCGTCCTCAACGTGGGGCTGTGCTCCAAGACGATCCCCGGCCTCATCGCAAAAACGCAGAACCCGCGTTTCGTCTACGACGCCTACCGCCGCCTGATCATGATGTACTCCGACGTCGTCATGGAGAAGGCGGCGGGGATCGAGCCGGCCGAAGGCAAGGGGATCAGGCAGCAGCTCGACCGCATGTTCCACGAGATGAAGCAGGCCCGCGGCCGTGCCACCGACGCCGACCTCACGGAGCGGGACCTGAAGGAGCTCGTCGAGAAGTTCCAGGCGCGCGTCCGCGAGGCGCTGGGCAAGGAGTTCCCCGACGACCCGATGAAGCAGCTGTGGGGCGGCATCGGCGCGGTGTTCGCCTCGTGGAACGGCCGCCGTGCCGTCTCCTACCGCCGCATCGAGGGAATCCCCGACGAGTGGGGCACCGCGGTGAGCGTCCAGGCGATGGTCTTCGGCAACATGGGTGATAGCTCGGCGACCGGGGTGGCGTTCACAAGGAACCCGGCCACCGGCGAGAACAAGTTCTACGGCGAGTGGCTGGTCAACGCCCAGGGCGAGGACGTGGTGGCCGGGATCCGCACCCCGAACCCGCTCAACGAGGACACCAAGAACGAGCAGAACAAGCACCTCCCGTCGCTGCAGACCGCGATGCCGAAGGTGTACAGGCAGCTCGATGGCATCCGTCTCGCCCTCGAGCAGCACTACCGCGACATGCAGGACATCGAGTTCACGATCCAGGAGGGGCGCCTCTGGATGCTGCAGTGCCGCACCGGAAAACGCACAGGCACCGCGGCGCTCAACATGGCGATGGACATGCTGGCCGAACGGCTCATCACGAGGCAGGACGCCGTCATGCGCCTGGCCCCGGCACAGCTCGACGAGCTGCTGCACCCGATCGTGGACCCCGCCGCCGAGAAGAGAGCCGACCTGATCGCCAAGGGGCTCCCAGCCGGACCGGGCGGCGCCTGCGGCCAGGTCGTCTTCACGGCGGCCGACGCCGTCGCCTGGACCAAGGCCGGCAAGAAGGTGATCCTCGTGCGCGAGGAGACCAACCCCGAGGACGTCGAGGGGATGCGCGCGTCGGTGGGCATCCTGACGGCCCGCGGCGGCATGACCTCGCACGCCGCGCTGGTGGCGCGCGGGTGGGGGAAGTGCTGCATCGTGGGTGCCGGCGGCCTTGTCGTGGACGTCCACACTAAGACGATCAGGGCCGGCGGCCGCTCGTTCAAGGAGGGCGATCTCCTCACGCTCAACGGTACCCGGGGCCACGTCTACGCCGGAGCGCTCGCGATGATGGACGCCACCGAGAACCCGCGCTTCGTCGAGTTCATGGCGTTGGCCGACGCGATCCGCGTGATGAAGGTGCGCACCAACGCCGACACGCCGGAGGACGCCGCCAAGGCGCGCGAGTTCGGCGCGGAGGGGATCGGCCTGTTCCGGACCGAGCACATGTTCTACGGCAAGGGCTCGGAGCAGCCGCTGTTCCTGCTGCGCAAGATGATCGTCTCCTCCAGCGAGGCCGAGCGGCGGGCGGCCCTCGAGGAGCTGTACCCGTTCGTCAAGAAGGACATCAAGGCGACGCTCGCGGTGATGGACGGCCTGCCGGTCACGATCCGCCTGCTGGATCCGCCGCTGCACGAGTTCGTGCCGACCGGCACGGACGAGCGCGACAAGCTTGCCAGCGCGTTGGGCATCAACGCCGCGGAGCTGTCCAAGCGCGCCGACGACCTGCACGAGTCCAACCCGATGATGGGGCACCGCGGCGTGCGCCTCGGCGTCACGTTCCCGGAGATCTCGGAGATGCAGTTCCGCGCCATCTTCGAGTCCGCGGTCGAGCTGACCCGCGAGGGCAAGAAGGTCTTCCCGGAGATCATGGTGCCGGTGGTCGCCCTGGTTTCAGAGCTCGACAACCAGCTGGCGATCGCGAAGCGGATCCACGACGAGGTGTGCGCCAAGTACGGGGTCAGGAAGATCGAGCACATGTACGGCACGATGATCGAGATCCCGCGTGCGGCACTGACTGCCGGCCGCATCGCCGAGGTGGCGGAGTTCTTCTCGTACGGCACCAACGACCTGACCCAGATGACGTTCGGGTTCTCGCGCGACGACATCGGCGGTTTCGTGCCCGACTACCTCGACAAGAAGCTGCTGCCGGCGGACCCGTTCCAGATCCTCGACCGCGAGGGGGTGGGAGAGCTGGTGGAGCTGGGCATCAGGCGCGGGCGGGCCACCCGGCCGAAGCTCAAGGTCGGCATCTGCGGCGAGCACGGGGGCGAGCCCTCGTCTGTCGAGTTCTGCCACCTGGTGGGGATGGACTACGTGTCGTGCTCGCCGTTCCGCGTGCCGATCGCGCGCCTCGCGGCTGCGCAGGCGCAGCTTTCCAGCCCGCGCGAGAAGACGCAGGGCACAGGGGACAGGGGACAGGGGACAGGGCACAGGCCGCAGGGCACAGGAAAGACAAAGACAAAGGCAGAGACAGAGACCCAGACCAGGGCCAAGGCGACGGCGAAACGGAAGCCGGCGGCAAGGGGCAGGGTCACTCCGAAGCCAAAGGCCAAACCGAAGGCAAACGTCAGGGCCAAGGCCAAGCCAAGGTCGGCCGCGAGGGCGAAGGCCAGGTCCAGGTCGAAGGCTCCTCGGTAGGCGCACCTTCGGCCTGCGCTTACGTAACCCGGTGGATGCTTCGGGCGGCCTGCGGGCCGCCCGTTTGGAATGACGTCCGGCGGCGGCGACGCCGTGCTTTTGCCAACCAGGGGTGCGCCCGGTCTCAACCGTCCCGGGAGCCGGCGCGCTGGGACGCGAGCATCCTGGCCGCGAGTCCGCCGAACTGGGCAATTGCGCGCAGCGGACCGGCGCGGCTGACCGCGCGGCGGAACGCCCACGAGATGATGTCCTTCGGCGGGGTGGTCTGTTCTCGTGGGGGCCGCGGGACCAGGGCAATGGCCTCGCTCGGACACACGAGCGTGCAGACACCGCACCCGATGCAGCGCTCGCCGTCCACCGCGTAGCTCCCGTCAGTGCCTGCGATGGCGTTCATCGGGCAGCGACCCGCGGCGCAGTCGCCGCAGGCAACGCAGGCTTCGGCGCAAATGGCGGCGAGGTAGTTGCTGTGCACGAGCAGGTTGGGGGCACCGAAGTCGTTGACCCCGCGCAGGAAGGCGCAGCAGCAGGAGCAGCAGTTGCAGACGAACATCTGCGCCTGCCGAACGTTGTAGGTGCAGTGCACCAGGCCCTCGCGCTCGGCCAGGTCGAGCACGGCGAACGCCTCGTCCTTCGAAATCGTGCGGCCATAGCCCTCGGGCAGCGTGCCCTCATAGGCGTTCTCCTCTGGGGAGAAGGCCAGGCACGTCTCCAGGGTGTGCGAGCACGCCGTACCGAGCGCGGCCTTTTCCTTGCGGCAGATGCACTCCATCACGCGGAACGAGCGTGCGCGCTCGAGCATCGTCCACACGTTCTCGTACCGTAGAACCTCGGCCCGCGCCTCGATGTGGGCGTTGACCGGCACGACGCGGGCGAGGGCGGGCTTCGCGCCGCCCACGGTTGCTACCAGCGTCGGGGCGTACTCCTCGAACATCGCGGCGAGCTGGGCGTCCATGCGCGGCAGCTGGAACTCGTAGATGCCGATTACGAACGGTGCCAGCATGTAGACCTGCTTGCCGTGGTGGCGGAGAGACGCGATCTGGCCGCGCGCGGCCATGCCGTCGAGAGCCTGTCGCATCCCCTCGACCGGCCGGCCAAGCCGCCGGGCGATGCCTTTGGCGGTCTCCGGTATGGGGAGGACGTCGAGCGCCGTCGCTGCGTCCTCCGGCGAGAAGATCTTCGCGAGAATCCGGAGCTCGATACCGCTCTCCGTGGCAGGGAAGCCGTGAGGCAGAGAATCGAGCTTGGCGGCGAGGCGCCGGTACACGTCGTCCATGGGTGTCCGAAATGAGTCTATACCGATTCGGTGGCACACGTGGAGGAGTGGCGGCTGGGCGCGTCGGGGTTTTGCGATATCCTTACAGGTCCTGGGCGGTTTGTGCGCCAGTACGATGGAGAGGAGAGCCGCCAAGGAGGGTGCCATGGCTATCACTGACCGAGAGATCGACAACGCCATCGCCGCTCTGGGCAAGACGGACGGTGGGGCCCGGAAGGATTACTTTGGGCTCCTCTACCTCGAGCAGGAATTCGACCTGCCCAGGAAGGTGGCGGCCAACCAGGTAGCGTTCGGAGGCAACGACTACGGGGTGGACGCCTTCCACGTCGATCCCGCAAAGCGGAACCTCTACCTGTACCAGTTCAGATCCTCAGCGTCCTACAGCCAGTTCAAGGCGACGCTGCAGCGGCTGATCGACGCCGGGATCGAGCGGGTCTTCTCGGGAGGCCGGCTGGGTGCCTCCGCGGACCCGCTCCTCCGCCAGCTCAGGAGCAGGCTGGTGGAGAACCAGGCCGTCGTCGACCGTGTCTTCATCCACTTCGTCTTCTCCGGAGATCCGGCCGAGGCGGAACGCAGCCAGGCCCTGGAAAAGCTGCGGGAGGATCTCGAGAACAAGAAGTACCTGATCGACCAGTTCTTCGGGCGCGAGGTCACGCTCGTCATCGAGTTCCGCTCGGCGAAGACGAGAAAGGCCGGTGCCTTCTCGCACGTGACGAAGACGCATTCGTACCCCCTCGAGCTGACGCAGACGATCTCGATGGTAGGACCCGACAACGAGCTGCTGACGGTGGGCTTCGTGCGCCTCGTGGATCTCTTCGCGATGTACAGGGAGATGGGCTCGCGTTTCTTCGACCGCAACATTCGAGGGGCCTTGCCGGAGGACGAGGTCGTCAACCGCTCCCTCACGCGGGCCTTCAGGAGGATCGTCCTGGATGGGAAGGATCTCCCCTCGGTCTTCCCGTTCAACCACAACGGCATGGCGCTCTCCGCCGAGGCGCTGGAGCAGGACGACGGAGGGACGCGGATCATCGAGCCGAGGGTTCTTAACGGCGTCCAGACCCTCATCACGCTGGAGCGGTTCCTCACGGCCCACAGCGAGGGCGATGGCTTCAAGCAGGCTTCCCGCAAGCTCGACGGGGTCAAGGTTCTCTGCAAGGTGGTCACGAGGGCCCAGCCGGATTTCGTCACCACCGTCACCGTCAGCAACAACCGGCAGAACCCGGTGGAGCCGTGGAACCTGAGGGCGAACGACCGCATCCAGCTCGAGCTCCAGGACAAGTTCCTCGACCAGCTCGGGATCTACTACGAACGCCAGGAGAACGCGTTCTCGGGTCTCTCCGAGGACGATCTGAGCGAGCTCGGGATCAAGGAGCTGCGTGCCATCCAGCTGGTGCCTCTGGCCAGGACGTTTCTGGTCGCAGACGGCGACATCGACAAGCTGCAGCGCCTCCGCCAGGTGTTCGACGATGACTACCAGTACGCCCAGATGTTCAGCCCGGGCCGCTTGCGGGTTGACAGCCGCCACATCCTGCTCTGCTACAAGATCCAGTTCCGGCTCCGCAAGCTCGTCGGCGACATCGTGGAGAAGGGCGTCAACCGGTACTTCTACGTCAGCAGGGCGCGCAACCTCGTCTGGGCGCTGCTCTGCCAGGGCGTGCTCAACGAGCCGGACCTGGAGGCCCGGGCCGAGAGGTTCGGCGCGAGCTTGAGCCTGGAGACGAACTTCACCGAATGGCTGTCATACCTGGCCACCAACCGCTGCCGGTTCCTGATCCGCGATGTCGTCGAGCAGAAGCCGTATCAGGAGAAGGCTGGGGAGGGGAACTTCAGCTTCCTCCGCACGAAGGCCTTCTACGAGAAGTGCATGGAGCTGGCCCACAAGAACTGGAAGTGGGAGAGCCAGCGGCTGAAGTAGCCCCCGCAGGGGCATCTTGCGGTTCGAAGCGTGGTTGAATAGGGGCGTGGAGGAGCGCCAACCGCTTCAGGAGCGGGCGCAGCAGGCCCCCGAGGCTCCGGGCGTCTATCAGTTCCAGGACGCGCGCGGGAAGGTGCTGTACGTCGGCAAGGCGAAGCAGCTTCGCCGGCGCGTCCTCTCCTACTTCTCGCGGCAGCTAGAGGCCCGCCTGTCTGGGATGCTGGCGCGGGCGAAGCGCCTGGAGTTCGTGGTCACCGCCACCGAGGTCGAGGCGCTCATACTTGAGAACCGTCTCATCAAGCGCCACCGGCCGCGCTACAACGTCCTGCTGCGCGACGACAAGACCTACCCCTACGTGAAGCTGACCACCGGGGAACCCTGGCCGCGGGCGTTCTTGACGCGCCGGGTCACAGACGACGGCCACAGCTACTTCGGGCCCTACCTGGGCCACGGCATGGCGGCGCGCGTCATGGACCTGATCCGCACCCGCACCCAACTGCGCACCTGCACGATCAAGATGGACGGCAGCCTGCCCCGGCCCTGCCTCTACTACGACATGGGCGCCTGCCGCGGCCCGTGCGTGTCCGGTCTCACTACACCCGAGGAGTACGGCCAGGCTGTGGAGGAGGTCGTGCTTCTGCTCGAAGGGCGTCACCAGGAGCTCAAGCCCCGCCTGGAGGCCCAGATGTGGCGGGCGGCGGAGAACCACGAGTACGAGCGCGCGGCGCGCTACAGGGACCTCCTGCGGGCGCTCGACGAGCTGGCCCGCGGCCAGCACGTCGAGATCGCCGGCTCCGGATCGGTGGACGTGGTGGGCGTGGAGGGGGACGGCCGGGATGCCTCCGTCGTGGTGCTCATCTACCGGGACGGCAAGCTCGTGGACAAGCGCGAGTTCCACTGGGAGGGGGTCGAGGCGACTCCCGATGCGGACTTCCTGGGGGCCTTCCTCGGCCAGTTCTACGAGGCCAACCCTGCCGTCCCGGAGCGCGTCGAGGTGCCGTTCACGCCCGAGGACCGGGACGCGCTGCTCGGCTTCCTCAAGCAGCAGCGTGGCGCGGCGGTAAGGCTGGCCGTGCCCAGGCGCGGGCAACGCGCCCGCGTGCTCGACCTCGCCCAGGAGAACGCCCGCGAGGCATTTCGGCTGCGCTTCCGCCATCCCCGCCGCGAGGCCGAACGGGTGGGGGAGGAGATCGCGGCCGTGCTCGCGCTCGCGAGGCCGGTCGCGCGGCTGGAGTGCTTCGACATCTCGCACCTCCAGGGCGAGGCGCAGGTTGCCTCGCTCGTGGTCTGGGAGCGAGGTCGGATGCGCAAGGGCGAGTACCGCTCCTTCAACGTGCGCGCCGGACGGGGAGCCGACGACCCCGCCGCCGTCGCGGAAGCCGTGGAGCGGCGGTACAGGCGGCGCCGCGCCGAAGGTGCGGCGCTGCCCGACCTGGTCCTGATCGACGGCGGGCGCGCGCAGCTCGACGCCGCGGTCCGTGCACTCGCGGCGGTCGGCTGCCAGCTCGCGTCAGCGGCCCTCGCGAAGAGGCTGGAGGAGATCTACCTGCCCGGCCAGCGCCGGCCGCTGCTGCTCGAGCCCAACCACCCCGTGCGGCTGCTCCTCCAGCGGGTGCGCGACGAGGCGCACCGCTTTGCCGTCACCCGCCACCGGCGGCGGCGCCGCGCGCGGCGGCTGGCGACGCAGCTCCTGGCCGTGCCGGGTATCGGGCCAAAGCGCGCGCGGCGCCTGCTCGAGCGCTTCGGGTCGGTGGACGGCGTGCGGGCGGCGGACGTTGTGGCGCTTGCCGAGGTGGTCGGCGGGAAGGCTGCGGCCGGTCTCTGGCACAGCTTGCACGACGCCCCGGCGGCCGGGTAAGTCTCTTGCGGGTGTTTCTCGTGATTCCCCGAGGCAGCCCCTTTGACGGAAAGTGAGAGTTTCGCTAGTGTTGCGCCCATGGAACGTGCGTCGGTGGCAGGTCAGCTCGCCCTGTGGGTCGGGCGCAAGGCGAAGGGATCGGCGACCCTGCGCTGGGCACAGGGTGAGCTCGTTCTGCACGTGGTCGGTCTCCAGATCGTGGCGGTCGAGGGCGACGACGGCGGGCAGCTGGCGGCCGCGTTCGGCTTGACAGACGGCGGGGATTGGTTTGCGCAGGCTGCGCAGACCGTCGCCACGGGACAGGTCACCCAGGGCGAGGTAAATGCGGTGGTCAAGCGGGTGCTGGCCGAGCGGCTGCGGGAGTTCTTCCTCGCCCCGGATGCCGAGGCGAGCTTCGAGAGCGAGACCGCCTTGACGCCGGGGAGCCTCACGATCTCCTTCCCACACCTTGTCGTCGAGATGATCCTGGGCGGCGGCGGGGAGGATCTGGTGGAGAGGTTCGTGCCCGATCCCACGCTCATCATGAGGCGCCTGCCCGACTTTCCCAAGCGCGTGGGCGCCCTCGGGCTCACCCAGGAGGCGATGGCCATCCTGGCCAAGATCAACGACCAGCGATCGGCGCTGGAGATCGCCGAACCGTCGCCGCACGGGCGGGATCTGGCGCTGAGGCTGCTGGCGGCCGCCGCGGGGGCGGGGCTGGTCGAGATGTCCTCGCGGATCACGGAGGTGCCGCTCGCCAGTACGCCACCGCCTCACTACGCAGCCCCGGCGCACCGCCGCGCGTGGCCTGTCGTGCTGGCGCTCATCGCGGTGGCAGCAGCCATCGCCGCCGTGCTCCTTTTCGTCCGGCCCTGGGGAGAGGCGAAGGTCGTCGGCGGTGGTGGCCCTTGGGCCGTGGCCGTGGACGGGGGGTGCCAGCCGGCCGAGCTGGAGCGCCTGTACAGGCGCCAGGAACAGGACAAGGTGAACCTGCGCGTGGTGCCGTTCGGCCAGGGCAACGAGCAGTGCTACCGGCTGACCTGGGGCCGCTTCCCGAGCAAGGAGGCCGCGGAGGGCATGATCGCCCGCCTGCCGCAGGGAGCGGTGGCGCGAGGTTTTCCGCCACATGTCGTGCGCGTGGAGGGCACATCTCCTTGAGCGCATCCGCGGGGCGGGCTACAATCTGACGCGATGCCTACGTACGTGACACAGACAGGACAATTCGTGGCGGGGGGCCTTCCGGCCCTCGTCCGGGACTTCGTTCGCCAGCTGGCTTCCGGCCGCCTCGAGGTGACCGGACCCGCTGCGACGAGGTACATCTGGTTTGAAGCTGGCCAGATACGGGCCGTCGTTTCGCACCGTGAAGAGGAGAAGCTCGGCAAGTGGCTGGTGATCCGGGGTGTGCTCGAGGAGAACCGGATGGCGCTCTCGCTGCTCCGGCAACCGGAGGGGGTGCGGTTCGGCGCGTTCCTCGTGCAGGAGGGTCATCTCAAGGTCCTGGTGCTCGAGCGTGAGCTGGTGGCGCTCTCCACGGCCATCCTCTCGCGGATGCTCCTCGAGCCGGGCGATTTCAAGTTCGACGCCGGTGAGAAACTCCCCATGGATGCGGCTTCGATCAACGTGACGACCGCCTCGTTGCTTGCCGCGGCGGTCCGCACCATGAAGAGCGAGGAGACGGTCAAGCAGTTGATTCCCGATCTCAACAAGTACGTGTGGACGGCCCAGGACCCGCTCCTGCTGCACCAGCAGCTCCATCTCACCTCCCACGAGGGGTACCTGCTCTCGCGGGTGAACGGGACGAGCACGGCCTCTCAGCTGCAGCACCTCGTGCCGTTGCCGGGAGGCGGGTTCTACCGCGCGCTCGCGGTGCTGCTCGTGGCCGGCGTGCTGGAGCTGCGGGACACCTTTCCGGCGCGTCCGCTGGAGCCCGCCAAGGTCGAGGCCCAACCCAAGGCATCCGAGGAGGACCTGTACACAGCCGAGGAAAAGCGTGAGTACGAAAACGTGGTCAAGCTCGCGGCCGAGATCAAGTACAAGGACCTGTACGCCCGCCTCGAGACATCCTCGGGCGCGACGCAGGACGAGATCCACTCCAGGTACCTTGAGCTGGTGAAGCTCTACCACCCGGACCGCGCCCGCCATGAGCACCTCAGGTCGCTGCGCAACGAGCTCGCGGCCATCTACTCAGCCGTCCAGGAGGCGTACGAGACGCTCGGGAAACCGGAGCAGCGCGGCCGTTACGAGAAGGGGCTGCTTGCCCCTCGCGAAGAGGAGAAGAAGAAGGAAACCTCCCAGCAGGAGGCCAGGCGGAGGATCGCGCGTGCGGCGGTCGTGGACGCCAACATCCACCGCGCCACGCAGCTCGTGAGGGCGGGCGACATCGGGCAAGCAGTAAGGCTGCTGGACCAGGCGGTCCATCTCCAGGCGCGGCCTGAGGCTCTGCTCTTCCTGGCGCGGCTCGAATTCAAGAACCCGATGTGGAGCCAGCGGGCGCTCGATCACCTCAAGCACGCCGTGGCGCTGGCCCCCCAGCTGACGGAAGCGTGGCTCGAGCTTGCCAACTTCTGGGGGACGCGCAACAAGGTCGACAATCAGGTCGCGTGCCTCGAGAGGGTGCGGGAGTACGACCCCACCAACGACGACGTCCTGGCCACGCTGGAAGCCCTCAAGAAGAAGAAATCTTCCCGCAAGAAGTAAAGGAACCAACTCGTGCCCTGGCTGCTGGACGGTAACAACCTCGTGCGGGGCGGGGACCGCGAAGCCGTGCGGCGCGCCGCGCTTGCAGTGGCACGGCACGAGCGCGTCCGCATTTTGATCTTCTTCGACGGGGCCCCGCCGGCCGGTGTCGGCGCAACTGAGAGGCTCGGCCGCGTGGAAACCAGGTACACCGGCCACGCCGACACGGCGATCCTGGCGTTCCTGCAGCGGGGCGGGCGAGGGTGGCGGGTGGCCACCGACGACCGTGAGTTGGGCGGGCGGGCGCGCGCCGCCGGCGCAGAGGTCGTGCCAGCCGCGAGCTTCTGGCACAAGGCGCAGACCGCCGCGCAGGCCTCGGAATCTCAGACCGGCGCCGTCGGTGATGTGGTCGCGGAGCTCGATTACTTCGCTGACGAGAGGCACAGGCTGCCCGAGTCCTCGACCCGGGTAGCACGCCGCAGCGTGCGCCCGCGCCGGCGAAAGGCGCTAGAATAGATGGCGCATCGAAGGCGGCAGGTGCCCGCGGTCCTGCATGGCAGGATCGAGGAAAGTCCGAACTCCTGATGGGGGCACGCTGGGTAACGCCCAGCCGCGGCAACGCGAGGGAAAGTGCCACAGAAAAAACACCGCCCGGTGGTCGCCGCCGGGTAAGGGTGAAAAGGTGGGGTAAGAGCCCACCGCTCGACCGGCGACGGTCGGGGCACGGCAAACCCCGTGCGGAGCAAGGCCAAATAGGGGGATTCGCGGGGCCCATCACCGGTTCTCCGCCTCGGCGGGGAGGATCCCCGGGTAGGCCGCTTGAGCCGGCCGGCAACGGTCCGGCCAGAGGAATGGGCGCCGCCCTGCCTCGGCAGGACACAGAATTCGGCTTATCGCCGCCTCTGGTGCACCGGGGGGCCGCAAGGTCCCCCGGTTTTTCCTTTCTCCTTTCGTCCCGGGCGTTTTGAGACGGGGAACCGGTAGAATCGTGTCGTGAGCCTTGCCAGCCGGCCGCTGCCCGCGCCCCTGAGGCCAGGCGCACGTGTCGGTGTGATGGCGCTCGCCGGGCCATGCGACCCCGCCGCTCTTACTGCCGGTGTCGATTTCCTGCGGGGCCACGGGTTCGAGGTCGTGCCGGCGCCCAACCTCGCGGCTCGGGACTCGTACCTTGCCGGGTCTGACGACGATCGCCTGGCCGGGCTCGAGGCCCTTCTCGACGCCGGCGTCGATGCGCTCATTGCCGCGCGCGGCGGCTACGGGGTGATGCGGTTGCTCCCCAGGTTGCCGTGGGAGCGCCTGGCGGCCTGGCAAGGTTGGGTGGTCGGTTTCTCCGACATCACCGCACTTCACGCTGGCGGCGCAACCCGCTTTCCGATGGCCACCCTCCACGGGCCGATGGTCTCCTCGTTGGGTCGCGACACGAAGGGCGGCGAGCTTCTTGTGTCCTGGCTGCAGGGGCGAGCCCCACGGCGCCTGTTCCGCGTCCGCCCCGCGCAGGTGGGGCGACCCGGCGTGGCGCGGGGCGTCGCCGTGGGCGGCACGCTCGCGCTGCTGGCTGCGCTCGTCGGGACGCCGTACGAGCCTGAGTTCGACGACACGGTCCTTTTCCTCGAGGATGTCGGCGAGCCCGTGTATCGCCTCGATCGTTTGTTGACCCAACTCCGGCTCTCTTCTAGACTCGCCGGAGTCAAGGCCGTGGTCGCAGGAAGGCTTGCGCGGTGCGGGACGGGTGAGCCGGGATGGCGTGAGCGGTGGCGCGGGCTCCTGCTCGAAGCGGTCGGGCCGGAGGCGGTGATCGTGGAGGGCCTGCCCTTTGGCCACGGAGGCAGCAACGTGCCCTTCCCGCTTGGGGTGGAGGTCGAGGTGGACACCGTCGGGGGCGAGATCACTTGGGGGAGGGCCTAGGTGACGAAGATCCGCGTCGCCGGGGGCGACGGCCCCAAGCTCAAGGACCTGTTGCACGGTTTCGAGGCGGGCTCGGTGATTTTCCGCGAGGGCGACATCGGCCGCGAGATGTACATCATTCAGAAAGGGCACGTGCGCATCTCCCTCGTGGTGGGCGGCAAGGAGCGCGAGCTGGCAGTCCTCGAAAAGGGCGACTTCTTTGGTGAGATTGCGCTCTTGGACGACTCCCCGGTGCGCTCGGCCACGGCCACGGCCGTGGACGACGTCGAGGCCCTCAAGCTCTCTGCGTCCGACCTCAACGAGCTCCTCAAGCGCAAGCCCGACATCGCCGTGCGGATGATGATGAAGCTTTCGGAGCGCCTGCGGGAGGCCAACCGACGCTTCGAGGAGCTCGGCACCCGCAACGACCTGTCCGCAATGACGCCGGCCCCGGCCAGGCAGGGCATCGAGGCGCACGCAGTGCTCGCCCACAAGGCCTCGGGACGTCTCTTTCCGTTGAAGGCTTCGGGCGACACGACCGTGGGCCGGCACGACCCGGTCACCGGCGTGACGCCCGACGTGGACCTGACGGCGCTCGACCCGGAGCGGACGGTGTCGCGACGCCACGCCACGATAGTCGCCGCAGAGGGGAAAATCACCATCACAGAGACCAGCGCGTCCACGAACGGGACGTTTGTCAACGGCACCAGGCTCGAACCCTTCAAGGCCTGCCCCCTCAACCACGGCGATTCCGTGCAGCTCGCCCTTGTGACGCTGCGCCTGCACCTGATCCTCGACGGCGGATGACGCTCGCGCTGTCAAGCCCGCTGTCGGCGATCAAAGGCGTGGGGGCCGCCGGCGAGCGCACCTTCGCCGCGAATGGGATCACGGGCGTCGGCGACCTCCTCTGGGCGTTGCCACACCGCTACGAGGACAGGTCCAACCCGCGCCGGATCGCCTCCCTCACCGCTCCTGACACCACCGTGACCGTGGTGGGCCGCCTGGTTCAGCTCGTGGAGCGGCGGGCCCGCAACCGGCGCCTTCGGATCGTCGAGGCCGTGGTTGACGACGGCAGTGGCTCGCTGGCGGTGGTCTGGTTCAACCAGCCGAACCTCGCCTCGATGTTGAGGGAAGGGATGCGCGTGTGGCTGTACGGGACGCTGCGACCGGCGCGCAGCGGGTGGGGATTGCAGCTGGTTTCCCCGGAGTGGGAGGTCGAGGACGAGGAGGAGTCGCCCGTCCACCTCGGACGGATCGTGCCGATGTACCGGCGCGTGGGGAACTTCAGCGGGAGGCGCGTGCGGACTCTTGTGGCACGGGTCCTCGATAGCCTGGGCGAGGTCCCCGACCCGCTCGCGCCACATCTGCCAGCGGACCTCGGCCTACCGCCGCTGGGGGAGGCTCTGCGGAAGGTGCACTTCCCGGCGCCGCCGGCCGACGAGAGCGCGCTGGAGGAACTCCTCGAGAACCTCGCGCAACGCCGCACGGCCGAGCATCGGCGACTCGCTTTCGAGGAGCTGCTGGCCCTTGCGGTCGTCCTGGAGCGGGAGCGCAGGCGACGCCAACGGCAGCGGGCGGCGGCCTGCGTGGTGACCGAGGAGATCCGCGAGAGTGCCCGGCACGTACTGCCGTTCCGCCTCACCGAGGCGCAGCGCAGGGTGCTGGCCGAAATCGTGGCCGACCTTCAGCGCGCGTACCCGATGGCCCGTCTCCTCCAGGGTGACGTGGGCTCGGGGAAGACCATCGTTGCGACCCTCTCGGCGCTGGTGGCGTTGGCCTCGGGACACCAGGTCGCGATGCTGGCGCCCACGGAGCTGCTGGCCCAGCAGCACCACATCACGCTGACGCGACTGCTGGGGTCAACCCCGTACCGGCCCGAGCTGCTCATCGGCTCGCTGCCCGCTGCGGAGAAGCAGAGGGTGAGGCGCGCTATGGCGGACGGCTCCGCCCACCTGGTCGTCGGCACGCACGCCCTGATCGAGGACGCGGTTGTATTCGGCCGGCTCGGCCTGGCGATCATCGACGAGCAGCACCGCTTCGGGGTGGCGCAGCGCCAGGCGTTGCTGGAAAAGGGGGAGGCGCCCCATCTGCTTGTGATGACCGCGACGCCGATCCCGCGCTCGCTCGCGCTTTCGCTTTACGGCGATCTCGACGTTTCGATCCTCGACGAGATGCCGCCTGGGCGTACCCCCGTGCGCACCGTGCTGCGCGACGATGCGTCGCGCGCCAGGCTGGCCGAGTTCCTCCGCCGTGAGGTTGCGGACGGAGGGCAGGCGTACTGGGTCTTCCCGCTGATCGAGGAGTCCGACAAGATCTCGGCGCGTGCCGTCGAAAGCCACGCTCGCGCCGTGCGCCAAGCGCTTCCGGGTGTGCGCGTCGAGGTGGTGCACGGGCGAACGCCAGCGGCCGACCGGGAGGCGGTGATGAGCGCCTTCGCGGCCGGGGAGATCGGCGTGTTGTGCGCGACCACTGTGATCGAGGTCGGGGTGGACGTGCCCAACGCGTCGGTGATGGTGATCGAGAACGCCGAGCGGTTCGGCCTGGCACAGCTCCACCAGCTGCGCGGCCGCGTGGGGAGGGGCCGGCGCCGCTCCTTTTGCGTCCTTCTGGTTGGGCCCGGGTTCTCGCCCGAGGCGCGCCGGAGACTGGAGATGGTCGCATCTACGGGCGACGGGTTTCGCATCGCCGAGGAGGACTTCCGGCTCCGCGGCCCGGGGGAGTTCACGGGCCTCCGCCAGTGGGGGAGGCCGGAGTTCAGGGTTGCGAACCTCTGGCTGCACCGTCGCGAGCTGGAGGTGGCGCGCGCCCTGGCGGCCGCGGCTGCGGGTCACGACCGGCTCGAGGCCCTGGCCGTCGCCGTTCGCTGCCCCGGTGGCCTGGGGCCGGCGGTTCCGACCGCCTGAGCCGGCCGGCCCGCCCTTGCGCGGCGCCACGGCCGCCAGCTCGACGCCAATCGGAGATAGAATCACGTCATGGCGAACCCCGAACACGTGCGACTTCTTCTGACCTCGGACTGGAGTCGTTGGCGCGCCGAGAACCCCAGGCTCCTGCCGGATCTCGTGGATGCGGACCTGCGGGGCAAGGACCTGCACGGTGTGGACCTCTCCCACGCGGTGCTCCTGCGGGCTGACTTCCGCGGCACCAACCTTGCGGGCGCGTTTCTGGCGCACGCCCAGCTCGATGGGGCCTTCTTCACCGGAGCCGTGCTTGACGGTGCCGACTGCACCGGCGTCCACTTCGACCTCCTGGACGTGCGCAACTGCTCGTTCAAACAGGCCGTGTTGACCGGCGCCACGTTCAGGGGCGCCGACTTCACGGGGAGCAACCTCGAGGGCGCAAAGCTGGCGCAGGTCAACTTCGACGGAGCGATCCTCGACGGCGTCGACCTCACCGGCGCCGACATGTCAGGGGCATCCTTGCGTGGGGCGCACCTGGAGAAGGCGGTCCTGGCGGGCGCGAAGCTCAAGGGGGCGGTGCTCGAGGGTGTGATGCTCGAGGGCGTTGACCTGAGCGGGGCCGACCTGGAGGGCGTCCAGGGCACCCGCGTGCAGTTTCCGGGTGCCAAGCTGGTCGGAACCCGGTTCTTCAAGGCCGGGCTGCGCGAGGCCAACTTCCTGCGTGCCAACCTGAAGGATGCCGACCTCGAGGGTGCGGACGTCTCCCACAGCACGTTCCGCCAGGCCAACCTGGAGGGTGCCCGTTTCCTGAACTGCGATGCGCAGGCGGCCGACTTCCGCGACGCCAGCCTGCTCAACACCGAGCTCAACGGTGCGCAGCTCGCGGCCTCGCAGCTCGTTGGGGTCGACTTCCGGGCGCTCAAGCTCGTCGGGAGGATCTCGCTCGTGCGGGCGAACCTCACGGGGGCCACCTTCGTGAGATGCAACTTGCGGCTGTTCCGCTTCGAGCAGGCCCGCCTCGAGGGCGCCGACATGCGCGAGGTGAACCTCGAGGGCGCCAACCTCGACGGAGCCATCCTCACCGGTGCGAACGTGCGCGGCAGCCGGCTCCGCCAGGCCTCGCTGGTGGGGGCCGTTTGCATTGATGCCGATTTCTCGGGGTGCGACCTCATCCTCGCCGACCTCCGCAACGCCAACTTCGGCCGGGCCGACATCCGCTTCTCGAGTCTGGTGGGCGCCAACTGCGCCCACACGCGGTTCGCTTTTGCCGACTGCCAGAAGGCCGACTTCACGAAGGCCGCGGTCGGAAGCGCCAACTTCTGGGGAGCGAAGATCGGCGGCGCGAAGCTCCCGCTTTCGGCCCTCCACTGGCAGCTCGGGCGCATCGTGACGGCGATCCTCTCGAGCACGCAGCGCAAGCGACAGGAGAAGGAGAAGCGCGAGCAGCAGCGGCGCATCCGCGAGACCGTTCGCCTGGTGCGTGACCTGGAGGAGAAGGACCCGCGGCTGAGACGGCAGGCCCAGCGCTCCGGCCGGAGCTGAATTTCGGAGCCGCCTGCGGCGCGCTGAACGGTGGCCTCTGGCGGAGCCCCTGCGGATCGCCGGCCTACTCCCGGGTGTGCTCCGGCTCTTCGACGGCTCGGGTCTCCAGTTCGAGCGGTCCTACCCGCACGAATGGGAGGTTTCGCGCACGCCGCTGCATCTCGATGACTCCCGGAAGGGGCCCTGTAAAGGCACCTTTGACGGTGTAGGTGTAGGCGTGCTCGGGTGCGTAGAGCTTGGGGCCGCGGGCAGCCTGATCGATCTCCTCGTGCTCCTCGATTCCTTCGCCTTCGACACCGGGCGGGAGGCCGATCAGAAGCTTCTGCTTGATCGCGGAGGCAACCTCCTGGGAGAAGGCCTCTCCAGAGAAGCGGAGGCGGGCGCCCAGAACCTCGTGCACCCCCTCGAGCCGCAGGCCGGCGTTCGGCCCCCAATCGCGCAGCCCGGCGACCAAGGCATCCTTGAGCCGCAGGCCGGCAAACACGAGGTGGTGGGAGCCGGCGGCGAAGAGCTCCTGCAGATGCTGTGAGAACCGGCTGGGCTCGAGGTCGAGGTCGTGACCGAAAACCGCACCCTCCTTCTTCTTTTGCGCAGCTTCGTAGCCGGCGACGAATCCCCTGAGGGCATCCTCAGGACCCCTGACGATGATCTCGTACCAGGCACTCATGCTCGCGGCTCCCTACGAGAAGAATACCCACGTCACGATGAGGAAGATCGGGCCCAGGCAGGTCAGCGCGTAGCGCACGATGTATCCGAAGAACGATGGCATCTCCACTCCGGCCTCCTCCGCGATGGACTTCACCATGAAGTTGGGTGCGTTGCCGATGTACGTGTTGGCGCCCATGAACACGGCGCCCACCGCGATCGCCTGAAGGACCGAATTGTGGTCGGCGATGAGGCGGAGGATAGCCTCCCTCTCCGGGACGCCGGGAAAGAGGCGCCCGAGACCGAGAGAAAGGAACGAGAGGTAGGTGGGAGCGTTGTCCAGCAACGATGAGAGCATTCCTGTGGCCCAGAAGAACTCTGCGGGGCTGTCCACGGAGCGTACGAGGAATCCAAGAGCGCCGTGCTCCCCAGCGCGCAGCATCAAGAGGGGCGGGATGATCGTGGTGAAGATGCCCGCGAAGAGGATCGCGACCTCGCGGATCGGACCCCAGCCGAACTCGTTCCTCTTCCGGATCCCGCGCGCGGTGGTCAGCCACGAAACCGTTGCCATGAGAAGCAGGACGGCATCGCGCAGGAGGCTGACGAGCTCCTGCTTGACACCAAGCAGCGACACGGGGCCCACGTGAAAGACACCGGAGGCGATCACGGCCGCCAGGGCGCCGGCGAGGAGGAGGAGGTTGTGCCAGCCCTCCACGCGGAACGGTTCCCCGGGAGCGGCCCGCTCCGCGCGCACCGAGGGGTCCTCCCTCCGCCAGTGGTAGGTGTCGAGGGCCACGTAGACTCCCAGCGTGAGCGCGGTTACGAGGAGCATCTCTTTCCACAGCGAAACGGTCCAGAAGAAGGGAACCCCGTGCAGGAACCCGAGAAAGAGCGGCGGGTCGCCAAGTGGGGTGAGAGCACCGCCGATGTTGGCCACCAGGAAGATGAAGAAAACGACCGTGTGCACCTTGCGCCGCCGCTCGCGGTTGGCCCGCAACAGCGGCCGTATGAGAAGGATCGCGGCCCCCGTGGTGCCGATCCAAGAGGCCAGGAACGTGCCGATAGCCAGGATCGCCGCGTTCACGACCGGCGAGCCGCGCAGCGACCCGCGCAGGTGGATCCCCCCGCTGATCGTGAAGAGCGTCCCCAGCAGGATGACGAAGGGGGCATAGTCCACGAGCGCCATGTGCAGGATCTCGTGGGCGGCGACGGAGCCGTAGGCGGCCACCAACGGCGCGCCGAGCAGCAGCGCCCAGGCTGCCGCGACCGCGGGGTAGTGGTGGTGCCAGAAACGCGGCGCCAGCAGGGGGAAGAGGGCGATGGAGAGCAGGATCCCCACGAACGGCAGGGCACTCCATGCCGGCAGCGTCGACGCCAGGTCGGCGGCGCCCTGAGCCGCAGCGGCGGGGCGTGACGCCAGCGCAAGCGCGAGAACCGCGGCCGTGGTGGGGAGTGCTCGCATTCGTGACCTTAACCCGGACTATTCACGAAGGTGTCTACTGCGAGCGCAGATCTGGCCGTCCTGGCGAGCGTACTCGGGACTCGGAGGGTGCCGCCGCGCTGCACCAGTACGGCTCCCCTCCTCGCCCCGAAGCGAGCGGGGCTCCGCCGCGCGAACGTGGGGGACCGGGGGGCCGAGGCGCCGGCGGTGGATGGAGCGGCGCCGCGCCCCCCGTAACCCAAGCTCGCCCACCATGACAGCCACCTCCGCGCTCTCGCTACGACTCCTCATGAATAATCCGGGTCAACTCTGCTCGCTCACCCCGGCACCGCGTGGGGCGCGTCCGAGGCTACCACAGGAGCTACGAGGGGCAAGGCACGAGGGCCGAGACTTCAGGCGAGAGCCGGTCCTGTCCGATTCCGTGCCTCGCGTCCGCGGGTGGTTGACGCACGGGCACACCCGTGCGGAGGGGGTAGGATAGACGGGCAGGAGGGCGTGATGATCCCGGTGCTCGACAGCAGCGAGATGCGCGAGGCGGATCGCATCACCATCAGGGAGCTGGGACTGTCCAGCCTCGTGCTGATGGAGACGGCGGCCGGGGCCGTGACCGAAGTGGTGGCGGACCGGTTCGCGGGCGCGGGGAAGGTGGTCGTGGCCTGCGGGCCCGGCAACAACGGCGGCGACGGCCTCGCGGTAGCCAGGCAGTTGAGGTGCCGGGATTTCGACGTGGATGTGGCCTTGCTGGTGAAGGAGTCGGAGCTGAGGGGGGACGCCGGCACACAGCTCGAGCTGGCCCGCAGTTTCGGTGTGAGGGTTCACCGGTGCGCCGCATCGTCTCGCGTGCGCCTCGGTGCGCTGCTTCCCGGTGCGAGCGTGATCGTGGACGCGCTCTTCGGCACCGGCCTGGACCGGGCGCTCGAGGGGCGCTGGGCGGACGCGGTGGGCCTGCTCAACGCGGCCGACGTCCCCATCGTCGCGGTGGACATCCCCTCCGGCCTGCAAGGCTCCTCGGCGGCGGTCGTGGGCGAGACGGTGCAGGCCACGGTGACGGTGACCTTCGCCGCACCCAAGGTGGCACACGTGCTCCCTCCCGCGTGCTGGCGATGCGGGGAGGTGGCGGTGGCCGAAATCGGCATCCCGCCCTGGGTCGTGGCGCGTCACGCACGGCTCGGGCTGGTCGAGGGACAGGACGTGGCGGGCTGGCTGCCGCGCCGTCCCGTGGATGCGCACAAGGGGCAATTCGGGCACCTGCTTATCGTGGCCGGACGAGAGGGCAGGGCAGGGGCGGCGGCGCTGGCCGCCCGCGCGGCCGTGACCCTCGGTTCGGGACTCGTCACGGTCGCCACGGCCCGTGGCGCCGTGCGGCCGATCCAGGCACAGGTGCCGGAGGCGATGGTGGATCCGCTCCCGGCCGGCCCAGACGGCGCCGTGGCCGGCGACGGCATCGAGGCTTCGCTGGCCAAGGCGACCGCGCTCGCGGTGGGCCCCGGCCTGGGCGTGTCGGACGGCCCCCGGCGCCTGCTTGTAACGATCCTGGAAAAGTGGGACGGGCCGCTGGTGCTGGACGCCGACGCGCTGACCCTGCTTGGCGGCAACGTCCGGAAGCTGCGGAAACGTTCCGCTGCGACCGTCCTGACGCCCCACCCCGGGGAGCTCGCACGCCTGCTCGGGGTGCCGACGGCCGAGGTCGTGCAGGATCGTCTGCAGGCTGCTCGAATGGCGGCTGAGCGCAGCAAGGCGGTGGTCCTGGCGAAGGGTGCCCGTACCGTCATCGCGGGCGGGAAGGGCTGGACCCTGATCAACCCGACCGGCACCTCCGGGCTGGCCTCGGGCGGGGCGGGGGACGTGCTCACCGGCTGCGTGGGCGCCCTCCTGGCACAGGGATTGCCCGCGCGCGAAGCAGCGGCGGCGGCGGCCTGGCTGCACGGTCGCGCCGCCGAGCTGGCGGGTGAGCGCTTCGTTGGCGCGATCCCCGCCGGATCTCTCGCGGAGGATCTCGCCAGGGCCGAAGCCGAGGTGCGTGAGCTCGCGTGAGCCGGGACGTCCTGCCCCTCCAGGAGGTGCTCCCCGATGCGGCCGCGACCGAGGCGCTCGGCGCCCGTCTCGCCGCGCTGCTGCGGCCGGGCGACCTCCTCCTGCTGGAGGGTCCGCTGGGTGCGGGCAAGACCACACTGGTGCGCGGTCTCGTGGCGGCGCTCGGCGGCGACGCGGGGGAGGTCTGTTCGCCGACCTTCGTGCTGCTTGAGAGCTACGAGGTCCGCTCACGCGGCATCGCCCGCGTCCACCACGCCGACCTGTACCGGCTGCGCGGGCGCGCTACTGCGCCGCTCGACGAGGTCGGTCTCGGTGAGGTCGTCGACGACCCCGTGGGTGTCACCGCCGTCGAGTGGCCGGAGGAGTGGGCGTGGCTGGGAGGTCTGGCGGACCGCGTCCTGCGCGTGCGCCTCGCGCACTGCGGCGACGCGCGTACCGCCTCGGTTTCCTGGGAACAAACTCAAGCACGCGCCCACGACCCACGTCCTTGGTGACCTTAGCCCGGACTATTCACGAAGGTGTCTACTGCGAGCGCGGATCTGGCCGCCCTGGTGGGCGTACTCGGGACTCGGAGGGTGCCGCCGTACTGCACGAGGTTGGCTCCCCTCCTCGCCCCGGAGCGAGCGAGGCTCCGCCGCGCGAGCGTGGGGGACCGGGGGGCCGAGGCGCCGGTGGTGGAGGAAGTGGCGCCGAGCCCCCCGCAACGGAAGCTCGCCCACCGTGACGGCCACCTCCGCGCTCTCGCTACGACCCATCATGAATAATCCGGGCTAGAGATTCTGCGAAGGCCGGTCCTCTGAGCGTGGAACCACCTTCCGCGGGATCACGAAGCCCGTGAGCGAACAGTCCCTGAACCCGGACCCCGGTGCCCGGACCCCTGTCTCGCTACTTCTTGAAGAAGCCGGTCTGGGGTTTTTCGGCCGCCGGCTTGGGACCGGTCGCCATCTGCTGGTTCAGCTCGCGGATGCGCTGGTTGAGGCCCTCGACGCGGGCCTCGGCGTCGCGGACCTGCCGGTCCCTCTCAACCCGTAGCGCCTCGAGCTGGTTGCGCAGATCGGTGGCGGACATTCCGGAGCTGGAGATCTCCTGTTTCAGGCTCGCCAGTTGCTTTTCGAGCTGCGCGATCTGCTCGTCCTTCTCCTGCATGCGCTGCTTCCAGCGCTCCTCCTGCTCGTCGTAGAGCTTCTTGACCTCCATCAGCTCGACGATGCTGGCAAAGTCCGCGGGCGATGGTCCCATGCTGCCCTCCCGCTGCGCCTCCTCGATCCTCGGGAAGAGCTTGCGCAGCTTGAGCGAAAGGTCCTCGGGGTCGAGCGACTTCTCGCGTGCCACCTCGTACGTGATTGCGCCGTTCGCCAGCAGCGCGACCAGGCTCTGGTTCATGCTCTGCATGCGGTAGTAGGGGACCGAGTTCTCGATCTCCTCGTGGATCGCCTTGATCTCGCCGTTTTCGATGTGCCTCGAGATCTTGGGCGAGTTGACCAGGATCTCGCACATCGGGAGGCGACCCTGGCCGTCCACGCGCTCGATGAGCTGCATGGAGACCACGGCCCTCAGGACCAGAGCGAGCTGGGCGCGGATCTGCTCCTGCTGATCGGGCGGGAACGAGTCGATGATGCGGTCGATCGTCTGGCTGGCGTTGTTGGTGTGCAGGGTCGAGAACACCAGGTGGCCGGTCTCTGCCGCCGTGATCACGGTGGACACCGTGTCGCGGTCGCGCATCTCGCCGACCATGATGACGTCCGGGTCCTGGCGCATGCTGTTGCGCAGGGCCTCCTGGAATGCGGGCGTGTCGGTCCCGACCTCGCGCTGGGAGAGCGTGGCCATGTGGTCGGTGAACAGGAACTCGATGGGGTCCTCGATGGTCACGATATGGCACGGGCGAGTCTGGGCGATGTCCTGGATGATCGCGGCAAGCGTCGTGGACTTGCCCGATCCGGTCGGCCCGGTGACCAGCACCAGCCCTGCCGGGAAGTGGGCAAACGTCCTGACCACCTCTGGCAGGTTCAGATCCTCGTAGTTCCTGATCTCGAAGGGGATGCGCCGAAACACGGCGGCCGTGGCCCCGCGCTGCTGGTAGATGTTGCAACGGAAGCGCGCCACCCCTGCCACGCCGTACCCGATGTCCACCGACTGCCTCTCCTCGAGCTTTTTCCGCTGCACCGGGTTCAGCAGTGGCGTCACCATGCTCTCGATGTCCTTGGGCTTGAGCGCCGGGTACTTGACCGCCACGAGCTTGCCCTGGAGCCGCACCAGAGGAGGGCGCGTGGGTTTGAGGTGGAGGTCCGACGCGCCTTTCTTCGTCATGAACTTGAGCAGGTCGTCGAGGGATGGCGGTGCATCCATACCGTGAATCTAACATCCGCGCCTCCCGGGGGTCAACGAACTGTGCGCAGAAGGAAGCGCCGCGCCTGGGTGCGGGTGCGCACTTCGCCGCGGGCGCGGGCGGTGCACAAAGCCTGCACGGCCTCGCCCCGCGGCGGTCCGGGTGGAAGCCCGAGCAGCTCGGCGATCTCGTCGCCGGACAGGAGTGGGGGCAGGGCCGAGAGGCGCCGCCACCACCGCAGGAGGCTCCTGGCCGGTGGGCCGGCATCGGAGCCGGCTGCCGACCTGCGGGCGAGGGCCCACGCCACGGCGGGTTCGAGCAGCTCGCCGGCCTCCGCCGCGAGTGCCCGCTCTGCCATGGAGTCCCGACCGAGGAGGGGTGCGAGCCTCTCGCCGAAAGCGGCCGCGCCGGCCGCGCGCCGGGCGGCACGGGGCGGCCAGGCGAGGGCGTCCAGGCTCTCGGCGGCGGCTCCCTGCTCCCAGCGCTCCGGGAAACCGGCTGCCGGTGAGGCGAGGACCGCGATACCGGCGTCGCGTGCAGCGCGGGCCAGCGTGCCGGCGCCACGCTCCAGGCGCGCGAGCGCACCCGCCAGGCTGGCCACCTCGCGCGCGTGGGCGAAACCCTCCCAGGAGGGCAGCAGCGCCGGTAGGACGCCGATGCGTGCCGCCACGAGCAGCGCGCGCTCCACGCCGGGGCCCGCGAGCAGGATGCGAAGCTCCTCGCACACGCGCTCGCGGGCCACCGCATGCAGGCCGGGCGCCGCCGAGCCGAGCTGCTGCTCGCTCTCGCGGGTGAGACGGAGCCTCGGGTGCGTCGCGAGCAGCCGCACGCCTCGAAGCACGCGCAAGGGGTCGTGGAGGAGGTTTTCCTGGCGAACCACGCGAATGCGGCCGGCGGCCAGATCATCGAGCCCGCCGACGAGATCGAGCAGCGGGCCGCGCGGCAACCGCCAGAAGAGCGCGTTCACCGTGAAGTCACGCCGGAGAATGTCGCGCTCCAGGCTCTCGCCGATGCCCCAGATGTCCACGCATTGACGCTCGCCTGCCACCCGCCAGGTCACCAGCGGCGGACGCCCGAGCGGGAAGCAGCGGCCCCGGAAAGCCACCGCAAAGGCCTGGGCGGCGGCCTGCGGCTCGCCGGCGACGGCGAGATCGAGATCGTGGGTGGGAAGCCCGAGCAGGCGGTCGCGCAGCGAGCCGCCTGTGAGAAAGACCTGGCCGTCCCAGATCTTCGCGAGACGCCGCAGCCTCGTCGAGGCGAGCAGACGACGGGCGGCTTCGGGCCCCGTCACCCTTCCCCCGTCCAGAGCGGCAGCTCGACGAAGAAGCGGCTGCCAGCGTCTGGGCTGCTCTCCGCCCATACACGGCCGCCCATCGCCAGCACCAGCCGGCGGACGATCGCGAGACCCAGCCCCGCGCCTTCCCCCAGCTGGTTGCCAGGCACCCGCACGAACTCGTCGAAGATGTGGGGGAGCGCCTCGGCCGGGATCCCCACTCCGCTGTCACTGACGCAAAGGATGGCGCGGTCGCCGTTCTTCTGCATCGACACCGTCACCTGGCCGCCGGGGCGTGTGTATTTGAGACCATTCTCAATAATATTCCGGAGAACCTGCCTGAGCCGCTCGTGATCGGAACGCACGGTCAGGTCCGGCTCGCCGGTGGCCCGGAGCGCTACGGAGGCGTGCGCCGCGAGCGGTTGCAGCTCCTCCATGACGGCCTGGACGACGTCCCGGCTCGCGACCATGCCGAGGGAAAGAGGCAGGTGGCCGCTTTCGAGGGCCGCCAGGTCGAGCAGCTCATCGATCAGCCGCTGCAGGCGTCGCGCACCGTGCGCGGCCGCCTCGAGGAACTCGTGCTGCTGGCCCGTGAGCCCCTCGGAGAGATCGTCCCTAAGGGTTTCGAGGTAGGAGCGCAGGATCGCGAGCGGCGTCTTGAGCTCGTGCGCGGCGTCGGAGACGAAGCGGCCGCGCACCCGCGCGTTCTCGGCGAGACGGATGTTGGCGGCCTCGAGCTCCCGTAGCTTCTCCGCGAGGGTACGCCTGATGCGGCGTTCGTGCTCGCGCCGTCGCGCCTCGGGGTGCGGCTCGAGCAGGACGAGGAACCGCTCCGTCCCCACCTGGCTGGACCAGCCCAGCACCGGAAGCTCGGCCGTGCCGGTGGTGAGCTTGGCCTCCCAGCGCGAGCCCCGGGCGAGCCACGGGCGCTCCGGGCGTAGGCCGAGCACCTGCTCGTCGCCGGGCGCCGCATCGCGCCCGAGCAGGAGCCACGTGGCACGCGGGTTGGCGTGGACGATGCGCCCCTCGGCATCGATGACCGCTGCCGGGAGGGGCAGCAGGCGGAGCAGCGACCTCGGGTCGGAAGCCTCGGTTGGGGGGAGCGGTATGCCGAGCTGGCTCGCGACGTCTCCCTGCGGCAGGCGCGCGAGCTTGTGCACGAGCTGGTGCGCGATCAGCACGACGAGTGCCAGCTGCGAGGGCTCCAGCTCGTGCTGGAAGGAGAGCTTGAGCACAACCGGTTCCACGCTCGCCGTGGCCCGGAAGATCGGAAAAGCCGCCAGACCCTGCACGCCGGCGGCGGCGAGGAAGAGCCGCGCGGGTTTGAGCTCGGGAGCGCTCTGGACGTCCGGAGCCAGGAAGGGGGTCCCGGTGCGCCGCACCTCGGAGAGCTCCGGGTAGCGCTCCGAGTCGATCACGAGGTCGTGCGTCTCGGTCCCGGACGTGCTCGTGAAGACCCGCCATTTTCCCGCGACCTCGGGCACCAGAACCGCGACCCGGCCCGGCCCCACCACCCGCGCGAGGCTCGCAACCGCAGCCTCCAGCAGGGGAACCACGCGACCGCAGGCGATCAGCCGCACGGCAAGAGCGCCGGCACTGGCGAGCCCTTCGGGTGAGAGCGTCTCGCAAGCCGCCCCGCAGACCACGCAGTCCACCGGCTCCTGCGGCGGAAACCACGACGTGGCGGAAATCCTTTCCAGCATGGGCTCGACACGCAAAAGCATTGAAGTTTAGCACGCTGGCAGCGTGCCGCATTCCCCCTCCCTGGCGCCGCGGAGCCGGCAGGTACAGGGCCGACAGCGTGTTACCATCGCGGCAGAGCGCTGATCGAGACGAACCCGAGACGGAGGCGCATGGGGGTCTCGCACCATCTCACAGGCAACCTTCCACGCCCGCACCATCTCGAGATGGTGACCGTGCTCTGTCCTTCCGAGGTGGTTGTCCGGTGATCGCAGCCCCTGTTCTGTTGGCGCTCGCTCTCTCTGCGGAGCAGGCCGTGGTGGTCCCGCTGCCCGACGGGACGCGCGCGGAGTGGCCCCGCGGCGAGGCGCCCCGCCTCCTGGTCCTGCCGGTGGCTGGCGAGGGATGGACGAAGCTCTCGGCACGCGTGACCGGGAGCCCCGGCAAAGTCGACGAGCTGAGGGACGTCAACGACGGCCGTGCCCAACCGTTGACAGGGATCCGCGTAAAGGTGCCGTGGCAGCTGCTCCGCCCCGAGCTGCGGGTGGCGTGCGTGCGCGCCCTGTTTCCGTTGGACAGGCGAACGACCTCAGGTTTCGTGCACGTGATCGCCGCCCCGTGGGGCGGCGACGGCGAGTCGTGGTGGGAGCTCGCCGAGTGGTTTTGCGGCGACGGGAGCCACTACCCGGCCCTGCGTGACGCGAACCCGGTCGTTGGCCTGTTCCCGGGCCGCGGGACCCCGGTGCTGATCCCGGAGGTGGCGCTCCTGCCCGAGTTCCGTCGGCTCGCCCCCGAGCAGGCGGTCGAGCCGCTCGCCCAGCCGCAGCAGGTCGCGAGGGCGGCGTCGCCGACGCCAGCGGCCGTCGCTGTCCGCGGCGGAGGGGTGCTGGAGTACCGGGACGGTGAGGCCGTCTACCGCCTGCGCGCTGGCGAGGCGCTCTACTCGACCGTAGTGGTGCGCTTTACCGGTCAGCTGCACGCGGCCGACGTCAACGCCACCGCGAAGGAGATCGCCAGGCGCTCGGGCATCACCGACGTGACCGCGATCCCGGTCGGGTACGCGGTCCGGATCCCCTTGGACCTGCTCCTGCCCGAGTTCCTCCCGCAGGGCAACCCTAGGCGCGTGGCGTGGGAAAAGGAGAGGGAGGAGTTGGCGGCGATCAAGCGGGTGATCCGGGCGGCGGACCTCGAGGGCATTCACGTGATCCTGGACGCCGGGCACGGGGGCGCCGACACCGGAGCGGTCGCCGAGGGCATCTGGGAGAGCACCTACGTCTACGACGTGATGAGCCGCGTCAAGCGCGTGCTCGAGCAGCAGACCAAGGCGACCGTCTGGACCACCGTCAAGGATCCCTTCTCGGTTGGTAAGAACCTCGAGCGCGACGTACTGCCTCAGCAGCGCGACCAACGACTGCTCGTGGACCCGCCGTACGACCTCGCGGACGCCTTGACCGGCGTGCACCTGCGCTGGATCCTGGCCAACTCGATCCTCGAACGCCTAAAGAAGCAGAAGGTGGACCCGGAGCGGGTGGTGTTCGTGTCCATCCACGCCGACTCCCTCCACCCGTCGGTCAGGGGCCTGATGGTGTACGTCCCCGCCCGCTCCCTGCGCTCCTCGCGCGCGCCCTTCGTCCGGGCGTCCTTCAACTGCCGCGAGATCCGCACCCTCAAGCCGCCCAGCTACCCGCCGCGCTTCCGCTCGCGCTCGGAGGCTCTCTCCGATCAGCTCGGCGAGGCGATCGTGCGTGCCGCCGAGAAGGCGTCCTTGCCCGTGCACGCCTACGAGCCCGTGCGCTCCTCGGTGCTGCGCGGCGGGTCGCGGTGGGTGCCGGCGGTGCTGAAGTACTCGCTGGTCCCGAGCGCTGTCCTGATCGAGATCTGCAACCTCAACAGCGAGCAGGACCGCCACCTCCTGCTCACCGCGAGGTACAGGGAAAAGCTGGCGCACGCGATCGCCGCCGGGCTCGCCGAGGGCTTCTCGCGGTGACCTGGAAGGCCCTGGTGGGGCTCTCCGTCGCGGTTCTCGCGGTCTCCTTCGGGGCCCCGCTGGCGCGCTTGACGGACGCGGCCCCGCTTGCGGTCGCGATGTGGCGCATGAGCCTGGCCGCGGGACTCTTGCTCCCGGTCGCAGCCGCGCGGCGCAGCCTGGCGATCCCGAGGAAGCACCGGCCTGCGGCGCTTCTCGCCGGAGGGTGCCTCGGGCTGCACTTCGGCCTGTGGATCCCTTCCCTGTGGCTGACGAGCGTGTCTGCCTCGGTGGTGCTGGTGGCCACCGCGCCGCTGTTCGTCCTCGCGCTCTCGCCGCACTTCCTGGGTGCCCGCATCGACATCCGCAATCTGGGGAGCTTCGCGCTCGCCCTGACCGGCGTCGTTGTCATCGTGGGGGGCGACTTCCACCTCTCACCCCGGGCACTCGCCGGGGATCTGATGGCGCTCGCCGGTGCCGCGTGCGCGGCGGGCTACATGGTGGTCGGCAAGCGTCTGCGAAGCGAGGTGCCACTGGTGGGCTACCTGGGTGTGGTCTACACAGGCGCGGCGGTCACGCTCATCGTGGCCGTGGCGGTACTGCGGGTGGAGCCGTGGCCGGCGACCGCCGTGGCGTGGCTGCCGCTGCTCGGCCTGGCCCTGGGGCCGACCCTGGTTGGGCACTCGCTTCTGAACTGGGCACTCGCGCACCTCGAGGCGTACCGGGTCAACCTGGCGGTCCTTATGGAACCCGTCCTGGCCTCACTTTGGACCTGGTTCTTTGTCGGGGAGATTCCGCCGCTCCACGTCGTGCCGGGGGCGATACTGGTGCTGGGCGCGCTCGCCCTGGAGTATCTGCCGCGCAAGGCGTCGGGCTGAGCGTGTGCGGGGGGCCTCCGGATACCCAGGGGGGCTACCTCATCATCCAGGCGACTGGGAAGCCTGCTCTTACCTCGTCTCTCTTTCCTCGCCGCGGCGGACGGCTGGGCGGCCTACTCGATCTTGAAGGGGAACGTGGCGAGCACCTTGCCGGTGCTGTCGCGCACCTCGAGCTTCCAGGGCCCGAGCATGTTCTTTCCCACCGTGATGTTCGACCAGGTGCGCCAACGGACCGCCCGCACGGGCAGGTCCACGCGGCCGAGCTCGCGCTCCCTGTAGAACCAGACGTGAACGATCTTATCGGGCACGTTGACAACCTGGGAGAAACCCCACAGCTTGCCGACGCCGTTCGGGAACGTCGTGTCGGCGCCCTCACACGCATTGTTCACGATCTCCTTGCAAACGACAGCCGTGGCGGACGTGTTCTGCGCTGCGGCGAACGAGGCGGTGATCAAGATCAGGGCGAGACAAGAAAGCACAGTTCTCATCTGCTACCCCCTTCCCAGGACATCCTACCGCAAGTCACGGCGGGTCAGGTAGGGCAGGAGCGTCTTACTCGACCGTGAACTTCGCCGTGGCGAGGAGCAACCCGGCCGCGTCGCGGACCTCGACACGCCAGGCGCCGGTCATGCCGGGGAGGATCTTCTTGACCGACCAGGTCCGCCAGCGGGCGGCCTTGACCGGGAGCTCGATCTTGAAGACCTCCTTGTCGCCGTGGATCCATAGCTGGACGACCTTGTCGGTGGCGTTGGTCACGAGCGAGTAGCAGTACAGCTCCCCGACGCTCGTGGGGAACTTGTCCGCCACGCCGACGGGTGCGCGATCCTTGACGCCCGTGCACATCTGGGCGGTCGCCGCGGGCGCCTGGTCAGCCGCGAAGGCAGCCGGGACGGCGAGTAGTGTCAATGCCAGCAGGAGTAGCATCCCTTTCATGGTGTGGCCTCCCTTTTGCCGGGAATAATAACCCACCCGCATTGCCACGCGGGTGTGTTAGCATAACGCTTCGATGCGCGGCGAACAGCAGTCCCGGGGGAGAACCATGCAAAAGGTGCAAGTCCTGGATGCACGGGGTGTTACGCGGGCGCTCGACCGTATGGCCGCCGAGCTGGTAGAGCGGGTCGGCGACGAAACGCTCCTCTACCTGGTCGGGATACAGACCCGCGGGGTCCCGCTGGCAAGGCGGCTCGCCAAGATCGTGGCGGCGGCGACCGGCCATGAGCCCCCGGTGGGGGCGCTCGACATCACGCTCTACCGCGACGACGTGGGCCCGTGGAGGCCGGCGCACCAGCAGCCGATCCTGCGTGACACCGACCTTCCGGTGAGCGTTGACGGCAAGGTGATCTGCCTGGTGGACGACGTGCTCTACACCGGTCGAACGGTGCGCGCCGCCCTCGATACCCTGATGGACTACGGCCGGCCCCAGGCGATCCGCCTGGCGGTGCTGGTGGACCGCGGGCACCGGGAGTTGCCGATTGCGGCCGACTTCGTAGGGCGCACGGTGCCGACCTCCCGGACCGAGGACGTGCAGGTCCGTCTGAAGGAGTGCGACGGCGAGGAAGGCGTATGGCTCGCCAAGGAGGTCGGCGCATGAGCGTGAAGTCGGCGCCGCGCCTGCGCGGCAAGGACCTGGTGGGGATCGATCCGCTCACGCCGGGCGAGATCCAGCTCATCCTGGACACCGCCGAGCAGATGCGGGAGATCGCCGCGCGTCCGATCAAGAAGGTGCCGGCGCTGCGCGGGAAAACGGTCGTTAACCTCTTCATGGAGGCCTCGACCCGCACGCGCTTCTCCTTCGAGGTCGCCGAGAAGAGGCTCTCCGCAGACTCTCTGAACTTCGCCGCCAGCGCGTCCTCGGTGAGCAAGGGCGAGACGCTCCTGGACACCGCGCTGAACCTGGAGGCCATGCAGCCGGACTTCATCGTGATCCGCCACCTGCACGCCGGCGCCCCTCACCAGCTCGCCCGGATCCTCAAGTCCTCCGTGATCAACGCCGGCGACGGCGCGCACGAGCACCCCACCCAGGCGTTGTTGGACGCCCTCACGATCCGGCTCAAGCGCGGCACGCTCGAAGGCCAGGTTGTGGCCATCGTGGGCGACCTCCAGCACTCGCGGGTTGTGCGCTCGAACGTGCTGCTGCTCAGTCGCATGGGGGCCACGGTGCGGGTCGCGGGGCCTCCGCCCCTGATCCCGGTGGGCATGGAGAAGCTCGGGTGCGAGGTGTACCGTCGCATGGAAGACGCCATCGCCTCCGCGGACGTGGCCATGATGCTGCGCATCCAGCTCGAGCGGCAGGGGCGCATGAACTTCCCGACGGTGCGCGAGTACTACGACTTCTTCGCCCTCACGCCGGAGCGGCTGAAGCTGGCCAAGAAGGACTGCCTGGTCATGCATCCGGGGCCGATGAACCGCGGCGTCGAGATCGACTCGCGCGTGGCCGACGGTCCACAGTCGGTAATCCTCGAGCAGGTGACGAACGGCGTGGCGGTGCGGATGGCGGTGCTCTACCTCTTGGCGGGAGGACACGGTGAGCCGGCTGCTGATTAAACACGGGCGGGTGGTGGACCCCTCGCAGCGCCTGGACGAGGGGCTAAGCATCCTGATCGTGGACGGGAAGGTGGCCCGGCTCGCGGAGCGCATCGAGGACAAGGGCGCGGAAATCCTGGACGCCACCGGCCTGGTGGTCGCCCCCGGCTTCATCGACGTCCATGTGCACCTGCGCGAACCCGGCTTCGAGTACAAGGAGACGATCGCCAGCGGCAGCGCGGCCGCCGTGGCCGGCGGATTCACCGCCGTCTGTTGCATGCCGAACACACAGCCGGTCAACGACAGCGCGGCGGTGACCGAGTTCATCAGGGCGCGCGCCGCGCAGGCGCGTCTCGCCCGGGTCTACCCGGTGGGTGCGGTTTCCAAGGGGTTGCAGGGCGAGGAGCTGGCGGAGATGGGCGAGATGGTACGGGCCGGCGCGGTGGCCTTCTCCGACGACGGCAAGCCGGTGCACAACGCGTACCTGATGCGCCGCGCCCTCGAGTATGCCCAGCTCTTCGACGTGCCGGTGGTGGATCACTGCGAGGACCCGAACCTGGCCAACAGGGGCGTGATGCATGAGGGCGCGGTGGCGACGCGTCTCGGCCTGCGCGGCGCCCCGGCGGCCGCCGAGGACGTCATGGTCGCCAGGGACGTGGTGCTGGCCCGGCTGACCGGCGGGAGGGCCCACATCGCGCACGTCTCCACGAAGGGTGCGCTGGACCGCGTCCGGGAAGGCAAGGCGAGGGGGGTGCAGGTGACCTGCGAGGTGACGCCGCACCACCTGGCGCTCACCGACCAGGCGGTCGCCGACAGCGAGTACGACACCGACACCAAGATGAACCCACCGCTGAGGAGCGCGGAGCACGTCGAGGCGCTGCTTCAGGGGGTGCTGGACGGCACCGTGGACTGCCTCGCCAGCGACCACGCCCCTCACCACGCGGATGAGAAGGCTCTCGAGTACGATCTCGCGCCCTTCGGGGTGGTCGGCCTCGAGACCGCCATCCCGGTGACCTAC
This sequence comes from Thermoanaerobaculaceae bacterium, assembly GCA_963754345.1. GTDB lineage: Bacteria > Acidobacteriota > Thermoanaerobaculia > Thermoanaerobaculales > Thermoanaerobaculaceae > RBG-13-68-16. The sequence goes on along the minus strand of CAVWFZ010000007.1, from coordinate 192,586 downwards.
GACCTGCTGGTGCGCAGGCACAAGATGCCCCTGCGGCAGTTCATCGCGCTCTGGTCCACCAACCCGGCGCGCATCTTCCGGCTCCCGGGCGGCTCGCTCAAGCCGGGCTGCGCCGCCGACCTCACGCTTCTGGACCTGGACGCCCGCCTGACGGTGAACCCGGACCGCTTCCTTTCCCTCTCGCGCAATACTCCGTTCTCCGGGCAGCGCCTGAAGGGGTGGCCCGCCGTCACCCTCGTCAGCGGCACCGTTGTGTGGCGGCGCGAGCGGAAGTAGGCTGCACCCGGTCGCGATTGGCGAGACAGAGTATGACTCTCAGAGTTAGCCTGTTGTGGCACGCCCTTGACACTCCCGGCTTGGCGGTGCTGAAATCATCTCGTCGTGCAATGACAAGGTGAGAACGCGCAGAGTTTGCGCGTGGGTCTGTGTGAGGGGCGCACCAACGAACGAAGGCGGTGCGGGGAGTGTGTGCCCGCGGGGTCAACGCGCATGAGGCATCCTCGTATCCTCCCGGCTCGATCGGTTCTCATTGACGTGAGGAGGGGTCCATGAGGCTCCTGCGAATGACTGCGTTGGCGTTTCTCGCGACCTTCGGGATGGCCTGGACCGCACTGGGAGCCCTCACCGCAACCCCGGCCACGGTTTCGGTGTTTCCGACGCAGACAAGCCCGGCGATCACGCTGACCCTCATGATCCCCGGCAGCGTCGGGGCCAGCGGCACGGCGACGCTGCAGTTCACCGGGCTCCCGACCGGGGTGACCACCGTGCCTTCGCCGGTCAACTACGCATACGCCACAGGCGTGAACTCCTATGCCGTGAGCCTCCAGCTCGCCGTTGGTGCGCCGGTGGTCCCTGGAACCTATCTGGTCACGGTCACCGACCCGGTGGTGCAGATCCCGGCAGCCGTGGTCAAGGCGAGCGCGGGGTCCACGGTCGTGACACTGGTCGTGCGCGCCCCGAGCTTCACGGCCCTCGCGCTGCCCAACCCGGTCCCGCTGACCATCCTCGGGTCGAGCCAGACGGTGACGGTGACGACGACATCGGACCCCGGTTTCGCAGAGCCGTCGCTGGTGTACTCGTTCACCGGCCTCCCCGGCTTCATCAACTCCGGCGGGTCGAGGACGACGAGCGCTCCGGGCTATGCGGCGGTCACCTTCGCGTTCTCCCTCGGCGCCGGAGCCACGACCGGGACGTACGCCGGCACTCTGGTCGGTTCCAACGCGGTGGGGCTCCCACTCAAGAGCTTTCCTTTCGCGGTCGTGGTGAGCCCGGCGCCACCGCCAACCCTCATTTCCATCGTGCCCGGGACGATCCAGCAGGGGGCGTCTGGGCAATTCACCCTCACAGGGACGGGTTTCGTGACCGGCGCAACGGTGACGATCAGCGGAGCCGACGTCACCGTGGGGGCGACGACCGCGGTCTCGGCAACGCAGATCCTCTTCAGCGCGACGGCGCCCGGCACGGCCACCCCCGGTGCGCGCAACGTCACCGTCACCAACCCCGATGCGCAACAGTCCAACCCGGTCGTCTTGCAGGTGACCCGCAGGCCGGCGCCTTCGATCACGTCCATCACGCCCACCACCATCGAGCAGGGGGCGCCGGGGCAGTTCACGCTCACCGGGACGGGGTTCGTGACGGGTGCAACGGTCATGATCAGCGGGGGCGATGTCACGGTCGGGACCACGACCGTCGTCTCGGCCACGCAGATCCTCTTCAGCGCGACGGCCGCGAACACGGCGGCGCTCGGGGTACGCAACGTGGTGGTCACCAACCCCGACCAGCAGCAATCGAACGCGGGCACCCTCCAGGTGATTGCACGACCGGCCCCCACGATTTATGCACTCGCACCCACGACGTTGCAGCAGGGGACCTCCGGGCAGTTCACCCTCACCGGCAACGGCTTCGCCACCGGTGCGACGGTAACAGTCAGTGGCGGCGTCTCCGTGGGCCAGACCACCGTGGCCTCTTCGACCCAGATCCTCTTCAACGCGACCGCCTCGGACAACGCCACGGTCGGGCCACGCACGGTCATGGTCACCAATCCCGATGGGCAGCAGTCCAACGCCGCGCCCCTGCAGCTCGTCCTGAGACCGGCGCCGACCCTCACGTCGATCTCGCCAGGCAGCCTCCTGCAGGGTGCCGCCAGCCAGCTCGTGACCGTGTCGGGCGGTAACTTCCTCGGCGGAGCCGCCGTGACCGTCACGCCCGCGGCCGGGGTTTCGGTGGGCGCGGTCAACGTGGTGTCGCCCTCGATGCTGCAGTTCGTCACCTCGGTGGACCCGGAGGCGACGCCCGGAGCGCGCAGCGTGGTGGTGACCAACCGCGATGGGCAGGCGTCCAATGCTGTCGTGATGCGAATCGCGCCGCGGCCTCCAATGATCGCCTCGGTGAGCCCGCCGGCACTCGTGGCCGGCGCCTTTCATGTCGTGCTGAACGTGGCGGGCGACAACTTCAGGGAGGGTGTCACGGCCGCCTCCCGCAACGCCTCGCTGACCGTGGAGAGCATCACGCGTATCAGCCGCACCCTGGCCAAGGTGCAGGTCTCGGTGAGGAATGAGCCGGCGGCGATCGGCCCGGCCGCCATCGAGTTGCACAACCCGGACGGCGGTGTGTCGGTTCCTCCAGGCCAGGTGCTGGTGTACCCGCCCGACTCGCTGGGGGCGCCGCTCTCGGTCACTGCCGCTGCCATCACGTTCCCGCTCGAGGGCACCTTCGTGGGACCGGAGGAGGCTCTGTACCCGCGCGGGCTTCTCGCCACGAGCGGCACCGGAACCATCGTGGGGTCCTGGCGCCTGGACGGCGTTCCGTACGACCGCTTCGTGGTGCCCACCGCAGGCGGCCTCCCGGTCAAGGTCCCGTCCAGCGTTCCCGTGCCCACGGCGTTCACCGGCAGCCACACGCTGGAGCTGGCCGTCGAGAACCCCGAGACACAGGTGGTCGCCGCCGTGACGGTGATCCGTGCCGAGCGCAAGGCCTCGGATCTCCGGATCTACGCACCGCCCGAGGGCACCGTGGTGGGTGCACCGCCTCCTCTCTTCCGCTGGTCTCTGGTGCCCGGCGCCTTCGGCTACGAGGTGGAGATCGAACGCGGTCTACCGGAGCTGCCTCTGTTCTTTCCCGTCGCTGCTGCGGAGTGGAGACCAACGGCGGGGCAGATCGCCGAGATCGGACCCGGCCTGCGCCGCTGGCGGGTGAGGCCCGTGCTCGCCGGCGGTGTGCGCGGCGAACCCACCGAGATGCGGCGCATTGCCGTGCTCCCGGAGCGGGTGCAGCTCTCGCTGCTCAAGCCGGACCAGGGCGGCCCGGGCAACCGGTTCCGCATCCGGTGGACAGGCGGTGCGCCCGGGGTGATCTACAAGGTCGAGCTGTTCGCCGTCGGCGGCCCGGAGACGCCGCGCTTCTCGGCGCTCACCGCGGATCAGGAGTACGTGCTGCCCACGCCGTTGATCGGCGGCTGGGCCTTCCGCGTTCGAGTCACCGCGTACGGTCCCGTGGGCAAGGTCCTCGGCAGGTCGGAGACCGGGTCCGGTCCCGGCTCGGGCTCGGCCGGCGGTATGTTCCCCGACGGACTGATCCTCGCCGCGGCCCCGCCCAGCGTGACCGGCGTAGCGCCCGCCGAGGGCGAGACCGTGAAGAGCATGCAGCCGGTGATCTCCGCGCGCTGGAGCGGCGACGTGAAGCACGGCGAGGTGCTGCTGTTCGTCGACGACACCGATATGACGCCGGTGAGCACAATCGGGCCCGCGTCGATCACATACGAGGCCCTGCTGCCGCTGGATCCGGGCCGCCACACGGTTCGCCTGTCGCTGGCCGGGCAGGTCACGGCATGGAGCTTCATCGTCGCCCTCGAGACGCAAGCTGGCCCGCCGCAAGCACCCGGGGCGGCGGCCAGGCCCGGGGCCGTGCCCGTCTGGGGCGGAGGCCAAGCCGGAGAAGGCTCCCCCGGCGGTACGCGGCAACTGGCAGCTTGGCCTGCAGGGCGGCATCACCTACGTGAGGGAGGACCCGAAGAGCCAGCCCAACAACGTGCTTGCACAGCTCTCCGCACAGGGCGATCTCTCCGACGGCTCCCTTTCCGCGAAAGGGGGCGGGGGACGTCGCAATCAGTCACGATCTGGAGTCTCCCAAGAAGACCGTGCAGCAGAGCCGGAACTGGCTGGTCAACCTCGGGGCCGAGCAAGGCTCGTTCAAGGAGCAGCTCGCCGTGGGCTACGCGGCGCCGAGTTTCGTGGCGGGCTCTGAGCTCATGACCACCGGGGTCGCGCGCGGAGGCGCCGAGCTGCTGCTGGCGACCCCGGGACCCGTGGCGTCGGTCTACTACTCGCCCAGCAACAAGCCCGTCGGGGTGGTCGCGGGCAGCTTCGGGCCCGAGCAGAGGATCACCGCGGCGGCCCTCTCGACCCCGCAGAGCCTGCAGAACGTCCAGATCAGCGCGATCGGCCTCAAGACCGAGGACACGCCGGGGTTCAACTCTGCCGGTGGCAAGGGCACGCTGTACGGGATTTTCGGGCGCGTCGCGGCCTCGGCGGTTTTCAACATCATCTTCGAGGTGGCCAGAGGCACCTTCACGCCCAACCCGGGCAGCGCCGAGAGCGAGCAGAAGGGTAACGCGTTCCGGCTCGGCCTCACGGGCACCAGAGGCACATTCAGCTATGCGCTCAACCTGCGGAGGACGGAGGCCGGCTTCGTCAACCCTGCCAACCGGGGCTTCACCGTGGGCAGCGTCCCCGACCGCCAGGGGGGCGACCTCACGGTGCAGAAGGCGGTCGGCCGGACGGTGATCTCCCTCCAGATTCGGCACCTTGAGGGCGGCAACACGTCCGGCGCGGCGAGCCCGTCGGCCAGGGAAAACGGCGGGGTCGTGCAGCTCAGCACCGCCTTCAGCCAAAAGGTGACCTTTCAGCTGGGAGGGAATCTGACCACGAACACCGGCGACGCGGACACGGTCCACCAGCTCCCCAGGACCGACAACCGGGCCTGGGGTGCCATGGCGACGCTCTCGGAGATGCTCGGCACGTTCGCCGTTTCGCAGGTCCTCACCTTCCAGGACATGCAGAACAAGATCATGCCCGACGCCGACATTAAGATGGCGGGCGCCACCCTGACGGGCGGGGGGCAGATCGTCCAGACGTTCGGCCTGTTCGGGACCGTGGGTTTCACCCGCATGGACGGGAGTGCAACGGTGGGGCGCACCGATCAGACCCTCTTGACGGTCCAGCCGAACTGGACCATCCCATCGCTCGGACTGACGCTGCAGCCGAGGGCGGCCTGGAACGAGAGCAAGATCAGCCTCACGTCCACGGAGACGAGAACCGAGCAGTACCAACTCGCGATCACCTGGAACCCGCCTGCCATCGGTGCCTACGCCTCCCTGCAACTCACGGGGGACTGGAACCGGAGCGAGGTCTCGGGGCAGCCGGGGCAGGGGTTCCATCGCCGCCTCGGGTTCGTCGTGAACATCCACTGGGGTGGCAGCTCGCAAGGTGCGGGTGCGGGCCCGATCCCGCCGATGGCGCCACCTCCAGGGACCGCCACGCCGGTCTCGTCGGCGGCCAACCTGATCCCACCGCTCGGTGCGCAGGTCTTCCGGGGCCGGTAGGATCGGACATGTGCACAGGGAGCGGAACTATTGACTCTTGCGTAAGTAATGTGGCGCGTCTATGTCCGAATCCCGTTGATTCACGGGCTTTTCCGAGCAAGGTGGTGTCACATTTCTTGTGCAAGCTTCAATAGAAGGTAACTCGGCCTCGGGAAGCTAAACCGGGGCCGTTGGCGCGCGTTGTGTTCCAGTGGTGCGGCGCTTCGGGTGCCGCCCACGCACGCAAGCGGAGGAGCCATGCGAGCGCGGTCGTTCTGGGTGCCCTGCATCCTGGCCTGGACGCTGATGTCCGGCGCCGCGGCGGTGAACGCGCAGACCCTTGCGCCGGCCGCCCCGAAACCTCTCACGATCGACCCGGACAAGGTCACGGTTCTGACCGGGGGCCAGAGCGAGGTCATCACCGTGAACCTCCGGCTGCCGAACCAGGCCACGAGCGGAACCGGCAAGCTCGTGTTCCGCACGCTGCCGCCCGGCGTGAGCACGGTGCCCGTAGCGGTGACCTACCAGTACCAGGGCGCACCGGTGGCCATCGGGGCGGCGACGACGATGGCCGTCAAGACCACGTTCAGGTTCGCGGCGCCCCAGGGTACCCAGCCGGGGACCTACCGCATTACCGTCGCCGACGAGACCTTCGCCGTTGGGTCGGCGATAGTCGAGCTGACCGTCGTGGCGCGCGGCGACGTCGGCGTGGCGTTCGGCACGACGCCGTTACAGTTGTGTGGCGACGCGGCGGTGGATGACACCGTGACCCTCACGCCACTGTCGGGCTATCAGGGCGCACCAGCGGTCTACTGGAGCAGCATCCCGCAGGGGATCACCGTGACCCCCGGGAGGTTCGCGGTCTCGGCGCTTTCGCCGGCGCAGACGCTGCCCTTCAAGGTGCAGGCCACGGGCGCGGCCGCGGGCCGCTACGTCCTCGTCCTGAGCGTTGCCGATGCCGCCCAGGGGATCAGCAGGACGTTCGATCTCTCCGTGGTGGTGGGCGGGTGCGGCGACATCGCCGTGGCGTTCGGCAAGACACCGCTCCAGCTGTGCGGCGCCGTGGCGGTGGATGACACCGTGACGCTCACGCCGCTGTCGGGCTATCAGGGCACGCCAGCGGTCCAGTGGAGCAGCGTCCCACAGGGGATCACCGTGACCCCCGTGCGGTTCGGGGTCTCGGCCCTCCCGCCGGCGCAGACGCTGCCCTTCAAGGTGCAGGCCACGGGAGCAGCCGCGGGCCGCTACGTCCTCGTCCTGAGCGTTGCCGATGCCAACCAGGGGATCAGCAGGACGTTGGACCTGCCCGTGGTGGTGGGCGGGTGCGGTGACATCGCCGTGGCGTTCGGCAAGACACCGCTCCAGCTGTGCGGCGCCGCGGCGGTGGATGACACCGTGACCCTCACGCCGCTGTCGGGCTATCAGGGCACGCCAGCGGTCCAGTGGAGCAGCGTCCCACAGGGGATCACCGTGACCCCCGTGCGGTTCGGGGTCTCGGCCCTCCCGCCGGCGCAGACGCTGTCCTTCAAGGTGCAGGCCACGGGCGCGGCCGCGGGCCGCTACGTCCTCGTCCTGAGCGTTGCCGATGCCGCCCAGGGGATCAGCAAGACGTTCGATCTCCCCGTGGTAGTGGGCGGCTGCGGCGACGTCGCCGTTTCTTTCGGAAGGACGCCGCTCCAGCTCTGCGGCACCGCGGCGGTGGATGACACCGTGACCCTCACGCCGTTGTCGGGCTATCAGGGCGCACCAGCGGTCTACTGGAGCAGCATCCCGCAGGGGATCACCGTGACCCCCGGGAGGTTCGCGGTCTCGGCGCTGTCGCCGGCGCAGACGCTGCCCTTCAAGGTGCAGGCCACGGGCGCGGCCGCGGGCCGCTACGTCCTCGTCCTGAGCGTCGCCGATGCCGCCCAGGGGATCAGCAGGACGTTCGATCTCTCCGTGGTGGTGGGCGGGTGCGGCGACATCGCCGTCTCGTTCGGGAAGCCCGTGCTTTCGCTGTGTGCGGGGCAGGGAGCGGTGGACGACACGGTTTCGCTAACCCCGGTTGGGGGTTATCAGGGGAGACCCTCGGTGAGCTGGAGCAATGTGCCCCCCGGGCTCACCATCACCCTGCCCGAGCTCATCCCGGCGGCCCTGCCGCCGGCGCAGACGCTGCCGTTCAAGGTGCAAGCCACGGGCGCACTCTCCGGACGGTACGTGTTGACCCTGAGGGTCTCGGACCCCGCCGCGGGTGTCGAGCAGAAGGCCGAGCTGCAGATCGAGGTCGCGGCGTCCGCCTTCACGCCCACCGTGGCGCCCGGCTCCCTGGTCGTACAGGCCTCCGGGGCGAGCCGAACTGTCGTCGCCACGGTTGATGGCAACCCCTGCTTCGCACCGCCCCGGCTGAGCGTCAGCGTCGCCGGCACGCCCGCGGGCGTGACCGTCACGCCGGCCACCATCGACCTCACGGGCCCGCCCTACGGCCAGGCGCAGTTCACGGTCGCCGTATCGCGTCAGGCGGTCGCCGGGCAGACGAGTACGCTGACCTTTACCTTCCAGCCGACGACGGGGCCACCGAAGAGCGTGGCGGTCAGCCTGCTGGTCACGGCTGCGCCGGACTTCGAGCTCGACGTGACGCCACAGGCGACGACCGTGGCGGCCGGGGACTCCGTGGACGCCGTGGTGAGCGCCCGCGCCGTTAACGGGTTTGCCGGCCTCGTGACGGTCACCGCGCCGCAGCTCCCAGGCATCACGTTCTCGCCGGCGACCTTCCCACTCCAGCTCGGGGGCGTGGTGGCCTCCGGCGGCGTGGGCCGCGTTCAGGGGGGCGAAGCCTCGCAAGGGGTCACGGTCAGCGTGGATCGCAAGCGACCCCAGGGCCCGGTCCGGGCGAGCTTCTCCGGCATCGCCACCTCCGTACCGGGGCCCCGCATGGCCACCATGGATCTCACGGTGCTTCCCCCGCGGCCAACCGAGCGCGTGGAGGGCCCGCGCATCGACATCATCAAGCCCGACACTCTGGAGCCGGGCAAGCAGTACGACCTCGAGCTGACCGGCAAGAACCTCACCCTCGACACGAGGATCTCGCTCGGCAGCGACATCACGTTCCTCGGCCGGCCGTTCTTCACGCTTCCCACCATGGCGAAGGTGACGGTCCTGGTGGCTCCCACCGCCGCTCCAGGCACGCGGGTGGCCGAGGCGAGCGGCGCGGAGGGCAGCAACCGCGGCCCTGGCGGCGTGCTTATCAAGGTTGCACCCACAAGGGCGGTCATCAAGAAACCGGTGTGTGCGAAGGTCACGACGCTCACGTATGCAAAGGAGAAGCTGCAGCTCGAGCTGCCCAAGTGGGGCAAGCAGAAGATCATGGAGAACGCATGGAAGGACCTCGGCTACCCGCTAATCGACGACGACGCCCTCTTCCAGTGGCGCGAGAAGAGCCCAGGGACAGCCGAGTACTTCGAGCTGCGGATCTACGACAAGGCCAGCGGCACCCTCCTGGTGACGCGCCGGATCGGGCCGGAGACCCTCAAGATCGGCAATGCGACGTTAGCCATCGTGCCGAGGTTCTTCCGCCCGGATCCGGTGTTCCTCGCGGAGCTGCTGCCCAAGGTATCCGATAAGACAAAAGCCTACCGCGCCATCGGTGACATGCCGACGGTACCCAACGTCGCCGGCCCAGGGGCTTTCGGGCCGCCCGCGGCGCAAGCTGCGGCCTTCACGCAGCCGCAGGGGCCGGTGTCTTCGCAGGCCGCGAAGGTAGCAGCGGGGAAGGGCAGCGGGGGCGCGCAGGTGGCCGGGAAGGCCGGCCTTGGAACGCAGACGCCTGTGATCGTGATGCCCACCCTCCCAGATCCCACGGCGGGCGCCGACCTACTCTGGGAGGTTGCCGGTTTCAAGCTCTACGATCCCACATGCTTGCGCGTGAGGGCTGGTCAGGAGGTACCGAAGGCAGAGGCCGACGGCCTCATCCACTTGGAGGTGGAGCTCTCCGAACGCTGGCCCCTCGCCGTACCCAACGAGCCCACTGGGATGGATTGCCCCGGCGGCAAACACAAGACCGGCAGCCTGCAGCTCGACCCGCTCTCGGACAAGACCGTCCTGGACGAGAACGGGAAGCCGGTCTACGACGTCGTCAACGGCAAGAAGAACCCCAGGATCGATCCCAACAACTACCCCGGTGACGTGTTCGGCCTATCCGGCCAGTTCGACCTGGCGTACTCGCCGTGGGCGACCCATCCCAAGGCGACGTTCGTAGCGCCCAAGGGTGGACAGCTCGCGACCAACATCTCCCAACTCGAGTTCGACACCCTCTTCGTGGACTGGGGCGACGGCACGGTGGAACCGGTGAGCACCGTGCTGCCGGTGCAAGGCAAGGACCCGGTGATGGCGTGGGGCCGGAGCGTCAAGCTGGAGCTGCCCAACCCGAAGGGGCAGGCGGGGGGCGCCGGGTCGTTTGCTCATGCGATCTTCGGATTGGGCGGCCAGGCGTCGGGCGCCCTCCGGCACTCGTACGACCGCATAGGCACGTTCACCATCCGCTTCTTCCAACTCGCCGAGGGCGACGCCCAGGAAGTGGATCCCACGCAGCTGGGGATGGCCATCGACGGGCCTCAGCTCTCGCCATATCTCGCGGCGCTTTCGTTCCAGGGCGGGGGGGCCGCGAGTCTTCTAGGCGGGGGAAAGGCGCCGGCGGGTCGGACCGAGAGCAGCGGCAAGACGGCCGATTCCACGGCCAAGCTGGGAGCGCAGATGACGGGGGCACTCCCGGCGGCAACGCTGGCGAGCTGGCAACAGTCCACGCCCGCGGTCCTCAAGCGCGCCTACATACTTTACTGCCAATCCCTCACGATCACGACGCGCGAGGACACGGTCGCCACGGGGCCCCTCCACCTCGACTCGATCGAGGTCACCGGCTTCCCCGGGCACGGCAAGCAGAAGGCGATCCTCTTTCAGGCCCGGGACAAGGCGCAGGGGCCAATGATTATGGCGCCTCCTCCGCCGCCGATCAACGTCAGCGACTGCGACGAATCTCTCACCGCCACGGGCGTCCTGCGCTTCTACGGCAAGGGCAAGGCGCGCATCACCTGGAAGGTGTTTGGACCCGACTCGAACCAGGGAATCGTGGTCTACACCGAGGACAAGGAGATCGGACCCTCGGAGCAGCGCAAGAACCTAGGGAAGGACCCCACGACCTGGGGAGAGCCGTTGCTTGCCGAGGTCAAGCTCGACTCCGACCTCCTCAGCGTCGAGAAGCACGGCGTCCACAGGGTGACGGTCGAGGCGGAGGTGCTGCCTGAGTTCACGCCTCTGGACGTGGAGTTTGCGTCCGCGGTGGTCGCCGACAGCGTGCTCGGGCGCCAGCGCAGCTCGGGCGATCTTGCACTCGCTAAGAAGATCCTCACGACCGGGACCAACGCGTCGAAGATCGGGTTCCTGTCGCCGGGCCAATCCGGCCAGGGCGGGGCGCCGGCCTTCGCTTCGCTGCAGGCCGCCGCCGACACGGTGCTGGCCGGCATCAGCCTCAAGAAAGAGAAGCCGCTCTTTGTGGAGTCGGAACCGAGACCCTACAAGGTGGTGGGGGCCGACCCCACCACGCCGTGCGTATTCATCTTTCCGACTAAGCTTGGCGAGTTCCGCGTCTCTGGTCTCCAGGGGAACGTCACGATCAAGGAAACCACGTTCTCTGGCACCGGCACGCTCATGCTTCCCCTCAGCAAAGATTCCTACAGCACGAAGCGGCACGCCGTGGAGGTGACCTTCTCGAACTGGGAGGTGCCGGACATGCGCCTCGTCGAGAAGGGGAGCCTCGACGTGTCGCCCAACCGTGACATTGACGGACCCGGCCTCGTGGGCACCCTCTCGCACGTGGTCGGCGAGGCCGGCGCCTCAACTGAGCTCGATGCCACCTTCGACCTCACCGTCAAGGATACGACCCTGCGCATCAACGACGCTCTGCAGAAGCCACCCGCGTGGAAGGGCGTCACGGCGCCGGTGACGGGCGCTGGGGCGGGGCTTGCGGAGGGGAGCTGGTACAAGGCGGGCCTGAAGCTGCCCGAGATCCTGATCGGCTGGAGCGCCTTCAAGATCCGGTCCGACGAGGTGCGGCTCGACTGGAGCCGCGCCGAGGGGGACGGGGCTGCCTCACAGTGTGGCGCCGGAAGTGGCTCATCCTGGGTCGGCGTGCACCTGGGCACGGCCACACTCACTCCCTACACGATGGACATGGTCGGGGACGGCGGCGCCTACGAGAAGAGCGTGACCGACTGGGGGATCATGGATGCCGGCCTGTGCGGCGCGATCACCACGGGGTCCTGGAAGGCCAGCATCGGCGAGGGGTGGGTCGGCTTCAACGCCATCCACGTTACCGCCTCCGGCGGCAAATTGAGCGCGACCTACGAGGGCATGAAGGTGCACGTGCCATGGCCGGAGACCGAGTTCGGGGGGGACGCCAAGCTGCAGTCCGGGGGAGGAAAGTCCTCGGGCATCGGGTTCGCGTTCATCGGCTCCGCTCCGCTGGTCGTCTACAACGATCAGCCGAATCGCATCGCCATGAAGGCCGACAACATGTTCTTCACGCAAGAGGAAAACGTCGGCTGGGCGGTGCGGTGCGACACCAACGTTCGACCTGAAGGCCGAGAATAAACCGTTCGCGAACTTCACCGCCGACAACATGCTGTTCGGCTTCGATGGCCGCGCCTACTTCGCCAAGGGAGCACCGACCCGCACGATCGCCCTCTCCGGCAAGGCCGTCTTGGGCGACACGCCGGTGGACCTCACCTCGGTGACGCTCACAGCGGCCACCAGCGGCGAGGGTCGCCTCGATTTCGCGGTCAAGGTCACCTCCCACCTCTCGGAGACCCTCCCGGCCGCGGAGACGCAGGTCAACTACGCGATCAAGCGCCCGGGGAAGGACTACGTCGGCAGCGGTCCCGTGTACTCGCCGTTCGGCGTCCAGGTGGCGTTCCCGGCGGGGCAGCCTGCGCTCGAGGCCAACATCACGCCGACCTATGACGGCAGCCAGGACACGCGGTTCTATGGGCCGGTGGACGTGGGGATGTTCGGCGGGCCGCCGATCAAGGCCGAGTTCCTGCTCGGGTACGAGAACGGCAAGAGCTACTGGCTGACGCGCGCCGAGTTCGACCTCGGCACGAGCGGCACGCCGCTCGTGCCACCGTTCATCAACCTCTACAAGGTGCGCGGCGGGCTCGGCTACAACTTCCCGATCACTGCGTTCAAGAACGCGGCGAGTATCAAGGACGCCCAGCCCGACTTCTCCGGCAACTTCATGTTCATGGCCGGGATGCGGGTCGGCTCGCCGGACACCGGCTTCATCTTCAGCCTCGACGGCGACCTGACCATCAGCCCGTCCGTCGGCGCTCGCATGGACTTCCATGCCTGGCTCCTCACCTACCAGCACGAGGGCAACGGCGACTTTGCCGGGTACTTCCAGTGGGCGAACGGCAACTTCGACGGCAGGCTGTGGGGCGGCCTCAACTTGCTCGATGGGACCGTGAAGTTCGACCTCGGCTCCAGCGAGGCCACCGCCGCCGTGGCCCTCCACTTCGGTGAGGGCGACTGGTACATCCACGCCGGTGCTCGCGAGGGACCTCGCATCAAGGCGACCTTGATGAACATGGGCAACGTGGATTCCTACCTGATGCTGTCGAGCCAGGGCCTCGAGGTGGGTGGATCGGTGTCGATCTACCTCGGGTGCAGCATCGGGCACGTCAAGGGGTTCATGGACGTCGGATTGGGCATCACCACTGCGCCTGGAATCTTCGGCCACGCGGACGCGGGGCTTACGGCGGAGGTTTGCGCCTTCGGTGTCTGTGTGGGCGTGGGTATCACGGCGGGGGTCAATTTCGCCGCCCTGCCTCTCGACATCAACTGCCACGGGTGTATCGAAATCCCTCTCCTTGTCACGTCCAAGACCGTGTGTGGAGACTTCTCACTATGAACGGCACCCACGTGAGGTTCGCGCTTATCAGGATCCTGGCGTTGGCCGTGCTTTCGGCAACGGCCGCGGGCGCTGCACCTGCCGGGCCGGCAGGCATGGTCTGGGTTGCGGCGACCGAGCAGGGGACCGTGGAGGTTTTCTGGTTGCCCACCGGCTCCGGCTGGCCGGCGGGGGGTTGGAGGCTCGAACGGATGGTCGGCACCGAGGCCACGGTGCTTGCGGAGGCGCTGCGACCCGGGCAGGATGCGGCGGCGCTGGCGGCGCTCTCCCCCGAAAAGGCGGATGCCATTCGCAGGTTCGCCGACGCGGCCTCCCGCGCCGCGCTGACGCCGGAGCAGCGGCAGGTGGCCGAGGTCGTGATGGAGCTGGGCGGCGCAGCGGACGTCCGCTTCGGGCGTGCCCTGGGCGTGCGCTTCACGGATGCCCAGCCCGGCACGCGGGCGTGCCGGTACCGGTTGAGCGCGCTCGACGGCACGGGCAAGATCGGCGCCTCGTTCACCTCCAGGGAGGTCGATCCCACGCGGCCGACGGCTGCCGCGCCGCCGCCAGGCGCGCTGTCGGCGGCCACCTCGCGGGACGGCGTTGGCGTGACCTGGGCGGACGCCCCGCGCGATAGTGATCCGCCGGTTGTGGGCTACACGGTCGAGCGGGTGGGCGCGGACGGCAAGGTCGGGCTACGGACGCCAAGCCTCGTGGTGGTGGGCGGCAAGCGGGTGGCCGGCCAGCCGCTCTTCGTGGACCACTACGCGCCGGGTGAGGCAGAGGTGGTCTACCGCGTGCAGAGCGTCGACGTGCTCGGACGCGGCTCCCGGTGGACCGAGCTGCGGTACTACGTCCAGGACCTTGCGGCCCTCGACCCGCCCAAGGACCTGCGCGCCGAGGGCGGCACCAACGCGGCCAAGGTCTCGTGGACGCACATCACCAACCCCCACACGAAGGGGTTGGTGGTCTCGCGCAGCACCCTCCACGAGGGCCCATACTCGGTGCTCACGGAGACGCCTTTGCCGCCCGACGCGATGTCCTACCAGGACTCCGATCTGGCCGGGGGCGCTTCGTACTTCTACAAGGTGCAGGCCGTCGGCCCCCGCGGCGACCTCGGGCCGTTGTCCGACCCGGCCATGGCGCTGCCCCGCAACGCCACCGCGCCCCCGGCGGTAACGGGGCTGAAGGCCGACGTCGGCACGACGCGGGTTCATCTCACGTGGCAGCCGGTGCCGTTCCAGGTGGCGGGCTACTTCGTGGAGCGACAGTCACCCGGTGCCGCCGACTGGGTGCGCATGAACGCCCGGGTGACACCGGAGCCGCGTTACGACGACTTCGTGGGGCCGAGCCCGGGTGGAGCCCTCCGTTACCGCATCGTGGCGGTGGCGTTCGACAACCAGGAGAGTACGCCGAGCGCGGTGGTGGAAGCGGTGTTGCCAGACACCGTGCCGCCGGAACCGCCGCGCATCACCGAGGCCGACGGCGGCCGCGGGGTGGTGAGGATCACGTTCGTGCCGGCGCCGCCGGAGGCCGACACCTCGCAGGTGCTGGTCCTGCGCGGGGGCACGCCGGAGGATCCGGGGCTTGTGATCGGCGACCCGCTGCCCGGCTCCGCGCGCACCTTCGAGGACTCCCGGGTCCTGCCTGGACAGCCGTACTTCTACCGGCTTGTTGCGGTGGATCCGGCGGGGAACCGCAGCCAGCCCTCGCAGCCGGTGGCGGTACGCGTCGGTTCACCCGAGCTCCCTCAGCCGGCGGCGCCGACGGCGCGGTTGGTGACCGAGCCGTTCCCGAGGGTGGTGATCGGTTACCCGCCGCCGCCGACTGGGCTCTCGGTGGTCGTCCAGCGGCGCTCGGAAGGGGAAGAGGGCTGGCTCTTCATTGCCGGCCCGACCACCACCCCTGAGGTCGCCGATGTGCACCCGCCGCGCAAGGGCAAGATCGCCTATCGCATCGTGTACCAGGCAGGCAACGGCCTCCAGGGTCCGCCCTCACCGTCTGCCGAGGTCACGCGCTGAGCCGTGACTGCCGTGAATGGGGTGACTGCAATGGGCGTTCAAAAATCCGTTCATATGAGCGTGTTCTCGAACGCGAAGACAATTTTGCGTATGGTTATTCGAGTTTGTGAATATCCGAGCGGGAGGATATTCGTCTGTTCCCGGGCCAGGCGCCCCGCCTTGAAGTGGTTGGCAGTCACTCCTCGCAGCCACAGCCGCCTGAGAAGTCCGGCCGAATCGCCGCACGAAGCATCTCCCAGCCCTCACGGGCAATGAGGAAGGCGAGCACGATGGCCCCGGTTGCGTCGGCCCACCAGAGCCGGGGCGCGAGGAGAAAGAGCAGGCTGCCGGCAAAGAGCACCGCGGAGAGCTTCATGCAGGCCAAGCTGCACGCGGCGTCGCTCGCCAGGGTTCGACTGTCGAGGGCGCGGGCTGCGCGCCTCTTCTCCCGCCACAGGAACAGCATGAACGAGAGCGACACGAGCGAGACCGCGACGCCGGGAATCGTGGTGTCCGGGTGGCTCCCCGCCGCGAGCTGAAGGACGGCGCCGGTCGCGATTCCCAGGGCAAGAGCCAGGAACAGCGCTCCGATCCCGCCGGTCGCGCGGCGCTCGCGTGCCAGGCGCTGACTGGCGTGGGTGGCAGCGTCCGCGCGCAGACGCCACAGGACCAGCAGCGCGGAAGCCACCTCGATGAAGCTGTCCGCACCGAAGCCGAAGAGAGCCACCGACTCGTCGGCCGCCCCGAACCCCATCGAGACCAGGCCCTCGACGAGGTTGTAGCCGACGGTCAGCCACGCCAGGGTGCGCGCCCAGCCGGTCCAGGCAGCGCGCGGCGCGGCTGCCGCGGGGCGGGTCATGAACCGCCCTGCAAGGACGGCGTCCACTCGAGCGTCGTGGCCCACGTTCGCCTCACTCCTCCCGAGGTGGCATGAAGGCGGGTATACCGGTGAGGTGCTCGCCCAGGATCAGCGTGTGCATGTCGTGGGTGCCCTCGTACGTGTAGACCGACTCGATGTTCATGAGGTGGCGCATCACGGGGAACTCGTTGACGACCCCGTTGGCGCCGAGGATCTCCCGCGCCAGGCGTGCGCACTCGCGCGCCACCCAGCAGGAGTTGCGCTTGGCCTGCGAGACCTGCACGGAGGTGGCCTTCGCCAAGTCCTTCAGCCGCCCGAGGCGCCACACCATGAGCTGGCCCTTCGTGATCTCGTTGGCCATCCAGACCAGCCGCTCCTGGATGATCTGGTGGCTGGCGATGGGCCTGTCCGCGAACTGCGTGCGGGTCTTCGCGTAGTCCAGCGCGGCGTGGAACGTTGCCAGGGCGGAGCCGAGGGCGCCCCAGGCGATCCCGTAGCGGGCCTGGGTGAGGCAGCCGAGCGGGCACTTGAGGCCCGATGCGAGCGGGAGGCGGCTTTCCTCCGGCACCCGGCAGTCGGAGAGCACGAGCTGTGAGGTCACCGAGGCCCGCAGCGAGTACTTCCCCCTATGCTCCACCGTGGAGAACCCCGGCGTGCCGCGCTCCACGAGAAAGCCCCGCACCACGCCGTCCCCGTCCTTCGCCCACACCACCGCCACGTCCGCGATCGAGCCGTTGGTGATCCAGGCCTTCTCGCCGGCGAGCACCCAGCCGTTCCCATCTCGGCGGGCGCGTGTGCGCATCGCGCCCGGGTTGGAGCCGAAGTCGGGCTCGGTGAGGCCGAAGCACCCGATCGCCTGGCCCTTGCCCAGCAACGGGATCCAGCGGTCCTTCTGGGCCTGTGAGCCCCAGGTCATGATCGGGTGCATGACCAGCGCGGACTGGACCGAGACAAACGACCGCAGACCCGAGTCGCCGCGCTCCAACTCCTGCATCACGAGGCCGTAGGCCACGTTGGAAAGCCCCGGCAGGCCGTACTCATTGAGAGTGGCGCCGAAGAGGGCGAGCTGCGCCATCTCGGGCACAAGCTCGCGGGGGAAGCGTGCCTCCCACGCCCATTCCTCGATGTGCGGGAGTACCCGCTCGCTCACCCAGGCTCGCACCGTGTCCCGCACCATGCGCTCCTCGGCGGTGTAGAGGTCCTCGACGGAGAAAAGGTCCAAGCTCTCGAAAGCCATCGTGCCCCCCTGCGGCCCAACGGGTCCGGGCAAACCTAGCATTCCTTCCGCGTGCGTACCATGGCGGGCTGGCCGTCGGCCGTGCGGCCGAAATGGTAGGATTGCACGGCACAGTCCGAAAAGGCGCGCGAGCGCCGCGGGAGGGCGACATGAGTCCGTTCATGGGCGGGTCGGCACCGGCGATGGCGGATCAGGTTGCGGCCGGGTACACCCTGATCACCGCTGTGCAGCTCAAACGGCTCACCGACCCGGAGATGGATCAGTTCCAGTTCGAGCTGGAGAAGCTCCTCCGCGACGTCAGGTCCGAGGTCGTGGACCAGGAGGATGTTTCGGCCATCCAGGCGCGCAACCGCAAGATCGCCCGCATCAGCGGGGTCCTGCAGCAGGTCCAGGCAACCAAGGCGAAGCGGAGACGGGGCGCGTGAGCGAGGCGACGTGGTGGCGTCACCTGAAGGGCGACCCCACCCGTTTTCTGCTCAGCGATGACGAACCGGGTGTGGTGTGGCGCACCCTCGTCGAGCTGCTCGGGCGCCCGCACGACAGCCCGGCGGTGACGCGGGCGCGCCTCGCCGCCCGCGACATGGGCACAGCGGCATTCCTGCTCCGGCAGCAGAATCCGCTGGGTTACTGGGGCTCGCCGGTGGCCTACGGGGCGCGCTGGGGCGGGACCGCGTGGCACCTGTTGGCGCTCGCGCAGCTGGGGGCCGACCCCGAAGACCCGCGCGTGGCCCGCGGCGCCGAGGTCCTTCTGCAGGAGCTCCAGCCGCGGTCGGGGGGGTTCTCGCCGGCCAAGGGCAGGCCGCCGGCCGCGTGCTTCACAGCGGAGGTCTGTGCGGCGTTGGCGCGCTTCGGTTTCGCGCACCACCCGAGGGTGCGCGAAGCCGTGGCGTGGCTCGCCGAGCGCGAAGAGGGCGGAAAGCTCTGGTCGTGCACGGAGCTGCGGCACCTCGTCGACGGTGCGTGCCCGGTGGCGGCCGTGGCGGTGGTGCGCTTCGTGGCCGAGCTCCCGCCCGCCGAGCGCGGACAGGTCTCGAGGCTTGCGCAGCGGGCGGGGCGGGGGCTGCTGGCCCGTGGGCTGTGGCTCGAGGGCACAACCCCGCGCGGCTGGCTGTCGTTCGCGCAGCCGAACCTCGCCCGCACCGACCTGCTCGACGCGCTCTGCGCATTCGCACGTGTGGGCTGGAAGGCCGAGCCGCCGATCCTGGCCGCTCTCCTGAGCGTGCTGGCCAGGCAGGACGGAGCCGGGTGCTGGGCTCCACGGCAGGGCGCGCCGTTCGGCGAGCCGGTGGGCCAGCCCTCGCGCTGGCTGACGCTGAGGGCGCTGGTGGCGACGGCAACCTACGGTGAGGCCATGGCGGCGGGCCCGAAGGAGGACGGATGAGACGCGTCATCGTGACGGGCGCTTCGAGCGGGATCGGGCTTGCCTGCGCGCGGGCATTCCTGACTGCGGGAGCAACGGTGGTCGCCCACTGCCGGAAGGGGCGGGCTGTCGTGGAGGATCTCCGCCGCGAATTCGGCGCCGACCGGGTGGTGCCGGTACCTGCCGACCTCGCAAAGGAGGAGGGGTGCACGGCGCTCATCCGTACGGCCGGATCGTTCGACGTGCTGGTGCACTCGGCAGGCATCTGGAACGATGGCGAGATCCGCACCCTGACCGCCGAAAAGCTCGAGACGATGTTCAGGACCAACACCTTTTCGGCGTACTTCCTGGCGCGCGAGGCCGCCCGGGTCATGAAGAAGGGGAGCATGGTGTTCATCGGCTCCACGGCGGGCCAGCGCGGCGAGCCGGGCCACAGCCACTACGCCGGTTCGAAGGCCGCGCTGTGGGGGCTGGTGCAGTCGCTCGCTCAGGAGCTGGCGCCAGGGATCCGGGTGAACCTCGTCTCGCCCGGGTGGGTGCGGACTCCGATGGCCGAGGAGGCGTTCCGGCAGCCGGGGAAGCTGGACAGGATCATCAGCGCGATTCCGCTGCACCGTGTCGCCGAGCCGGGGGACGTGGCCGCCGCGGTGCTCTTCCTGGCCGACGAGCGCCAGTGCCACCTCACCGGCGTCGACCTGCCGGTTTCGGGTGGCGCGCTGCTGCCGCTGCCGAGGGGGTGAGAAAGGCACGAGGCGCGGGGGGGAGGCACGAGCAGTCATTGGAACTTGTGAATAAATGCACAAGCGAGAGCTGCTCCTGAAAAGGCTCGAGGAGATCGGCCGCTCGCTGCAGGCCTCGGGGCGGGCGCTGGCGCTTCTCGGGCTGGGCTCGGTGGGCCTCGAGACCGGGAGGCTCGACGAGTTCTCCGACCTGGACTTCTTCGTGGTCGCCAAGGACGGCGCCAAGGCATCGTTCATCGAGAGCCTGGCCTGGCTCGCTCAGGCGGCTCCCGTGGCGTACTCGTACCGCAACACCGCCGACGGGCACAAGGTGCTGTTCGAGGACGGCGTGTTCTGCGAGTTCGCCGTCTTCGAGGCGCACGAGCTTTCGGGGATCCCGTTCGCCCATGGCCGTTTGGTCTGGCGCGAGGAGGGCTTCGACGAGACCGTCTGCGTTCCCCGGAGGGCGGCCGGCAGGGCGCCGAGCTCCCCGGAATGGCTGTTGGGCGAGGCGCTGACCTCGCTCTACGTCGGGTTGTGCCGCCTGAGGCGCGGGGAGAAGCTGGCCGCGATGCGGGCCATCCAGGTCCAGGCCGTCAGCCACACGCTGGAGCTGGCCGTGACGGTGGAGCAGCCGACGCCGGTCCCTGCCGACCAATTCAACGGGGAGCGCCGCTTGGAGCAGCGTTTCCCCGCGCTGGCGGCCGAGCTGGCGTCGTTCATGCGGGGGTACGACCAAAGCCGCGAGTCCGCCCTCGCGATCCTCGCCTTCCTGGAGCGGCACTTCGAGGTCAACCGGGCGATGGCCTCGGCGATCCGCCGGCTGTGCGAGGAGCGCGACGACCGGCCGTAGCGAAAAAGCAACAGCCAGAAAGAGGCAAGGTCCTACTGCCTGGTGCCCACGAGGAGCGTGGTGCGGGGATCGAGGCGGGTGCTCCTCCAGCTCGCGAAACCGGCCTCGCCGAAGATGCGCTCGAGCTCGACCGCGGTCCAGCACCTTCCCTCGGGGGTGCCCGAGAGCATGTTGACCGCGAACAGCGCGGCCGAGAGCGGCCCCGAGTGCGCCTCGTTGTCCCACATGAACTCGCGGATGACGACCATACCGCCGGAGCGGACCCCCGCGGCCACGTGTCTGGCGATCTTCCTGACGCCGTCCGGGCCGTAGGAGTGCACGAGCGAGGAGACCAGCGCGACGTCGCACGCCGGGATCCGGTCCTTGACTGCGTCCCCGGCCTTGAACGCGATGCGGTCGCCGACGTTCCGTGTGGCCGCGTACTCCCGCGCGATCGGCAGCACCGCCGGGAGGTCGAAGACCGTTGCCGAGAGGCCGGGGAAGCGCTCGAGCGCCGCGAGAGCCAGCTCGCCGGGCCCGCCCCCCACGTCCACGAGGTGCGCGAAGCCGGACAGGTCCACGGCGCTCCAGAGCGCGCCTGCGCCGCGGCGTGCCATGTCGGCCATGCCGAGGATGAAGGCGCGCAGGCGCTCCTCGTCCTCCGGCTGGTGCGGGATCGGCTCGCCGGTCCCCAGCACCGTGTCGAGCTTCGCCCAGCGCTGGAGCACGTACCACTGGTGGTCGAGGGCGTGCGCCCAGGCGGTCGGCGAAGCGGGGTCGAGGCTCGGGCGCAGGGCCTCGGGCAGGCGGAGGCGCTCGCCCTCACGCTCGAGGGCGCCCAGGCAGACAAGCGCGTCGGTGACGGCGGCCACCGCGCGGCGGTCCAGCGCAAGGCGCTTCGCCAGCTCCTCGCAAGCCATCGGGCCCGCGCACAGGGCACTGAAGATCCCGACGCGGTTGGCGGCCAGGATGACCGTCGCGGCCTGGAAGCCTGCGGCCTTCTCCTCGAGCTCCCGCGGTGTCATAACGTCCACATGGCAACTGTAGCGCAGGTTCCGAACGGCCCCAGGGTTTTGCGACCTTGGTGACTCGGGCCGGCCCCACGGCTTCCAAATGGGCCCAAGCCTTGCGGTGGTGCCGTGCTTGTCCGTAGAATTCACAAGAGAGGAGCGCCCCAATGGACATCGGCATCCCGAAGGAGATCCGCGGGCACGAGCACCGTGTGGCGCTGACGCCCTCCGGTGTCAAAGCTCTGGCCCAGGCAGGGGCCCGCGTCTGGGTGCAGAAGGACGCCGGCGTCAAGGCAGGGTTCTCCGATGCCGACTTCGAGTCCGCCGGTGCCAAGACCGTCTACAGCCGCGGGGAGGTCTTCGGGCGCAGCGAGGTGGTGCTCGGCGTCTACGCGCCCGAGGCTTCGGAGTACGAGCTCCTGCGCCCGGGGCAGACCGTGATCGCGTTCTGGGCGCTTCCCGCCGCGCGACCGGAGGAGCTGCGTGCGCTCCTCGAGCGGGAGGTGATCGCCGTGGGCGTGGAGGTCATCGAGGACAGCCACGGGTACGCCCCGGTCGTCACCATGATGTCCGAGATCGCGGGCGGGCTCGCGCTCACGATCGGCTCGGGGCTCCTCCTCAACGAGTTCGGTGGCAAGGGCATCTTGCTCTCCGGCGCGCCGGGTGTTCCGCCCGCGAGCTTCGTGATCCTCGGCGCCGGCGTGCTTGGCCGGTCGGCGGCCCAGGCGGCTCTGGGCATGGGCGCCCACGTCGTCATGCTGGACCGCAGCGTGGACCGCCTGAGGTACGCCTGCGAGCACCTGGGCAGGCCGGTGCCGACGATGCTCGCCACACGGCCAAACATCGAGAAGGTGCTGTCGTTTGCGGACCTTGTGCTGGCTGCGGTGGCGATCCGGGGGGAGCGCGCGCCGCTCCTCGTCACACGCGACATGCTCCGTCTCATGAAACCGCGCAGCGTGGTCATGGATCTCTCGATCGACATGGGCGGTTGCTTCGAAACCTCGCATCCGACGTCGTTCCCAAACCCGGTCTACGAGGTGGACGGGATCCTCCACTTCTGTGTGCCCAACCTGCCCTCGGTGGCTGCGCGCTCATCAACGCTGGCGTTTCAAAACGCGCTGCTGCCGTACCTGACTCAGGTCGTGGAGAAGGGGATCGACGGCGCACTGGCCGCGAGCGAGGATCTCGGGCGCGGCGTCTACCTCTACCGCGGTACCTGCTGCAGCGAGCCGCTGGCGCGATCGTTCGGGTTGCCGTATCACCCACTGCCTGCCCTGGAAAGGTGAGCGCGATGCACTGGGTCGAGCTCTACCGCAAGCGGGTGACAACGGGGGCAGAGGCGGTCAAGGCGATCCGCTCCGGCGACCACGTCTGGATTCACAGCGGGTGCAGCAGCCCGGAGGAGCTCATCACCGCATTGGTGGGGCGCGCAGCCGAGCTGAGCGACGTGGAGGTCTCTCACATATTGACTCTGGGCAGCGCGGAGTACGTCAAGCCCGAGTATGCCGCCTCGTTCCGCCACCGCGCGCTGTTCGCGGGCGCCAACGTGAGACAGGCCGTGAACGAGGGGCGGGCCGACTTCGTGCCGGTTCACCTCCACATGATCCCGCGTCTCATTTACGAGGGAATCCTGAGGATCGACGTGGCGCTCATCCACATATCCCCGCCCGACGAGCATGGCTACTGCTCCTACGGGGTGGAGGTCGGCTGCACCAAGGCTGCGGCGGAGCGCGCCCGCACGGTGATCGCCCTCGTGAACAAGAGCATGCCCAGAGCACTCGGCGACGCGTTCATCCACGTGTCCAAGCTGACGCACGTGGTGGAGATCAATCGCCGCCCCTTCGAGATCGCGATGGCGGCCCAGCCCGGCCCGGTTTCGCGCGCGATCGGGCAGAACGTCGCGGCCCTTATCGAGGACGGCTCCACGATGCAGATGGGGATCGGCGAGATCCCGGATGCGGTGCTCATGTTTCTGAAGGACAAACGCAACCTCGGGATCCACACCGAGCTCTTCTCCGACGGTCTGGTGGACCTGGTCGAGAGCGGGGTGGTCACGAACGAGGCCAAGACCCTGCACCGCGGCAAGACCGTGGCGTCCTTCGTGCTCGGAGGCAAGCGCACCTTTGACTTCATGGACAACAACCCGTTCCTCGAGTTCCACCCCTCCGACTACGTCAACGACCCGTTCATCGTGTCCCAGAACGAGAAGATGGTGGCGATCAACTCAGCGATCTCGGTGGACATCACCGGGCAGGTGTGTGCGGACTCGATCGGCCGCAACATCTACTCCGGGTTTGGCGGGCAGCTGGACTTCATCCGCGGCGCGGCACGCTCCAAGGGCGGCAAGCCGATCATCGCGATGCCTTCGACCGCTAAGGACGGGAAGATCTCGCGCATCTGCGACGTGCTCGCCGAGGGCTCGGGGGTGGTCACGACGCGCGCCGACGTGCACTACGTCATCACTGAACACGGCGTGGCCTCGCTGTTCGGCAAGAGCCTGCGCGAGCGGGCCCAAGAGCTGATCGCGGTCACCCACCCCGATTTCCGAGAGGAGCTCAAGGCTGCGGCGCGCCGCCGCAATCTGCTATAAAGCTGTCGGCAACTTCCTCGTACCGGGGGGTCAGAATGAGCGGCAAGGACGAGTTCGGCGTCAACCAGCACACCCGCCCCGAAGAGGCGGTCAAGATCGCAATGGAGCGTGAGACGAAAGCGCGGGAGTTCTACCTCCTCTGCGCGGGCATCGTGGCGGATCCCGGTGTGAAGAAGATGTTCGAGTTCCTCGCCAAGGAAGAGGCAAAGCACCACGACCTCCTGGAGAGGGAGTACGATCGCTTCATCGCCGGGGAGAACTGACGGTGGCCGGCCGCGTCATCGTGCTGGGCGATCTTCCCGAGCGCTACGAGGTCGAGCGCCTGCTCTCTGAGCGCCACCCGGAGATTCACGTGGAGACCGTGGCTCGCGCCTGGGAGATGGTCGAGCGCGCCATGGCCGGCATGTTCGACGTGACGCTGGTGCTCAAGGGACCGATCACGGCGCACGAGCAGCGCATGGACACCCTCGCCTCGCTGCGCCGCAACGGTTTCAGGGGAAAAATCCTCTACGCCGGGGCCTTCCTGACCGAGAAGCAGGACGCGGTGCGCGCCGGTGCCGACTACGCCTTCGACCCGGACAAGCAGGAGACCGAACAGGTGGTGGCGGCTGCGCTTTACCGGCCGCTCGTGGCGGCTGACCACGCCTACCTGCGCTACCTTTTCGTCGGTGAGTGGGCACGGACGAACGCGTTCGGGAAGGAGCTGCCTGCGCCACCGCCGGACGTGCTCGTCGCTGCAACCTCGTGTCACCCGGGGGCGAAGTTTTACGCGGCCCTCGCGGGTTTCGTTCGTAACCACCCGGAGATGCGCTGCATCCTGGTGGAGGACGACGGCCCCGAGGAGGCCCGCATCGAGGCGCTGGCCACCGGCGTCCAGCCCTACGTCGTGCTTGCCCGGGAGGGCCTCGCGAAGGTCTCGGAGCTGGGCAAGGGGTTCCTGCGCGAGCGCTGGCTCGCCAGCGTCTCCGCCCCCTGAGCGACCGGGGTCCGGGAGCCGGGCCCAGGGGTCCGAAGAAGCAAGCACAACGGGACCGCACTACCAGGAGAGCGGGCGCGGCTCGCTTGTGCTGATTCGAACTTGTGCTTGCTAGAATCGCGGGGACGGGAGGGACGCATGTTCGACATTGAGGGATCTCTGAACAGGCAGATCCTCGAGGTCCCGAGACACCGGCCGACCGTCATCTTCATCGAGCCCATGGACCCGCGCGTGCTCGAAGCGGCGTGTTACCTGACGCGTTTCATACGGCCCGTCTTCCTTGCCCCGGAGGGCGTGGTGCGTGAGGTAGTGGCGGGCGCTCTCGGGCACGTGGACCGCAACCGCGCCGAGTTCACCCTCTCCGAGAGCGCCTTCGTGGACCTCGATGCGCAGCCCGACCTGGTCGAGGCGTTCGCCAACGCGCACGTCGAGAGCCTCCAGGAGGGCGGGCAAAAGGTGGCGCTCCAGGAGGCGCGCCGCTTCATGTCCAACCCGGCCCACTTCGGAATCAGTGCGGTGCGGCTCGGGCACGCCGACATGGTTGTGGGCGGAGCTTCGCACGAGCCGAAGGATTTCTTCCGGCCGATGGTCAGGTCCCTGACCATGAGGTACCTGCCATGCGAGGCCGGTGTCTTCGTGCTTCCAGACGAACACCCCGAAGACATATTCCCGCACAACATCGTGGTCTTCGGCGATGTGGGCGTGAACGAGACCATGAGGCCCGAGGTGCTGGCGCATGTAGCGGTCGGCACCTGCGCGGTGGCCCGCGACCTGATCCCCGAGGACGTCCTCCCGGAGATCCACGGCGCCATCGTGTCGTACTCGCACCGCGGCTCCGACGAAGGCCCTTCGCCGGATATCGTCCGGCGGGCGGCCGAGCTGGTGCCGGGAATTCTGGCCGATCGGGTGCGGCACGGCATCCGGTACGCCTCGATACGCATCCAGGCCGAGGTCAAGATGAACGTGGCCCTTTCGGCCCGCTCCGCCCTCTACCACGGGGCGAGCGGGCAGCAGAGCTTGGTGGGCGGCACCAACGTGATCATCTGCCCCAGCCTCGACATGGGAAACCTTCTTTATCACCTCTACGCCACCCGCTACCCTACTGCCAAGAAGTTCGCGGTGATGTTCGGCGTCCAGTTCCGCGGAGTCGACCTGGCGATGGACTGCACCCCGGAGGACGTCCGGCTTTCGGTGAAGGCGGCGGTGGTACGCCTGCACCAGTTCGGGCAATGGAAGCGGACGCCCAAGGACACCTTTTTCCGCCGCTACCGGGTGCTCGCGGTCAACCCGGACTCCACCTCCACAAAGATCAGCGTGTACGAGGGCGACCAGGAGAGCTTCACGACCGAGCTGCAGCACTCCGCCGACGAGCTGGCGCCCTACGAGGGCAAGAGCGTCACGGAGCAGCTCGCCTTCCGCAAGGACGTGATCGTGAAGGCGCTCAAGGAGCGCGACCTCGACCCCGATGACCTTGACGCGGTTTCCGGGCGCGGCGGGCTGCTGCGCCCGATGCCGCACGGCACCTACCGTGTGGGCGACGAGATGCTCACGGACCTGCGGAGGGGCGTGATGGGCGAGCATGCGTCCAACCTGGGTGCGCTCATCGCCAGGGAACTGGTGAGCGACACCGGAAACCCCGCCTTCATCGTGGACCCCGTGGTCGTGGACGAGGCCCCCGAGCGCGTCAAGGTCACGGGTATCAAGGCCATTCGGCGCAAGGTTATCAGCCATGCCCTCAACCAGATCGCCATCGCGCGGCGCTACGCCGAGGAGAACGAGACGTTCTACGAGAAGGTGAACGTGGTTGTCGCTCACATGGGTGACGGGATCTCAATCGGGGCGCACAAGAAGGGGCGATACATCGACGTCAACAACGCCCTCGATGGTGAGGGGCCGTTCACGCCCCAGCGCTCCGGCACCCTCCCAACCGGGCAACTCATCGATCTTTGCTTCTCCAGGAAGTACAGCAAGGAGGAGCTCAAGAAGCTCAACATAGGGCGCGGAGGGCTCATCGACCTGCTCGGAACCGCGGACCTGGGTGAGGTGGAGCGCCGAATCAAGGAAGGGGACCAGGAGGCGGCGGGGGTCTTCGATGGAATGGCCTATCAGATCGCCAAGGCAATCACCGCCCTCATCCCGGCGTTCGATGGCGAGCCTGTTGACCGCGTCCTGCTAACCGGTCGCATGGCGCGCTCCCAGATTCTCGTTGAAGCGATCACGAGGTACGTGGGGGCCGTGGGCTGCGGCGTGAGCGTCTACCCGGGCGAGGACGAGATGTTCGCCCTGGCGAAGGGGGCCCTGCGCGTGCTCAGCGGTAAGGAGGAAGCCAGGGAGTACTGCCCGCAGGGGTAAGGACCGGCGTCCGGGGAGCGGGTTTCGGGGTCCGCGCCCCCACGTTCCGGCGGTGGTAGCGCCAAGCGAAATTCGTGCCGTGGCGCGTCGGTTTCCCCGAGTAACGGAAAAGAACGGGGATGCTTAGGGCATGAGTGACAATTGGACCCGAAGAGTGGCAGCTTTCTTCCTTGAGCGGAGTGGGATCGAGGCGCGCAGCGTGGTGTTCATCCGGCTTGCCGTGGGGCTGATCTTCCTCACGCAGGGGATCCTGAAGTTCACGGACCCGAAGATGGGTGTGATCCGATTCTCACGGATGGGCTTTGCCTTCCCGGACTTCACCGCCCACTTCGTAGGCACCTTTGAAGTCATCTGCGGCGCCCTCGTTCTGGTGGGCTTGCTCACCCGATTAGCCGCCGTCCCGCTGCTCATCGTCATCACGACTGCCATCGCCAGTACCAAGATCCCCGAACTGTTTCGCGCCGGTCAGGGGTTCTGGTTTGCGGTCAGTGACGCGCGCACCGACTTCGCGATGCTGTGCTCGCTGATCTTTCTCCTATGCGTCGGCGCCGGCGACTGGTCCCTCGACGCCCTCCTCCTGCCGCCCAAACGCAAGGCTACCGCCAGCGCCTGAACGCTACGGTTCCAAAGGCCATTGTCACTGTCTGGCGGCTTTTGTGCTTGTGCCGCGGGTGGTGTGGATAGCTATTCCTGCCACTTCGTCAGGCTTTCTTGTTTGCCCGGGGCTGGCTTCGCACTTTTGTTTGCCCCGTAGGTGCGTGGCCCCTCGACGCTTGC
Source organism: Thermoanaerobaculaceae bacterium (assembly GCA_963754345.1). Classification (GTDB taxonomy): domain Bacteria; phylum Acidobacteriota; class Thermoanaerobaculia; order Thermoanaerobaculales; family Thermoanaerobaculaceae; genus RBG-13-68-16. The sequence goes on along the minus strand of CAVWFZ010000007.1, from coordinate 164,381 downwards.
TCGCCCCCGCTCGCTGCGCGCCGAGACTCCTCCGGCCGCGACCCAGCAGCGCGTCCCGGGCCGGGGCCCCTCGGTGTCCGCATGAGACGGCGTCACCGATCCCCCGTCCCTCATCCGCGCGCTGGGTCCCCGCGGCCTCCGGAGTAATGGCCACTAGCACCCGTGGGGCGGATTCCGCCGCCACCCACCCCTACACGATGGGGTTGCCCTCGTCGTCTCGCGTCGCCTGTACGCATGGCCTCCCAGCCCTTGCTCCCGCATTTCGGGAGGGGGGCTTTCAATCCGCCGGTGCCGCGGGTGGCCAATCACTCCGGAGCCCGCGGGTACCACGCGGCGGGCCCGCCAGGCGTGGTCGCGGGCGAGGGATTGTGCGGCCGCAGGACGCGGGGGCGGCCAAGGCCGCACGGCTAGCCACCCGCGGCACGGGCAATTCAATAACGCCACGCAGCGGCAGAGAAGACCGGGTCGGGCACCTGCGGGTAATGAAAAGTGCGCAGCCACCCCCGGGCAAACAAAAGAGCTGCAAGGCAGCTGAAAAAAGGCCACGGCGCCGAACCCGCGGAGTAAAAGCAAGCCTCGGGGAGCGACATGGGAATCTAATACCCGGAGGCCATGCCGTCTTTCCTGGACTCCGTGGCACCGAAGTAGACCCCGGTCTTGGGATCGCGGTAGATCGCCTGATAGCCGCCGAAGACGATCCCGTTGGCCTCCACGATCCGGTGACCGCGCCGCAGCAGGGCCTGGACGACGTCCTGGCTCACGCCCGACTCGATGTTGAGCGTGCCGCCATCGGTCATGACAGTGCCTGTGGGCTCGTTGTCTCCGGTGTGGTAGAAGCGGGAGGCGTCGCCGGCCTCCTGGAGGTTCATGCCGAAGTCCACGATGTTGACCACGATCTGAGCATGCCCCTGGGGCTGCATGTCGCCGCCCATCACGCCGAAGGGCATCTGCGGCACGCCGTTCCGGCCCAGGAACGCAGGGATGATGGTGTGGAAGGGGCGTTTGCCCGGGGCCAGCACGTTGGGGTGGCCCGACGTCAGCGCAAACAGGGCGCCGCGCGAGTGCAGGCCGAAGCCAAGCTCAGGGATCACGTAGCCGGAGCCGAAACCGGTGTAGTTGGACTGGATGAGGGCCACCATCATGCCGCGCTCGTCGGCCGTGACCAGGAACGTGGTGTCGCCCCGCCCCAGGCCGAGGGCGCCGGGCTCGACGTTGCGCGCGGCGTGGGACATGTCGATACGCGCCGCCTGCTTCGCGGCGTAGCCCTTGTCCAGAAGCGCCGCCACCGGGGCAGGGGAGAACGCCGGATCGGCGTAGTAGCGCGCCCGGTCGGCGAAGGCCAGCTTCTTGGCCTCGACCATGACGTGCCAGAAGTCGGGGTTGTCACGGCCCATGGCCTTGAGGTCGAAGCGCTCCAGGATGTTGAGCATCTCGAGGGCCGCCAGCCCCTGCGCGTTGGGTGGCAGCTCCCAGACGGTGATGCCACGGTAGGTGGTGGAGATCGGGTCCTGCCACTCGCTGGTGTGCCGGGAGAGATCCTCCTTGGAGAAGAAGCCACCCACCTTCTGGGAGTAGGCCACGATCCTTTCGGCGATCTCGCCCTTGTAGAAGGCGTCGCGCCCGCCGGCGGCGAGCAGCTCGAGGGTGTGCGCAAGGGCCGGGTTGGCAAAAGGCTCGCCCTCCGCCGGCGCCCTGCCGCCCGGCAGGAAGACCTCGGCGAAGCCCGGCTTGTCCTTGAAGCGGCTCACGCTGCGTGCCCAGGATCCGGCGATGATCTGCGAGACCGGGACGCCTTCTTTGGCATACGCGATGGTCGGCGCCAGCAACTCCTTCATGGGTAACCGCCCGAAGCGCTCATGCAGCGCAAACCACCCGTCGGCGCACCCGGGCACGGTCCACGCGAAGGGCGAGTAGGGCGGGATCGTGCCGTCCTTCAGGGGCGGGACCTTGTCGGGGGTGAGGGCGAGAGGTGCCCGCCCGGATCCGTTGAGGCCGTAGAGCTTGCCCGTGGTGGGATCCCATACCATCGCGAAGAGGTCACCACCGAGGCCGCACGAGACCGGCTCCATGAGCCCGAGAGCGGCGTTCACGGCGATGGCGGCGTCCACCGCACTTCCGCCGCGCTTGAGGACGTCCAGGCCCACCTGGACGGCGAGCGGTTGCGCCGCGGCAACCATCCCGTGCCGCGCCACGGTCACCGACCTGGTCGCGAAGGAGCGCCCCTCCGGCCTGTCTGCGGCAAACCCAAGCGAACCCGTCAGAATCCCCGCCATCATCGTCGCAGTCAGTCTTTTCATCGTGGACCCCCTGGGGGCGCTACCGGCCGGACTCGAAAACCTGATGCCGAAGGCGCGCAAGAACGACCGGCAGACATGCCCGGGCGCTAGAATAGCTCACCAATGAGTTCGCAGGGCGCTCCGCGCTGGTCGTGGGCCGCAGTCGGTGTGGCGACGGGGGTGATCCTGACGGCCGCCTACGTCTTCCTCGCCAGCACGACCCGGCACCTGCTGGAGGACTCCTATGCGGCCCAGCAGCAGGGCTCGCTGCGCCTCGTCGCATTCCACCTCCAATCCCGTGTGGACGGCGTCGGTGAGAGCCTGCGCGAGATCGCAGCGAGCTGCTCCTGGCAGCCAGCTACCCCAACGGGAGGGTGCGTCGAGCACCTCGATCGCCTGCGCCGCCAACAACCGCGTCTCGTCATCGCCACCCTCGTCTTCGACCGGGATGGGCGCCTGCTGAACTCAGCACCGCCAAGGCCCTGGCGGACCGACGAGAGTGCAACGCTCGCCGCGGCATTCCAGAAGGCGATGGCGAAACGGTCGGGGACGATCGGCGTCGCAGCCGGCCCCGAGCAGGGAAGGTTGCTCTTTGCCGTCGTCCCGGCGGCGCCCGGCTCAACGGGCGAGGTGGGCGCTCTCGGGGTAGCCCTGGACGCCGACCAGCTCGCGCGCACGCCCCTGGAAAACCTGGTGTGGGGCGGGCGGGGCATGGCCTTCCTGGCCACGGAGGACGGCGGGATGATCGCCACGGCGGGCGAGGAACCGGCACCCACCGCTGCATCGCTGCAAGGGCTGTTGGGGGACGAGGAGCCGGAAGCGCTGCGTCGGCCTGCGTCTCTGCTCGCCGGGGGCGGGGGGCCCTGGACAGTCCGCTTCGGCGGGCGCCGCGAGGGCATGCTTGGCGCGGCGGAGGCCGTCAGGGTGTTCGACACCATCTGGGTCGTGGGCACGATGGTACCGAGCCGGTGGGTCGCGCGAGGCTTCGGCCCGCTGCTGCTCGGCGGGGCGTTGTTGCTCACCGTGCTGGCGGCGGGCGGGGTGGTGGCGGTCGCCGGCTGGAAGAGGAAGGACGCCGCGGAAAAGGCCGCCATGCGCGACGCGGAGCGCTGGCGCGAGCTTGCCGAGCGCCGCCAGCGGGAGGGTCGCTGGCGTGGGCTGGCCGACCACTCGCCGAGCCCCTTGGTATGCCTCCTGGGGACGCAGGTGGTCGCCGCCAACCAGCCTGCGATCGAGATGCTGGGAGGCGGCGACCGCGACCGGGTGATCGGGATGGACCTCCTGAGCTTCGTCGACGAGGGCGAACGGGGACGCTTTGCGGATTTCCTCGCCGGCCGCCAGGCGATGAGGAACAGCCGCGAGGCGCTTGCGGTTCACCTCATGACCCGTGATGAGCGGCGGCTCCACGTCGAGCTGGGCGCTGTGGCCGTAAGGGAGCTGGACGAGACGTTGCTGTACCTCTCCTGGCAGGAGGTGGACAACCGGCGCGCCGCGGAGGCCCTGCTGGAGACGATCGCCGGTGCGGCCCCGCTGGCGCTCTTGTTCACCGACGCGGACGGGCTCCTGAAGTGGGCGAACGCGGCCTTCTTCACTCGCACCGGGCACGACCCGGCGAGGTTCCACGGCAAGGTGCTGCTCCCCGTCGTCGAGCCGACGCACCGACGGGTTGTCCTCGCCGGGCTGGCCAGGGCGCGCCGGCGAAGGCGCAGCCAGGGCCAGGTCCGGATTCGCTGCGCCGGGGGCGAAGTTTTCGGCGCCGACTTCCAGTCTTTTCCGGTGCTGGCCGACGGCGAGACGATTGGCGCCCTATTCGTGGCTTCGGAGGTGGGCGGCGCGGCGGCCGCAGCCCCCGATTTCCCGACCGCCGCCCGCGACCGTGCGCTGTCGCTTCTCGGGACCTCGCTGGCGCACCGTCTCAGCAACAACTTCCAGGCGCTCCTCGGGGTGCTCGACGAGTTCAAGGACGGCGTCCCGGCGGAACACTCCGTCGAGCTGGCACAGCGCCTGGTTGCCGGCGCGGTCGAGGACCTGCGGCGGTTCGTCGCGATCTCGCGCAGCGGAACCGGCGCGCGGCGCCCGGTGCGCCTTGGGCCGCTTGTGAACCAGTGGGTCGGATCGGCCACCCCAGGCCTCCCCGCCGCAGTGCGGCTCACGGTGCGGCTCGAAGCTCCCGACGACCGGGCCGTCGCGGATGCCGCACAGCTGACACTCTGGCTCGACGTGGCGCTGGCGGCCGCGCTGTCAGCGATGGAGATGGGCGAGGGCGCTGTGGAGGTGGGCCTGGCCCAGGGGCACCTGAAGGGGACCGTGCGCCTCACGGTCTCCGACACGGGGCTTGCAGTGCCAGAGCCGCCCTCCGGCACCGACGTGGGCCGGGAGCATTTCTCGTCGAGGAGAACCGCGCAGGCGTTGGCCGAGCTGATCGCCACGCGTCACGGGGGCCGCTCCGGCAGCCACGCCCGGACCGGCATTGGGGGGAAGCTCTGGATAGAGCTGCCCTGTGCCTCCGCGCCCGGCGTGGCTGAGGAGGCCGGCCGCCCCGCCCGCCGCCCTGGAGCGGTGCTGCTGGCCGACGACGAGGAAATGGTCCGGACGACACTTGCCACCGCTCTCCGCGAGGCTGGTCACGAGGTGGTGGAGGCGAACAACGGGCGCGAGGCGGTCGAGAAGGTGCTCGCCGACCCGTCGAGATTCGCGCTCGTCGTCCTGGACATCGTGATGCCCGTCATGGATGGCCGGGAAGCACTGCGGCGCCTGCGGGAGAAGGCACCGGGCGTTCCGGTGGCCATGTGCACCGGCTACGACCCTTCGGGCGACGACACCCTGGCAGCCGCCGGGTTGCTCATCAAACCCTTCAGCATCGAGGAGTTCCTGGCCAAAGTCTCGGAGCTGCTCGGTGAGGGTCCGGCCGACCCGCCGGGCGGTGGTAGGATAACGCAGTGAAGGTCTACACGCGGACCGGCGATGACGGATCTACTGGCCTTGCCGACGGTTCCAGGGTTTCGAAGGCCAGCTTGCGGGTTGCCGCCTACGGCGACGTTGACGAGCTGAACGCCGTGGTTGGTCTGATGCGTGCGGAAGCGCTCCCACACGAGACCCTCCCAGTCCTGGAGCGGGTCCAGGCTCTGCTTTTCGAGGTCGGGGCCTTCCTGGCCGATCCGCAGGGGAGGTTTGCGCTCTCGGAGGAGGCCCTCCGACCGGTCTGGCTCGAGCGCTGGATCGACACCATGGAGGCCGAGCTCCCGGCGCTGCGCAACTTCGTGTTGCCCGCCGGCTCGCGCGCAGCCGCGCTTGCGCACCAGGCCAGGACGGTGTGCCGCCGGGCGGAGCGGAAGGCGGTGAACCTGCGCGACGAGGGCGCCGGTGTGGGTGCGGTCATCCCGCTGCTCAACCGGCTCTCGGACGCCCTCTTCGTGCTGGCGCGCTGGCTCAACTCCAGGAACGGCGTGCCCGATACGCTCTGGCATGCGCGCACCTGAAGCCCCACTATGGAAACAGGAAAGATCCGGCGGAGCCCGAGCCGCCCTCTGAGGGCACGATGAGCGCACAACCCATCCGCATAGCCGTGATTCCCGGCGACGGCATCGGCCGGGAAGTGACCGCCGAGGTGGTGCAGCTGGGCGAGGCGGTGCGAAGGGCAGGGCTGCTGGCCGCCACCTGGGAGGAGCTGGACTGGGGTGCGGAGCGCTACCTCGCCACCGGTCAGGCGATGCCCTCGGGCGGTCTCGAGTACCTGCGCGGGTTCAACGCGATCCAGGTTGGGGCCTTCGGCGATCCCCGCGTCCCGGACTTCGCCCACGCGCGTGCAATCCTTCTGGGAATGCGCTTGCAGCTGGACCTCTTCATCAACCTGAGGCCGGTTCGCTGCCTCGACGAACGCCTCAACCCGCTCAAGCACGTGGCCGCGAGCGACATCGATCTCGTGATCGTTCGCGAGAACACGGAGGGTCTCTACAGCGGGGCGGGCGGGACCATTCACGCCGGCTCGCAGGAGGAGGTGGCGGTGCAGGAGATGCTCTCGACGCGGCGCGGTGTCGAGAGGATCGTTCGGGCGGCGTTTGACCTTGCGCGAACCCGCAAGCGGCGCAAGGTGACGCTGGTGGACAAAGCAAACGTGCTTCGCTACGCGGGGGAGCTCTGGCAGCGAACCTTCGGGGACGTTGCGGCGCAGTACACCGACGTGGCCACGGACCACCTGTACGCGGACACGGCGGCGATGGAGCTGGTGCGGAACCCGGCCCGCTTCGACGTGATGGTCTGCGACAACCTGCTGGGGGACATTCTGTCCGACCTCGCCGCGATGCTGGGAGGCGGGCTCGGCCTGGCGCCATCGGCCAACGTCCACCCCGGCCGGGTGGCGATGTTCGAGCCGGTGCACGGCTCCGCCCTGGACATCGCGGGGAAGGGCCGGGCAAACCCGCTGGCGGCGCTCGCGTCGTTCGGCCTGCTCCTGCGGCACGTGGACCGCGCACACCTCGCGGATGCACTCGACGAGGCGATCGCCGTCACGGTCCGCGCAGGCATCGTGACCCCGGACCTGGGCGGCACCTCGAAAACGGCGGAGGTGGGTGAGGCGGTGCGCGAGCGTACTCTGGAGTTGCTGAAGTCATGACCACGATCACCCTGCCTGGCAGGGACCTCGAGATCCTGTCAGGGACCCTGGAGGAGAACTTCCGCTACCTCAACGAGCGGCTGCGGGTGCGGGTGGCAGCCCGAGGGGACACGGTTTCCCTCGAGGGCGACCCGGAGCCCGTCGCGCTCGCGGGCAAGCTGCTGCAGGAGCTCGGCAAGCTGGTGGCGACCGGTTACTCCGTTGGCAAGGAGGAATTCCGGACCGCCCTGCGGGTGCTGGAAGAGGATCCCGGGGTGGACCTGGTGGAGTTCTTCACCGATGCCACGATCCCGGACTCGGTCAAACGTCTGGTCGTGCCGCGCAACCTCAAGCAGAGGCTCTTCATCCAGGCCCTCAACCGGTACGACATCGTGTTCGCGATCGGCCCCGCCGGCACCGGCAAGACCTACCTGGCGGTGGCGATGGCCGCGGCGGCACTTGCCGAGCACCGGGTGCGGCGGATCGTGCTCACGCGACCGGCGGTGGAGGCCGGGGAGCGCCTGGGGTTCCTTCCCGGCGACCTCGTCGAGAAGGTGAACCCGTATCTGCGGCCCGTCTACGATGCGCTCTACGACATCCTGGGCTATGACAGGGTTGCCCGCCACATCGAGCGCGGCGTCATCGAGATCGCTCCGCTCGCGTTCATGCGCGGGCGGACCCTGAATGACTCGTTCATGCTGCTCGACGAGGCGCAAAACACCACCCCCGAGCAGATGAAGATGTTCCTCACCCGCCTTGGGTTCCACTCCAGGGCGGCGATCACGGGGGACGTCACGCAGATCGATCTGCCGAACGAGAAGACCTCTGGCCTCGTGCAGGCGAGGCAGATCCTCGGCAACCTGCCGGGAATCTGCTTCTTCGACTTCGTCAAGGAGGATGTCGTCCGCCACAAGCTGGTGGAGACGGTCGTCGCGGCCTACGAGCAGTTTGACGGCTCTCGGCGCGGGAACGGGAAATGACAGGCAGGGAAGGGAAGCAGGAGCGCACCACCGCGGCCCGTCTCGCCATCCGGCGCGGGGAGGTCGTCCAGTTGCGCCGTAGGCTGCTGACCAAGCCCTGGCTCTGGTGGGCAGCTTTCCTCGTCCTCGGCACCGTGATCGTGCTCCCGGGGCGCGCCAGCCGGGTCCCGGTTCTGGCGGCGGGAGAGATCGCCTCCCAGGACGTTGTCGTAGACCGCGAGGTGGTTCTCCCCGACGCCGAGTCCACCGAGGAGAAACGTCGCCGTGCCAGCTTCGAGGTGCTGCCGGTCTACGTCTACGACCCTGCGGTGGCGACGACGCTCCTCGAAAAGCTGGAGCGCGTGTTCCAGGAGGGGCGGCGTCAGCCCGGAGGCGATCTCTCGGAGTTTGCCCAGCGCCTGAGCGAGGTCGGCTCGCTGGTGATCCGGCCGCGCGAGGCAGAGGTACTGCGCAGCGCTCACTTTTCGGAGGAGCTGTCGGGGCTGCTGCGCGAGGTGGAGCAGCGGCTGTACCGGCAGGGCATCGTGAGCGATCGGATGGAACTGCTCCACAGCGCCGAGCGCGGCATCACCCTGCGCACGGCCGGCAAGAACGACGAGCGCGTCGAGCTCGACGTCTACCGTTTCGTGGAGGGAGGAGCAGGGTTGACGGAGGTCGTCGAGCAGGGCCTCGCCGCCGAGCCCGGCATTGCGCGCAGCTGGCGTGGGCCGCTCGCGGCCATGCTGGCACGAGCGATCACGCCCAACGTGGCACTCGACCGCGCCGAGACCCTGGCGCGTAGGGGGAAGGCCGCCAGCAGTGTGGAGGAGGTCTCGGTGCGGCTGCCGCGCGGCAAGGTGCTGGTGCGGCGCGGCGATGAGGTCACCGCGCAGACGGCGCGCCTGCTGGCGGCCGTTGCGGAGCGCAACACCTCCACTCAGACCCTGGCGCCGATCGCCGGAGTGTTGCTGTTGATGGGCTTGCTCGCAGGCGCCTGGCAGTTCTACCTGCGCCGGCAGAGCCCCTCCCCCGACGAGGCCCGCGCGCGCTTCGGCGCGGCTGTGATCCTCACCCTGATGGCGTTGGTGCTCGAGCGGAGCTTCGCCTTCCTGGCGGGCGGGGTGGCGGCCGGCCTCATGCGCGAGCCCTTCGGGCACGTCGAGATCTACCTGCCGTCGCTGCCGCACGGCGCGGGACCGATCCTGGCAGGCCTGATGTTCGGCCTGCCGGTGGGGATCCTCTTCGCGGTCGTCCAGAGCGTGCCGGTCGCGCTGATGCTGGGCGGCAACGGCTCGCTCGTGATTTACTCGATCGTCTCTGGCGTCGCCGCCGCCTTCGCCTCGCAACGGCTGAAAGAGCGCTACGTCCTGGCCCGCGTCGGGGCCCTGGTCGCCGCGGTGAACGCGGTGGCGGTGGTGGGGCTGGCGCTGTGGGGCGGCAGGATCGTAGACGGCGGTGTGCTGGGGGCCCAGGTCTTGGCCGGGGCGCTGGGCGGCATCGTGGCGGCGGCTCTCGCCAGCTTCCTGCTGCCGGTGCTGGAGTCGCTCACCGGCACGATCACGGACATCCGCCTCCTGGAGCTTTCCAACCCCAACGTGCCGCTCCTCAAGCGGCTCTCCCTCGAGGCCCCGGGCACCTTCCAGCACTCGCTGGCGATGGCCAACTTCGCCGAGGCGGCGGCCGAGGCAATCGGCGCAAACCCGCTGCTGGCGAGGGTCTGCTGCTACTACCACGACATCGGCAAGCTCGCCAAGCCGGAGTACTTCGTTGAGAACCAGCGCAACGAAAACCCCCACGACCACCTGACGCCGTGGATGTCGGCCCTCGTGGTCTCCAACCACGTCAAGGCGGGGCTCGAGCTGGCGCGCGAGTACAAGCTGCCGGAGGCGATCCGCGAAGCCATCAGCACCCACCACGGTACCAAGCTGATTCGCTACTTTTACTCGCGGGCCAAGGAGAAGGAGGATCCGGACCTCGGCCAGGTGCAAGAAAGCGAGTTCCGTTACCCCGGCCCGCGGCCACACAGCAAGGAGATGGGTGTCCTTCTGCTCGCCGATGCGGTCGAGGCGGCGAGCCGAACGCTCCAGGAACCAACGCCGGGTCGGATCCAGTCCATGATCGATCAGGTCATCAAGAACGTGCTCGAAGACGGCCAGCTGGACGACTGCGAGCTCACGCTCAAGGACATCGAAAAGATTGGCGCCGCGTTCTTCTGGGTGCTGGCCAACGCCTTCCACCACCGCATCGACTACCCCGGTTTCGACTTCAACCGGAAGCACCGTGGCTAACGTGAAGGTCGGCTTCCGCTGGCAGCGCCACCCCGGCGGACGACAGACCGAAGCGCTCCGCAGGCTGGCGGTCTGCGCGCTTGAACGCCTCGGCGTGGCGGCCGCCGAAGTGGGTGTGTTGGTGTGCGACGACGCTACCATTCGCACCCTCAACCGCCACTTCCGCGACAAGGACCGACCGACCGATGTGCTCTCGTTCCCGGCCGGCTTCGCTCAGCCGGAGGGGCCGCCGTACCTGGGCGACGTCGCGATCTCGCTCGAGACTGCCGCGCGCCAGGCCGCCGAAGGCGGCGTGAGCCTGGACCGCGAGCTCCGGGTCCTCCTCTTGCACGGAATCGTGCACCTCTGCGGGTTCGACCACGAGACCGACGAGGGTGAGATGGGCGCTCTGGAGACGCGGCTCCGGCGGGAGCTGATCAGGTGAGCGGAGCGCTCGCCGCCTGGTGGGGGAACCCGGTGACCGCCGCGCTCGTGGCCCTCGCGCTGCTGCTTCTGTTTGCGTTCGCGAGCGTGGGGCTGGTGGCGATCGTGCGCCTCGGCAACATCAGGCTCGCCGGTCTATTGGCCCAGAGCGAATCCCTCCTGCCCGGCACCTCGAGGCGCTCCGATGCCTACGCGAGCCTGATCCTGTTCCAGCAGACCGGCGCGGGGATCCTGCTCGTCCTGTTCACGCTGGCTGCGCTCCGGACCGGCCGGCTGCTCGGAGTTGCAGGCCTGGCCCTCCTTGCAGTGGTGCTTGCGGGTTGGTTGGTGGCTGTCGTTGCGAGCCTGAGCGTGGCGCGCGGCGCGCGGATCGAGGGTGCGGCGGCCGCCGCGCTCCTGGCGCTGCGTCCGTGGGCTTCGCTCCTGCGGAGACTGGAGCCTCGCGAGGGCCCCGATGAAGGCGTCGAGGAGCGCGGGGAGGAGGCCGCGGACGAGCACGAGGTGCAGGCGTTCATCGGCGCAGGCGAGGAGGCGGGGATCCTCGCGCGCGGGGACGCCGAGCTCGTGGCCTCCATCGTGGATCTGTCCGACACGGTGGCACGCGAGATCATGACGCCCCGCACCGACGTGGTGGCCCTCCCGGTGGATGCGGACTTCGCGGCCGTGGAGAAGCAATTCGCCGAGTCCATGTTCACTCGCATCCCGGTCTACCGTGAGACCCTCGATCGTGTCGAGGGCGTGGTCCATGTCAAGGACGTCCTCAGGGCACTTGTCGGGGGGACGAGGCCCTCCGCGGGCGAGCTCGTCCGGCCGGTGCTCGTGGTCCCGGAGACCAAGCCTCTGCGAGAGCTGCTGCGGGAGTTTCAGAGCGCCCACCAGCAGCTCGCGGTCGTTGTTGACGAGTACGGCGGCAGCTCGGGTGTCGTGACGCTGGAGGACGTGATCGAGGAGATCGTCGGCGAGATACAGGATGAGCACCAGCGCCACGTCCCCGACGTAGCAAAGGAGTCGGACGGCGTGTACCTCATCAATGGCGCCGCGCACGTCGAGGTGTTGGAGGAGCTCTTCGGCGTCGAGGTCGGTGAGGTCGGGTTCGACTCCGTTGCCGGTCTCGTGCTCGACATCCTCGGGCATCTGCCCAGGATCGGGGAGCGCGCCTACTGGCAGGGTCTGGACCTCGAGGTCGTCGAGCTGGAGCGCCGCCGGCTACGGCGGGTGAGGGTGCGGCGCTCCGCGTGAAGCGCTCGGGAACCGTCGCGCTGCTCGGCCGGCCCAACGCGGGCAAGAGCACGCTTGTCAACGCCCTGCTCGGGGAGAAGGTGGCCATCGTCTCGGCGAAGCCCCAAACCACGCGCCACCGCATCACCGGAGTGCTCAGCGAGGAGCGGGGCCAGGCGGTGCTGTTCGACCTTCCGGGCGTGCACAGGCCGCTGCACCGCCTCAATGCGCAGATGATGCACGCGCTGCGCGATACCCTGGCCGAGGTGGACCTCGTCGTACAGCTCTTTGATGCCGCCCAGGCCCCGGGGGCGGGGGAGGAATTCGTCGTCGGGCTCCTGCGCGAGGCGGCGGTCCCGGTGATTCTCGTGCCGAACAAGATGGACCTGCCCGGGGCGGCGCCCAACCTTCCTGCGAGGGTGGCGTTCTATACCGGCCGCCGCAGCTACGCGGCGGTTGTGCCCGTCTCGGCACTGCAGGGCGAGGGCCTGCCGGCTCTCCGCGACGCGCTCTTCACCCTGTTGCCGGAAGGGCAACCGTTGCTCGACCCCTCCCTGACGACGACGCAGAGCGAGCGGTTCTTCGTGGCCGAGCTCATCCGGGAGGCCCTGCTCGAGCGGGTGGAGAAGGAGCTGCCGTTCACATCGACCGTGCACCTGCGGGATTTCCAGGAGGAAGAGGCCGCACGTGGCCCGCTGCTGCGCATTTTCGCCGACATCGTGGTGGACCGGGACAGTCAGAAGGGGATCGTGGTGGGGCGCGCGGGCACGATGATCAAGGAGATAGGCACCGCCGCGCGGACCCGCATCGAGGCGCTCCTGGGCGCCAGGGTGTACCTCGACCTGCGGGTCAAGGCGAGGCCCGGTTGGCGCGAGGATCAGCGTTTCCTGGCCGAGCTGGAGCCGATGGAGGTCCCGTGGACCCCGCCGGAGGGCGAGGACGGCGTCTCATGAGCGTCACGGTCTACGTCGCCGATGGTTGCTCGCATTGTGCGGCACTGCTCGACGACCTGCGGCGCCGCCGCGTGAGCTTCGTCATCGTCGACCTTGTGCGGGAGCCAGGGCGGATCGGCGAACTTGCCGCCATGACCTGGGAGCGCCGCCTTCCGGTGCTCGTTGACCACGAACGCTGCTCAATGGGCTTTGAGGGACAGAGCAGCTCATTCTCCGACCTGGGGCTCGCCTGGCCGCGACCGCATAGCCTTTGACTCGGCTATACTCGCGCCTGCAAGGGGAGGGGTTCGGCAGGATGACGCAGACTTCACTTCACGCAAAGGTCAAACAGCTCATCATCGAAAGGCTCCAGCTTGAGGGCATGAAGCCGGACGACATCGACAGCGCCGCCCCTCTGTTCGGCGATGGCCTGGGCCTTGACTCGATCGACGCGCTCGAGCTTGTCATCGGCATCGAAAAGACCTTTGGGGTTCGCATCCAGGACGAAGAGGTGGGAGCCAAGGCGTTCGCGTCCGTCAACGCGCTGGTCGAGTTCATGCGGAGCAAGGGTGTCAGCAACGGCGCGTGAGCCGCTCCCCCACGAGCACCCCTTCCGGCTGGTCGAGCGGGTGGAGTCGGGACCGCGCGGCCGCTTCGCGGTGGTGCTGGCCACGGCCGGGGGCACGCTCACGGGGTATTCCGCCTGGCCGGTCACCCTGGTGGCCGAGGCGCTGGCGCAGGCGATCCTCCTGATCGTGCGGCCGGAGCGCACGGCCGCCCTGCGCCTGGTCGGCCTCAGCAAGGTCACGCTTCACCAGTCCCTTTTTCCCGGCGACCGCCTGGAGGTCGAGGTGGAGGAGCTGGGCGTCTTCGGCGAGCTGCGCCGCTACCGCTGCCGTGCCCACCGGGCCGGTGCCCTGGCGGCTGTAGCGGAGGTCACGGTTTCGGGCTCATGAAGGACACGGGAGAATCTTCCATGCAGGTGCGCCGGTCTCTGGAGGACGGGGTTGCTGTCGTCGAGGTGGAGGGCACCATCAGGCTCGGGGAATCGGCCCAGCTCTTCGCGAGGGAGCTGCAGGCGGTCCTCGATCAGACAAAGGGCGGGGTCGTGATCGACTTCGCCCGCATCGACTACGTGGACTCCACAGGCATCGGTGAGCTGGTCGGCTACCTGCAGAAGTTCTCGCGCGCCAACCGGCGGGTGGCGCTGTTTCGCCCGCACCACCGTCTGGAGGCGCTCCTCAAGCTCACCCGCCTGGAGACGATCTTCCCGATCTACTGGGAGCGGGCCGACGCGCTCCGCTATGTGCGGGGTGAGGGTGCGGCGTCGTAGCCGTGCCGCCGGGTGGGATTCTCGAAAGTCAGATTGCGCGGGGCGGCCCCTCCAGGTCGGGGCAACGATCTGAGATGTGGTGCGAAAGGGGGGAGTCGAACCCCCATGAGCTTGCGCTCACAAGGTCCTGAGCCTTGCGCGTCTACCAATTCCGCCACTTTCGCACGCGCCGGCGGGAGTTTACCGGCGAGGGCAAAAGCTGTCAACGTGATCTCCCTGTCTGAAGCGCGGAGGCGAGCCGGCGATGCACCGTAGGCACGTGCTTGAAGAGGTCAGGGCGGCGGGCGCCAACGGCCTCACGCTTGCCCAGCTGGAACGCAGGCTTCAGGCGTCGTGGGACAGGGAGAGTATCCGCGCCGAGCTGCCGGCGTTGCTGGCGGAGGCCGAGGAGCGCGGCGAGGTGGTCCGTAGCAAGGGCCGCGTGTCGGCGGTGGAGTTCACCGACTACTACGCCGGCGAGCTGCGGCTGACAGCGCGCGGTTTCGGTATCGTGCGACTAGGGGAGCGCGACCTGCCGGACATCGTGGTGCCGCCCGAGAAGCTCTCCTCGGCGCTCGACGGCGACCAGGTCCTCGTCTACCGGGGCGCGCGGCGCAGGCGCGGGCAACTCGTGCAAGAGAAGCACGGCGAGGTCGTGCGCGTGCTTCGCCGGCGGCGCCCAACGCTGGTGGGCCGGTTCGTCCCGGACCCGGACCACCCCTGGGTTGACCCCTACGCGCGCCGGCTCAAGGTGCGCGTGATCCTTGACCCGGTGCCGGACGAGCTCCCACGCGCAGGCGAGTTCGTCGAGGTGGCGGTAGGCGAGGTCCCCGAGCAGGGGCCGGTGGCGGGACGCCTCGTCCGCCGCCTGGGCGCCCCGGGGGAGACCGGCGTGGACGAGGAGGTCGTGCTGGCCGAGCTGGCGATCCCGGTGGAGTTCGCGCCGCAGGCGCTGCGTGAGGCGGACGGCCTGCCGGCCGCGGTGCTCCCGGCTGACCTTCAGGGTCGGATGGACCGGCGCGACCAACCGGCGGTGACGATCGACGGGGAGACGGCCCGCGACTTCGACGACGCGGTGGCGGCCCACCGCGGCCCGCACGGTGCGATCGAGGTCTTCGTGCACATCGCCGACGTCTCCCACTACGTCCGCCGCGGCACCGCCCTCGACGCGGCGGCACGGGAGCGGGGGACCAGCGTGTACCTGCCCGGCCGGTGCGTGGCGATGCTCCCGGAGAAGCTCTCCAACCACCTGTGCTCCCTCTTGCCCGACCAGGACCGGCTCGCCTTTTCTGTCCGGTTCCTGGTGACGCCCTCGGGGGCCGTCGAGGGATACCGGGCGGAGCGCAGCGTTTTCCGCTCGCGCCGTCGCTGCACCTATACCGAGGTCTTCGTTTGGCTCGAGGAGGGCGGATGGCCGGTGGATCTCGACCGCACGGTGCGTTACTCGCTGCAGCTTCTCGACGAGGCTGCCCGGCGGATCGGCGAGCGGCGGAGGGCCAGGGGCGCCATCGACTTCGACCTGCCCGAGCCGGAGATCCTCCTCGATCCCGAGGGTTTCATGACCGGCGTGCAGGCCGCGCCGCGGAACCGGGCACACCGCCTGATCGAGGAGCTGATGATCGCGGCCAACGAGTGCGTCGCCCGCATGCTCGTTCACGGCCGCCAGCCCGGGCTGTTCCGCGTCCACGAACGACCCTCGGCGGGCAAGCTCGCCGAGCTGCAGGCGGTGCTGGAGGAGTTCGGGATCGCGCTCAAGGGCGACCTGGACGAGCTCCCCCCGCGCGAGCTTCAACGCGTGCTCGCCGAGATCGCCGAGAAGCCGGGGGAACGTTTCCTGCAGACGCTCGTCCTGCGCTCGCTCGCACGTGCCGCCTACGACCCGGAGTGCAAGGGCCACTACGCGCTCGCGACCGAGTTCTACCTGCACTTCACCTCTCCGATCCGCCGGTACCCGGATCTGGTAGTGCACCGCTCGCTCGCGCGTGCGCTCGCCGGCGAGTTGCCGACGGGAGCGGAGCGGGCGCTGCTGGAGGCCGATCTCGAGGACCTCGCCCAAAGCTGCTCCTTCACCGAGCGGCGCTCCGAGGAGGCCGAGCGCGAGGTGGTCAAGTGGAAGCAGCTCGAGTACATGCGTACCCACGTCGGGGAGGACTTCTCGGGGCACGTCACCGGCGTCGTCGCATTCGGCCTGTTCGTGCAGCTCGAGGAGGTGTACGTCGAGGGCTTGGTGCACGTCGCGGACCTGAAGGACGACTTCTACCGCTACGACGAGACCGGGCACCGGCAGGTCGGGCAGCGGTGGGGGAGGGTCCTCCGCCTGGGCGACGCGATGCGCGTCCGGGTCAAGGGGATCGATGAGGAGTTCATGGAGGTCAACCTGGAGCCGCTGCTCGAGCCCCACGAGCCGGAGCGCCGCGAGCGCGGCCGCGCAAAACCCGTGCGTCACTCGAGGCCGCAGGGTCCAAGGACCATCCGGGTTCGCAAGGCGCAAGGGCGAGGCCCGCGCTCGTAGTAGGCTCCTTCGTGAATAGTCCGGGCTAGCTGATCGTGGGGGAGGGCAGCACGTAGCGCTCGAGGGTGCTTCCACCCTGGCGGGTCATCCACAGTGACGCGGCCCGGCAGGTGGCGCCGGCCTCGAGCAGGTGCTCGATGGCGCTCTCGAACGCCGCCGGGAGCATGACCTGGACCTCCGCGGTCCCGCCCTCGCCGGCGAACTGCAGCGCCCAACCCAGACCAGCGAGGGCGGCTTCGGTGGTGGCCGCAGCGACCGGCCCGCACTGGCCCGGGCCGCCGTAGGCGTAGGCTGCGATGCGCTGCCCGTCGCGGACCTTGGCGAGGCGGAGCCGCCGCTCGCTAAACCAGTGCTCGTGGTCCATCGGCCGCGTCACCCCGCGCACCAGGCGATCCAGGCGCTCCAGGTCGGCCGAACCGACGCGCCGCTGTGCGACATCTTCGGACGTCTCGGTGGACGGCCGGAGCTTCGCGAGCTCCTGCCCTACGATGCGGGCCTTCTCGGCCTTGAGAACGAGGCGGTAGATCGGAAGGCGCGGGCGCAGATCGAAACGGAAGAAAAGGCCCTGCCAGGCGGCTTCGCCGAGCACGTGGGCCGCGCATTCCGTCGCGCCCGAACGCTCGCCGTACGCCAGCAGGCGCCGCAGCAGCGGCTCGGCCACGTCCTCCCCGCGATGCTCGGGTAAGAGCCAGGGCTGGGCGATAGTGAGCTGGCGCGACCGCACGTAGCCGGCCGCGAAGCCGACCACCTCGTCGCCGACGCTGACGGTCAGGAAGCCGTCACCGTCGTGGTGTGCAAGGTGCGCGAGGTCGAGCGCGAGGTCGCTGGGGACGTGGGGGCGGACGCTGACGGGGGCGGTGTCCTCCCAGCCGGGGAGGGCGGCGCGCAGTTGCTCGGCCATCGCCACGAGGGGCGCCAGGCCGACCCGCGAAACCGGCTGCACCTTCAACTTCCCCGCCATTTCAAGACCTCCCACCCGTGCCGCCGCCGGCGGCCGGCACCGACCGTGCCGGGGCCGCGATTCTAGCAGCCTCACGCACGGTCCGCTGCAGCGCTCTCGCAGAATGTGTCAGAATGCGGGTCGAAGCGGAGGGACGAGATCATGCTTCATCACGCGACGGTCGGGAGCTTCCTCGGAGTCTCCGACACCCTCTGGTTCGTCCTGCTGACCATCGCGGCCGTCTCGGGTGTCGTCTGGTCCCTGGGCCGTAAGTACTCGCTCCTGGCGGCCGGCCGGGGCGGCGTCGCGCTCGACCGCTGGGGCGAGCGGCTGCGGGGCCTGGCCCTGTTCTTCTTCGGCCAGAAACGCATGTTCCTCGAGCCCCTGCCCGGCGTGATGCACGCGCTGATCTTCTGGGGCTTCCTCGTCTTCACGGTGCGCTCGACGGCGATGGTAATCGAGGGCCTGACGCGCGGCTGGGAGCTGCCGTTTCTTCACACGCCCCTCGGGCACGGGTACCTGCTCACCAAGGACGTTTTCGCGGTGCTCGTCCTGGTGGGCGTGGCGATCGCCGCGTGGCGGAGGCTCGTGACGCGGCCCGAGCGGTTGGAGTACAGCGGCGACGCGTGGGTGATCCTGGGCCTGATCGCCACGCTCATGGTGACCGACCTGCTCGGCGACGGCGCCCGCATCGCGGGTGGTGCACCCGGGGCCTGGCAGTGGACTCCGGTCTCGCTGATGGTGGGCTCCGTCCTCTCGGGTACGAGCGAGGCCGGCCTGCACGTCACCTATATCGCGGCGTGGTGGGTTCACCTGTTCGCGCTCTACACGTTCGCCAACTACCTGCCGTACTCCAAGCACTTCCACGTCTACACGTCGCTGCCCAACGTGCTGCTGCGACCCCTTTCCGAGCCCGGGCGGCTCGCCAAGATGGACCTGGAGAATATCCAGGAGGGGACGACGCTCGGTGCGGCGAAGATCACCGACCTCAGCTGGAAGCAGCTCCTCGACCTCTACACCTGCACCGAGTGCGGGCGCTGCACCGTCGTCTGCCCAACGACCATCACCAATAAGCCGCTTATCCCGCGCGACCTCACCATCGAGCTGCGTGACCACCTCAACGCCTCCGCCGAGGAAATCCTCCGCGATCCGGGCGCCAAGCCGGGTACGCCGAGCCGCGAGCTGGCCGGCGACGTGATCGACCCCGAGGTCATCTGGGCGTGCACGACCTGCCGCTGGTGCGAGGAGTCCTGCCCGCTCTTCATCTCGTACGTGGACAAGATCGTGGAAGTGCGCCGGCACCTCGTGCTGGAGAAGGCGGAGTTCCCTGCCGAGGCCGAGCCTGCGTTCCGCGGCATGGAGGTCAACGGCAACCCGTGGCAGCTCGCCGCCGAGGCCCGGGGCGACTGGGCGAAAGGCCTGGGCATCCCGCTCGCCTCCGAGGGCGGGGAGTTCGAGGTGCTGTTCTGGGTCGGCTGTGCAGGCTGCTACGACGACGCCGGCAAGAAGACGTCCGTGTCGCTCGCGAAGCTGCTGCAGGCGGCGGGCGTCACGTTCGCGATCCTGGGGCCCGAGGAGCGCTGCACCGGCGACGCCGCCCGGCGGCTCGGCAACGAGTACCTCTTCCAGACGCTGGCGGCCGCCAACGTCGAAACGCTGAACCGGCGAGGCGTGAAGAAGATCGTCACCAACTGCCCGCACTGCTTCAACACGCTGGCCCACGAGTACCCTGACTTCGGCGGCAGCTACGAGGTTCTGCACGGCACGCAGATGGTCGCCGAGCTGGTCGCGGCCGGGCGCCTGGAGCTCAACGCGGAGCTGCGCCGCGAGCTGACCTACCATGACCCCTGCTACCTGGGCCGCACGAACGGCGAGTACGACGCGCCGCGGGCGATCCTGGGGGCCATCCCCGGCCTCACGCTCAAGGAGGCGCCGCTCTCGAAAGCGAAGGCAATGTGCTGCGGGGCGGGGGGCGGTCGCATGTGGCTGGAGGAGAAGCTCGGCACGCGCATCAACCAGAGCCGTATGCGGCAGCTCGCGGAGTCGGGCACCAACGACGTCGCGGTGGCCTGCCCGTTCTGCGCGGTGATGGTGGGCAACGCGCAGCAGGAGCTCGGCCTCGAGACCGCGCAGACGGTGGACGTCATCACTCTCGCGGCGGAGGCGCTTGGCAAGGGAGGCTCGGGGCGCGAGGCGTGAAACGGTGTGAGCCTGCGGCATTTCGCGCAGCGATGGTAAATGAGATGACGTCTCAACACGATCCCGAGGCGCGGCACCGCTCGAAGGGGCGAGGCGATCGCGGTCTTCTTCCTGAAGCTCAAGGGCTACCGTATCGAGGCCCGCAACTGGCGTTGCTCTCGTGGTGAGATCGATATCGTCGCGCTCGACCGCCAAACGCTGGTCTTCGTCGAGGTCAAGGCACGCACCGGGACCGGGGCGGGCTCACCCGAGGAGGCCGTGACGGGCGCGAAGCAGCGGCGTCTCGTGCAGCTCGCGCAGGCCTACCTCGCGCGCCGCCACGGGGAAACGCCGCCATGCCGCTTCGACGTCATCGCCGTCGAGGGCGGGCGCCTGCTCCCGCGCGTCCGCCACCTGCGTGCCGCGTTCCGCGCCGACGGTCTCGCCTAGAGCGCTCTCCCGGAAGCCCCGGGCTCCCAGTGGCCCGGCCACACATCCCGGTGTGCATACCGCCCTGTGGACGCCTCGTCCTCTCCGGATCACAGGGAATACCCCTGTTGTTCGTTGCTAATTGTCTCAACTCCGGCATCATTCTTGCTAATAGCATCATTGAGGTCACACCATGCTCCGCCAGTGCAGTTCCGCGGCCCGTTGGTCGGCCACCTTCGGCGGGGCCGAAGGACCGCTAAGGAGGTTGCCATGAAGGCCCTTTCCTTCAGTGTGCTCGTCGGTCTGCTCGTTCTCGTGGCACGTCCGGTCGGCGCGGCGCCTCCGGGCGAGCCTCATTCTGACCGGGTAGCGACCTTGGCAAAGGCCTCGACCGAGACCAAGGTCAACGTGACCGCGGTGCGGGTGCTGATCCGCCTCCGCACGGCCGAGAACCGCCCGGTGGAGGACCTCCGCGTCGAAGAAATCGAGGTGCTGGAAGACGGCATGCCGGCGCGGGTGCTTGCCGTCGAGAGGATCACGGCGGAGGAGCGCGCGCAAGCCCCGTCCGGAAGCCCTGGCGAGCCACTTCAACCGCCCCAAGCTGCGCCGCCACGAGTGTGCGTCGTGGTCTACCTCCTGCCGAAGCTGGCGCACCGGGGGGACATGCCGCGCGTCGTGAGCGCCATCCGGAATCAAGCGGAGAAGCTCGTGGCGATGGGACCGGTATCGGTGGTCGTCGCCGATCCAGAGCCGAAAATCGTGGCCGCGAGCATCACTGGCGAGGCGGCGTTGGTGCGGGTTCTAGCCCACGCGAACCCGTCAACTTCGATCTGGTCCCAACCGGAGGACATCCGGCGCCACTTCCTCACCGACATGCAAGGCCCAAACAATTTCCGTGCGCGGCTTACGCGTGCCCGTCTGGCGGCGATTGACGAGAGCTCGTTGCTGAAAGGCGCTCTCGGCCGCATCGTGTCGTGGGCGCGCGCGAACGCGGCCGGGCCGGGCTACCTTTTGCTCGGCATGGATGGTTTCGACCTCGACCTCGCTGATTTCTACCTCCGTGTCCTGCAACCCAAGACACCCGATGAGATGGCCGACTTCCAGCGTGCACAGCAGGAGTTCCTTTCCTTTAGGCTCGAGACAAGCCTTGCCAATGTCGCTGCGGCGCTCGCCGAGCGGGGGTGGAGCGTGGTCACGTTCGACAGCGGCCAGTCGATCCTCTCCTTCGCGGGAGGCGCGGAGAATGCCGGTCGCGAGGTGTTCCGGGAGCTCGTGGGTGACCGCAGCGGGCTGATAGCTAAGTCGCCTAGCCAGCAGCAAACGACTTTTCCGGTGGCCCAGTCCACGTACTACCGTCCACGAGAGCCGCTGGAGACCCTCGCTGAGATGACCGGTGGGCGCGTGGTCAACCCGGACCGCCCCCTTGATGCCGACTTTGAGGACCTCGGCCACGCATGGGTGTTGTCGTACCAGGTGGACCGCCCAGCCGACGGAAAGGCGCATAGCGTCGAGATCACCTCCCGCCGTGCCGGCATGACGATCGCGGCGCCAAAGCTCGTCTTTGCAGGCACGCCCGAGGGAGAATCGGAGATGCGGGGGCGGCGCCTGCTCGCCGGCACAACGCATGGTCAGGAGCTGCCGGTGCGCCTGATAGTCGTCCCAGGGGCGAGTGCGCAGAAGAATGCCTACGCCGGCACCCTCGAGGTACGCGTGGGACTTACCCGGGTGCGCCCGGTGCTGGAGTCGCTCGGCAAGACAGTTCTCCGCGTCACCGTCGTGGTGGAGATCAAGGATCATGAGCCTTTTGTCAGGCACGAAACGCACGAGTGCAGCGTGGGCGCCGGCGACGAGTGGATCTACGACGCACCCCTGGAGTGGTCGGAGAACGTGCGGAAGGTTGCCGTGGTGGTGGAAGAGCTGACGAGTGGGGCGTGGGGCGGTGCCGTGTCCGATCTACCGCGGCGGCCGGCACCCTCGCATCCGGCTGGCTTTGGCATGGATCGCCGGCCGCCCGACGGAAGCGTGCACGAGTGACCATGCGGCGGGTGAGGTCACGGCGACCGGAGGGTGGGGGTGGCAGTGCTGCCGCTGCCGCAAGCGCCGCCTGAGGATACCCCCACGCACCGCGGAGCGAAAGGGAAGTAAGCTATCGCCATGGAGATCCTGACCTATCCCATCGGGCTGGTCGTCGGGATGTTGCCGGTGATCGCGAACCTGGGTCCTCAAGGGGCCCCCCCGGCGCAACTCCTCCTCGACGGGCGGCCCGCGTGCGTCATGACCGTCGAGACCCCGCAGTGCACCGTGGACCTCGGCGCCGACCTGCGCGTCCACCGGCTCGAGCTCGTTCGGACTGATGCGAAAGGTTCCGTCATCGAGCGGGCCACCCGCTGGGTAAACCGGCCGGGCGCTCAGGCGGAGGTGCACCTCGGCGGGGGGTGCGACAAGGCCTCCGGGGAGTGCACGGTCACGATCGGCTGGGCGCACCCGGCCAAGCTCGAGCCGCTTGCGATGACGGTCACGGTCAGCGGCCAGCCGGTACTGCGCGAGGTGAGCCACGAGGCGCACTTCCGCGGGCCGAAGGGGATGGCGGCGGCGGTAGCCGTGGACGTGATTTTTGCGGATGGGCGGCGAGCCTCACAGACCAAGGTGTTCGGGGGCGGCTATCAGGGGTCGGCCGACACGACCTTGCAGGCGGTTCCGATCGTGCTCGCGCGTGGCGCGCGACCACCCGAAGCAATCGGCGGGTTCCCGGTGCGCGCGGTCGAGGACACGCCCAAGGAGGTCGCGTTCGTGGTCGAACCTCTCGCCCTGGAGTCCCTGCGCGGACTGTGGACGCAGAGCCGGGCCGAGCTGATCGTCCCGGGCCTTTCCGTTGGGGATCAGGCCAACGGTGAGCTCGTCAAGCTGGAAGGCATGACCGTCGTCGTTCCCAACGAGAACCTCAACCGCTTCGACGCATTCCGAATCCCCAACGGCCGCGACCAGTGGCTCAGGCGGCTTGCCCTTGGTGGCGATGTCCTCGAGGGACGCGCGCTGCGTCTGGCCGACGCGGTCGCCTCGGCCAGCATGGTGGTCGCAGGTGCGCCTCGCAACCGGGCTGTCGTGCTCATGATCTCGGGCCGCCACAAGGACCAGAGCCAGTTCTCCCCCGAGCAGGCCTGTCGCTACCTCTCCGAGATCATGGTGCCCCTCGTCGTCTGGCGGGTCGAGGAGGGGGTGGGCAAGGAATGGCCGGCTGGGCCGCGGATCACGTCCAAGACGATTCTCTCCGCGGTCAAGAGCCTGCGCTCCATCCTCGAAACCCAGCGCATCGCCTGGGTCGAGGGGGACGCCGGCCCGGCCTCGTTACAGCTGCAGGAGGAGGAGCGCGGCGTCAGGATAGCCGGCCGCACGGCGGCGCCTCCGGCGGAGGCTGTAGCGGCCTCGGGGCCCGCCACATTTGCGCCTCCCATCCCGGCGACACCCACTCCAGCGGCCGAAGTCCCGCGGGGCGTCCAGGGCCGCGTGAACGTCACGGCGGTGCGGGTGCTGATCCGGCCGGAGGCAGCCGGCGGCAGACCCGTGCCGGACCTCACGGCGGGAGAGATCGAGGTGCTGGAGGACGGTGTGCCCGTACAGGTTCTCGGCGCGGAGCCGCTGGCGGCTGCGGTCGCCACGCCGAAGCCGGGTCCCCCGGCCTCCGTGGTCGAGTTCCCCGTGCCGGAGGCAGTCGCCCGGAACCTCGCAATCTACGTGATGCCGGACCTCTGCACCCCGTCGGGTCTGGGGCGCATCCTCGACCGGGTCGGGGAAGAGGCCGAACGGCTCGTGAGCTTCGGTCCGGTAACGGTAGTGCTGGCCAACCCCGAGCCACGGGTGATCGGGCGTCGCATCACGGATCGGGCTGAACTGCAACAACTGGTCGAGGGACGTGAGCTGCGGAAGCTGGCCCCGAGTCGCCTCGTGCCGATCCGGCGTGACTTCCTGACGAGCCTCGGTAGCCGTCCCAGGATGCCCGTCACCGAAACCTTCACAAGGGCTGAGGCCAACGCCGATTCGTTTCGGGCACAGCTGACCCGTGCCTATTCGGCCGTCGTTGAAGAACGCTCCGTCGTGCGTGGGAAGATCTCGGCCCTCGTTTCGTGGGCGCGGTCGGAGAGCTTCACGGGCGCGAGGGTGCTGTTGCTCGGAATGGACGGGTTCGACCTCAATCCCGAAGAGTTCTACCTCGGATCCCTCGACCCGTCGGGCCAGGCCCCGGGAGAGATCGGGGAGTACCAGCACATGCTGCAGGAGTTCCGGGCGGAACGGCTCGGTCCTTTCGTGGAAGAGACCGCGGGGGCCCTCGCCGAGGGGGGATGGACGGTGGTGAGCTTCGACAACGGCCTTTCGGCGATGGGTGGATTTGCCAACTCTGCGGAACAGTCCGGGCACGGCAAGCTCAACGCCTTCGTCGCGGGCGGTTCGTCAGAGGCAAGCCCGGCGTTCCTGTTTCTCCACCCGCGCGACCCGCTGCAAGCGGTGGCGGAGACCACCGGTGGCGTGATCGTACCGCCGGGCGGCTCGCTGCGCGCCGCCCTCGAGGCGCTCGGCCGGACCTTGCTCGTGACGTACCAGGTGGAGCGCCCTGCCGACGGGCGTGCGCACCGGGTCGAGGTCCGGTGCAAAAGAGCCGGCGTGGTACTTACGGCGCCCAAGCGGGTGTTCTCGGGTACCCAGCAGGGCGAGTCGGAGGCGCGCGCACGGCGCGTCATGGCCGGCGAGAAGACGAGAGGTGGGCTCCCGGTCACGCTGTCCTTGATAGCCACGGATGAGGAGGCCAAGAGCGGGCGGAGATCCGGGGAGCTTCGGGTGCGTGCCGACCTTGCCGGCCTGACGGATGTGTTGGCCGTGCTTGGCAAGGCGAGGCTGCGGGTGACGGTCGCCGTGGAGATCACGGGCAAGGAACCCTTCTTCGCCCACCGGGAGGAAGAGATGGAACCTCCCGCCAAAGAAAACGCGAGCTGGGCGTACCGCGTGCCCCTGACGTGGCCGCCCGAGGCCAGGCAAGTGGCCGTCATCGTCGAAGAGCTGGCGACCGGCATCTGGGGCGCCGCAAGCATGGACCTCCCGGGGCAACAGTAGGCTCCGGCCAACGGGGTTCGCCGCAGACAAGGAAACGGGGCAGCCGTTCCGGCCGCCCCGCTGTCGCTATCACCTTGGCCTTCGGGCCTCGGTGCCCGGAGCTCGGTGCCCCGTTCCTACGGTCGTTCGAGCAGGTAGGCGAAGCCCATTCCGCCGCCGATGCACATCGTGACCATGCCGCGCTTGGCGGCGCGCCGCTTCATCTCTCCGAGGATCTTGCAGGTCAGAACGGCGCCGGTGGCCCCGAGCGGGTGGCCAGTGGCGATGGCGCCCCCGTTGACGTTGGTCTTCTCGGGGTCGAGCTTGAGCTCGCGCGAGCAGTAGATGGACTGGCTGGCGAACGCCTCGTTGATTTCGACCACGTCGATGTCGTCGAGCTTTACCTTGGCCTTCTTGAGGAGCTTGGGCACGGCCTTGACGGGGCCGATGCCCATGATGTCTGGAGGGACGCCGGCGACCGCCCAGTGCTGGACGTAGGCCACCGGTTCGAGCCCCATCTTGGCGGCCCTCTTATCGGACATCACGACCACTCCCGCGGCGCCGTCGTTGATCTGCGAGGAGTTGCCGGCGGTGACGGTTCCGCGCGGGTCGAACGCCGGCCTCAGCTTTGCGAGCGCCTCGAGCGAGGTGTCTCCCCGGGGCCCCTCGTCGGTGTCGAAGACGAACTCGCGCCAAACGCCGTCGTCCATGGTGCGGACGTTCAAAGGCACGATCTCGTCCTTGAACTTGCCGGCCGCGATCGCGGCGGCGGCGCGCTGGTGGGAGCGCAGGGCGAACGCGTCCTGGTCCTCACGGGTGATCCCGAACTGGCGGGCCACGACCTCGGCGGTGGTGCCCATGCCGGCGTAGGCGTTGGGCATCGCGTCCATGAGCTGGGGGTCGGCGAAGATCTTGTTGCCGCCCATCGGGACCATGGACATGGACTCCACGCCGCCGGCGATGATGACCTCGGCGTTGCCGGAACGGATCACGTCGGCCGCCCAGGCGATCGACTGCGAGCCGGAGGAGCAGAAGCGGTTGGAGGTGCACGCCGTCACCTCGACCGGGAACCCGGCCAGCAGCGAGATCAGGCGCGCGATGTTCATGCCCTGCTCGGCCTCGGGCATGGCGCAGCCCAGCATGATGTCGTCCACCATGGCGGGCTCGAGGCCGGGCGTGCGCTCGATCAGCGCCTTCAGGACCGGCGCGGCGAACTCCTCGGGGCGCGTGTCCTTCAGGCTGCCCTTCTTGGCCCTGCCGATGGGTGTGCGGGCGTATGAAACGATCACGGCTTTGGGCATGGCGATCTCTCCCCTCAATTTCTAAGAGGCTTGTTGTTGAGCAGCATGTAGGTGATCCGCTCCTGAGACTTGGGCTCTCCGCAGAGCGAGAGGAACGCCTCGCGCTCGAGGTCGAGGATCGTCTCCTCGCTCACCGGGTTGTTGATCGTGGTGTCGCCGCCGCACAGGATGTTGCCGACGTGCGAGGCGATCTTCTCGTCGTGCGCGGAGATCCAGTGGGTGATCTTCATGTTGTGGAGAAGCATCTGGATGGTTGCGACGCCCTCGCGGCCGGGCAGGCTGAACTTCTTCGGCATCGGCGGCCGGTACCCCTCCTCGGCCAGCGCGATCGCCATGCGCTTGGCCGTCCAGAGCTGCTGATCGCGGTTCATCTCGATGTGGTCGTACGGGCGCAGGTACTTCAGCTCGCGGGCCTCGTCGGCCGAGGTCGCGACCTTGGCCATGGCGATGTCCTCGAACGCCTTGCGCAGGAACGTCAGGTTGGAGAGCACGGGCTCGTCCACGCCCTCGAGCACGCGCTCGAGCATGAACACGTGGCCGCCGCCCGCCGGCACGAGGCCGACGCCGACCTCGATCAGGCCCATGTACGTCTCGGCGAGCGCGCACACGCGGTCGCCACTCATGGTGATCTCGGCGCCGCCCCCGAACGTGAATCCGAACGGAGCGGTGATCACGGGCACACGGGCCCGCTTCATGCCCATGGTCATCCCCTGGAACATCCGCACCATCTCGTCGATTTCTTTCCACGCCTGGCTCTGCGCACCCTCGAGGATCATCAGCAGGTTGGCGCCGGCGCAGAACTGCTCGCCCTGATGATGGATGACCAGGCCGCGGAAGTCGCGCTCGGCGATCGCGATCGCCTTGTGCATGACCTCCATGATGTCGCCGTCGATGGGGTTGAGCTTGGGCTGCAGCGCGGAGTGGAACTCCACGCAGGCGACGCCGTCACCGAGGTCCACGAGCGAAGCGCCTTTGTTCTCGAACACCGCCGGGGTGCGCTTCTTGATCTCCCGCAGCACCAGGAAGGTCTCCGGCCGGGGAATCGGAAGGTAGGCTCTAGTGCGGGCGTCGTAAAACTCCCTCTGCACGGCGCCGTCACGATAAAAGCTCGCGAACCCGGCGGCTACCATCTCGCCGACCCAGGGCGCTGGCTCGACGCCTTCCGCCTTCATGCGCTCGAGCGTCTCCTTGACCCCGAGGGCATCCCAGATCTCGAACGGCCCGAGGTCCCAGTTGAAACCCCACTTGAGGCCGTTGTCGATGTCCACGATCGTGTCCGAGATCTCGCCCAGGCGGCGGGAGGAGTAAACGAGGCCGTCCCGCGTGATGTGCCAGGCGAAGGCCCCGGCCCGGTCGTTGGCGTTCACGAGCGTCTTGATTCGCTGGCCGGGGTCGTGGATCCCCTTGGTCGTCTTGAGCGACGGTGCGTCCAGCCTGGCCTTCGGGCGGTACTGCCCGGTCTTCCAGTCGAGGGTGAAGTCGATGTTCTCGCCCTTGGCACCCTTCTCGCGCTTGAAGAAACCGCCCTTGGTCTTGCGCCCGAGCTGCTTGTTCTCGACCATTTTCGTGATGAAGTCGGGCATCACGAACATGGCCTTGCCCTCGTCCTGGGTGCACTCCTCGCGCAGCGTGCGCACGACATGGACCATGGTGTCGAGGCCAACGAGGTCGGTGGTTCCGAACGAGGCGCTCTTGGGGCGTCCCATCGCCGCCCCGGTGATGGCGTCCACCTCGTCCACCTGGTAGTCGAGCTGCATCATGGCGTGGATGGTGGCCATGATCCCGTAGACCCCGATGCGGTTGGCCACGAAGTTCGGGGTGTCCTTGCCGAAGACGATGCCCTTGCCGAGCAGGAACTGGCCGTAGTCGGTCATGAACTTCACGACCTCGGGGTCGGTCTCCTCGCCGGCAATCACCTCCAGCAGGCGCATGTAGCGCACAGGGTTGAAGAAGTGGGTGACCAGGAAGTTCTTGCGGAAGTCCGCCGAGCGGCCCTCCAGCATCTTGTGGATCGGCAGGCCCGAGGTGTTTGAGGACACGATCGCACCCGGCTTGCGCACCTTCTCGAGACGCTCGAATACCTGTTGCTTGATGTCCAGGCGCTCGACCACGACCTCGATGACCCAATCGCACTCGGCGAGCTTGCCCCAGTCGTCTTCGAAGTTGCCGACCGAGATGAGCGGCAGGAGGCGCTTGGTGTAGATAAGCGCCGGCCTGGACGTCTTGATGGTCTCGATCCCGGCAAGCGCGAACTTGTTGCGGAAGCGCTTGTCCTTGAGGGTGAGCCCCGCCTTTTCGTCCTCGGGCGCCAGTTTCGGAGGCACGATGTCGAGGAGCAGCGACGGGACGCCAGCGTTCGCCAGGTGCGCGGCGATCCCGGATCCCATCACGCCAGCCCCCAGAACCCCCACTTTGCGGATTTCCCTGTGCATGCTCTATCTCCTTATGGCATCCCTGATCGCAGACGCGGACAGGACAGGACCTCGGCTGCCTTGACTGAACACCCGTTCATTTTGCTCTCGGACGCGCCTCCTGGCAAGGGGTGGAGGAGGAAAGCAAGAGGTATCGCCTGCCGCCCGCGGACCCCTCGTCCCTAGAAGAGTCCCACGCCCCAAAGGTCGTGCACATGCAGGATCCCGACCACCCGGTCCCCCTGCTCCGTGACTACCAGGGAGGTGATCCGGCGCGTCTCCAGCAAGCGCAACGCCCCGGTCGCCAGGATCCCTGGAGAGATCGTCACGGCGCCGCGGTGCATGACCTCGCCCGCGGTCCGGGCGAGCGGGTCGGTGTCGGCCTCCATGAGGCGGCGGAGGTCGCCGTCGGTGATTACCCCTGCGAGGCGGCCGGCCCCGTCCTGCACCGTGGTGATCCCCAGGCCCTTGCGCGACATCTCGTAGATCACGTCCTTCATGTGCGTGTCCGGGGCAACGCGAGGTATCTGCTCGCCTGCATGCATGAGCTCGGCCACCGTGAGCAGACGCCTGCCCAGCTTGCCACCCGGGTGGAGCTCTGCGAAGTCCTCCGGCCTGAAGCCCTTGCGCACAGAGACCGCCATCGCCAGCGCGTCGCCGAGCGCCAGCGCCGCCGTCGTCGAAGCGGTGGGCGCCAGGTTGTGCGGGCAGGCCTCGCGGTCCACGTTGAGGTTGAGGTGGACGTCCGCGTGCCCGGCGAGGGTCGAGGCAGGGTTGGACGTGATGGCGATCAGCGGGGTCCCGAGGCGCTTCAGGTACTCCAGCAGATGCACGATCTCGTCGGTCTCGCCCGAGTTGGAGACCGTGACGACCACGTCCCCGGCCGCCACCATGCCGAGGTCGCCGTGAGTGGCCTCCGCGGGGTGCAGGAAGAGCGCCGGCGTTCCGGTGGAGGCCATCGTGGCGGCGATCTTGCGGCAGACGATCCCGGACTTGCCCATGCCGGTGCACACCACGCGGCCCTGGCACGCCACCAGAAGATCAACCGCCTTAAGGAAGCTGGCATCCAGCCGGTCCCGCAGCCGCAGGATCGCCTCCGCTTCCGTGGTCAGGACTTCCCGTGCCAGATCGAGGGACATGCCACCTCCCGCGGAATGCATTCTAGCCCGAAGCCGGTGCCACCGCGTGCGCAAAAAGGAATGACCTGGTGGTTCCCCCGGGCTTGTCAACGCTTGATGGCAAGGTACCTCCTGATCGTGCTGGCGCTGGTTTCAATGCTGTTCCACGCCTGGGCCGGGGACCGCCCGAGGATCGTGAGAACGGTCCTCAAAGGCCCGCACGCCTCACAAGGGGTTGCCACCGAGGTGGTGCCGCCGCCGGGCTGGCAGGCGGGGCAGCCGGTGCCGGCGAGGAGGGAGACGACCCGGTCCTCCTGGGAGTCGGGGACGGCATTGCCGTTTCCGTCAAAGCTCGCGGCCTTGCCGTCGTTGTCGGTGGAGCCGTCGAGCTTGCCGACGCAGCCGGTGAGGTCGGCGTCGGCAGCCAGCGTGAAGGTGACGGGGTTGGGGTGATGGTGACACGCGCTGCCGGTTCAACCTGCCAAAGCCCCGTCCGGCGCTATACTTCCGCTTGAGACGGGCGCGCCTATCTGGCTTGTTGACTGTGTCTCGACGGCGCGGTAGCGCCACGGGCGCCACCATGAATCGAGCTGGAAGAGAGGTGATCACGATGCACACCAAGCAGCACACAATGGCGTGGCTCCTCGGCCTGATCTTGACGGTCTCGGGGCTCGCCTGTACGTCGACGCAGAAAGTCGACACGAGCGGTAGCGGGCCGGCCACCAAAGAAGCGTGTTTCAACGTTCGCAGGGTCCGCAGCTTCTCTCCCCTACATGAGAGGTTTGTCTATGTTCGAGTTGAAGGTGACGAGCACTATCTGCTGACGATGGACAGCGTCTACATTGGTCTGCCCTATGCGATCGGCATCACGATCTCTGGCAGCTTCAGCCGTGTTTGTTCGGACACGGGGGCCATGATTACTTTCATGGATTCCGGTCGTCCGGCCTTCTGCCGCATAGTGCGCGTCGAAGCCGTCGCTAGCAAGGAGGCGGCCCAGAAACTGGTGGAAGACCGCACGACACCGAAGCCGAAGGGCTAGGTAGACTAGTGCTGATTCGAGGCGATCCGGAGGAAGCATGAAGTGCCTGCGCTGGCTTTGTCTGCTTCTCTTGGCGAGCGTGTCGACGGTATCGTTCGCAGGCGACATCCAGGTTGCTTGTGAGCCTGCTCTTCGAGTCTTTCTCGATAGTAAGTTCGTGGGTACCTGCAGCTCGAAGGAGGACGGTCTTTTCTTGGCGAACGTGCCGGGAGGCGCGCACGTCATTCGGGTTGAAAAAGATGGATTCGTGCCCCAGAGTTTTCAGGTCGAGGTTCTCAAGCTCCCGATCGAAGTGAAAGTGAAGGAGTTCTCCCCAGAACCGCTGATTCGCCATGATCATGATAGGGAGACCAGCAGCGCCAAGGTCAAGCAACCCGTCGGAAACCTCCAAGTCACATCAGCCCCTCAGAACTGTGTCGTCGAGATTGATGGCAAACCTGAAACCAAGAGCACCCCGCTTCTGCTGATCGAGGGCCTGGCCGCCGGTGAGCACTCGATCTCCTTCAGCAAGCCGGGATACGATCAAATCGCCGGCGTGGTCAGAATCCAACCGGGCGCCGCGGTCACTATTCGAGGAGACCTCAAGGCTGGGAAGGTAGAGACCATCCACGAGGGCGAGGGATCGCTCCGCCTGTATTCGACCCCGGAACACTGCACGGTTCGATTCCTCGGGATGACAAAGGAGAAGACCGGCATGAGGTTGAACCTTTCGCACATCCCTGCGGGAGAGCATCGGATGGTTGTCTTGTGGAAAGGTCTGGAGCTGTCCTCGAATGTAGTGATCACCAAAGGCCACAGGACAGTTGTAACCGTGAGCTTCATGAAAGGGGATCAACCGTTCGTCGTTTCATACGAGCCCGAGTGAAACGGCGGGGTGCTTCACCGTGAATGGAAGCGCAACCGCTGGATCGGAAGCTCGTACAGAATCACGTGCCTGGCTGCCGGCGTGCGATTCGAAGAATCAGGCACCATAGTGGATAGTGGGATGGTGACAACCTTCGGCCCGAGCGAGCCATGTGAGTCGGTGAGCGCGGCACACGCTCAGACTTTTCGCCGACTGGCTGGCAGCTTGATCATGTGGCTTCGAGCTGCTCTCGTCTGTCTGGTGGTGCTCGCAGTTGCATGTACGAGCTGGCGGGGAAGCCTGGACAGTGTACGGATCACGCCAGATGAGCTCCTGGCGGGGGCCCCTCTCAGCGTGGCGGAGGACTCGCCTGCGCTCGTCGCTGAGGAGGAGGTGCTCGCTCTCAGTTCCGAGATGCGCGACTTCCTGGATACGCACGTGGGGCGCAAGGGCAGCGGCAATCTCAAGCTGCATCAACTGGCCTCCGCGATCATCGACGCGGACACCTTCGGGGTGGTGTACGACGACACGACCCGCACCGCCTCCGAGACGTTCCGGGCCCGGCGGGGCAACTGCCTGTCGTTTTCCAACATGTTCGTGGCGATGGCTCGTGACGTCGGCCTGAATGTCCAGTTCCAGGAAGTGGATATTCCACCCGATTGGACTCTTGACAAAGATACATACGTGTTGAACCAACATGTCAACGTGTTCGTGGACCTGGGCCCGGCTGGCACGCGCGTGGTGGATTTCAATATCGGTGATTTCAAGACCAGTTACGAGATGCGAAAGATCTCTGACACGCGGGCGCTGGCCCACTACTACAACAATATTGGCGTCGAGCGCATGCTGGCGGGTGATGCGGCCTCGGCACTTTCGTGCTTCCGCAGGGCCATCGCCGATAACGACCGTCAGTTTTCGCCGGCCTGGACCAGCCTGGGCACGCTCTACCTGCGAAACGGCCATCCCGCTCATGCCGAGGCTGCCTATCTCCAGGCCCTGAAGGCGAGCACGTGGGATCTCGTCGCCATGAGCAATCTGGCCCGGCTTTACGAGCGACTGGGTGATCGGGAGCGGGCTGCCGCGTACCAGAAGAGGGTGATCTACCACCGCAATCTCAACCCCTACTATCGTTACGAGCTCGCACGTCAAGCGTACCTTGCGAAGCACTATGATGCGGCCATCGGGCATCTCAAGTACGCCATCCGCAAGCGACCGAAAGAGGATCAGTTCTACTTCCTGCTTGGCTTGAGTTACCTGCAGAAGGGGGACGCGCGGGCAGCCCGGCGCTGGCTGGCCAGGGCAGAGGAGGTGGCGGCGACCGACGCCCTGAAGCGCAAGTACTCTTATCCTGACCCCCTGTTGAAGTGAGCAACCCATAAGACAGACGGCGGTACCTTTGCTCCTGTCTCGATTTGGTGGACAGTAAGAATAGCCCATCGTCGTCGGGGCTGTGGGAGCTGTGGGAAACGCGGAGCGTTTTCCAAGGGGCTGCGGGACGCGCGCAGCGCGGTCCGCAGCCCCGGCAGCTTCCACAGCCCGTCTCGTCACGCCGCGGCCTCGTTGTCAAACCTCGCTTCGGCTTCGGCCGGGCTAATGAAGCCGATCGAGGAGTGCATCCTCGCTCGGTTGTAGAAGATCTCGATGTACTCGAACAGGGCGTCGTGCGCCAACGCCCGCGAGGGAAACCGGTCGCCAAGCTCGACCTTCAGCGTCGCGAAGAAGCTCTCGACGACGGCGTTGTCCCAGCAGTCGCCCTTCCGACTCATGCTGATTGTCAGCCCATGCGCCCGCATCAGCCTCTGGTAGCTTGCACTGGTGTACTGGCTCCCTTGGTCGGTGTGATGGACCAGGTCCGTGCCCACGTGCCGCTCGGTCAACGCCCGCTGGAGTGCCGCGTGTGCCAACGAGTCGGTCAGTCGCTCGCTGGTCGCCCAACCGACGACGCGGCGCGAGTAAAGATCGAGCATCACCGCCAGGTACAGCCACCCTTCCTCGGTCCACAGGTAGGTGATGTCACCCACCCACGCGGTGTTCGGCGCCGCCGCGGTGAACGTGCGATTGAGCACGTTGGACGCCGTGGGGCGTGACGCAGCGGCCCGCGTGGTCTGCCTGAATCTGCGCGCCTTCTTCGCCCGCAGCCCGTCCTGCCGCATCAACCGCGCCACCCGCGCCGGCCCGCACCGGATGCCACGGTCTCGCAGCTCCCGGTGCACCCGTGGCCGGCCGTACGTCTCGCGGCTGGCTCGAAAGACCGACCGGATCTCCATGCTCAACCGCCGGTCCTCACCCTGCCGCCGGGATACAGGCCGCTGCAGCCACCGGTAGTACCCGCTGGCGGAGACATCCAGCGCCGTACACATGACCCGGACCGGGTGCGCGTGACGGTTCCGCTCGATGAACGTAAACTTCATCACCGCTCCTCGGAGACGATCCCCAGCGCTTTTTTTAGGATGTCCCGCTCCATCGTCACCCGCCGCAGCTGCCGCTGCAGCCGCCGTACCTCCTCATCCCGCTCCACCAACCGCCCACTGCCAGGAAATGCCGAGCTCCCCTCCTGCTCAACCTGCCGTTTCCACCGCCGCAACATGTCCGCCCGGATCCCCAAGTCCCGGGCAACCTCCCCGATCCCCGCCCCGCTCTCCTTCACCAGCCTCACCGCCTCCGCCTTGAACTCCCGACTGAACTTCCTCCGCTCTCTCATCCCAACACCTTGTCACCCTTCCACGGGCTTCTTCAAGTGTCCACTTTTTCGAGGCAGGTCCACTTCTCCGCCTCCATCGAACTGCGCCTCCTCACCGACGGCGAGGGTGTGTTCGATGTCGAGCTAAAGAACGTCAACATGGACGATCGTGATAGTGAATCAAGGGCCTCCACTGAGAAGTGCATAAGAGAGCATGGCAGCGCGCAATGTCATTACGTGTCGCTTGACGAGGATTTGGACGGCCTCCAGGCCGGAGTTGCAACGTGGGACTCGACTCGCTGCCAGTAGTCAGATGAATGGTGCTTTCCAGACTTTTCTGACGATCTCGACTCGTCCGGTGACCTTCGCTCGCTTCCGGTTGCCGGAGACGAACAGATAGAGGTCACCCGAGAGCGGGTCGCGCTCGAGGTGCTGGCGGACCAGCCCGTACAGGCCGTCGAACCCCTTCCTCATGTCGGCCGGCTGGTTGTAGGCGAAGACCCGCACCGAGCGGGTCGAGCCGATCACCCGAGGACCCGCAGGAGGGACACCAGCAGCTCGGGATCGAGACCCTCGACGACGAAGCCTTGCGGGGTGAGCAAGTACAGGGGTGGTCGTGCTGCCGGCGGCGTGGCGCGGTCGGGTGTGGCCGGCACGATGGCGACCGGGCGCACACTGCCCTTCGCCTGACGCGTCCTCCGGATCCAGCGCGACAGCGTGCACTGCCCAACCGCGAGCCGCTCGGCGACGCGCCCATGCGACTCGCCGTCCGCCCAACACGCCACGGCGTAGGCGACGACTCGCTGCCGCACACCGGTCGCGCACCGCCAGCGATGATGACCACCGGCCGCCTGTCGCTCGCCGCCCAACGCGTTACGAAGCTGTTGCCCTTTCTCCTCAACGCGGTCGTCGCTCATGCCCCAAGAATCGAGTGACCTGCTCAGCTCCTCAAGACGGGTCAGGGCGAGGACTTACGGAAGAAGGCGTCTGGCTGCACAACTTCACCGACTTCGCCCACGCACGAAGGGAGGTCATCGCCTGTATCCATCGCTACAACACCCGGCGCCCGCACTCGGCCCTCGGCTACCGCAGCCCCGCCGAGTATCGCGCCCAACAAGTCACCAAGGTGGCTTGACACCAGGAGGTCACTACGGCGGAAGCCCTCGCTAAGCGCGAAGAAAAAAGGAGCGGTCCCCGGAGGGACCGCCCCCTTCCTAGCCTGTTGCCGCTGAACTAGAACGAGAATGTGATGCTCGAGTGGATGTAGCGGCCGTACGGATCATACGTGCCGTAGAAGCCCGTCCCGTAGTCGTTGGGGCTAAAGCCCGCACCCAACGGGGGTTCCTTGTCCGCGATGTTGTTGACGCCGAGCGTGAACCGGGTACCCTTCGTGATCTTGAAGGATGCCGCGAGGTCAACGTAATGGTAGGCGGGGTAGTGGTAGCTGCCGTTGAGCTTGTACGTTGGAATGGTGCCCGGGTCCGCAAGAGCGGGGTTGGAGCTGGCAGCGTCGACCGTGACAGCGCCGACCATGCGCCATCCGAGATTCAAGACAAGGTTGCCGATCTCCCACGAGAAGCGGGCGAGATGCCGCCACTTGGGATTCGGAACACCGCACTGGTTGCCGAAGTAGCCAACGCAGTCGTACTGGTAGAGGCCGGTATTGATCGACGACGTCATCAGGTAGGTGCCGATGACGTTGAAGCCGAACAGGCTCTTGCCGGCGGCCAGGGAGTAGGTGAGGTTGACGTCGACGCCTTCGCTTTCCCGATTGCCGATGTTCGCATTGGTTGTCATGGTGTAGCCGGATTGGAAGAGCCACAGCGTACCGGCCACATCACGGTGGATCAGGGCGCACAGGGCGGGAGCGCCGGTGGTGGCGCACTGCTTGAGGATGTCATCCGCCCCGAGGGTGTCGATGGTGTCCTTGATCTTGATTTTGTAGTAGTCGAACGCCGCCGTGAAGCCCGCGAGCCCCGTCGGCGTGATCACGATCCCGTAGGTCGTGCTGTCGGCGATCTCGGGGGCCAGGTTCGGGTTGCCGCCGGAGAGGGTGTTGTACTGCCCGGCGGGGTTCGGCAGGACGTGACCGTACTGGGCAGCGGTCACACCGGTGAACGCGCACTGCGCCTGGGTGAATGCGGGAGTGGGACCCGAGCAGGGGTCCGTGGCGCCTCCGAGACCGAGCCCCTGCGGAACGAACAGCTCGACCACGTTCGGCGCACGAGTCGCACGGTTGATGCCCGCACGGAGCTTGAAATCCGCGGACGGCGCATAGGTGCCCTGCACCTTCCAGCTCGGGTGACTCCCGTTGATGTTGTAGTCGGAGTAGCGGTAGCCGAGCTCCAGGCTCAGGTCCTTGGCCCCGCGAGCGCCCTGGACGATAGGGATCAGCGCCTCGGCGAAGGCTTCCTTGACGCTGTACATACCATCGACGGGAAGTGTCGGACCGCCTGAACCAGCACCCAAGGCAGTCTGGAACGCCAGGTCGGGATGGACGAACAGGAATTCCTTCCGGTACTCGGTGCCGAGCGCGATGCGGATGCCCTCGGAAGCGCTGGGGAACGCGATGCCGTAGTCCTTGAGGTCACCCGTGACCTTCCCGCTGAGGACCTGCGTCTTCGTGCCGGAATTCAAGACCTCCGGCAACGAGAGGTAGCCGAGCGCTGCCTGAGTCACGCCGCCCACCTTGAAGATATTCCACGGCACGCAGCCGGGGTTGCCGGAACGGCAGTGCCAGGTGCTCGGATCGTTCGGGTTGCCGTCCACGATCAGGGCGTCCTGGATGTTGTTGGTGTTAAGGTCGTTGGCGTACTCCTGCGGGGATTTGACCTCGGCGTCCAGGCCGTAGACGTCGTAGCTCCAGGCCTTGGTGATCTCGCCCTTGAGGCCGGCGACCAGACGGAAATCGGTGTGAGTCATCCTGGAATCCCGGGGGCCGCCCTCGACGTTGCGTCTGCCAATAGTCACGTTCGCCATGTCGTTCGGCCCAAGCCCGGCATTCGTGCAGAACTTCTGCACCTCGTCGGCGCTGAGCATCGGGTTGTTGCAGTTGACCAGCGTTGTATTGTTGAAGTCGCCCGATGGCGCGATCTGCCCGTCCGTGTAGTCGTTCATGAGCATGACTTCGACGTAGCCTTGAGCATGCTTGTTCCACTCGTAGTTCACGAAACCGCCCGCGGTGAACCTCTGGTCGGGACGCTGCATCCAGTTGTACACCGCGTAGTTGAAGACGTCGGCCGAGGTGCGCTTCCTGAGGGTGTTCCCCGGTCCGCTCGTGTCCAGCGTGTAGTCCCCCAGCTGATTGTATTTGGAGTCGAACACGAGGAAGCGACCACCGGGCCACGTGCCTGAACCGCCGCAGGCCGGGCCGGTCGCGCCGAGGCCGACGACGGAGCAGTTGGTGTAGTCGCGGCGGTTCTTCAGGAGGCCGGCTGTCTTGCGGTAGTCGATGTAGGCGGAGGCGCTGCCCTTACCGTCGGCGAACTTGCCACCGAGCGCCACGTACGCGTCGAGGGAACCGCCGTCCCAGGCCTGACCGGTCGGGGCGGTGAACCCCTTCTTCGCGTCCATTGCTTCCCACGTTTTGTTGTCGTTGTTGTGCTCGTAGCCGCCGAAATTAACGCCGGCTCGAACGCCCTCGAAGTCCTTGTCCAGGACGAAGTTGACAACGCCGGCGACGGCGTCGGCGCCGTACGTGGCCGAGGCGCCGCCCGTGAGGATGTCAACCCGCTTCACGAGAAACGACGGGATGAAGTTCAGGTCAGGCGCAGTCGCGAACGCGTCACCACTCGACATCCGGCGTCCGTCGATCAGCACCAGCGTTCGGACGGTGCCGAGGTAGCGCAGATCCACGGTCGCCGTGCCGGACGAACCGTTGGACACCGTGGAGTTCTGCGCCG
This sequence comes from Thermoanaerobaculaceae bacterium, assembly GCA_963754345.1. GTDB lineage: Bacteria > Acidobacteriota > Thermoanaerobaculia > Thermoanaerobaculales > Thermoanaerobaculaceae > RBG-13-68-16. The sequence continues at coordinate 125,946 of CAVWFZ010000007.1, read as the reverse complement.
CGAAGACCTGCGGCAAGCTGGTGAGGAGGTCTTCGAGGCGGGTGATGCCTCGATAGCTGAGGTCCTCGACATCCAGGGTGGTGACGGGGCTCATCGCTTCCAGGGTTGGGCGCGGAATCAACGTACCGGTCACCGCCACTTCTTCCTTGAACGCACTCCGCATCTGCACCTGCAGGGTCACCACTTGGCCCGCGCCCACGGCGATGTTGGCCTGCTCCTGGGTCGCGAAACCCGCCAGCGTGAACCTCACGGTATAGGTGCCCGGGGGAAGCAGGATCACCTGGAACTTCCCTTGCGGGTCGCTCGCTATGACCTTCGGTACCTGCAGGTTCGGCGAGGTCGCCTCGACCGTGACGCCCGGCAGAGGCGCCTTGGTCTCGTCAATGATTCTGCCCTCGATGCTCCCGGTGGCTTGGGCGTAGGCCCCCACGGCGAGAAGCGTCGCGGCCAGCGCGAGAAATGCAAACCTGACGCACTTCATACAGCCTCCTTTCCTCCGTTTCGTACGATTGCAGCGGTTGATGCAGGGTCACCGGACTTGCGGCTTGACGCGTTACCCTTAGCCCCTCCTTTCTTCGCAGCAAATGAGGTGGGAAGCGGCACACGCCCCCTTTTTGAAGCCTATGTTGTGCAAGTGTCGTGCAAGTGTCAAGCCTGCGACTGATGCGGTGTGATGAGGTTTGTCGCTGCGATTTGCACGACATTCCGAACCCATGTCCAAGTTTTTGGATGACCCATGCCAACCGCAGGGCAAGCCCGGCTGCCGGCGGTGCGACGCGATCTCGTCGCACGTCGACAGTGCTGGCCCATCCGGGTTGACCGGGTCAAGGCGCGACAGAATCGCGCTGACGATCGCAGCCGGAGTGGCTGCGTGCCGATCCAGTCTCGCGCAATTTCCCCCGCTTCAGTGCTTGCTCAAGTCCTTGAGCATCTCGCGGGCGGAGTTGGCCTCTGGATCGTTCGGCGCGAGCTGAAGGAAGCGCTCGAGGTGGCTCTTCGCCTCCGCGCTGGCGCCCTGACCTATATTGATGAGAGCCAGGTAGTAGTGGGCATACGGCACGTTCGGATCGAGTTCGAGGACCTTGCCGAATCTTTCCTTGGCGAGGGCCATGTCGTTGGAGTCGTACGCCTCGAAAGCCAGTCGCAAGAGGCCGTCGCGTGCAATCACGGGCTCGACGGGAGCCAGACCCACCAGCGCGTCGATGAGCCTCGCCTTGTCCCCCAGGGCCAAGCAGGCATTGTACCGAACCCGTATCGCCCTCTCGTTCTTGGGATCCGCCTTCAGGATGGTCTCCGCGGCGGCAGCCGCTTCCGCGTTGCGGCCGATCTTCAGGCCGGCCGTGGCGAGCCCGAGCAGCGACGCCTGGAGGTTCGGGTCGACGTTGAGGGCTTCCTGAAACTTCGCGAAAGCGCCCGCATAGTCTCCGGCTTTCGAGAGGGCGACAGCCTCGTTGTGGATCTTCTTCGCTTCCTCGGCCCGGCGACCGACCTTCTCCAGATCCTTCAGCGCCTCTGCGGCCTTGGCCTCATCCTTGAGGTTGCGGTAGGCCTGCCACCGCGACAGCAGGACGGACTCGTCCGTGGAGCCGAGGGCCATTGCCTTCTCAGCGGCCTCCGCCGCCTCCTTGTTATGTCCCAGCTCCACCTGGACCGTGCTCAGTTGCGCCCATGCCTGGCGCAGGTTCGGGTCGTGCCCGATGGCCTCTTTGAACTTGGTCTCCGCGGGCGCGTAGTCCTTGGCCTTCAGGGCGGTGACGCCACCGTTGTAGGCGGTGATCGCCTCCTGCGAAGTCGAGACCGGCGGCGGGCCGCCAACAACTGTCGCCGGAGTTCCCGGTTGCATCGTCCACTCGAAGTGATCGGTGCCCTCCAGGCCCCACATCTGCTCGGTCTCCATGGACTGATATCCGGCCTTGTCGAACCGGTAGTGGTAGGTCACGTTGATCTGCCTGAAGTCCACCGTGAAGACGCCCTTCTTGTCGGTGGTCTCGATGTCCCTGAAGCCAGGGATCTGCGGCGACGTGACGATCACCGCCACCCCTGGAATCGGCTTGCCCTCCGGGTCGAGGACTTTGCCGACGAGCCTACCCTTTCGCTCGGCGAAGGCCAGTCCCGGGACCATCCAGATCAAGAACAGGATCCATGCCATCGCGCGCTGCTTGGTGTGCATCGTGATCACCTTTCTTTCCGTTCGAGCTCGATTCATGGTGGCACCCGTGGCGCTACCGCGCCGTCGAGACACAGTCACTAAGCCAGTCTCGGTAGCCATAGACGGGCCCGTCTCAAGCGGAAGTATAGCGCCGGATAGGGCCTCGGCAAGTTGAACCCGCACCGCGGCGCGCGTCGTTCACCGGCATGGCGGCGCCGTTGACCGGCCGGCCGCAAACAGCCGGCGAAAAGGTGCGTATCATGACCTGGATTCGCGGGCGTGGCCCGAGCCCGGGTGGTCTGAAGAGCCGTCGCAACGTCGGAGCCGTCAAGGGGGACGAAGGATGGTCGAGAGCAAGGGTTCCTCGGGCGCGGACCTCTCAGCGCTGAGGATCGACGAACGGGCCCGCAACAACCGCAACGGGGGGAGCAGGGCCCGCCGGCTGGTCGGTGTGGCGATCGCCGTGGTGGTGGCCGTGACAGGAGGGGTGCTGGCCCTGCGGGGCAGGACGCCGGTCGTCGAGGTGGCGGCCGCGCGGCCGGCGGGCGACCCGAGGACAACGGCGCTGCTGAATGCGAGCGGCTACGTCACCCCGCGCAGGCGGGCGACCGTGGCCGCCAAGATCACGGCCCGGGTGGTGGACGTGTACGTGGACGAGGGCATGGCGGTCACGGAGGGGCAGCTCCTGGCAAGCCTCGACGACTCCGACGCGCAGAGGCGGCTGGCTGCAGCGCAGAGCCAGCGCGGTGCGACGGCGGCCCAGATTCCGAACCTCGAGGTGAACCTCGCAAACGCCGATCGGGAGCTGCGGCGCCAGCAGGACCTGGAGAAGGACGGGGTCGCGAGCGTACAGGCCCTCGACCTGGCCCGCACCACCGCGGACAGCCTGCGGGCGCAGATCGTTGCCGCACAGGAGCAGGTGAAGGCCGCCGACGCCCAGATCGAAGTGACCAGGCAGGACCTGGAGAACTGCACGGTGCGGGCGCCGTTCTCCGGGATCGTGGTTTCCAAGGACGCGCAGCGCGGCGAAATGGTATCCCCGGTCTCCGCAGGAGGGGGGTTCACGCGCACGGGCATCGCAACGATCGTCGACATGAACTCGCTCGAGATCGAGGTAGACGTCAACGAGGCGTACATCGCGAGGGTCGCGCCGGGGCAGAAGGTCGTGGCCACCCTCGACGCGTACCCGGAATGGCAGATCCCGTGCAGGGTGCGCACCGTGATCCCCACCGCCGACCGCCAGAAGGCCACGGTGAAGGTGCGCATCTCGTTCGACAAGCTGGACCCTCGGATACTGCCGGACATGGGCGTGAAGGTTGCCTTCCTCGGCGACCAGCAACCGTCAGGCCAGGCGCCGGCGCGCGCGCTCCTTCCGCGGGAGGCGGTGCGGGAAGCCGAGGGCGGGCAAATGGTGTTCCTGGTACGTGACGGTGCACTCGAGAGACGTGCGGTGAGCGTCGGGGCCGCGATCGGCAGCGACGTGGAGGTCACGGCAGGCGTGTCACCGGGCGACCAGGTCGTGGTGAAGGGTCCTGAAGGGCTGCACGACGGGCAGCGGGTGAAGGTGAAGATGAAGAAGGCTACAGGCTCCAGGCTAGTGGCAACAGTCTCAAGCTGAGCCTGAGGCCTGAAGCCTTGGGGTAGGGAGGTGGCAATGGTACGAGTTGACGGGACCGGGAACGGTGACGCCCTGATCAGGGTGCGCAGCCTGGACAAGAAGTACCAGCGCGGGAGCGAAGAGATCCACGTCCTCCAGGGGCTGAACCTGGACGTGCAGAGGGGCGAGTTCGTGGCGTTCATGGGCCCGAGCGGCTCGGGCAAGACCACCCTCCTCAACCTCCTGGGAGGGCTCGACGTCCCGACGTCCGGCAGCATCACGGTGGCAGGCGACGAGATCAGCCACATGTCGGCGAACAAGCTCACCGCCTGGCGTGCCCGCCACGTGGGCTTCGTCTTCCAGATGTACAACCTGATCCCGGTCCTCAGCGCCTTCCAGAACGTCGAGCTGCCCCTGCTGCTGACCAAGCTCTCCAAGGCCGAGCGCCGCACGCACGTCGAGGCGACGCTCTCCATGGTGGGGCTCGCCGACCGCATGAACCACTATCCGAGGCAGCTCTCGGGCGGGCAGGAGCAGAGGGTGGCGATCGCCCGGGCCATCGTGGCGGACCCGACCTTCCTGCTCGCGGATGAGCCCACCGGCGACCTCGACCGCAAGAGCGCCGAGGAGATCATGGGCCTCATCGACCGGCTGGTGCACGAGCACGGCAAGACCGTGCTGATGGTCACCCACGACCCGCGCGCGGCCCAGCAGGCGCACGTGCTCCTCCACCTGGACAAGGGCGTGCTGGTGGAGGGTGGCTCGGCTGGAGGGGGCGCATGAAGTTCTTCAGGCTCGTCTGGGCCAACCTGCTGCGCAAGAAGGTCCGCACGACGCTGACCATCGGCTCCTTCGCGGTGGCTCTCTTCCTGTATGGCCTGCTCGTCACCATCCGCGGGGCCTTTTCCGGCGGCGCCGACGCGGCCAGCGTGAACCGTCTCACAGTCATCAACAAGACCTCGCTGATCATGCCGCTGCCGTTCTCGTACCGCGACCGGCTTCTGCAAGTGTCAGGGGTCTCCGGTGTGACGTACGCGACCTGGTTCGGGGGCGTCTACCAGGACGAGAAGAACTTCTTCCCCCAGTTCGCAGTGGACAAGGATACGTGGCTCGACGTGTACAAGGAGTACGTCGTCCCGAAGGAGCAACGTGAGGCGTTCATGCGCGACCGCCAGGGCTGCCTGGTCGGAAAGAACCTCGCGAAGAGGTTCGGCTTCAAGGTCGGTGACCGGATCCCGCTCAGGGGCACCATCTGGACGGGCCCGTGGGAATTCAACGTCTCTGGCATCTGGGAGGGCGACCGGCCGGACGTCGACACGACGGCGATGCTCTTCCGCTTCGACTACCTGGACGAGCGCCGGCAGTTCGGCAAAGGCACCGTCGGCTGGTACGTGGTGAGGCTCGCGAACCCCGATGACGCGGTCGGGGTGACGAAGAAGATCGACGGGGTGTTCGCGAACTCTCCCTTCGAGACGCTCACCCAGACCGAGAAGGCGTTCGCGGCCTCCTTCGCCAACCAGATGGGCAACATCGAGTTCCTGGTCATGGCCATCGGCTCGGTGGTGTTCTTCACCCTGCTGTTGGTCACCGGCAACACGATGGCGATCGCGGTGCGTGAGCGAACGGGGGAGCTGGCGGTCCTCAAGACGATCGGATTTCCGGATATCAGCGTACTGTGGCTCATCCTCGCCGAGTCGGTCCTGATCGCGGGGCAGGGAGGCATCTTCGGGCTGGCGCTGGCCAAGCTCTTCACGCTGGGTGGCGACCCGACCCACGGCATGATGGGGAGCTTCTACCTTCCGTGGGGCTCGCTCTGGCTAGGGTTTGCGCTGGCGCTGGCCATGGGAGCGGCGGCAGGCCTCGTGCCGGCGGTCGCGGCGATGAGGCTGCGTGTGGTCGAGGCGTTGCGGAGGGTCTAGCCATGGCGATCCCGCTCATCTACAACATCCGGAGCGTCACGGCGCGCTGGACCTCCGTCATCGTGGCCGTGCTGGGCATCGCCGGGACGGTCGGTGTTTTCGTGGCGATGCTGGCGATGGCGAACGGTTTTCGCGCGACCCTCGTTGCGTCCGGCTCGCCGCGCAACGCCATTGTGCGCCGTGCGGGCGCCGATTCCGAGATGGTCAGCGTGGTTTCCCTCGAACAGCTGCACATCATCGAGAGTGCGGCGGGCGTGGCGCGCGACCGCCGCGGCCCGCTCGTCTCGGGTGAGGTCGTGGTGATCGCCGCGTTCCCGCTCGCCAGCACAGGCACCGACGCCAACGTCCAGGTGCGCGGAGTATCCCCAAAGGCCCTGGATGTGCGCGAGGGCGTGCGGATCAGGGAAGGCCGTTTCTTCCAGTCTGGCCTTGCGGAGCTTGTGGTCGGGCGTTACGCGGTCAAGACGTACAGGGGCCTGAGCCTCGGCGACAAGGTTCGCTTCGGTGGCGGGTCCTGGACCGTGGTCGGGATCTTCGACGCGGGAGGCAGTGCCTTCGACTCCGAGGTGTGGTGCGACGCCACCGTCCTCAGCGAGATCTACAAGCGCCCGACGAACATCTTCCAGTCGGTCACGGCCCGCCTGGATTCGCCCTCGACCTTTGCGGCGTTCAAGGATGCACTGACCAGCGATCCGCGCCTTTCGGTCCAGGTGGATCGCGAGAGGGAGTACTACGAGAGGCAGTCGCGCACGCTGACGAGGCTGATCCGGGTCCTGGGGTTCCTGGTCGCGTTCGTCATGGGGATCGGGGCGGTCTTCGCGGCCCTCAACACCATGTACTCGGCCGTGGCGGAGCGGTCCCGCGAGATTGCAACCATGCGGGCGCTCGGTTTTGCCGGTACCAGCGTGGTTCTCTCCTTCGTGGCCGAGTCGCTGGTCATCGCCCTCGCCGGGGGAATCGTCGGCTGCGTCGCCGTGCTCCCGATGAACGGCTTCACCACGGGGACGATGAACTGGCAGACGTTCTCGCACCTGGCGTTCGCCTTCCGGGTCACGCCAGTGCTGCTCGCGCAGGGGGTCGTCTTCGCGCTGCTGATGGGTCTGCTGGGCGGTGTGCCGCCCGCCATCCGCGCGGCACGCCGTCCCGTCGCCGTGGCGCTCAGGGAGCTGTAGCGGCCTGCCGGCGGCAGGCCGAGCTCGTTCCCCGAGCACCAGAACGGCCGCCCAGCGGGCGGCCGCTACGAGCCTTCCGTTGGTCGTACGTTGGGGGAAGATCAGAACTTCAGCCCGATTCCGATCCAGTAGTTCGGGCCGGTGAAGTCCGTATCCGCGGTAACCTCCGGAGCGGGGGCGAGTGAGCCGCTCGCCGGCACGGTCTTCGTCATCCGCGCCCAGACGTAGGCTCCGCCGAGCTCCACGTACCACCGGTCCTTCGAGGACAACGGCACGTCGATCCCAAGGCCGGCCGAATAGGTCGGGAACCACCCGCTGTTGTCTACCTGCAGGCCTTCGTTGATGTACTGGTTGGCGAGCGTGAGCGTGGTGCGGTCCTTCTCGTAGCCGATGCCGATTCCGCCGTAGATGAACGGCACGACCCTGGTGCAGGACGGGCAGGGGAGAAAGTGGGTCACGGCGTAGAGGTCGAAGTAGGTGTTGTACCTCTGCTCGAAGGAGAGGGTTGCGGGACCGGCCTCGGTCGGCACGGTCGCGCTGCCCTTGATCGCTCCCTGGCTGTAGTCGAGCTGGAGCCCGACCTTCCAGTACGGTGATACCCGCTTGAAGAGCTGCGCGCCGACGCTCAGGTTGGCGACGTCGCTCCAGTCCTTGAACTCCGACCCGAACATCTGGTTGATCTGCTGGATCTGCAGGTTGGTGTTCGTCTGCTTCGGGAAGCTCTGCTGGAGGTAGAGCGTGAAGTACCAGGGGGCGGGATCGCCCGCGTACGCCGGCGCGCCGCCGGCCAGCCCGATGAGCAGGACAAGCGCAGCCCCGGCCATCACACGTCCGGGAATCCTCGCCGAGCCGGGCCACAGGGGGAGGGGAGAACACCCGCGTGTTGAGACTGTCGCGTTTTTCATGTCCAGATTCTAGGCCTGCTCGCGAGTGCGGGGCAATCAGAACGGGCAACCCGTGCCCCCCAACCTGGGCCGTGAATCGTTCGCCTGGCAGGTGCGAAAGGCGCGCGGCGAAGTTACTGTCGTTTACTACCCCTTGACCACGCCGAGGGGGCGGAGGCGGACGACGGGGAGCGCGATGCCGGATTGGCGCATTGCCTCGACGACCTCGGCGGCGTCCTTGTACGCCTCGGGCATCTCCTCGGCCAGCGTCTTGGGGGAGCGGGCGGCCACCACGACGCCCTTCGCCTCGAGTTCGCGGCCGATGTTGCGACCGGCCCCCGCGCGCCGGGCGGCGTGGCGGGAGAGCATGCGGCCCGCCCCGTGGGCGGCGGACCCGAACGTCTCCTGCATCGCGCGCTCGGTGCCGACGCACACGAAGGAAGCGCGCCCCATGTCGCCCGGCACCAGGACAGGCTGTCCGACCTTGCGGAAGGGCTGGGGCACCTCGGGGTGGCCGGCCGGGAAGGCGCGGGTGGCGCCCTTGCGGTGCACCAGAACACGCTGGCGCTTGCCGCCGCGCTCGTGCTCCTCGATCTTGGCGATGTTGTGTGCGATGTCGTAGACGAGGCGGAAACCGATGGTCTGCCTGCTGCCGCCGAGGACCCGCAGGAAAACCCGCTCGATCAGCGCCATCATCACCTGGCGGTTGGCCCAGGCGAAGTTGGCGGCGGCCCGCATCGCCGCAAGGTACCTGGTGCCCTCGGCCGAGGAGATCGGCACCGCCACGAGCTGCGGGTCGGGGACGGAGATGCGGTGGCGGCGCGTGCCCTCGTGCATGGCGGCCAGGGCGTCGTCGCACACCTGATAGCCGAGGCCGCGGGAGCCGGAGTGCAGCAGCACGGTGACGAGGCCCGGCGCGAGCCCGAACGCCGCGGCTGCCTGCTCGTCGAACACCTCGTCCACGACCTGGACCTCGGCAAAATGGTTGCCGGAGCCGAGAGTGCCGAGCTGGGGCGCCCCGCGCTCGCGCGCCCGTCGTGTGAGCGCTCGCGGGTCGGCCCCGGGCAGGCAGCCGTCGGCCTCGGTAAACGCAAGGTCCTCGGGCTCACCGTACCCATGGCGGACCGCCCAGGCCGAGCCCTCGCGCAGGACCTCGTCCAGATCGCGATCGGAGAGGGTCGCGATGGCGCCCTCGCTGCCCACCCCGGCGGGGATGTCCCGTTGGATGTGGTGGACCAGCTTCTGCAGGTTCTCGCCGAGCTCGGAGGCCTGCACGTCGGTGCGCATGAGGCGCACACCGCAGTTGATGTCGTAGCCCACGCCGCCGGGCGACACGATGCCATCCTGCGCGTCGAACGCCGCGACCCCGCCGATCGGGAAGCCGTACCCCTCGTGCATGTCCGGCATCGCCAGTGACGCCCCCACGATGCCGGGGAGATGCGCTACGTTGCACGCTTGGACGAGCGACTTGTCGCCGCGTATGGCGGTCAGCAGCTTGTCGCTCGCGTAGATGCGAGCGGGGACGAGCATGCCGCCCGTTGGCGCGACCTGCCAGATGCCCGGCCCGACCCGTTCCAGGTTCCCGCTCACATCTTCAATATAGCGCTGCGCGCCGCGCTCAGCCGCAAACGTGCCGTGCCCTGTGCCCTGTCTTCACCGCAGGCACGTCTGGGCGCGGCCGCCGTCCACGGGCATGTTGACGCCCGTCAACCAGGCCGCCCGCGGGGAGGCCAGGAAGCAGATCGCCTCCGCCACCTCCGCTGCCTCGCCGACGCGCCCCAGCGGGTGTGTGCTCTTGGAGTGCTCGAGGAAGGCCGCATAGGCCCTCTCGTCCATGTAGCCGCGACGGTGGAGCTCGGTGACAACGACACCCGGGCTCACGGCGTTGACCCGCACGCCCCTGGGCCCGAGCTCGAGCGCGACGCAACGGGTGAGCTGGTCGACCGCGGCCTTGGAGACCGCGTAGGCTGCAATGCCGGGGAAGGCACGTATGCCGGCCACCGAGGAGACGTTGACGATGCAGCCCTTGCTGGCTTCAAGGTGGGGAATGGCGGCTCGCGTCAGCTCCACGGTCGCATGGAGGTTGATCTCGAGCATTTCGTCCCACTTCGCGCGGCTGGTTTCGGCGAGCGTGCCGCTGCCGATGATCCCGGCGGCGTTCACCAGCACGTCCAGGCGGCCGAAGCGCTTCACGCACGCCGGTACCACGCCGCCGCGATCGCCTTGCTTCATCAGGTCGGCCGGGTGCACCAGCGCGACGCCCTCTCCGCCCACCTCCTGCGCCAGCGCCTCAAGCCGCGCACGGTCCCGCGCCACGAGGCACACCTGTGCGCCGCGGTGCGCCAGCATCATGGCCGTGGCGCGGCCGATTCCGCTGGACGCGCCCGTGACCACCGCCACCATGCCGGAGAACTCGTCACTTGCCATCGCTGGCCCCTTTCCTGGTGCTCCTGAAGAACGGCCCGGCGGCGGTTCCGTCCGCCCAGGCCTCGATGATCTGCCCCCACCTGCCGCGCGCCTGCAGGAGAAGACGCACGAGATCGCGCACGGCGCCGTGCCCGCCTGGCGATGCGCTGACGAACTGGGAGCGCTCGCGCGCCTCATCGGCGGCGTCGGCCGGGCAGGCGGCCAGCCCGACGCAGGCAAGGGCGGGAAGGTCGGGGATATCGTCGCCCATGTACGCAATTTCATCGAGGCCAATCCCGAGGCGGCCCGCGAGCTTGGAGATGTCGGCCTTCTTGTCCCGGCTGCCCTGGATCACCAGCTCGGTCGGGATGCCGAGATCGGCGAGCCGAGCCTTGACGGGTGCGGCGAGGCGGCCCGAGAGGATCGCGACCTGGATCCCTTCGCTCTGTGCGAGCTTGACGGCAAATCCGTCGCGTGCCGAGAACACCTTGAGACCCTCGCCCCGCGGACCGTAGAATAGGCCGGCGTCTGTGAGCACCCCGTCCACATCGAGCACCATGGCCTTCACGGTCCGCGCACGGGCGAGCAGCTTCCACTGGGGTAGCGACACGAAGCACCTCCGGCCGCTATGCTAGCCGGGACGGGGGCGTGGGCAAAGGGCATGCACGAGCGCGAGAAGTGGGAGAAGCGGTACCAGAACTCGGAGGAGCCGTTCTACGGCCGGAAACCTTCGGCGTTCCTGGTGCGCTCCTTGCCGCTGCTGCCCGCGTCCGGGCGCTGCCTCGACCTGGGGGGAGGACAGGGGCGCAACGCGGTCTTCCTTGCGCGGCGAGGGTGGGAGGTCACGATGGTGGACGTCGCTCTGGCGGGCGTGGCCAGAGCGCGGGCCGTGGCGCGTGGCGCGGAGCTGCGCCTCGCCGCCGTGGTGGCCGACCTGGACGAGGGCGCCCTCGCGCCGCCGGCGGCGAGCTACGACCTGGTCCTGGCGGTGAACTACCACGAGCACGCCCTGATCGAGGCCGCGTGCGGCTGGCTGCGGCCTGGGGGGGCTCTCCTGGTCGAGGGTTTCGCTCAGGAACAACTAGGCAGGAGCTCTGGGGGTCCGCAGGACCCGGCCCTGCTCTGGCGACCTAACGAGCTGATCTCGCTCGTCCACGGGCTGCGGGTCGTCTGGTACGAGGACCGGCTCACGGCCGAGGACGACAACCCCCGCCACCGCGGCGAAAAATGGGTGGTCCGCCTGATCGCCAGGCGGACCGCGTAGAATCTGTCCATGCCTCCAATCGCCGAGATCACCAAGCTCGCGATCGCGTATCCGCACGCCGGGGCGCAGTGGCGGCGGGTCGTGGATGGGGTCTCACTCACGCTGGAGGACGGGGAGGCGATGGGGCTGGTGGGGGAGTCCGGGTGCGGCAAGAGCCTCACCGCCCTGTCGCTCGTGGCCCTTGTCCCGGAGCCGGGACGGATCGTGGCGGGCACGGTCAAACTCGCCGGCGAGGACGTGCTGGCGGCGGACGAGGCGCGGTTGTGCGAGTTACGTGGCGGCGTGGCGGGGTTCGTGTTCCAGGAACCGGCGCAGGCGCTCAACCCGGTGCGATCCGTCGGCTTCCAGGTCGGCGAGGCGGCGAGGCTCCATCTTAAGGTGAGCACGGAGCGCGCCAGCACGCTCGCGTTGGAGCTGCTCGACGAAGTGGGGTTGGAGGAGCCCGAGCGCATTGCTCGCGCCTATCCGCACCAGCTTTCCGGCGGGCAGCGCCAGAGGGCGCTGCTGGCCTGCGCGCTCTCTGCCGGCCCGCGACTGCTGGTGGCCGACGAGCCGACGTCGGCTTTGGACACCGTTTCGCAGCAGCACTTCGTGGAGCTTCTCGAGGACCTCAGGAGGAAGCGTGGCCTGGCCGTGCTCTTCATCAGCCACGACCTGGCGCTGGTCGGCCGCCTGGCCGAGCGGGTGACCGTTCTCTACGCCGGCGAGACCGTGGAGGTCGCCCAGCGCGAGGCCCTGTTTGGCGAACCCAGGCACCCCTACGCCCGGGCGCTCATGCAGGCGCAGCTCGGGTCCGAAAGGCCGGAGAAGGGCCCGCTCCCGGCGGTCCCCGGCGCCGTCCCGCGCCCCGGAGAGTGGGGAAGCGGATGCCGGTTCGCCCCGCGCTGCCCACTGGTGTTCGAGCGCTGCAGGGCGGCCAGGCCCGCGCTTGTGCAGGTGGGCGACGGCCGGCAGGTGCGCTGCTTCCTGGCCGACGCCGCGGAGGAGCCTGATGAGCGAGGCTGAGGCCACGCCGATCCTCGAGGCGCGGAACGTCGTCCGGCGCTACCCCACTCGGGGTGGTGGTGGACACCTCGACGCACGAGGCCGGCACGGAAGCGTCGTCCTGGACGGCGTTTCGCTCGCCCTTCAGCCCGGCGAGATCCTGGGCCTGGTGGGGAGGTCGGGGGCGGGGAAGAGCACGCTGGCGCGGATCCTGCTCGGCCTCGAGCGAGCCGACGGCGGCGAGGTGCGCTTCCTCGGCCGGCCACTCCAGACGCTCGATGCCGCCGGGCTGCGCCGTTTCCGCCGCGCGATCCAGGTGGTCTTCCAGGACCCCCACGCGTCGCTCGACCCCCGCCACTCCCTGGGAAGCATCGTGACGGAGCCGCTCGCGGTCCACGAGCTGGTTCCGCGCAAGGGCCGGCGCGAGCGCGGTGCCCGGCTGATGCATGAGGTGGGCCTCCCGGGTGCGGATGCATTCATGCGCCGGCACCCGCGGGAGCTCTCGGGCGGCGAGAGGCAGCGGGTGGCCCTGGCCCGTGCACTTGCGTGCGGACCCCGCGCGCTGATCCTGGACGAGCCAGTGTCGGCACTGGACGTCTCGGTGCGCGCCCAGGTCCTCAACCTGCTGCTGGACCTGCACCGGAGAAGCGGGCTCGCCATGCTGTTGATCGCCCACGATGTGAGGCTGGTGGCGAGGTTGTGCAACAGGGTGGCCGTGATGGCGGGGGGCAGAATCGTGGAGGAGGGCCCCCCGGAGTCCGTGTTGGCGAGCCCGAAGAACCGCGCCACGGCCGAGCTGGTGGGCGCGGCCCGCTGGCTCTCCACCTGATCGCCGCCGGCCGCCTGCCGCACCCGCGCGAACCTTTCGCCGCCTGCGACGTTGATCTTCACGAGGCGGAGATCGTGACTCAAGTGAGCCTGAAAAGGCGTCGAAAGTCGGGTAAAGTGACCGGGCCGCAGCGCGGGATGAAACCAGGCGCTGCGGCGGAACGTACTAGAGCAGCGATGCGAGAGTGGAGGTGCATGTGAACACGAGAAGCTTCCTCTGCGCACTGGGCGCCGCGCTGGCAGCGTGTGCCACCGCCATGGCGGCCGAGCCTGGATTCGTCGTCGGGACAAGCCCGGGCCAGCAGACCCGTGGCGCGAGGCTGGGCGCACCCGAGCTGAGGCTCTCCTTGAAGGATGCCACCGCCCTGGCCCTCGAGCACAACCTCAACCTCGAGGTCTCGCGCCTGGGCCTTGCAGGTGCCCAGCAGGGGTTCGTGGCGACAACCGGTGTCTTCGACCTGCTGCTCAAGGCCGACGCCGGGGCCAGCTACTCGGAGGCGCCTTCGACCAACGCGCTCGCCGGTGCGGCCATCGGGCTCCTGAGGGGCCGCCAGTTCGACCTCTACCTGAGCAAGCCGACTTCGAGCGGCGGCGGCATCAGCCTCGGATGGACCAATACCCGGTCGTCGACGAACTCGACCTTCTACTACCTCAACCCGGCCTACAACTCGGGCTTGACGCTGTCCTTCACGCAGTCGTTAATGCGCGGCTTCGGCACCGACGTCAACCGCGCCCAGATCGAGGTGGCCAGGCGGAACAAGGACATCTCGCGGGTGCAATTCGAGGAGAGCGTGATCAGCACCGTCCAGGCGGTCGAAAGCGCCTACTGGAACCTGGTCTATGCCATCGACAACCTGAAGGCGAAGCAGCACTCCCTCAAGCTGGCCCAGGACCTGCTCGGCCAGACCCGCACCCGCGTCCGGATCGGCACGTCGGCGCCGATCGACATCGTCCAGTCCGAGGCGACGGTGGCGTCCCGCGAACTGGACATCATCCTGGCCGAGAACCAGGTCGGGAACGCGGAGGACGTGCTGAAGGGCCTTATGGGCTTCGAGAACCCGGAGGACTGGAAGAGCCGGATCGTGCCCATGGACGCCCTCGGCGTGACAACCACGACGGTGAACCTGGACGAGTCCATCGCCAACGGCCTGCAACGCCGGCCCGAGCTCAGGCAGCGACAGCTCGAGGCCCAGATCAGCCAGATCAACCTCCTGAGCGCCCGCAACGCAGCCCTGCCTCAACTCGACCTTTCGCTGAGGTACGGCTACGCCGGCGTCGGCGGGACCCAGACGATCACGGACCCGAGCACGGGCCAGGTGCTCGGGACCACCCCCGGCGGCTGGGACGATCCGCTCTCGCAGATCCTCAACCACCAGTACAACAACTGGGGTGCGCTGGTTAACTTCTCCTACCCGCTCGAAAACACAACCGCCAGGGCCAACCTGGCGCAGGCGAGATTCGGCCTCAGCGCCGCGAGGCAGAACGCCGCCTTGACCCAGCAAGGCATCATCTCCGACGTGCGCAACGCGGTACGCGGGCTGGAGGCCAGCTCCCGGGGCATCAGTGCCGCCATCAAGTCGCGCGAGCTCGCAGAGCGCAACCTTGACGCTGAGCAGAAGAAGTTCGACAACGGGATGTCCACGGCCTTCAACGTGGTCAAGATCCAGGACGACCTTGCCTCGGCCCAGGCCTCGGAGCTGCAGGCGCGCGTGTACTACCGCCAGGCCGAGGCCGTCTACCGGGCGGCGGTCGGCAGCCTGCTCGACTCGATGGGGGTCGCGATCAAGGACGAGGCGCAGGCCAACGAAAAGCACACCGGTTTGAAGGACGTCAGATGGCTCAAGTTCGGGCGCTTCGTCGACCTCGACTCCACTGTGGCGGTTTCGAAGCAGTGAGTGAGGGGAAGGGGAAGGCCAGTGCTTATTGAGATCCGGGACCTCGTCAAGGTGTACGAGATGGGGGACGTCCAGGTGCGTGCGCTCGACGGCGTGAGCGTCGACCTGGAACGTGGCGAGTTCATCGCGATCATGGGCCCCTCCGGCTCGGGCAAGTCGACGCTGATGAACCTCATCGGCTGTCTCGACACCGCCACCTCGGGCCAGTACCGCCTCAACGGCCAGGAGGTCTCTCGCCTGGACGACGATGAGCTGGCCCGCATCCGCAACAAGGAGATCGGCTTCGTCTTCCAGACGTTCAACCTGCTCTCCCGCACGTCGGCGCTCGAAAACGTCGAGGTGCCACTCGTGTATGCGGGTATCTCCCGGCACGAGCGGCACCGGCGCGCCAAGGAGATGCTCGAGCACGTCGGGCTCGCGGACCGCATGCACCACCAGCCCAACGAGCTCTCCGGAGGCCAGCGCCAGCGCGTCGCGGTTGCGAGAGCCCTGGTCAACAGCCCTTCGATCCTCCTGGCGGATGAGCCGACCGGCAACCTGGACTCCCGCACCGGCGAGGAGATCATGGCCCTGTTCGACGAGCTCAACCGGGCGGGGAACACCATCGTGCTGGTGACACACGAGGAGGACATTGCACGGCACGCCCGGCGCACCATCCGTCTCCGCGACGGCCAAATCGTCGAGGAGCGCAAAGCCTAAGAAAGCTCGGGAGTGTCACTCGACAGGCGCGCAGGCCGGTCCCGCGCGCCGCCCCGTTTTCAGCGCCGCAGATCTGAGCCGCGGCTAGGAGCCTCTCCGAGTAATACGCCGGCTACGAATCCCGATGGCATCCGGTTGGCTCTGTCAGCCGTCGCGAAAAGTCCTCGACGTAGCTCTGGCTACGCCTCCGGGCTTTTCGCTCGGCTTCCTTGCCATCCGGCGCCCTCGGAATTCTCGCTTTCGTCGTTTACTCGGTCAGGCTCCTAGCGATTGTGGCAGACTACACGGGTGGGAAGCAGCTGGAACCCCCGGGCGGTCGTGGTCGGGAGCGGGCTTGCAGGGCTCGGGTGCGCCCTCGAGCTGGCCGCACTCGGCTGGCAGGTCGAGGTGCTCTCTGCCGGCCGGGCCGGTCGTGACGGGGCCACGCACCGGGTGCACGCGCTGGCGCCCTGGGTACTGCTCACCGCTCCGTGGGTCCGGGGTGACAGCCCCGAGCGTTTCCTGGGCGACCTCAAGGAACGCGGGCGTGGCCTCCAGCGGGACGGGCTCGCCGAAGTTCTCGCCGGGGAGGCTCACGCGGCAGCTCGCGAGCTCTTCGAGATGCTCGACCTCGCGCCGATGGACCCCGGACCCGTCACGCTTCCCGGGGACGCACAGCCCCGCGGGATGCGCTGCCTGCCTCGCGACCGCCACCTGCTGCTCGCGCCGCTCCTGGCGAGGTGCGCGCACGCCGGCGTGCGTCTGCGCGAGCGCACCCTGGTGGTCGGACTGCGCGTGGGTGACGGGCGGGCCGCGGGCGTTGTCGCGTTCGATCGCAGCTCGGAAGGCCTGACCGAGATCCGGGCGGACGTGGTAGTTCTGGCATGCGGGGGCAGCGGCCGGGTGTTCCCGGTGGCGACAGGGCCCCGCTGGTGTCGTGGAAGCGGCCTGGCGCTCGGGTCTGTCGCGGGGGTGCTCCTGCACCGCCCGGACCTGACGCAGGCGCTGCCGGTCACGGCAACGCCCCCGCTCCACTTTTTCCCGACCTCCGCCGCCCTGCTGGCGGGCGCGATAGTATCCGATGGGAGGACCTTGCCGCCGGGTCTCAATCTGGACGCCGTGACGTCGGAGATCGCGAAGGCGCTCCGGCGTGGGGCCTCGGTCTTCCTGGACCCGGCGGGGCACGGACCCACGCTCCTCCCGGAGCGGGTGCGGGAGTGCGCCGCGTTCAAAAGCGATGGCCGCGTGGCGCTCACCGTTGCCTCGCATCACGGGATTGGGGGCGTGGCCATAGACAGCTGGGGCCGTACCTCGCTACCGGGTCTCTACGCCTGCGGCGAGGCCGCTGGCGGGGTGCAGGGTCTCCATCGAACAATGGGGACCGGCCTCATCGAGGCAATCGTCTTCGGTAGAAGGGCTGCCCGGGCGGCAAGTCATGATAGCCGGAGGCTCGGGCCGGCTCCGCCGTCCGGAGACCTGAAGACGACGGCCACCCCGGCCGAGCCTGCGGCCTTCGAGACGAGGCTAGACGCGCTCCTGGGGCCGCTGGTGGCGTGGCGCCCGGCCGACGCCGTTGAGGCGGCGCTGGGCGAGATCGAAAGGTGGCCTGTTGAGTCGGGGAAGGGCCTTGACGAGAGAGGCGCGCTGGCCGGCCTGCGGAGGCAAGCGGCCCTGGTGGTGCTGCGCGGGAGCGGCTTGCCGGCGACACGTGAAGATCCCGTCGGGCGGGACGTGGCGGTCTAGAGCCCGGATTTTTCATGAGGGGCCGTAGCGAGAGCGCGGAGGTGGCTGTCATGGTGGGCGAACGTTGGGGTGAGGACCCGAGGCGTACCGGGTGCCGTACGCCGCAGGATCCGAGGCCCGAGTACGCCCGGCAGGGCGGCCAGATCCGCGCTCGTAGTAGGCTCCTTCGTGGATAGTCCGGGCTACGGAGGTGTCATGGACACGGAACTGGTCAGTGTGAGGCTCGACCCCGAGGAGTGGAAGCTGGTCGCCGGGTTGCGGGACATCCCGCGGAGCCCACTGAGGGACCTCATGCACGAGCTCATGATGTCGCTCGTGGACTACGTGCGTGAGCCCAGGTGCGCCGAGCTACAGGCGGATGGCGTCCCGTGCGAGACCCCGGCTGCAGACTGCGAACAGTGTGTCAGGGTCAAGGAGCTCCTGTTCACGCTGCGGCGCGGCGTGACCTCGTTCTGATGGCCGACGTGACTGCCAAGGACAGGCTCGCCGCAGCGGGACCGCGGGCCAAACCGCCCGGGCCGTTTGCCGTGGTCATCTTCGGGGCCTCCGGGGACCTCACCAAGCGCAAGCTGATCCCGGCGCTGTACAACCTCGCGGCGGAGCAGCTGCTGCCCCCGGGGTTCGCGCTCATCGGCATGGCCACGTCCAAGATGACCGGCGAGGAGTTCCGCAGCCGCCTGGCCGGGGAGGTGCCCGAGCACCTCCCTGCCGACTTCGACAAGAGCCTTTGGGACTGACTTCTCTCCCGCGTGAGCTACGTTGCAGGCGACTTCCGGGACGCCGCCGCGTACGGCCGCTTGCGTGAGGCCATGGCGCAGGTGGAGCGGGAGCCGAGGACCGGCGGAAACGCCCTCTTCTACCTGGCCACGCCCCCGCAGCTCTTCGGCGAGATCGTGCGAAACCTCGCCGAGGCAGGGCTCGTGACCGAGGCTGAGGGTCGCTTCCAGCGCGTGGTGATCGAGAAGCCTTTCGGCACCGACCTCGACTCCGCGCGCGCCCTCAACACGGAGCTCGGCGAGTGCGTGCACGAGGGCCAGATCTACCGGATCGACCACTACCTCGGCAAGGAGACCGTGCAGAACATCCTGGTGTTTCGCTTCGCCAACGGGATCTTCGAGCCGATCTGGAACCGCCGGTACATCGACCACGTGCAGATCACCGTGGCGGAGGAGCTGGGCGTCGAGATGCGCGGCGCGTACTACGAAGGCGCCGGGACCCTGCGCGACATGCTCCCCAACCACCTGTTCCAGGTGCTCGCGCTCACCGCCATGGAGCCCCCGATTTCGTTCGCCGCCGACGCGGTGCGCGACGAGAAGGCGAAGGTTCTCCGCGCCGTCAAGCCGATCACGAGCGAGCAGGTGCTCGTCTGCACCGTGCGCGGGCAGTACGGCGAGGGCGTGTTGCCGGACGGCCAGCACGTCCAGGGCTACCGCTCCGAGCCTCGCGTCTCCCCGGATTCCACGACCGAAACCTACGCCGCGGTGAAGCTGTTGCTCGACAACTGGCGCTGGGCCGACGTGCCTTTCTACCTGCGCTCGGGCAAGCGGCTGGGCGGCCGGGTCACGGAGCTCGCCATCCAGTTCAAGTGCGCCCCCACGATGCTCTTCCGCGGCACCTCGGTGCGGAGCCTCGATCCGAACGTGATGGTGATCCGCATTCAGCCCGACGAGGGCATCTCGGTGCGCTTCGGCGCCAAGGTTCCCGGACCTTCGCTGCGGATCGGCAGTGTGGACATGGAGTTTCGCTACCAGGACTACTTTGGCGCGACGCCCTCCACCGGCTACGAGACCCTCCTCTACGACTGCGCGAGCGGCGACGCCACGCTGTTCCAGCGGGCCGACAGCGTGGAGGCGGGCTGGTAGGTGGTCATGCCGATCCTGGACGTGTGGAACGCGATCCCTCCCCGCAACTTCCCGAACTACGCCGCGGGCTCGTGGGGCCCGGCCGAGGCCGAGGCACTCCTGGCGAGGGACGGGCGCACGTGGAGGGCACTGGGGTGAGCCGCAGGCAAGCTGGTCCCGGGGCGGGACGGTCCACCAGGGGGGAGCAGGTCTTCGCGCCGCACGAGCCGCACACGGAGCTGCGAGTCCTTGCGGACGCCGAGGAGCTTGCGGGGGCTGCGGCCGATGAGTTCGTTGCGAGGGCCCGCGAAGCGGTCGCGAGGAGCGGCCGCTTGCCGTTGCGCTCGCTGGCGGCTCCACGCCCAGGCGGCTCTACGAGGTGTTGGCAGAGGAGCGCTTGCCTGCCGCCGGGCGGGTGCCCTGGACCAGGGTCCACGTCTTCTGGGGCGACGAGTGCTGCGTTCCTCCCTCGCACGCCGATAGCAACTTCCGCGCGGCCAACGAGGCCTTGCTCTCCAGGGTGCCGATCCCACAGGCCAACATCCACCGGATCACGTCGGAGATGGGGACACCGGCCACCGTCGCCGAGCTCTACGAGGACGAGATCGTGCGCTTCTTCCACCTGGTTGCGGGCGAGGCGCTGCGCGAGTCGAGGCGCCTGGTGGCCTGCACGACGGTTCCCCAGACCGGAGCCTCACGCATCACGCTGACGCTCCCTGTGTTGAACCGCGCCAGGGCGGTCGCCTCCCTGGTGAGCGGAGAGATGAAGGCCGAGGTGCTCGTGCGCATCTTCGAGAGAGGGGAGGGAAACGAGGCACTCCCCGCGGGGCTCGTGCGCCCGGAGGAAGCCACCGTGCTCTGGCTCGTTGACCGCCCCGCAGCCCGCCTCCTCCACCCGCGGGCCAGCTCAACGCGCGACCGGTCTCTGCGACGCTGAGGCTACTCCAGGTCGAACTTCACGCCCTGGGCGAGCGGAAGCTCCGAGGACCAGTTGATCGTGCAGGTCTGCCGCCTCATGTAGGCCTTCCATGCGTCGGAGCCGGCCTCGCGCCCCCCGCCGGTTTCCTTCTCGCCCCCGAAGGCGCCACCGATCTCCGCGCCGGAGGTGCCGATGTTGACGTTGGCGATGCCGCAGTCGGAGCCCTCGTGCGAGAGGAACTTCTCGGCCGAGAGCAGGTTGCTCGTGAAGACCGCGGAAGAGAGCCCCTGTGGCACCGAGTTGTGGATCGCGACCGCCTCCTCGAGGCTCTCGACCTCGTACACGTAGAGGATCGGGGCGAACGTCTCCTCCTCGGCGATGGCCAGGCCCTGGTGCGCCTTCACGATGGTCGGCTCCACGAAGCACCCCGGGCGCTTGACGCGGTTGCCGCCAACCAGGACCTCGCCGCCCTGCTCCTTGACCTTGGCGAGCGCGTCCATCATGTCGGCGACCGCCGCCTCGTTCACCAGCGGGCCCATGAGCGTTCCGGCCTCGAGCGGGTCGCCGATCGGCACCGAGCGGTAGGCCTTCACGAGGCGCTCCATCAGTTTGGGGTAGATGCCCTTCTGCACGATCAGCCTGCGCAGGGTCGTGCAGCGCTGGCCGGCCGTGCCGACCGCAGCGAACGCGATCGCACGCAGCGCGAGGCCGAGGTTGGCGTCGTCCATGACGATGATCGCGTTGTTGCCGCCGAGCTCCAGGATGCTGTGCCCGAAACGCCCAGCGACCGAGGTCGCCACCTTGCGCCCTTGCACCGTCGAGCCAGTGAACGAGACCAGCAGGACGCGCTTGTCATCCACGAGGCGCTGGCCGACCTCGCCACCGCTCCCGATCACGAGGTTGAAGACCCCGTCAGCCCCGAAGGCCTTTGCGACCGTGTTGCAGATGTGCTGCACAGCAATCCCGCACAGCGGCGTCTGGGAGGACGGTTTCCAGATCACGGTGTCGCCGCAGACGGCCGCGATCGCGGCGTTCCAGGACCACACGGCGACAGGGAAGTTGAATGCGGAGATGACGCCCACTGGGCCGAGCGGGTGCCACTGCTCGTACATGCGGTGGCGGGGGCGCTCGGAGTGCATCGTCAAGCCGTAGAGCTGGCGCGAGAGCCCGACGGCGAAGTCGCACATGTCGATCATCTCCTGGACCTCGCCCAGCCCCTCGGAGAGGATCTTGCCCATCTCCAGCGACACCAGGTGGCCAAGCGCAACCTTGTTTGCACGCAGCTCGTCGCCCAGTGCGCGCACCAGCTCGCCGCGCCTGGGTGCGGGCACCATGCGCCACTTGAGGAACGCCGCGTGCGAGGTTGCGGCGACGCGCTCGTAGGCGGTTTCGTCGGCCTGGCCGACCTTGGCGATCACCTGGCCCGTGGTCGGGTCGAGGGACTCCAGCTCACGCCCCCCTTTGGCCGTGATCCAGCCGTTCGCCCACGCGCCGGGGTTCGTCGGCTCGATTTTCAGGCTCTTGAGGATCTCGTCCTTGCGCATTCTCGCTCCTCGGCGGTTGTCCCGCCATTCACAAGCGGGGAGTTTACTGGCTTCCCGGCCGATCCGGAAGGGGGAGTGGCGAGGTCGTCAGGCCGACTCGGCCAGCACATCGAGGTCGCCGGGGGCGAAGCGCAGCGCCGCGCGCAGCTCGAGCGATTCCTCGCGCGAGAGGACCGCAAACGTGGAAGAGGCCGTCGCGATCAGCTCGCCGGCTGCCGAGCGCGCCTCCCCCTCGGCGCGCACGTACGGGCCCCAGGAGGTCACGGCGCGCCCGGTCAGCTCGACGGACTCGCCGAGCTTCGCGGGCGTCTTGAACCGGACGGACAGCTCGCCGGTCATGCAGTAGGTCCGCCTCTCGACCGCGCACGCCCAGGCGAGGCACTCGTCCAGGACCGCGGACAGGATGCCGCCGTGGAGCCGGCCGGCGTAGCCGGTGTGCTCGTCGCCGGGGCGGAAGCGGCCGAGCACACAGCGCCGCTCCTCGTCCCACACCCAGCGCACCTCGAGCGCGGCGGGGTTGACGCTCCGGTCGCCGCACACGGGACATGCCGGGTAGAAGGGGAATGTCCGGAGCACGGCGGGCATCGTAGCATCGGGGTGCCCCGGCGGGGCGCCGACATCACGCCGCAAAGCGGCTAGAATAGGGTCCCATGCCGGAGCCGTTTGTCCACCTGCACCTGCATTCGCATTACTCGCTGCTCGACTCGGCGGTGAAGCTCGACGAGCTGATGCGCCAGGTTTCCGAGGCGGGCATGCCCGGCGTGGCGCTCACCGACCACGGGAACCTTTTCGGCGCATACGAGTTCTACAGCGCGGCGCGCAAGGCGGGCCTGCGGCCGGTGCTCGGATGCGAGATGTACGTGGCGCCCGGCAGCCGCCTGGACCGGAGCCCGGCCCCGCACGGCTCGCGCAAGCCGTACAACCACCTCGTGCTCCTCGCAGAGAACCAGCGCGGCTGGAACAACTTGATGCACCTCGTGACCACCGCCTACCTGGACGGCTTCTACCACCGCCCGCGCATCGACAAGGAGCTGCTGGCGGCGCACGCGGAGGGGCTCATCGGTCTCTCCGCCTGCCTCTCGGGGGAAGTCGCGGCCAGGGTCCTCGCTGGCGACGAGAAGGGTGCGAGGCAGGCGGCCGAGGAGTACCGGGAGATCCTAGGCAAGGACGGCTTCTTCCTCGAGGTGCAGGAGCACGGGCTGCCCGACGAGACGGTCGCCCGCCAGGGGCTCCACAAGGTGTCGGATGCCACTGGCATTCCCCTGGTGGCCACCAACGACACCCACTTCCACCGCCGGGAGGACGTCGAGGCCCACCGGGTGCTCATCGGCATCGGTCAGAACAAGACGCTCGCCGAGATGGCCCGCGACTACGCCTACAACGACGAGTTCTACGTCAAGTCGCCCGCCGAGATGGCGCGCCTGTTCGGAGACCGCCCCGAGGTCCTGGCGCGCTCGAAGGAGATCGCCGAGCGCTGCCACGTCACGTTCCCCGAGGGGGAGTTCTACCTCCCACGCTACCCGGTGCCGTCGGGCAAGCTGCCCGACGACTTCCTCGAGGAGCTGGCCCGCACGGGGCTCGACAGCCGACTCGGCGACGGCCGGGCCCGGCGCAACGCGCACGCCGTGTATCGCGCGCGCCTGGAGAGCGAGCTCGCGATCATTCATTCGATGGGTTTCGAGGGGTACTTCCTGGTGGTGTGGGACTTCATCCGCTACGCGCGTGAGCACGGCATCCCGGTCGGGCCGGGGCGGGGGAGCGCCGCCGGCTCGCTGGTGGCGTACTCCCTTCGCATCACCGACATCGACCCGCTGGAGTACGACCTGCTCTTCGAGCGCTTCCTGAACCCCGACCGCGTCTCGATGCCGGACATCGACATCGACTTCTGCCAGCGGCGGCGGGACGAGGTGATCGGGCATGTGCGGTCGGTGTACGGCGAGGAGAACGTCGCCCAGATCGCGACGTTCAACATCCTGCAGGCCCGCTCCTGCATCCGCGACGTCGGGCGGGTGATGGGGATGTCGTTCGGCGAGACCGACCGCATCGCCAAGATGGTGCCCGACGGCCTCAACGTGACGCTGGAGAGCTCGTTGCGCGACTCGCCGCGCCTGGCGGAGGCGGTGAAGAGCGACGCCGATGTCGCCCGACTGATCACCATCGGGAGGCGCCTCGAGGGACTCGCCAGGCACTGCGGGATGCACGCGGCCGGCGTGGTGATCGCCCCCCGGCCGGTGCGCGAGATCGTACCGCTCTACCGCACGTCACGCGACGAGATCGTCACCCAGTTCGACAAGGACGTCATCGAGAAGCTCGGCCTGCTCAAGATGGACTTCCTCGGGCTGAAGACCCTCACGGTGATCGACGACTGCATGGGCAGCCTGACCGCGGCTGGCCTTCCGGCGCCCGACTTCGAGCGGATGAGCTTCGATGACCCCAAGGTGTTCGATCTCTTCTGCGCCGGCGACACCGACGCGATCTTCCAATTCGAGTCGGCCGGCATGCGCGACCTGCTGCGAACGGTGCAGCCCCGCAGGTTCGAGGAGCTGGCCGCCCTCAACGCGCTCTACCGCCCGGGTCCGATGCAGTGGACGGCCGAGTACGCCGACCGCAAGCACGGCCGCGAGCCGATCACCTACATCTTTCCCGAGCTGGAGGAGATCCTGGCCGAGACCTACGGGGTCATCGTGTACCAGGAGCAGGTCATGCGCATCGCGGTGACGATCGCCGGGTTCTCGATGGCGCGCGCCGACACCCTGCGCAAAGCGATGGGTAAGAAGATCAAGGAGCTGATCGACGAGCAGGGCGAGCACTTCATCGCGGGCGGTGTCGCCAAGGGCCACCCCAGGGACAAGGTCGCGGCGCTGTGGCGGCAGATCGTCCCCTTTGCCCAGTACGGCTTCAACAAGTCGCACTCGGTGGCCTACGCCTACGTCGCGTACCAGACCGCCTACCTCAAGGCCCATCACCCGCTGCACTTCTGGGCGGCGATGCTCTCCAGCGAGGTGGCGAACACCGACAAGCTGGCGGCCTACGTCGCGATGCTGGGCGCGGCGCACCTGCGGGTCCTCGGCCCGGACATCAACGCCTCGCAGCTCGCCTTCACCGTGGAAGGCGACGCCATCCGGGTCGGCCTGGCCGCGGTCAAGGGGGTGGGGGAGGGAGCGAGCCTGGCGATCGTTGAGGCGCGCTCGAAGGCGGGCCGTTTCAAGAGCGTCTCGCAGCTCCTGCGGACGGCGGGTGAGCGGGCCGTCAACCGGAAGGTCGTGGAGTGCTTGGTGCGTGCCGGCGCCTTCGACTCCGTGCAGCCGGACCGTGCGGCGCTCCTCGCCGGCCTGGACAAGCTCGTGGACCAGGCGTCGCGGCAGCGCCAGGCGCTCGAGGTCGGACAGGGCTTCCTCTTCGCGCTCGATGAGGAGGAACCTGCGCAGGCGGGAGCGGAAGGAGCTTGCTCGGCCACCTCCCAGGAGACCCTGAAGGGCGAGCGCGAGACCCTCGGCTTCTACCTCTCCGGCCATCCGCTCGACCGCTGGGCAACGGTCCTGAAGGAGCTGCGCGCCACGCCGGTGAGCCGGCTCTCCGAGCTGGTGGCCGCGGGGGCCGACCGGGCCGTGGTCGGCGGGCTCGTCGCCGGGCTCAAGGCACGTCCGATCAAGGAGGGCCGCAACCAGGGCCGCCGGCTCGCCTCGTTCACCCTGGAAGACCAGACCGGCGCCGTGCGCGTGGTCGCGTTTCCCGACGCCTACGAGAGGTACGAGAAGAGCCTGGTGGACGGCACATCGGTGCTCGTGACCGCGACGCTGCGCACGAGCGACCTCGAGCACGTCGAGCTGGCGCTCGAGGAGGCCACACCGCTGGAGGGCATCGAGGCCCGCAAGGCCTCGGCCCTGCGCGTGGAGCTCGAGCTGGAGCGCTTCGCCGATAAAGAGGCGCTCGAGCAGCTCCACGAGTTGATCCTGCGCCACGAGGGGCGGATGCAGCTGCGCCTGCGTCTGGTCGGGCGGGCGTTTCAGGCCGAGCTGGTGCCCAACCGCGTCCTGGGCGTCAACCCCACGACGCTGGTGCCCGCGCTCACCGCGTTGCTCGGCCCTGGCCGCGTGGAGTTCGTCTTCTCACCGAACGGGGGTTGAGCTGCCTTCGGTGGAGCTTGCGCGAGGGGGCACAAACTCCTAGAATCGTTGCGATCGCGGCACTCCCGCGGGTCCTCGGAGGCGAACCATGAGCATAGCTGTCTCTGCGAGCGCCGATCTCATTCGGCTCGAGGAGGAGTACGGCGCGCACAACTACCATCCGTTGGATGTCGTCGTAAGCAGGGCCCGGGGCGTGTGGGTATGGGACGTGGAGGGCAACAAGTACCTCGACTTCCTGGCCGCCTACTCGGCCGTCAACCAGGGGCATTGCCACCCCAAGATCGTCGCCGCCTTGAAGGAGCAGGCCGAGCGGGTGACCCTGACCTCGCGGGCGTTCCGCAACGATCAGCTGGGCCCCCTGTGCGCCCAGCTGTGCGAGCTCTCGGGCTACCGCCGCTTCCTGCCGATGAACACCGGTGCCGAGGCGGTCGAGACCGCGATCAAGGCGGCGCGCAAGTGGGCCCACACGATCAAGGGCGTGCCCGAGGACGGCGGCGAGATCCTCGTGTTCGCGGGCAACTTCCACGGCCGTACCACCACGATCGTGGGCTTCTCCTCGGAGGAGCAGTACCGCAAGGGGTTTGGCCCCTTCACCCCGGGTTTCAGGCTGCTCCCGTATGGGGACGCGCAGGCGGTCGCGAGGGCCATCACGCCCGAGACGATCGCCATCCTGGTCGAGCCTATCCAGGGCGAGGGCGGCATCGTGAGGCCGCCCGCGGGCTACCTCCGTGCCCTGCGGGAGCTGGCGACCACGAATCGCGTCCTGCTCATCGTGGACGAGATCCAGTCCGGGCTCGGTCGCACCGGCAAGCTCTTCTGCTTCCAGCACGAGGACATCCGGCCGGACATCGTCGTCATCGGCAAGGCGCTCGGCGGCGGGTGTGTGCCGATCTCGGGCATCCTGGCGGACGACGAGGTCATGGGCGTGTTTGCGCCCGGCGACCACGGGTCCACGTTCGGCGGGAACCCGCTGGCGTGTGCGGTTGCGCGGGTTGCGGTCGAGGCGCTCGTCGAGGAGGGGATGATCGAGAACTCCGCGCGCCTGGGCGACTACTTCCTCCAGCGCCTGCGTGCCCTGAAATCGCCTCACGTGAAAGAGGTCCGCGGCAAAGGGCTGTGGATCGGCGTCGAGCTGCATGCAAGCGCCGGCGGCGCCCGGTGGTTCTGCGAGGCCCTTCAGAAGCAGGGGCTCCTTTGCAAAGAGACTCATCTCAATATCATCCGCTTCGCGCCGCCCCTCGTGATCACCCGCGAAGAGATCAACTGGGCCATGGAGCGGATCGGCAAGGTCCTCGCCTGAGGGGCAGGGCCAGGGCATCGGCCACAGGAAGACCACGACACGAATCAGTTCAGGGGGCGGGGGAGCGGACCCCGGAGCCCGGCGCCCGGGCCCCGAAGCCCTAGGTCTTCAGGTAGGTATGCCCGTTAGCCGCCAGGAGCGCGAAGACCACGGTCGGCGTCCACGCGGCCAGCACGGGGGCGACCAGGGACGCCTCGCCGATCCTGGTGACGAAAACCATCAGGCCGAAGTAGGCCATCCCGAGCACGAGCGCCAGCGCGACGCCCCCGATGGCTCCCTGGCGCCCGGCACGGAAGGCAAAGGGGAGCGAGAGCCATGCCAGGAGCGCCATGCTCAAAGGGTAGGCGAACCTCTGGTGCAGCTGGACCACCAGCCGGTCCACGCGGTAACCGGCGGCCCGCAGGGTGGTGATGTACCCCCTCAGCTCGGCGAAGCTCAGCTGCTCCGGCCTGCGGTATTCGCGGCCGAAGTACTCGGGGGTCACAGGCAGAGGCAGGTCCACGGGCCCCGTGTGACGGACGAACTCGGGGGTTGCGTCCGCCATGAAGGTCCGTGACCAGGCAGCCTCGGCGCGCCAGTGGCCGTCGACGAACGTCGCGCGCTTGGCCATCCAGCGCGTCCGCAGGTTGAAGCGGGAGTCGAAGATGAAGACCGACGGGCGGATGAGCGTGTTGCGGTCGGCGTCGAACTCGAGGAAGTTGACGAGCGTGTGCCCGTCCGGCAGGAACACGAAAGGCCGGTCGGTGGCCCTGTAGGAGCGTGCGACCTTGCGTCCCTTGATGACGTCCTCGAGCCGCTGCTTCGAGCGCTCCGACCTCTGCGTGACGTAGTCGTCCAGAAAGAAGAGCCCGACCCCGGTCGTCACGCCCAGGAGGAGCAGCGGCAGCGCCACGCGGCTCAAGGAGATCCCGGCGGCCTTGAAGGCGGTGGTCTCGTTGTGGCGCTCCAGCACCGTGGCGGTGGCGAGGAAGGCGATGAGGAAGGCGATCGGCAAGGTGTCGTGCACGATCTGGGGCAGAGAGAAGAAGTAGTAGGACACCACCACGATGAGGGGCACCGCGTTCTTGCGGATGTCCTCGAGGTTCTCGGAGAGGTTGACCGTCATCCAGAGCCCGCACACCGCAACCAGCACGAGGAGGAGGAAGCCCAGGCACTGGCGGAGGAGATGGCGGTCCAGGACGCCGAGAGTGACGGGGAGGGGCGGAGGTGCCTCGCCGGCAGGTTCGACCTCCGCACGGCGGTTGTTGCGTTTCCCCAGCAGCCTTCCGAGCGCCGCCGCTGTCGAACGTGGGAGACCTGCCACGGCCGAGGCCAGGGCCCGCAGGGCTGGCACCACGGCAAAGGTGCCGCCCCCGCCGCTGGCGGCCCGGGAGGCGCGGTGGAAAAGGAGCACTGCCAGGGCGCCAAGGACCAGGTTGGGCAGCCAGACGCCGAAAAAAACCGGGACCTTCCCACTGGAGGCAAGCAGCTCGCCGTTGTTGAGCAGCACGTAGTAGAGCACCACGAGACCGACCGAGATCGTGAGGCCGAACCCTCTGCCGCCCCGGCGGTTGCGGAAGCCGAGGGGGAAGGCAACCAGGGAAAACGCGATCGCGGCTGCCGGAATCGCGACCCGCTTGTTGAGCTCCACGAGGGCTTCGCGGCCCTCGTCGCCGCGGGCGCCTTTGCCGCGCACGCGCGCCAGCAGCTCCAGCGACGTCGTCTCGCGCACGCCGAGCCGCACACGCTGCTCGCGCTCGCCGGGGGCCTGCCGGAGACGGATCGTGAGGATGTTGTTGTCGTTCCTCCGGTAGGAGTCGGGTTCGTCGGGCCGGAGCAGATGGGTCGTGGCGTCCTGGAGGTTGAGCGTGGCGCTGCCGTCGTGGGGATCGACCACCATGTCGCCGGTGTCGGCTGTGACGAGGTTTTCCTGGCCGGGATTGGTGTTGTCGAACAGGAGGACGCCGTGCCAACGTCCGGTGCCGCGGTCGATCTTGTCGACGTAGATGAGCTGGCCGGGGAAGTCCTCGGCGAAGACGCGCTGCTGGATAGAGGCACTGACCGCCGAGAACGCGACGCGGCGGGTGATGGCCGACAGCTCGGCGTTGGCCTTGGGCATGACCGAGACGGTCAGCCAGAGGTCCACCGCGAACACCATTCCCGCCGCAAAGGCCAGCGGCATGACCACGCGACGCAACGGCACGCCGCAGGCCTGCAGGGCGACGAGCTCCGAGTCCGACGACCAACGGGAGGCCGTCATCAGAACGGCAAAAAGCACACCGATGGGAAGCGTGAGCGCGAGGATGTTCGGCAACCCGAGCACGAGGAGCTGCAGCGCGGTGAGGGGTGGCACGCTGTGGGATATGAAGAGGTCCGCCAGGACGAAGAGCAGACGGATCACCAGCAGGAACGTCGTGACGCCACTGGCCAACAGGACCGTTGGAAGCATCTCCGCCACCAGGGCGCGAGCGAGGATGAACCGGCGCATGCGACGCATCGACGTGATGGTACGAGAGCGAGACTGGCTTTGCCAGCAGCCGAGTGGAGCCTGCAGGCTTGTCGGGCAGGGCCTAGGTTTTGAACAGGTATTTCCACAGCGCTCGAGGTTTCCACAGCTGGCCGGTTTGTTCGAAGGTCCGATAAGATATATTATGTCACATTCCATGACCACCAACCACCAGAAACCGAGCCTTCATCGAACCCCGCTGTCATGGACGCTCACCTGCCCCCCCTGCCGGAATGCGAAATTCACATAAGGGCAGCGCGAGGCAGCTATGCCATTCTCACATCGTGCTAGATGCTAACGGTTGGCGTCCTCTTTGGGGAGGCCGGCGAGCTTCTCGTCGAGCTCGCCTGAGCGCAGTTGCTGAAGGATGGCGTCGAGGATGGCGATGACCTCGTCGCGTCCGACACCCGGCTGGCGGATCGTCAACGAGAGGCGCACCGGTGAGTTCGGGGTGGTCCGCAGGCGGATCTTGAGGGGACGGAATCGCCCCTCCCCCATGGTGGGAATGTCCCCGTCGTCGCGAGGGGCCTGGGCGGCGGCGTCGCCCGCGCGCCCGAGCTGGGCGGTGGCCCGGGCGCCTTCGCGGTCGAGGTTGCTTTCGGTGATCTCCTGGACGAGGCGCTCCATCTCCTCGATGCTGGGGGCACGGGCGATGAGCAGGAGGATGGACTTCGCCGTGATGTCGGCGTGCCGACAGAGGTCCTGGATGGCGGGCGGCATGGCCAGGAGCTTGAGCGTCTCGGTGACGGTGGTCCGCGACTTGCCGACCGCGGCAGCCACGTTCTCGTGCGTGTATTCATACTTCTCCACCAGCGTTCGGTAACCCTCCGCCTCCTCGAAGGCAGAGAGGTCCTTGCGCTGGAGGTTCTCGACCAGGGCAAGCTCGAGCGCTTCCTGATCGGTTGCAAGCATCTCCACGCAGGGCACCTCGTGGAGCCCGGCCTCCACGGCGGCGTGGAAGCGGCGTTCGCCGGCGATGAGCTGGTAGCTCTTGGTGCCTGGAATCGGACGCACCAGGAGGGGCTCGAGGACGCCGCGCGCACGGATGGATATGGCGAGCTCACGCAGATCCCCGAGGTTGGTCCGGGGTTGCTCGCGGTTGGTCTCGATGCGGTTCACCGGGATCATGAGCCCGACCGCCGTGATGGAGTTGTTGGCGAGCTCCTCGACGAAGTGGCGGTCGTGCCTCATTTTACGAAAGTCGGGCAGACCCTTCCGGCTAGACACGGGCCATGACCTCCTCGCAGAGGGCGTAGTACTCGATGGCGCCGCTTGAATGCGGCGCGTGCTCGAAGATCGAGGCCCGGTAGGCCGGGCTTTCCTCGAGTCGGACGGACCGGCTCACGAAGGTGCGGAACACCTTCTCGCCGAAGACCTTGCTGATCTGCTCGGAGATGTCGCGCCCAAGCACCGTGCGCTTGTCATGTAGCGTGATGAGCACGCCCAGGAGTTGGAGATCGGGGTTGGCGCGCACCTTGATCTTTTCCACGGTTTCGAGAAGGTCGTCGGTGCCCTCCAGGGCGAAGTAGGAGGACTGGATCGGTATCAGGAGGTGCGTGCAGGCCACCATGGCGTTGACGGTCAAGAGGCCGAGCGTGGGAGGGGTGTCCACGATGATGTACTCGTACTTCGACACCACCTCCTGAACCCTGTCCTTGAGCCGAAAGTGCGCGTCCACCTCCCCCACCAGGGCCGACTCAAGCTTCGCCAGGGAAATCCGCGATGGTGCTACGTCGAGCCTCTCGATGTGGGTCGGCCGGATGACCTCCGAGATGGGCACGTCCTTCACCAGGACCTCGTACATCGAGCGCTCGATCGTGCCGTGCTCGAGAAACGACATCGTCGTGTTGCCCTGGGGGTCGAGATCCACCACGAGGGTGTGGACACCCTTGAGCGCCAGGGCTGCAGCCAGGTTGATGGCCGTCGTGGTCTTGCCCACCCCGCCCTTCTGATTTGCAATGGCGATGATCAAGATGCCCCCCGAACCTCAGGCGTTCTGGCGACCCCGCACTCTAACGAGGCCGGGGAAAGTATGTCAACTGCATTTGGCTAGCCCGGACTATTCACGAAGGAGCCTACTGCGAGCGTGGGGGACCGAGGGGCCGAGGCGCCGGCGGTGGATCGAGCGGCGCCGCACCCCCCGCAACGGAAGCTCGCCCACCATGACAGCCACCTCCGCGCTCTCACTACGGCCCCTCATGAATAATCCGGGCTAGGGGTGGAGCGGAAAATCCTCCGACAACCCTGCAGATCAGTGCCAGTCGTCGTTGGTCAGACACAACGCGAAGCTACATCTTGTACTTGCCGAGCTGCTCGGGCGTGAGGGACTCCAGCCACTCACGCAGGCGCGCCTCCTGATCCTCGCCCTCCCTGAAGTCGAGGGCGTGCGCCTCGCGGAAGACCACCTCGGCCACGCGGATCGGGGCCTGGCAGCGTAGGGCCAGAGCGATCGCATCGGAGGGCCTCGCGTCGACCTCGGCGAGCCCACCCTGCGCAGTCCGGAGTTGTACCTTGGCGTGGAAGGTGTTCTCGACGAGCGAGTGAACGACGATGCCTTCGACCTTCGCCCCGAGCGACGCGATCGTTGCGCGCAGCAGGTCGTGCGTCATCGGCCGTGGCGTCTCCACGCCCTCGAGCTGAAGGGCGATCGCATTCGCCTCGAAAACCCCTATCCAGATCGGGAGGAAGAGGTTTTCATTCGGCTTCTTCAGGATCACGATCGGTGTGTTGGAGACGGGATCGAGGATGAGGCCCCGGATCTCCACCTCGAGCTGGGCTGCCAGGGTGTCGCGTTCTTCAATCACACCCACAATGTCAGCCAGCCTTGTCCCCCTGTCAAGCCGTGGCGAGGTGGGCGCGCGTTCCGAGCAGGGCGTGGGCCGTAGCCCCGGTGATGACCAGCTGGTGCACCTGGCCCTGACAGATGTCATCCCATGCTGGGAAGTTGACCACCCGGTTGTCCGGGCCCCGTCCCTGCCAGGACTGGGAGCCGCGCCTGGCCGGTCCGTCCACGAGGACCTCCACGTGGCGGCCGACGATGTTTTTGTTAAGTTCAATCTGGACAATAGATTGAGCGGAAAACAGGCGCTCTAGGCGCTCCCCGGCCACCGCCCTCGGCACCCGCTCCGCGTAGCACGCCGCCGGCGTCCTCGGACGCGGCGAGTAGATGAACCCGTAGAGCTGGCCGAAGCGGACCTCCGAGACGAGGTCCATCGTCGCCGCGAAGTCATCCTCCGTCTCCCCGGGGAACCCCACGATCACATCGGTCGAGAGCGTGATCTCCGGCTTCGCGGCCCTGAGCCTGCCAACCAGCTCCAGGTAGCCTGACCGGGTGTAGCCGCGGTGCATCCGCTTGAGAACAGCGTCGGAGCCCGCCTGGAAAGGCACGTGCAGGTAAGTCCCCAGACGCGGGACCCGCGCGATTGTCTCTATCATCTTGGGCGTGAAGAACTTGGGATGAGAGGTCACGAACTGGATCCGCCAGATGCCCGCGACGCCGCCGACTTCCTTGAGCAGATCACCGAAGTCTGCGCCACTCTCCGGGCAGCGGTAGGCGTTGACCGTCTGCCCGAGCAGCGTGACTTCCTTGACTCCCTGCGTGACGAGATCCTCGGTCTCGCGGACTATGTCCACGAGCGGCCTGCTGGCCTCGTGCCCCCGCGTATAGGGCACGATGCAGAACGTGCAGTGCTGGTTGCAGCCGTGGATGACCGTCACGTACTGGCGCGCGCTCGTGCCGCGGGCGATCAGATGGGCGTCGTAGTCCTGGGTCCGCGAGAAGCCGGTCACGCTGACCCTCTCCCCGGCTGCCACGGCATCGAGCGCCGAGCCGAGCTCGCTGACCCTTCCCGGGCCGAGTACGAAGTCGAGCACCGCGCACCGACTGAGCAGTCCCCTACCCTCCTGCTCGGCGACGCAGCCGCACAGACCCACGATGCGCGGCCTCCCGCTTTCCTGCCGCGCGCGGCGCAGCTCCCCGAGGCGGGAGAGCACCTTTTGGACCGCCTTCTCCCGCACCGAGCAGGTATTCAAGAGTGTGACGTCGGCCTCCTCGGGACGCTCCACGGGTCGGAGGCCGCGCGCCTGCAGCACACCCTCCAGGCGCTGGCTGTCCAGCACGTTCATTTGGCAGCCCCAGGTCTCGACGAAGTACGTCTGCAACACGACGCTCCTCTTCCGAGGGGATCGCCTGGGATCCGACCGGAAGCTACCTTCTAGCCTTTTTCGCGCTCGCGCGCAAGCCACCGGTACGCGGCGCGCTCGCTCAGACCTTGGGCCTCAGCCGCCTCCTTCACCGTCCACCCCAGTGCCTTCACACGCCCCACCAAAACCGCTCGACTCGCCGGACAGCTTCGGGCATTCTTGTGCAGGTCCATCCAGTCCCTCCAGCCTGCGGGTTTCACCACCCACAGCATGCCGGAAGTGGCTCGGATGGACCACTCCTGTCACTGAACAACGTTGTGAGAATTCACACCTAGCTGCCGCCAGGTCGGGGGCGCGGCGGGGTCGGCGTCGGCCTGGGTACGTAAGGCTGCTTCGCCGCGGTCGCGACGGCCTCGTCGAGACCACGGAACCACCCCGGCTCGGCGCCGTCGCGACGGGCCTGATCGAGCACCTGGTCGGGCTCCTTTCGCGCCTGCTCGAGCTCGGCCTGCGCGGCGCGCAGGTCTGCGACGGCTTTGTCCCACGCCGGCTTGATCACACCGTCACGCTGGGCAGGGTCGTCGGTCGAGTAGAACGAGCTCTCCAGGCGGCTGACTTCGCCCGTAAGCCGATTGATCTCGGCCTCGATCTGCGTTGCACGCACGACTGCGGCCTTGTAGCGCTCCTGCCAGATCGCCTTCTTGGCGTTCTCGGGCAAGGTCTGACCACCCTGAGGAACGGCCTCGGGGAGGCCGGGCATCATGGAGGTGGTCAGCTCGACGCCCTCCGAGAGCTGCTTGACGCTTTCGTTGGTGAGCAACCTGGGCTGGTTTGCCGGCAGGCGGAGCTTGATCTTCTTGGCGATGTCTCCGAGCGAGCTGGGCGCAGGCTGGGTCTCGGAACCCTGCCTCATGGCCAGGATGTTCACGGGCGGCGTCGGTGTCGGGGCCGGGGTCGGCGTCGCCGCCTGGGCGAGGAGTACCACGAACACCGCGCCGTTCATCGTTCCCTCCCGGACGAACTCGGCCTAGGGCTTGCTTGTTCCGGTCCGGCCGTAGCGGTCCTCCAGGCGAACCACGTCGTCAAGCTCGGGGGTCGAGACCTCGAGGATCCGCACGTCCGTCATCGCGACCATCCGGTGCAGGACGCCGGGGGCGATGTGCCGGACGTCCCCCGGTCCGAGCTCCAAAACATCGAGCTCGGGGCTCCCCGGCTTCCGGCCCAGGTGCAACTCGCAGCGCCCTTCGAGCACCCGCATGGTTTCGTCCTTCTGTTCATGATACTGCAGGGAGAGCGCGTGGCCCGCACGGACGGTGAGGATCTTGCCGACGTACCTGTCGGTCTCGGCGAAGACCTCCTCTCCACCCCAGGGTTTCTCGACGAGCCGGGTCATAGCCGGATCCTCACCTTCAGGTGGGAGAGCAGCCCCGAGAGTTGTTCGAGCAGGTACTCCTCCACCGCCTTGGCGGTCGACAGGGCGAGGGCCTTCTGCGCCATGCGGCGGGCCTCGCGGAAGCTCAGGGCGCGCACAAGGCTGCGGACCACCGGCAGCGCGGGTGGGTGCATCGAGAACTCGCGCAGCCCCAGGCCCACCAGGACGGGCACGGCGAGCGGATCGGCGGCCATCTCGCCGCACAACGAGACCGGAATCCCGAAGCGGTCCCCGGTCGAGATCACCCTCTCGACCAGCCGCAGGACCGCGGGGTGGAACGGCCTGAAGAGGTTGGCGACCTGCTCGTTCCCCCGGTCCACGGCGAGCGTGTACTGCGTGAGGTCGTTGGTGCCCAGCGCGAAGAAGTCCACCTCCCGGGCCAGGTGCTCCGCGATCAGGGCGGCCGCGGGGACCTCCACCATCGCACCCACGAGGACCTGCTTCGGCACCGGGTGCCCCTCGCGGCGCAGCTCCTCGCGGTAGCGGTCCAGCAGCACCCGAACGGTCTTGACCTCCTCGACGTGCCCGATGAGGGGCACCATCACGCGCATGGCGCCGGGTAGCCGCCCCGCAGCCCGCAGCAACGCCCGCAACTGCGTGCGGAAGAATTCTGGTTTCTGCAGGCACAGCCTCACGCCACGCAGGCCCAGCACGGGGTTGGCCTCGGGAGCGCCCAGCACCTCGCGTGCGAGTTTCTTCCCGCCCAGGTCGAAAGTGCGGATGGTCACCGGTCCGTCGGGGAAGGCCTCCAGCAGAGCCGCATACGCCGCGCACTGCTGATCCTCGTCGGGCAGGTCGGGCGAGGCCTGCAGGAACAGGAACTCGCTCCGGAAGAGCCCGATCCCCTCCGCACCACCTGCCTTCGCAGCCGCAATCTCGGGCACGAGGTCGATGTTGGCGAGCAGGGCAACCGCGTGTCCGTCGAGGGTCTCGGCGGGAAGATGCGCGAAGCCCAGCAGCTCTTCCTGGTGCTGGCGGTGCTCTTCGGCCCGCAAGCTGTAGACCTGGATCAGCGCGGGGTCCGGGTCGACGAGGACGTGCCCCTCGAAGCCGTCCACGATCACGAGGCGCGCCTTCTCCATCGCGTCGATGAGCCCTCCCACGCCCACCACCGCCGGGATGCCGAGCGACTTGGCGATGATCGTGGTGTGGGACGTGAGGCCCCCGGTCTCCGAGGCGAAGGCGCTGACGCCGCGGCTGGCGAGCTGGATCGCCTGCGAGGGCGGGATGTCGTCGGCCACGAGAATCCCCAGCTCGCCCCCGTGGCCGAACGTCGGGCTGGCCCGGCCCTGCAGTTCGCGCTGGAGCTGGGCCGCAACGTCGAGCACGTCCGTCTGCCGCTCCCGCAGGTAGACGTCGCCGAGCTTCTCGAACTGTGCCAGGAGCCTGTGGGTGACCTGCTCGAGCGCCCACTCCGCGTTGACCGCCTCGGCCCGGATCAGCCGCTCCACCTCGCCGAGCAGCGAGGGGTCCTCCAGCATCAGGCGGTGCGCCTCGAAGATCGAGGCGTACTCAGCGCCGAAGGTGTGCCCCGTGTCCCTGGCCAGCCCGCTGAGGTGCCGCGCCGCCCGCTTCGCCGACTGCCGCAGCCTGGTGACCTCGGGCTCGATCTGGCTGGCCGAGAGGGGCACGCGCATCACCGGCAGCGGCCGGTTCTCCACGATCAGCGGCTTTCCGATTGCGATCCCCGGCGAGACCCCGAGGCCAATCAGGGTGCGGGAATCGCTCACTCACCCTCCCCGAAGCGCTCCTTCACGAGCCCCTCGATGGCCGCGAGCGCGGCCTCTTCGTCGGGCCCGGTGGCGGTGACGGTCAGCTTGGAGCCGAAGGGGGCCGCCAACAGGAGCAGGCCCAGGATGGACTTGCCGTTGACCTCCTCGTCGTCGTGACGCACCACCACCTGCGAGGAAAAGCGCGAGGCGGCGTGGACGAACTTGGCGGCGGCGCGGGCGTGGAGGCCGAGCCTGTTGATGAGTTCAACCGTGAGCTGGGTCATCGCTTCTCCCGCCACCCGGTCGGCGCTCCAGGATCTCGCTCACCACGTAAATGCTCTTCTGCCCCTTCTCCGCGACGGTCTTCGCCAGCTGGCGCAGGTTGTGGCCGTCCTGCCGTCGTGCGCTTGCGAGCTTGATGAGCATCGGGAGGTTCACCCCGGTCACCACTTCCGAGCGGGCGGGATCGAGGAAGCCGAGGGAGAGGTTGGTGGGGGTTCCGCCGAACATGTCGGTGAGGACGATGACGCCCTCCCCGGTGTCCAGCTCCTTGAGCGCCATGGCGATCTCCGCCTTCCCAGCCTCGGGGTCGAGATTCCACTCAAGGGTGATCGCCCGTGACTGCTCGAACAGAGCCGGCTCGATCGTCTTCGCGGCCGCCAGAAGCTCGGTGGCCAGCCGCCCGTGCGAGATGATCAAAACGCCCACCATGCGGGGGATTATTGCAGCGGAAGGTCCGGGCCGCAAGGAGCGCGAAGGCAAGAGGCAAAAGGCCTCAAGGAAGCATCAGGCCTGGGGGCTCCACGTGCCTGGGTGTCCGGTGGGCGGCGTGCCTCGTTCCTGCCGCTCAGCCTTCGCGGTCGCGGTCGCGGTGGACCAGCGCGACGACCCATTGCTTCTCCGACAGGTACCTCGCGAGGCGCTCCGCGAAGTAGACGGAGCGGTGCCTGCCCCCCGTGCACCCGAACGCGACGACGAGGTAGCTCTTCTGCTCGCGCTTGTACGCGGGGAGCAGGCCGGCCACCAGGTCGCGCATCCTGACGAAGGT
Organism: Thermoanaerobaculaceae bacterium; assembly: GCA_963754345.1. Classification (GTDB taxonomy): domain Bacteria; phylum Acidobacteriota; class Thermoanaerobaculia; order Thermoanaerobaculales; family Thermoanaerobaculaceae; genus RBG-13-68-16. The sequence goes on along the minus strand of CAVWFZ010000007.1, from coordinate 87,876 downwards.
CTCCTCGACCTCGGGGTCCTTCTCGAGCCAGGTCCGGACCTCCGGGTTGTCCCCGGGCAAAGGGCGAAGCTCGGGAACGAAGTGCGGGTTGGGTAGGAAGCGGACGTCGAAAACGAGGTTTGCATCCGGGGGCACGCCGTAGCGAAACCCGAAGCTCTCGCAGCGGACCACCATCGGCAGCGCCAGCTCCGTGGAGCCGAAGCGCGTGGCGACCTCGGCGCGCAGCTCGTGCGGCGTGAGCCCGGTGGTGTCGAGCCTGTCGTCGGAGAGGGCCCGCACCGGCGCCAGCTCGGCCCGCTCGCGGACGACCGCATCCGCCACGGACATCCCGCGGTACGGGTGGGGCCGCCGTGTCTCGGAGAAGCGCCGCACGATCGCCTCCGTGGAGGCCTCCACGAAGACCAGCCGCAGGTCCGGGTAAAGCTCCTTTAGGCTCGCCATGAGCTTCGGGAAATCGCCGGCAAAGCCCTCGGCGCGCACGTCGACCACCACGACCCACGGCGGCCCCGCGCTCTGCCAGATGTGAACGAACAGCGGCTTGATAAGCTCGAGCGGCAGGTTGTCCACGCAGCGGAACCCAAGGTCCTCGAAGCAGCGGGTCACGACGCTCTTCCCGGCCCCGGACATTCCGGTCACAACGAACGCGTGGGGCCGCCGGCTCATTACCGCCCTCGCAGCTTCTGGTCGTGCCGCGTCAGGTAGTCCGTCGCCGCGTCGGTGACGCCACGCTGGGAGAGGAGGTACTTGCGTGCTGCGGCCTCGATGAGGAGAGCCAGGTTCTTCCCCGGGGCCACCGGTACCGTGAGGAGGGGGCGCCGGATGCCGAGGATCTCGATGCTGGTCTCGGAGAGACCCAGTCGGTCCACCGGCTCGCTGTTTTCGGCGACCAGGTTGACCACCATGTCGATGGGCTTGCTGTCGCGCACCGCCACCACCCCAAAGAGCTGCTCGATGGAGATGAGTCCGAGACCCCGGACCTCCATCAGGCCGCGGACCTCCTCGGGGGCCTGGCCGACCAGCTCCTCGTTGCGCACCTTGTAAATCTCTACGACATCGTCGGCGACCAGCCGGTGGCCCCGGTGCACCAGCTCGAGCGCCCCTTCGCTCTTGCCGGAACCGGACTCACCGAGGATCAGCACGCCGATGGCGAAGATGTCGAGCAGGTCCCCGTGCATCACCTCGCGCGGAGCCAGCAGGAACTCGAGCGTGGCCCCGAGGCGCTCGATCACCGCTGAGGTCGTGATGGCGGTCACCGCAAGCGGCACGGCGAGCCGGTCGCACGCCGGGCCGAACAGGCTCGCCGTCTGTTCCATCGCCTTGCAGACGACGACCAGCGGCGGCTCCTGCTCAACGAGGGCGGTGACCCGCTCGTTCGCGGTGGCGGCCCCGAGCGTGGCGAGGTACTGCGCCTCCGAGGAGCCGATGACCTGAACCCTCCCAGGTTTCACGTATTCGAGGAATCCTGCCAGCGCCAGACCCGGCTTCTGCAGCCTTGGGTTGGTGACGGTCCTTCCGAGGCCGGCCTTCCCCGCCACCAGCCGCAGGTCGAGACTCGCGAGCCTGTTCTCGTGCAGGAGCCGGTCAATGGTCAGTGTCTCGTGGCGAAGGATTGTCACGGGTGCGCCTCCGCTTCCAAGAGCGCCGACGTCAGCGCCGCCGCATTCGTGGCACCTTCGAACACGCTGCGGACCTGAGGGTTCCCAAGCAAGCGGGCGATGTTGGCAAGCACATGGAGGTGGGCTGCCGGCTGCTCCTGGGGCGAGAGGATGAAGAAGAAGAGGCGCGCGAGCCCCTGGTCAAGCCCGAAGGGCACGGGCTCAGGAGCCCTGGCGAAGGCGGCGATGACCGCGTCGAGCCCGGGCACCTTGCAGTGCGGAATCGCGGTCTCCTCGCCCACCAGCGTTGCACCCAACCTTTCCCTGTCGAGGAGCAGATCCACCAGGTCCTGCGAGCGCCGCACCGTTCCAGCCTGCTCGAGGCGCTGGGCCACGTAGACGAGCACCTCTTCTCTGGTGCGCGCCGGGATGTCCAGGAAGACGTGCTCGGGCTTCAGGAGATGGCTCAGTTCCACGGGTGGCTCGCCGCTTCCCCGATCAGAAGTCGGGCGTCACCAGGCCGTAGGTGCGGTCGCGGCGCCGGTAGAGGACGCACACACGATCCGACTGGGCCTCCCGGAATACGATGAAGTCCTCTTTTGAGCTCTCCAGTTGCAACGCTGCCTCCTCCACTGTCATGGGCAACACCGGAACGTGGCGCGTCTCGACCACCTCGGGGGTTCCGCGCCGCACCGATGCCGGCTCCACGACTTCCACCTGCCAGCTGCCCTGCTTCTCGCGGGGGCGCTTTCGGCCCGTGAGCTTTTGCTTCATCCGACGGGCCTGCTGCTCGAGCTTGCCCACGAGGTCCTGCAGAGAAGCGGTCCACTCGGGCGTCTCGGAGGACGCCTCCACCTCAAAGTCCTTGCCTCTGATGTACGCCTCGACCGAGACGCGATGCTTTTCCTGGGCCACCGTGATGCGGGCCTCGTGCACCGCGTTGAAGTACTTGGCCAGGCGGTCGAACTTCTTCTTGGCCAAAGCCTTCTGCTGCGTTGTGAGCTCCGTATTGCGGGCGATGAACTCAAGCTCCATGGCCCCCCCTTTCCTCCCCCTCGAACTTCGCCGCTGCGTTTACGAGCCCATTGTAGCCGGTCATCTGCCGGCGCTACCGCAGCGCCCTCCTGCGCTGTTCGGAGGACGGGACCCGGAGATCCTCCCTGTACTTGGCGACGGTCCGCCGCGCGATGCGGATGCCCAGTCGGTTGAGCTGTCTCGCGACCCTTGCATCGGAGAGCGGATGGGCGGGGTCCTCCTGCTCGATCAGCTCGCGGATGCGCTCCTTCACCACCACCGAGGAGATGTCCCCCTGTAGCGCATGCGAGATCGCCGAATGGAAGAAAAACTTGAGCGGGAAGTTCCCGCGCGGCGTTGCCATGTACTTGTTGGTGACGACACGGCTGACCGTCGACTCGTGCATGCCGATGTCATCCGCGATGTCACGCAGCACCAGCGGTCGAAGGCTGGCCAGGCCCTTTTCCAGGAACTCCTCTTGCCGCCGGACGATGGCGGTCGCCACCCGCACGATCGTGCTTTGCCTCTGCTCCACGGAACGCAGGAACCAGAGCGCCGAGCGCATCCGCTCCCGCAGATAGCCCCTCGCGTCTCCCTCCAGCGACCGGTTCTGCAGGAGTCGCAGGTAGCGCGGGGAGATGCGCAGGCGCGGCAGGCCGTCGTCGTTGAGGCTGACGCGCCAGCGGTCCCCGTCCCTGGTGACCACGACGTCGGGCTCGATGGCCTGGTTGTTATTGGGCCCAAGCTGGGCGCCGGGGCGCGGGTCGAGGTGGCGGAGGACCTCCAGCACCCCACGGATGCCGTCGCGCGGCACGGAGAACTTGCCAGCAAGGAAGTCCCACCGCTGGTGCAGCAGGTCGTCGAACGCCTCGGAGACGACCCGTGTCGTGAGCGCCACGAGGGCGGGATCCACGTCGCGCGAGAGGCGCTGGAGCTGCAGCAGGAAGCACTCCTGGAGCGAGCGTGCCCCGATGCCGGCCGGCTCGAGCCGCTGCACCAGTGCTACCGCTTCCCGGACTCGCTCGGGGCTGATCCCGAGTTGCGTGGCGATGTCCTCGTCGGCGGTGCGCAGGTATCCGTCGGGGTCGAGGTTGCCGATGATGAACTCGCACACCGGCGCAAGCTCCGGAGTGACCGCCTGCAGGTGGATCTGAGCGCAGAGGTCGTCGAACATGCCCTCCGCCGGACCGGCTGAGTTCTCCAGCGAGTGCTCCTCGGCCTCGTCCCAGGCCGGGGTCGTCGAAGGGGCGTCGTGAAGGTAGTTCGCGAAGAGCGAGTCGAGCTCGACCTCCGTGAAAGATGTATCGCTGGCGGCGGCCGCGTCGGCCTGGGCGGGCTCCTCGACCGCCGCACCCTCCCCCACCGCCGGCTCGGTCCTGTCCTCCTCGGTTCGAGCTTCCTCGGCGATGGCGGTCTGCTCGGAGGTCGCCGCCTCCTCGGGGGCTGCAGCGTCCTCCGGAGAGGCGCTCTCGTCCTCCGGGGCGCCCTCCTCCGACATTTCGAGCAGCGGGTTGGCCTGGACCTCCTGGGCGAGCGCCTGCTCCAGCTCGAGACGCGTAAGCTGCAGGAGCTTGATCGCCTGCTGCAGCGTCGGCGTCATCACGAGCTTCTGCGACAGCTTGAGGTGGAGCTTCTGTTCCAGAGCCATGGTCAGAGCTGAAACTCTTCTCCCAGATAGACTTGCCTTACAAGCGGGTCTTTGGCCAAAGTGTCGGGCTCCCCGCTTGCAAAAACCTTGCCGTCCTTGATGATAGAGGCGCGATCCGTGATTTTCAAGGTGTCCCGCACGTTGTGGTCGGTGATCAGGATGCCGTACCCCTTGTTGCGCAAATGGCGAATCAACCGCTGCACATCCAGGACGGTGATGGGATCGATGCCGGCGAACGGCTCGTCCAGGAGCAGAAACCGGGGCTCCGTGACCAGCGCCCGTGCGATCTCGAGGCGCCGTCGCTCCCCGCCGGAGAGCGTCTCGGCCCTCTGCGTGCGAAGCTTCTCGAGCCCGAACTCCTCCAGCAGCTCAGAGACCCTGGCGGTGGCGTCGCGCCAGCCGATCCCGAGCAGTTCGAGGACACCGAAGAGGTTCTCCTCGACCGTGAGGCGGCGGAAGACCGAAGCCTCCTGGGGCAGATACGAGATCCCAAGTCTGGCGCGCCGGTACATCGGCAGGTTCGTGACATCGTCGCCACCGACCCAAACGCTGCCGGCGTCCGGCTGCACGAGGCCCACCAGCATGTAGAACGTCGTCGTCTTGCCGGCTCCGTTGGGGCCCAGCAACCCGACGACCTCGCCGCCGGCCAGCGTGAGGGAGACACCGTTCACCACCGGGCGCTTGCGGTAGCGCTTCACTAGGTCGCGTGCTTCCAGGCTGAGCGTCTCTATGGCTTCTTCTCCTTTGGCCGTAGCGTCGGCACCGGCCGAGCGGGATGGTAAAGCGTCTCGCTCGGATTGTCCTCTGCACCGAGGACCACGACGGTGTTGGTCGCACGCAGCCATTTGAGGTGGTCCGCCTTGACCTGGTTGCCGGCGGCCTCCTTGACCAGGACGGGGCTCCCCCAGACCTCGAAGAAGCCCTGGTCGACCTGCATCTGGGCCCTCTGGCCCGTGATGACCCTGCCAGTCGTTCGGTCCCGGACCGTGACGCCGCCGTCGAGGTTGGCCTGCACAAGGTTGCCCCGCTCGTCCGTCGTGGCCACGAGGCGCTGGCAGGATGCCTGGGCCTGGGGGTCCTCGAGGGTCACGTCACCCTCGTAGGTCGCAACGCCCGCGATCCGGTCGTAACGCAGGTGCCGTGAGCGCACCTGCACTTCGTTTCCCGGGCCGGCTTTGGAGACCCCGCGGGCCGTGGTCAGGACGCTGCCCTGGCCGGTCACCACCTCGTGCTCGCGCTCGTAGTCGAGATGGTCGGCGCGCACGAGGCGGTCCCCCTGCCAGAGCCTGGCATCGCCGTCCAGGGCGATGCGCGCCCCGCCTTCGGATGACGTCGCGGTCCCCCCGGCGAAGCGGAGCGGGTCCTTGCCCTGGCCCGACGCGCCCGACCGTTCGATCAGCCCGATGACCTGCCCGCTGGCCGAGATCGTTCCACCGTCGTCGCCTTGCAGGCGGTCGCACCAAGTGGTCGCGTCGGGGGCTCCGAGCAGCACCCGCTTGCCTTGCGTGGGCAGCAAGGTGAAGGTCTTTGAGCGCAGCGAGAACTCGAGTTCGCCGCCCTCCGCCCACTCCTTCCCGGTCTCGACCCTGACCGACTCGCTGGCCCGCACCGTCCGGGCCCGCCCGGCATCGAAGAGGAGGCGCATGCGGGCGGCGAGCACACTGCGGGGATCCTCGTCCTTGCGCAGCTCCGAGGCGCACGTCTGGCCCTGCCCCTCCAGCCACTCCCAGGCGGCGCGTGTGCCCTCGCCCACCAGGCGCCAGGCGGCGAACTCCCGCATGCCGGCGCCGGCATCCGCCCAGCTCACATCCACCCAGCCGGTGCCGGCAGCCGGCTCCGCCGTCATGGCGTAGCGCCCGCCGGCGACCGCCTCCAGCGTGGTCCTCCCGGCGGTGGCCCGGATATCGCTTCCGTCGTCCAGCGTCCCGTCGACATGGACCGTCCCTTCCAGCAGCAACTTGCGGAGATCGCCCTCGGCGCCGGAGAGCTGCATCTCGGCCTTCGGCGCCTTTGCCTGAAGCTTTCCGCGCAAGAGGGTGAGGCCCTCGGGAAACTGGATGAGGGCCCTCTTGCGGTGGTACACGAGGTGCGGTGTCAGGAGGCTGAGCGCCGGCACGGAATCGGCGCTCGTCTGGTGCCAGGTCACGGAGACGGAGTCGATCAGCTCCATGGTGTCGTCCTGCAGCGAGCTGCGTGTGCCCCCGGCCAACCCGCCCCAGCCGGGCCCGGCAAATGTCACGGGGCCGTTGCTCCGCAGCAGCCGATCCGGCCCGCCGAGGGTGAACGAGGCTGCCTGGAGCGTCACACCGCCCTTGAGCGAGACGGCCGCCCGGCCGAGTGTCTGGGCCTCGTGCTTTGCCGGGTCGAACCGGAGACGATCCGCCTGCAGGCCGTAAGCGACCTGCCCCTGGTGGTAGAGCGAGACCTGCGCGTCGCGCAACTCGTACCAGCCCGAGGCGAACTCCACGGCCTCGGGGGCGGAGATGCGGAAGTTGGGCTCGATGCCGAGGGTGTCCGAATACACAAAACCCTTGTGGACGCGGATCGGGGGCTCCTGCCCCTCCTCGGTGGTGCTTCCGACATCAACCGGCCCGGTCTGCGGCTGCTGCTGGAGACGGCGCCGGCCGAAGCTCCCCACCAGGATTGCTACCCAGATCAGCAGGAGAACGAGGGAAACCCGACGCAGGGCGAGAAGGCGGGAGTTCACCGTTCGATGAACTTGCCCATGGCGCGGAACTTGGCGAAACGGCGCCGGGGCAGCTCTTCCCGCTTCAGCCTTCGCAGGTCCACCAGCGCCTTGCGGATTGCGCTCCCCACCGTCCGGATGGCGAGGTTGGGATCCATCTGGGCGCCCCCCAGGGGCTCGGGGATGATCTCGTCGATGACCCCCAGCTCGAGGAGGTTTGTCGCCGTCAGGCGCAGGGCGCTTGCCGCCTGCTGCACCGCGGTCTGGTCCTTCCACAGGATCGCCGCGCATCCCTCCGGGGAGATCACCGAGTAGATCGCGTGCTCCATCATCAGGATCCGGTCGCCGATGGCGATCGCGAGCGCCCCGCCCGAGCCGCCCTCCCCCGTCACCACCACCACGATCGGCACGGTGAGGGCCGCCATCTCCCGCAGGTTGCGAGCGATGGCCTCGGCCTGCCCCCGCTCCTCTGCGTCGAGCCCCGGGGAGGCGCCCTGCGTGTCCACGAGGCTGATGATCGGCCGGCCGAACTTCTCGGCCATGTGCATCACGCGGAGCGCCTTGCGGTACCCCTCGGGGCGTGGCTGGCCGAAGTTGCGGTAAAGCCGTTCGCGCGTGTCGCGCCCCTTCTGGTGGCCCACGACGGCGACGCTCTCGCCGTCGAAGCGGGCCAGACCCGCCACGATGGCGGGGTCGTCGGCGAAGCCGCGGTCTCCGTGGATCTCCACCCAGTCCGTGAAAAGGCCCCGGACGTAGTCGAGGCAGTACGGGCGATCGGGATGCCGGGCCAGCTGGCACTGCTGCCAAGGCGTGAGGGCGGCGGTGACCCGCCGCGCCTCGTCCTCGAGCTGTCCCCTGACGCGAACAACCTCGGCGCGCGAGCCGGGCCCGCCAGCGCGCTCGGCTTCCGCCAGCCGCTGGCGCAGCTCTTCCAGAGGAACGAGGAACGGAGGCGCGGGTGTCCCGGCCATGCGCACCGACTCTAGAGACATTGCCAGCGGATGGCAAGCGCGCCCGTTGCCGGCTTGCCCGGCCCGGCCGCGTTCACCCCTTCGCCGGAGCCGAACGTGCGAGCAGCCGGCCACGGAGCCAGTCGGTCCGCGCCATGCGGCGCACGATGATTGCGCGGCGGTTCTGCCAGCGGCGCGAGGCGGTCGCCGGGTTGTCGCGGCCGGGGGCCGGGATGGCGGCCGCCAGGCCGGCCGCCTGCGCGGCGCTCAAGTCGCGGGCACCGACACCGAAGTAGCGCCGCGAGGCGACCTCCGCACCCAGGAGACCGGGGCCGAACTCCACGACGTTCAGGTACAGTTCCAGGATCCTGCGCTTGCCCAGCCTTCGCTCGAGCCACCACGCGAGGCGTATCTCTTTGAGCTTGCGCCAGATAGTACGCTCGCCGGAGAGGAAGAGGTTCTTGGCGAGCTGCTGCGTGATGGTCGAGGCGCCTCGCAGGCGCTCGCCCGGCCTGTGCTCCCCCACGGCCTCGACGATGGCGTCCAGGTCCACCGGCCCGTGCCCGAAGAAGTCGATGTCTTCGCCGACCAGCACCGCGAGCTGCAGCTCGACGGAGATGGCCCCGAGCGGAACGAAGACGTTCTGCACCCGGCGGTGGCTCCCCTCCTCGCGCCACCGCTCCTCCTGCCGCTGCCAGGCCGCCCACTGCCTGGGCGGTGCGCCCTCGCGCCAGGCGACCAGATCCTCGCCCGGGCTCCACCACCAGATGGCGAATGCCGCGAGCACGGCTGCGACCCCGAGGCCGCAAACAAACACGGCCCGGCGAACAGGGTGGCGCGCGCCGTTCTGGGATGGCATCTGACCCCTATTCTAGGCGAGCGTCGCTTACGCGAAACCTCCGGGCCCCCGAAACGTACTCTGCGGCAGAGGAGGGTCGACGATGTTGACCCTGATGGCTCTGGGCGGCGTCTTCGTGGCTCTCGTGGTGGCGGTCGTGCTCCTGGGGCTGCTTCTCAAGCTCATTCTGCTGCCCATCAAGCTCGCGTTTGGGCTGCTGAAGCTCACGGTCCTGGGAGCTCTGGGCCTGCTGCTGCTCCTGCTCGGTCTGCCCTTGCTGGTGGTCCTTGCGCTGCCGCTGCTCGTGCTCGGCGTTTTGGCCTGGGGGATGGCGCGCCTGGTCTTCGCCTAGGACCCGATTACGGCTTGCCGCGAAGGGGGAACGTCCCGACCTCGGCGAGGAAGCCGTCCGCGGTGAGGGCGAGCAACCGATAGGCGGCCGCGTTCTCCGTCCCCTCGTCCGCGTAGGTGTAGCCGAAGGAGATGTCGCCCTCGCTGGCAACCGGGACCACGGTTCTCTTGAGCACGCTCCAGACGCCGGATGGCGCGTTCGCGAGCGCCTCGACAACGAACGCCCGCAGCCCCTCGTGGCGCTGGGTCTCCCAGGTGAGCGTGACGTCGGTCTCGCCCGCCTCGAAATCCCACCGCTTGATCTGAACCGGGTAGTCCGACACGGTCCGGACGGCCAGGGAGATGCGGGCGTCGGAATCGAGGCCTACGGCGATCACGCCCGCCCAGGCCACGCCCCTGAGGGGAACGGTGACCTCGGCGCGCGCGTTCAGCGGAACAACGTCGAAAGCGCCGGTAAGTGCGTAGCGCACCGCGACCCAGGCCCCTACCCGTTCGCTCCGTACCGGCACAACGGCCACGGCGCTCGCGTCGTCCGGCAGCTTGACGATGCGCATCCCCGCTTCCTGAAAGCGGACTTCCGCATCGGACTGGGAGATCGCGGGTGCGAACTCCGGCACGAGCGGCCGCTGGAACCCGAGAACCTGGGGATCGAGGAGCCCTGCCACGGCGACCTCGCCGACCGCGTGCAACGGGTCATCCGTGCCGAGCGCCGTGAGCGCCGCGAAAGCCGACTCCGGCCACACGCCGCGGGAGGCCCGCCTGATCGCGGCGTCGGCGCCGCTGCGCCACAGCACCTCGGAAAGCGCGGTCGTCAGAACCTGTCCCCGGCCAAGCCGATCCAGCCAGTTGCGCTCCCACTCCACCCTCGCGGCCGTCCCCGGGGCGCTCAGGTGGGCCGCCACGGTCTCAGCGAGCATGTGCGCGACCTGAGGGTCGGCGCTCACCTTGAGCTGCCTCTCCACGAGCGCCACCGCCAGCGCGAAGGCACTGCTCTCGCCCGGCCGACCCGCATCGAGGACCAGATCGGCGGAAGATGTGGTGGCGTCGAAGGGATTGGCCTGGATCCTCACCCGGAGCGCATCGGTCTCCCAGCCGCGCTGGGCCAGCAGCTTCACGATCTCCGCACACGCTGCCAGGGAGGCCCGGGCCGGGATCGAGGGCTCCACCTCGAAGGCAACCTCACGGACCTGCGAGGTCATGGCTGGCGGAGCGGCTGCCGCCGGGGCAGCCATGAGGAGCCCGGACACAACGAACACCGCCACGACCAGAGCGTGCGTGGCTTTCATGCGATAACCATACGTCCGGCGGCGCCTTCCGTCAAGACAGGGCGCGCACGAGGATCACCGTGATATTGTCCACCCCGCCCTTCCGGTTGGCCTCGGTCACCATCCGCCGGCCGATTTCGGCCAGATCGGCCCCGCGCTCCAGCAGAGCGCCGATCTCGTCGTCGGAGAGCATGGTGTTCAGCCCGTCGGAGCACAGCAGGAGGAGATCGCCGACCTCGATGGCGCGCTCAGCCACGTCCACCGCGGGTTCTTGACTGCCGCCGAGCGCCCGCGTGACGACGTTCTTGAGCGGGTGGTCGCGCGCGGCCTCCTCGCTCAGGAGGCCGGCCACGACTTGCTCGTGTACCCAGGAGTGGTCGGAGGTGAGCAGCTCGGTCGTGCGGTTGCGGTGGAGGTACGCCCGGCTGTCGCCCACGTGGGCCACGGTGAGCTCGTTGCGTTGGGCGTTGACGAGAGCGGCCACGATCGTAGCGCCCATGCCTCTCAGGCCGACGTCTCCCTCCACGGCCCCGGTCACCTTGCGGTGGGCCGAAACGATTGCGCGCACGAGCCGGTTGGCGTTTAACGACAGGTGGGGGTTCCAGTCGTCCGGCCAGGTGTCCCCCTCGAAGTCGCGGGTTCCATCGACCACCCGCTCGACCTCTCGCACGGCCAGCTCGGCCGCGACCTCACCCGCGGCATGGCCCCCCATGCCGTCCGCGACCACGTAAAGGTTCAAATCGTCGCGGGTCAGGAACTGGTCCTCGTTGTGGTGGCGGCGCAGTCCGCGGTCCGAGAGCCCGAGAGATTCAAGGGTCACGGTCCGCAGCCTCCCGTACGACCATGCTACGCTTGGCCTCCGCCGCCCCCACCCGCGACGCTCAGCTGCTGCAGCCAGAGCTCGATGGCCGGGTCGTCGGGGGCCAGTTGCGCCGCCTGCTGGGCAAAGCGCGTCGCCCGGGCGTACATCTTGGCGCGGGCGAAAGCCTTCGAGGCGTCGATCAGGATCTTGACATCGGCGGGTGCAAGCCGCACCGCCTGGTCGAGGTGCCGCAGCCCCTCCTCCATGCCGCCCACCTGCTTGGAGAGAAAGACGCCGTAGAGGTGGTGTGCCTTCGGGCTGTCCGGGTCGTGCGCCACCGCCTGCGCGAAGTAGTCGTTGGCGTCGGCAACATCCCCGGCGTTCGCCAGGTTGACCGCCTTCCCGAGCAGGGCCCGTGCAATGTCGCGCGGGTTGGAGAGCTGTTGCGAGGGTTTCCCGAGGGTCTGGTCATAGCGAGACCGCTGGTCGGAGTCCGAGAGGACGTTGTACGCCTCGGTGATCGCCTGGAACTCCTTCTCCGCAGCCTGGCGGGCCTGACCCTGAAAGCGGTCCGGGTGTCGCATACGTGCAAGCCGGCGAAACGCATTCCGAATGTCATGTTCGGACGCCCGAGGATCTACCTCGAGGATCTCGTAAAAGCTTCGCCGGTCGGTCATCCTTCCCCTTCCGCGTGACGGCCGCGATCCTAACCCCTTCCGTTACCTGCGGCGCTCCGCGTGCTCGCGCGCCACCCTTCGGACTGTCTCCGAAACGCCACGATCCTTGCCGATTATGACCATGTCACGACCCGATAGGCGTCTCACCAATTGTAGCGCAATACCCGGCGGTGTCTTGGGGTTGAAGGCGAGCGCCCGCAGCACGCCGTAGCGTCGCAGCCAGCGCGGCTTGCCTGCAATCATGCGTAGCGCCTCTTCGTTGCAGGCCCGCATGCCGGCGATCTGCTCCACCTCCAGCTCGTTCATCTTGGGGCTCGAGATCACGGCGCGGATGACCATGGAACTCCGGTCCCTCACCAGAATGAGGCGCTCCTCGCGCGTGCCCGTGAGCGCCTGGATGACACGCTGTGCGACGTTCATGAGAGCAAGGCGCGCGTGCGCATCCCGGATTTCGGGCGGCGCTCCGGGCTCGAGTTCGAGGACCTTGAAGGACTCAAGCTCACCGCCCGGGAGGCGCAGGCCAATGGCCCTCAGCTCGGCAAGGATGTGCTCGATCGAAAGGCCCTCGAAGCCCGGCGCCTTAGGTCCCTCCGAGGATGCCCAAACGATGGCCTTCTCGAGAAACTCCTCCTCGAACTCGCGGGCGCGCCGGAGCACCTCGAGGCTCACCTGCGGGTTGGAACGAAGGTCCTCGAGCAGCTCGAGGCAGCCGAGCAACCGCACCTGGTTGGTGACGATGATGTCCTGGATGGACAGAGGGCCGACGCGTGCAAGCCACCGGAGGGTCTCGTTGGCGCACTTGGGAGCCCGCGCGATCTCCCCCCACAACCCCTCGTCCTGCCGGCAGCGGGCCAGCAGCTCGATCTCCAGCGGGTCAACGTCCGGGAGGTTGAAGACGGCCAGCAGGTTGTCGACGCTGAAGCCATCGAGGGTCTTCTGAGACAGGTCGGCGATTTCCTCCTCGGGGTCGGCCGCGAGTATGAGCAGGACGCGGATCAGATCCTCGCGGCTGACAGGAAGCAGCCCCTGCGCGGCAAAGAACCGCATGGGCCGCGGGGCCTGGCCCCGACGAAGCTGGCCCAGCAGCTCGGAGATGCTCCCCGGTCCCCTGCTGGACGATTCCATCATCGCGCTGACCCCGACGGCGGCCTGCCTGAGAGATGGATTCGTGCGACTGCCCCTGCCGGGCCCACGGGGTCGCGGACTTCGCCCATGTACTCGACGCTGGCAACGCCGGCATCGCCGAACACGAGGTCAACCTCCTTCCCGCCCCCAGCGACCTCCCAGACCGCACCGGCCTCGAGCAGGCGCGACATTGCCTTCTCGCCCGCGATGCGGACTTCCACCCAGCACGAAGATCCGTGGGTGCGCACGACCAGCACGCCGCGCACGGGCTCCGGGGGAGCCACGGACGGGGTCTCGACCGGAGGAGGTGGTACGGTTGGAGGCGCCAACGCAAGCACCGGGGTCAGCGCCGCGGGCGCCGCCTGCATGCCGCGTTGTTTCCTTTCGACGAGCAGGATGGACACGACACCGGCCGCGACAATGGCCAGTCCCACCACCCAGGGGCCCACCCTTCTCTTCCTCACCGGCGTCGGCGACCGAACGGCGAAGCTCTGGCTGGAATCCTGGAATCTCTGCCAGGACGCCTCGAAAGCCGGCAGCCACTCCGCCTGAGGCGCTTCCACGATCTCGAGATACTGGCGCAGAAACATGCGCGCGAAGACGTGGTTGGGTAGCTTGGCGAAATCCCCGCTCTCGAGCGCGCGCAGAGCGTGCATCGAGATCTTGGTGCGTTCCGCGATACTTTCCAGGGTGACCCCAAGCGCTGTGCGGGCGCTCTTCAGCGCCTCACCGAAGTCCTGCGGCGCGGTCCCGGCGGGTGGGCCCATGTGTTTTCAGTTTAAGGCTTGCCGGGAGGAGTTCAAGGGGGGGACGTGCGGACACGGGCCGTCCCTTTCCCCTTACGCCGGCTCAGCAGTCGTGTCGCGGCGGCACGCAGCTGAGGGCCGACCACCGGCGAAGAGGCAAGCCCGGCGATCTCGGCCTCGGGGAGAAGCGCAAGCAGTCCCAGGGCAACCCCCAGAGGCACGCTGTCGCTGCGAACAGCGGCCCGCAGGATCTCGACCTTCCTGCCCCACCGGGAGCTGCGGAGGAGCATCTGCACGCACGCTGGGTTGCCGTTGGTGTTGAGCATGCGAAGGGCCTCGGTCTCGGTGAACTGTGGGTTGCTCACGAGCGCCTCGATGCATGACGGTTGATCGTCTGCCAGCAGCGCGGCGACGACGCCTCGTGGTGCGAGTCGGGCGAGCGCCGTACGCTCGCCGAGCGTGAGGGTCGCGATGCGCTCGATGAGCTTCCTCTCGGACTGCTTGCGCACGGCGGGCGACGTGCGCGGGTCTCGGCAGATCTCCAGCAGATCGTGCCAGCCGAGCCGGGGCAAAGCCTCCCATGCAAAGTGGCGCGGGCATCGGGGGTGCCTGACTACGAGCTGGAGGATCCGCCGCGAGCCCAGGATCCAGCTGCATGTGACCAGCCTCTCCACCAGGGCCCCGGGACAGCTCGGGCGTCTGAGCAGGCGCGCCAGCGCGGCCTCTGAGGGCTCCTCGCCCGCATCGAGTAGCTGCAGAACCGCCGCCACATCGCCGTCGCGTCCCTGCGCCACGATTTAATCCTAGCGTAGTCGCTTCTGCTAAACTTTCATCGGTGTGCGCGTACGTTCCACTCAGGAAAGACAGGCTCGCACTGGACAGATGCCCCTTCCCAGCCCGTCCCGATGCCAAACACCTCGGGGCCGCAACCGGCGGCGGGGTGCGTCCCTCTGCGCCGCAGTCGCCCTGCTGAGCGCCGGCGCCACCGCCTGCCGGGATGCGTCGGAGAGAGGCGCCCACCTGACAGTGGGCACGTACTGGGGCGGCGCGGCGAGCGCATCCCTCCACCGCGAACTCATTGTCGTCGCGCGCGACATCGGCAACGTCACCGTCGACGTGCGGCCCTTCAGCCCCGCAGCGCTCAACGACTTCCTCCTCAAGGGCCAGGCCAAGGGAGGCCAGGAAACCCTCGACCTTGCGGTCGTGCCGCACGACTGGCTGGCACGCCTCGAACAGCGCGACCTCATCGAGGAGGTGCCCGCGGAGCGGGTCCAGACGCTGCGGCAGAAGCTCGTGGCTCAGGCACTGCTCGCTACCACTGAAGGCGAGCGCGTGCTCGGGTACCCGATCGGTGCAGAGGTGCTGGCCCTCGTCTATGACCCGGCCGTGTTGCCCACGCCGCCCTCCACCATCGAGGAGGTCCTCTCGGCGCCTTCCCCTGGCGGCGTGTTGCCCTTTGCGCTCGACGTCTCAAAGGCAAGCCATCTGGCTCCGTTCGTGAGCTCTCTGCAGGGTTCGCTGGTCGACCAGCAGGGCAACCTCGTGTGGCGCGACGATGCGGTCACGGAGGTCCTCGTGCACCTCCGGCCTGTGTGGCAGAGGAACGGAGGATGGCGGAGTTGCCGCGGGGCCGACCTCGAGTCGCTGCAGGTCCAGCTCTACGCCGAAGGCAAGCTGTCCAGCTTCATCGCGGGCCCTTGGCTCGTACGGGCGCTCGAAGAGGTCGGCCGGCCGTTCTGCGTCGTTCCGATTCCTCCCATCGCGGGCGCTCCCCACGCGTCAAGGGCGCTGGTCGGCTATGACTGCATGGTCGTCTCGCGGGAGTCGCGCTGGACCGACCTGGCCCTCGAAGTGGGCGCCCGCCTGCTGATGGAGGAGTCGAACGAGAGAATCAGCCGCGCCACGGGCCGCCTGCCTGTCCTCATGGGGACGTACGAGTCGAGAAAAGGCCTCAAGGGGTCGGCAGGTGTCGGGTTCCTGCGTGCGCTTGAAGCGGGCCAGTTCATCCCGTCCACGACGCAATGGGGCGACGAAATCGGCAGGGCCGAAGCGCAGCTTCTCCTGCTCTCAAACCGCCCGCAGCCGCCGAGCCTCCTCGAGATGAGAAACCTGCTCGCCGGGGGGAACCCGTGAAGCTGCGCTGGCAGTTCGTGTTCTCGCACCTTGTCTCCATCGTCACGGCGGCCGTGCTGATCGGGACCGTCTATCTCGTACTTCTCGTGCGGAGCACCAGGGCGCTCGAGCAGCAGAGCCTGCAGAGCGGCCTTGCCACTGCAAGCCACCTCTTCCTTCAGAAGCTCGGCGACCTCGAGCGCGCCCGCGACGAGCTTGCCGGCTTTGCCGCCGCCAACCGCCCTCTCGGCGAGGACGTGGTGTCCCTCGGAAGGTTGCACGATCTCCTCGCGCTCTACCGCGTGGAGCGCGTCGAGGTCTTCAACGGTTTGCGCAGAGAGGGTGGCGCCTACCGCTGGCAGCGAGGGGCCGGCCGGTGGCTGGAGACGCCGTGGCTGCCTCCCAACCCGAGCGTGGCGGCCAAGGTAGCCGCGGGGCGCGCCGTGACCTGGGTGCAGAAGGGTGCTGGAGGGCAGGCGTCACTCAAGCTCTCCATCCCGCTGTCGGCCGCCCCGGGCGAGGAGCGCCGCTGGCTCGTTGTCACCGAGCCCCTCGACGGTATCCTGCTGGAGAGCATCCTGGCGCCCCAGATGGTCGGGGCCCTGGAGGACGGCACCGGCGTGTTGTCCGCATGGCCCGAGGCGGGCGAGGGTCGCGCCCCAGGTCTCGAGGGGCTGCCGGCATTCCTGCCCCGCGGGCCGTTCTCCGGGGTTCTCGGGCCGGTTGTGGCGCGGCGCCCCGCCTTTCAGCTCGACGACGGTTCCGTGCTGGACATCGTGGCCATGGCCTCGCCGATCCGCAGCGGCCAGAGCCTGCGCGTCGGCCTCCAGGCGTGGTTCGTGGTGGTTGCCGGGGGCGTGCTGCTCGCGTTCACGCTCGGGAGCGGCCTCGCCAGCCGGCTCCTGGCCCCCCTCTCGTCGTTGCTGGAGGGCACCGCCGCGATTGCGCGTGGCCATCTGATGGTCCGCCTTCCCGCGGGGCGAAACGACGAGCTCGGGGCGCTCACGCGCGAGTTCAACCGGATGGCCGACGAGATCCGCAACGCATACCTCGGTGCGATCTCGACCCTGGCCGAGGTGGTGGAGGCCAAGTCGCACTACACCCGTGATCACATCGAGAGGGTCGAGAACATGGTGCTTGCGACTGCCGACGTGCTCGAGCGGCGGGGCTGGGTGCGCTTCTCCAGCCACCAGCGATTCCTGCTCTCGGTCGCCGCGATCCTCCACGACGTCGGCAAGATCTCCATCGGGAACGAGATCCTCAACAAATCCGGGCCGCTGAACGTAACCGAGAGGCAGCAGATTCTCACCCATCCCGAAGTGGGAGCTGTCATCGTCGAGCGCATCGGCAAGCTCGAACGCGCCGCCGAGATCATCCGCTGCGCACATGAGCACTTTGACGGGTCCGGGTATCCGCGCGGGCTGCGGGGAGAGGAGATCCCTCTCGAGTCCAGGATCATCCTCGTGGTAGACGCATTCGACGCCATGACCATGAACCGTCCTTACTCGACAGGACGTCCGGCCGAGGACGTCGTGGCCGAGCTGCGCAACGAAGCGGGCCGCCAGTTCGACCCCATCGTGGTTGAAGCGCTGATCGAGGTCGTCACCGCCCAGCACGGAACGGGCGCCGGCGTGTCGACGGACAGCGGGCTCTACCGCGCCATCAACTCCGGCGCAGCCCCGCGCGTCAGGGCGAGCCTGCCCCCTCGAGACGACCGAGGATAGCCAGCAGGCGCCCCTTCGCGCGCGCCAGCAGCTCCGGCGTGCGCGCCTCCATGACCAGGCGCAGCAACGGCTCCGTGTTGGAGGGACGCACGTTGAACCACCAGTCTGGGTACTCCACGGTGATGCCGTCGAGGTAGTCGATGGCGCCGTCGCGGAAGACCTCGGCCAGCCGGCGGATCATCCCGGCCTTGTCGTCGACGTGGAAGTTGACCTCGCCTGTCCCCGCATACCTGCGCAGGGGCCTGAGCAGCTCGCTCAGGCGTTTCCCGGTGCGCCGGACCACATTCAGCACCTCTATGGCCGTGATCATGGAGGAGTCGGCGAAGTAGTTGGCGCGGTAGTAGAAGTGGCCGGCCAGCTCTCCCCCGAAAGGGCTGCCAATGCGGCGCATGGTGGCCTTCATGAACGAGTGTCCGACACGCTCGCGTACCGGCTGGCCGCCTGCCGCCTGGATTTCCTCCCGGGTTGCCCACGAGGAGCGGATGTCGTACACGATCGGCGCGCCCGGAAACCTCTCAAGGATCGGCTTCGCCAGCAGCGCGGTGATCATGTCCGCGCCCACAGCCTGCGCCTCGTCGTCCACGAAGATCGCGCGGTCGGCGTCGCCGTCGAAGGCGATGCCAAAGGCGCATTTCTCCTCCCGAACGACGCGCTGGAGGTCACGGAGGTTTTCGAGTTTGAGCGGGTTGGCCTCGTGGTTCGGGAAGCTTCCGTCGAGGCCGAAGAAGAGTGGCACCAGCTCCATGTCCAGCTCCTCCAGCAGACTCCGGTAGAGCGTGCCCATCCCGTTGGCCACATCCACCGCGACCCTGAGACGCGGCACGCGCTCCCGCACGAACGAGAGCACGTGCTCGCGGTACGCGGCGGCGATCTCGCGGTGCTCGATCCCGGCCAGCGGCGGCGTCCGGGGCGTTGCCTGCCGACGCACCAGCGCTTCGAGGCGGTCGATGCCGGTGTCGCTGCTCACCGGGATCGCGTCCCTGCGCGACAGCTTGAAGCCGTTGTACTTCGCCGGGTTGTGGCTGGCCGTGACCTGTATACCGCCCGAGGCGCCCAGGTAGCCGGTGGCGAAGTAGTTCATTGGCGTGGTCGCGAGGCCGACGTCCACGACGGCAACGCCGGCCGCCCGCAGGCCATCGCAGAGCGCGTCGCTCATGGAGGGCGACGAGGACCGCATGTCGTGGCTCACGACCACGCGCGGGCCGCGCGCGAGGTCTTCAGGCTCGAGGATGCCGCGAAAATGGAACCCAACGGCGAAGGCGAGCTTCTCGTCGAGCTCGTCCGGGTACACGCCGCGGACGTCGTACGCCTTGAAGACACCGCTCATGCGGACCTCCGAGCGCACAGCATAAACCACGGAACGGAAAAGCCGCCAGCCTGCCGCACGAGGCCCGGCCAAGCGAGCCGCGGGAGGCTACACTACCTGCATGGCGCAACGACCCGGCACGCCGGCATGGGCCTGGTTCGGAGGGCGCCTCGTCCCATTCGCGGAGGCCCAGGTGCCGATCGAGGACCGCGCCCTCCAGTTCGGCGAGGGCATCTACGAGGTGATAGCGCTGGTGGCCGGGGAGCCTTTCCGTCTAGCCGAACACGTCGAGAGGATGCGCGGCGGGGCGCGCGACCTCGGTCTGCAGACCGGGGTTCCCGAGCTGGGGGAATGGAAGTCCATTGTCGCCCGGCTCCATCGCCGCGAGCCGCACCCCACCGCGATCCTCTACGCGCAGGTTACGGGGGGGACGGCGCCGCGCAGCCACGTGCCGCCGGAGACGCCGCAGCCGTTCTTCTTCGCATACCTGCGGTCGTACGCCTTTCCGGTTCCGGCCGAGATCTCGCGTGGCATTTCTGCCATCACGTTTCCAGACTCGCGCTGGCAGCGGCGCGACCTCAAGACCGTCATGCTTCTTCCGGCGGTGCTCGCACGGAAGGAGGCCCTCGCCCAGGGTGCCGAGGAGGCCATCTTCGTCGGCCAGGATGGCTTTGTGAACGAGGGTTCCTCGAGCACGCTGTTTGCGGTCCACAACAGGACCGTGGTCACGCCGCCCTTCAGCCAACGCCTCCTGCCCGGGGTCAGCACGATCGTGGTGGAGGAGATATGCAGGCAGCTCGGACTCCCCTTCTCCTCGCGTCCCCTCACCCTGAGCGATCTGCGGCGCGCGGAGGAGCTCTTTGTCGCGTCCACCGCCCTCCTGCTCATGCCGGTGGTGCGGCTCGACGCGAACCCCGTTAGCGATGGTGCACCGGGAAGCGTCACGCTCCAGCTGGCCTACCACTTCCAGCGGCAGTTCTGGGGCCAGCACGGCCCCCAGATTTGAAACGCAATGATCGCAGCTGCGGTCGACGGTGCTAGGCCCCCAGGCCACCGTCCACTCGCAGCGTCACGCCGGTGAGGTACGAGGCCGCATCCGAGAGCAGGAACCCCACAGCCTGCGCCACCTCGCGCGTCTCGCCGAACCGGCCGAGGGGCACGCTCGCCAGGGCCCGTGCACGCTTGCTCTCCGAGAGCCCCGCGAGAAGATCGGTCTCTATCCACCCGGGCACGACGGCGTTCACGGTGACACCGAAACGCCCGACCTCCCGCGCGAGGGCCTTGGTGAAAGCGTGCAGCCCGCCCTTGGCGGCCGCGTAGTTCGCCTGGCCGCTCTGCCCGAGCAGGCCCGAGAGCGAGCCCACGTTGACGATGCGGCCACGCTGAGCGTGCAGCATCGGACGCAAACAGCCGCGTGCGAGCCGGTAGGCCCCGGTAAGCACCGTGTCCAGCACCACGTCCCAGCGCTCCTGATCCATGAGGAGGAAGTGGCCGTCGCGCAGGGTGGCGGCGTTGTTGACCAGCGCGTACAGCTCCTCGCCAGAGATCCGTTCCAGAAAAGCGTCCACGGCGTCCGGGTCGGTAACGTCGCAGCGGTGCGCCAGCACCACCAAGCCGCGCTCTGAGGCGGCCTTCACGACCTCGCTCGCCGCGTCGTCGCGGGAGCGATACAGGAAATGAACGCGGTAGCCCAGCTCCGCGAGCAGCTCAACGATGGCGCGGCCGATACCGCGCGAGCCGCCGCTGACGACCACGCTCAGCATCTCATCTTCCTTCCCGGCCGCACTCTGGCCGGGCTCGCCGGGAACGTCTCGACCTCGACCTCGCCACGATCGAGCCAGCGAACCGCCCGCTCCAGCGTTCCGCCGGGCCCGAGCTGCACGTAGCGCGCGACGCCCTGGTCGCGTGCGGCCTGGAAAGCACGATCGAAGCGCTGGCAAAGAAAGAGGTGCTCCACCAATAGTCGCCACGCCTCCTGCGGGGACTCGATACGCCCGCCGTGCAGCGCAGAGTAGGCCGGATGACGGAGCGGCCGCAATTGGCCTACCTCCTCACGCCTCCGCTCGAGCTCGCTCGCCACCGGCTTCATGAGCGATGTGTGGAGCGGCCAGCGCACGGAGAGTGCCTTGACTTTCAGGGCAACGTGCTCGACCCGTTCTCCGAGCTCACGCACCGCGTCCTCCCTGCCGGCGATGAGGAACTGGCCGGGCGCGATCACGGCGGCGAGCTCCACTGCGCCCGGGCGATACAGCCTTTCGAGCGCCTCGGCCGGGGCCCCGATCACCGCGAGCATGGCGAAATGGCCCAGCAGCCCGAGCGATGCCTCGAGCACGATGTCGATCATCCGCACCACCTGCCCGATCGTGACCGCACCCGCGCCCACCAGCGCGGCATAGGCGCCGATCGAGAAGCCCAGAGATGCCGCGATCCTTCCACCGGCCGTGCCGGTAGGCCTGCAGCGCCGCAACCTCCGTGGCCACCACCGCCAGCTCTCAGGAGCGGTCCTCGTGCAGCTCGGACTCGCTGGCGGCGCAGGCCAGACGGGCCACGTCCACAGCGCTGGCGGCCGAGAAGTCCGCAAAGACGTGCGCGGCGGCCGCCACCCCGGCGAGCGGGCGCGCCATCCCCGGGAAAGCGGCCGCCATGCCGGGGAAGAGCGCCAGCGGACCTTCCTCCGGCTCGGCGCCCGCCTGGCGCCCGCGGGTCGAAGAGGCCTTCGCCCGGGTGATGCCTCGCCTCCCCTCTTCCTCGTGCATGCGGGCCGGGCTACCCGGTCTCGGCGTGCTGCGGCTCGAGAACAGGCTGCGCGCTCACCAGGCTGCGCCATGCCTCCGGACCAGGGTCCACCCGCAGGTCGGCTTCATCTATCTTGAACCGGACGGCCGAGAGAACGATGTGAACCGTGTCGGGGAGCGGGCGGTAGTGTGACACGGACCCTGAATAGATCACGCGCACCGGTACGTGGGCGAAACGGGCACGGAGCTTGCCGGCCCGCACGATGATCTCGGTGTCCACCGAGTACCGGTTACCGACCAACCCCATCCGACGGAGATAGGTCGCAGAGACCAGACGGTATCCACACTGCGAGTCCTCGAGCGGGAACCCGCTCATGAGCTGGAGGGCGCGGGTCCCGATGAAGTTGGTCCAGAAGCGCTTGGCCGGGATGGCCTCGGGATTCCACAGCCGGTTGCCCAACACGAAATCAGCCTCTCCGGCCGCTTCCAGGAACCGCGGCGCGTCCTCGGGGTCATGCTGGCCGTCGGCGTCCAACATCAGGATGTGCGTGTAGTGCTGCCCCAGCAGGACCGCCAGACCCGAGCGCACGGCCGGGCCCTTGCCGCGGTTGGCCTGGTGCACGACGACCCGCGCGCCGGCTGCCCGCGCGGAGTCAGCGGTGCCGTCCCCCGACCCGTCGTCCACGACGAGAACGTCGCTCACGTAGCGCCTGATGCCGCGGACGACCTCCCCGACCCGGTCAGCGCAGTTGTACGCGGCGATGAGGGCGGCGATCGGAGTCGTCACGGGGTGCGCAGTCTAGCATCGATTCGTCGCGCGCGCCTCAGGTTTGCGAGCTGTGCGCGCGCCCGGTCTTGCCGCTGCGGCCGCCTTCGTATAGGTCATAGCGCAGGAGACGACACTCTATCGGGCCGTTGAAGAGGACCACGCGTCGGCTCGGGCGGAGCCCCACCGACTTCACGAGCTCCAGGTTGCCCGCCAGGATCCACGCTTCGCCGCCCGCACCCCGCCTCTTGAGGGCATCCCCGAACGCGCGGTAGAGCCCAACGAGCTCACTTTGATCGCCGAGCCTCTCGCCGTAGGGTGGGTTCGTGACGATCATGGCGCCCGGACCGGGGAGCAGCAACTCGCGCGCATCCCTGGCCTCGACCGCGACGGCGTCCGCCACGCCGGCCTCCCGGACGTTGCGCCGGATCGCCGAGACGGCCCGCGGATCGCTGTCGCTTGCCACGATGGCTACCGGCGCGGGCCGCCGCCGCCTCAAGGCTGCCTCCCGCAAGGCCGCGAGACGCGCGGGGTCGTGCTGGGGCCAGCGCTCGCAGGCAAAGCTCCTCCGCCAGCCGGGCGGCGTGCGAGTGGCGATGAGGGCCGCCTCGATACAAAGGGTGCCGGTCCCGGCCATCGGGTCCAGGAGGGGCCGCGACCCGTCGTAGCCCGCGAGCAGGAGCACCCCGGCCGCCAGCGCCTCGGAGAGCGGCGCTGGCCCGCCGCGCGGTCGGTACCCGCGATGCGAGAGCGGCTCGCCGCTGCTGTCGACCGCCAGGCCGGCCCGCTCGACCGCCAGGTGGAGGTGGATGCGCAGGTCGGGGTCCTTCCTCTCCACATCCGGTCGGAACCCCCAGGTTTCCCGAAGAGAGTCCACCACGGCGTCCTTGACCGTGAGAGCGGCGAAGGCGGTGCTGCGAAAGGCGTCAGTCTTGCCGGCGGGCTCCACCGCGAGGGTCTGGCCCGGCTTGATCAGGTTTTCCCACGCGACTGCGCGGGCCAGCCGGTAGAGCGAATCGCGGTCCGCGGCCGGGCCCTCCGCAAGCTGGCGCAGGACCCTTATTGCCGTCCGCAACCAGAGGTTGGCGCGGTAGACGTCGTCCATCCCGCCGCGGAAGCTCACCACGCCCCGCGCGGCCGTGGCCTCCTCGTGCCCGAGCGCGAGGAGCTCCTCGCGGAGGACGTCCTCGAGCCCGCGGGTGCACGTCGCGACGAGCGGCCAGGTCTCCGCGTGCCGGCTTCCGGTCATTCGCCGCACCTTACCCCGAAGCTCGCGAGCTAGGAGTTGTTGTTGGAGGTGAGGGCAACGCCCATCCTTCGCTTGTCGATGTACATGCGTGCGTCGGCCTCATGGAGGGCCGAGGTGGCGTCGCCACTCGGAGGGAGCAACGCGACGCCCACGGCGATCTCACACACCGGGGTGTCCGCCTCGGGTTGCGCGAGCAGGCCGCAAAGGTGGGCCACCCGCTTCCCGGCGCCCTCGATGTCGAGCCCCGGCGCCATCACGAGGAACTCGTCGCCGCCCCATCGGAACAGCGCGTCGTCGAGCCGGAAGCACTGCGTGAGCATGCGGGCCACCCGCTTGAGACAGGTGTCGCCCGCGCTGTGCCCGAAACGGTCGTTGATCGCCTTGAAGTTGTTGATGTCCAGGAAGATGATCGCGGCCCCAGAGGCCTCCACCCGCGTCAGCTCGCGGCGAAAGCCCCGCCGGTTCATGAGCGAGGTCAGCGGGTCGAGGTCTACGAGCTGGCGCAACCTCTCCTGCGAGGCCACCAGCTCATCGTTGGCGTAGTGGAGCTCCTCCACTATGCGGTCCTGGAGCGCCACGAGGCTCGCGAGCGCGATCAGCAGCTCCGAGACCGCATCGAGGAACGAGCCGTAGCGGACATAGCTGAGGAGGATGGAGGACCCCCAGAGCTGCGGCCCTAGGGCGGGAACGTAGTGAAGGAAGAGCACGCCCTCCACCAAGAACGCCAGGCCCAGCCACCGTGACCTCTCCCCGCGGGGGCTGCGCAACACCCAAACGCCTGCCGTGGTCATCACTGCGCCGACCATCAGAGCCTGTGCAATCTGCACATAGGCCATCCGTCCGCCGAGCACGCCCATCGTCACGCCCCAGGCAACCACGATGAATGCGGCGTGATTCGGCCGAAGCCAGATGTCGACGCCCGAACGAAAGTGGTGTCGGGTCCCGGCGACCAGCAGGAGAACGAAGAGGGTCTTGGCGGCGGCGTACATGCCCGTCGCGAACGGATGCATCGGCTGCCTGAGGATGAACGCATACGCGAAAACGCTCAGGATGGCGCAGGCATCGGCAACCCACGCAAGTGCCCACAGCTTGGTCTCCTCCAGCTTGGAGCTTCGGGCCAGGAAAACGAAGAAGATCGCGATGACCGAGACCGTGGCCAGCTGCACGCCGATCGCCCAGCGGCCGAGGATCATTGGCAGAGCTTCCAACGTTCGCTTCCTCTCTTGCCGAGATTATGCGGTAGGCGCGTAAGCCCGGCAAGTGGACGCGTCTGCTCGCACGGGAGCGGCCCGCAGCGAG
Source organism: Thermoanaerobaculaceae bacterium (assembly GCA_963754345.1). Taxonomy (GTDB): domain Bacteria; phylum Acidobacteriota; class Thermoanaerobaculia; order Thermoanaerobaculales; family Thermoanaerobaculaceae; genus RBG-13-68-16. The sequence goes on along the minus strand of CAVWFZ010000007.1, from coordinate 62,988 downwards.
AGCGTCATCGGGCAAAGGAAGCTAGAAGTCAGTGTCGCTAACGAGATCGGCGCATATGGTGGTGTCACCGCCCGGAGTGCCGCAGCGCGACGCCTCTGCGAGCAGCTCGCCCTCGTGATCGTCGGGGTCGGGCTTGACGGTGGCCGCGGCGATTTCGCCCTCGTTCGCGTCTCTGAAATTCAGGCAACACGGAGGCCGGATTTACCCTCCGCAGAGCAGCGGCAGTCCGAAGCTGCGGCACGAGAGCGGCCGCGTCGCGTACAGAAGACAGGCGCCACTGCCGGGATCGGGGACCGGGCACGGGTCTTCGGAGAAGCTAGCGAAGAACGCCTCACGCCTCGTCTCATCCACGTCCAGGATTTCGAGCGGGCTATCGCCAGGGAACTCGGCCACCATGCGTCCCCACTGCTCGCCCGCTCTCTCGCGTACGCCCCGTGCGCTTCCCGGAGCATGCCGGGCGAGCTCCTCAAGGCCGCGTTGCAGGCGGTCCGCATCGGGCGCCGTGATGTCGAAAGGACCGATGCAGCACGCCGTGCATCCGATTCTGCAGGCGAGGTGGCGGCCGGCGCGCCGCTCCCCCGCCGCGACCGCCCTGTGGAACGTCTCGACCAGGCGCTTGTCCGTCTCGAGCAGGTGCGGCGGGAGCGAAGACCAGACCCCGAAGGCCACGCCGGACAGCTAACAGACGCGGGCGGAGGATCAGCTCTGGCGGGAGCGCTTCCTGCGTGCGAGCAGCTCGGCGAGCCGCTCGCGGATGCGCTTCTCCCAGCCCTGCTCGGTCGGCTCGTAGAAGCGCTCGCCGGCCAGCTCCCGCGGGAGGCACTCCATGTCCGCGACCTTCTCCTCGGTGTCGTGCGCGTAGACGTAGCCCTCCGCATAGCCGAGCTCCCGCATCAGCCGGGTTGGCGCGTTGCGGATGTGGAGCGGAACCGGGTAGGCGGGCCGGTCGGCGACCGCTTGCTGGACCTTGCCGTATGCAACGTAGAGGGCGTTGGACTTTGCCGCCAGCGCAAGATAGGCCGCGGCTTGAGCGAGCGCCAGCGCGCACTCGGGCATGCCGACGTGCTCGACGGCGTGGGCGGCGGCGGAAGCCTGCTCGAGCGCCCGCGGGTCCGCCATGCCGACGTCCTCGGAGGCGACGCGCAGCAGCCGCCGGGCGATGAAGCGCGGGTCCGCGCCGCCCTCCAGCATGCGGCCGAGCCAGTAGAGCGAGGCGTCCACGTCCGAGTTGCGGATCGACTTGTGGAGCGCCGAAATGAGGTTGTAGTGCTCCTCCCCCTCCTTGTCGTATTTCGCGAGTCGGCGCTGGGCCACGTTGCGCACGACGTCGGGCGAGAGGGCGCCGCCTCGGCCGACCGCCTCCGCCGCGACCTCCAGCAGGTTGTACGCCACCCGCGCATCTCCGTCCGCGAGACGGACGATCTCTTCCAACGCAGCACTCTCCACGGAAAGGCCCCAGCCGGCGAGGCCGCGCTCCGAGTCGCTGAGGGCGCGGTCCAGCAGGGTCCGGAGCTGCGAGGCTGCGAGGGGCTCCAGGACGTAAACCTTCACGCGCGAGAGGAGCGCCGCGTTCAGCTCGAAGGAGGGGTTCTCCGTGGTCGCCCCGAAGAGCACGATGTCGCCGCTCTCCACGAAGGGCAGGAATGCGTCCTGCTGGGCCTTGTTGAAACGGTGCACCTCGTCCACGAACAACACGGTGCGGCGGCCCGTCGCTGCCCGCAGGCGTTTGGCCGCGTCCATCACGGCACGCACCTCCTTGACGCCGGAGAGCACGGCGGAGAAGGTCACGAACTCGGCATCGCACGCACCCGCGAGCACCCTCGCCAGCGTGGTCTTCCCGCTCCCTGGGGGGCCCCAGAATACAAGCGAGGGCAGCTCCCCTCGCGCTACGAGCTGCCGGAGCACGGCGGTCGCACCCACCAGCGCCTCCTGCCCCACCACCTCGTCGAGGGAACGCGGCCGCATGCGCTCGGCCAGCGGCGTCCCCGGTGCGAACCCTGGCGGCTCTCCAAATGGGAGCTTGCCGCTCTTCATGGTCTTGCGGTTCCTCCCTGGCCAGCAAGCCCGAGGGTGGCGAGAAGCTCCACGACCTGGACCCGCTCAAGGGCCTGCCACACGTCGTCACCGATGCAGAAGACGCCGTGGCCCCGCACGACGGCCACCGGTACCCTGGCGAGGGCGCTCGCGCAGGCCTCGGCAAGACGCCCGCTTCCCGGCGGCATCGGGAGCAGCAATTCGAGCCGCGGGACCAGTACCTTCCCCTCCTCGAGCAGCTCAGGGTCCGGGCGCCGGCCGCGGGACGCGAGCGCCAGCAGTGCCGGTGGGTGCGCATGGACCAGCGCACGCACCTCGGGGCAGCGGCGGTAGACGGCCAGGTGCGTGGGCGCCTCCGTGGAGGCCTGGGAAGGGGGCGGCTCGTCGAGGCGGCAGCACACCAGGTCGGAAGCGGCGAGGCGGCCCTTGTCGGCTCCGCGAGGCGTCAGAAGGATCGTGCGGTCGTCGAGCCGGCAGGAGAGGTTGCCCTCCCGGCCCCGGATCAGCGCACGGCCGGACAGCAATGCTCCTACGGCCACCAGCTCGGCGCGGCGAAGGGCTTCGACCCAGGTCTCCATGCTCGGACGTTCCCGGCGCGGCAAATACCACGGCGAGTCTACCTCTGCCGGGCCAATCGGAGCGTGCGCCGCGTCAGTAGGCTCTCCAGCGGGTTGTCGTCGCGCTCTCGTGTTGCCCTCTTGGAGCAGGAGCGAATCGCGTGAGATCCCTCGCCCTCGCTTTGCTCAGGCTCGGGATGACCTTCGCTCGCCTTCGCTACCGAAGGTCACCTTGTCCTTTTGGCGATCTCCCCTTCCAGTCCGGAGAGATCGGGGATGCCGGCGATCTTCCCCTTCAGCTTCTTGAGCTTCTCGAGTTCGACCTTGGCGCCGGCGGGGTCGTTGAGGTCGAAGAGCCTCACAACGGCCGCGTTGTAGCGCGACTGCCAGTGTTCCGGGCTCATGTCGGCCGCCTTGTCGAAAAGCGTCAGCGCCTTTTGCTGGTTTCCGGACTCCTTGTAGCAAACCCCGAGGTCGGTGAGCACGTCCGGTGAGTCGTCCTTGATCGCGCGGGCCTTCTCGTAGTAGTCGGAGGCCTTCACGAAGTCGTTGAGGTCGTACTGAATGTTCGCCATCTGCACGATCAGGTTGTAGTTATTGGGATCCGTGGCGAGCAGGCCGGCCAGCTCGCGCGCCTGCTCACGCAGGCGGGGGTTGCCGGTGGCGGCGGTGCGGCCGCCCTCAGGCGGCATCTGCGGCTGGCCGGTCAACGCGGGTGCACCGGGCACGCCGGCGTGGGGGTCGTTCGTGCTGGCCTTGGCCGCCGGGGCGCCCCCCTGCCCCTGGCCGACTAGGTAGCCGAAGAAAAAGCCCAAGAGGATGCCGACGACGGCCGTCACGATCGGGTTCTTCCACATCTTCATCTCCAGAGGGCGCTCAAGGGCGCGTCTCGCGGCGAGCAACCCAGGTGCCCGACGCGGGCATTCCCGCCGCCAGGTTCGTTGCCTCCCACGTCCCCTCGAGCCTCTTCTCGGCGGCGCGTGTGACCAGCCGCCCGGTATAGACCGCGACAAACCCCTGCTGCGTGTCAATCCGCTCCATTCGGATGTCCCCGCTGATGAGCGTGCCGCGCAGGGAACCCTTCCATCCGCCCGAGAGCTGGTACACCCCGGTGATGAGGGTGCCGTCGAGCCGCAGGTCGAAGGTGCCCCTCATGGCCCCCGGCTCGATCGCCACCAGCCACCGGCCCGACAGCTCGTCGCCGCTGGCCAGCGTGGCCTCTTCCAGGCGACGCACCTCCGACTGGACCTGCTGCAGGTAGGCGCGACGCGCGCCGATGGTCGAGCGGAGTTGTGCGGCAGCCGAGGTGAGGTCGGCCACCTCCGACTCGGCGCGGCGCAGGTCGGCCGAGCGGGCGGTGAAGCTTCCGAAGTCCTCGCCGTCCTTCTGGGCCCGCAGCAGGTCATCACCGAGGCGCACGAGGCGGTCGCAGGCCGCACGGAGCTGCTCCTGAACCGTTCCGAGATTGCCGAGATCGACCGCGAGCAGGCGCTTCTCGATCTCGGACTGGGTGCGGAACACCTCGAGGACCGGATCCCGACCCTGTGCAAGGGCCCAGGCGGCCAGCAAAAGAGCTGTCATCGCCAGTGCAGCGCCTCGCCTCATCGCCGTCTCTCCCGCGTCACGCGCAGCCCCCGGTGCAAGTCCTTCGCGCCCTGACAAGCATACGGGCTGACCCGGCCCGGCATCCAGGCCACGCTCGCCTTTTGCGCCGGCACACTAGCACAGAAAGCCTCCCCCTTTGGCTTGCTACACTCCACCCATGAAAGCGCCGGACACGAGGCAGCCCGCCATCCGAGTCAGCCTGCTTCCCAGGGACACCAACCCGCACGGCACGATCTTCGGAGGTGTGATCCTCTCGTACATCGACCAGGCCGGGGCGATCGAGGCCCGCCTTTACGGAGCGGAGCGCGTGGTGACGGTTGCCATGCAGAAGGTGGTATTTCACGCGCCGGTCTGGGTCGGCGACCTGGTTTCGTTCTACGGCGAGCTGGTGCGCATCGGCCGCACCTCGATCACGGTCAAGGTCGTCGTTGAGGCCGTACCGCCCGGCAAGGACCAGCACCCCCGTCGCGTCACCGAGGCCGAGATCACGTACGTCAACGTGGACCACGGGGGCCGCCCGGTCGCCATCCCTCAGGTAGGCCGGCCGGATCCGGTGACCAACCGCCGCAAGAGGCGTAGACTGACCCCGTGACCTGGGCTTTCGCGTATCTCGCGGCGCTCCTGGTCGGCTTGGTTCTCGCCGTGGTGACCGGGCTACTCCGGGACCTGCACTCTCTCGCCCGGCAACGCCTGGTTGTGCCCCACCCCGATCAGCACCACGCCTTCATCGCCCTGCTGGGGCGCAGGCTGGCGACCGGGCTGATCCTCGTGGGTGCGGTCGGGTTGACCTTGGGCGCGCGTCGGGTCCCCGAGCACTGGACGACGTTGGCGCTCGCCCTCGGAGCCGGCGTGCTCGGGTTCCTGTTGGCGTGTGCCTACTTCCGCCGCGCGAGGGCACGGGCTAAGCCCGCCGAGAAGGCCGTGGTGGTTCGCGAGATCGCACCGGGCGGCTACGGACAGGTGCGGATCGAGCGCGGCAAGGAAACGATGGTCATGGCCGCCCAGAGCGTGGACGCGGCCGCGATCCCGGCAGGCGCCGCGGTCGAGGTCGTGGATAGCACGCAGTCGGTGCTCAAGGTGCGACGCCAGTCCCTCGCATGAGCGGGCCGGCGCTCTCCCTGATCCTGGCCTCCGGCTCCCCCCGGAGGCGCGATCTGCTCGCCCGGCTCGGCCTCGAACCGCTGGTCGTCGCACCTGACATCGACGAGACGCCCCTGCCCTCGGAACCTCCGCCGCTCCATGCCGTCCGTGTCTCCGCGGCAAAGGCGCGCGCCGTGGCCCTGCGGCACCCCGAGCACCCGGTGCTTGCGGCCGATACCGTCGTTGTGGTCGGGGAGAAAATCTTCGGGAAGCCCTCGAGCCGGGCCGAGGCGGCCGCAATGCTCGCCGAGCTGGCCGGCAGGACCCACACCGTCCTCACTGCGCTGACGCTGCGATGGGGCGGGCGGGAGGCCAGCCACCTCGAGGCCGCGAGGGTCGCCATCGTCCCGTATTCCAGGCGGCTTTTCGCGTGGTACGTGGCGACGGGTGAGTGCGACGACAAGGCAGGGGCGTACGCCGTCCAGGGCAAGGGCGCGGTGCTGGTGGAACGGGTAGAGGGGAACGTACAGGCGGTCGTGGGGCTCCCCCTCGCCGCGCTGCCCGCCCTGTTCGCGCGCGTCGGCCTCGAGCTCGCCGCCGACGGTGATCGCCTCCTCGTCAGTCCCCGTGTCTGATGGGTTCGCCGAGCTCCGAGAGGCGGAAGTTCGCAAAGATGTGGTGGCCGTTGAAGTCGAGGACCCGCACGTCCTCCTGGCCGGCCAGATCGGCGGCTATCACATCGAACGGGACGCCGTAGAGCTTCTGGGTGCGCTGGATTGGCGCCTCGTAGGCGATGAACTTGGCGATCCCCTTGTGCCGCAGCTTGGCCACCAAGCGCTCGTCGCTGACGCTTGGGTAGGTCGTCAGGATCAGGATCGGACCGGAGCCCGTGAAAACGAGGTAGGCACGCATCGTGCGCTCTCGCTCTCCACGCCGCGGCGTCAGGAGGTCCGCGACCGCTCCAGCTCGAGCAAGTCGTGCTTCATCCGCACTCCGCCCCCGAAGCCGCCGAGGCTGCCGTTCCCCGCGACGATGCGGTGGCACGGGACCAGGATGGGAATCGGGTTGGCACCGCAAGCCGTGCCCACCGCGCGGGCCGCCCTGGGCTTGCCAAGCTCGGCCGCGATGTCGCCGTAGGTGCGGGTCTTTCCGTAGGGGATGGCGAGGAGCTGGGCCCACACTGCCCGCTGGAACGGCGTCCCCTCCAGCACCACGGGCACGGTGAAGCGTTTGAGGTCTCCATCGAGGTACGAAAGAATCTCGCTCCTCGCCGAGCGTGCGCACTCGAGCGCGTCACCGTCACCGACCTCGCGTGGCTTTCCGCGGGCGCCGAGGCGGACACGCGTGACTCCCGTGTCGGCAGATTCAACCTCCAGAAGGCCCAGCGGTGAAGAGAAACAGACAGTCGAAGCGTGACGCGGCATGCTCACGACCCCCACGAAGAGACCGGATTCTATCACCGCTTCTTCCGGGAAAGTCCATCCCCTTCGCATGCCCTCGTGCTTCAGGATGAGACTCGTCGCACCGCCGGCGCGCGGCCTAGCGGGCGCCGGTGCCCTTGACATCTAGCACGGCTGGCTTTAGCTTCAATTCGTGCGGAAGTTAATCGCGCTTACTGTTGCCGGCTGGATGCTCGCGATGGCGCCCTGCGGCGCGCTCGCGCTGTGCGTCGGGCCACAGGCTTTTTCGTGCTGCTGCGAGAAGGCGCAGGCGTGCTGCTGCCGGGGTTCTCAGCACCGCGCTCCCGCCCCGTCCCCGGCGACGCCGGATGCGAAGGCCTCGCCCGACCAGCAAGCCGACGCGCCATTGGGCACCGCGGCCGGGCCCGCTCTCGCGGTGTCGGCCGCCGCCCTGAGCGCGGCCGCGAGCGAGCCTGCGCTCGTACCCGTGCCCGCGTACCTTACGAGCTGCGCCTTCCGCTGCTGACGACACATCCCCAGGGAGAGGTGTGCCCGCACGACTGCGGGCGTAGGATCGTTGTCTCAAGAAACCTGGAGGATGTCGTGAGAAGACATCTGTTTCTGAAGCAGTTCTGTGCTGCCATGGTCATGCTTTCAACCGGTCCGCTGTGCGCGGAGCCGCCGGCAGTGCCTGCATCCGAGGTCGCCCCCCCGGTTGAGCAGCTCGTCACCGAGGTGCTCGCGACTGCCCCGTCAGTCGCGGTGCTTCGGGCAAGGCTCGCCGCGGCTCGCGAGATGGTGGCCCCTGCCGGGGCGCTGCCCGACCCGACGATCGAGCTCGCGCTCCAGGACATAGGCTTCCCGAAGTGGACGGTGGGCAGTCAGGAGATGTCGATGATCGGCCCAGAGGTCCGCCAGGACCTCCTCTACCCCGGAAAGCGGCACGCCCGGCGTGAAGCGGCGAGCGCCGAAGCCGCTACCCGCGGCATAGAGCTCGAGCAGTTGCAGCGCGAGGTGACGGCCCAGGTCCGCACGGTGTACGCCCGCGTCTACACGCTCGACCGCGAGCGCAGGGCGCTTGCCGCGGCCCGCGACCTGCTCGAGATCCTCGCTGCCACCGCGGCCGCACGCTACGGCGCCGGCGAGACCGAGCAGGAAGCGGTCATCAAGGCCCAGCTCCAGGTGTCTCGCGTCGGCGAGCGGCTGGACGACCTGGGCGCCGAGCGCCAGTCTCTCGTCTCCGGGCTGAACCGCCTCCTCGACCGGGGGGGCGACGCGCCGCTTGGCGAGGTCGAGGCGCTCCCTCCGGTGCCTGATTCGGCAGAGAAATGGGTTGAGCTGGCGGAGGCCAACGCCCCTGCCGTCGCGGTTAAACAGGCCTCGGTGCACGCCGCCGAGCGCCGGGTCGAGGTCGCGCGCCTCGAGCTCAGGCCCAACTTCATGCTCGGCGCCGGCGTCGGCCTGCGCGGCGGCTTCGACCCGGCGGTCACGCTCCGTGTCGGAGTGGAGTGGCCGTTGTGGAGTAAGCAGAAGCAGGAACCCGAGCGTCGCGCGGCCGAGCAGGAGCTCGTGGCCGCAACGGAGGAGCTGCGCGACGCCAGGTCCACGGCACGCGCCGAGGCCGCCAGGCTGGCGGCCGACCTGCTGCGTGCCAAGACCCAGATCGTGCGGTACACGCAGGCGATCATCCCCCAGACCAGCGCGGCAATCGACGCCGCGCGGTCCGCGTACCTGACCGGTCGCGGCGATTTCACGACGGTCATTCTCGACTTCAAGGAGTGGCTCGACGCCCGCACCCAGCTTGCAATGCGCGAGGCGGACCAGTTCATCGCGTGGTCGGAGCTGCAGGCCCTCGTGGCCCAACCAACGGAGAACGCACAATGAGATACGCACGCCAAATGGCTCGTCCCATCCTGGGCGCGGCCCTCGCGCTCGTGCTGACCGCCGCGCTCTTGAGTTGCACCAAGGCCGGCCCGACCGGGGTCAGGTACCAGTGCCCCATGCACCCGACCTACGTCTCGGACCGGCCGGGCGATTGCCCGATCTGTGGGATGCGCTTGGTCCCGATCGAGACCAAGACCGCGCCGACGTCGGTACCGGCGTACGTCTGCCCGATGCACCCGCAGGTGACCTCGGACAAGCCCGGACGCTGCCCCGAATGCGGCATGAACCTGGTTCCGGCTGCGCAGGGGCCAGAAGCCGCTGCGGGTCTGCCCGAGTCTCGCCCCGAGATCGCACCGACCCAGGCGGGGCCCTCTTTGGCCCGGACCCCGGATCCCGGATCCCTGACCCCGGGCGGCAGGCGGCGGGTCTTGTTCTACCGCAACCCCATGGACCCGAAAGCAACCTCCCCGGTTCCCACCAAGGACTCGATGGGCATGGACTACGTCCCCGTTTACGCCGACGAGGTGACACCCAAGGACTCCGGTGTGCCTGGGCTCGCGGCCGTGGAAGCGACAAACCGAGGGCTGCGCCTGGCCGGGGTGCAGACCGTACCGGCACGCCGTGAGTCTCTCGCCCGCACCATCCGTACCGTCGGCACGGTGGTCGCCGATGAAACTCGCGTTCACCACATCCACACCCGAGTCAGCGGCTGGGTCGAGAAGCTCTATGTCAACTCGACCGGTCAGTTCGTCGAGCATGGGCAGCCGATCCTTTCGCTCTATTCACCCGAGCTGCTCGCCAGCCAGGAGGAGTTCCTGCGCGCGCGCGACGCGGCGGCGCGCTTCGCCAGCTCGGAGCTGCCGGAGGTTCGCAAGGGCGCGGCTGAACTGCTCGCCTCGGCGCGCCGCCGCCTGCAGCTCCTGGACGTTCCGGAAGGGTTCATCGAGGAGCTGGAGCGTACCGGGAGGGCGCAGCGCGATGTGACCCTGCTGGCGCACGTCTCCGGGTATGTCACCTCCAAAGGGATCTTCGAGGGTCAGCAGGTCGACCCAAGCATGATGGACCTCTTCACGATCACCGATCTGTCGCGGGTCTGGATCCAAGGTGATTTCTACGAATACGAGGCCCGCGCGCTGCGCGTCGGCGAGGACGCGCGGCTCACCTTGCTGTACGAGCCGGGCGTGCGGCGCGACGCACGCGTTGCCTTCGTCTACCCCACGCTCAACCCCGAGAGCCGCACGCTTCGTGTGCGCTTCGAGGTCGACAACCCCAGGCTGGAACTTAAACCCGGGATGTTTGCCAACGTCGAGCTGACAGCCGATGCGCGCGAGGGCATCGTGATCCCGGACTCGGCCATCATCGACACCGGCGAGCGCCAGGTCGTGTTCGTGAGGCTGGGTGGTGCGCGGTTCGAGCCGAGGCAGGTCAGGCTCGGGGTCCGGGGCGGCGGCAAGGCGGAGGTGGTGTCCGGCGTCGCGGTAGGCGAGGAGGTGGTGGTGCGGGCCAACTTCCTGCTCGACTCGGAGTCCCAGCTGCGCAGTGCGATAGCCGGTGCCGGTCCGGCCGCACCGCCCGCGGGAGGCCCGAAATGATCAGGCGGATCATCGAATTTTCCGCCCATAACCGGATGCTCGTGCTGCTCGGCGTGGCGGCGCTATGCGCACTGGCCTTCTACACCCTCAAGGAGATCCGCCTCGACGCCCTGCCCGACCTCTCCGATTCCCAGGTGATCGTCTACTCGCGCTGGGACCGCTCCCCCGACATCATCGAGGACCAGGTGACCTACCCGATCGTCTCGGCTCTTCTCGGCGCTCCCAGGGTCAAGGCGATCCGGGGCTTCTCGGACTTCGGCTTCTCCTACGTCTACGTGATCTTCCAGGACGGCACCGACCTCTACTGGGCGCGCTCGCGGGTGCTCGAGTACCTCTCCAAGATCCAGGCCCGCCTCCCCGATGGGGTGCAGACCGAGCTGGGACCCGACGCGACGGGCGTGGGCTGGGTGTTCCAGTACGCCCTCGTGGATCGATCCGGCACGCACTCGCTCGACCAGTTGCGCTCGTACCAGGACTGGACGCTGCGGTACGCGATCCAGTCCGTACCTGGCGTGGCCGAGGTGGCTTCCATCGGAGGCTTCGTGAAGCAGTACCAGGTCACGGTGGACCCCAATCGCCTCGCAGCCTACAAGCTGCCCCTCGACGTCGTGATCGACGCAATCCGAAAGTCCAACAACGAGGTGGGTGGACGTCTTCTGGAGTTCGCCGGCACCGAGTACATGGTGCGGGGCCGCGGCTACGCCCGTTCTCTCCAGGACTTCGAGCAGATCGTTGTGAAGGTCGGCGAAGGCGGCGTCCCCGTGCTGCTAAGGGACGTCGGTCGCGTCGAGCTGGGGCCCGAGATCCGCCGCGGCGTCTCCGACCTGGACGGCCTGGGCGACCACGTCGGTGGCATCGTGGTGATGCGCCAGGGGGAGAATGCGCTCAACGTCATCAGGCTCGTCAAGGAGAAGCTGAAGGATCTTGAACCGTCGTTTCCCAAAGGAGTCGAGATCGTCACGACCTACGACCGCTCCGACCTGATCACGCGCGCCATTCATACGCTCAAGCACGAGCTGACCGTCGAGATGATCATCGTCGCGCTCGTGATCCTGCTCTTCCTCTGGCACATCCCGTCGTCCATCGTGCCGATCTTCACGATCCCGATCTCGGTCCTGCTCGCCTTCATCCCGCTCTACTACATGGGCGTGACCGTCAACATCATGTCGCTTGCCGGGATCGCGATCTCCATCGGCGTTCTGGTGGACGGCGCGATCGTGGAGGTCGAGAACGCCTACAACAAGCTCTACCACTGGCAGGCCGATGGGCGGAAGGGCGACTTCCACAAGGTGCGCCTCGAGGCGCTCCAGGAGGTCGGTCCATCCGTGTTCTTCTCGCTTCTGGTGATTGCGGTGGCGTTCCTGCCGGTCTTTGCCCTGGTGGACCAGGAGGGCCGGCTCTTCAAGCCGCTCGCCTACTCCAAGAACCTCGCGATGGCCATCGCGGCACTGCTCGCGATCACCCTCGATCCCGCCATGCGCATGCTCTTCACCCGCATGGACCCCTTCACCTTCAAGCCGCGGTTCCTGGCGTGGCTCGCCACCAAGACACTGGTGGGGACCTACTACGCGGAAGAGAAGCACCCGATCAGCCGGGTGCTGTTCGCGATCTACGAGCCGGCGTGCCGGTTCGTCCTGCGCTACCCCAAGGCCATCATTGCGGGTGCGCTCGGCCTGGTCGCGGTGAGCGTGCCGTTCTACTTCAAGCTCGGCTCGGAGTTCATGCCACCCCTCAATGAGGGCACGATCCTCTACATGCCGACGACCCTGCCCGGCATCTCCGTTCAACAGGCGCGCGAGCTGTTGGAAACCCAGGACCGCGTGCTCAAGTCCTTCCCCGAGGTCGAGCGGGTGTTCGGCAAGGCCGGCCGGGCGGAGACCTCGACCGACCCGGCTCCCTTCTCCATGATGGAGACCACGGTCGTGCTGAAGCCCGAGGACCAGTGGGAGCCGAAGCCCCGGTGGTATTCGTCGTGGGCCCCCGGCTGGCTCAGGCCGGTGCTCCGGCCCATATGGCCCGAGCACATCTCCTGGGAGGAGCTGGTGGACAGGATGGACCGCGCCCTGCGGATTCCCGGTGTGACCAACGCCTGGACGATGCCGATCAAGGCGCGCATCGACATGCTCTCCACCGGCGTACGGACGCCCGTCGGCATCAAGGTCTTCGGGGCCAACCTGAGCGAGATCGAGCGCATAGGCAAAGAGCTCGAAGGGATCCTGCGCGGGGTCCCCGGCACCAGGAGCGTGTTCGCCGAGCGCGTGGCCGGTGGGTACTTCGTGGACGTCGTCCCGCGCCGCGACCAGCTCGCCAGGTACGGTCTGACGATCCAGCAGATGCAAGATGTGGTCATGAGCGCGATCGGCGGCGAGAACGTGACGACCACTATCGAGGGGCGCGAGCGCTACCCGGTCAACGTCCGCTACCCCCGGGAGCTGCGCGACAACCTCGACCGGCTCGGCAGGGTGCTCGTCGCCACACCGGGCGGTGCCCAGATCCCTCTCGCCCAGGTTGCGGAGATCCAGCTCGTGCACGGAGCGGCGATGCTGCGCGACGAGAACGGTTTCCTCGCAGGTTACGTGTACGTGGACATCACCGGCCGCGACGTCGGCGGCTACGTCGAAGAAGCCAAGCGGGTCGTGCGCGACAAGCTCGCCCTGCAGCCGGGGTACGTGCTGGCATGGAGCGGACAGTACGAGAACATGCTGCGCGTCCGCGAGCGCCTCAAGGTCGTGGTGCCGATCACGCTGGCGCTGATCTTCGTCCTCCTCTACGCCAACACGAAGTCCGCCTTCAAGGCGGCGGTCGTCATGCTGGCCGTTCCTTTCTCGGCGATCGGCGCAATCTGGCTGTTCCACTTTCTGCACTACAACGTCTCGATCGCGGCCTGGGTGGGGATGATCGCCCTGCTCGGCCTCGATGCCGAGACCGGCGTGTTCATGTTGCTCTTCCTCGACCTCTCGCACGACGACTACAAACGCCGCGGCCTGCTCCGAACGGTCTCCGACCTCGACGAGGCGATCGTCCACGGCGCCGTCAAGCGCGTGCGCCCGAAGATGATGACCGTCACCGCCGCCTTCATGGGCCTGCTCCCGATCATGTGGTCCACGTCGGCCGGTGCCGACGTCATGAAGCGCATCGCGGCGCCGATGATCGGCGGCCTGGTGACCTCGTTCCTGCTCGAGCTGCTCGTCTACCCCGCGATCTACAAGCTCTGGAAGCGACACACGGAGATGCGGGAGGCTGCGACATGAGCGACCCCTGGGGCTCTGCTTTGGGAAAGCTTATGGCTTACTGGGCGACCGACTCCCAATTGACTCTATATCGAGGAAAAGATATTTTATGAATTTGAGGCTCAATCTTGGTTCTCATAAGTACCCAACTCACCGGCACAGAAAGGCAGGTTCACGGTGAAAAGAACTTCGCCTTTCGCAAACCTGGCCTTGGCGATGCTCATCCCAGCGTTCGTTTCGGCCCAGGGCATGATGGGCGGGCCGGGCGGTGGCGCCAGCAACTTCCAGCGCGCCGTCGTGAACGTCGGCACCGACGGGAAGGAGCGCTGGCGCGCCAGCTTCGATACCGGCTGGCCGATGATGGCCGCCAACAACGGCGACCTGGTGGTCGTGGTCCTGGTGAACAACGCCTGGATGTGCCGCGGGATGTCCGGCTTCGGCCGGTTCCCCTTCGGCACGCCGCCCAGCGGCGGCGAGACCCATGGAGCACTGGTCGGCCTCAACCTTGCGACGGGGGCCCAGCCCTGGAAAACCGCGCTGCCTGGCGACATGGCCTCGCTCCCGCAGTTCGCCCCTGATGGCTCACGCGTGTACGTCTCGGTGACCGATTTCGGATCCGCCGGGATGATGGGCAGCGGACCGCTGCGTCAGGGTGAGACCGGAGGGTGGGCCACCCAGATCACGAACAAGGTCGTTGCCCTGGACCGCAACGGCAACGTCCTGTGGACCGCCGACCTCTCCAAGTCCGGCGGGATGATGCCATGAGGAGGCGCATCATGTCGAAGCCAATCCCTGCGCTCGTGCTGGCTGCCCTCACGGTGTTTCCCCTCTCCGCCTTCGCCGGTCCGGCCGGGCACCTCGAGGGCTACATCCTGATGGCCGCCCACCTGGCGGGAAAGTTCAATTCGTTCTGGACCACCGACGTGTGGATCTACACGCAATCTGCCACCGCGGTGAACCTCTGGTACAACCCGAGCGGTTTCGACAACACCAACGTGCAGAGCGCGGTGGTGCCGCTGACCCAGCCGGTGACCTTTCTCCCCGACGTGGTCATGAACACCTTCCACGCTCCCGCGGGCAAGGGATCGGTGCACTACTTTGCCGACGGCCAGATCGAGGTGGTGAGTCGGACCTGGACACCCGGCAAAGACGGCGGCAGTTACGGACAGGTGGCCTATGGGATTCTGGCGTCCATGGCGGGTGTGCCGGGCGCCCGGCCGGACGGCTCGCTCCGGATGGTGGTCAACCAAGCCGACGGCTTCCGGTCCAACCTGGGCCTCATGAACCTCACGGCCTCGCCGGTCACCGTGACCGTCGAGATCTTCACCGCCGACGGCCAGCCGGCTCCAGGCGCCTCCACCTTCACCGTCTCTCTGCAACCGTTCGACATGCAGCAGAGGGACGACATCTTCGCGGGGCTGGCGAGCGGGACGCGCCAGGGGCTGATCGTGCGGGCCAGCGTGAGCCAGGGCAACGGGGCTGTCCTTGCGTACCTCTCGACCGTGGACAACACCACCAACGCAGCCAACTACGAGGAGGCGTTCCGGTTCGGATTCTGACGGCGCGGTCCCACCTTACCTTGGGAGTGGGGTCGGCAAACAGCTGTGTGAAAGGGAGGACGTATGCGGAGAAGCCTCGTTGTTCTGCTCGTAGCGGCGCTGCTGCTGGCGGGCGCGGCGGTCGGGCTGGCGGCGGACAAGCCCGCCGCCAAGCCGCAGACCACTTGCCCCGTAACCGGCAAGGCCATCGACCCGAAGGCAAACCCACACGTGGACTGGGAGGGGCAGCGGATCTACTTTGCCGACACGGCCGCCGCCGACGCCTTCCGCAAGGACCCGGACACGTACTTCGCCAAGTTCGAGAAGGAAGGCGTTGAACTCGAGAACATCCAGACCACCTGTCCCGTGAGCGGCGAGAGCCTGGAAGGGGGCGACATGGGACCCCCGGTGACCGTAGGCTACAAGGGCCGCACCGTGAAGTTCTGCTGCAAGATGTGTCCGCCCAAGTTCCAAAAGGAACCCGCGAAGTACCTCGCCAAGCTCCCCGGCGAGCAGCCAGCCGCCAAGTAGCGGCTCCGACGCTTCGCACGCCCTGGGCCCGCAGCCGACACGGCGCGGGCCTTTCTCTTGTTGGTCCTGCGGCTCCGGAGGCCGGCGATCGGAGGGACGACGTTACGCGGGATGGACGGGCGTGCGGTCCAGCAGGGCCTCGAAGCCGGGTTCCCCGCGGAGCCTGTCCCAGCACGGGTCGAAGCGCAGCCACGGGGCGGACAGGGGGCTGGGAACGGCGAGCAACCTCGTGATGGTCTCGATGGCGCGCCGCGCCTCCCCCGCCCGCGCGAGGATGCGGGCCTGCAGGAGCACGTAGCCGGGGCCGTCACAGGCATCCGTGCCGACCGGGAAGAGACCGATCGCCTTTTCGGCGAAGCGAACGCTCTCCGTCCTGTGACCAAGAAGGGCATGCGCCTGACCGAGCTCGAGCAGCGCGCGCGCGTCGTCCGGCCGCTTATGGACCACGCTCAGGAGGAGCTCGAGCGCCGCGCCGCACGCCCTCTCCACCCCTGCCCGGTCACCGAGGGCATCGGCGTAAAGGCACTGCGTCAGCGGCTTGGCCGCGAACCGGTAGGGGCCCATCGGCGTGTCCGAGGGCGCCGAGGAGATGACGTCGAGGGCCCCCCTGAAATCGCGCTTGAGGTACCTGAGGTAGGAGCGGGCAAAGATGAGCTCCGGCTCGTTGAGTAGCGGCACCTCGAGCAGGACCCTCTCGGCGCGGTCGGTGGTCCCGTCCCAGGCCAGCAGGTTCCAAAACCTCCTCAAGTACGGGTCGTTGCGGTCGGGGTTGAGGTTGGCGGCCTTCTGGAAGGCGCGGTCGGCTCCCTCGTACTCCCGCAGGGGGTGAAGGGTGTCACCGAGGGCCAGCAGCGCCGTGTAGTTCTGCGGATCGAGGTTCACGACCCTCTCGATCTCGGCCCGGGCCTCCGACCACTTGCCCTGCCTCCGATGGACGTCGGCGATGAGTGCGAAGAGAGCGCTGTCGTTCGGCAGGTCCCGCGCCGCGATGCTGTACTCGTCGAGTGCACGGCCGTACTCGCGGCGGCCAAGATGGTAGAGGGCGCCCATGGCCAGGTGGGTTTCGGGCAGCTCGGGCCCTAGAAGGAAGGCCCTGTCCGCCGCTTGCTTCGCCCTGGCCAGTCTTTCAGGAGTGTCGTCGAATCGGAGGTGGTAGAGGCGGGCGTGCGCAACGGTAAGCTCCGCCCAGGCAAGGGCGAACGAGGGATCGAGGGTCACCGCGCGCTCGAACATCGCGACGGCCAGCCCGAGCTGCTCCCGGCTGACGAGGTCCCGGTAACGAATGCCGCAGAGGTAGGCCTGGTAGGCGTTCGGGTTGCCCGTGGGTCTCGACTCGAGGCGGCTCAGCTCAGGCTTCCCGACGGTGACGCCGAGCTCCTGGATCACGCGCCCGGCGATGGCAGCGCCCACGTCGATCACGTCCGCGACATCAGAGCCGAAGCTCCCGACCCACAAGGACGTGTCGTCGCTGGCACGGATGAGCTGTGCGTTGACCCGCACCTGGCTGTCGCTCGGCCGGCCGGATTCCTGCCGTACGGTCCCCTCGAGGACGTAATCGGCCCCGAGCTCCTCGCTGATCTGCCGCACCGACTTCCCCGCCTTGGCGCAGTAGATGGCGCTGGTCCGGGAGACCACGCCGACCGCGTGTGTGCCGGCGAGGCGGGTCGTGATGTCGTCGGTGATACCTGAGGCGATGAAATCGCGGGCGGCGGGACCCAGGTTCTGGAACGGGAGCACCACGATCCTCCTCGCCTCGCCCGCCGGTGCCCTGGGTCGCGAGGCCGGTAGCAGCCTCCAGAGCGCCACGGCGGCGACGACGACCACGAGGGACGCGACGACCGACAGGAAGAGGGAGCGCCGGTTCACCGCTCGAACATCGGCGGGAACCGCCGCAATGCCACCCCCCTCGTCCACCGGCGAGACCGCTGCCACGAGGCGATACCCGCGGGTAGGGATCGTCTCGATGTACTCCGGCTTGCGGACATTGTCACCGAGCGTCTGGCGTACCACGGCGACGGCGTGCGTGAGGGTGCCCTCGGAAACGAACTCCTTGGCCCACACGGCAGCGAGGATCTCCTCCTTCGACACGACCTTGCCCGCGTGCTGGGCTAGATAGACGAGGAGGTCCATGAACCGGGGCTGGATTGATACGGTCTCGCTTCCCCGCGACACCCGGTTCAGGCTGGGGTGCACGAGGAAGTCGCCGAGTCGAAAGGCCTCGCTCGCCGTCATCCGCGTCTCGATCCGCTGTCTTGGCCAGGATTATAGCAACTCCTTTTGTGGCCGGACGTTGTCAAGGCACCCGAGGCAGCGACCGGACACAATACGGAAAAAAGCAGGGCATTTGCCGGGCAATCCCAGGAAAAGGCTCAGGACTCCCGGTGCGCGAGGTCCCAGTCTGTAAAGCGTGAGACCCGCAAAACGCCTATCACCCCTGCAAGCCAGCTCTGGCGTCGGCGCCCCGACAAGCGCCTGCTTCTGCCGCCCCTCCGGCGGCTCAGGTCCCCCGGGATCCGCTGGCGTTCGAGAATCAAGCAGGCTTCAGGCCATCGCTGCCCGGAATTCCTTTGCTCCGGGGTTCCCCATCAACCCGGCGTGCCCTTTGCCCGCGCTGCAGCCGGCCGGCACGCCACTGGAAAACCGCAACCACGAAGGGAGGCGGAGATGAGTGAGAACAAGGGGTCAGTACGTACGTGGATGATCGTGGGGGCCATCATCGCGATCGCCGTAATCGCGGTGCTCGGGCTGTTCTACCCCCGGCCGGACGGACGGAACGTCGCCGGCACCATCGGCGGGGTCCAGAAGGCAGAAAGGTACCGGTCGGAGCAGGTCACGGACAAGGACGTGATCCTGAACCACCCCGAGGTCCAGGCGCTCCTGCAGAACGACCAGATCCAGAAGCTCTTCAACAACAAGGAGTTTCAGAAAGCCCTCGCGAACGCCAGCTTCAGGGAGGCAGTCGTCAACAGGGCGGTGGTGGAAGCCCTCTCCGACGCCAAGTTCCGGGGGGCGGTTGCCAACAGGGCGGTGGTGGAGGCTCTCTCCGACGCCAAGTTCCGCGATGCGTTCAACAACAAGGCCGTGGTGGAAGCCCTTGCCGACGCCAAGTTCCGTGATGTGTTCGCCAACAAGGCGGTTGCGGAAGCCCTTGCCGACGCGAAGTTCCGCGAGGCGGTCGCCAACAGGGCGGAATTTGAGACCCTGGCGGACGCCAAGTTCCGCGACGTGTTTGCCAACAAGGCCGCGGTAGAGGCTCTCTCCGATGCCAAGTTCCGCGATGCGTTCAACAACAAGGCGGTGGTGGAGGCCCTCTCCGACGCCAGGTTCCGCGAGGCGGTCGCCAACAAGGCCGTGGTGGAAGCCCTCTCCGACGCCAAGTTCCGTGATGCCGTCGCCAACAAGGCCGCGGCTGAGACCCTTTCCGACGCCAAGTTCCGCAATGCTTTCAACAACAGGGCGGTGGTGGAGGCTCTCTCCGACGCCAAGTTCCGCGATGCGTTCAACAACAAGGCCGTGGTGGAAGCCCTCTCCGACGCCAAGTTCCGTGATGTGTTCGCCAACAAGGCGGTTGCGGAAGCCCTCGCCGACGCGAAGTTCCGCGAGGCGGTCGCCAACAGGGCGGAATTTGAGACCCTGGCGGACGCCAAGTTCCGCGACGTGTTTGCCAACAAGGCCGCGGTAGAGGCTCTCTCCGATGCCAAGTTCCGCGATGCGTTCAACAACAAGGCAGTGGTGGAGGCCCTCTCCGACGCCAGGTTCCGCGAGGCGGTCGCCAACAAGGCCGTGGTGGAAGCCCTCTCCGACGCCAAGTTCCGTGAGGTGGTCGCCAACAGGATGATGATGCAGGCGATCTCGACGCCCGAGTTCCAGGCTGCCGTAGCGACCGGTTCACTGCAGCAGGCCATGGCGAGCGACGCCTTCCGGCAGGCGGTCATTTCAGGTGCTCTCAACCAGGGCATGCCGGCGAGGATCCAGCAGTAGCGGTGCACGGCTTGCGCATCCTCAGAGAAAGGAGGGCCGCCGAGAAGGGCGGCCCTCCTTTTTTCGCGGCGGCCTCGCGCGGCTCCCCCGCCTGCGGCAGGAGAGTCGGCGAGCGTAGAATGAGCGCAGGCATCAGGAGGCGGAAACCATGAAGGCTCGTGTCCCGGCCGTGGCACTGCTGACGGTGGCTTCCGTGGCCTCCGCACAGCTCCAGTCGCTCGAGACGGACCAACTCGAGCTCGTCTACTTCGGGACCGAGCGCTACCTGGTTCCTCACGTCGCCCGCTGCTTCCAAAATGCCCTTGCCTCTCACCAGAAGTTGTTCGACTACACCCCATCGGAAAAGGTCACCGTCCTCCTCGAGGACTTTGCCGATTCGGGCAACGCGGCGGCTTCTGCCGTTCCCAACGACCGCATCCTTGTGACCATCGCGCCGTTTTCGTATGTTTTCGAGGTCGTGCTCGGCAACGAGCGCATGAACTGGCTGATGAGCCACGAGCTGGTTCACATCCTCGCCGCGGACAAGGCTGCGGCCAGGGACCGGATGTATCGGAAGCTCTTCGGGGGCAAGGTCGCCCCCACCTCCGAGAACCCGCTGTCCATGATCTACTCCTACCTCACGACACCTCGCCTCTACGCGCCCCCCTGGTACCAAGAGGGGGTCGCCGTGTTCATGGAGACTTGGAGGACCGGGGGCTTAGGGCGCGCGATGGGCGCCTACGACGAGATGGTCTTCCGAACCAAGGTCGCGGACGGCGGGGAGATCTACGACCTCGTCGGGCTGGCGTCGGCCGCTACCAAGCTCGATTTTCAGGTGGGCGTCAACGCCTACCTCTACGGCACCAGATTCATGAGCTACCTCGCACTGACGTACGGCCCCGAGAAGGTGATCGAGTGGGTCTCGCGCAGCGAGGGCAGCAAGCCCGGGTACGGCGCGCAGTTCAAGGCCGTCTTTGGCGAGGCGCTCCCCGAGGTATGGTCCCGCTGGATCGAGTGGGAGCGCCGGTTCCAGAGGGAGAACCTCGACCGTCTCGGTCAAAACCCTCTCACTGCCTACCGAAAGGTGACTGAGAGGGCGCTCGGATCCGTTTCGCGGGCGCAAGTCGACCGTAGCACCAACACGCTCTACCTTGCGCTCCACTTCCCTGGGCAGGTCTCACACATCGCCTGCCTCGACCTCGCGAGCGGCACAATGAAGAAACTGTGCGAAGTGAAAGGCCCGGCGCTCTTCACGGTTTCGTCGATCGCCTTCGACCCAGCCACCCGCACGCTCTTCTACACCACGAACAACAACGACTGGCGCGACCTGCGTGGCGTTGACGTGGACACTGGCCGGAGCAGGACCTACATCAAGGGTGCCCGCCTCGGCGACCTCGCTTTCAACCCGGTCGACAAGTCCCTGTGGGGCGTGCGTAGCTACAACGGCATCTCGACTCTCGTACGTGTCCCCCGCCCCTACACGGAGTGGAAGCAGGTGCACTCCTTCGACTACGGCACCGACATCTACGACCTCGACATTTCACCCGACGGCAAGCAGATGGTCGCCCCCCTCACGAGGCCGAGCGGAGGCCAGTCGCTGATCATGCTTGACATCCCCGGCCTCCTCACCGGCAAAGCGGATCTCCAGGTCCTCTCCGACTTCGAAAACTCCTCTCCCGCCAACTTCGTGTTCTCGCCCGACGGGCGCTACCTCGTCGGCTCGTCGTTCTACTCGGGCGTGTCCAACCTCTACCGCTACGACCTCCAGACGAAGGACACCACGGTGATCACCAACGCCGACACCGGCTTCTTCCGGCCCGTGCCGCTGTCCGGCGACGACCTGCTCGCGTTCCGCTTCACCGCGGGGGGGTTCCAGCCTGTGATCATCTCGCCCCGGCCGGTGGAGAAGGTCAACGCGATCAGGTTC
The DNA here is from genome assembly GCA_963754345.1 of Thermoanaerobaculaceae bacterium. Classification (GTDB taxonomy): domain Bacteria; phylum Acidobacteriota; class Thermoanaerobaculia; order Thermoanaerobaculales; family Thermoanaerobaculaceae; genus RBG-13-68-16. Next base: position 41,650 of record CAVWFZ010000007.1, on the reverse strand, counting down.
CTAGGGCAGGAGATCGTAGAGGCGCATCCAGTCGTCAGAGACTGGAAGCTCCCCCCACCGTCCACGGTCAACCTCGACCCGATGATCCGGCGTGAGGGTTCGTACAGCGCCTTCGCGACCCTCAAGAGGCGTTCGCTGTACCCGATCGTCGAGGGCTACAAGAGCTTCCCCGCCATCGGAATGCGGCTTAGCCTCACGGACGCGATCGGCTACAACCGTATCAACATGTCCGCGTCCTACTCGCCCAGCACCAGTCTGCCCGGTAACCAGAGGTTTCACTTCAAGACAACCTACTCGTACCTGCGCTGGAAGGTCGTCGGAACCTACAATTACGCGGACTTCTACGACCTCTTCGGCCCGACCAAAAGGGGCTTCAAAGGCTACTCGCTCGGGGCAGAGTACAAGCGCTACCTGATCTACGACCAGCCCAACCGGACACTCGACTGGGCGTTCGACGTTACCGGCTTCGGGAACCTCGATACCTTGCCCGGCTATCAGAATGTCCCCGTTCAAGCGACCAGCGTCGGTATCGCTAACGTCAGCATCGGCTACAAGCACGAGCGGAGCTCGCTCGGCTCCGTGGAGCCCGAGAAGGGGTTCTCCTGGCGGGCCACGGTTTCCGACAACTACGCCGTGAGCCAGAACTTCCCGAAACTCCGCCTCGACCTGAACCTCGGGGTGCCTCTGCCCGTGGCCCACAGTTCCGTCTGGCTGCGGACCTCCGCCGGAGCCGCCTCCGGGGACCGTGAGCAGCCCTACGGCAGTTTCTACTTTGGTGGCTTCGGCAACAACTGGGTGGACGACAAGCCGTACCGGAGGTACCACGACCCGGGCAGCTTCCCAGGGGTCGAGATCAACGAGATCAGCGGCCACAGCTACGCCAAAGCGCTCCTCGAGCTCAACCTGCCGCCCGTCGTCTTCAAGCACATTGGGACGCCGTCGCTCTTCGCCAACTGGGCCAGCCTGGCGCTCTTCGTAGGCGGTATCGCCACCAACCTCGATCACGCGGACCTCCGGCACGAGGTTGCGGACATCGGCGCACAGTTCGACATCCGCCTCGTCGGGCTTTCGCTCCACCAGTTCACCCTCTCCCTCGGGTACGCCGCTGCCTATGAAGGGGGCCGGAAGCTATCGGACGAGTTCATGGCCTCTCTCCGGATCCCGTTCTACGAATGAGGCTGTCACGAGGGGGCGCCGCTGGGGAGGCCGCCACTCCGAGCGGGTCCGGAGCGGCCAGTGACCCTTCTACCCGCGGATCGTCACGGTCAGGACGTTCCGTGAACCATCCCGCCAGTAGCTGACGGTGTCCACCATACGACGGATCAGCAGCAGCCCGAGGCCCCCGGGCTCGCGCTCGGCCAGCGGGTGCGTGAGGTCGGGGCCTGGCCAAACCGTCGGGTCGAAGGGGATCCCCTCGTCGCTGAGCTCGACCAGTAGCGCTTCACCGTCCCTCCGCAGCACGACGGTGAGAGAACCGCCCGCGCTGCGATACGCGTGCCGGCAGACGTTGGTGGCCCACTCCTCGACGGCAAGCTCGAGGCGAGCCGTTTTCTCCGCTGTCACAAGCCCTTGGGGGGCGTGTGCGGCCACGAACGACACGACGCCCGCGACCCCCTCCAGATTGGCCGGGAAGGCCTGCCTCGCGAACTCCCGAGGCGACCTACGAGGCTCGGACGGCGCTCTCAACGTCGGGAAACGTCGGCAGGATGGTGTCGAAACCGGAGATCGAGAAGACCTCCTTGACGAGGCCCGCCAGGCCCGCGATCACGAGCCGGCCTCCCTGCCCGGAGACGCCCTTCGCAGCGCCGAGGATGCTGGAGAGGCCGGCGCTCGACACGTACGACAGCGACGAGAGGTCGAGCACGATCCTGCTCTTGCCCTCAAGGGTCCACGCCGCACAGCGTTCGGTGAATTGTCCGGCGGTGACGCTGTCGAGGCGACCCTTGATCGCCACCACCGACCAACCCTGCTCGTTTCGTTCACTCAGTTCCAGCACCCGCTCCCCCAGAGTGGCCGTCGCAGCGACCGGCCGTGTCCGGCTTTCCCGCGCTGACACGGGCTGGGGCGACGGCCCCGGCTCCAACTTGTTCCGGGCTCATTATTCCGCCATCGCATCCGCATGGCAAGGCCACCCCGGCCTCACTCACGTGTGTTCCTTCAGCATCTGGAGCTGCCAGAGGTCGCGGCTTGTAACGTGGAGGAACGGGGAAAGCGCGAGCCTTCCCGTCACCCCGATGCTCCTCTCGAGGAATGCCAGCTCCTTGAGCCTGGCTTCGATCACCGGGTCGGACGGCAGGGGGAAGCCGGCCTCCTTCATCAGGAGCCGCCCCTTGGCCTTGATGGACAGCTCCACCATGATCTCCAGGTAGCACAGCATGTCCGCGAGCACCTCGCCCGGGAAACGGTCCCTGAGGGTACGGAGGTAGTGACCCACGCGGGTGTCCCTCACCTCACCCGAGCGGAGCATGTCGAGCAGCTCGACGTCCGAGCCGAACCCGACATCGAGCCAGCGGCGCAGCAACCGCTCGCTGTGCGAGAAGACACCGAACACCAGAAGCGGGAACGCCCCCACGAGCGCCGCCGTGAAAACAAGCGGCGAGAGGTAGAACTGGGAGTAGTTGAACAGGCCGTGGGCCACCACGGCAATGGCCAGGCCGGGCAGGAAGACCTCGGGACCCCCGCTCGGGCGCAGGTCGGCGAGCAGCTTCGACACGATGCCTGCCATGGCCGTCGTGCTGCCGTGGAGCACCGCGGTCCCGAAACCTCGCGCACCCCACAGGAGCAGGTTCGGGTCGCCGAGCGTCAAGAGGTAGTACAGGTTTTCGACGAGCGCGAAGCCTGCTCCGGTCGCGAATCCGAGAATGGCGGCGTCCACCATGAACCCCACCCGCCTGGTCCTGACCAGGTACACGACGAACACGACCTTCGTCGTCTCCTCCACGAGGGGCGCGAGGAAGCGCGAATAGGCCGCCGCGGCCACCGGCCCGGCGCTGATCACCCAGCGGGCCAGGAGGAAGCACGCAGCGGCTGCAACAGCGCCGGCCACGATGGCCCTCAAAACGCGGCCGGGCCTCACGAGCTTGAAGGAGTCCAGGGCGAACAGGGACAGCAGGAACAGGACAACCGGGATCAGGCTGAGGGCGACCCTGACCAGTTCGTGCATCTCGGGAGATTCTACACGCGCCCTGGGCGAGGCAGCGTGAACCGGCCACGCGTCGGGCGGCGACGCTTCTCCTCGCTCCGACTCCCAGCGGTCCCCCGTTACTTTTAGGGCCGTGGTGGCAAACGGAACGTCTGAAAGGGAGGTCGTACCATGCGCAGAAACCTGGTTACTCTGGTTGCCTTGACACTGCTCCTGACGGGACTCGCGGTGGCTCTTGCAGCGGACTCGCTGGCCGGAAAGCCGCAGACCACCTGTCTGGTCTCCGGCGAGCCGGCCGACAAGAGCGCCCACGTCGACTACCAGGGCCAGCGGATCTACTTCTGCTGCAACAAGTGTCCGGCCGCTTTCCTGAAGGACCCCGAGAAGTACTTCGCGCAGATCGAGAAGGCGGGGGTCCAGCTCGAGAACGTCCAGACCACCTGCCCCGTAAGCGGCGAGAAGCTGGGAGAGGGCGACATGGGCAAGCCCGTCTCGATCAGCTACAAAGGTCGCACGGTGCTGCTGTGCTGCAAGATGTGCATCAAGAAGTTCGAGGCGGATCCAGCCAAGTATCTGGCCAAGCTCCCGGGCCAACAGCCGGCGGCGAAGTAACACCTCGCACCCGAACACGTGCCGCGCTCCAAGGCCCGCCCCCTTGACCGGGGCGCGCCCTGGACGTTGATGCTCCCCTACTCCTTCCGACCCTGCTCGACCTTCCCCGGGTCAGCCCCGGGGTGCGGGACCGCGATGCCTCGGGGCGCAGGCGTGCGTTCGACCTGGATCGTTGAGTGGTCGATCCCGAAGCGGTCGTGGAGAACGCCGCGGACGCGCCACAGCACGTCATCGGAGCATCCGGGCTCGACGACGATGTGCGTCGAGAGCGCAACGAACCCGCTCGTGATCGTCCAGACGTGCAGGTCGTGGACCGCTCTGACGCCCGGCACGCCCGCCATCGCTTCCGTCACATCGTCGAGCCTGAGGTGCGCTGGCACGCCCTCCATGAGCACTCCGACCGATTCCCTGAGCAGCCCCCAGGACGAGACGATGACCAGCAGCCCGATGAGAACCGATGCGAGAGGGTCCGCCCAGTTCCAGCCGAACGCGCTGATCAGGACGCCGGCGGCGATCGCCTGCACGCTGCCCAGCGTGTCGGTAAGCGTGTGGAGCCATGCACCGCGGACGTTGAGGCTCTCCTCACGCCCGACGCGGAGGATCCACAGCGACGCGAGGTTGACGGCAAGGCCGCCGCACGCGACGGCCAACATCAGGCCGCCCTTCACATCGGGAGGGCGGGACCACCGGCGGTAGGCCTCGGCGAAGATCAGCAGGGCCATCGCGATCAACGTGGCGCCGTTGACGAGCGCGGCCAGGATCTCCATTCGGTGGTAGCCGTAGGTCCGCTGCGGCGTGGCCGGCCTCTGCGCCGCCCAGATCGCGAACAGCGAGAGCCCGAGCGCAGCCACGTCGGTGAGCATGTGGCCCGCATCGGCCAGCAGGGCTAGCGAGTTGCTGAGCAGGCCGCCGGCCACCTCGGCCAGCATGTAAACGGCAGCGAGGAGGAGCGCCAGGGTGAGCCTCGCGCGCCGCCGCGTCCCGGCCGTCGGGAAAGACTGGTGGCTGTGGGTGTGCGCCATCCGTCCGGTTGTTCCCCTGTCAGATTAACGCACCGTCTGCGCCCGGTGCTGTAACCTCACCACCACTTCTCGGCGTGGATCTGCCCGGGCTGCTGCCGGGTGTGTTCGCGGAACCCCTCCGACGTGAGGATCGCAGTCATCGCATCAATCATGCCCGGGTTGCCGCACAGGAAGATCTGCGTGTTGAGAGGCGTGGGGCGGAAGCCCCAGACGCTGTTCACCGTGCGCCGCTGCCAGAGGTCCTGCACGTAGCCCGTCTCCCCGCCCCAGGGGACCGGCTCCTCCTCCGGACGCGAGACCGCCATCAGGTATGTCAGGTTTGGGCACAGCCGCTGCATCGTGACGAGCTCGGCACGGTAGCCGAGGTCCCAGGAGTGGCGCGCGCCGTGGAGCACCGCCAGCCTGCGCTCGCGGTGGCGATCGAGGTCGGTGCGCAGCATGCTGACGTACGGGGCGAGGCCCGTCCCGGTCGCGATCATCACGAGGCTGGCCTCGGGCGGGATCTGATCGAAGGTGAAGAGCCCGGAGATCCTGGGACCGAGCCAGACGCGGTCGCCGACTTTGAGGGCGAAAAGGCGCGGTGTGAGCGATCCGGAGCGCACCAGCGTCAGGTAGAACTCGAGGTACTCGCTGTCCAGCGACGACGAGGCGATCGAGTAGGAGCGCCGGATGAGCATCCCGGGCTTTGGCGGCGGGTCATCGAAGAGGTCGGACATCGGGTGCTTCCGCGCCTCGGCCGGCAGGCCCAGCACCGCGAACTGGCCCGGCCGGAACGCCGGCAGCGCCCACCCGTCAGGGGCGATGCGCAGGATCAGCAGACCCGGCGCCACCTCGATCCTCTGCGCGACCACCGCATTCAAGGCCGTCTCGGCCATCTCTCGTCCCGCCCCTCGCTCCGCCGGCTGCCAACGTTGTCCGGGCAACTGCGCATTCCCCCACCGGTGCTGGCAGCCTCAGAGGTTACACGACAGGGTACCCGCCTCAACAGGGCCGAGACGCGAACGGCGCTGCCGGGCCGAAGCTTTTGAGACACGTCTCAAAATCAGAAACCCCGAACGGATGAGGAAGACTTCCTGCCCTATGGCGCAGGCTTGGCGGGCCGGACGTCTTTCGAGACCAGAGACGTGACTCCCGGGTCTACCAGGCGTCGGACGCCGGCGCGACGAGGGCCTGCTCGTCCTCCGAGGGCTGGAGGACGGCGGCACCCACGCTCCCGGGGCCCACATGCGCCCCCACGACAGGCCCGATCTGGGTCTCCAGGATCTCCGAGGCCTTGAAGCTGTCCTGCAAGAGGCTACGGAGGCGCACGGCCAGGAGCGGGGCGTTGGAGTGCCCGATCGCCACGACAACCGGCCTTTCCACCTCCACACGCTCCCGGAGCAGCTCGACCAGCCGCCGGTGAGCCGCGTTCTGCCCCCACACACGGTCCACGGGAACGACCTCGCCATCCGCAACGCCCAGGATCGGCCTGACGCCGAGCCGGCCGCCGAGCCAGGCCTGGGCCCTGCCGATCCTGCCCCCGCGTGCGAGGTACTCGAGCGTGTCCACCACGAAGAGCAGGTGGAGGCGCGAGCGCATCGCTTCGATCCGGGCCCGGATCTCGTGCGCCGGCAGGCCTCGCTCGGCCATGCGCGCGGCGAGCATCACCAGGAGCCCCAACCCGACGCTTACCTGCATGCTGTCAACCACCTCGAGCACCGGAGCGCCCTCCCCGCGCAGCCGGCCGAACTCGTCCCGGCCGCCCTCGGCGGCCGCGCGGGCGTGGGCCAACGTCTCCGACATGCGCCCGGAGATGTGCACCGAGACAACATCGCTCCGCGCAAGCATCAGGCGGTACTCGGCGAGGAAGTCGCCCTCGGTCGGCGGACTGGTCTTCGGGTGGTGGTGCTTGCTGGCTTCGAGGTTTCTGTAGAACTCCCTCGAAGTGAGGTCCACCCCGTCTTTGTAGGTCTGCTTTCCGAAAGCGACCGAAAGGGGGATCACCTCGATGTGGTGGCGCCTGGCAAGCTCGGGCGGGAGGTCGGCGGTGGAGTCTGTGACGATGCGTACGCTCACCTGCGGCTCGTCGAACTCCGCCACGCCCAGGTGCCTGAGCCGTGCGACGTCGGCCAGGACCGCGCCGTCGGTCGCCTCAACCCTGTCGAGCACGTTCCAGACGGTGCCGCCCTCGTGCGCCTCCTGGAGCACCTTTTGCTGGCTCGGTGAGAACTGCGTCGCGAAGAACGCGGGACCCATCACGAGCCGCAATCGGCTCGACAGGCTCGGGAGCTGGGCCAGGGCCTCCTGGTACTGGTGCTGGTCCTCCATGGCCATCGCCATCAGGCTCAGGAGGTCCCTGTAGATCTCCCGTTCGCCGCCGAGCGGGCCGAGCGTTACCCGGAAGTCCCCGCCGGCAAGGCGGGCAAGCCTCGCAAAAGCCTTGACGCCGGAGGCGCCGCCGGCGGACGCGGCCACGACCTCGCCGTCCTCGAGCAGCAGCTCCCCGCCCCCGACCACCACGCGCCCCGTGACCACGGCGCGCTGCAGCATGGGGAGCAGTTCGAGCAGCGGAAGCGCGTGCAGGTCGCCGCGGAGGGACTTCGCGCGGGGGTCGGTGGCGAGGCCGAGCTCGCGCCCGACCAGGACGGTCCGCACCATCCGCAGGATCTCCGCGGCTTCGAGACCGTCGGTTGCGACCGCAAGCCCGCGTTCCCCGGCGCCCACTTCTGCGTCGCCGTCCACGAGAACGACCGTCGCGGGCGGCGAGCCTTCCGCGGTTGCAGGCTCAAGGGCCGCGGAGAGCCGGGATTCGACGACGATCACATCGGGGTTGAGGCCACCCGCGAAGCGCCTGCCCTCATCCGCGCTGGCGGCGGTTATGACCTCGTAGGCATGCTCTGCCAGCCCCCGGACCAGCTCCTTGCGCCGGGGCTCCTGGGTGTCCACCACGAGTACTGTTGGTCGGCCCATTGCTCAGCGTCGAGGACGACCGTCCTGAATGTCTGCCTCGCGAGGGGTGGAATCATCAGCTCGCATCGCAGCTTGTAGTATAGCGCCATGACGAAGAGGATCCTGACGATCTTCGCGCACCCCGACGACGCCGAGACGATGGCCGGCGGCACTCTCCTGAAATGGGCCGCGGAGGGCCACGCCATCACGATGTGCCTCATCACCGATGGCGACAAAGGGACCTCCGATCCGAACGACACGCGGGAGGCGGTGATCCAGCGTCGCCGCGCCGAGCAGCAGCGTGCTGCCGCCCGGCTCGCCGCCAGCGTGCTCACGCTCGGCTACGAGGACGGCATGCTGCAACCCACGCTCGAGCTGCGGCGCGACCTCGTCCGGGTGATGCGCCGCGTGCGCCCCGACATCGTGGTTGCCAACGACCCCACCGTGTGGTTCCGCCACGGCCAGTACATCAACCACCCCGACCACCGCGCGTCGGGCCAGGCCGCCATCGAGGCGCTCTACCCCGCAGTCAAGAAGGCCAGCATCTTCCCCGAGCTGCTGACCGAGGGGCTCCAGCCGCATGTTGTCGAGCAGGTCTGGCTGGGGCCCACCGACCAGCCGGACGTCTGGGTGGACATCGCCGACGTCTTCGACGAGAAGATCTCCCTGATCTGCGAGCACGCCTCCCAGTTCCCACCCGAGCCCACGCGCAACGCCTTCGCACGCATCGCCCGCGAGGCCGGACAGGAGCGCGGCCTCGCCCTCGCCGAGGCTTTCAGGACCGTGCGCCTGTCGGCCAGCACCATCCGTGCCATCGCGGGATCCTGACCTAGGAGCCTGTCCGAGTAATACTCCGGCTGCGAATCCCGATGGCATCCGGCTGGCTGTGTCAGCCATCGCGAAAAATCCTCGACGTAGCTCTGGCTACGCCTCCGGGCTTTTCGCTCGGCTTCCTTGCCATCCGGCGCCCTCGGAATTCTCGCTTTCGTCGTCTACTCGGACAGGCCCCTGGGCACGAACAAGGGCCGTCAGGGCCGGAGAGCGGCGAGGCGGACGTCGGCTGCACGCAGTGCGTCGGCGACGGCCCTGGCGATCCGCGCGGCGTTGGGCGTGTCGCCGTGAACGCAGATCGTCCGCGCAGCGATCGGGATCTCACGGCCGTCAAACGCGACCACCGTGCCCTCCAGGGTGATGCGGAGCGCCTGCGCAGCGGCGCGCGCCGGGTCGTCGATCAAAGCCCCGGCGAGGCGGCGTGACCGTAACGTGCCGTCGGGCTCGTAGGCGCGGTCGGCGAATGCCTCCGCGACCGTCTCGAAGCCGTGCTCGGCGAAGACATCGAGCATGACCGAACCCGCCAGGCCCACCAGCACCACGCCGGTGCTCCATGCCGCCACGCCGCGCGCGATCGCGGCCCCCACCTCGCGGTCACGGGCCGCGTCGTTGTAGAGCGCCCCGTGGGGCTTCACGTGCACGAGCGGGCACCCCGCTCTGTCCGCGACCCGCGCAAGGGCGCGCACCTGCTCGAAGACCGTGTCCTCGACTGCGGCGGGGGTCATACCCATCGCGTCGCGCCCGAACCCTGCCCGATCGGGGTACCCCGGGTGCGCGCCCGCCGCGACGCCGAGATGTCTTGCGAGGGCGAGCGTCGCGCGCATCGTGGCCTCGTCGCCCGCGTGCCCGCCGCACGCAATGTTTGCGGACGTGACCAGCCTCATGAGCGCCTCTTCCCTGCCGTCGGCGAGCGCCTCCGGGACCTCGCCCATGTCCGCGTTCAGGTCCATGGTCGGACGGGCCTGCGGGCCGGCGTTCACCGCAGCTCCTCGCCCTTCGTCTCCGGCAGCAGCAGGATCAGCGCGGCGCCCGCCACGAAGAACGCCGACGTGAGCGCCAGCGCGCTCCCTATCCCGTGGCGGTCGGCGAGGGCACCGATGGTGTAGGGCGCGAGCGCGCTCACCCCCCGCCCGAAGTTGTAGCAGAAACCCTGCGCCGTGGCACGGATCGCAGAGGGAAACAGCTCGGCCAGCATGGCGCCGAACAGGCTGAAGTAGCCGTGCCCGAAAAAGCCGATCAGCGGCCCAAGCGCCATGAGCACCGCGGGCTTGGACGCCATCTGGCCGTACACCGGCACGAGGACCGCCGCGCCCAGCACAAACACCATGAAGACCGGGCGCCGGCCGAAGCGGTCCGCGAGCGTCCCGAAGAGCACGTAGCCGAGGAAAGCCCCCACCTGCATCGGGATGATCCAGCCGGAGGAACGCATGATGCTCATCCCGGCGCCGCCGCTCGCCACCGGGCTTGCCAGGTAGGCCGGTATCCAGGTGAAGAGCCCCCAGTAGGCGAACAGGACGGTGGTGGTCAGGACGGTGGCGGCAAGCGCGTTACGCAGAACCGGGGGACGCAGCACCTCCGCGAGCGGTGGGCGCTCGCGGCGCCGGCCGCGGCGCCAGATCTCCGGCTCGGGCACGCTCCGGAAGATCCAGAACGCCAGCAGCGCGGGCAGAACCCCCACGGCGAAGAGCGCGCGCCAGCCGAAGGACGGCAGGATCGCCGAGGCCAGAAGCGCCGCGAGGATGTACCCGATCGCCCACCCGGACTGCATGAAGCCGATCGCCTTGCCGCGGTGCTCGGCCGGCCAGCTCTCGGCGACCAGCACCGAACCGGCCGCCCACTCGGCCCCCAGCCCGATCCCAACGAGCGAGCGCCACAGCACCAGCTCGGCGAGGCTGTGCGCGGTAGCGGTCAGCGCGGTGAAGACCGAGTAAATCAGGATCGACCACATCAGCGCCCGCGCCCGGCCGATCCTGTCGGCCAGGACGCCGAACACCACGCCCCCCACCGCCGAGGTCAAGAGGGTCACAGAGGCCAGGGCCCCCGCCGCCGCAGCGCTCAGCGAGAACTCCGCGCGGATGGCCGTGAGCGCGAAGGCGTACAGCATCACGTCCATCGCGTCCAGCAGCCAGCCGAGCATTGCGGCGAGCAGCGTCCGCCACTGGTACGGCGCGATGGACCGCACCCACGGCCCTGGGGCCGCGCCGCTCACTTAGCCGTCTCCAGGTACTGGAGCAACATCGCCTCCTGCTGGCGCAGGGCGTCATCGGCCTCCTCGAAGGAGACCTCCTCGAACCGCACCTGGTCGCGCGGGCGCAGCTGCCCGACACGGTGCAGGTCAGCCGCGATCACGCAGGCTATCTGGGGGTAACCTCCGGTGGTCTGGTGCTCCACGAACGAGATGATGGGCTGGCTGTCGCCCGGCACCTGGAGCGAGCCGAGGGAGACGCCCTCCGTGAGCATTACCCCCTGTCGGCGGGCCGGGAGCGCGCTCCCGCGCAGGCGCAACCCCATCCGGCTGCAATCCTCGCTCGCCGCGTACGGGCCTGCGAAGAGCACAACGCGCGCCTCCTCGGAGAACCACTCCCACTGCGCCCCGCGCGTCACCCGCACCACATCCCGCCGCAGGAGAGGCACCGCCAGCTCGCGCGGAAAGCGCCGGGCGGGCGCCACCCGACCCACGAACGGGGCGACCCCCAGCACGTCGCCGGCGCGCAGCGCCCGCCCCTCGAAGCCGCCGAGGCCTGTGGTCAGGTGCGTGGACGCGCTGCCCAGCAGGGACGGCACCGTGAAGCCTCCGCGCACGCACAGGTAACAGCGCGCCCCCGAGCGCGTCGGCCCGTATTCGAGCGTCTCCCCGTGCGGGACTTCGAACGCCGCCCACTGCGGCACGGCAAGGCCGTCGATGGTCGCCCCGAAGTCCGAGCCTACCAGCGCGATCGTGACGTGGGAGGCGAAGTGAAGCTTGCCGCCCACGAGGGTCATCTCGAGCGCCGGTGCCCCCTCGGAGTTGCCCACCAGCCAGTTGCCGATGCGTAGCGAGAGAGCGTCGGCCGCGCCGGAGGCCGAGACCCCGATGTGCGCGTGGCCGCGCCGTCCCGGGTCCTGGACCGTGGTCTGGAACCCCGGCTCCACGACCCTGATCTGCCCCTCGGGCGCGGATGACGGCTGGGACCCTCCCGTGGCCCGGGGCGCGGCCAGTCTCTCGAACTCCGGCAGCGGGACAGGGAGAAAACGCACCCTGTCGCCGGTCGCCAGAAGTGAGGGCGGGCGACGGGCCGGGTCGAAGAGCGCGAGCGGCGTCCGGCCGATCAGCTGCCAGCCGCCCGGTGAGGAAAGCGGGTAGACCCCCGTCTGGCTGCCGCCGATTGCGACGCTCCCGGGGGGCACGCGCTTTCGGGGCGTCGCGCGGCGGGGCGCTGCGATGCGCTCCGACATCCCGCCCAGGTACGGGAACCCGGGCGAGAACCCGAGGAAATAGACCAGGTAGTCGCCGGCCGCGTGTTCCTTCACCACCTCGTCGGGCGTCAGGCCTGCGGCGGAGGCCACCTCCGCCAGGTCGGGGCCGAGCTCGCCGCCGTAGCAGACCGGGATCTCGACCAGCCGCGGCTGCGGCAGCTCGGCGCGGGCCACGGACGCAAGCCGTGCTGCGACCTCCCGTTCGAGCAAAGCACGCTCAACCTGCCGCGGGTCGTAGCTCACCAGCAGCGAGGCGTAGGCCGGGTGCAGGTTGTGGACGCCGGCAAGGGGTTCTGCCTCCAGGAGGTGGAGCAGGCGCCGCACCTGCTGGTGCGCCTCGAGCGAGATCTCCTCCCCGAACACGACCAGCAACGAGTGGTCGCTGGTGTGTCGAATCACGGGTCCGCGTCGGGATTCGTCCATCGAGTTCGTGGGCCGGTCCCAGGGTAGGAAGATCCGGGTGTTCCGTCAACGCGGGGCGGCCGCGAGTGCGGCGCGCGGAAGGATCTTACGGCGCGCCCACCGGGGCCGCACCGTAGCCCGCGTCTCGGCGCATCGGCCTCTAGCCGCCCCAGGTCCAGTAGAGCCCCAGGTACGCCAACGTGTGGCGCTCGCCGCTGAAGCTGTGACCCGCGCTGAAGAGGAGGCTGAGTTCCTTCGTGAAGTTGTAGAAGCCGCCGGCGTTGAAGACGGCGGTCCCGCCGCCGCCGGCCGTGTCGGCCTGGCGGGTGTAGACCTCCCCGCCCAGCGTGAGCCTGGCGCTCAGCTCGCGCTGCACCAGCCACCCCGCGAAGAGGTAGCTGAGCGCGTCCGGGGCCCGGTTGACCGCGTACCCGCCGCCGCCGTAGGTGGTCCACGGTCCCCGGGTCTTCTGGACCCAGAGCGGCAGCCGCGCCCACAGCCTCCCGTTGCCCAGTCCGCGATCCGCGGTTCCGGTGGGCAGCGCCAGCATGGGGAAGACTCCCACCATCGGTGTCTGCCCGTCCTCCTCGACCAAGCGGTACTTGACGCCGATCTCGACGTCCCCGAGACCGTGGGTGCTCGGTCCCCCGGCCAGCGAAGCGGTCGCGAACGGGACCACGACGTGGAGCTGGAGGTTCGGAGCCGCACCCCAGTTGAACTCGACCGCAGGTCCCTGGATCTGCCGGATATCCGGGGCCGCATCGCCCTCCGAGAAGAGGTACGCCTCCCAGTGGCGCAGCTGGACCGGCTCGGGGTCGTCGGTGAGGAACGGAGGCCCCGCCGCCGCCTGCCCGGCGAGCACCAGCCCGAGCGCCGCGACGAGACCCGTGCGGACGGAGCGGGACACCCTCAGCGTACGAACGTCCCCTTGCGGAGATCGTCGAGCGCCTGCTCGATCTCCTGCCGGGTATTCATCACGAACGGTCCGTACCTGGCGATCGGCTCGTGCAGCGGCTTCCCGGAGACCAGGAGGAAGCGCGCCGCCTTCCCTGCGGCACGGGCCGAGAAGGCCTCGCCGTCACCGAGGACGAGCAGCTTCGGGGAGCCGGCCTTGACACCGCCGCCGGCCTCCGACACCCCAAACTCCCCCTCTCCCTCGAAGACGTAGGCGAACGCCGCGTGCCCGCGCGGGATCGGCTGGGTGAACCAGGCCCCGGCAGGAAGCGTCACGTCCAGATAGGTCGGGTCGGCGGCGATCTCGCTCACCGCGCCCGCTACGCCGTCCACTTTGCCGGCGATCACCTTCACCAGCACGCCGGGCTCGCGCTTGAACTCGGGGATGTGCGCCGCCGGGACTTCCCGGTAGCGCGGCTTCGTCATCTTGAGCTTCGCCGGGAGGTTGACCCAGAGCTGGAACCCCGCCATGCCGCCCGGCCCCGGCTTCGGCATCTCCTCGTGCATGATCCCGCCCCCCGCGGTCATCCACTGCACGTCCCCCGGCCCGATCCGGCCCTCGTTCCCCATGCTGTCCTTGTGGTCCACGAACCCCTTGAGCATGTAGGTCACGGTCTCGATCCCGCGGTGCGGGTGCATCGGAAAGCCGCGGATGAAGTCGTCCGGATTGTCGGAGGCGAAGTGGTCCAGGAGGAGGAACGGGTCCACGTAGTCGAGGGTGCGTGTGGCAATACCGCGCCTCAGTTTCACGCCCGCTCCTTCCATCACGAACTGCGGCTCGACGACCGTCTCGACTCGTCTCGGCTCCACGCCCATATCAGCCCCCTTGCCCGGGGACCGCCCCACCTCGCCGATCCCCGTGCCTTCTCGCACAACACTCAAGACCTACATTCTCTGCCCCACCCTCCCCCACCTTCCTTAGCCCCGGTGGTTGTCGATCTTGGGGAACGTGTCCCCGTAGATCATGCGCTGCACCTGCTCCAGGAACGCCCCCGGGAACCCCGGTTCGATCCGGCTCACCTCGTCGAGGCGCGCGAGTTGCTCTGGCGTCAGCTCGAGTTCGAGGCACCCCAGGTTGTCCCGCGTCTGCGCCAGGGTGCGCGTGCCCAGGATCGGCACGATCACTGCGCGCTGCTGCTGTTGGCGCACCCACGCCAGAGCCACCTGGGACGCTGTGCGGCCCACCTCCCTGGCCACCGCCGCCACCTCCGCCGCGATCCTGAGGTTGTGCTCGGTCAGGTACACGTCGCCCCAGCTTCCCTGCGAGAAGCGGGTGCCCGAGGGCCGGGGTTTGCCCGCCGCGTACTTCCCCGAGAGCGTCCCGCCCGCGAGCGCGCCCCAGGTCGTGACAGTGATGTCCATCGCCTTGGCCATCGGGAGCAGCTCACGCTCCACCGTCCGCTCGACCAGGCTGTACGGGATTTGCAGGCCCGCGAACGCGCTCCACCCCTTCAGCTCGGCCAGGGTGTTGGCGCGGGAGACGATCCAGGCGGGTGCGTCCGAAACGCCGACGTAGAGCACCTTGCCGGCCCGCACCGCGTCGTCGAGGGCGCGCATCACCTCGTCCACGGGGGTGAGAAAGTCCCACGCGTGCACCCAGTAGAGGTCGATGTAATCGGTCCCGAGCCGCTTCAGGCTGGCCTCGAGCGCCTGTACCATGCTCTTGCGGTGGGTGCCGCCGGCGTTCGGGTCATCGGGGCGCGCGTTCAGCGTGTACTTGGTGGCGAGGACGAACCGCTCGCGCTGCGACGCGATCAGTTCGCCCACGATCCTCTCGCTGGTCCCGTTGGTGTAATGGTTGGCGGTGTCGATCAAGTTGCCGCCCGCCTCCACGAACGCGTCGAGGATCCTCTTGCACTCGTCCTTCGAGGCGCCCCAGCCCCAGTCCTCGCCGAACGTCATCGCGCCCAGGGCCAGCTCCGAAACCCGCAGCCCGCTCCTGCCGAGAAGCTTGTACCTCATGAGCCCTCTCTGCCCGCGCCCAGCGGGGCACGAGCCCGAGCGCCGAAACGACGATCGGCCATGCCAGCATTCCACGGCAGCCTAGTTGCGGGCCAGCGGTGCCGGAAGAGCGAGTGCTGGCCCGCGGCCATGCGGCGGCACCGCGGCGGTGGCTACCCCAGTAATAAAGCGCTGCGCTCGCAACGCAAAGCCGCCGCCCGGTGAGCTCCAAGCCGCTCTCAGGCAGCAGTGATCAAACCTGAAAGATCTGGATGAGGTTACCGCACGTATCATCGAATACCGCGACCGTTGCTCCTCCCGCCTTTGTTGGCTTCATGGTGAAGACCACACCCAGCTTCTGCATCCTCTCGTGCTCCTCTTGAAGATCCTCGACAGCAAACGACGTCAAAGGTATCCCCCGCTGAAAGAGTGCCTTCTGGTATGTCTTGGCGGCCGGGTTCTCGTTTGGCTCGAGAAGCAACTCGATATCGTCTGGCCCTTCGGGCGAGACAACCGTCAACCACTTGAACTTCCCCGCCGGTATCTCGGTTTTCTTGACAAAGCCCAAGACCTCCGTATAGAACTCGAGGGTCTTGTCCTGGTCGTCTACCACGACGCTCATCAGTTTGATCTTCATGAATCCCCGCGTTTGTTTCCGGCCAACGCGGCGTCAGCTTCATTGAATTGATGGGCGCTCACAAGTTTTGTGACAGCGATGTTTCTCACTTCCTACCATGGACAATGGCAATTGTGCCCACCATGAACGGCAGCTTGAGAGCCTTGCGCATGAATTCGGCGTTGTTTGTGGGGACAAGATCGGCCTTCTCAACTTCCCAGCCCCTGATCGCGCCGAGAAGGTCGGCGGCATCACCAAAGACTCTCTTCCACAGGAAGAGATCCTGAAGAACGAACTGACCACCCTTCTTCAAAACCCTAAGCGCTTCTTTGAGGAGGAGCTTCTTGTCGGTGACGTCTCGAACCTCGTGGAAAACCAGGTTGCTTACTACGACGTCGAAGCTCTCATCATCGAAGGGTAGCGCCGCGGCGCTTGCCTCCTGAAATGTGACCGCCTTGGCCACTCCCTCGATG
This sequence comes from Thermoanaerobaculaceae bacterium, assembly GCA_963754345.1. Lineage (GTDB taxonomy): Bacteria > Acidobacteriota > Thermoanaerobaculia > Thermoanaerobaculales > Thermoanaerobaculaceae > RBG-13-68-16. The sequence continues at coordinate 25,273 of CAVWFZ010000007.1, read as the reverse complement.
ACCGCGTTTCTTTCGCAGACGCCTTTCGAGTATTCCCACGATGCTCCCCATGAATCGATACCCGTGACATGAGCGTTTGGATACGTCTTCGCGATCGCAATCGTGAGTGGGCCGTTCCCACACCCGATATCGAGAACCTGGGCTCTGCCTTCCCAGTGCAGGCGCTCAAGGACTAAGGCCTGAATCTTGGATTGGACGGCGCCGCCCTCGGGCGAGAATTCCCACCGGGCATATGCGAAGTACGCAGAACAAGCGAACAGAAGAATGGAGGGCAAAGCAAACCAGGGGGACACAAGCGAAAGGCCCCCGAGGAGGACGGCGAGGATGCCAGGCCAGTAGACCAACTTGGTTGAGACCCAATTGGCATAGTCCGGCGCAGCTTCATTGGACTTAGACACGAGCCCAGTCCCCCGATCTCGCGACACGAAGGTGGTGCTCCATGTAGCGCGTCGCGTGAGCGCACAATGTCTCGGTTCACCGGTGGCGCTCGGTGCCGTCCGCTGCAACCGAATGTTAGCCCATCTCGGTGTCTTCATTGATTATTCTGCTGCCTTCGGTCCAATCCGCATAGACCTGCCAAAGCTCGACCTTGCCATTCTCCACCACAGCCCTCCAGGCGGCTGGCATCTCAATTCTGTTCTCAGGGACCAGCCCCCGCTTGCCGTTGTAGGTTCCGGATGCTGACCCGAAAACGGCCACAAGGGTGTTGTCTCCCAGGATGCTCTGGACTTGTATCTTGTAGTCGGGGAACATGCGGAAGTACTCCTCCCATCCGGCGGTCATGTTCTCGCGTCCCGACAGGCTTCTGCCGCCGGAGTCTACGAATGTGTGATCCTCCGTCATCAGGTCGGATATCTCAGAAGGGGCCCGTCGGTTGATCGCCGCGATGAACGCCTCCACAACAGCGATCTCTTGGGAAGTCATAGCTTTTCCTCCGTAGGGCTAACGCTGCGCTTCAGCGGACTGGCCACCTTGCGGCGAGTCACCCACACAGCCTACTTCCGAACCCCGCACGGCCACCCGGCCGCGAAGACGCGTGGCCGGCTGCGCCGCAAGCGCTGGTTGGACAGCCCCATGAAGGCCGATGGGTCCTTTGACCTTCTTACGGCGAGCAGGGTGATCGAACGCGTCACCCAATCGGTCGCCCGTCACCACTCTTGAGGCGCCGTGACCGTTGCCACGACCATGCCACAAGCCCGGACGGCACGAGCAGGAAGATCACGAACGCAAGGATGTACCACGGCAGGCAGTCGCGAAACGCATGGCTCGAATGGGTGAGCCCGCCAAGAACGTAGATGGCGAAGGTGACGCCGAGCCAGCCGGCGATACAGGAAAGCATGAGGACGATCGCCCGCAAATTGAACAGCCGACCGGAACGATCTCGCTTGGATACGAGACCGGCCATCGCCCAGACAATTGCGGCAACCAGGCCAAGCCCGAGCACCAGGGCAATCGGGAGAATCGTCACTTGACCACTCTTCGAGGGCAGGTCCTGGGTTGCCTAACGCCACGCTTCAGCTGCAGCGTCGCGACAGTTGCCCTTCCCCCGCCCCACACGCCGGGTGTCAAGCATGACCAGCAACCCAAAGCGTTGCGCGGCCGCGTCCCCTGCAATGAGTGGTTACACGCCAACCACATCTTAGACCTTGCCATCTGGGGCGCTGTACCGCTTCAGAAGTTCGGCAATCAAGGAATTGGCGGGCAGCTCCCGTGAGAGCTTCGGCAGGATGGCCCGCAGGACCTTCCGGGCACGAGCCTCACCACCCGTTTCCCACGGCTTGCCTTTGCCAGACCGGCCAAAGAAGCCAACCGTTGACAGACCTTTGATAACGCCGAACAGCTGAGCCTGCTCAGGTGAACCATCGGGGAGGAGGAAGGCGAGCCTTCGCATGAGCTCGAGCGAACTGAGCGAGGAGACGTCGTTTTCGGCCATGCTTCCCCCTATTAGTCGGCGGTGCGTCTAACGCTTGGCTCCAGCGACGGCGCGGGTGACGTGCGGCTGCTCCGAGATGCTGGGCCCACGGTGGAAGCATAGCCCACTCGCCCAGCAGGGCGACCAGCGCCGCTCGCTGCAAACCGGGGTCAGGCGCAATGCGACTACCCAGGTGGCTGGTTCTTCAGGAAACGAGGCAGCCAGCGCATGACTGACCGGGTGTAACGCTCGTAGCTTTCGCCGAATCGCCGCCTGAGCCCCGGCTCCTCGACCAGGACGACGAACGCATGTGCCAACAACCCTGCGCCGGCCGTGAGGATGAGCACTGCGACGGAGCCAACAACGAGGCCGTACCCAGCAAGCAGTGCCAATGCCCCGAGGTACATCGGGTTCCTGACGTACCGGTACGGACCGACGGCAATGAACTCCACCGGGGGATCGAAGGGCGCAGGTGTTCCCCGGCCGCGGAAGGCGAAGTTGACGCCGCAAAGGAGCGCCAAAACACCGCCGCAGACCATTGCAACCCACCCCAATGGCGACACCCAGGCAGGCAACACCGTCCCGAGGGCTGCGTCGTAACGGCGAACCGATACAGCTGCCCAGCCCCAGAGCAAGACGAACCCGCTCATGTACGCGGCGGTTCTGAGCGCCGCAAACCACCTCATGTCAGGCCCTTCGACCTCGAGCGCTCATGGCATCAAACGCCGCGCTTCAGGCGGCCGGCCATTCTAGGGCACGTCATAGGCAAAGCCTACTCTCCCACCCCGCACGACCGCCAAGCCAGACACGCGCCTCGCCGGCTCCGCTGCAAGCGCTGGTTAGGCAGCCCCGTCACGGCCTTGCGCCGGCCGACGACGGTTCCGGATGGACATGGCAACCCAGCCGACCGCGCCGACGAGAAAGGCCGGTGGAAAGCCAAAGACGGCGAGAAAAAAGGCCGCGACGCCGAGGCCTTCCAGCAGAATGTGGAGCGGACCCGCGTTTGCCCACTTGCTGGCGACAGCCTCGAAAACGTTGTGCAGGATGCCGAAGAGAGCCAAGCCGAGTACCGATGCGTAGAAGAGGAACCTGAACTGCCTTGCGGTTCGCCACGGATGGACGAAGGCGAGGACCAACGCGGCAGCTGCGAGAAAGGCCAAGAGGATTCCGGGCGGATTGTCGCTGATGCCTACAACCCCGGAAGCGATTGCTGACAGGCCGCAGACGATCAAGAAGATGAACGTCCGGATCCTGTTGCGCGGCGTCGAAAAGGCTTCGAGCATGAGCGCCTCCTTCCTAGGTGGCCATTCCTCGTGGTCGAGCGTACGGGGGCCTAACGCTGCGCCTCAGCGGCACGCCGGGTTTGGGGGAGCCACGAGGCGAACCCGCCCTGTGACGAAGCTTGGGGCCACCGACCCTGTAGGGGGCCAGGCGCGCCAGCTCGAACGCGCTGTTAGGGCGCGACTCTCAGCTTGACAATAAGTTGATCATGAGACAACTCGGTATCAGGGAGGATCTTGGCCATGAGGCCACGACCGATGGTCTCACCCGCGTGGGCCGGCACCACTGTGGCGCGACCATCGGGATGGCGGAGGTACCGATGACTCCCGCGCATTTGGATGACCTCAAAGCCGTGATTCTCAACCGCCACAACCACCTGTCTGCCGGTGAGCGCTCGGAAGGGATTCATGCGGGGATGCGGACGCGCTGCACGCCGATGAAATCAAGCGAATCTGCTGGGTCGCCTTCGACTTCCAGGCGCAGCCGGATAGCTTCCCGGGCGCGCTCCATCAGTTCATCAAGGGAGCGCGCTTGAGTGTGGCAGCCCCGCAGGGCAGGGACCGAGGCCACGTAGTTACCATCCGCGTCGCACTCAACGATGACGTCGAATTCCCGCTCTATTGCGAAAGCTACACCTCCCTCGCGTATTGCGGCCCAACGCCGCGCTTCGACGACACACCCGGAGAGTCGCAGGACCAACGCACAACAGGATGATGACCGGAACCATGGCCGCCACGCAAGCACACTCGCAGGCGCGCCTGCTGCAAGCGCTGGTTGGACAGGTGCCCCTTACGGGGTCATCTTGGTGGAGCGGCAGGCGGTGGGACCATGCATTGCACGGCCGCTGCGAACCAGATGCGACCGTGCTTCTGGTAGACCCCGAGGCAAAGGCCGCTTACAGGTGGGAGGTCGCTGCCGCTCGGGTCTTTGAGACCTGTGACCGAAAAAGATGCCTCTTCCACGGCCACATCGGACGAGAGAGCGCGGATGTGCAGCGGGTTGATGGCGATTCGCGTGCCCTTGAACGGCCCGGCAAGCAGCTCTTTGAGCCCGTTGGCGATCTCGGGCCGACCACGATGGGTGAAGCCGAGCACGTAGGTGTGGGTGCCATCAACGGCGTAGATGGCGGCGACGGCATCAGCATCGCCGGCGTTGTACGCCGATTCGTACTGCTTCACGCGCTCCCTGATAGCGGCCTCGACCGACTCCTGGCTTAAAGCACCGCTTGCGCAGACAAGCGCCAGCGCTGCGAGTGGGACGACAAGCGAGGGCTTGTACATTCACTCCTCCTTCCCTGTCCGTGGAACTGCCAGTGCTATCCAGCCACCCGCCTAACGCCGTGCTTCAGCGGGCCGGCCACCCCGCGGCACGTCACACGCACAGCCTCCTCCCCTAGCCCGCACGACCGCCAGACCAGACACGCGCGTGGCCGGCTCCGCTGCGGAGAATCGCCAGCACGCTGACAATCGGAGTCACCACTGACACCAGTACGAAAGCAACGAGACCTTCTTCTTCGGGGTGAGCGGGCTGGTACAGGAGGGACCAGCAGAGGAATCCTAACAAAGCGAGATTACAGATGATTGCCACGATCTTCATAATAGTGCTCATGGAAGATGGGTTATCAATCTTCCTCTCTTCCTCTAATGCCTTCCTTTTCGTACGAAGGCCTAACCAACCATCGCTCGCTCCGCTACGGAAAAGCACCACCAGGGTGAGAAGCGGAGTCAACAGATGCAACAGTGAGATGAAAATGTAACCGGCTTCCTTGGGAAAACCGTCGGTCACGAGAACCAAGCAAGTGAACCCAAACCAAACGACATTACAAATCGCTGCCACGGTTTTCATGCTGGTCCTCCCGGAACTTCGTTGTGGCCTGAGTGCCGTCTGGCGTTCGAGCCCAGTCGCGAGCGACGGCGCAGCCGGCGCGTTGGCTGGAGCGGATTGTCAGCAAGGGTCATCAGGCCTGCCCTCCATCCCAAAATTCACTGGTCTGTGAGCCCCATTCTCTACCCGGCATTAGAACGCGAGTCCGTCATGGTGCTCCTTCTTCACGCCATTGGCTCGTAGCACAGCAAGACATTCCCATTGCTGAACGTCCGCGTCTTTGTGAGCTTCAGGCGCACCTTCTCTCTGACGCCTTCGAACATCGTCCTGCCTTTGCCGAGAGCAACCGGAATCACCACGATCTGATATTCATCGATCAAACCGTGCTGCGCCAACTGGGAAACAATGCTGCCGCTTCCCAAGATCGCCATGTCCTCCCCCGGCTCTGCCTTCATCTTTCGAATTTCACCTGTCATGCCGCCTTTCACCAGCTTGGTATTGCTCCACGACGCCTTGTCCAGTGTTCTCGAAAACACAACTTTCGGAAGATTGTTCATACGTTCGGCCAGGACGGGCATTTTCTCTGCCGCAAATGGTGTGGGCCAATAGCTCGCCATGAGTTCGTACGTGATCCTGCCGAACAGCAGCATGCCTCCGCCCCTGGCATTGCCTGCAACGAATGCATCCCACTCCGCATCTGGCTTTTCGTTGTGTGCAAAGCTCATGTCGCCGTTCGCGTCTGCGAAGTAACCGTCCAGCGACGTCTGATTGAAAACGACCAATCTCCGCATGTCCCTTCTCCTTCGATCACCTTCACATAGGCTGAATAACGCTGCGGTTCAGCGGGCCGGCCACACTAGGGCACGCCATACGCAAAGCCTACTCCCCCTACCCGCTCGGCCGCCAACCCAGACAGGCCCGTGGCCGGCTCCGCCGCAGGTGCCGGTTAGACGCACCAGACATCACGGCTCCACCACCTCGGCCTTGACAATTGCGACAGCCAGTTGGCCTTCGCAGAGCGTCCTAAACCGGAACCGGAAGCCGCCCTTGCGGATCGGGAGCACTCTGCCATCGGGGTCGGCTGTCATATCGGAACGAAGGTTCAGCACCGCTGGCGTGACCTCTTCGACCTCAATGGCGATGGGTACTGGCTGGAGAACTTTGCCGGAGGCGTCGACGGCAAGGACAACGAGCCGGTCGTAGGTGAACCGCTGGCCTCTCACCAATCGGAGAGGCTTCGGCGCCACAACAACAAGACGTGCGGGCGCCTGGAGGCCTACGCACACTGCCGGGAAGCTCGGTACGCTGAACATGCGCTGGGCTGCTTGGATGCCCACCTCCCTGCCTTTGGACGTGAAGCCTTCAGCGAGGGCCACAAACACCGGTTCGACGGCCACGGCAGTGCCGGGAGACAGGAGCGACAGCCCGAGGGCAAGTCTAGGGAGAACTTTCATGGTCACTCCCGTCGCTTATTGCATTGTTGCGTCCAACGCTCTGGTTCAGCGGCGGCCCGCGGCGCCGTCCACAGCAACCGGTTGTTGGACGGCGGGCTCCGCGATCCGAGTCTTTACCAGCTTTCGCACCAGTGTGGCCGGTATGGGACTGTCCGCTTGAAAGCGGATGGTGCCCTTGCTGGTGTCGTAGGCCTTGAGCTCGTCCTTGTGGGCTTCCACGGGGTAAGAACCGGGGTAGAAGGCGCAGTGGTTCGCGGCCGCGCCAAAGGCCACTAGCAGCCTTCCGCCAAGACGGAAGGCTGGGATCTGGTAGCTGATGCACTCTTCAGCCTTGGGCGCCGCGGACTTGATGGCCCTTCGAAGCGTCTCAAGCGCGGCTCGCTTCTCATCGCTCAACGGTGCAAGGTACTCGTCGACGGTCTGTGGTTTAGCCGACATGGCTTGTGCTCCTTGAGAGATCAACGACTGGCTCTCGATCGACGTGTCCGTTTTGATCGAGACCGTGCCTCATCTTCTCCGGTACACATCGGTGCTCAAGTACTTGAGGCCGGAGTCGGCCATCAGCGTGACCACCTTGGCACTTGGCCCGAGCCGCTCTGCGACTCGAATCGCGGCGACGACGTTCGCTCCGGAAGACGTCCCCGCGAAGAGGGCCTCCTCCCGCGCCATGCGCCTCGCCATGTCCTTCGCGTCGTCTGTTCTGACCGACAGGATCTCGTCCACGAGAGTCGGCTCCCAGAGTGGAGGAGTGTAGCCAATCCCAACTCCTTCGATCTTGTGAGGGCCTGCCTGCCCTCCCAGCAACACCGAGGATTCTGCGGGTTCGACGGCGACGATCTTGATGCTCGGTTTGTATCGCTTCAGCACAGTGGTGACCCCACACAAAGAAGCCGCGGTACCCACGCAGTGAACGAAGGCGTCGATCTCCCCCTTCGTCTGACTCCAGATCTCCTCGCCCAGCGAGTAGTATCCCGCGATGCTGTCATGGTTGTTGAGCTGGTCGGTCCAGTAGGTGTGAGGCTCCTGGCTCAACACACGGGCGGCCTCGATCATGTCCAGGATCAGCTTCTTGGTGGTGAGGCCTCCCTCGCTCGGGACGAGCGTCAGCTCAGCACCAAGAGCCGCCATGTGATCCAGCTTCTCCCGGCTGAACGCATCGGAGCTGACGATCTGGAGACGGTAGCCTTTGGCGGCGCAGACCAATGCAAGCGATGCCCCTGTGCTGCCACCCGTGTACTCGACGACGGTGTCTCCGGGCTTCAGTCGACCGTCCTCCTCCGCCCGCGAAATCACGGCCTGTGCCATCCGATCCTTGACGCTGCCGGTGGGGTTCTCCCACTCGAGCTTCACGAAGATGTCCGCACAATCGGGTGGAACGACCTTGCGAAGTCGAACTATCGATGTGTTTCCAATGGCATGGAGAATGTCCATGGGTTGAGCTCTCCCTCTGCTGGCTGGTTTCCTCTTATTGCCACCCGCGATTCAGGTTGCGACTCGACTCGGTACGCTTGCCATCACCCACCTCCCTTAACGTTCCACGTGGACGGTAGTCTACTGCGCGGGGGAAACCTCTTTCAGCTGGCTAGGCCTCGCCGATGAGCTGCGCGCCGCCTTGATGGCGCCGCGCCACTCGGCGCAATGCCTCAAGATGGCGCCGAAGCGCCGGGCTGGCGAAGCGGGAGGCGCATCAGCTCCATTGGCTTGTTGGGCAGCCCTCTTGCGGCAGAATCTGTTGCATGACTGGGCACGGGCGTGAGGACCGCCTCTAGTAGCGGCCGCATCTGGGACAGCTGCCTGACTCGGATGACGAAATCCCATGCTCGCTCGAACTTCTTCCACCCCGCGCTGTAGAAGAAGTGCTTAAGGGCGTGCTTCGCCGAGCTGTGTGCTGAGGACGCCCGAACAATAGAGCTCCACTGATAGAACGTTTCGTAGGACCACTCGTAGCCGCGCTTCAGCTCCTCCGGCGACAACCGGCCTGGACGATACACGACGTGTCGTGTGTCGTAGAGATCCCAGTCTCGCGTCGCGATTCGGTCCTGCGCGGCCATGCCCGCAAAGAGCGCCGTACCCGGGTAAGGCGTTAGGATGTGAAACGTGGCCGTAGTGATCCCGCTCTTAACCGCCCAGTCAACGGTCCGGGAGAAGACGTCGCGGTCGTCGCTGTCTAGGCCGAAGACAAAGCTGCCATTGATCATGATCCCGAGGCCGTCGAGCTTTCTGACAACGTCGCTATAGCTGCGCCCAAGGTTCTGTCTCTTCCCCGTATCCGCGAGGCCGCTGGCCGAGAGCGTCTCGAATCCGACGAACAGGCTCCGGAGTCCGGCTGCCGCGGCCTCTTCAATCAGGTCATCACGGAGAATCGAGTCCACTGTTGCAGCTGCCTGGAAAACGCGGCCCATGCCCTTCATGCCGCGGAAGAGTTCCCGCGCGAACCGGGGATTTCCAAGGAGATGATCGTCCAAGAAGTAGAGATGGCGGCCCGGGAGGCGAGCAATCTCGGAAAGGGCAGCGTCGACTCTCTGCGTGTAGAAGGAGCGCCCCCCGGTGAAGAAGGCCTCCTTGTAGCAGAACGAGCAATGGTGCGGGCAGCCTCGCGAAACGACGATCGAGTTTGGGACGAGGTACCGGTTTCGCTGAATGAGATCTCGCCGGATCGGCGGAAGCGCTTCGAGCGTACGTGTCGGCGATTCGTAGCGGCGCTGTGGCATGCCAGCAGCAAAGTCTTGCAGGAACCTGGGAAAGGTGTCCTCCCCGGGGCCGAGAAAGATCGTATCGGCATGCAGAGCTGCTTCACCCGGTAGGGACGTGACATGGAGGCCACCAAGCAATACGTACGCTCCGCGCGCGCGATAGTGATCTGCGATCTGGTAAGCGCGGTAGGCGTTGGTGATGTAGACCTGAATAACGACGAGGTCGGGGTGATCGCTTAGATCCAGCTGCTCGACGTGCTCATCCTGAAGCGTGATCTGGAGGTCGGGGTCAAGGAATGCGGCGAGAGTTGCCAATCCCAAAGGCGGGAAAAGGGAGTACTTGATCGGGCGCCAGTAGGGGCTGGTTGCTTCGGTCAAACCGGGAAGGATTAGTTTCACGCGCCTGAGTGACGGCTGCCTCGTAGTCAGATGCCCCTCCTCTCTGGGCTGCCCAACGCTCGCGTTCACCTGCGAGCGGCGTCCAGCTTGCCAGCGCCGCTCGCCAGGTGCAACCCGTTGTTCGGCGGCCCCGCTGAATCCTCACCGGCAAGTGCCCAGTAGGCGTCGCAGTCGCCGTTGGAGGTCCGGGAAGACGACACGGAACGAGCCTCACGTTACGTCCTCATCGTCACCGTGCGGGCTGACTCGCCGGCGGTACGATCCCATTCATGCGGAGGTACACGACAAGCTGGCCGTAGTGATCCGACGCGTGCCAGACCGCGAGTGTCGTGAGCCCTAAGCGCGTGGACTCGCCGCCGTACTGTCCGCCCGCCGGCTCGAGCGCGTTGGCCGGCGTCATCGTTCGGAGCACGCTTTGCGCGTACTCGAACGACTCCCGTAGGTACGTCATAAGCTCGGCCTTCGTCTTTGCCGGACTTGGCCCGCCGATAGCGCACCCGGCCGGAGGCTCCTTCTTCTCGATTTCGTTGAAGAAGGCGAAGTTGCCGCACGCCACGTGTTTGACTTGCTCTCCGAATGTCCGCGCGTCCTTGAACTCGCCGTTCGTCGGCTTGAACCCGTATTTCTCGGCTGGCATGGCGTCGGCCAGACCGGCGAACGATCGCTCGATCATCGTGAACCATTGCGCGACGGTGGCCGCCATGGGGTCGATGCGCTGCTGCGCGACCCCGCGAGCAGCAAACGTCAGAGACGCCACGACTGCGAGCATGCCAATGAGACGCCCGTGAACTGCCCCTACCCACCCCTGTGGAAGCTATGGAAAGCTGCCCCCCTCCACCCCACCCCCACCTTTCCACAGCTTCCACAGTCTCGACGACAACTCGAAAAAGTGTTACCTATGTCCCTGGACTACCTTGTTACCTATGTCCTCGGCACGTTCAAGCACGGCGGTCGACAGGCCACTCGTGCACTAGGATGGCCCGCCCCCGAGGAAAGTCTGCCACGATTCGTACATGCCGGTCAGCGGGTCCCACCAAACGATCGTCTTGCTCCGCAGGTAGACCACAAAGGTGTCTACCGGGAAAGCTGCTCTCCCCAGTTCGCCGCAGTCGGACGACGTGTCTTCGCGGACCTCGATCAACCAAATCTCGCATTCGTCCAAGGGGACGGCGTTGAAGGTGGCGCACCTGAAGTCAGAGGATGCCCAGGGGTATAAGTGATCGCGCTGCAGGCGGGCTTCAAGAACTTCAATCGCTTCGTTCTTGTTCTGGGCGGCCACCGCAGGTTCCACACAAGGTGGTGCATGCGGGGGGGCAGTCGCCACGCAGGCGGTCATGAAGACGGAGAGCGCAACAAGGAGTGCAGCGCACACTTGAGACTCCGCTCTTGCCCGCCTAACGCTCGGTTTCAGCGACGGCGCGGGTAACCGAGCGCCACATCGGACAGCGTTGACCATGCCAAGAGGATAGACCAACGCGCCCGCCATGCCGACCAGCGACGATCGCTGCAAACCGCTGTTAGGCGGCCCTGCGCTACGGTTTCGCTCGGAGTCCATAGAAGAGCGGGAGACTGCCAGTCCATTTTCCATCGGCGCCGCGTTCTGCGTCGAAACTCGTCGAGTAGAAGGCACAGTCGTCGGCCCAGACGCTCACTTCTTGGACACCCTGATGCTCGGCCAAGCTTCTGAGACGAGGCCAGAGTCGGCCAGCCTCACGGTCTAGACACCAAATGTCGAGGAGGCAATCTGTCAGATAACGGACTCGAAGGACCTTTTTCTGAGAGTCCGATGGCCCTGTTGTCTCGATGCTCAGGATTCGGGCCAACGATCCGTCATCGAGTGTCCAAGTCTCGCGAATATCAGGCTGCCAGCGACGTCGAAGGGCGAAACGCCCGTACCAACCCTTCGAACCTACGTTGTCCTCGGCCACGACAGCGTCAAGGACGAAACTATCCTCGCTAGTGGTCCAGAGGGCCATGTAGCGGCTTTGCTCGATGCTACCCGATGGTTTCCAGTCTTCGAGGACCTTGGCCTTGGGTTCTTCAGGACCTACAGCAGCGATGAGTTTCGCGACGGCATCGAAGGCCGACCGTCTAGAGGAGCGGCGGAGATACAAATCAAAACCCCAGAGGCCAGTAGCAGCGGGGACCGGGGCTGTGAAGACCAGAGCAACACAGGCGGAATATTTGCTGCAGCATTGGTCGATTCCAGCTTGCCACTCTTCGAGACTCGGAGTGACTGGCGAAGGCGTTCCCGACGGGCACAGGTTTGCCTCGGGCCATTCCTTCGCGATCGTCGCGCGGTCGACCTCGCGCCAATTTAGGGAAGCAATGCGCCTCAGCCGGTATGGAAGCGGTCCCGCCCGGATGCCGCCACACTCATCTTGGTTTGAGGCGTACACCGTCGGGTTCATAGCGAGGCCGACGCCGATTGCGGCGCAATACAGAATCCGCCGCAGGAAGCGCTTCACAATGCCTCCTCGGGCTTTGGCCGTCTAACGCTCGGCTTCAGTGGCGCCGGCGAGCGCAAGCGAGCCGGCGGCCACTGCAAGCCGCTGTTACACAGCCCCCGACTAGCCGAAGAAAGCGCCATATGAGTCCGTGACGACCTCCGCCAGAACGGTCGCGAAACGCTTCGCCGGTTGACGCCAATCACAACGCTGCCACCGGCCATTCGCACGTTGCCAGAAAACCGACCATTTCGAGGCGGCGCCGTCAAAACTGAACTTGGCCACGGCACACTCCGTCCAGACGTTGGGCCGCGTAAGGGAAGGGCGAAACTCGCTGATCGTCACGGAGTTGCCGCGGATCAAATAATCATACTGCACCTTTGCGCGGTGTTGAGGCGGGACCCGGTTCTCGCAGAATTCGCCAAGAAGGCGTTCGACCTGCTCGCGCTGATCCACTGGCAAAGCCATTAGCCTCCTTCGCCTCACTTGGGCTGTCTAACGCTGCGCTTCAGCGGCACGCCGGCTGATCCGTTGAGATTCCGCATGGCAGGATGATGAACGGAATCAAACGCGCCGCGCAAGTACGTTGGCCGGCGTGCCTGCTGCAAGCGCCTGTTAGGCACCGCCCCTCCTGACCGGCCGGAGCTCCTCGGGCTTGAGACAATCGACGCAGACCAGCACCAAGGGTGGCTTCGAGACACTCCCTGAGACGCGAACAAGGTGAGCTGGGCAGGCGCGCTGCCCGCACCTGCTGCACCCGCCACCGTCCTGTTCCGCGAACGGCCGACTGCAGATGTGACACCGCCAAGGAACCAGGTCACCTGGGTTCGAGCCAATCATTTGACATTTGCCAGTTGGAAACGCGTGTGCCTCGTGCTCGAGCAAGGCCAGGGCAAGTTGCGCCTGACCCTCGGGCACCATGACCCGGATTGCTGAACCGAAACCAATTCGGGGGTTTGGGCCGCCATAGCGGGTCTTGAAGACGACCGCCTGCACACCGTTGGCCAAGAGCATGGAGGCCACTAGATCAGCCTTTTGCTCGAAGTCGAACGCCGCGACCACCACAAACGAACCAGGGGCGACGTCTCCGTCCTCGGCACTGTCCCCGCAGGGCTCTTCGGCCTCGATCAGAACCGGCGGGTCCGGAACAAGGCGCGCCCCGCACCTCGGACACACCAGGATTCCTTCGCGATACTCCCCGGGCGCTCCCGACTCCTTGAAGTCGACGCAATCGCGGTTCGGACAGAACACAGCAATGGACCTTTCTTAGCGGTGTCTAACGCCCGGTTTCAGCGACGGCACGGGTAACCGAACGGCACATACACCACCCGGGACCATGCGACAAGGATAAACCTCCGAGCTCCCCATGGCGACCAGTGCCGCTCGCTGCAAACCGCTGTTAGATGGCACCATTGAGATACGGCGGGACGGCAAGAGCCTGCTCATAGTCTGCGCGGCATAGGAAGGGCCAGACCGCCAAGTCCCCCACCCTGGCAAGCCAGCGCCTTGCGAGGACGCCCGCAAGACCCAGAGTGAGGAGGTTGGCCACAAGCACCGCCAGGACTGGCCATCGGGGCCATTCGTACGGAAGATCGGTTTCCAGAAAGACGACCCACCGGGCGACCTGCTCTCGTGCTTCGGGCACAACCTTGTACCGGCCACGGAGGCGGTACTCCCATAGATCAGAATAGAGTCCCCAAGCTCTCCAGAACACCTCGGACACGACGTGATCGACGGACCTTTTCGGCACCCGGGCCTCGAACTCGTCGTTCGTGATTTGGCCGGTGAGAAGGGCCCGGAGCGCCTCGGCAAGGCGTCGGCGTGCCGGTGGGTCAAGGGGTTCTAGTGCCATCTAACGCCCGAGCTAAGCGGCGCCCGGGTTAGTGGGAACGCGCCCCCGACTGGGAATGTCGTTGCGAGCGCCCTGGCCGCGGCAAACCGAGCGCGGCAGGGCGGCCGCTTGAGCGAATGGTTAGGTGGCTGAGCCGTCACTTGAGAGCCTCGAGGGCGCGAAGGCAACAGGCGCGAGCAGCGTCAAGTGAACGAGGTACTGGCTCCCGCAGGCGTTGCACCCGCAGACGTAGCTCGCCATTGTGCTCCTCGTCCGAGTAGTCGGAGTAGAAAGCGGCAACGACCACGCAGTTAACTCGAGCTTGGGCGAGTTCTGCCAGAAACAGCCGCGGGCGCGAGGTGGCAAGGGCGCCGAGAGAGGCTTCGAGATCCTCCGCAAAGGCAGCATCCGCAACTCGCAGAAGCCGAAACGCGAGGCGGGTTGCACACGGATCGCCGAATAACATCCCGACTTGGAGGATCGCGAGGTTGGAGTAGAGCAGGTCGGTCGTTTTCCCATCTGGGCGCTCCGCGACCTCCAGCTCTCGGTCCGGGATTAGGCTAACAAGAGTGTCGGCGTTCCGGCAGTCTGGAACTTTCATGTAGGCCGCAAACGCCCGCTGCACGGCTGGCCAATCAGGGGCCTTCCGCGGCGCTTCCGCTGCCAGCAACGCTGGTGCATCAACGCAGATGAGGACCAAGCTGACCACTGCGAACAGCCACCTAACGCTGCGGTTAAGCTGCGTCCGGGTAACCAGCACAGCCGTCCTCGTTGCGAGAGCCATGATGACAGCATAGCTCGTAGCAACCAGAGCGCGGCAGGACGTCGGCTTCAACCGCCTGTTAGGCCGCACGGCCAAACCCCTTAGAAGAGGATGGCATCAGATGGCAGCGGCTTGTTCAACATCGCCAAGAGAGAGGCAAGACCCTGGCTACCTTGGCTCAGGCCGGCGAGACTGCGAACAGATGAGCGCACCGCCGCCCGGCGAACGTCCTCTCCTGTGCGGTCCTAGGACGAGGCCTGCGAGGGCGTCTCCATCGGAGGCGATGATGCGGTGCGCCTGTTGCCTGGGCAGAGGTTCATCTCGGGGAAGAGCGGGCAGCCCGTGAGGCAAAGAGGGGTGGTCCGACAGCCCGCGCAGCCGCCCCCGGCGTGCTGCGTACGGATGCGCGTGAATGCAGGGTGCTGCTGCCAGATCTCGCGGAGCGTCGTTCCGCACAGCGGGACGCCTGCGTAGCCCGCCTCGACCATGAACGAGCACGGGTAGACCTTCAGGTCCTCTGAGACGAATAGCGAGAACCGGCCCGCGTCACAGCCTTCGAGACTGACCTCGTGCGCGTCGCCGAAACGCGCGAGTCCTGTGACGCTGCAGCTATCGAAGCCGATTCGCCACGGGTGCCGCATGGTGGTCGCAAGGCGGAAGAACTCCTCGATCCGTGTGCTCCGGTTGGCGAGGAGCCGCTCGTTCGCGTGCCGCCCCACCGGCTTGTAGTTCAGAAACACCAGTGCGTGCGCCCGAGCGAGGAACGCCGGGGGGTCCTGCAGCCACGCGATCGCGGTATCGATGCTCCGGCTCGAGAGGATGAAGTGCACGTTCGTGGTGATCCCGCGCGCGGCAAGCTGTTCGATGGCGTCCGCGGTCTCGCGGTAAGGCTCATACGCGCTCACCGCGACCGCCCCACAGTGGCGCCGGGTCGCCTCGAGCACCGCGTCGGTGAGGCCGCGCCCGTTCGTCGTGTAGTTGGGCACGATTCCGTAGTCCTCCCGCGTGAGCCGCAGAATCTCGACGAAGTCAGGGTGGTGGTTCGGGTTCCCGCCGCCGAGCGCCACCTGGAAGGCGTGCATCGCCTGCGCCTGCCGGATCACCTCACGATAGGCCTCGACCCCCATGTGGCGGCCCGTCTCGTCCGACTTGCGATAGCAGAGGACGCAGCCGCGATCACACCAGTTCGTGATGGCGATGTCCAGCAGTTCCGGGCCGTGCTCGGCCCAAAACGGCTCCGGCGCTCCCACATCCTCAATCCGGGCGAAAAAACCGGAGTGGGGGTTGAACATTGCCGTGTACCGCTGCTGCGGGAACCGCTTGACGATCATGGCGGCCGGCCGGTGCATCACCAGGCACACTCCAGGTAGTTGAAGTAGATCTGCTCGTTCTCGACCTCGAACGAATCCGTGCAGAAGAACGACTGTACCAAGGTGTTGTCGCTGCTCAACCTGCCGAAGTACGCCTTGAGCCCTTTACTGGCGGCGTCCTTCAGGCGGTCCATCATCACCGGGGATAGCCGATCGTTGTGGAACCATGTCGCCGGCGACATACGGGTGTCAACGTGCGCAAGGTCGACGTACTGACTCGCTTCGACAACGTGGCTGAAGAGCTCACGGAACAGGTCCGCGATCGGCGAGTCGGGTGCTACCCCCATGAGTTCGAGGAAGGCTCCTTCCTCCAATTCGTCGCGCGCGATGATGAGGAAGGAGGTCGACGAACTGTTGGTCACGAAGCCTGCGCGTACTCTCATGATGTCTCCGCCGGCGGCGGATCATCCACCAGTCGCTGAAGGAACTCAAGGCCGTAATCGTCGGCCAGGAACGTGTAGGTAGCACGGAAGTGATACATCCCGCTGCTCACCTCGACGGCTTCGATGAGCCTGTCTACTACCGCCCGCGGGAAACGCGCCCGGCGCCGGAGATACTCGGCGAAAGACGCGTACTCACGGGCGAAGTACCTCTTGTAGTCCGTCTTGAGGTCGAGGGACTGGACGAAGATCGCGGCGTGTAGGTCGTCGATGAGCCGATACGCATACGATCCCGTGGTCACGCTGGCACGGCGCAACATACGATCCCGCAACTCCGCGACCGTCGCGGGCGCGCGGGGACAGACGATATAGTCGTCTTGGGTGTGCTCGGACTTCAGGGGGATGATCATGAGGCGCTCCGGGCTGCGGACACGCGGGTAAGAAACCGCCCGGCCTCGCGACGAAGCATGGCGTCGGAGTTGCGGTCTGCGACATCTGCCTCGGCCGCCGCGATCAAGGAGGCGGGGTCGTGAATAGCCGAAGTGGCCACGCTGAGTAGCCGCCAAAGGAAGGCACGGTTCCAGCGCCTACCCTCGCCGAGGGCTTCGCGCAGCAGCCCGAGCGCGTACGCGGGGTGGGCCGAGATCAGCTGACGGAAGACGGCGACGGCCGGTGAGTCGAGCGTCGGGGTCGCGCCAACGGGCAGGAGGAGAAGGAGAAGACGGAAGATGGGGTCGTACGGGTGTTCCTGACCGGGCGCGAACGTGGGGAGCACCTCGGTTTCGACGAAGCGGCAGAAGGCGTCGCCTAGAGGATCGCGGCCGTAGAAACCGCGGCCGAACGTCGGAACAATCACGTCGGTGAAGAAGGGCGGTGCTGCGATTCGGGCGACGGCGAGCAGCACGTCGAGGTTGAGGACCGGGAAGACCGAAGCTCTCCAGCACAGGGCAAGCTCTCGAGCGAAGTGCTGGGCGCGCTCGCCGCCGGCGGCCAACGCCTCCTCCGCGATGCGCCGATCATCGGCATCCAGGTGCGTCTGCGGGACGGCGAACACCTCCCTGTCGTAGACGGCCGTGTACCAAGGGTGCGCACGGTAGCTTTCGAAGAACGTGGCGTTCGTCGGGACGCGCGAGGCGTAGAAGAGGAACCGCTGCATTCCCTCGACGCTCTGCGCCGTCGTGGGTTGTTGCAACGCCACGAGGCGGGCGAACTCGCCGGGGTTCTGTGCGTGGACGCCGAGCAGGTGTTGCGCGAGTAGGAAGTCGCGCATCTCGTCGAACGTGAAGTTCAACACCTCGGTCGGCTCGGCGAGCAGCGATGGCGCCGGGCCGAGATCGTGGCGCAACACGAGCTCCTCATCGAGCAGGGCCGTCAGCTCCGCGTCCAGTTCGGCCGGCACCACCGTGCGGGGCACATCCGTAAACCGCCCTGTCTCGAGCATGTGCGCGACGACCAATGAGAGCACCCTTCGAAGTTCGGCTGGGCGGACCAGGGGGCGCACCGACGACCGGTCGTTCGCGACAGCCTGCTGGGCCCGGCCCAACTTGTCCTCGACATAGCGCCTGAAGATCTCGTCACGATAAATGCCAGCGACGAATGGCTGCTCGTAGTCTCTGGCGCGGCCCCGTGCGCCGTAGGCCTCGCAGAAGAACCGAAGCAGGAGTACATCGCGCTGGAGAAAGTCGATGACTTGCGCGGAGACGAGGCTGGGCCGCACCTTGAAGAAGCGGAAGTAGCGCGCGACGAGCTCGCGGTACTGCTCGTCTTCGAACCGCTTCCCGTGGGCCTGCGAGAGGTGGAGGACAGGGGCGAGAGGCCCGGATAGCAGCGTGCCGAAGCGCTGCTCCAAGAACTCCGAGCGACACGTCATGAGCACGCGCACGTGCTGGTAGCGTACGAGTGTTTCTAGAAGGTGCTCGAGCTGCCCGGCGAAGGCGCGTACGTCGGGATGCTCGTTCAGGCCATCGATGACGAGCACGAACGGCTGCCGCTGCTCGGCGCACGCGCCGGCCAGCGTGGTCAGTCCCTCCTCAAGGCTTGCAACAGCCGATGGGAAGATCATCCGACGAACAACCTCGGTAAGGTCAGGCTCCGGTATGCGGCTGAGCCGCCGCGCCGTGACGTAGGCGCACGGAACGCCGTTACGGAGGAGAAACCGCTCTGTGAAGTCGCACAGGAAGTTGGTCTTCCCCTGACCTGCGGGGCCCGTGAGCAGGAAGAGGCCGGCGGTCACGCAGCGGAGTTCCGTACGGCGATTGCCTAGGTGGTACTGCATCCCCCTGGCGCCCATGTCGATGTAGTACTGTGTCTCACGGAGCACGTGCGCATAAGCCGCATCGCGGGGCACGTCCGCGCCTCCCGTCCCGAGGATCTCGCTGTAGGAGGAGAGCGTCGCGTCGAGACTCCCCAGTCTACCCATGAACGTGCCCGCCGCCGCACCCGCACCCTCCGGTGTGTCGGCGGCGGCCAGCTCTCCGGTCGATGGCGTGGATACGGGAGGCACCCCACTCTTCGTGGCTAGGCGGTTCAGCCCAGCGAACGGCTGGCGATCGAACCAGCCGGCGATGTGGCGCACGAAAAGCGCGGGGTGGGCGAAGCAGCGGGCCTGATACTTGGTGTCCTGCGTCTCGACGAACACGTCCGGAATGTACCGGGCGATCCGCTGCTCTTCTGCTAGCTGGGCCTCGACCTGCTGCCGGAGGTGCGGTAGTAGGTGGATGATGTGCGCGCCGCGCACGAGCGCCTGCAGCTCGGCGGCAATCTCGGCGATCTCAGTCGGCGGCAGGAGCTGGATGCGGGCAAGCAGCCGGTCGAACGCCAACACGTCCGCCTCGGGTTCGAACCCGAAGCGGCCCTTCGTCGCCGCCTTCCACTTTGCGCGTGTACTGGCCCTGAAATTCGGGGTGTTATCGGCGGCGAGCCCGATGACGAGCCGTGTGAGCGGGAGAGTGCCAGCGGCCAGTGTCTTGATTGTCGTGGTGATCTTGGTGGACCTCGACTCGGACGTGACCTGCACGCCGAGACCGGACGACGGATCGTACAGGTCTACGCCTGGGAAGTTCGCGGCGAGCGCGTTGGCGTTGGTCAAGCCGGGGGCGCCGTACACGCGTCGGAGCACCGGCAGCAGAACGTGCTCCGCTACCTTGTTCCTTGACCCGAGCCCGGCCAGGGCCTCGGCGCGGACCTGCTGCGCGAGGATCGCTAGGTACGTGCTGATGTCGTTGAGCGTATCAAGCAGGCCGTTCGTCATCGATAATGCCTGGGAATGCGTTTCCCGGTCAAAGCTACCATACGAATGAATGGCAGGAAGCGTGTGGCGGCCTAACGCTGCGCTTCAGCGGCACGCCGGCCAGACCGCAGGGCCTTGGCATGGCACGCTGATCAACGAAACCACGGCCTCCAAGCAAGCACACCGGAAGGCGTGCCTGCTGCAAGCGCTTGTTAGATGACAGCCTCAGACCCATTCAAAGCTCGCCCTACGGCCGACGATGTAGGCGAACGCGTTAAGGTCGCTGAAGTACAGATACCACGCAACTTCACCCCTTGAAATTGACTGCACCAACCACTTAGCTGTTTCTGTGGGGCAATCTCGCAACAGGCCATCGTCAGTGAGCCAAGGGAAGTCCACCTGGGTTGTAGGTCGTTCGTCCGGCGGCTCCATGGCGAATAGGCGAAGGCCTTCAACACCAATTCGACCGCGCCGCCGCCGCTCTTGGGCTATTGGGTCCGCTGCGTCCGGGTTTCCAACACATACGCGGAACTCGGCCGTTAGCGACTTCTTTGTATAGTCGATTTCCAGTGACAGCAGCTTCGCGTCATGGAACATCGCGTACGGTTCGCCGTCGCCCAAGAGCCGGTCAAGTGTGATCAGTTCACTGTCCATCGCGCTTCCTTGCTGTCATCTAACGCCCCGCTTCAGGCGCGCGCCCGTTGAACTGCACGTCTTTGGCATCGCACAATTCTCGAACACCGTCCTGCCTCCACACAAGCACCCGCGCGGCCGCGCCGCCTGCAAGCGGCTGTTAGACGCACGCAGCCGACTGCGACTACGAAGACTCATGTGCCTGACCCATTCCCATGCGATGCGCTGCCCAGATTGCCGCCACAGAACCCCAAAACGGGTAAAGGGTGATTACCAAAAAAGCGGTACCATAACCGGAGATACCCGTGACCGTGGCGATTGCGTGGCCGAAGCGAGGGTTCAGCCACAGTAGACCAGGAATGAGGAAGTCGAGGAGGACGAGGAATTGGACCCCGACAAAGAACGGTACGCACTTAGCCCAGGCTCGGGTGAGGCCAGCCGCAACGAAAAACGTCGCGATCGTGATGGCGATGTTGACACCAACCATTGTGTAGTACACGGGACGGATCTCAGGTGGTTGCTGGCTCACGGGACACGCTGACCAAATCGCGTTCTGGGCGAAAAGGCCGAAAACCGAAAACAGCACACCAACCCAGCCGACAACCCGCAGCACCAATCGCGCACGATCCAGCGAGAGTTGGATGCTCATTAGGACCTTCTCGGTGTGCGTCTAACGCAGATCATGGGTATCCCTTTCGCTCAGGTTTTGCCATGATATGCCAGTGAGGTGAGACTGTGCGGGTTGCACATCATGGTTGATGAGAGCGTGTGGCGCCGGTTTCCGAGGACGGCGCAGGATTTTGAAGTGGCGTTCCCCGATGAAGCCGCGTGCCGCAAGCTGCTCATCGAGCTTCGGTGGGCCGGCCAGCCGGCGTGTGTGCGATGTGGTTCGGACCGTACATGGGAACTGGCGAACGGTCGCTTTGAGTGCCGGTCGTGTGGCCACCAGATGAGCGTCACGGCGGGGACGCCGCTTCAAGGTACCCGTAAGCCCCTCAAGCTGTGGTTCCGCGCTCTGTGGGAGATGGCCGCGAGGAAGAACGGCATCAGCGCCAAGGACCTGCAACGCATCCTTGGGTTTGGCTCCTACGAGACAGCGTGGGTGTGGATGCAGAAGCTGCGGCGATGCATGGTTCGACATGACCGCTCTCGACTTGAAGGTCACGTCGTGGTGGACGACGCGTACTTCGGGGCGAAGGGCGGGCGGCCAGGCCGGCCCGCCGAGCAGAAGGCCGCGATCTTCGTAGCCGCGGAGGAGGACGGCCGCATTCGGCTCGAGCACGCACCGGACCTCTCCACCAGCTCGGTCCGGTCGTTCGTTGAGCGCAACATCACCGAGGGCTCGCATGTCACGACCGATGGCTATGGCACGTACAACCGGTCGACGATCCGTGGGCGGGGGCATCAGCAAATCATCGTCAAACGGCTTCCTGAAAGGTCGGAGGATCCCATCCAGAACGCCCACCACGCGATTTCGTTGGTCCGGAGGTTCTGGATTGGTACGTACCACGGCGCCGTCAGTCGCAAGCACTTCCAGGCGTATCTCGACGAGTTCGAGTTTCGCCACAACCGCCGAAAGACCCGCGGCGTCGGCCGCATCGTCGCCCGTGTCCTGGAGGTCCTCGTCCATAGCCAACCGATCACCTACCGCACCATCACTCAGTCAACTCCGCATCCCCGTTTTGAGACAACCTGAATGAAGGGGATACCCATGACGCAGATTAGAGGGACTACGGGAAAAGGGCGAACCGAGAGTCGGAGGCTTGGTTTGGCCTTTTCGTCTACGCCCATGAAACCCTCCGAACGTGTGGCCTGACCTCATTATGCGCTCCACAACGTCTTGTGGCCAGTTCCGGGATAGGCCGAGTCCGAGTCCGCCTAATTCGTCCACACGGTGACGTTCGCCTGGCCGTCACTGGCCCGCGTGGTTCTACCGCATCCGACGTCCGCTCTCACAGCCCGTCGACGGGACTCCGCACCCCTCGTCCCCCGACCTTGTTCAGGACGTGGGTGTAGATCATGGTGGTCGAGACGTCCTTGTGCCCCAGCAGCTCCTGGATCGTCCGGATGTCGTAGCCGTCCTCCAGGAGGTGGGTCGCGAACGAGTGGCGCAGGGTGTGGCAACCCACCGGCTTGGCCAGTGCGGCCTGCAAGGCTGCGGCGCGCACGGCCTTCTGGACGGCGCTCTCGTGCAGGTGATGGCGCATCAGGGCCCCGGTCGCTTCGTCCCGCCACACCGTGCGAGCCGGGAACACCCACTGCCACGGCCATTCGCGGCCAGCGTTGGGGTACTTGGCCGCGAGGGCGCCCGGCAGCCGCACGCTCCCCGCCCCCGCCGCCAGGTCCGCATCGTGGAGCGCACGCACACGCGCCAGGTGCTCCTCGAGCGGCGCCCGCAGCGAAGCCGGCAGCACCGTGTGCCGGTCCCTGCCGCCCTTCCCTTCGCGGATGATGATCTCGTTGCGCTCGAAATCGATGTCCTTGACCCGCAGGCAGAGCCCCTCGAGCAGGCGCATGCCGGTCCCGTAGAGCAGCTTGCAGAGCAGGTTCGGCGTGCCGCGCACGCGGGCGAGGAGCCGCCGCACCTCGTCCCGGCTCAGGACGACGGGCAGCCGGGCGGGCTTGCGCGCGCGCACGACGCACTCGAGCCACGGCACGTCGAGACCAAGCACCTCCTAGTAGAGGAAGAGCAGCGCGGAGAGCGCCTGGTTCTGCGTGGATGCGGCCACGTTCCCCTCGATCGCGAGGTGCGATAGGAACGTGTTGATCTCGACGTCGCCCATGTCCTCCGGGTGCCGCTTGCCGTTGAAGAGGATGAAGCGGCGAATCCAACCGACATACGCCTCTTCGGTCCGCGGCGAGTAGTGCTTCGCCCGCACCGTTGCGCGCACGCGGTCGAGCAGCCGCGGGGGCTGCGCGCCAATTGAGACGGTTCTCAGGTGGATGATTTTCACGCCAATCGGGTCCATTGGAGTCTCCTTCCCCGAGGTGGCGTGGACGGTGTAGCAATTGTTCTCCCCTGCCCCGCGGGAGTCAAGGGCGGGAGCCTTGCCTGCTCCGCGCGGGCGCGCTCAAGACGGGCGAGGCGGCTCCGGCGGTTCGCCCTCGTCGTCGCGTTCCTCTTGGACCCGCTTGGTCTCCTTGAGGACGTGCTCCTTGCCGGGCTCAAGCATCGCCTGCAACTCGAGGAATGCGCCCGCGGCCGTGCCTGGGGACGATTTGCGCCGGCGCCAATAGATCCACCCTCGCGCTTCGCACCAGAGCAGGAACCGGTCGAGGAGGAACAGCGCGACGGCGACCGCGACGACGATGCCGGCGAACTTGAGGACCCCGGTCACGCTGACGCTGAGCATGCCCTACTGTACCTCTGCCGTCCCCTCACCCTCGCCCTCTCCCCCTGGGAGAGGGTAACGACGGAGCGAACAACCCGCTTGCTTGTTCCGTCTCTCCCCAGCCCCGAGCCCCTACGTCATTTTTCCCGCATGAACGGGTAGGCGAAGTGCGTGGGCGGGACGAACGTCTCCTTGATGGCGCGGGGGCTCGCCCAGCGGATGAGGTTCCAGAGCGAGCCGGCCTTGTCGTTGGTGCCGGAGGCGCGCGCGCCGCCGAATGGCTGCTGGCCGACCACCGCGCCGGTGGGCTTGTCGTTGATGTAGAAGTTGCCCGCGGCGCCCTGCAGGCGCTCAGCGACCTTCGCGATCACGGCGCGGTCGTTCGCGAACACCGAGCCGGTGAGGGCGTAGGGCGAGCCGGTGTCGCACAGCTCCAGGGCCTTGTCGAGCTTCCTGTCCGGGTAGACGAAGAGCGTCAGCACGGGGCCGAAGATCTCCTCCTGCATGAGCTTGAACCTGGGGTTGGTGGTCAGCACCACGGTGGGCTGGATGAAGTACCCGACCTTGTCGTCGCACCCGCCGCCCGCGACGATCTCGGCCTCGGAGGACCTCTTGGCGAACTGGATGTAGTGCTTGATGGTCTCGAAGGCCCCTTTGTCGATCACCGCGCCCATGAAGTTGGTGAAGTCCTCGACGTCCCCCATCTTGATCTCGGCGATCTGACCGAGCATCGCCCTCTTGACCTTGGGCCAGAGCGACTTCGGGACGTAGGCACGCGAGGCGGCGGAGCACTTCTGGCCCTGGTACTCGAACGCTCCGCGGACCAGCGCGGTCGCGAGCGCGTTCACGTCGGCGGAGGCGTGCGCGAAGACGAAGTCCTTCCCGCCGGTCTCGCCCACGATGCGGGGATAGGAGCGGTAGCTCGCGATGTTGTTCCCGATGGTCTTCCACATCTGCTGGAAGACGACCGTGGAGCCGGTGAAGTGGATGCCGGCAAGCTCCGGCGACGCCAGCACTGGGTCGCCCACCTCACCGCCGGAGCCCACCACGAGGTTGATGACGCCCGGGGGCAGGCCCGCCGCGATCAGCACCCGCATGATGGCGTAGGCCGAGAACACCGCCGTGGAGGCCGGCTTCCAGAGGATGGTGTTGCCCATCATCGCGGGCGAGGTCGGGAGGTTGCCGCCGATCGAGGTGAAGTTGAACGGGGTGACGGCGAAGACGAAACCCTCGAGGGCGCGGTACTCGACGCGGTTCCACACGCCCGGTGAGCTGATCGGCTGGTCCTCGTAGACCCTCTGCATGAACTGCGGGTTGAAGCGCCAGAAGTCGATCAGCTCGCACGCCGAGTCGATCTCGGCCTGGAAGACGGTCTTGGACTGGCCGAGCATGGTGGCGGCGTTGGCCTCGTCGCGGAACGGTCCGGCGAGCAGGTCCGCGGCCCGCAGGAAGATCGCGGCGCGGTCGTGCCACGCCATGCGGGACCAGCTCTGGCGCGCCTTGCGCGCCGCCGCGATCGCACGCTCGATCTCGGCCTTACCGGCCTTGTGGTAGCGCGCGAGCACGTGCGAGTGGTTGTGCGGGATGATGCAGGTGCCGAGCTTGCCGGTCTTGACCTCTTCCCCGCCGATGATCAGGGGGATCTCGATCTCGCGCCCGCGCATCTCGGCGAGCTTGGCCTTGATCGAACGCTTCTCGGGAGAGCCCGGGGCGTACGCGCGGATC
>CAVWFZ010000006.1:0-4908 GCA_963754345.1 Thermoanaerobaculaceae bacterium | reverse complement strand
CGGCGAACGGGTGGAGAGGCCCGAAGAGGTGCGACCCGCCCTCCAGCGCGCACTGAAGGCCGTCCGAGAGGACAGGCGGCAAGCGGTCCTCAACGTCATCTGCAAGCGCGACTGAGGGACCTGGCCCAAGAACGCTGGCGCTGCAAGCGTTCTATCAGCCGGATGATGCCGCCACCGTCTAGTCTAGCGTGTCCGAAACCCGGCAGCATAAACCGAGCCCCCAACCGACTCCAAGGCACCGGGCCCGCGGGCCAGCCGGGTTCGGTCGCCGTGGGCGCAAAGGCAGCACTTGCCTCCATGGCATCCATTCCACGGCGCGACGCGCCCGCACCCAGCGTCTGCGCTGGGTACCCGGGCGGCGGCGCCGGAGCAAGGCTGGCCGGTTCTCGACGAGGCCCCAGGTGCCGCGGAGACGGCTGGGGGCGAAGGTTGGCGAACTTCGGATACACACGGCTAGCAAGCAGCGGAGGGAAGCATGACCATTTCAGCGAGCGACGTCATCGCGAGAAAGATCGGCCAGGATCCCTTTGCCAAATGGATGGGCATGGACCTGGAGGAGCTTACGCCCGGGCACGCTCGGGTGGCCATGACGCTCACGCCGGCCATGCTGAACTTCCACGGGATCCCCCACGGCGGGGCGATCTTCAGTCTGGCCGATGCCGCCTTCGCGGCGGCGTCGAACTCCCACGGCCAGATGGCGGTCGCCCTGAGCATGACGATTCACTACCTGGCGGCCGCCGAGCCGGGAGCCCGCCTGGTGGCCGAGGGCCAGGAACTTCGCAAGGGCCACCGGTCGGCGTTCTACCAGATCACGGTCAAGACGGAAGGCGGGGAGGTGATCGCGATCTGCCAGGGGGTCGTGCATCGCAAGCCGGAATCCGTCGTCGAAGGCTGAGGACGTGGCGACCCTCGAAGGGGCCGAAGAGGCGGATCAGAGTGCCAACGTCCCGGATTGCACACAACCTCCTCGATTGGAGTTCGTATGAGCCACCAAGCCGACCCGCAACCAACTCCCTCGCGTAACACCAGCACCCCGCGTCGCGTGCTCATTGTCGGCGGCGTGGCGGGAGGCGCATCGTGCGCCGCGCGATTGAGGCGGCTGGACGAGTCCGTCGAGATTGTCGTGTTCGAGCGCGGTCCCTACGTGTCCTTTGCGAACTGTGGGCTGCCGTACTACGTCGGCAACGTCATTGTGGACGAGCGCAGCCTGCTGGTGGCATCACCGGAGATGTTCCGCGCGCGATTCAATGTGGAGGTGCAGATCGAGACGGAAGTCACGGGCATCGACCGCAGCGCCCGCACGGTCACGGTGCGTGACGTGCGCACCGGCGTCAGCCGCGCGGAACGCTACAACGTGCTTGTGCTGTCCCCGGGCGCGGCGCCGATCCGCCCGCCGCTGCCAGGCGTAGACCTGCCCGGCGTCTTCGCGGTGCGCACCATCCCCGACTCGCGCCGCATCCGGTCATGGATTGCCGAGCGTCGCGCCAGGACCGCGGTCGTCGTCGGTGGCGGATTCATCGGATTGGAGATGGTCGAGAACTTACTCCATCGCGATCTGGCAGTGGCCGTGCTGGAGAAACTGCCGCAGGTGATGCCCCCGCTCGATCCGGAGATGGCGGCGCCGCTCATGCAGTACCTGGCGACGAAAGGCGTGCGGCTCCAGTTGGGCGATGGGCTTGCGCGCATAGAGGAGCGTGATGGCGGCGGCTTGGTCGTCGTCGCAGAGAGCGGGGCACGATTGCCCGCCGACCTCGTCATCCTGGCCGTCGGCGTGCGGCCCGAGACGACTTTGGCCAAGGATGCCGGCCTCCAACTGGGTCCGCGCGGCGGCATTGTCGTCGATGCTCAGATGCGCACGTCCGATCCGAATATCTGGGCCGTGGGCGACGTCGTCGAAGTGCAAGACGTGCTCACGGGGCAGGACACGGTGCTGCCGCTGGCGGGACCGGCGAATCGCCAAGGCCGGGTTGCCGCCGAGTCGATCGCCGGGCGGGCGACGCATTTCCGCGGGGTGCAGGCCACCGCGGTGGTGGGGGTGTTGGGCCTCACCGTCGCGTCCACCGGCGCGAGCGAGAAGGGACTCCGGCGCGCCGGCGTCACGAGCTTCCAGAAGGTCTACCTTCACCCGGGTCATCACGCCCGCTACTACCCCGGCGCGCGCCCGATTCATCTCAAGCTCCTGTTCTCGGTGCCCGATGGCCGCATCCTCGGCGCGCAAGCGGTGGGGCTCGAAGGCGTGGAGAAGCGCATCGACGTCATCGCGACCGCGATTCAGTTCAACGGCACGGTGCACGATCTCGCCGAGGCCGAGCTGTGCTACGCGCCGCAGTTTGGTGCCGCGAAAGACCCGGTGAATCTCGCCGGCATGCTCGCCGAGAACGTGCTGAAGGGCGACATGCCCGTGGCCGACTGGCTGGAGCTCGGCCGCACCGACGCGTTGTTGCTCGACGTGCGCGAACCCGATGAGTTCGCCGGCGGGCACGTACCACACGCGATCAATCTGCCGCTCTCACAGATGCGCTCCCGGTACGTCGAGCTGCCAAAGGATCGCGACATCTGGATCTACTGCCGCGTGGGGCAACGCGCGTACTACGCCACGCGCTTCCTGGCGCAGCACGGCTATCGCTCGCGGAACCTGTCTGGAGGCTACATGACGTACGAGGCGCTCAAGGCCGGCGGCCTGGCGCCGTGAGCGGTGGCGCCACCCCGTGGGACCCAAGCCACACTCCGCGCTGGATGTCCGCACTTCCCTGTGGTGCGCAAAAACTCCATCTACTATCTCCATGCCGACTGAAACTCCCCTGGAGTGCCTCATGCATGACTGGGCGTTGCCACTTTCGTCACCTTCGGCAGCACGTCTGGGAAGGATGCACGGGGGCACACTCGGAGCACCCGCGGGAGAGGGACGAGGCGGGAACTGGCGCGAGGCGCGGTCAGGGTGAGGCGGCCGTTTTGTCGGGTGGCGGTGCGGGAGATGGGCTACTCGGGAGCGGAGGCGGCGCACTTCTTAGGGGTGACGACCTCATCCGTCAATCGGGTGGCGCTTTCGGAGGAACTCCAAGAGGTCAGGGAAAACCTGAATGCGCTCTAGACCATATGGAAGGACCGGCCTGACCTATCGCATAATAGCGTGGGTTGTTCCGGGGACGGAACAGAGCCACATGCGAAAGGAGGCCGGTCATGGAGAAGGATACCACGTACGTGGCCCTCGATGACAGCAAGAACTCGATCGTGGTGGGGGTCCTGCGGCCCAAAGCGACGGAGCCCGAGCTGCGCCAGATCCCCAACGAGCCTCGCCATCTCCGGCGGCTCTTCGAGCGCCTCAAGCGCGAGGGGCCGGTGGTGACCTGCTACGAGGCGGGTCCCTCGGGGTACGACCTGTACCGGCAGCTCACGGCCCTGGGCGTCCCCTGCCAGGTCATCGCTCCCGCCTTGACGCCCCGCAAGCCGGGGGACCGGATCAAGACGGACCGCCGGGATGCGGCGAAGCTGGTCCGCCTCTTCCGGGCGGGGGAGCTGACCCCGATCCACGTGCCCGACGAGGCCGCGGAGGCGGTGCGGGATCTCCTCCGCTGCCGGGAAGACGTGCAGGAGGATCTCCTCCGCTGGCGCCACCGGCTCGTGAAGTTCCTGGCCCGCCACGGCCGGGTCTACCGCGAGGGCCGGAACTGGACCCAGCGCCACTGGACCTGGCTCCGGAGCCAGCGGTTCGACGCTCCCCGTCCTCGAGCGCACTTATCAGGAGTACCGGTTCACCGTCGAGCAGCTCCTCGCCCGCCGGGCGGACCTGGAGCAGGAGATCCTGGCCCTCGCCGAGACGGCGCCGTACCGGGAGCACGTGGGGTGGCTCCGCTGCTTCCGGGGGATCGATACCCTCGCGGCGATGGGCCTGCTCACCGAGATCGGGGACTTCCACCGCTTCCCGCACCCCCGGGAGCTCATGGCGTATCTCGGCCTGGTCCCGAGCGAGGACTCCTCCGGGGACCGCGAGCGGCGCGGGCGCATCACGAAAGCCGGCAACACCCACGCCCGGCGCATCCTGGTCGAGGCCGCCTGGCACTACCGGCACCCGCCGCGGCTCGGGGCGGCGCTGGCGCGCCGGAGCCAGGGGCAGCCGCCGGCCGTCCTCGCCCAGGCGTGGCAGGCGCAGCAGCGGCTCCACCGGCGGTACCGGCATCTGGTCGGGCACGGGAAACGGCCCCCGGTGGCGGTGGTGGCGATCGCCCGCGAGTTGGTCGGCTTCCTCTGGGCCGCCCTGACGCAGGCGGCAGCCTGCGGCCCAGGCCGCGTAGGGCCCTGACCGAGCGGAGCGATGTGACACCATCCTGAGGCCGCCGGGGACAGGCGCGCGATGCAGGCACGATTGGAGAGCCCTCGCCGGTTCTATGCGACACTCGGGCCTCGGCCCGGGGGACTCGCGCGTTTAGACGGAGGCAGCTCCCGACGGAGCACGGTCATGCGGCCCCCGGTCCCCGTGACCGGGGTGACCCGCGCATATCAGAGTGATTCGTCGTCGAAGCCGCCTCATCGGCGCGCTGCCCCGGCGCCTCAGGACATCCGCGATGTCGACCCCCCGCCCGCCGCACTCGCTGCGCCACACCGTTGGGCGCGCTACGTCGCGGCGGCGGGCGGTCAAAGAACCGTGGGGAGGATCAGATGACTCGAGAATAACCCTTGACGGCCGGTCTTCCATATCAGAACCTACGTTACGTCCCCCGTTACGGCGGGAGGCGAAAGTCGACGAAAGCAATAACAGGTCCGTCAATACGCGTCCCGCAATGCCCAATACGGTGGGAGGACTGCTTTCCAGAAGGCGGGATGTCGCCGGCGGGATTCGATGATTCGAACCGTTCCGGCAATATTCATATTCGCCCTGATGCGAAATGGGAGGTAAGCCATGACGAATCA